>NZ_JBEGHP010000011.1:0-272 GCF_040676255.1 Pseudarthrobacter sp. LMD1-1-1.1 | reverse complement strand
TTCTATGCAGCAAATCCAGAGAACATCACTGCGATACAGCCGGAAGAACAAACCACGTCTGACCTGCGGAAACGTCTAATACGTCATGTGCCGGGAGTTCTCGCAGCTACTTCTACTCCCGTTATTTTTGCGCCGATAATCTACATTATGTCAAGTAGTAATGACTCTAAGTGCGAATCGTGCACATCGTGAGCTTTCGGGGAACGCATTGACGCTCTCCCCTAATCGGTACCTGACCTGCAGATTCATTTTGAAGTTAGGACGCCTGGTAA
>NZ_JBEGHP010000010.1:0-272 GCF_040676255.1 Pseudarthrobacter sp. LMD1-1-1.1 | reverse complement strand
TTACCAGGCGTCCTAACTTCAAAATGAATCTGCAGGTCAGGTACCGATTAGGGGAGAGCGTCAATGCGTTCCCCGAAAGCTCACGATGTGCACGATTCGCACTTAGAGTCATTACTACTTGACATAACATCGGTTATCGGCGTTTAAATAACGGGAGTAGAAGTAGCTGCGAGAACTCCCGGCACATGACGTATTAGACGTTTCCGCAGGTCAGACGTGGTTTGTTCTTCCGGCTGTATCGCAGTGATGTTCTCTGGATTTGCTGCATAGAA
>NZ_JBEGHP010000009.1:0-294 GCF_040676255.1 Pseudarthrobacter sp. LMD1-1-1.1 | reverse complement strand
ACCCGAAGCCGGTGGCCTAACCCCTTGTGGGAGGGAGCTGTCGAAGGTGGGACTGGCGATTGGGACTAAGTCGTAACAAGGTAGCCGTACCGGAAGGTGCGGCTGGATCACCTCCTTTCTAAGGAGCGCCTACAGCAACCGGTCACCAGCGCATGTTGGTGGTGGGTGTTGTCAGGAAGCAAGCCCGTTGCGCAGGCGATTGTCCTGCGGCGGGTGCTCATGGGTGGAATATCAACAAATAGCGGCCGTTGTGTTGTCGTGTCCTTTCCTAGTACGAACCCTGGTGGTTCTGGA
>NZ_JBEGHP010000008.1:0-294 GCF_040676255.1 Pseudarthrobacter sp. LMD1-1-1.1 | reverse complement strand
TCCAGAACCACCAGGGTTCGTACTAGGAAAGGACACGACAACACAACGGCCGCTATTTGTTGATATTCCACCCATGAGCACCCGCCGCAGGACAATCGCCTGCGCAACGGGCTTGCTTCCTGACAACCCCCACACCCGGACATACATCCAGGCCGGTTGTTGTAGGTGCTCCTTAGAAAGGAGGTGATCCAGCCGCACCTTCCGGTACGGCTACCTTGTTACGACTTAGTCCCAATCGCCAGTCCCACCTTCGACAGCTCCCTCCCACAAGGGGTTAGGCCACCGGCTTCGGGT
>NZ_JBEGHP010000007.1:0-299 GCF_040676255.1 Pseudarthrobacter sp. LMD1-1-1.1 | reverse complement strand
GGAAATTGCTTCTTATACAAGATGCTCGCGTCCACTATGTAGTTCTCAAACAACAACCCCACACCACACACCCCACACACACGTGCATGGACCGTCATGGCAGGGAAACCAGAAACAAACAAACCCACCAGAACACCACCCACACCCCGAAAGGCGAAGACAGCGAACCCGTGGTCCTGTTGCCTCAGGACCCAACAGTGTGCCAAACACGAAAACCACCACATCACCACGCCCACCGTTCCAGAACCACCAGGGTTCGTACTAGGAAAGGACACGACAACACAACGGCCGCTATTTGT
>NZ_JBEGHP010000006.1:0-334 GCF_040676255.1 Pseudarthrobacter sp. LMD1-1-1.1 | reverse complement strand
TCCTTCGCCACGTGAGCGACGGGACGGCCGGCGAGGACGCGCTCGACGAGGATGCGCCTACCATTCCGGGTCAGGCGGGCATTACGGTGGGACATGAGGACCTCTTAGTCGTTGGCTGTGTGTGGTAACCACCAACCTAAGAGGTCCTCACCTATTCACGATGTAACCAACGTCCTGACTCAGTACACCTAGTGCGGTGTTTTTCGGGTTAAATGTGGGAGGCCCCAACCGTGTGGTTGGGGCCTCGACCATTAATAGTTGTTCCGGCGGTGACCTACTCTCCCACACCCTCCCGGGTGCAGTACCATCGGCGCTGTGGGTCTTAGCTTCCGGG
>NZ_JBEGHP010000005.1:0-441 GCF_040676255.1 Pseudarthrobacter sp. LMD1-1-1.1 | reverse complement strand
AGTGGGTTGAGTCCCTGGACGCGTTGATCAGGGAACAGGGCACCGAGCGTGCCCAATACATCATGCGGAGCCTGCTGCAGCGCGCCGGCGCGCAGAGCGTGGGTGTGCCGATGGTGACCACCACCGACTACGTGAACACGATCCCGGTGGACCAGGAAGCTGCGTTCCCGGGCAACGAGGAGTTCGAGCGCCGCTACCGGGCGTACATGCGGTGGAACGCCGCGGTCATGGTGCACCGGGCGCAGCGGCCCGATGTCGGAGTCGGCGGACACATCTCCACCTACGCCGGGGCCGCGACCCTGTACGAGGTCGGCTTCAACCACTTCTTCCGCGGCAAGGACCACCCCGGCGGCGGGGACCAGGTCTTCTTCCAGGGCCACGCCTCCCCCGGCATGTACGCCCGGGCGTTCATGGAAGGACGCCTGTCCGAGGAAGACCTGG
>NZ_JBEGHP010000004.1:0-830 GCF_040676255.1 Pseudarthrobacter sp. LMD1-1-1.1 | reverse complement strand
CCGTAGCCCTTGACGGTGTGGGCGAGGATGACGGTGGGTTTGCCCTTGAATTCGGTGGCGGCCTTGTAGGCGGCGTAGACCTTGCGGTAGTCGTGGCCGCCGCGTTTGAGGTTCCAGATCTGGTCATCGGTGAGGTCCGCGACGAGGTCCTTGGTCTGCGGGGTCTTGCCGAAGAAGTGTTCGCGGACGAACCCGCCGGACTCGGCCTTGTAGGTCTGGTAGTCGCCGTCGACGGTTTCGTTCATGATCTTTACCAGGGACCCGTCGGTGTCGCGGGTGAGCAGGTCATCCCACTCCCGGCCCCAGACGACCTTGATCACGTTCCAGCCCGCGCCGCGGAAGAACGCTTCGAGTTCCTGCATGATCTTGCCGTTGCCGCGCACCGGGCCGTCCAGGCGCTGGAGGTTGCAGTTGATCACGAAGTTCAGGTTGTCCAGGTTCTCGTTCGCTGCCAGCTGCAGCAGGCCCCGGGACTCGGGCTCGTCCATTTCACCGTCGCCCAGGAACGCCCAGACCTGCTGGTCCGAGGTGTCTTTCAGGCCCCGGTTGTGCAGGTAGCGGTTGTTCTGGGCCTGGTAGATCGCGTTCATCGGCCCGATGCCCATGGACACGGTGGGGAATTCCCAGAACTGCGGCATCAGGCGCGGGTGCGGGTAGGAGGACAGGGCGTGGCCCTCGCGGGACTTTTCCTGCCGGAACCCGTCCAGGTCTTCCTCGGACAGGCGTCCTTCCATGAACGCCCGGGCGTACATGCCGGGGGAGGCGTGGCCCTGGAAGAAGACCTGGTCCCCGCCGCCGGGGTGGTCCTTGCCGCGGAAGAAGTGGTTGAA
>NZ_JBEGHP010000003.1:0-4791 GCF_040676255.1 Pseudarthrobacter sp. LMD1-1-1.1 | reverse complement strand
TTACATACATAATCGGTATCAACAAACTTGGCACACTATTGAGTTCTCAAACAACAGACACACCCGGCACCACCCAAACCAACGTTCAGGATCGCTCCGGAGCAACTTTTCAAACTTACCCGATCCCACCCGGCTTTGCAAACCACGTTTCCGTGACCCAAAACCTCCAGGATCAGCCCCCACCCAACAACAGCACGCACAAAAAGCGAACCATTTTCCAGGCCGTTCAAAAAGGGGGGTTGGCCGCTATTTTTCCGCTTCAGCGGCGGCGACTCAGAAAACAATACCCGCACACAACCCCCACCGCAAATCGAACCAAACCCTACCCCAGGGGCCTCCTAAACCCCGGAATACCGCGGTTTTTGGCTGCTTAGGCGGGGGTTTCGGCCCCTCCGGCGCCAGTTTGCCGGCTTTATGGAGTGGCTCACATCTGCTGCAGGCCGTTCCCGGTCACCCGGAGGACCACGTCGAAGGCCGCCGTCCGGGGCTTCAGGCGGTATGGCTCCAGCACGCCCGGCCCGCACGCTGCTGTGCCCATACCCCTCATGGCATGGTCAAGGTAGATGTAGGTGCGCCCGTCCGGAATGAGATCCGGCCTGTGGGTTGCTGCTGCCAGGGCCTGCATGCTGTACGGCCGGACTGTCAGCGCAAAGGGCGTACCGGAAACGTGCAGCTCCCTGCCACCCGTGCTCAATACCGCGGACCGCACTCCTGACCGGGCCCCCGACTCCTGGGGACGGACGTACTCCACATCCAGGCCGGTGAGGGGCAGCTCGAACCATCCTGTCCGGGTGCCCTGCCCGGTGTCCGGGTAACTCTGGTGCGGGCCCTGGCCGAACCAGCCCACGGTGGTTGTCCCGGCGCCCAGCACAAGCTCCAGCCCGATCCGAGCCCACTCCACCTCAAAGCCGGCGTTGACCCACTCCCCTACCGGCGTGACATGGGTCCGCAATGCCAGGGAGCCGGCCCCGCTGGTCCACTCATAGTCGACCAACACTCCGAACTGCTTGTCCGCCGCCCCCATGCGCGTGCTGACGCGAAGGTGCTCGCCGCCGTCGGGCGTTGTTTCGGCGCTGATGCCAAGCAGGCGGGTGTGCAGCCGGTCGAGTCCCGCCTCCTTCCACTGGGTGGCAAGGGGCCGCTCGTCCGCGCTTCCCCACTCCCGGCCAAGGTCGTTGTCCGTGGGTGCCCACCACAGGACCAGGCCCAGCTTTTCCACGGGCAGGCCCCCGATGCAGGTGGGCATGCCGGTGGCCCGGTCGAATACGGCAGGACCCAGCCGGAGTTCCTGGTCGGTGACGTCAACCGGTTCTTCGGCCGGCGGCATGGCGGGTGGCTGCACCGCCCTGACTGCCTGCCCCCACGCCACCTCATGGCCGGCAGCAGCCCAGGCAGTGTCCGAGGCAAGTACGGCACTGACCGTGAGTACGGCCGGCTGGCTCTCCGGCAGGCCCGCCACATACCGGGCCACCTCTGCCGGCAGCTCCACGACGGCCTGGGACTGCGGTGCGAGCGGCGGAACTGCCACCGATCCCTCCAGCTGCGTGCCGCCGTCGTCCTCCACCTTGTATTGGAATCGCAAGGCGGATGTGTCGGCAAAGTCCTGGCCGTTCCGCACGGTGAAGCCGGCCCAGGAGCCTGCCACCCCGATGTGCAGCGGTTCAATCACCTTCTTGAAATCCAGCAGGCCGGGGCGGGGGTTGCGGTCGGCATCCACCAGCCCGTCCGTGACGAAGTTCCCGTCGTGGATCTCCTCACCGAAGTCCCCGCCATAGGCGAAGTGGTGGCCGCCGCCAGGGGAGGGGACGGTGATCCCGTGCTCAAGCCACTCCCAGACGAAGCCGCCCATAAGCCGGGGATACTGTTCGAACAGCTCCTGGTACTCGCTCATGCCGCCAGGCCCGTTGCCCATGGCGTGGACGTATTCGCACAGCATGAACGGCATGGCGCGGCGCCGCGCATCGAGTGCGGCATCCTCCAGGGCCGGTTCAATGCCCCGCCCGATGAGCTCCGTCTCGGCCTGGCTGGCGTACATCCGTGAGTAGACGTCCACGTCTGGCGAGGACCAGTCACCTTCGTAGTGGATGGGACGCGACGGATCACGGTCCTTGGTCCAGCGCGACATGGCCGCCAGGTTCCTGCCGGTGCCCGCCTCGTTGCCCAGCGACCACATGATCACCGAAGGATGGTTTTTGTCCCGCTCCACGGTCCGCTGCATCCGGTCCACCAGCGCAGCCTCCCACCGCGGATCATCGCTGGGGTTTTGGGCCCAGCCGGCGCTGTGGAAGCCGTGAGTTTCAAGGTCGCATTCAAGAACCACGTAGAATCCCAGCTGATCCGCCAGCGCAAGGAACTCGGGGTGCGGCGGGTAATGCGAGGTTCGGATGGCATTGATGTTGTGCTGCTTCATCAACCGCAGCTCGGCCTCCACCACATCCCGCGGCACCACGCGACCAAGCCGGGGGTGGTGCTCGTGGCGGTTTACGCCGCGAAGCAGGATCCGCCGGCCGTTCACTTTGAACTGGGCGTCCTCGATGGTGATGCTCCGGAAGCCCAGCTGCAGCGAGACAGTCTCGCCGGGGGTGCTGACAGTGGCGTCGTAGAGGCGTGGGATTTCAGCGGACCAGGGCTCCACGCCGGGGATTTGCTGCTCCACCCCGGCTGCCAGCTCGAGGCCAAGTTCCGGAACGCGGACGACGGCGTCAATCGCCTGCCCCGAGCGGGTCACCTCAACGCGGAGTGAGCCGGCGCCCGTTCCCGGATGGTAGCCCGCGTGGACAAAGACATCGTCGATCCCCTGCGCCGGCCGGCCCTGAAGCGTAACGTCCCGGAAGATGCCCGGGAGCCACCACATGTCCTGGTCCTCCACGTAGCTCGAGGCGGAGAACTGGGCCACCCGGACCGCCAGGGTGTTGGTGCCCTCGACCAGGACGCCGGAGACGTCGAATTCGTGGGCCAGCCTGCTCCCACGGGTAGTCCCCAGTTCCACCCCGTTCAGCCACACGGTCCCGGCCGATTCGATGCCATCGAACCGGAGCACGGCGTGCGGGAGGAACTCCGGGCCTGCCTCAAAGGCCACCAGGTGGTCGCCGATGGGATTGGCATCCGGCACGTGCGGGGGTTCCACCGGGAAGGGGAACTGGACGTTGGTGTAGGCCGGAGAGCCGTGGCCATGCATGTTCCAGCTCGAGGGGACGGGAAGGGCAGTGAAGCCGGACAGCCCGGTGCCGCGCTGCCACCCGTCGTTGGGTGCGGTCCGGATTCCGGGGCTCAGCCGGAACTGCCATTCCCCGTTCAGTGAGAGCCTGGGCGCGTCGGATTCGAGGTACGCCCGTGCTGGAAGGCTTCCCCGCCCCGGTGCCGGCGAGGCCAATTCCTTGGCCTCCGCGGCACCAAGATCCAGGAAGCGGGAGGGGGCCGTGGCTGGGGCGGCGGAGCCGTAACCGGCAGTTCCGGCTCGGTTGTGCAATGGCATATGTCTTCCTTGGCGGGGAGGAGTACGGTACGTGAACGTTCACGGCGCTGCAGAAGAAGCCTAACCGTTCGATTTCCATTTGAGTAGGGGTCAGGCGGACTGCCGGCGGACAAGCTGATGCCGGAGGGTCAGGAAGGCCTCGGGGCTGCGGTCCTGGACTGCGCCGGAAAGCAAGCTGTCCACGAGTCCGACGGCGGCGCGGCCCACCGCGCGAAGGTCCAGCGAGAGGGTGGTCAGCTCAGGGGTGAGCAGCTCCCCGAGTGGTATCCCGTCCATGCCGATGACCGGACAATCGTCCGGGGCAGACCTGCCAGTTCCCTGGAGCGCCTTCAGTGCGCCTGCTGCCATCAGGTCGTTGAAGGCGAGAATGCCGTCGACGCGCCCCCCGCCCGTCAAGAGCAGGGCGATGGCCGATTTGGCAGCGGCCGCGGACGGCTCCGCCGGCAGGCGGGTGAGGTGCACGCCTGCCTGTTCGGCCTCGGCCGCTGCTGCCGCGCTGCGGCTGCTGGCGTTAGTGCCTTGGTCCGAGTCCAGGAAGATGATGTTCCGGCAGCCCCGGGACGACAGGTGCCTGAGGGCGAGCCGGGCAGCGTGACGGTAGTCGAAGGAGATTCCTCCGGCGGTGTCCGTGCCCGGGTAGTCGATGGCGACGACGGGGCGCCGGCCCATCAGCGCCTGCGCTTCATCGGGGTGCGGCGCAAGGTAGCCGATCAGCGCGTCCACTTGGGGCGCAAGCCGGGCAGCGGCAGTTACGGCGCTGCCGGTGCCATGGCCGTAGTCGTCCATCACTACGTTCCAGCCGCGCTCGGTGGCAGCCTCCACCACGCTGGAGGCGAAGGCCGGAAAATAGGGGTTTGTCAGGTCCGGGATGGCGAGTCCTACAGAAGTCCGGGCGCCCTGCACCAGGCCCTTTGCAAAGCGGCTGGGGATGTACCCCATTTCCGCCGCAAGTCCCTGGACCCGTTCCCTGGTTTCCCGGCTGATGCCGGCCATGTCATTCATGGCGCGGGTCACGGTCTGGCGTGATACACCGGCTGCAGCTGCCACATCCAGGATGGTGGCCCGCTTGCCCCTGGGTCCTTGGATCTGGGGGGTCATAGACGGTAAGTCTAGGCGGCTGAGCCACATGCGCCAGTAAATGTGGCTGGTGAGCGCGGGTTTTGGGGGCCGTACCTGATGGAGCAGCCCAGGGGTGTTTTGTGTGTTAAATGTGGGAGGCCCCAACCGTGTGGTTGGGGCCTCGACCATTAATAGTTGTTCCGGCGGTGACCTACTCTCCCACACCCTCCCGGGTGCAGTACCATCGGCGCTGTGGG
>NZ_JBEGHP010000002.1:3814-5587 GCF_040676255.1 Pseudarthrobacter sp. LMD1-1-1.1 | reverse complement strand
GGTAAGTTTGAAAAGTTGCTCCGGAGCGATCCTGAACGTTGGTTTGGGTGGTGCCGGGTGTGTCTGTTGTTTGAGAACTCAATAGTGTGCCAAGTTTGTTGATACCGATTATGTATGTAATTGGTTGAATTTGCCGAATCGTGCCGCCCCTGTGGTGTGGTTTGGTGTTTTTAGCTGGTTTCAAATTTTGTGCAGCCATTATGACCGTTATTTCCGGTGGTTTTGGTTGTGTCTGTTTGTTTTCAACGGAGAGTTTGATCCTGGCTCAGGATGAACGCTGGCGGCGTGCTTAACACATGCAAGTCGAACGATGATGCCCACTTGTGGGTGGATTAGTGGCGAACGGGTGAGTAACACGTGAGTAACCTGCCCTTGACTCTGGGATAAGCCTGGGAAACTGGGTCTAATACCGGATATGACCTTCCATCGCATGGTGGTTGGTGGAAAGCTTTTGTGGTTTTGGATGGACTCGCGGCCTATCAGCTTGTTGGTGGGGTAATGGCCTACCAAGGCGACGACGGGTAGCCGGCCTGAGAGGGTGACCGGCCACACTGGGACTGAGACACGGCCCAGACTCCTACGGGAGGCAGCAGTGGGGAATATTGCACAATGGGCGCAAGCCTGATGCAGCGACGCCGCGTGAGGGATGACGGCCTTCGGGTTGTAAACCTCTTTCAGTAGGGAAGAAGCGTAAGTGACGGTACCTGCAGAAGAAGCGCCGGCTAACTACGTGCCAGCAGCCGCGGTAATACGTAGGGCGCAAGCGTTATCCGGAATTATTGGGCGTAAAGAGCTCGTAGGCGGTTTGTCGCGTCTGCCGTGAAAGTCCGGGGCTCAACTCCGGATCTGCGGTGGGTACGGGCAGACTAGAGTGATGTAGGGGAGACTGGAATTCCTGGTGTAGCGGTGAAATGCGCAGATATCAGGAGGAACACCGATGGCGAAGGCAGGTCTCTGGGCATTAACTGACGCTGAGGAGCGAAAGCATGGGGAGCGAACAGGATTAGATACCCTGGTAGTCCATGCCGTAAACGTTGGGCACTAGGTGTGGGGGACATTCCACGTTTTCCGCGCCGTAGCTAACGCATTAAGTGCCCCGCCTGGGGAGTACGGCCGCAAGGCTAAAACTCAAAGGAATTGACGGGGGCCCGCACAAGCGGCGGAGCATGCGGATTAATTCGATGCAACGCGAAGAACCTTACCAAGGCTTGACATGAACCGGAAAGACCTGGAAACAGGTCCCCCACTTGTGGTCGGTTTACAGGTGGTGCATGGTTGTCGTCAGCTCGTGTCGTGAGATGTTGGGTTAAGTCCCGCAACGAGCGCAACCCTCGTTCTATGTTGCCAGCACGTGATGGTGGGGACTCATAGGAGACTGCCGGGGTCAACTCGGAGGAAGGTGGGGACGACGTCAAATCATCATGCCCCTTATGTCTTGGGCTTCACGCATGCTACAATGGCCGGTACAAAGGGTTGCGATACTGTGAGGTGGAGCTAATCCCAAAAAGCCGGTCTCAGTTCGGATTGGGGTCTGCAACTCGACCCCATGAAGTCGGAGTCGCTAGTAATCGCAGATCAGCAACGCTGCGGTGAATACGTTCCCGGGCCTTGTACACACCGCCCGTCAAGTCACGAAAGTTGGTAACACCCGAAGCCGGTGGCCTAACCCCTTGTGGGAGGGAGCTGTCGAAGGTGGGACTGGCGATTGGGACTAAGTCGTAACAAGGTAGCCGTACCGGAAGGTGCGGCTGGATCACCTCCTTTCTAAGGAGC
>NZ_JBEGHP010000002.1:1565-3714 GCF_040676255.1 Pseudarthrobacter sp. LMD1-1-1.1 | reverse complement strand
ATGAACCTGGATCTGGTTCGTGTGCCTTTGGGTGCGCGGGACAGTTTTCGTGGTTCTCTCGAAAATGTTTTTGATCTTTGTGGTCAAGTTTTTAAGAGCACACGGTGGATGCCTTGGCATTAGGAGCCGAAGAAGGACGTAGGAATCTGCGATAAGCCTGGGGGAGTCGATAACCGGACTGTGATCCCAGGGTGTCCGAATGGGGAAACCCCGCCAAGCGCGCGAGTGACTTGGTGACCCGTACCTGAACACATAGGGTGCGTGGGGGGAACGCGGGGAAGTGAAACATCTCAGTACCCGCAGGAAGAGAAAACAATAGTGATTCCGTTAGTAGTGGCGAGCGAACGCGGATCAGGCTAAACCGTTCCATGTGTGATAGCCGGCGGGCGTTGCATGGTCGGGGTTGTGGGACTTTCCATACCAGTTCTGCCGGGCTGGTGGGGTGTGATGTGCGCGCATAGGTGAACGGTTTTGAAAGGCCGGCCAGAGAGGGTGTTAGTCCCGTAACCGTAATGTGTTTGTACCGCCTGTGAGAGTATCCCAAGTAGTACGGGGCCCGAGAAATCCCGTGCGAATCTGTCAGGACCACCTGATAAGCCTAAATACTCCCTAATGACCGATAGCGGACCAGTACCGTGAGGGAAAGGTGAAAAGTACCCCGGGAGGGGAGTGAAACAGTACCTGAAACCGTGTGCTTACAATCCGTCGGAGCCAGTCTGATTCTGGTGACGGCGTGCCTTTTGAAGAATGAGCCTGCGAGTTAGTGTTACGTCGCGAGGTTAACCCGTGTGGGGCAGCCGTAGCGAAAGCGAGTCTGAATAGGGCGTGTGAGTGGCGTGATCTAGACCCGAAGCGAAGTGATCTACCCATGGCCAGGTTGAAGCGACGGTAAGACGTCGTGGAGGACCGAACCCACTTCAGTTGAAAATGGAGGGGATGAGCTGTGGGTAGGGGTGAAAGGCCAATCAAACTTCGTGATAGCTGGTTCTCCCCGAAATGCATTTAGGTGCAGCGTTGCGTGTTTCTTGCTGGAGGTAGAGCTACTGGATGGCTAATGGGCCCTACAAGGTTACTGACGTCAGCCAAACTCCGAATGCCGGTAAGTGAGAGCGCAGCAGTGAGACTGTGGGGGATAAGCTTCATAGTCGAGAGGGAAACAGCCCAGACCACCAACTAAGGCCCCTAAGCGTGTGCTAAGTGGGAAAGGATGTGGAGTTGCCCAGACAACCAGGAGGTTGGCTTAGAAGCAGCCACCCTTAAAAGAGTGCGTAATAGCTCACTGGTCAAGTGATTCCGCGCCGACAATGTAGCGGGGCTCAAGTACACCGCCGAAGTTGTGGCATTCAGATATTTAGCTAAGCCCTTGTGGTTCAGGCGTCTGGATGGGTAGGGGAGCGTCGTGTGGGCAGTGAAGTCGCGGTGGAAACCAGCGGTGGAGCCTACACGAGTGAGAATGCAGGCATGAGTAGCGAAAGACGGGTGAGAAACCCGTCCGCCGAATGATCAAGGGTTCCAGGGTCAAGCTAATCTGCCCTGGGTAAGTCGGGACCTAAGGCGAGGCCGACAGGCGTAGTCGATGGACAACGGGTTGATATTCCCGTACCGGCGAAAAACCGTCCATGTTGAACAGGGGATACTAACCGCCCGAGACCTGCCTGACACCCCTTGTGGGTGAAGGGTTTTGGTGGAGCGCGGGACCTGATCCTGGGAGGCAAGCGTATTAACAGGTGTGACGCAGGAAGGTAGCCGAGCCGGGCGATGGTTGTCCCGGTCTAAGGATGTAGGGCGAGTGGTAGGCAAATCCGCCACTCTTGTGCCTGAGATCTGATGGGACCCCCGTTTGGGGGGATTTGGTGATCCTATGCTGCCGAGAAAAGCATCGACGCGAGGTTTTAGCCGCCCGTACCCCAAACCGACACAGGTGATCAGGTAGAGAATACTAAGGCGATCGAGAGAATTATGGTTAAGGAACTCGGCAAAATGCCCCCGTAACTTCGGGAGAAGGGGGGCCCCAACCTTGAACGGACTTCGCGTCCGGGAGGGGATCGGGGCCGCAGAGACCAGGGGGAAGCGACTGTTTACTAAAAACACAGGTCCGTGCGAAGTCGCAAGACGATGTATACGGACTGACTCCTGCCCGGTGCTGGAA
>NZ_JBEGHP010000002.1:0-1465 GCF_040676255.1 Pseudarthrobacter sp. LMD1-1-1.1 | reverse complement strand
CGGACTTCGCGTCCGGGAGGGGATCGGGGCCGCAGAGACCAGGGGGAAGCGACTGTTTACTAAAAACACAGGTCCGTGCGAAGTCGCAAGACGATGTATACGGACTGACTCCTGCCCGGTGCTGGAAGGTTAAGAGGACCGGTTAGCCTCACGGCGAAGCTGAGAATTTAAGCCCCAGTAAACGGCGGTGGTAACTATAACCATCCTAAGGTAGCGAAATTCCTTGTCGGGTAAGTTCCGACCTGCACGAATGGAGTAACGACTTCCCCGCTGTCTCAACCATAAACTCGGCGAAATTGCAGTACGAGTAAAGATGCTCGTTACGCGCAGCAGGACGGAAAGACCCCGAGACCTTTACTATAGTTTGGTATTGGTGTTCGGAGTGGCTTGTGTAGGATAGGTGGGAGACGTTGAAGCCCGGACGCCAGTTCGGGTGGAGTCATCGTTGAAATACCACTCTGGTCACTTTGGACATCTAACTTCGGCCCGTAATCCGGGTCAGGGACAGTGCCTGATGGGTAGTTTAACTGGGGCGGTTGCCTCCTAAAAAGTAACGGAGGCGCCCAAAGGTTCCCTCAGCCTGGTTGGCAATCAGGTGTCGAGTGTAAGTGCACAAGGGAGCTTGACTGTGAGAGAGACATCTCGAGCAGGGACGAAAGTCGGGACTAGTGATCCGGCGGTACATTGTGGAATGGCCGTCGCTCAACGGATAAAAGGTACCTCGGGGATAACAGGCTGATCTTGCCCAAGAGTCCATATCGACGGCATGGTTTGGCACCTCGATGTCGGCTCGTCGCATCCTGGGGCTGGAGTAGGTCCCAAGGGTTGGGCTGTTCGCCCATTAAAGCGGTACGCGAGCTGGGTTTAGAACGTCGTGAGACAGTTCGGTCCCTATCCGCTGCGCGCGCAGGAAATTTGAGAAGGGCTGTCCTTAGTACGAGAGGACCGGGACGGACGAACCTCTGGTGTGTCAGTTGTACTGCCAAGTGCACCGCTGATTAGCTACGTTCGGATGGGATAACCGCTGAAAGCATCTAAGCGGGAAGCTCGCTTCAAGATGAGATTTCCATACACATTATTGTGTGAGAGGCCCCCAGCCAGACCACTGGGTTGATAGGCCGGATGTGGAAGCGAGGACTAACGACTCGTGAAGCTGACCGGTACTAATAGGCCAATAACTTACACCACACAGAAACATACACATTCTGCTTGCGTCCACTATGTGGTTCCCAACCAACAACCCTGTTGGCGGAACCTAACAATTGAATACAACACCACCCCCTGCCCACGGGCAGGGATGTTGTAACCACAAGACTTCCCAACCCCCTGCGGGGTTCGGGTACAAGGGTTACGGCGGTCATAGCGTGGGGGAAACGCCCGGTCCCATTCCGAACCCGGAAGCTAAGACCCACAGCGCCGATGGTACTGCACCCGGGAGGGTGTGGGAGAGTAGGTCACCGCCGGA
>NZ_JBEGHP010000001.1:0-1143117 GCF_040676255.1 Pseudarthrobacter sp. LMD1-1-1.1 | reverse complement strand
ATGACCAGATCTGGAACCTCAAACGCGGCGGCCACGACTACCGCAAGGTCTACGCCGCCTACAAGGCCGCCACCGAATTCAAGGGCAAACCCACCGTCATCCTCGCCCACACCGTCAAGGGCTACGGGCTGGGCCCGCACTTCGAAGGCCGCAACGCGACCCACCAGATGAAGAAGCTCACCCTCGATGACCTGAAGAAGTTCCGCGACCACCTGCGGATCCCGGTCACCGACGAGCAGCTGGAGAAGGACTCCTACCGGCCGCCGTACTACCACCCCGGTAACGACGCCCCGGAAATCAAATACATGATGGAGCGCCGGGCGGCCCTGGGCGGATCCGTCCCGGAGCGCCGCGACACCCACGCCGAGATCGTGCTGCCGGAGGCCAAGTCCTATGAGGTGGCCAAGCGCGGCTCGGGCAAGCAGATGGCCGCAACCACCATGGCGTTCGTCAGGCTCCTGAAGGACCTGATGCGGGATAAGAACTTCGGCAAGCACATCGCCCCGATCATCCCGGACGAAGCCCGCACGTTCGGCATGGACGCGTTCTTCCCGACGGCGAAGATCTACAACCCCAAGGGGCAGAACTACCTGTCGGTGGACCGGGACCTGGTCCTGGCCTACAAGGAATCCCCCGCCGGTCAGCTGATCCACCCCGGCATCAACGAAGCCGGCGCCGTGGCAGCCTTCACCGCCGCCGGAACCTCCTACGCCACCCACGGCGTACCCCTGGTCCCGGTCTACGTGTTCTACTCCATGTTCGGCTTCCAGCGCACCGGCGACGCCTTCTGGGCCGCCGGAGACCAGATGACCCGCGGCTTCATCATCGGCGCCACCGCAGGACGGACCACCCTCACCGGCGAAGGCCTCCAGCACGCCGACGGACACTCCCCCCTGCTGGCCTCAACCAACCCCGCCGTCCTCACCTACGACCCCGCCTACGGCTACGAAATCGGACACATCGTCCGCTCCGGCCTGGAACGGATGTACGGCGCGGATTCGACGGACAAGAACGTCATGTACTACCTCACCGTCTACAACGAACCCATCATCCAGCCCGCAGAACCGGAGAACCTCGACGTCGAAGGCGTCATCAAGGGCATCTACCTGCTCGCCCCGGCCAAGATCGACGGTCCCCGCACCCAGATCCTTGCCTCCGGCGTCTCCGTGCCCTGGGCCATCGAAGCCCAGCGCGTGCTGGCCGATGACTGGAACGTCTCCGCGGACGTCTGGTCCGTGACCTCCTGGAACGAACTGCGCCGCGACGGCCTCGCCGCCGAAGAGGAAGCCTTCCTCAACCCCGGCCAGCCCGCCCGCGTCCCGTTCGTCACCCAGCAACTCGAAGGCGCCACCGGCCCCATCGTCGCCGTCTCGGACTACATGAAAGCCGTCCCGGACCAGATCCGGCAATTCGTCCCCAACGAATACGCCACCCTCGGCGCCGACGGCTTCGGCTTCTCCGACACCCGCGCAGCAGCCCGCCGCTTCTTCAAGAACGACACCCACTCCATCGTGGTCCGTGCCCTTGAAATGCTGGCGCGCCGCGGCGAGGTGGATGTCGACGCCCCGGTGAAGGCGATTGAGAAGTACAAGCTGCTCAACGTCAACGCCGGCACCACCGGCAACGCCGGAGGCGAAGCCTAGCCTTCCGGCTGGACAGCGGAACCAGCAGCGCTACACGACGGCGGCCCTCACCCCACAAGGTGAGGGCCGCCGTCGTTCTGTCCCGGGGTAAGCGCCGGCAGGTGACGGAGGCTGTGACGCAGCGCAAGGCGGGTTGTAGCCTTCGCACAAATGGAGCTTGCTCCGCGGTGGCCGTATGCTCAAAGAATGCCAGCATCAGCCAGCCAGTCCCCGAAGCGGAAACCGTCCCCGCCGAAGGTCACGCCGGAGAAGTCCGAGACCCTCAAGCAGCTCCGCGCCAACGTGGGCCAGCTCTCCACGACCACCATGCGCAAGCTTGAGCAGTCGCTGCCGTGGTACAGCCGGCTCAGCGCTGATGAGCGTTCCGCACTCGGCATGGTGGCGCAGAACGGCATCGCGGCGTTCGTCACCTGGTACGAGCGGCCAAGCTCTCCCTCCTGGATCCTCACCGACGTTTTTGGGACGGCCCCCACGGAACTGACGCGTTCCATCAGCCTGCAGAAGGCGCTCCAGCTGATCAGGATCGTGGTGGAAGTGGTGGAGGACCAGGTTCCCGTCATTGCGCCCGAGGCCGACCAGCCATCCCTGCGGGAGGCCGTGCTGCGCTATTCGCGGGAAGTCGCATTCGCTGCCGCGGACGTCTACGCCCGCGCCGCCGAGTCCCGCGGCTCCTGGGACACCCGGCTGGAAGCTTTGATTGTGGATGCGATCCTGCGCGGGGAAAACACGGATGCCCTGCGCTCCCGTATCGCCGCGCTGGGCTGGAAGGCGCAGGAGCGCTTCACCGTCATGGTGGGCAATTCCCCGTCTGAGCCCAGCGCCAGCTATGTCAGTGAACTGCGTCGGATGGCCGGCCGTTATGCCGAGGACGCGCTGGTGGGCATCCAGGGCGACCGGCTGATCCTCATCCTCGGCGGGGTGCAGGACCGCGAAACCGCCTATGTGAAGCTGAGCGACATGTTCGCCCCCGGGCCGGTGGTCTATGGGCCCGAGGCCAGTTCGCTGCTGGAGGCCAGCGGATCCGCCCAATCCGCCTTCGCCGGATTGACGGCCGCCCGGGCGTGGCCGTCTGCGCCGCGTCCGGTGGCCGCGGACGACCTGTTGCCGGAGCGGGTGATTTCCGGGGATGACGCTGCCCGGCGCTCACTCGTTAAGAACATCTACCGGCCGCTCCTGGCCGCCTCCAACGGGCTGGTGGAAACCCTGGGAACCTACCTGGAACTGGGCCACTCGCTGGAGGCCACGGCCCGGGAACTCTTCGTCCATGCCAACACGGTGCGCTACCGGCTGAAGCGGGTCTGCGATGTTACAGGCTGGGACCCGCTGCTCCCGCGGGAGGCATTCGTGCTGCAGGCAGCACTGGTGGTGGGCCGCCTTTCGGCGCCACCGAAGGCCGCCACGGAGCGCCAGGCGTCCCGGAACCAGGCCTGAGGCATTGTAGACTTCCTACAACCTGACCCCGTGAGCTTGGTGCGGAGAAACACCGCTGGATCACACAGTAATTTGGAAAGCTGGTTACGTGCTTGCAATAGTCTGCCCTGGACAGGGCTCACAGACCCCGGGTTTTCTTGCCCCCTGGCTGGAACTTCCCTCGGTGGCAGGCCAGCTGGCCTCCCTGAGTGACATCGCAGGCATCGACCTGATAGCCCACGGAACCACCTCCGATGAGGAAACCATCAAGGACACTGCCGTGGCGCAGCCCCTGATCGTTGCTGCCGGGCTTGTCGCCGCGGCTTCCCTCTTCGACGTGGAACTCAACTCCCTCCCGGTGATCCTCGCCGGACATTCCGTGGGTGAGATCACCGCAGCAGCCCTGGCCGGTGTGCTGACCGAACAGGAAGCCATGACGTTCGTCCGTGAACGGGCCAACAGCATGGCCGCCGCGGCAGCCGTCACCCCCACCGGCATGAGCGCCGTCGTCGGCGGCGACCCCGCCGAGGTGCTGGCCGCCATTGAAGCCGCCGGCGCTGCCCCAGCCAACGTCAACGGTGCCGGCCAGACGGTGGCGGCAGGAACCTTCGAACAGCTGAAGGCCCTTGCCGACAACCCGCCGGCAAAAGCCCGCGTCATCCCGCTCAAGGTGGCCGGCGCGTTCCACACCAGCCACATGTCGCCCGCCGTCGATGCGCTCAAGGCGCTGGAACCCACCTTGAACCCTGTTGCCCCCAAGGTGCCCCTCCTGTCGAATTACGACGGCGGCGAAGTCACCGACGGTGATGCCGCCGTCGCAAGCCTGATCGCCCAGGTTTCCCGCCCGGTCCGCTGGGACCTGTGCATGGAAACCATGGTGAAGCGCGGTGTTACCGGCGTGATCGAACTCGCGCCTGCCGGCACGCTGGCGGGCCTGGCCAAGCGCGGCATGCCCGGCGTCAAGACCGTTGCCGTCAAAACCCCCGATGACCTGTCCGCCGCACTGGCGCTCTTCGCAGAACTGGAGGGCAACGCATGAGCGTTCCCACGCTGAAACAGGCTCCCATCCAGGAGCACACCCGCATCCTCGGCCTCGGCGCCTACCGGCCGGACGTCATCGTCACCAACGAAGATGTTTGCCAGTGGATCGACTCCTCCGACGAATGGATCCGCCAGCGCACCGGCATCGTGACCCGCCACCGTGCCGCAGCTGACGTCAGCGTGATCGACATGGCCGAAGGCGCAGCCCGTGAAGCCATGGCCAAGGCAGGCATTGAAGCCTCTGAACTCGGTGCAGTCATTGTGTCCACCGTGACCCACCCCTACGCCACTCCCTCCGCCGCGGCCAGCCTGGCCGACCGCATCGGTGCCACTCCGGCCCCTGCCTTCGATATCTCCGCTGCGTGCGCCGGTTACTGCTACGGCATTGCCCAGGCCGACGCGCTGGTCCGGTCCGGCACCGCGAAGTACGTCCTCGTGGTCGGTGCGGAGAAGCTCTCCGACGTCATCGACAACCGGGAACGCACCATCTCCTTCCTCCTCGGCGACGGTGCGGGCGCCGTCGTCGTAGGCCCTTCCGACACGCCGGGCATTGCCCCGTCCGTGTGGGGCTCGGACGGCAGCAGGTGGGACGCCATCGGCATGACGCGCTCCATGCTTGACGTCCGCGACCTCGGCCTGGCTGCCCGCCAGTCCGACTCCACGGGCGATCTCGCACTGCTGGAAGAAGCCCAGGAGCTGTACCCCACCCTTCGCCAGGACGGACAGACCGTGTTCCGCTGGGCCGTGTGGGAGATGGCCAAGGTGGCCCAACAGGCACTCGATGCCGCCGGGATCCAGGCGGAAGACCTGGTGGCCTTCATCCCCCACCAGGCCAACATGCGCATCATCGACGAGATGGTGAAGAAGCTGAAGCTGCCCGAGACGGTTACAGTGGCACGGGACATTGCCGAGGCCGGCAACACGTCCGCTGCCTCCATCCCGCTCGCAACCCACCGGCTCCTGCAGGAGAACCCCGGACTGAGCGGCGGGCTGGCCCTGCAGATCGGTTTCGGTGCCGGACTGGTCTTCGGCGCACAGGTAGTTGTCCTTCCCTAGATACGCCCCAAGGGTCGCAACCGCGGCCCGGACCGTTTCCGGCAGCCCCTGCCGGCAATACAAGAAAAGGAGCCACCAATGGCTAGCAACGAAGAGATCCTGGCCGGCTTGGCTGAAATCGTCAACGAAGAAACCGGCCTGGCCCCGGAGGCCGTCGAGCTGGACAAGTCCTTCACCGAGGACCTGGACATCGACTCCATCTCCATGATGACCATCGTGGTCAACGCTGAAGAGAAGTTCGGCGTGCGCATCCCCGACGAAGAGGTCAAGAACCTCAAGACCGTTGGCGACGCCGTCAGCTTCATCGCCGGAGCACAGGCCTAATAACCGGCTTTCCGCCGTCTCACGGCTTGGCAGGGCTGCCGGTCCGGACTGACCGGACCGGCAGCCCGCCGCATTTATCCGGGCAGAACCCCGACCGGGACTGGCCGATCATCAACATGTGCGGGACCCTGCGACAGGCGCAGACGGACTCCCCACCGACGAAAGAGTGATCCCATGACGCGCAAAGTAGTCATTACCGGTCTGGGTGCCACCACGCCCATCGGCGGCGATGTACCCACGATGTGGAACAACGCCCTTAAAGGGGTCTCCGGTGCCCGCACCCTCGAGGACGACTGGGTAGCCAAGTACGAGCTCCCCGTCCACTTCGCCGCCCGCTGCAGCACCCCGGCACTGGACGTGCTCAGCCGTGTTGAAGCAAAGCGGATGGACCCCTCCACCCAGTTCGGCGTCATCGCTGCCCGGGAAGCCTGGGCCGATTCCGGCATCACGGAAATCGACCAGGACCGGCTGGCAGTCGCCTTTGCCACCGGCATTGGTGGCGTCTGGACCCTCCTGGACGCCTGGGACACCCTGAAGGAAAAGGGTCC
Source organism: Pseudarthrobacter sp. LMD1-1-1.1 (assembly GCF_040676255.1). Lineage (NCBI taxonomy): Bacteria > Bacillati > Actinomycetota > Actinomycetes > Micrococcales > Micrococcaceae > Pseudarthrobacter > Pseudarthrobacter sp. LMD1-1-1.1. The sequence goes on along the minus strand of NZ_JBEGHP010000001.1, from coordinate 1,137,095 downwards.
CCGCCGGGTCCTGCCCATGACCGTCCCCATGCTGATGCCCAACGGCGTTGCCGCAGCCGTCAGCCTGGACCTCGGCGCCCGCGCCGGCGCCCACACCCCCGTCTCCGCTTGCGCTTCCGGCACGGAGGCCATGCACCTGGGCCTGGAACTCATCCGCTCGGGCAAAGCAGACGTGGTGATGTGCGGTGGAGCAGAAGCCGCCATCCACCCCATGCCGCTGGCGGCCTTCGCCTCCATGCAGGCACTGTCCCGCCGGAACGACGATCCGCAGCGCGCCTCCCGCCCGTACGACACCGCACGTGACGGCTTTGTCATGGGCGAAGGTGCCGGTGCCCTTGTCCTCGAAGCCGAGGAGCACGCCCTGGCGCGCGGCGCCCGCATTTACGCCGAACTTGCCGGCACGTCCGTCACCGCCGACGCCTACCACATCACCGCACCGGACCCCGAAGGTCTGGGTGCCACCCGTGCACTCAAGGCTGCCATGTTTGATGGCCGCATCCAGGCTGAAGACGTGGTTCACGTCAACGCCCACGCAACCTCCACTCCTGTTGGCGACAAGCCGGAGTACACGGCCCTGCGTGCCGCCTTGGGCAACCACGTGGACAACGTGGCCGTTTCCGCCACCAAGTCGCAGATGGGCCACCTCCTGGGCGCGTCCGGCGCGGTGGAGGCTGTCCTCACCGTGCTGGCCGTCCATGAGCGCAAGGCACCGGTCACCATCAACCTTGAGAACCAGGATCCGGAAATCCCGCTCGACGTTGTCACCTCCGCCCGCGACCTGCCTGCCGGCAACATCGTGGCGCTGAGCAACTCGTTTGGGTTCGGCGGCCACAACGCCGTCGTGGCAATCCGCAGCGTCTAGGCATTGCCGGGGAAGCGCCCCGGAAACGCAAGGGAGGCCCCGCCAACTGGCGGGGCCTCCCTTTTTTGGCTATGGAAGTGTTGCAGTACCCAAGGTCACCGGGGGACGGACGACGGCGGTCAGCCCACCTGGTGGAGCCAGCGAACCGGGGCGCCTTCGGCAGCGTGGCGGAACGGTTCGAGTTCCTCGTCCCAGGCTTCCCCGAGGGCCAGCGAGAGTTCGTGGTACACGGCGGCCGGGTCACCGGCGCCGGACTCATAGGCGTAACGGATCCGGTCCTCGGACACCATGATGTTGCCGTGGACGTCCGTCACGGCATGGAAAATCCCCAGTTCGGGAGTGTGCGACCAGCGGCCGCCGTCCACGCCCTGGCTGGGCTCCTCCGTCACTTCATACCGAAGATGCGCCCAGCCGCGGAGGCAGGACGCCAGTTTGGCTCCCGTGCCGGGGGTACCGGTCCAGGACAACTCGGCCCGGAACATGCCGGGCGCGGCAGGCTGCGGGGTCCACTCAAGGTCCGTCCGCTTGTCCACCACAGCGCCAACCGCCCACTCAACGTGGGGGCACAGCGCCGTAGGGGCCGAGTGAACGAACAGCACACCGCGGGTCATTGCAACAGACATTCCATCCTCCATAGCTATAGGTACGTCTTCCCCAACGACCTCTGCCTGGATGGAACTGCCGTGCCCTGCTCTGCGGCGGTGGTTTCCCTGCGCGTATTCAGATGTATCACATAAAGCTGAGTCCGGACTTGCCGCGCCGCACAAAGCTCAGGGAGCTTCAAGCGACACTTGAAAGTTGCCGGACGTGACTCTTATTGTGCCGCACCCCGCAGAATTACGCCAGTGCGATTAGCCACACCGGGTCAGGCCCTTGGATGCGCCTGCTGATAGCTCTTCCGAAGGCGGTCAACCGAGACGTGGGTGTAGATCTGGGTGGTCGCCAGGCTGCTGTGGCCCAGGATCTCCTGCACCGCGCGCAGGTCCGCGCCCCCATCAAGCAGATGCGTGGCGGCCGAGTGCCGCAGCGCGTGGGGCCCGGACGCCGAGGTGTCGCCCAGTGCCGCGAACACCGTGTTGACCAGGGCACGGACCTGCCGTTGATCGATGCGGCCGCCGCGGGCTCCAAGAAAAAGGGCAGGCCCGCTGTTGCCCTTCGCCAGTGCCGGACGCCCCCGCCGAAGCCAGTCGTCGACCGCCACGGCAGCGGGAACGCCGAAGGGAACTGTGCGTTCCTTGTTGCCCTTGCCGATCACGCGGAGCGTGCGCCGGTCAGGGTCAAGATCGTCGACATCGAGCCCGGCCAGTTCGCCCACCCGGATGCCCGTGGCGTACAGGAGTTCCACCATGGCGCGGTTTCTGACAGCGAGTGGCTCACCGTCCGCGGCGGAGGCCTCCAGACCCTCCAGCAGGCGCGTGAGCTGCGGCGCCTGAAGCACCCCCGGCAGGGATCCTTCCCGTTTGGGTGCCTTCAGGCGAAGGGCGGGATCTGTGTCGATGAGCTCTTCCCGGAGTGCCCAGGCTGTAAAGACCCGCGCCGTGGCGGACCGGCGGGCAACGGTCGCCCGCGAGGCGCCCGCAGAGCTTTGGCTTCCGAGCCACCGGCGGAACGTTCCCAGTTCAAGGTCCTTCAGTTCTGCCACGCCTTCCGATGCCGCATGGACCAGGAGGCTGTGCAGGTCGCCCAGGTAGGCGCGCCTGGTGTGGTCTGACACCGCACGCTCCCCCGACAGGTAGCCGGCGAACGCGTCCAGTGCCTTGCCGAGTGCCCCGGGCAGTTCTTCATGTTCCACTCCTCTACTTTCCCAGTTGCGGGCCCTGCACCGTGCGCGGACACGGCTATCCTTTGCCGCGTTTCCAACCTCCCCGCTCCGACACGGCCAGGCCCAGCAGCCCCAGCCTGCCAAGTCCGGCCCGCACCGAGTCCTGTCCCAGGCCGGCCACGGTAGAGAGCTTTTCCACGGATGTGGTGGAGCGAAGCGGCAGTGCGTCCAGCAGGATCAAGTCCTCCAGGGTCAGGCCGTCCTGGACTGCCGCTTCCGTAGTCCGTTGCCCGGGCAGTGCAGTTCCGCTGGGCGAAGCAAGTTCAGCCACCTCCGCCGCATCGGTGACGCAGACCGCCCCTCCGTCCCGCAGAAGACGGTGGCAGCCGGCGGAGTTGGCGCTGTGGACTGATCCGGGAACGGCACCAACCGCACGGCCCAGGGTCTCGGCGTGGTGGGCCGTATTAAGAGCTCCCGAACGCCAGCGGGCCTCGACCACCACCGTCACCGCGGAGAGGGCGGCTATCAGCCTGTTCCGCTGCAGGAAGCGGTAGCGGGTGGGGGCCGATCCCGGTGGCACCTCGGCCAGGACGGCTCCCTGGTTGGCCACGGCGCGCAGCAGGTCCTCATTGCCGGACGGATAGAACCTGTCCACTCCCCCGGCCATGACGGCGACCGTCGGTACAGCGGTGGAGCTGCCGGCGAGGGCTGCCCGGTGCGCATGGGCGTCGATGCCGTAGGCTCCTCCCGAAACGACCGTGAAGCCCCGCTGCGCCAGCGAGTAGGCCAGGTCGCCTGTGACCGCCGCTCCGTAGCTCGTACTGTCCCGGGACCCCACCAGGGCGATGGACTTATCCAGTGCGGGCAACGGCTGTTCCTCTCCCCGCCACCAGAGGCAGATGGGCTCCTGGATGCCCAGGTCTGCGACCTGGGCCGGCCATAGTTCGTCGCCCGGGATGATGATGCGGCCGCCCAGCCGGGCCATGGTGGCAAGGTCACGTTCGGGTGCGAGGTCAGGGATCCGTGGCTGCCACCGCTTCAACGCTGCGGCAAGGCCGGCCCAACTGCCGGCCGCCGCGGTGTCCGTCAGCAATGCGGTGATTTCCCGCTCAAGGCCAGGGCCGGCCGACACCTGTCCGGTAGCGATGAGCAGGGCGTCTGTTGCCCCCGCAGTCCGAACGAGGGCAAGGCCCGCCGCGTCCTGGGGTTCCATCAGCCGTGAGAGGGCGGCCCGGGCCAGCCGTTCCTTATCAATGCTTCGCGTCTTTTCCACGACCCGTTCCTTGTCCACCCGCAGTTCCTTTGGTTCGTTCCGTTCCTGGAGGCTTGTCATGCCGCGGCCGCCGTAGCCTGCCGCAGGCCCAGTGCCTGTCCGATGTCGTTGGTGTCCGGCGTATCCCGGCGACCCAGGTCCGCCAGGGTCCAGGCGAGCCGAAGGACGCGGTCGTACCCGCGGGCGGTCAGGATGCCGCGCTCAAGGGACTGGTCCAGGATCCGGGTTGCTGCCGGCGCGAGCCGCAGGTCACCGCGGAGGATTCGCCCCGGTACCTGGGAGTTCGTCTCAAGCCCGAAGCATCGCAGGCGATCCGCCTGCCGCGCACGGGCACCCCGCACCCGGTCCGCCACGGAAGCGGTGTCCTCCTCGGCCCCTGCCTGGCCGAAGTCAGCCAGGGAAACCCGCTCCACCTGGAGCTGGATGTCCACCCGGTCCAGCAGGGGCCCGGACATTCTGGCAAGGTAGCGGCGGCGCATCACGGGAGTGCAGGTGCAGTCCAGCCCTTTGCCGGAGGCCTTGCCGCACGGGCAGGGATTAGCTGCAAGCACCAGCTGGAACCGGGCCGGGTACGCCGCAGTCCCGGCGGATCGGTGAATCACCAGTTCCCCGCTCTCCAGGGGCTGCCGCAGCGCGTCCAGGACGCGCCGCTCGTATTCCGGCGCCTCGTCCAGGAAGAGCACGCCCCGGTGCGCACGGGATGCCGCTCCAGGCCTGGGCAGGCCCGACCCGCCGCCGATGATGGCTGCAGCGGTGGCGGAGTGGTGCGGGTTCTCGAAGGGCGGCCGGCGCAGGAGCTGCACGGTGGACGACGGGAGGCCGCACAGCGAATGGATGGCCGTGACCTCCATGGATTCATGGTCGCCAAGGTCGGGTAAAAGACCGGGCAGCCGCTCCGCCAGCATCGTCTTGCCGGCGCCCGGCGGCCCGGTGAGCAGCAGATGGTGGGCACCCGCGGCGGCCACCTCCAGGGCTTTGCGGGCGTCGCCCTGGCCGGAGACATCTGCCATGTCGGGAGACGGGCCGGGAAGGGCGGGCCCGTCGCCGCCCCCATCCGCGTCATCGGGTTCGAAGTCCAGGGCAAGTTCCTGCGGATCTGCCCCGAAGTCGAGGGCGAGCCGGGCAAGCGTGCGGTATCCGCGCACCACGGCACCCGGGACAAGGGAGGCCTCGGCGAGATTGGCCTGCGCCACCACGACTTCGGGATAGCCGGCCTGCACCGACGCCATGACGGCCGGCAGGATTCCGCGCACGGGGCGGAGCCTGCCATCGAGCCCCAGTTCCGCGATGAAGACCGTGCGCCCCGTGGGCTTGATATCGTTCGCGGCCCGGAGTACGGCCATGGTGACGGCAAGGTCGAAGCCGGAACCGCGCTTGGGAAGTGAGGCGGGAATGAGGTTGGCGGTGATCTTCCGGCGGCTGAGCGGGATCCCGGAGTTCTTGGCGGCTGAGCGGATGCGCTCCTTGGCCTCGTTGAGGGAGGCATCCGGCAATCCCAGGAGGACGAAAGCGGGCAGCGTCTGGCCGATGTCCGCTTCCACCTCAACCATGTAGCCATTGAGCCCTACAAGGGCGACGGAATAGGTCCGGCCCAGCGCCATCACCCCACCCCCTTGAGGTGTTCCACCAGGGGTTCCCCGCCGCCGTCGTCCAGCACCGCCACAACGTCCACACGCCGCAGCGGCATCCGCAGCTCGCGGTCGCGGCACCACGCGGCGCCAAGCCGGTGCAGCCGCGCCAGTTTTTCCGGACCCACCGCCTCAAACGGGTGGCCGTAATCCAGGGAGCGGCGGGTTTTGACTTCAGCGATGACCAGCGCGTCACCGTCCAGGGCAACGATGTCGATCTCGCCCCCGGCGCACCTCCAGTTGCGCTCCACCACCAGCATGCCCAGCGATTCAAGGTACCCCACGGCGAGGTCTTCGCCGTGCCTGCCCAACAGGTCTTTCGATTTCATTTCTACCTCCGCAACCAGCCTGGCGGCGGAGGCAAGCGGAGAACAGAAGGCCCCTGTCCTATGTGGACAGGGGCCGGTGTGGAGGGAAAGTCGGGAATTCCGGGGTGTCTAGTTCCCCAGGTCCACGTCCTTGGGCAACGCCAGGTCCTCGTTGCGGGGCAGTTCCTCGACGTTGACGTCCTTGAACGTCAGGACCCTGACGCTCTTGACGAAGCGGGCTGAACGGTAGACGTCCCAGACCCAGGCGTCCTGCAGGGTCAGGTCGAAGTAGACCTCGCCGTCAGCGCTGCGGGCCTGGAGGTCAACGTGGTTGGCCAGGTAGAAGCGCCGCTCGGTCTCGACAACGTAGCTGAACAGACCGACCACGTCGCGGTATTCACGATAGAGCTGAAGCTCCATGTCGGTTTCATAGTTCTCAAGATCCTCAGCACTCATGCTTCCATCTTGCACCATGTCCGGCACGGCTGGCGCCGGGCGGCGGGAGTCAGTCTCCGTAGGGCCCGTCCCCGTCGGGGACCTCCGCGGCCTGCAGTTCCCCGCCGAGGAGCCGCCAGCTGACCCGGTGGTAGGGGGTGGGTCCCGCTGCGCGAAGCACGTTCCGATGGGCTGCCGTGGCATAACCCTTGTTGATGTCCCAGCCATAGTCCGGGTACTCGGTGTGCAGTTCGCGCATCATCCGGTCCCGCTCCACCTTGGCGATGACGCTTGCGGCGGCCACGCTGAGGCACTGCATGTCGGCCTTGACCTTGGTGTGGACCGGGGCCTCGCACGCGGCCTCCAGGACGGGCTGGTCGAACAGGGACAGCTGCTCCGCCGGGGAAAGCCAGTTGTGGCTTCCATCCAGCAGGACCGCTTCCGGGACAATGCCTGAACCGAGGATGCTCCCCCAGGCCCGGGTTCCGGCCAGCCGCAGGGCCGCGATGATGCCGAGCGAATCGATCTCGCCGGCGGTGGCGTGCCCCACCGCGGATGCGACGCTCCAGCGCCGCACCAGCGGATCCAGCCGTTCCCGTTCAGCCGGGCTCAGGAGTTTGCTGTCCCGCACGCCGGCAAGCGGTTTTTGGCGCTCCAGGTCCACGACGGCGATTCCCACGCTGACGGGGCCCGCGAGGGCACCGCGGCCAACCTCGTCAACGCCTGCCAGGAACCGTATCCCCTGTGCCTTGAAGGTTCGCTCGTGCCGCAGCGTCGGCGCCTTGGCTCCGCGGGGCGCGGGCTTGGTGGCGGGACGGGACGTGGCGGCCGGGGAGGCCTGTACTGCGGAAGACATGGTCAGCGGGCCGCCGGCACGTTCTTGAAAACGTCCGGGTAGTTGTCCAGCGTCTTGATCCTGTTCAGCGGCCACGCGATGATTGCGGCCTTGCCCTCGAGGTCCTTGAGGTCGACGAATCCGCCGTCGGTCTCCATGTGCGCGCGGGAGTCCGCAGAGTGGTTCCGGTTATCACCCATCACCCACACCTTGCCCTCCGGGACGGTGACGTCAAAGTTGCGGACCTGCGGGACTTCGGCGGGATTGATGTAGGTCTCGTCGACGGAGGTCCCGTTAATGGTCAGTTTACCGCCCGCGTCACAGCAGACCACGTGGTCGCCCGGCAGTCCGATGACCCGCTTGACCAGGTGCTGCTCTGAATTGTCCGGCAGGAGGCCTACGAAGGTCAGGCCGTCCTGAACCCAGGTGAACGGGCCCTGTGCCTTGGCCGGGGCGGGACCGAGCCAGCCCTTGGTGTCACGGAACACCACAACGTCCCCGCGGCTGAGGGCAAAGGGCTCGGGGACCAGGAGGTTGACGAAGATCCGGTCATCCACGTCCAGGGTGTTCACCATGGACTCGGAGGGGATGAAGAAGGCCCGGAACAGGAAGGTCTTGATGAGGAAGGACAACACCACCGCGATGACCACCACGGTGGCAATTTCCTTCAGCCATCCCAGCAAGGGATTGCCGGCGGACTTCCCGGCAGCTTTGGACCCCTGCCGGTCCCGCCGGTGGACGGGTTCTGACGCCTCCGGACCCTCGGCGGGCGTGGAGGAAACTGGAACGGCCGGTACTTCTGAAGCGCCGTCGTGGCGGGGCTCAGGTTTCCGCGCGTGGTTCTCGGGCATTTACCGTCCGTTCTGTGTTGTCGGCCCCGGTGCGGGCGGCCGTGCTACTGGGGCAAATCTATCAAGCGGCCAGAGGATCTGGACCGGCCTGCCGATGACCCGGTCCAGCGGGACGAGTCCGCCGCCGGGGGCGCCGAGCAGGCTCCGTGAATCGGCGGACACCGAACGGTGGTCCCCCATCAGCCACAGCCTGCCTTCGGGAACCACGGTGTTGAACTTCTGCGTACTTGGCGCATCCCCCGGGAAAATGTAGGGCTCATCCAGGGCAGCCCCGTTCACGGTGACCTTTCCGCCGGCGTCGCAGCAGACCACCGTGTCACCGGGGAGGCCGATCACCCGCTTGACGTAGGTGGTGTCGCTGCCGGTCAGCCCGAGCCATTGCATGGCGGAGGCTGCGGCGTCCACCAGTGAGCCCTTGCCGCTGTTCAGGGGCGCAAAGCTGCCGCGACCGTCGAAGACCACAACGTCCCCGTGCCGAATGGGCTCGGCCTGGAAGTCGGTGCGCGAGACCAGGATCCGGTCCCCGCCTTCCAGGAGCGGCTCCATGGACTCGGATGGAATGAAGTAGACATCGAGCCACAGGGACCTCACCAACCCGCTGATGGCGACGGCAAGGAGCAGGGCAAGAAAAACAAAACGCCAGCCCATTTTGCGGGGCTGGCGTTTTGTCTGGTGCATGGTCCGTATCCTGGCGCTGGTGCATTGCTCCGGCGCTTGCCGGCTACGGCCGCGCTCCTGCCTGGTGGTAAATCCGGGTAAGGACTTACTTGGCGGAGCTGAAGTCGCGCTTTTCCTTGATCTTGGCGGCCTTGCCACGCAGTGCACGCATGTAGTACAGCTTGGCGCGGCGGACGTCACCCTTGGTGACAACCTCGATCTTTTCGATGATCGGGGAGTGCACCGGGAAGGTACGCTCCACGCCGACACCGAAGGAAACCTTGCGGACGGTGAAGGTTTCGCGCACGCCGTCACCCTGGCGGCCCAGGACGAAACCCTGGAAAACCTGGACACGGGTGTTCTTGCCTTCGATGATGTTCACGTGCACCTTGAGGGTGTCACCCGCGCGGAATTCGGGAACATCGTTGCGCAGCGAGGCTGCATCGACGGAATCGAGAATATGCATAATTGCACTCCTGGTGAACGCCACAGGTCATTCACTTTGGGTCACGGCAGGCAAGTCGGGCTGCTGGAATGCAGGCCGGGTCTCGCCGCCGAAGTAAAGTCTCCGGCCGCTTCAAGGGTTGATGGGGCCGGTTGTCCGGCTGTTGGCCGCGCAACCCCCTGTGGCAGGTGCGGACCCAGCAGACACAAGGGTTAATTTTGCCATAACGGCAGGGTTACGCCAATTCCGGCGGCGCTAGTCCTGGCGTTCAGCTGCCATCCCGGGCCGGCGGGCAAGCCTGCCGTCCACGACGTCGTAACCAAGGTTGTGCAGTTCGATGCGGTCGGCGCGCGGGAGGCTGCCGGCATCGAACCCTTCCAGCAGGTCCGGACGGCGCTCCGCGGTGCGGCGGTACTGTTCGTGGCGGCGCCACTGGGCGATCCGGCCGTGGTTGCCGCTGAGGAGCACCGGGGGCACTTCGCGGTCCCGCCAGACGGAGGGCTTGGTGTAGACCGGGTACTCCAGGAGCCCGTCCGAGTGGGATTCCTCCACCAGCGACTCGGGATTTCCCACCACCCCGGGCAGCAGGCGGCCAATGGCCTCCACCATGGCCAGGACGGCCACTTCCCCGCCGTTGAGGACGTAGTCGCCCAGGCTCACCGGACGGACAGTGAAGTGCTCCTGCGCCCATTCGATGACCCGCTCATCGATGCCCTCGTACCGTCCGCACGCAAACGCGAGGTGCTGTTCCTCAGCCAGTTCGTAAGCAAGGGCCTGGGTGAACCGCTCGCCGGCGGGCGAGGGGACGATCAGCACGGGCTTGCGGTCCGGGTCCGGGCGCCCGTCGGCCACTGCCGCGAGTGCCTGAGCCCAGGGCTCGGGCTTCATGACCATGCCGGCGCCGCCGCCGTACGGGGTGTCGTCGACGGAACGGTGCTTGTCCGCGGTGAAGCTGCGCAGGTCGTGGACGTGCAGGTCCAGGATGCCGTCCTGGCGGGCCTTGCCGATCAATGAGAGTTCGAGCGGGGCAAGGTATTCGGGGAAGATACTGACGACGTCGATCCGCATCTAGGCGTTGCCTTCGGCTTCCGGGGCGGCGGCTTCGTCCGAGTTGACGTCGAAAAGGCCGTCCGGCGGGGTGAGGAGGATGAAGCCTTCCTCGATGTTCACCTCAGGGACGATCTGCTCCACGAACGGGATGAGGATTTCGTCGCCGCCCGGGGTGGTGACCACCAGCAGGTCCTGGACCGGCATGGTGTTCAGGGCTGTCACTTTGCCCACCACCTGGGACCCGACCCGTGCTTCCAGGCCGACCAGTTCGTGCTCGTACCAGCCCTCGTCGTCGTCCTCGTCCAGCTCTTCGGTTTCGATGAAGAGCTTGGCTCCGCGGAGGGTTTCGGCACGGTTCCGGTCCGCCACTTCCTCAAAACCGAGCAGCAGGATGTCCTTGTTCCAGCGCGCACTGCTCACGGTCAGGGGACCGGCCGAGGCAGGCTGGACCACGAACTCCGTTCCGGGGACAAACCTGTCCTCCGGGGCGTCGGTCAACACCTGGACGGTGACTTCCCCGCGAATGCCGTGCGGCTTGCCAATCCGTGCCACCTGTAGCTGCATCTGTTCCTCTGTTCCGCGTTGTGGTGTTTCTACTGAAAGCACTTTGTTGTGAAAGAACTCCGGCCCCTCCACCTGGTGGTGGAGGGGCCGGAGCAAAAAGTGGTATTGCCGAGCGCTCAGCGGCGACGGTCGGTGTCGACGACGTCGACCCGTACCGGTTCGCCGCCGGCCAGTGCAGCCACCACGGTGCGCAAAGCGCGCGCGGTGCGGCCCTGGCGGCCAATCACCCGTCCGAGGTCGTCCTGGTGAACGCGCACCTCGAGGGTGTCCCCGCGGCGGTTGCTCTTGGAACTGACCTTGACGTCGTCCGGGGAATCAACGATTCCGCGGACCAGGTGCTCCAGCGCTTCTGCCAGCAATCTACTCAGCCTCGGTGGTCTCAGCTTCGGCGTCGGCCGGGGCCTCGGCAGCGTCAGACTTGGAAGCCTTCTTGGTGATGGCTTCCGGGATGATGACCGAGCCCTTTTCCGGGGCAACGAAAGCTTCCTTCTCGACCTTGGTCTTGAGGGTGCCTTCCTGGCCCGGCAGGCCCTTGAACTTCTGCCAGTCACCGGTGATCTTCAGGATCGCGGCAACCTGCTCGGACGGCTGGGCGCCGACGGACAGCCAGTACTGTGCACGCTCGGAGTTGACCTCGATGAACGAGGGCTCTTCGGTGGGGTGGTACTTGCCGATTTCCTCGATGGCGCGGCCGTCACGCTTGGTGCGTGAGTCCGCGACGACGATGCGGTAGTACGGGGCGCGCATCTTGCCGAAGCGCTTAAGGCGAATCTTTACGGCCACTTTTGTGGTCACTCCTGTTTCAGAAAAGGGGTGAACCCGGCGTTCTGCACCCGTGGGGCGGGCCATACTTGCGGGCTCGAAGGACAGGATCCGGACGCGGAGAGAGGGGCCACGCAGATCGAGTACCTGTTTATTGTGCCAGATGAGCGCTGTTATTTCGACTTGGCACTGCCGTCCGTGGCGCCGCAGGCCGCCCGAAGACTGCCTGCGGCCCGCAGGGCAGTTCCGAAAACGGACCGGGAAGGGTCAGGCGGACCAGACGTACAGCCCGGTCCGTTCGGAATCGTCGATTCCGGCAGCAAGTTCCGCCAGCTGCTGCACGTACGTCCGCGCCTGGGCGGCATCAAACGGCATGTCCTCCTGGGCGGCCCATTGCTCCGCCACGTCGTCAAGGACGTTGCCTTCGCCCTCGGTTTCATAGGTGAGCAGGTCGGCCAGGGCCCGGACCATTGCCGGCGGAACGGCAAGGAGGGAGTCGCTGGCGACATCGACCATGGTCAGCTCATAATCGGCCCCGCCGGCGTGGACGGCCGTCCCGGCAAGATCGCCGAGCTGCTCCACCTCGAAGTCGCTGATGCCCTGGATCCGCACGGCCTGGCCGGCAGCAGCGCCGTCCGCGGAGCCGCGTCCTTCATCAAGGAGGCCGGCGCGTTTCAGCGCGGCGTCATGGGTGGCGACAAAGATCTCGGTGAAGCCCATGGCTGGTGCCCTTCTTCCGTTGGCGGAGCTGCGCGCCGGGCGCTGCCTGCCGCCCGGCCGTACGGGATCAGCCTAGTAGCTGCGGGGCGGCCGGCGCACACCCGCGGTCCGCCCGCGCAGCGTGGCCCGGAGCGGGATTAATCAGCGGACGGCCACGCGGATCCGGTTCCGCCACGGGTCCTCGAACCTGAGTTCCGAACCGGTATGGTGGGCGGGCACCCCGGCAACCTTCAGGCGGTCGGTCAGCGCCCCGACGTCGTCCCCTGACGGAACCTCGATGAGCACCTCACCCAGCCCAAGGGTGTCCTTGCGCGGACCTGCGCCGCGGCTGTTCCAGACGTTCATGGCCATGTGGTGGTGGTAGCGGCCTGCGGAGACGAACAGTGCCTGCCCGTGCCAACCCGCGGTCTTTTCGAAACCGAGCGTTCCCACATAGAAGTCGCGGGCGGTCTGCACATCGCCAACCTGGAGGTGGACGTGGCCTACGCCGGCCGCCGTCTGCCGCTGGCCTTCCAGGGACTCCTCGGTGAGGTACTGCTCAAGGTAGCGCTGCGGCGGAAGCGCCAGGCTGTCCATGACCACGTCGGTCCCGTTCCAGGACCAGTTGCTGCGGGGGCGGTCCCAGTACAGCTCGATGCCGTTGCCCTCGGGGTCGGTGAAGTAGAAGGCTTCGCTGACCAGGTGGTCGGCACTGCCCGTGAAGGCCCGCGGCTCGTACTGGGCAGCAGTGGCGACGGTCGCGGCCAGGGAGGCCTGGTCCTCGAAGAGCAGCGCGGTGTGGAACAGGCCCGCCTCTCCCCTGCCGGGAAGGTGCAGTCCGGGAGCCGGCGCAAGGTGGACCAACGGCCGGCCCAGGCGGCCAAGGTAGAGCCCGCCGTCCTGCTCCGCCACCACCTCAAGGCCCAGCGCACGCTGGTAGTAGTCGGTCATGACCTTCATGTCGCCCACTTTGAGCATCACGGTGCCCATGGCGAGGTCGGCAGGAAGAAGATCCTGGCTGCTGGCTGATGCGGTCATTGAAGGCTCCTTGCATTGGCGGCCGTCCCATTGGCGGCCTGTCACCTATTAAAATTACTTGAAGCTTCAATTTATTCCAAGTCCCCGTGAACCGTTTGTCAGCGAATGATCCGCCCGCCCAGCACCACGTGCTCCAGCGCCGTAATGGCCTCCGGTACAGCCCGCGGATCTTCCCGGCATACGACGACGTCGGCGCGGGCCCCCTCTTCCACTCCATCCGCTCCCAGCCAGCTGCGTGCTGCCCAGCAGGCGGAGTCGAGGGCCGCGTCCATGGGGAGGCCGGCGGCGTGCAGGGCGAGGATTTCGTCGGTGATCCCGCCGTGCCGGATCACGCTGCCGGCATCGGTGCCGGCAAAGATGCGCACACCCGCTGCGTGGGCTTCCGCCACCCGCTCGAGCCTGCGTTCCCATAAGGCGCGCATGTGGGCTGCATAGCGCGGGAATTTCGCGTCCGCCTGGGCGGCAATGTCGGGGAAGGTGGCGATATTGATGAGCGTGGGCACGATCGGTACGCCCTGCTCCACGAACCGGGGCAGGTGGCGGGACAGGAGCCCGGTGGCGTGCTCGACGCAGTCGATGCCGGCGTCCAGCACCTGGTCCAGGGTGTCTTCGGCGAAGCAGTGCGCCGTCACCCTGGCGCCTTCGTCGTGCGCCGCCTGGACGGCATCGCGGACGACGGCGGCGGGAAACGACGGCGCCAGGTCACCGGCGCTGCGGTCAATCCAGTCACCCACCAGCTTGACCCAGCCGTCGCCGTCGCGCGCCTGCTTGCGGACGGCCTCCACGAGGCCGTCCGGTTCAACTTCCTCAGCGAAGCCCCGCAGGTAACGGCGCGTCCGGGCGATATGGCGCCCGGCACGGATCAACACCGGGAAGTCCCTGCCACCCTGCATCCAGCGGGTATCCGCCGGCGAGCCGGCATCCCGGACCAAGAGGGTTCCGGCGTTGAGGTCCGCCTGCGCCTGGTCCCTGGCGGCTGCGGGCTCCACGGGGCCTGCGGGGCCCAGGCCGATGTGGCAGTGGGCGTCCACGAAGCCCGGCAGGACCCATCCGTCGAGTACCCGGCCGGGAGGAGTGTCCGGCTTGTTGAACGTGAGCCTTCCGTCCACCGACCACAGTCCATGCCGCACCCGGTCCGGCGCGGTCAGGACGGGTCCACGGAAGTGGATGATGTCTGCCATGGGGCTCCTTTCGATGCCCGGTCAGGCTAGCACCGCAATTATGACAAGCCTGGGTCAGGGGCCTGTGGTAGCTTCGTTCCTGACCACACGGGTGCCCTTGCAGGGGCTGAGATCGGGCTGACGCAGCCTGCGACCGTTGAACCTGTCCGGGTAATGCCGGCGAAGGAAGTGAGTATTCCCTTGAGTACGCAAAACACCCAGTTGAACCCTGCCCTGCTGCCGTCCGCCGGGGAGCCCGGCGACACATCAGTTCCGCAGGTAACCCAGTCACTGAAGTCCCATTCCCTCGCCTACCTTGCGGACGAGGCGTCCGGGATCCGGGTACCGGTGACGGAAATTTCCCTTGAGCCGTCACCCAACGGCCAGCCGAACGCACCCTTCCGGACCTACCGGACTGCCGGACCCGGCAGCGACCCCGTCCGCGGGCTGCAGCCCTTCCGCGCAGAGTGGATCGCCGCGCGCGGGGACACCGAGCCCTACGGCGGCCGGGAGCGCAACCTGCTCGACGACGGCCGCTCGGCCGTGCGCCGCGGCGCTGCCTCCGCGGAGTGGAAGGGCGCACAGCCGGTGCCACGCCGCGCCGTCGACGGCCGGACGGTGACGCAGATGCACTATGCCCGGCAGGGAATCGTCACGCAGGAAATGCGCTTCGTGGCGCTGCGCGAAAACTGCGACGTTGAACTGGTCCGCAGCGAGGTTGCCGCCGGCAGGGCCATCATCCCGAACAACATCAACCATCCGGAATCCGAGCCGATGATCATTGGCAAGGCTTTCCTGGTGAAAATCAACGCGAACATTGGCAACTCCGCGGTGACGAGCTCCATCGCGGAGGAGGTGGACAAGCTGCAGTGGGCCACTCAGTGGGGTGCCGACACCGTCATGGACCTCTCCACCGGCGACGACATCCACACCACGCGGGAGTGGATCATCCGCAACTCCCCCGTGCCGATCGGGACGGTGCCGATCTACCAGGCGCTGGAAAAGGTCAACGGCGAGGCCAACGCACTCACATGGGAGATCTTCCGCGACACCGTGATCGAACAGTGCGAGCAGGGTGTGGACTACATGACCATCCACGCCGGCGTGCTGCTCCGCTATGTCCCGCTCACGGCCAACCGGGTGACCGGCATCGTGTCGCGCGGCGGCTCCATCATGGCCGGCTGGTGCCTGGCCCACCACCAGGAGAACTTCCTGTACACGCACTTCGACGAGCTGTGTGAAATCTTCGCCAAATACGACGTCGCCTTCTCCCTGGGTGACGGCCTCCGCCCTGGTTCCACGGCGGACGCCAACGACGCCGCGCAGTTCGCGGAGCTGGACACGCTCGCCGAGCTGACGCAGCGGGCCTGGGAATACGACGTCCAGGTGATGGTGGAGGGGCCCGGCCACGTTCCCTTCCACCTGGTCCGTGAGAACGTGGAACGGCAGCAGGAGCTGTGCAAGGGTGCGCCCTTCTATACCTTGGGCCCGCTGGTCACCGACATCGCTCCCGGCTACGACCACATCACGTCGGCAATCGGCGCCACCGAGATTGCCCGGTACGGGACCGCCATGCTCTGCTACGTCACGCCGAAGGAACACCTGGGCCTGCCCAACAAGGACGACGTCAAGACGGGTGTCATCACCTACAAGATCGCGGCGCACGCGGCGGACCTGGCCAAGGGCCACCCGGGGGCGCACGAACGGGACGACGCCCTGTCCAAGGCACGGTTCGAATTCCGCTGGCGCGACCAGTTCGCCCTGTCCCTGGATCCTGTGACCGCGGAGGCGTTCCACGACGAGACGCTTCCCGCTGAACCGGCCAAGACGGCGCACTTCTGTTCCATGTGCGGCCCCAAGTTCTGCTCCATGCGGATCAGCCAGGACATCCGTGACGAATACGGGTCGGCAGACTCGCAGGCGGCACTGGCGGACATGGCATCCGGCATGCGGGAGAAGAGCCAGGAGTTCCTGGCCAAGGGCGGCAAGGTGTACCTGCCGGAACCGACGGTCGCTGCCGGCAGCTAGGACGCCCGGGCGGGCTGGCTTCGGCTGACCCCGCTGATGAACTGGCGGATGGCCCGGTCCCCGTCCAGGGAGTCCTGGGGCCGGTGCCCTCCCGCGGCAACGCGGTGCAGGGCACCGGTCTCCTTGAGGTACCCGGCAATTTCCTCATAAAGCGGCTCCCAGCCACCGGACAGGACCAGCGTGGGGACACCGGGAACAATATGCAGCGGCGCATCCCAGGACGGCGCCTGAAGGCGCAGCCTGCGGGCGGAGCGTTTTTCCTCGATGGTGGCCGGCTGCTGGAGGTCGGTGGCGTAGACGCGGCGGACGAATTCGCGCTGGAAGTCGTCGTCACTGAGCTGGTGGCGGACGTCGAAAAGCGGCTGCATCAGGCTGATATGCGCGGCCGTGGCCGGCAGTTCCGCCGTCAGCGACAAGCAGGCCGGTTCCACCAGGGTCAGGGAAAAGACCAGGTCGGGACGTTCCACCGCGGCCATCATGGCGGGGATCGCCCCCTGGGAGTGCGCCACCACATGTCCGCCGGCGGCCCCGCGGCCATCGTCGGCAAGCGACCTTAGGATGATCGCGGTGTCTTCCGCGAAGGAGGATTCCAGCGGCTCCGCGGCGGAATCGTAGCCGTGCCTGCGGAGGAACAGGGCATCATAGGCAAGTCCCATGCCGTGCTGGCGGGGCCATGCGGCGGCGCCAAAGGTACCGGCGCCGTGCACGAACACTACCCTCTGCTTGAACATATCCCAACCCTATTCCACGGTGCCGGCATCCCAAGTAAGTAGCGCGAGGTGTCGTTTTGACCGGTCAAAACGACACCTGGCGCTACTCAGTTGGTTGCTACTTGCCCATGAACTTGTCGAAGCCCTTGGGAAGGTTCAGCTGGGACGGGTCGAAATCGCCGCCCTGCTGGCCGAAGGCCGCGCCGGTGGGCAGTGCCTTGGCAGCGTTGGCCCGGCGGGCCTCGGCCTCCTTGCGCTCCTGCGCAGCCTTGGCCGGGTTTCCCGACTTCGGCTTCTTTTTCGGCGCGTTCTTGGCATTCTTGCGCGCACCGCCGCCGGCTCCGGGCAGGCCGGGCATCCCGGGCATTCCCGGCATGCCGCCCTGTGCCATCTTCTTCATCATCTTCTGGGCCTGGGCGAAGCGCTCCAGCAGGCCATTGACCTCGGAGACGTGGACACCGGAACCACGGGCGATGCGGGCGCGCCGTGAGCCGTTGATGATCTTGGGGGCCAGCCGCTCGTGGGGGGTCATGGACCGGACGATCGCCTCGACGCGGTCAATCTCCCGCTCGTCGAACTGTTCGAGCTGCTGCCGGATGTTCTGCGCGCCCGGCATCATCATGAGCATCTTCTTCATAGAGCCCATGTTGCGGATCTGCTGCATCTGGGCCAGGAAGTCTTCGAGGGTGAAGTCTTCCTGGTCGGCGAACTTCTTCGCCATGCGGGCAGCTTCGTCTTTGTCCCAGGCCTTTTCGGCCTGCTCGATGAGCGTGAGGATGTCGCCCATGTCCAGGATGCGCGAGGCCATCCGGTCCGGGTGGAACAGCTCGAAGTCGTCCAGGCCTTCACCGGTGGAAGCGAACATGACCGGCTTGCCGGTGACCGACGCAACGGACAGTGCGGCACCACCGCGGGCATCGCCGTCGAGCTTGGACAGCACGATGCCGGTGAAGTTCACGCCTTCGTCGAACGCCAGGGCCGTGTTGACGGCGTCCTGGCCGATCATGGAGTCGATCACGAACAGGACTTCGTTGGGGACGATGGCCCGGCGGATCTGGCGGGCCTGCTCCATCATGCCGGCGTCCACGCCAAGGCGGCCGGCGGTGTCCACGATGACGACGTCGTGCAGCTTCTGGCGTGCTTCCTCCACACCGGCGCGCGCGACGGCGACCGGGTCACCGGCGGGCTGGTCCAGCTCCGTGGAGGTGGCTCCCGGGTGCGGGGCGAAGACCGGCACGTTGGCGCGCTGGCCCACCACCTGGAGCTGGGTGACGGCGTTGGGGCGCTGGAGGTCGCACGCCACCAGCAGGGGGCTGTGGCCCTGGGCCTTCAGCCACTTGGACAGCTTGCCGGCCAGGGTGGTCTTGCCCGCACCCTGGAGGCCGGCCAGCATGATGACGGTGGGGCCGTTCTTTGCCAGCCGGATCCGCCGGGTCTCGCCGCCGAGGATCTCCACGAGTTCCTCGTTGACGATCTTGACGATCTGCTGGCTGGGGTTCAGGGCAGCCGAAACCTCGGCGCCGAGTGCGCGTTCGCGGACGCGGCCCGTGAATTCACGGACCACCGGAACGGCGACGTCGGCGTCCAAAAGGGCACGGCGGATCTCGCGGACAGTGGCATCAACATCGGCCTCCGTCAGGCGGCCCTTGCCGCGGAGATTCTTGAAGGTTGCTGTCAACCGGTCAGAGAGTGAATTGAACACGCGCCGTGAACTTCTTTCAGGAGATGATCGGGACTCGACTATCTAGGGTATCAAGTCAGGCACGGTAGATGGCATGCTGGCAAAATGACGAGCCAAACAACTGTCAAGACCCTGCTCATCCTCGGCGCCTCGGGCGACCTCACGGGCCGGCTCCTCCTGCCGGGCCTCGCCCGCCTTGTTGCGGCAGGCCGGGCGGAGGGCCTCAGCCTGGTGGGCGCAGGTTCGGATCCGTGGACACCGGAACAATGGCGGGAGCGGGTGGAGTCGTCCTTTGCCGCGGCGGCCGGCACAGCTGACCAGCCGGGGAAGGACGCCCTGGAGGCCATGCAGAAGGAGACGGCCTACCATCAGGTGGACGTCACGGCCAAGGGTGCCCTTGCCGCCCTGCTCGCCGGGCTGCACGGCCCGGTGGCCGTCTACTTCGCCCTTCCGCCCCGGATCAGCCAGCTGGCCTGCGAGACGCTCCAGCCGGCGGAGGTTCCGGAAGGCACCCGCCTGGTGATGGAGAAGCCGTTCGGCTCCAGTGAGGAGTCGGCCCGTTCCCTGAACCGGACCCTAAGCCGCCTTGTCCCGGAGGACCACATCCACCGGGTGGACCACTTTTTGGGCAAGGCCACGGTCCTGAACATCCTGGGCCTGCGGTTCGCCAACAACTTCCTTGAACCCGTGTGGAACCGGCAGCACGTGGAAAAGGTAGAGATCTTCTTCGACGAGGACCTGGCGCTGGAAGGGCGTGCCCGCTACTACGACGGCGCCGGCGCGCTCCGCGACATGATCCAGAGCCACCTCCTGCAGGTCATGGCCATCATGGCGATTGAACCGCCCGCCACCATCGGCGAGCGCGACCTCCGGGACGCGGTCTCCGCCGTCCTCCGCGCCAGCAGCGTCAGGACCCCCTTCACCGACTCAACGCGGCGGGCCCGCTACACGGCGGGTTCCGTGGCAGGCAAGGAGGTGCCGGACTATGCCAAGGAGGACGGGGTGGACCCGGCCCGGGGCACGGAAACCCTCGCCGAGATCCAGGTGGACATCGACAACTGGCGCTGGCGGGGCGTCCCCTTCATCCTCCGCTCGGGCAAGGCCCTGGGCGACAAGCGGAAGGAAGCGGTGGTCACCTTCCTTCCGGTGCCCCACCTCCCGCAGGGCTTTACCGGGGTGGACTCCCCCAACCAGCTGCGGATCGGTTTCGGTCCCGACACGCTGGAGTTCGACGTCGACGTCAACGGTCCCGGGAACATTTTCAGCCTGGGCCGGGTCACCCTGGAAGCGGAACTGAGCGCCTCCGACCTCCTGCCCTACGGTGAAGTGCTCGAAGGTGTCCTGACCGGCGACCCGCTGCTGTCCGTCCGGAGCGACACTGCCGAGGACTGCTGGCGGATTGTCGAGCCCGTGCTCAAGGCCTGGGAACAGGGCAAAGTTCCCCTGGAGGAGTACGACGCCGGATCGGCCGGGCCGGCGTCATGGCCCACCAACCGGCACAAGGACTGAGCCTTCACGGCAGACAGGACGGGCGGGAACCTTTCGGTTCCCGCCCGTCCTGTATCACTCTTCAGTTGTTGCCCTGCAGGGGACCGTGCCGCCCCGCCTAGATGGCGGCCACTCCGCGTTCCCCGGTCCGGACGCGCACTGCCTCATGGACGTCCATGGTCCAGACCTTGCCGTCCCCGGCCCGGCCGGTGTTGGAACTGGCAATGATCACGTCCAGGATGTCGTCGGCCTGTTCGTCAGTGGCCAGGACTTCCACCCGGATCTTGGGCAGGAGGTCCACGTTGTATTCCGCTCCGCGGTAGACCTCGGTGTACCCGCGCTGCCGGCCGTACCCGCTTGCCGCGCTGACGGTCAGGCCCTGCACGCCGTAGGCTTCCAGGCCCTCCCTGATGGCTTCGAGCTTTTCCGGCCTGACGATTGCAGTGATCAGTTTCATGCCCCCACGCTTTCCTTACCTGTTGCCGGCTGTGCCTTTTGCGCACCCGGTGCTGCCTGGACCGTCTCGCCCTGGCCCTTGCCGGTGATCATGTCGTGCAGCGGCTGGAAGCTTCCACCGTGGCCGCTGAGACCGAACTCGTAGGCAGTCTCGGCGTGCAGGCTGAGGTCCACACCCACCGTTTCCTGTTCCTGCGAGACCCGGAAGCCCATGGTCTTGTGGATGGCCAGCGCAATGATGGACGTCAGGACCGCTGAGTAGGCAATCGCGATGCCGGCTGCCGCGAGCTGCGCCCACAGCTGGGTGAGTCCGCCGCCGTAGAAGAGGCCGCCGCCAACACCGTCGGTGGGCAGTGCGATGAAGCCCAGGGCCACGGTGCCGATGATGCCTGAGACGAGGTGGACGCCGACGACGTCCAGGGAGTCATCGAAGCCCCAGCGGAACTTGAGTCCCACGGCGAGGGCTGAGGCGACACCGGCGACCACGCCGAGGCCAAGGGCACCGACCGGGCTGACGTTGGCGCAGGCGGGGGTGATGGCCACGAGGCCGGCCACGACGCCGGACGCGGCACCGAGCGAGGTGGGGTGTCCGTCGCGGATGCGCTCGGTGACGAGCCAGCCGAGCATGGCCGCGGCCGGGGCTGCGAGGGTGTTGATCCAGATGAGGCCGCCCTGTTCGGCAGTGGTGGCCGCGCCGCCGTTGAAGCCGAACCAGCCGAACCACAGGATGGCTGCGCCGAGCATGACGAACGGGATGTTGTGCGGGCGGTGGTTGGGGTCCTTGCCGAAGCCCCTGCGGTTGCCGATGATCAGGACCAGGATCAGTGCTGCCACACCTGCGTTGATGTGGACCACGGTGCCGCCGGCGAAGTCGATGGCCGGGCCGAGGGCCTTGCCGATGGCGCCTTCGGGGCCGAAGAGGCCGCCGCCCCACACCATGTAGGCCAACGGGCAGTACACCAGCGTGACCCAGATGGGAACGAACACGGACCAGGCGCCGAACTTGGCGCGGTCGGCGATGGCGCCGCTGATCAGGGCCACGGTGATAATGGCGAAGGTGGCTGCGTAGCCCACCTTGATCAGCCCGTCAGGGGTGGTGATCCCTTCAAGGCCGAATGTGGCGAACGGGTTGCCCACAATTTCCATGAACCCTTCCCCGGAGCTCATGGAGGCGCCCCACAGGACCCAGACAACGCCCACCATGCCGATGGAGATGAAGCTCATCATCATCATGTTCAGGGCTGCCTTGGCGCGGGTCATGCCGCCGTAGAAAAATGCCAGACCGGGTGTCATGAACAGCACGAGAGCTGCCGCTACCATGACCCAAACGTGACCTGCGGTAAGTTCCATGGTGCACGTCCTCTCTCATCGAATCTTGCGGAATACTCCGCCTGCCAACGCCTTTTTGCGTCCTGTAATGAGTGTGTGGGCGGCGTGTTTCGCCCGCGGAGGATTTAGATTGCGGGCCTGTTACAACAACCTCTAGGAAGTAAATGGTGCATATCCGCCTTGTTACGGTTATGTTTCCGCACCCGCGCAGCCACCCGGCTCCCTTTCCAGCAAGGACTCCTGCACCATGACGGCACCACCCCGCTCAAGAGGCGCCACTTCGAGGTTTTTGGCCCGGCTGAGGCCCCAGCGGGAGAAACTCCCCCGGGACATTAAGGTGATGCTGGCCGCGGCGTTCCTGATCGCGCTTGGCTTCGGGCTTGTTGCGCCGGTATTGCCGCAATTCGCAACAACCTTCGGTGTGGGGAACACTGAGGCCGCTGTCATCGTGGCCATCTTCGCTTTCATGCGCCTTGCATTCGCCCCTGCCGGCGGCGCCCTGATCGGCAGGCGCGGGGAACGCCCCATCTACGTTGCCGGGCTGCTGATCGTGGCGCTGTCCACTGCGGCGTGCGCCTTTGCCCAGGACTACTGGCAGCTGCTGCTCTTCCGCGGGCTGGGCGGGGCCGGGTCTGTGATGTTCACGGTGGCATCGATGGCCCTGGTGGTCCGGCTGGCGCCGCCCCAAAGCAGGGGCAGGGTCTCGGGGGCCTACGCGTCGGCCTTCCTGATCGGAAATGTGTGCGGGCCGATCGTGGGCGGCCTGCTGGCGGGACTGGGCCTGCGGGTCCCGTTCCTTGCCTACGCCGCCGCACTGCTTGTGGCCGCATTCGTCGTCCAGACCCAGCTGAGCCACCAGCGCCGGGGAGGTGCCGAGGTACAGGACCGCGCCCCGGACATGCGCTTTGGCGAAGCGCTGGCTGCCGGAACGTACAGGTCCGCCCTGGTCTCCAGCTTTGCCAATGGGTGGGCGACCTTTGGCGTCCGGATGGCAACGGTGCCGCTGTTCGCTGCGGCGGCCTTCGGGGCAGGTCCGCAGGCCGCCGGCCTGGCACTGGCAGTATTTGCTGCCGGCAACGCCGCTGCCCTGACCTTCTCGGGACGGCTGGCGGACTCCGTGGGGCGCAAGCCCATGATGATCTCCGGCCTCCTGGTGGCGGCCCTGTCCACCGCAGCCATCGGCATCACCTCAGACCTGCCCTGGTTCCTGGCAGCGTCGACGCTCGCCGGCGTGGGGTCCGGACTTTTCGGTCCCGCCCAGCAGGCCGCCGTCGCCGATGTCATTGGCAACGGGCGGTCCGGGGGCAAGGTGCTGGCGGTGTACCAGATGACGTCCGACGTCGGAGCGATCGTTGGGCCGCTCGTGGCGGGCATGCTCGCGGACATGTTGGGGTTCGGCTGGGCTTTCGGCGTGACCGGCGGGGTCATGCTCCTTGCTGCCGCCGGCTGGCTGCCCACCCGCGAGACACTGCGCGCGGCCGGTTCCTAGGCGCCCCTGTCAGTTCAGCAGGGCGTCAACAAAGCCTTCGGTGTCAAAGGGGGCAAGGTCGTCGGCGCCTTCGCCCAGCCCGATGAGCTTGACGGGCACGCCGAGGGTCTTCTGGATGGCGACGACGATGCCGCCCTTCGCGGTTCCGTCCAGCTTGGTCAGGACGATGCCGGTGATGTTGACCACCTCCGAGAAGACCCGCGCCTGGTTGAGTCCGTTCTGGCCGGTGGTGGCATCGAGCACCAGCAAGACCTCGTCCACCTCGGCCAGCTTCTCCACGACGCGCTTGACCTTGCCCAGTTCGTCCATCAGGCCCACCTTGTTCTGCAGGCGGCCGGCGGTGTCGATCATGACCACGTCGACTTCCTGCTCGATGCCGGCCTTCACTGCTTCGTAGGCAACCGAGGCGGGGTCGGCGCCGTCGATGTCCGACTTCACGGTGGGAACGCCCACGCGCTGGCCCCACGTGGCCAACTGCTCAGCGGCAGCGGCGCGGAACGTGTCCGCGGCGCCCAGCAGGACGTCCTTGTCCTCGGCCACCAGCACACGGGCCAGTTTGCCCACGGTGGTGGTCTTGCCCACGCCGTTCACGCCCACCACCATCATCACGGCGGGCTTGTCGGCATGCCGCTGTACGTTGAGGCTGCGGTCCATAGTGGGGTCCACAAGCTTGATGAGTTCTTCCCGGAGCATGGTCTTGACGTGTTCGGGGGTGCGGGTGCCCAGTACCTTGACGCGCTCCCGGAGGGCGTCAACCAGCTGCATGGTGGGTTCGGTGCCCAGGTCCGCGAGCAGGAGGGTTTCCTCCACTTCATCCCAGACGCTCTCGTCGATCCGGTCGCTGGACAGCAGCGCCAGCAGGCCCTTGCCCATGACGTTGTTGGAGCGGGCCAGCCGTTCCCGGAGCCGGGCCAGGCGGCCGGCGACGGGCAGCGGGGTTTCGACGGGAATGGTTTCCAGCCCGGCCGCATTGTCCGGGACGGTGGTGGTGTCCAGCCCGTCGAGGTCCACACCCTCCGGAGCCCTGCCTTCGATGGTTCCTTCGCGGTCCGCCACCGCCGTGCTTCCGCCGGAGCGGATTTCGGGGTCGTTGGCATCCCTGGTGCCCGGGTAGCGGGTGATGTTCCTCCGCGTCTTCAGCAGGACCGGAATCAGCCCGCCGATGACCACAAGCGCAGCAAGAATGGACAGAACAATGGGAAGGATGTCATTCACTCCCCTAGCTTCTCACAAACGGCCCGCCCGCTTCTGGCAGCTATCAGGCAGCTGACCAGCCGCTATACCTCGGCCCCCAACCGCTGGCTGATGACAGTGGAGACGCCGTCGCCCCTCATGGTGACCCCGTACAGCGCGTCCGCCACTTCCATGGTCCGCTTCTGGTGCGTGATGACGATCAGCTGGCTGGATTCCCGGAGTTCTTCGAAAATGGTGATGAGCCGGCCGAGGTTGGTGTCATCCAGGGCCGCCTCCACCTCGTCCATGACGTAGAAGGGCGAGGGCCGCGCCTTGAAGATGGCCACCAGGAGCGCCACTGCGGTCAGGGAGCGTTCGCCGCCGGAGAGCAGGGACAGCCGCTTGATCTTCTTGCCGGCAGGACGGGCCTCCACTTCGATGCCGGTGGTGAGCATGTCCGCCGGGTCGGTCAGGACCAGGCGTCCCTCGCCGCCGGGAAAGAGCCGCCCGAAAACCCGGACGAACTGGGCCTGCGTGTCCTCGAACGCTTCGGCAAAGACCCGCTGGACCCTGTCATCCACTTCCTTGATGATGTCCAGCAGATCCCGCCGGCTCGCCTTCAGGTCCTCAAGCTGGGTGCTGAGGAACTGGTGCCGCTCCTCCAGCGCCGCGAATTCCTCCAGCGCCAGGGGGTTGACCTTGCCCAGGCTTGCGAGGTCCCGCTCAGCCTTCCGCAGCCGTTTCTCCTGCTCCTGCCGGACATAGGGCTTGCCATCCCTGATCTCTTCCCCGTCCGCGTCAACCGGGGCCCGCAGGGCCGCCCATTTGTCACCGGATTCCTCCGCCGGAACGGGCACCGGCACGTGCGGCCCGAATTCGTTGACCAGCGCTTCGGGGGTGATGCCCAGCTCATCCACGGAGCGGGTTTCCACCGCCTCGATCCTGGCGCGCTGCTGGGCGCGGGCGAGTTCGTCGCGGTGCACGTTGTCGGTGAGTTGGGCCAGCTCCCTGGCCAGGGCATCGTTCGCCTCCCGGATCTCCCGCAGCCCGCGGTCGCGGAGTTCGCGGTTCTCCTCGGCCAGGTCCCGTTCGTGCCGCGCACGGTCCACGGAGACGTCCACAAAGCCAAGAGCCAGTTCCACCCCCGAGGAAACGGCGGCCGCCCGCCGGGCCTGGATGCGGCGGCGGCGGGCGCGCTCTGCCGCCTCCTCACGGGCGCGGCGTTCGGTGGCGGCGGCGCGTTCCAGGGACGCCACCCTGTTGCGGGTGGCCACCAATTGCTCTTCGGCACTGCGCAGCGACAACCGTGCCTCGACCTCGGCCGCGCGGGCGGCGGAGGCTGCACGCGCCAGGGCGTCGCGCTGCTCCGTGGACGGCTCCTCTTCCACCGGCGCTTCCTGCGCCGCGGCCAACCGGGCAGCGACGGCGGCGAGCGCTTCCTCCTCCGCCGCGACGTTGCCTTCGGCCCGTGCCAGGGACGCTGCCAGCCGTTCGCTCTCGCCAACGGCGCTGCGCAGGACAGAGTTCAGGTGGCCCAAACGTTCGGCTACGGCGGCGAGGCGGGCGTCGGATTCGTGCAGTTTGTCGAGCGCAGCGTCCGCCTCCTCCTGCGCCCCCGTGCGCCGTGCCTCCGCGGCGGCCAGGGCGAACCTGTTCCGCTCCAGGTCTGCCGTGACCGCGGAAAGTCCGCGCCCGGCGTCGTCCACGGCCGCCTGCACCTCGAGGAGGGACGGCGCCTTGGCAGAGCCGCCCGTGGCGGAGACGGCAGTGAAGACGTCCCCTTCGCGGGTGACGGCGGTCATGTCCGGCAGTGCGGCAACCAGGGCAGCCGCGGCGTCGATGCCGGGTACGACGGCGGTCCGGGACAGCAGGTGCCGGACCAGGGCGACGTGCCCCGAAGGCCCATCGACCAGGCCGGCGGCCCACTGCGCTCCCTCAGGCAGCGTCACCTGCCCGCCATCCCCCTGGCGGGGTTCCGGTGCCGATGCGAGGAGCAGCGACGCCCGCCCGGCGTCGTCGTCCTTGAGCCGCCTCAGCACAGCGGCCGCCGCCTCCCCGTCCTGGACGAGCACTGCCTCTGACGCTTCCCCCAGGGCGGCGGCGATGGCCGGCTCGTACCCTCCCTGCACGCTGATCCCGGCAGCGAGGCTTTCCTGCACGCCGGGGAGCCCGGACTCCAGCACGTGCCTGGCACCGTCCTTGCGGTCAAGGCCGAGCTTCAGTGCATCGAGGCGCGCGGCGAGGGCGTCCCGCTTGCGGACCCCCTCGTTGACGGCGGCTTTGAGGTCCGCGATCTCCCCCAGCACGGCGTCCAGGACATCGCTGGCAGCCTCGTAGTCGGCGTCAAGGGATTCCTCTCCCTCCTCCACACCGGCAACCTGGTTTTCCAGCGCCGTGAACTCGGCCTGGGCACGGGCCCGGCGTTCGGTTCCGGCGGCAAGGGATTCGCGCAGCCTTCCAAGTTCCGCCTGGGCGGACTCCACCCGGGACCTGGCCGCCGCGACCTGGCCGGCCAGCCGCGCCAGGCCCTCGCGCCGGTCCGCTGCGGCACGGAGCTGGGCGGTGAGCCGCTGGTCCTCGGCCTGTGCGGCCCGCTCCGCTTCCACCTTCGCTGCGCTGGCCGCGTCCAGGGTGCTCCGCCTGGACTGGATGTCCTGTTCGAGTTTGGCCAGTTCCTGCCGCACCCGGGCCGCCTGGCGCTCCAGCTGTTCGGGGTCCCGACCGGAAGACGGCGCGGCATCGTCGGAACCCAGCAGCCGGCTCCGTTCCGTGGCGAGCGAGCCGAGCGACCGAAGCCGTTCACGGGCCGTGGACAACCGGTACCAGGTATCCCTGGCGGCATTGAGCCGCGGTGTGGCCTCGGCTGCGAGCTGTTCCAACGCTGCCTGCTGCCTGCGCCCGGCCTCGAGTTCCTGCTCGACGGCGGTCCGGCGCGCCTTGAGCGCCGCTTCGTCCGCCACATCCTGCTCCAGGGCCTGCTGCAGCTGCACCAGGTCGTCGGCGAGCAGGCGCGCCCGGGCGTCCCGGACGTCGAACTGGACCCGCTGCGCGCGGCGGGCCACCTCGGCCTGCTTCCCAAGGGGCGTGAGCTGCCGCCGGATCTCCCCGGTAAGGTCGGTCAGGCGCTGGAGGTTGGCCTGCATGGCCTCGAGCTTCCGTACCGTCCGTTCCTTGCGGCGCCGGTGCTTGAGGATCCCGGCAGCCTCCTCAATGAAGCCGCGGCGGTCCTCGGGAGTGGCGTGCAGGACGCGGTCCAGCTGGCCTTGGCCCACGATGACGTGCATTTCCCGGCCCAGGCCGGAATCGGAGAGCAGTTCCTGGATGTCCAGCAGGCGGCAGCCTGCACCGTTGATGGCATATTCGGATCCGCCCGTCCGGAACAGCGTCCGGGAGATCGTGACTTCGCTGTACTCGATGGGGAGTGCGCCATCGTTATTGTCGATGGTGAGCGAAACGTGGGCGCGGCCCAGCGGCGGACGCCCGGACGTGCCGGCAAAAATGACGTCCTCCATCTTGCCGCCGCGCAGGGTTTTGGCCCCTTGCTCGCCCATGACCCACGCCAGGGCGTCCACCACGTTGGACTTGCCGGATCCGTTGGGACCCACAACGGCGGTGACGCCGGGTTCGAAGTCGAAGGTGGTGGCGGACGCAAAGGACTTGAACCCCCGGACGGTGAGGCTTTTGAGGTGCAAGGCTTTTCTGGTCTCCTGGAGCGGGTGGGGCATTTTGCTGGAACCGGGTCACTACAATCTACTGCGCAGGACCGACATTTCCCGGCAGCAGCACCCGGGAACCGGCACGGGCACCGGGGGCGGATATGCGTGTTCCGGCACTGCAAAGGCATAGTTAAGCTCTTGAGCCTGCGCAGATGTGGGTACGGTCACCGCAG
This sequence comes from Pseudarthrobacter sp. LMD1-1-1.1, assembly GCF_040676255.1. Lineage (NCBI taxonomy): Bacteria > Bacillati > Actinomycetota > Actinomycetes > Micrococcales > Micrococcaceae > Pseudarthrobacter > Pseudarthrobacter sp. LMD1-1-1.1. The sequence goes on along the minus strand of NZ_JBEGHP010000001.1, from coordinate 1,108,523 downwards.
GAATGCGGGACGAAAACGAAGAGGGGCTTGAATTGGCAGGTAATGCAACCTTCCGCCACAGCAACACCGCGCTGCTCTCGGTGAGCAGCGTCGAGGCTCCAAGGATTGTGAGCTCCACGGACTTTGACCGGCGGCTGGCATCGACCCTGCAGCGGCTCAAGTTTCCGCCGCGGCTGCTCGAGCGCGTGGCGGGCATCACGCACCGCCGGTGGTGGGCTGCCGGAACGTCGTTCGACGACGCCGCGGTGGAAGCCGGCGCCAAGGCCCTCGCCGAGGCCGGCATCGAAACCTCCGACGTTGGGCTGCTGATCAACACCTCGGTGACCCGGCGCAACCTTGAACCCTCAGTGGCGGTGAAGATCCACCACAGCCTGGGCCTGCCGTCGTCGGCCATGAACTTCGACCTTGCCAACGCCTGCCTGGGCTTCGTGAATGCCCTGACCCTGGCAGCCAACATGATCGACTCGGGCCAGATACGGTACGCCGTCATTGTCAACGGCGAGGACGCCCAGCTGACGCAGGAGGCCACCCTGGCCCGGCTGCAGCGGCCCGAGACAACGCGCGATGACTTCAACCGGGAGTTCGCCACCCTGACCCTGGGATCCGGGGCGGCAGCGGCCGTCCTGGGGCCCGCCGACGAGCACCCGGGAGCACACCGGGTGGTGGGCGGCGTGATGCGCGCCGGCACCGAGCACCACGAGTTGTGCGTGGGCGGCATCGACGGCATGAACACCGACACGAAGGGGCTGCTCGACGGCGGCCTCCAGCTCGTGGTCGATGCATGGCAGGAAGCCCAGCCCGAATGGGACTGGGCCGCGATGGACCGCTACGTCACGCACCAGGTCAGCAACGCCTACACCCAGGCCATCATCGATGCGATCGACCTGGACCCGGACAAGGTGCCCATCACGTTCCCGCACTGGGGCAATGTGGGTCCGGCATCGCTCCCCATGACGCTCGCAGCCGAGGCGCAGTCGTTGGGCAGCGGTGACAGGGTGTTGTGCATGGGCGTCGGATCCGGCCTGAACACCGCAATGCTGGAAATCGTTTGGTGATCGCGGACTGGCCGGGCGTCAACCCCGAGTGGTCGCGCCACATCGATGTCCCCTCCACATCGGGGGCTGATTCCCCCGGCACGGTGCGCCGCTGGCACCTGCTGGACAATGGCGGGGAACTGGCACGCCGCGGCCTGGCTCCCCAGGGAACCCTGTTGTGCGTTCACGGCAATCCCACGTGGTCCTACCTGTGGCGGAGCCTGCTGGCCGCCGGATCGGATCCCGCGCACCCGTGGCGCGTGGTGGCCGTGGACCAGCTGGACATGGGTTTCTCCGAGCGGACCGGGACCTTCCGGCGGCTGGCGGACAGGATCAACGACCTTGGCGACGTGACCGCCGCCCTGGACTTGGCAGGGCCCGTGGTCTCGGTGGGCCACGACTGGGGCGGGGTCATCAGCCTCGGCTGGGCGCTGGCCCACACCGACCAACTGGCCGGCGTGGTCCTGACCAACACCGCCGTCCACCAGCCCGCCGGCTCCCCCATCCCGCCGGCGCTGCGCCTTGCCCTCCACCCTGCCGTGCACCCGTGGGGCACCACCACTACCGATGCTTTCCTGCGGGTGACGCATTCGCTGGCACACCCGCCGCTGCCCGCGGACGTGCGGAACGCCTTCATGGCCCCGTACCGCAGCGCCCCACGCCGTGCGGGGGTGGGCAACTTCGTGGCGGACATTCCCGTTGACGCCTCACACCCCAGCTTTGCTGCCCTCAACGGCGTCGCGGAGGGCGTGCGCGGCCTTGAGGTGCCGGTCCTGATGCTGTGGGGCCCACGGGACCCCATCTTCTCCGACCGCTACCTGAAGGATCTGCTCACCCGCCTCCCCCACGCGGACGTGCACCGCTACGAGGGTGCGGGGCACCTGGTGGCAGAGGACCGGAACATCGCGCCGGCGGTCTTCGACTGGCTTGCCGGCCGCGTCACGCACGGCGGCGACAGTGTAGCGGACCCTGGCCCAGCTGCTGAAGGCGACGCGGTCACTGGACCCGCAGCCCCGGCTGACGGCCGTGGCTTCACGCCCTTGTGGACGCTTCTTGGGGAGTTGGCCGCCGGCCCGTCCGCGGGCGGAAGGGCCGTCGTCGAAATGGCACCGGATGGCACGGTGGCCCGCTCCCTCACCTGGCGGCAGCTGGAAGAAAGCGTCGGGCACCTCTCCGCAGGCCTGCAGGGGGCCGGAGTAGGACCGGGCAGCCGGGTGAGCCTGATGGTCCCGCCCGGGGTGGACCTGACCGTGGCCCTGTATGCCTGCCTACGGCTGGGAGCCGTGGTGGTGGTTGCCGACGCCGGCCTGGGCACCAAGGGACTGAGCCGGGCGGTCAAGGGAGCGACGCCCGATGTCCTGATCGGGATTGACAAAGCCCTTGCCGCTGCCCGGGCACTGGGCTGGGCGTCCAGGCGCATCAGTGTGCAGGACCTGCCGGCAGGTCGGCGCCGGCTCCTCGGGGCGGAGACCTCACTCGCCGCCCTGGCCAGGGCAGGCGCGGGGCGTGCCGCTGCCGGCACCGCTCCCGCCTCCAGCCCGGACGCAGACTCCCCGGCCGCCGTCCTTTTCACGTCCGGCTCCACCGGTCCCGCCAAGGGCGTGTTGTACACCCACCGGCAGCTTGCGGCCATGCGGGACACCGTGGCGGGAACCTTCGGCATCAAGCCGGGCCAGAAGCTGGTGGCAGGCTTTGCGCCGTTCGCCTTGCTGGGGCCGGCGCTGGGAACCGTGTCCGTAACGCCGGCCATGGATGTCACAGCGCCCCGGACCTTGACCGCGCGCGCCCTGGCCGATGCTGCAGCGGCCATCGACGCCACGGTGGTCTTCGCGTCCCCTGCCGCCCTGCGCAACGTCGTCGCCACCCGGGACGGCCTCAGCCCGGAGGGCACCGCTGCACTCGGCCGCGTCCAGCTGCTGCTCTCTGCCGGCGCACCGGTTCCGGAACCTCTCCTTGCGGAGGTGCAGCAGCTGCTGCCCGCCGCCTCGTTGCATACCCCCTACGGCATGACCGAGGCCCTGCCTGTCACCGATATCAGCCTCGAACAGATCCAGGCCGCGGCGGCCGACGCCGAAGCCGGAAGAACGCCAGGGGCCGGCAACGGCGTCTGCGTAGGGCATCCCGTCCAGGGCGCCCGCATAGCCGTGATCCCGTTGGCGGCCGACGGTACCGCCCCGGGGGCTGAGCCGGTGACGGAACCGGGGGTAACGGGGGAAATCCTGGTCAGCGCGCCGCACGTCAAGGACGGCTACGACAGGCTTTGGCTGACCGGGCAGGCGAGCGCCGGGCCGGCCGGCTGGCACCGCACCGGAGATGTGGGCCATTTCGACGCCGATGGCCGCCTGTGGGTGGAAGGGCGCCTGGCGCACATCATCACGGCGCCCCCTGGAGTGGTCACTCCGGTCGGCGCCGAACAGGCCATCGAACGGCTGGACGGTGTCCGGATGGCAGCCGTCGTGGGCGTGGGCCCCCCGGGCACCCAGGCCGTCGCCGCCGTCGTCGAAACCGTACCGCCGGCCCGTAAGGCCGGCCCTGCGGGCACGGAAATGGCTGGGAAGGTACGGAGCGCCGCCCAGGATGCAGGCGTGTCCGTGGCGGCAGTCCTGGTTGTCCCCGCGCAACCCACCGACATCCGCCACAACGCAAAGATCGACAGGTCGCGGCTGGCCCAATGGGCCTCGTCAGTGCTGGCCGGCGGCAGGCGGGTGGCGCCGTGAAAATCCTGGTCACCGGGGCAAGCGGCCTGCTGGGGCGGGAAGTGGCAGGGCTGCTGGTGCGCAGGGGCCACGCCGTCACCACCTTCCAGCGGCGTCCCTCAGAGATCGACGGCGCGGCGGACCATTGCGGTTCGCTCACCGACGACGCCGCCGTCAGGACTGCCGTGAGGGACACCGAGGCAGTCATCCACCTCGCGGCCAAAGTATCCTTCACCGGCCGGGCCGACGAGTTTGACCGGGTGAACGTGGAGGGAACGCGGCGCCTGGTCCTGGCGGCGCGCGAAGCCGGAGTCAGCGACTTTGTATTTGTCTCCTCACCGTCGGTGGCCAATTCAGGCGCCGCCATCGCCGGACTCGGCGCAGAACCGGCCGATCCGGCACGCGCCCACGGCGACTACGCCCGCACCAAAGCGCAGGCGGAGCTTTTGGCCCTCGACGCGGACGCCCCGGGCTTCCGCGTCGCCGCCGTGCGGCCGCACGTGGTCTGGGGACCCGGTGACACCCAGCTGGTGGAACGCGTGCTGGCGCGGGCGGCCCGGAACCGCCTGCCGCTGCTGGATGCGGGCGCTGCGCTTATCGACACCACGTATGTGGACAATGCGGCGGCGGCGATCGTTGCGGCCCTGGACCGTATCAGTGAAATCCACGGGAGGGCGCTGGTTGTCACCAATGGCGAACCGCGGCCGGTAGGCGAACTGATTGCCGGCATCTGCGCCGCCGGGGGCGTTCCCGCGCCGTCGTGGTCCGTACCGGGAAAGCTTGCCCGGATTGCGGGATCAGTGGTGGAAAAAGCGTGGCCCAGGCTCGGCAAAGAGGACGAACCGCCCATGACCAGGTTTCTTGCTGAACAGCTGTCCACGGCACACTGGTTCGATCAGCGTGAGACCCAAAAACTCCTTGCCTGGACTCCCGCCGTCTCCATCGATGAAGGCCTTGAGCGGCTGGCGGACTACTACCGCTCCCGCTGAGCCCCTTCACCGGCGCTGGGGCGCCAGGCTCCCGTGACGTTGCCGGGACAGCTCATGGGCGCAGGGCTCATATCCCGGTGACGACGGGGCCCCAGGGGCCTGTGTGGATTTCCACACACCTGCCCGAAATGGTTTTCCATTTCCTGCAGGCGCGTCCCGGCCGCCCCTAGACTCTCGCTTACAGGGCAGCCTGCTGGCTGGCGTTGGTGGTCTCAAAAGGTCTTTCGGACCGGTTCCCGCCAACGCCTTCCAACTGCCAGTGCAGACAGCTCCGGTTATTGGGTCCTGACGCAGGGACAACTGAATATCTTGGTTTGGCTGCCCCGGGGGGAGCGGCTTTCGGAAGGGACGCCAATGTCCCACCGATACCTTCGCTTCAACCCAGGAGTTCACAATGCCCGCATCGAAGGCGCATCACCGGCTGGTCCTGAAAAGGACAGCTGCCACGTTGGTACTCGCTCTTCTTGCAGCATTGCTTCCCGCATTTGCACCCCTGGGAGTCCTCCAGTCCGCCTACGCCGCGGACCCTTGCGCGCCGCTGCTCAATCCCATTGCGTGCGAGAATTCGAAGCCGGGCAGCCCGTCCTCGGAATGGGACATCGACGGAGCCGGTGACAGCACCCTGCAGGGCTTTTCGACGGACATCAGCGTCAACGCGGGCCAACCGCTGCAGTTCAAAATCGATACAACCGCCAGCAACTACACCATCGCGATCTACCGGACGGGGTGGTACCAGGGACTTGGTGCCCGGAAGGTCGCCGATGTGGTTCCCTCCGCGCTCCGGCAGGCCCAGCCGCAATGTACTTCGGACGTGGCCACCGGACTTTACGACTGCGGCACGTGGGCCGTCTCCGCCACGTGGCAGGTCCCGTCCACAGCCGTCTCCGGCATCTACCTTGCAGTCCTCAACCGTCCCGACACCGGCGGCCGGAGCCACATCACCTTCATCGTCCGCAACGACAGCAGCCAGGCCCCTGTAGTCTTCCAGACCTCCGACCCGACCTGGCAGGCCTACAACACCTACGGCGGTTCCGATTTCTATGAAGGCGGCAGCAACGGGCGCGCCTACAAGATCAGCTACAACCGGCCCGTCGCCACCCGCAGCGGTCCCGATGGACGTGACTTCTACTTCAGCAATGAGTACCCCCTGGTCAGGTTCCTCGAAAAGAACGGCTATGACGTCTCCTACATCAGCGGCGTGGACACTGACCGGAACGGTTCGCTGCTGCTCAACCACAAAGTGTTCCTGTCCGTGGGCCACGACGAGTACTGGTCCGGCGCCCAGCGCGCCAATGTCGAGAAAGCGCGCGATGCCGGAGTGAATATGCAGTTCCTGTCCGGCAATGAAGCCTACTGGCGCACCAGATATGAACCATCGAAAACGGACGGGGCGGCGTACCGCACCCTGGTCTCCTACAAGGAAACCTGGTCGAACGCCAAAATCGACCCGAGCACTGAATGGACGGGAACGTGGCGCGATCCCCGCTATGCCGCACCCGCCAATGGCGGCGGACGGCCGGAGAACGGCCTGACAGGCACGATGTACATGTCCAACTTCACGGACCTGCCGGTCACGGTGAGCGCAGCGGAGGGGAAGTCCCGTCTGTGGCGCAACACGTCCCTTGCGTCGCTCCCCGTGGGAGGCTCCGCCCAACTTGCGCCCCACACAGTGGGCTACGAATCGGACGAAGATCTGGACAACGGTTTCAGGCCGGCAGGACTGGTCAGGCTCTCCACCACTACCGGGGCCGTGGACCAGTACCTGCAGGACTTCGGCAATACCGTGAAGCCCGGCACAACAACCCATAACGTCACGCTGTACAAGGCCGCCAGCGGGGCCTTGGTGTTCTCTGCAGGCAGCGTGCAGTGGACCTGGGGGCTCGACCAGCAACATGACGGCCCCGGCGCGGCTCCTGATCCCCGGATGCAGCAGGCGCAGGTCAACCTTCTGGCGGACATGGGAGCCCAACCCGCCACTCTTGACGCGGCATTGACGGCTGCGAGCGCCAGCACCGACACAGCAGGACCGACGGTGTCCATCACCTCCCCCGCAGACGGCACCACCATCGCGCACGGATCGTCCGTGACGGTATCCGGAACCGCCACCGACACCGGGGGCATCGTGGCCGGCGTCGAGGTGTCAACGGACGGCGGCAACACCTGGCACCCTGCCCAGGGAAAGCAGAACTGGACGTACACCTACATCCAGAAGGGCCTGTCCACCGCCAGCGTCCGGGTCCGGGCAATCGACGACAGCGCGAACGCCGGAACCGCGGCTACCCGGAGTATTTCGCTTAGCGGCCCGTACACCGTCTTCGGGCAGCAAGTCCCCGCGGTGGACGACGGCCAGGACGGCGGAGCCTACGAACTCGGCATGAAGTTCACCCCCACCACCGACGGTTTCATTACCGGCGTGCGCTTCTACAAGAGCACATCCAACACCGGAACCCATGTCGGTTCGCTGTGGAGCCCTGACGGACAGCGGCTTGCCAGCGCTACTTTCGCTTCCGAGACCGCAACCGGCTGGCAAAAGGTTCTCTTCACCCAGCCTGTGGCTGTCACCGCAGGGACGACCTACACCGTCTCCTACACCGATCCGAAAGGACATTACGCGGTCAAGGACTACCAGTGGGCGTACTTCGGCTTCAGCGATCCGCCCATGACGGTGGCGGGAGGATTCGGAAGCCCGGCGGCAGGCGTCTACGGCAGCCCTGATACGTATCCGTCCGCCTCGTACGGCAACGGAAACTACTTCGTGGACGCAGTCTTCGACACCACGGACAACACCCCCCTGACGGCTTCGGGACAGTGGCCGTTGCCGGGATCCTCAAGCGTTCCCCAGTCGACCACCGTGGGCGCTGTATTCTCCAAGCCCGTGACGGCCTCCAGCGTGCAGCTCAACCTCACGGCCGCGAACGGTACCCAGGTGGCCGGAACAACGGTGTACGACTCCGTGAGCCGCAAGGCGACCTTTACGCCGTCCTCCCCGTTGGCGCTGGCGACGACGTACACCGCCGTACTCTCGGCGACTGCTTCCACGGGCGGCACCCTGACGGCGGGAGGGACGTGGTCGTTTACCACAGTCGTCTCTCCACCGACCCCCGGCACCTGCCCATGCAGCTTCTACGACGACTCGGTCCAGCCCGGCATCCCGGAGGTCAAGGACGGGACGCCGCTGACCCTGGGCATACGCTTCTCCAGCACCGCTGACGGCACTGTGACCGGCGTGCGCTTCTACAAGTCGGCAGGCAACACCGGAACCCACACCGGAACGCTCTTCTCGGGGTCGGGCACCGCCCTGGCGACGGTCACGTTTGCGAATGAGTCAACCTCGGGATGGCAGACGGCCTACTTCAACCAGCCTGTGGCAATGACCGCAAACACCGAATACATCATGGCGTACAAGAGCACCACCGGCACGTATTCGGCCACTGTCAACGGCTTTGGTTCCGGCCTCTCGTCGGGCAACCTCCGGGCGGTGTCCGACGCCGGAGCCTACTCCTACACCAGCGATTTCCCGGCCAACCGCTCGACAACGAGTTACCTGGTGGACGTCGTGGTCCAATATCCGGATCCGCCGTTCACCGCGACCGGCCAAACGCCGCTTCCCGGCTCGTCAAGTGTTCCCCTCAACACCCTGGTATCGGCGACGTTCTCCAAGCCGGCCACAGCCTCAACGGTTGCCCTGGTCCTTACCGGGCCTGATGGTGCGGGAGTGCCAGGGGCCACGGCTTTCGACTCCACGGCCGGAAAGGTGACCTTCACACCGTCCGTTCCCCTGAACCCGTCCTCAACCTACACGGCAACCGTCACTGCCACGTCCAGCACAGGGCAGCAGCTCAGCGCCGGCGGCAGCTGGACCTTCACCACGGTTCCTCCGCCACGGGTCGAAGGCACGTGCCCCTGCACGCTCTACCAGGACACGGTGACGCCCACTACCCTCGAGGTCAAAGACGGTGTCCCGCTGTCACTGGGAGTGCGGTTCGCCAGCTCCGCCAGTGGCAACATCACCGGAATCAGGTTCTACAAAGCCGCTGGAAACACCGGAACGCACACGGGAACGCTGTTCACCGCGGCAGGGCAGCAACTGGCCAGCGTCACGTTCTCCGGGGAATCCACCGCCGGGTGGCAAACGGCAACCTTCAGCCAACCAGTGGCCATAGCCGCAGACACTGAATACATAGCCGCCTACAAGTCCCTCACCGGCACCTACTCCTACACCCAGGGCGGGTTCTCCACCGGCTTCACCAGTGGCCCGTTGCGCACCACGCAGGGCTCGGGCGGATACTCGTACAGCAGTGATTTCCCCGGCAACTCGTCCAGCAACAGCTACCTTGTGGACGTGGTCTTCACAAGCACAGCCACAGCGTCGCTGACGGTCAGCTCCCTCTCACCCGCAGCTAACGCAACGGGGGTGGCGGTGGACACCAAACCCGCACTGACGTTGTCAGCGGCGGTACAGCCGGGCTCGGCCTTGCTGCTTTCCACCGGAGGAACCAGCATTACGGGCAGTTCCGCCCTGTCGGCCGACGGGCGGACCATCACTTTCAGCCCCGCGCAACTCCTGCCGGCGGGCGCTGCCATCACGGCAAGCGCCAGTAACGTGGTTTCCACGAGCGGCGCCGTCCTCGCGCCCACCTCCTGGCAGTTCACCACCGCGAGCCCCCCGCCACCCAGCCAGACGCTCTTCTCCAGCATGCAGCCGCAGGTTGCGACGTCTACGGAGACCCGGGCCATCGATCTGGGTACTGCGTTCCGGACCACGGCGCCCGGGACTGTTACTGCCTTGCGCTTTTACAAGGGGCCAAACAATACCGGAGTCCATACGGGCGCCCTGTGGGACCCGTCCGGCGTCAAGGTGGCGGGGGTGACCTACGCGAACGAGACAGCGAGCGGATGGCAGACAGCCGTCCTCTCAACGGCCGTCAGGCTCACGGTGGGGTCCACGTATGTGGTGTCCTACAACGCCCCAGCGGGCAAGTACTCGTACACCAGCAACTTCTTTACCAAAGACTGGACCAGCGGGGTGCTCGTGGCTCCAGCCGCAAAAAACGGTCTCTTCAGGTATGGGACGGGAACGGCTGTGCCCAACCGGACATCGTCCGGCACCAACTACTTTGTCGACGTTGTCTTCGCGCCGGATCCGGCCTGAACGTCCGCCGCGAATCAGCGGACAACGGAGGGTGACCACGCATGTTCGATGAACAGCACAGGATTGGCGGCCGGGTCCACGCCGATCTGCCAGATATCGCTGTCGCCCGCCTCATCGGACCGCGGAAGTCCATAAAGCAGGGTGGCGTTGTCGAGCCACTCCACCTGGTCATCAACACTCGCTGTCTCCCGAAGAACGGTCTCCCTGCCGCTGGCCAGGTCAAGGACAGCGATATTCCAGTGGGGATCGAGCGGGCCGGCGGCATTCTTCTTGTAGGCCACGCGTGTTCCGTCCGGAGAGATGGAGGGGCACTCCGCTCCGTCGTAGACAGCAGTGAGGGTGCGTTCCGAAACGCTGCCCTTGACCAACCAGATCCGGCCGCTGGATGCAGCCGTGGCATAAAAGGCATCCGGTTGGCCGGGGACGAACGTCACCCCCCAGATGTTGCGGTCGTTGGCCATGACCTTTTCTCCGTTCACCACCAGGGCAAACTCCTCCAGGCTGCCCGATTCACTGCCGGCCCCGAGCGGGGTGATCGAAGTTTCGGTTGAAAAACCTGCGCCGGCGTAGGAATGGCCTGTGACGAAGACTGTGGTGGCGACCGAGTTTCCCGTGCTGTCAATCCTGGCCCGGCTGGGTATGCCGCGCAGCGCCCAACTGCGTTGTTGCTGCCAATTCCTGTCGTACAGGGAAGCCTCAAAACGGGTAACGAGGCCCCGCTGGGTGCGCAGGCAGATGACTGCGTTCCTGGTTCCATAGGTCCGGTCGCAGTCCACGCCGCTGACCGCACGGGCGCCGGCCGGATCGGACAAGGAAACCGTGGCGGCCTGACCGTAGGCCTGGCCCGAGGCCGTGTTGCGGAAGAGGACGAACGGTTCCGCGGGCAACGGAGACCCTCCCGCGGAGACGTCGGATTCGGAGGCCGCCGCCTGGCTTTCCTGGAAACGCTGGACGGCTTGGAAGGCGAAGAAACCGGCTCCCGCAAGGGCCATGGCAGCGACAAGCAGCATTACGGCCCACCGGCCTTTGTCACCGGTGGGCCTGGCACGAAGGATCATGCATGCACCTTAGCTGCTTTGGCGCGGCCAAGGAGCAGCGGCGAGGCCAGCATTGCGAGGGCCAGCAGGCAACCCACGAGGATCAGCGCTGCGGTGGGCCCCACCGCGAACCACAGGACACCGAATCCGGCCGAAGCAACCAACCGGCTCACCGCCACAACCGTCTGGGCTGCACCTATTCCTGTGGCCAGACGCTCCGGAGAAACCAGTTGGCTTGCCAATGCAGTCAGGACCCCGTCAGTCGCCGCGTAAAAGATGCCGAGGAGGACCAGGCACCCTGCAACTGCTCCTGCGCCCGTGAAAGGGAGGGCAGCCAGCAGGTAGCAGGCCAACAGGGCAAGGTGGCCGGCGACGAACACCTTGGTCCGTCCCCAGCGGTCGGCGAGCCTCCCGAGCGGGATGGCCAGCGCCAGGAAGACGGCGTTCGTGCCCACGTACAGCATGGGAAACCATTGCAGTTCGAAGGCATTGCGGTCCTGGAGTGCCAGGTAGATGAATCCGTCACCGACCGTTAGCAGGCCAAAAAGTCCCGCGGTGATCAGGAGGCGGCCGAGTCCGCTGCGGTGCAGCGTCCTCCACCGGATGATGGGTGCAGGACCCGCCTTTTTGCTTCCGAACGCGGTGCGCACTTTTAGGGTCGGCAGGTCCGGGACAAATAGCGCCAGTGCCGCCACACCAATCACGGCAAAGGCCAGGGAAACCACAAAGACGGTGGAATATCCGGACGGTATGAGAAGCAGGATGCCGGCGGCAAGCAGGGGACCGAGCGCCGCGCCGACTGTGTCGAGCATGCGGTGGACGCCGAAATGCCGTGCAAGGTGCTCAGGCTGCGCGTTGACTGTGATCAGGGCGTCCCGCGGCGCGGTCCTGATTCCCTTGCCGATCCTGTCCGCGGTGATAGTGCCGGTGAGGCTCCAGAATCCCCCGGCAAAAAGCAATGCCAACCTCGCCATGGCGGACAGGCCGTAACCGGCCAGTGCAACATATTTGGGCCGGCCGGCGCGGTCCGAATACCATCCGGCCGCCATCCGGACCAGGGAACCCGCGCCCTGGTTGATACCGTCCAGGACACCGAACGCGATCACCGAGAGGCCCAGGTAACCTGTGAGGTACAGGGGAAGAACCGCCGCCACTGACTCCGAGGAGACGTCGGTAAACAGGCTGACGATACCGAGCCACACGATGGTCGGGGCGAACCTGAAGGGAACAGCAGTGCGTGCCTGTTCTGTCCCGCCTTGGCCGCCGTTACGGTCAGAGACGGAAATATACATGCTTACTTACCCGCACTGGTGTGGAATCTTCCGAGCAGGCTGAAGCGGGTGGCGCCGGTTCCCGTGCTTGTGGCGGAAACAGTTATCTGGTCCTTGCCCCGGACAAGATTTATGGCAGCCCCGCCCTGGCCGGCCTGGGCAGCTTCGCTTCGGAATCCAGTCTTGAACAGGCTCTGTTGGAAGTGGGCAAGGGCCTGGTCGATAGTCAACGGAGTGATGCCTTCCGCTGTGAACTCCACGGCACCCTCCCCCGGACTTACGGCGGTGAAGACCGGCACGGTCCTGTCCGGAAAGGAAACAATGTTGGACGGAAAGCCCCGGACTAACGAATTCCTCGCCGACGCCGCCGCCGGAAGCGGGGCCCGCACCAGCGGGGCCGGAGCGGCGGGCAGCGGAAGGGCGCGCGGCGGGGCCTGGACGGGTGGCAGAACTTCCAGCGGCCGTTTCCCTTGCCCGGAACCGGATGCAGCAGGCAGGGACGCCTGCGGCTGGCTGAGCGCGGTAACACCTCCGGTTTCCGTGGACGCCAGCATTACTGCCGACGTCTTCAGGGGTTCAGCCGTGGCCTGGTTCAGCACCAGGGCAACGCCGGCCAGCGCGACGGCTGCACCCGCCCCTGTAAGACACAAACGTTTCAGGACCGTCATGAGGGCCACCTTGTGCTGGTGAATGGAACCGCGGGCTTCATCACCCCAGTGTTCCAGCGGATTCCACATTCAGGAACCGCAGAATCCGCAGAGTCCCGCCGTTTCGGCAGGCCAAGTTACCAGCGGCCGTTGCGTGGCCGTGGCTGGCAGACCGGGCAGGTGTGGGACGACCGGTTCATGAACTGGTCCCGCCGAATGATCGCGTTGATCCCCGCTGCGGCACACCGCTTGCACGGCTCGCCCTGGCGGCCATAGGCGTTGAGGGACCGGTTAAAGTAGCCTGAGGCGCCGTTGACGTTGACGTACAGCGAGTCGAAGCTGGTTCCTCCTGCGGCGAGGGCATCGAGCATCACCTCCCGGGCGCTGTCCAGGACGCGCCGCGCCTCGCTGCGGCGAAGGGTGTCGGTGGGCCGGGCGAAATGCAGGCGGGCCCGCCACAGGGCTTCGTCGGCGTAGATGTTGCCAATGCCGGACACCAGCCCCTGGTCCAACAGTGCCCGCTTCAAGCCCGTTTTGCGCTTGCGGAGGCGTTGGTAGAAGAGGTCGAAGGAAAAGGACGGGTCCAGGGGGTCGCGCGCGATGTGGGCAGCTTCCGCGGCGATCAGCGGAAGGGGGGACTCTGCCAGGCCGCCGGGGCCGTCGTCGTCCGTGGGTACTAAAGCGGTAACGAACAGGCCGCCGAAGATCCGCTGGTCCACGAACCGCAGCTGGTCCGGCATGCCCTCCCGTGGACTCAGGCGGAGGCGGACCTTGAGGTGCTTTTCATCGGGGACGTCCGGATCCTGCATCAGGAGTTGCCCGCTCATCCCCAGATGTGCCATGAGCGCGACTTCCGGTACCGGTGCGGTCCCAGGATTTTCCGGTGCAGCGAGGCCGTCCGTCAGCGGCATCCAGAGGAACTTGCCGCGGCGCACGACGTCGGACACCGTTGCACCCTCGAGGTTGCCGGCAAAGTCCCCGGGCCCAAGGGCATGGCGCCGGACGGAGCGCGGATCCAGGACGTCGACAGCATTGATGGTCCGGCCGCGGACCCAGCTCACCAGGCCGCGGCGCACCACTTCGACCTCGGGCAGTTCAGGCATGGAACACTACGTGGCGGTCACGGAGCCCGCGGACGTGCCGGCTGCACTCCGTGTCTCGGCGCCCGAAAGTACACGCCAGGCGTCGGCCGCGGCTTCCTGCTCCGCTTCCTTCTTGGAATGCCCGGAGCCCTTGCCGTAGGCCGTTCCACCGATGTTCAGCACAGCGGTGAAGGTGCGGGCATGGTCCGGGCCGGAGCCATCCACTGCGTAATGGATGCTGCCCAGCTGCCGGCTGGCCGCGAGTTCCTGGATGCTGGTCTTCCAGTCGGTGCCGGCGCCCAGGACGGCGGCATCCTTCAGCAGCGGTCCGATCAGCCGCATGACCAGCTGCCGCGCGGTCTCGATGTCGTTGGAGACGTAGGTTGCCCCGATCAGGGCCTCCATGGTGTCCGCGAGGATGGATGCCTTGTTTTTGCCGTGGGTAAGTTTCTCGCCCTGGCCCAGGTAAATGTACTCACCAATGCCCAGGCTGCGTCCGATGCCCGCAAGGGCACGGGTGCTGACGACGGCGGACCGGCGCTTGGCGAGTTCGCCTTCGGGCAGGTCCGGGTTGTCCCGGTACAGGGCATCAGTGACGGAAAAGCCCAGGATGGAGTCGCCCAGGAACTCGAGGCGCTCGTTGGTGGGGATACCGCCGTTCTCGTACGCGTACGAGCGGTGGGTAAGCGCAAGACGAAGCGTCCCGGCGTCAATAGAGACACCGAGACGCTTCAGAAGCTCTTCAGTTGAAGACATCAGTCAGCCTGTTGGGGCCGATTAGACGTCAGCGACCTTGCGGCCCTTGTACTCAAGGAACAGCGCGGTGCCAGCAGAGTCGGTAACGACCTTTGCCTGGTGCGGCAGGCTGTAGGTGACCTGGCCGTTCTCAACGGTCTTCACCAGGTGGGGGGCGGTCGCCTTCCACTGCGAGCGGCGGGCGCGGGTATTCGAGCGAGACATTTTCCGCTTGGGAACAGCCACGGCTAACTCATTTCTCTCTAGACAAACACGTACAAATCAATTTTGCCGGTCAGGCTTAGCCATATCAGCTAGGGCAGCCCAGCGAGGATCCAGGACCTCGTGGTGGTGCCCCGGCTCGTCTTCCAGGCGAACTCCACATTCGGAGCAAAGGCCCTGGCAGTCTTCCCGGCACACCGGCTGGAACGGCAGATTGGTGACAACCGCGTCCCGCAACACCGGTTCAAGATCGATTACATCGTGCTCGACTCGACGTTGCTCTTCATCTTCTTCTCCATCCGAGAGCTCAGTGCCCTCGTAGAAGAAAAGTTCTTGCACATTGACCTCAAGGTCATACGCAAGGGGATCCAGGCATCGGCCGCACTCGCCGGTTACTTCGGCGATAACGGTTCCTGATACCAGAATTCCTTCGTGTACGGCCTCCAGCCTCAGGTCGAGCTCGACATCCGAGCCTTCCTGAACACCAATGAGCGCCACACCAAGATCACCCGGTGCGGGTACATGTTCCTTCAGTGTCCGCATGCTTCCCGGGCTGCGCCCGAGGTCCTTGACGTCGAACGCCAAGGGCGAACCAGCATCTCTGTTAATGAGAACTCCTGTTGAACATATGACCGACGTACCATCTTAGCCTGAAGAGCCATGGTGACTCAAACCGGCAGCGGGCAGCGCCGAAGTACCGATCCAGCCTACCGCTTTGGCTGCTGATCCGGCGAAGGCTCGCCGGAAACCATGCGCCGGTGCACCGACCGGGGCACATAGTCCGAGACGCTGCCGCCCAGGACAGCCACCTCCTTGATCAGGGTGGAGGACAGATGGACGTAGCTGGCCTCTGCCGGGAGGAAGACCGTCTCCACCCCGCTCAACTGCCGGTTCATGGTGGCCATGGGAAGCTCGTAGTCAAAGTCCGACGACGACCGCAGTCCTTTGACAATGGCGGAGACACCACGCTGGCGGCAGTACTCCGCCAGGAGCCCCTCACCCACCGGTTCCACCACGATTCCTTTAAGCGACGCCAGGGTCTCGCGCGCCATCTCCAGCCGCTCTTCCAGGCTGAACATGTACTTTTTCGCATAGTTGGTGGAGATGGCCACAATGACCTCGTCGAAAAGACCGGCAGCCCGTGCAATGACTTCGAGATGGCCGTTGTGGATGGGGTCGAAGGATCCGGGGCACACAGCGCGTCTCATGCTCCGAACCTACCTCATGGAAAGGCCGGGATACCATGACTGGATGCATCGAGCACGGGAACTTTCCACACCCCTGGCACCTGCTCCGTGGCAGCGCACCGCGCTCGGAGCAAACCTCCTGGCGCCGGACGGCGGACTCGGAGTCACCATCTTCGAAGAGATGACCACCTTGGCCGTCCAGACGGGGGCCATCAACCTGGGACAGGGCTTCCCCGATGAGGACGGGCCGGCGGAAATCAGGGAGGCGGCGCGGGCCGCCATTGCGGCCGGTGCCAACCAGTACGCACCGGGCAAGGGCCTTCCGGAACTCCGGGAGGCGGTGGCCGCGCACCAGGAGCGCTTTTACGGGCTGGCGCCGGACCCGGCAACGGAAGTCATCATCACTACCGGGGCTACCGAGGGCATCGCCGCCTCCTTGCTGGCGTTCGCCGGGCCGGGCGATGAAGTCCTCACGTTTGAACCGTTCTACGACTCCTACGGCGCGGTGATTGGACTCTCCGGAGCCACCCACACCACTGTCCCCCTGGCGGCCCCGGACTTCATGCCGGACCTGGCGGCGCTGGAGGCAGCCTTCAACGAACGGACGCGGGTGGTGCTGCTGAACAACCCGCACAATCCCACGGGAGCCGTTTTTCCGCCGGCAATCCTGCAGCGGGTGGTGGATCTTGCGGCCAGGCACGGCAGCATGATCATCACCGACGAGGTGTACGAGCACCTCACCTTCGACGTGAGCCATACCCCCGTGGCCACTCTTCCGGGCGCCGCTGACCGGACCATCACCATTTCCTCCGCCGGCAAGACGTTTTCCCTCACCGGCTGGAAGATCGGCTGGCTGAGCGGCCCCGGGGAACTGGTCGCGGCGGTCCGGACGGTAAAGCAGTTCCTCACCTACAGTTCCGGCACCCCCTTCCAGGCAGCGATCGCCCGGGGACTGGCCCTGCCGGATGGCTTCTACACCGGCATCGCCTCTGCTTTGGAGCAGAAGCGGGACATTCTCAGCGCGGGGCTCCGGGCTGCCGGCTTTGACGTCTTTTCTCCGCAGGGAACCTACTTCGTCAATGTGGATACAGCCCCGCTGGGCATCACGGACGCGCTGGACCTGGCCCGGCGCCTGCCGGCACTGGTGGGGGTCGCCGCCATCCCTGTTCCGGTCTTCTGCCACCCGGAAGGCGCGGAACGGACACGAAGCCTGCTCCGCTTTGCCTTCTGCAAGAGGACCGAAGTCCTGGAGGAGGCCGCCGAGCGGCTGGCAACCCTGCGCGGCAGGCTCTGATGTCCGGCCGCGGCGGCAGTGGCGCCAGCCGCTTCCTGCGGACCACCGGCCAGCACGCCACGATCGAACCCGACGCCTTTACCGATGGCGGTTACGTCCTGCGCATCGGCGGCGCCGAACAGTCACACGTCAACCTTGACCGGCCGGAAGACATCTTCTACGAGTACCTGCGCCGGATCGGGCACCTGGTGGATCTGGCGGCACCGGCCGGGGAACCGATCAGGGCGCTCCACCTGGGGGCAGGGGCTCTGACGCTGGCGCGGTACATCCAGGCGACCCGTCCGGGCTCGACCCAGTACGCGGTGGAGCTGGAACGTGAACTGCTGGACTTTGTCCTGCGGCACCTTCCGATGCCCGAGGGGACAAACCTGACCACCGTCATCGGCGATGCCCGCGAAGCACTCGGTGCGCTTGACCCGCGCCTCACGTTCGACGTCGTGATCCTGGACATCTTCTCCGGCCCGGAGGCACCGGCGCACATCGCCAACAGCGGTTTTTACCGCGAGGCCGGGGAGCGCCTGGGCCCGGAAGGGCTCCTGATCGTGAATGTGGGTGACGAGCCGGCGCTCACGCTCGTCAGGAGCCAGGTGGCGGCGATGCGCGGGGCCATGGCCGATGTGGGCGCCGTTGCCGAGGCCGGCATGTTCCAGGGCAGGTATCCGGGAAACATCATCCTTGCGGGGACCCAGGGCCCCTGGCCGGAATCGTGGACAGCTGAGCTGACATCGCGGGGCCCCCACCCCGCAAGTGTCCTGGCCGGAGTGGACCTGGACCCTTTCTCGGCCTAGGCGCCCGGGGACTCAGCCCCGTCAGCGTCAGCCAGGTCACCGTCAGCCAAGTCACCGGGGGCGATGGCGTCGGGAACAAACGGCTCCGCGAACCACAGCCTGGTCTCCCCGTATTTCTTTTCGGCGAACCTGGTCATCCCCTCGGGCCAGCCCGGTTCCGGTGACCGCGAGGAGCGTTCCACCACCACCACGGCTCCGGGGCCCAGGTGGACCGCGAGCTTCTGCAGCACCGCCGACAGCGTGCCGTCCTCCAGCGGATACGGCGGGTCCAGGAACACCAGGTCCCAGGCAGCCGTTGCCGCCGCGCGGTCAAGGAACGGCTCCACCTTGGAGCGGTGGACGGTTACGGTTTTCTGGCCCAGCACTCCATTGATGAGGTCAGCGTTGCGCTGGCACACGGCGCTGGCCTTGGCGTCCGACTCGACCAGGTCCACCGCCCGCGCTCCCCTGCTGCCGCTTTCCACGCCCAGGGCACCGGAACCGGCATAAAGATCCAGCACCCGGGCGCCGGCGATCACGTCGAAGGCATCGAGGCGGGAGAAGAGCGCTTCCTTGACCCGGTCCGTCGTAGGCCGGGTCAACGATCCTGGAACAGCTGCCAGCGGTGTGCCGCCGGCGGCCCCGGAGATGATCCGCGTCACGGCGCCCACCGCGATCCGGCGGCGCCCGGTGCGCCCTCGTTGCTAACCGCGTTCAAGGAACGCCTCCTTCTCGGGGTTGAGGTACTGCTCAATGGCATCGGCGAGGCCGGGGTGGCCGGCCAGCAGCGGGTCACCGCCGACGATTGCCTGGGCGTCGTCCCTGGCCCGGGCTATTACGTCTTCGTGTTCGAGGACCCGCAGCAGCTTCAGGGTGGACCGGCCGCCGGACTGGGAAGCACCAAGGATA
Source organism: Pseudarthrobacter sp. LMD1-1-1.1 (assembly GCF_040676255.1). Classification (NCBI taxonomy): domain Bacteria; kingdom Bacillati; phylum Actinomycetota; class Actinomycetes; order Micrococcales; family Micrococcaceae; genus Pseudarthrobacter; species Pseudarthrobacter sp. LMD1-1-1.1. The sequence continues at coordinate 1,089,501 of NZ_JBEGHP010000001.1, read as the reverse complement.
TCGCCCTCGCGCCGCAGCTTGAGGTCTTCCTGCGACAGGACGAACCCGTCAGTGGTTGCAGCCACGGCCTCCAGCCGCCTCCGACTGGGGTGGCCGGGTTCAAGGGCGGTGACCAACAGGCAGGTTCCGGGCAGCCCGCCGCGGCCCACCCGCCCGCGAAGCTGGTGCAGCTGGGAGATCCCGAACCTGTCGGCGTCCAGGATCACCATCAGGGTGGCGTTGTGCACATCCACCCCCACCTCGATCACGGTGGTGGAGACGAGCAGTTTGATGCGGTTGGCGGTGAACCCGGCCATGGTGTCCGTTTTCACCTCGGGGTCCTGGCGCCCGTGAAGGGGCGCCAGCGGAACCCCCGCCAGTGAGGGCTCAGCCAGCAGGTGGTCCACGACGGCGGTGACGGACGCCAGTTCCCTGGCCTCCTCCGCCTCCACCCCCGGTGGTGCGGCCTCCCCGGGGCTGAAGTCGCCGTCGTCGTCCGTTCCGATCTTGGGACAGACCACGTACACCTGGTGGCCGGCGTCGATCTCCTCCCGGGCGCGCGCCCAGATCCGTCCCGCCCAGGCGGGGTTCTCGGCGAGGCCCACGAGATGGGTGGTGATGGGGGCCCTGCCCTTGGGCAGTTCATCGAGGGTGGAGGTTTCGAGGTCACCGAACACGGTCATTGCCACGGTGCGCGGAATAGGGGTGGCGGTCATGACCAGCAGATGCGGCGGCTTCCGGGCCTTGGCCCGCAGGGCATCGCGCTGTTCCACTCCGAAGCGGTGCTGCTCGTCCACCACGATCAGGCCCAGGTCGTAGAACGAGACGTTGTCGCTGAGGAGCGCGTGGGTGCCGATGATGATCCCGGCCGTCCCTGAGGCCGCATCCAGCATGGCTTGCTTCCGTGCCGCCGTGGGCATGGACCCGGTCAACAGGGTGACCTGGACGGACGGCCCGTTGCCTCCGGCCAGGCCGCCCAGGAGTCCGTCGCTGGACAGCGGACCCAGCGTGCGGCGGATGGAGTCGTAATGCTGGGCTGCGAGCACTTCGGTGGGGGCCAGGAGCGCGGCCTGGCCGCCGGCGTCCACCACCTGGAGCATGGCCCGCAACGCCACGACGGTCTTTCCGGAGCCCACTTCGCCCTGGAGCAGCCGGTTCATCGGCGTGTCCTGCGCCAGCTCCCCGGCGAGGGTCCTGCCGACGGCGGCCTGGCCGGCCGTGAGGGTAAAGGGCAGCGCCTGGTCGAAGGCAGCCAGGATGCCTTCGCCGACAGGGCGCCGGGCGGTGGCTTCCTCCGCGGCGAGCTGGGCCCGGCGCCGGGCAAGCGCTGACTGCAGCACCAGGGCTTCCTGGTAACGGAACCGGTCGCGGGCACGCTTCCAGTCGGCGGCGGTTTCAGGCACGTGGATGAGTCGGTAGGCGTCGGCCACGGGCAGGAAGTTTTCCCTGGCCGCGACCAGCGGGGGCACCGGGTCCGGCACCGCGCCCAGGTCCGAGGTCTCAAGCAGCGTGGCGATCACCTTCTGGATCTTCCAGCTGGGCAGCTTGGCCGTGGCCGGATAGACCGGAATGGGCATGGCCGCAAGCTTTTCAGGGTCCTGGCCCCCATCGCTGAACGGATCCTCGTCCAGGAGCTGGAAGTCCGGGTTGGTGAGCCCAAGCTTCCCTTTGAAGCTGGTAACCCTGCCCGAAAACAGGGCGCGGCGTCCCTGCAGGAGTTCGTTTTTCGCCTTGAACCCGTTGAAGAAGCTGATTTTGAGGGTCCCCGGAACTTTTCCGGTGTAATCGCGGCCACCCACCAGACGAAGCCCCTGCTGCCCGTCGTCATCGGAAACGATGACGTCGGTGATGGTCCCGCGGCGTGCCTGCATATGCCGGGTGCTGCTGGACAGAACCCTGGCAATGAGGGTGACGTCCTCATCCAGCGGCAGCTCCGTGATGGGGGTCAGCTCACCGCGGCTCATGTAGCGGCGCGGGAAGTAGTTGAGGAGGCCCTGCACGGTGGTTATGCCGAGATGTTTCTCAATGACTGCCGCCGAACGCTTCCCGATCCGCCGCTCCAGGGCCAGTTCCAGCTCAGCGTTCATGCCCGCCGGTGTTCACCGCATCCGCATCAGGATCCCTGGGCAGCGCCAGTTCGCTGATGGTGATCTGGGAGGGCTCGCCCAGGGACCGGATGATTGCTGCAGCCGGAGCAGCGTCCGGCACGTGCACGTGGACCCGCCACCTGTAGTTCCCTTCCGCGTCCGGCCCGTTGCCAACCTGGCTCATGATCACGGACTCGCCAATCTCGTCCAGCCGCTGCCGGAGGGTTGCTGCGTTCAAGGGCGAAAGGCTGATGGTGCACATGACTTCCACGCCGTCGTCGTCCGGCATGGAGGTGTGGATGTGGGGATCGGAGACATCGTAGCCGTGCAGGCCGTCCAGGAGCTCGCCCTGCAGTTCCTGCCCCATGACGGCTGAGCGGAGGCAGTCGAGGATCAACAGCATCCCCACGCCGCCGGCATCCACCACCCGGGCAGACTGGAGTGCATCAAGCTGCTCCTCGGTGTGGATCACGGCAGCCAGGGCTCCCTCCACGGCTGCGTCCAGCGCCAGGCCCAGGGCGTGGTTGCTGTCATCGCCGTCCTGGCCGGCGTCGACGGCCCCAGCCGCACGGGCTGCCGCCTCCATCACCGAAAGCATGGTTCCCGGAACGGGATCACTCAGCGCAGACCAGGCGCGGATCTGGGCACGGTTCAGGGCTGCCGACAGGAGGGTGGACGTCAGCCGGGTGTGCCCGGCCAGTGGCTCGGCGGCTGCGCACAGGAAGACGGAAAAGAGGGTTCCGGAATTTCCCCTGGCCTCCTCCATGGCTGCCTGCCCGGCCTTGGAAAGAACTTCCCCGACGTCCACGGGGGCCGGCTGGTCCGCGTCCAGCACCAGCGACCGGGCGGCAGCGCGGACCGTGAGGTAGAGGTTGGTGCCGGTATCGCCGTCAGCGACCGGGAAGATGTTGATGGCGTTGAGCCGGTCGCTGTGGTTTCCCAGGGCAGTTTCAGCCTTGCCCAGCCACCTCTTCATCGCCAGCGCGTTGGCGGCAACCTTAGTGTGCAAAGTGATCCCATCCCCCGGTGTCCGCGGCCCGGCCAGCTATCAGGACACCCGGGCCTTCGTCGGTGCCGAGTGCATGTATCGAGCCTATCGCAGTGAATCCGGGTGGCAGCTGAACGCCGGCCGGGAATGTGGCCAGCAGCCCGTGGTCCTCCCCGCCGCCCAGGACCCACGGTGCGGCATCTGCTCCCAGCCGCGCCGCGGCGGGGCCCAGCAGGTCCGCCAACTGGGTAAGACGCGCTGGATCGAGGGCCACCGCGACATGGCTGGCCGTGGCCAGCCGCTTCCCGTCGCGCAGGAGTCCGTCCGAGATGTCCAGCATCGCCGTGGCACCTGCAGCGCGGGCTGCCGGGCCAGCTTCCAACGGCGGCCGCGGACGGCACTGCAGGTCGACAAAGGCCTGCTCTGCGGGGGTGAGGGAGTCCAGCGGCACGCCCGATTCGAGCAGGGCCAGGCCCGCCGCCGCGTGGCCGACGGTTCCGGCCAATGCGAGTATGTCTCCGGGCCGTGCGCCGGACCTGAGGACGGGCCGCCCGCCGTCAAGGGTTCCCAGGACCGCGGCGGTCACCGAAATTTCCCGGCCCCGGCCAAGGTCGCCACCCGCCACGGAACAGTGGACTGCCCCGAGTTCCCGGATTCCGGCCGTCAGCCCTTCCGCCAGGTCCTCCACCCAGCGGACCGGCGTGTCAACGGGAAGCGTGAGGCTGACCACGATGGACGTGGCATGCGCGCCCATGGCGTTGATGTCGCTAAGGTTCTGCGCCGCGGCCTTCCAGCCGACGTCGAAACCGGTGGTGCGGTAGCCGTTGGGCCACAGGAGCCGGAAATCCTGGTCCTGGACCTGCGTGTCGATGCTGATGACGGTCTTCCCGTCCGGAGCCGCGACGATGGCGGCATCATCCCCCGGGCCGAGGAGCGTGTTGGAGTGGTGGCCGCCCTCCATGTGCAGGCGCGGAAAGATCCGGGCCAGCAGGTCGGCTTCGGAAAGGCCGGCCACGGTGGGCTGGCGGTCAACGCGGTTACGGAGGTCTTCAGGCACGCCACTACGCTACCGCGCCGGGCCGACATTGTGTCCGGACGGGGACTGCGGCGGCGATAGGCTGGAAGCATGCACCATCCCCAGCTGCCCCTGTCCGCCCGCGCCGCCAGGACCGCGGCGGTTGGGGCCATTGCCGCCCTTTCACTGGCTGCCTGCTCCCCCGCCGTTGATGTCACCGCCGCCAAGGACGCCGCCAACCCGGCGTGTGCGCCCATGATGGTGGCCCTGCCGGATGCCATCGGCGATTCCAAACTGCGGAAGACCAACAGCCAGGCCACCGCGGCCTGGGGCGATCCGTCCCTTGTCATTCTCCGTTGCGGCGTGAACGTTCCGGGGCCGACGACCGACCGCTGCGTCACCGTCAACGGCATTGACTGGGTGATCAAGGAAGGCGACCCGGTGTGGACGCTGACCACCTACGGCAGGGAACCCGCCACGGAGGTCCTGATGGACCCTGACAAGATCAGCTCCGCGACAGTGCTGGCGGACTTGGCAGCAGCGGCCGGCAAGGTTCCGTCGTCCCGGAACTGCGTAGGCCAGGAGGATCTGCAGAACCTGCCCAAGAGCCAGTAACCTGCCGGTGGGCCCACGCCGGCAGGGTTCCCTGGCCGAAGCGGAGCGAGGTTAGGGTGCCGGTGGGTGGGCCCACGCCGGCAGGGTTCCCTGGCCGAAGCGGAGCGAGGTTAGGGTGCCGGTGGGGATCAGCGGAGTCCGGTGTTGCGGTTCAGTGCCAGGTAGATCAGTTCGTCGATGAGGTCGGCGTAGCCCAATCCTGTTGCCGCCCACATCTGGGGGTACATGCTCTTGGGCGTGAAGCCGGGCATGGTGTTGATCTCATTGATGATCAATTCGCCCTCGGGAGTGTAGAAGAAGTCCACCCTGCTGAGCCCCTCGGCCCCAACTGCGTCAAAGGCGGCGGCAGCCAGCTCACGGACCCGGGAAATGGCGTCCGCAGGCATGTCGGCCGGGCAGCTGAGGGCTGCGGCGTCATCCTCGACGTACTTGGCGTTGAAGTCGTAGAACTCGTGGGTGCCCCCGGCGACGGAGATTTCGCCGGGCATCGACGTCCGAGGCGCGTCCGTGCCCCGGCCCTCCAGGACCGCGCATTCGATTTCGCGTCCAACAATGCCGGCTTCGATCACGAGCTTGAGGTCGTGGCGGCGGGCTTCCTCGATGGCGGCGTCCAGCCCCTCGAGGGAGTCGACTTTCGAAATGCCCATCGAGGACCCGGCACGGGCCGGCTTGACGAAGACGGGGAACCCGAGGCGGTCCACCTGCTTACGCACGGCTTCGGGGTCCTTGCGCCACTGCCGGTCGGTCACCACGACATACGGGCCCACGTGCAGCCCGGCAGCTTCGAAGACCACCTTCATGTAGTGCTTGTCCATGCCGACGGCCGATGCCAGGACCCCGGCGCCGACGTAGCGCGTATCCGAGAGCTCGAGGAGACCCTGGATGGTGCCGTCCTCGCCGAACGGGCCGTGCAGCAGCGGGAAGACCACGTCAACGGCGCCCAGTTCCTGCGGAACCTGGTTGGGCGAGGCCACGATCAGCTGGTGTTCCCCGCCGATCTCGGCCAGGGTGACGGTCTCCGCCGACGGCACAACTTCCGGGAGCGATGATGCCGCGAGGGACCATTGGGCCGTTTCGGCGGGGGCGAGAACCCATTGGCCGGTCTTGGCGATCCCGATGGGGATGACCTCGTACTTGTCCTTGTTGATGGCACCCAGCACACCTGCCGCCGTAACGCAGCTCACGGCGTGCTCGCTGGAACGGCCGCCAAAAAGCACGGCAACGCGCGGCTTCCTGGTGGCGGCCGTTTGGCCTGTGGTGGGTTTGTCTTGGGACATGTTCAGTAATCGCCTTCAGGTTTCAATTCCCGGGACAGCAGAACCGGCCCCAGTTGGTCAACGGACAGCTTGCCTGCCAGCACCGCCACGACGGCGGCAGTGATGGGCATTTCGACGCCGAGCTTGCCGGCAAGTTCATGGACGGCCTGGCCGGACTTGATGCCCTCGGCGGTCTGGGTCATCTTCCGGCCTACCTCCTCCAGCGTCAGGCCCTGTCCCAGCAGCCGGCCGGCAGTGTGGTTCCGGGACAGCGCGGAGGAACATGTTGCCACGAGGTCGCCAAGCCCTGCGAGCCCGGCCATGGTTTTCGCTTCGCCGCCCAGCGCCAGCGCAAGGCGGGATGTTTCCGCAAGGCCGCGGGTAATTACCGAGGCCTTAGTGTTGTCCCCCATCTGCCTGCCCTCGCAAATGCCCACGGCAAGTGCGATGACGTTCTTGACGATGCCGCCGATTTCGACGCCGACGACGTCCGAAGTGGTGTACGGGCGGAAGTAGGGGGCGGTGCAGCTCCTGGCAAGCCAGCCCGCCGTCGCGGAATCCGTGCAGGCCACAACGGACGCGGTGGGTTCCTCACGGGCAATTTCCATGGCGAGGTTGGGTCCTGAGACGACCGCGATGCGTTCCTGCGGCAGGCCCAGTTCCTGGCTGATGACCTCACTCATCCGGGCGTCGGTTCCCAGCTCCAGGCCTTTCATGAGGGAGACGACGACGGCCCCGGGGGCGATCATGTCCTTCCACTCCCGCAGCTGGGGACGCAGCGACTGGGCCGGAACGGCCACCACCACCAGCTCCGCCCCTGCCAGGACCTCTCGGACGTCGGTTGACGCCGTGATGCTCTCCGGCAGGACGATGTCCTTGAGGTAGTCGCTGTTGCGGTGGCTGGTGTTGATCTCTTCCACCACTTCGGCACGCCTGCCCCACAGCCTGATGGCGCGCGGCGTACCGGTGGCGATGGCGGCGTCGGCCAGGATCTTCGCGAACGTTGTTCCCCATGATCCTGCACCGAGGACGGCCACGGGGCGGGCCGCTCCCGGCTTTGCGTCAGCGGTCACTGCGCTTCCGTTCCTGCGCCCGGCTGCTGCCCGCGTTCCACGAACCGCCCGTGCTTGGCCTGCTGCTGCTTGGCCGGATCCCAGCGTTCCGCGGGAGGCTGCTCACCGCGCAGGCCCGCCAGGAGCTCCGTGATGGCGTCCATGATCAGTTCGGTGGCCTCGCTCAGTGTGGCCTTGTCCAGGGGACGGCCCTTGAACGCGCTCAGGTCCACGGGATCGCCCACCACCACGCGGGAACGCTTCCGCGGGAACAGGTGGAACCGCTTACCGTACCTGGGGAAGACCTCGTGCGCACCCCAGTGGGCGATGGGCACCACCGGGATGCCCCCTTCGAGGGCAAGCCGTGCCGCGCCGGTGTGTCCCTTCATCGGCCAAAGCCCGGGGTCGCGGGTCAGAGTGCCCTCCGGGTAGATGATGATTGCGCCGCCCTCAGCCACAATCTCCTGGGCCACCTGCAGCGACCGGTTCGCTCCCGCCGTCGAACGCTCCACCGGCACCTGCTTGGTGGCGCGCAGGAGCGGGCCCAGGCCGGGCACCTTGAAGAGCCCGGCCTTGGCCAGGAAGTGCGGGGCCCGCTTCTGGTTGTAGAGCATGTGCCCCACCACCAGGGGGTCGATTTCGGTGCAGTGGTTGGGCGCGGCAATGAAGCCGCCTGCGGGAAGCTTCTCAGTGCCTTCCCAGGTTTTGGACATCATGAGGTTCATCAGGGGCCGGACGACGCCGGCGATGAACACAAATGTGGCCCTGCTCTTGGCAGATTCCTTCACAGTCCCGCTCTACTTCGTGGTGGTGATGTCGAAATCGGCACCGAGTCCGGCAAGCTTCTCGGTGAAGCGCTCGTAGCCGCGGTTGATGATGTCGATGCCGGTGACCCGTGAGGTTCCCGTGGCCGCCAGGGCGGCGATCAGGTGGCTGAACCCGCCGCGCAGGTCCGGAACGTCGATGTCGGTTCCCTTGAGCTGGGTGGGGCCGGAAATGACCGCGGAGTGCAGGAAGTTCCGTTGGCCGAAGCGGCACGGGACGCTGCCCAGGCACTCCCGGTGCACCTGGATGCTGGCGCCCATGCGGATGAGCGCGTCCGTAAAGCCGAAGCGGTTCTCGTACACCGTTTCATGGACAATCGAGACGCCCTCGGCCTGGGTGAGTGCCACCACCAGCGGCTGCTGCCAGTCGGTCATGAAGCCGGGGTGGACGTCCGTTTCGAGGACCAGCGGGTTCAGCTTGCCGCCCTTGTGGTAGAACCGGATGCCGTCCTCGCCGATGTCCATTCCGCCGCCCACTTTGCGGTAGGTGTTCAGGAAGGTCATCATGTCGCGCTGGGAGGCACCCTCGACGAAGATGTCGCCGCGGGTCACCAGCGCCGCCGACGCCCAGGACGCCGACTCATTGCGGTCCGAAAGGGCGCGGTGGTTGTAGCCGCCCAGGTCGCGGACGCCCTCGATGCGGATGGTGCGGTCAGTCTGGACGCTGATGATGGCGCCCATCTTCTGCAGCACGGCGATGAGGTCGATGATTTCCGGTTCGGTGGCGGCGCCGGAAAGTTCCGTGATGCCTTCCGCGCGGGTGGCGCTCAGCAGGACCTGCTCCGTGGCCCCCACAGAGGGGTAAGGGAGGGAGATTTTGGCGCCATGAAGGCCTTTGGGCGCCGAGATGTGGATGCCACCGGGGCGTTTCTCCACCACGGCACCGAACTGGCGCAGGACGTCCAGGTGGTAGTCGATGGGCCGGTCGCCGATCTTGCAGCCGCCCAGGTCCGGGATAAAGGCTTCGCCGATCGCGTGGATCAGCGGCCCGCACAGCAGGATGGGAATGCGGGAGTCGCCGGCGTGGGCGTCGATCGCGGTGCTCGGCGCCGTCTTGGCGGCCTTGGGATCGAGGGTGAGGTCACCGTTGACGGGGTCTTTCTCCACCGTCACGCCATGCAGCTGCAGCAGGGATGTGACTACCTCGACGTCCTTGATTTCCGGCACGTTCCGCAACACCGAGGGTTCGTTGCCCAGCAGCGCCGCCACCATTGCCTTGGGGACAAGGTTCTTTGCCCCACGGACGCTGACGCGGCCTGTAAGCGGGACACCGCCGCGGATTGTCAGAACACTACTCATATACCGGTTTCCTCACGATCACTAGCCCCCAAAACCTTGCAAAGGCTCCAACCAAGCATAGGAGGTCGCGTTACCGAACCGAAATAAGGGGGCACCGGCGGCGGGGCGTGGCGGAACGGGCAACCGCCGCCGGATGGCGCACCCCAGGCTAGGAAAGCTTCGCCGGCAGGGTCCTGGGCTTGAACGCCGGGCGGGTGGCCTCGTAGGCCGTGATGTCGGCTTCGTGCTGCAGGGTCAGCCCGATGTCATCCAGGCCTTCCAGGAGCCGCCAGCGGGTGTAGTCATCGATCTCAAAGGGCGCCACGATGTTGCCGCACACCACGGTCTTGGATTCGAGGTCCACCGTGACCTGGGTGCCCGGGGCGTTCTCGAGTGCCTTCCAGATGAGCTCGATGTCGTCCTGGGCCACCTGGGCGGCGAGCAGCCCCTGCTTGCCCGAGTTGCCGCGGAAAATATCGGCGAAGCGGGACGAAAGCACGGCCTTGAAGCCGTAGTCCTTCAACGCCCAGACGGCGTGCTCGCGGGAGGAACCGGTTCCGAAGTCCGGGCCGGCCACCAGGACCGAACCGGCGTTGTACGGCTCCTGGTTCAAGATGAAGGAGGAGTCCTTCCGCCACGCCGAGAACAGGGCGTCCTCGAAGCCGGTCCGGGTGATGCGCTTGAGGTACACCGCGGGGATGATCTGGTCGGTGTCGACGTTGCTCTGGCGCAGCGGGACGCCAATGCCGGTGTGCTTGGTGAACTTTTCCATGGTGTTGTCCTAGGCTGCGTCGATGCGGATGGCTGCGGGTTCGGGGGTCGGTTCAAGGTCCGACGGCGAGCTGAGCGTGCCGCGCACGGCCGTGGCTGCCGCCACCACCGGCGAGACCAGGTGCGTGCGTCCGCCCTTGCCCTGCCGTCCTTCGAAGTTGCGGTTGGAGGTGGAGGCGCACCGCTCCCCCGGCTCCAGCTGGTCCGGGTTCATGCCCAGGCACATGGAGCAGCCGGCGAAGCGCCATTCGGCACCGAAGTCCTTGAAGACCTTGTCCAGGCCCTCCGCCTCGGCTTCGAGTCGGACGCGGGCCGAGCCAGGCACCACCAGCATGCGGACCTGCGGGTCCTTTTCGCGGCCGCGGATGATGTCCGCGGCAGCGCGCAGGTCCTCGATCCGGGAGTTGGTGCAGGAACCGAGGAAGACGGTGTCTACCCTGATGTCCTTCATCGGTGTGCCGGCCTCAAGTCCCATGTACTGCAGGGCGCGCTCGGCGGCGGCCTTGGCGTTCTCGTCGCCGAAGTCCTCGGGGGACGGAACGGCCTGGGACAGGGACACGCCCTGGCCGGGGTTGGTGCCCCAAGTGACGAAGGGCTCCAGCGTGTCGGCGTCCAGGTCCACCTCGACGTCGAAGGTGGCGTCGTCGTCGGTCCGCAGCGTGTTCCAGTACTCGACGGCGGCGTCCCAGTCAGCGCCTTCCGGCGCGTGCGGACGGCCCAGCATGTAGTCGTAGGTGGTCTGGTCGGGGGCCACCATGCCGGCTCTGGCGCCTGCCTCGATGGACATGTTGCAGATGGTCATCCGCGCTTCCATGGACAACGCCCGGATGGCCGAGCCGCGGTATTCCAGCACATAGCCCTGGCCGCCGCCGGTGCCGATCTTTGCGATCACGGCGAGGATAATGTCCTTGGCGGTAACGCCCGGGCGCAGGGTGCCCTCCACGTTGATGGCCATGGTCTTGAACGGCTTCAGGGACAGGGTCTGGGTGGCCATGACGTGCTCCACCTCGGACGTGCCGATGCCCATGGCCAGCGCGCCGAACGCACCGTGCGTGGAGGTGTGCGAGTCGCCGCAGACCACCGTCATGCCGGGCTGCGTGAGGCCCAGCTGGGGACCTACGACGTGGACGATGCCCTGTTCGGCGTCGCCCAGGCTGTGCAGCCGGACCCCGAACTCCGCGCAGTTGTTGCGCAGGGTCTGGATCTGGGTGCGGCTGGTGAGGTCGGCAATGGGCTTGTCGATATCCAGGGTGGGGGTGTTGTGGTCTTCGGTGGCGATGGTCAGGTCCGGCCGGCGCAGCTTGCGCCCGGCCAGGCGCAGGCCTTCAAAGGCCTGCGGGGACGTGACTTCGTGGACCAGGTGAAGGTCGATGAAGAGAAGGTCAGGCTGGGCGTTGGCACCATCGCCGTCACCTTTGCGCACCACGTGTGCGTCCCAGACTTTCTCGGCCAATGTCTTTCCCATGGCCCTCTCCCTTCACTGCTGTTTGGCTGAATGGTCCAACTGAATCAGGAGGGCTCCACGCCGCGCCACCCGAAAGATTTGCATCTCAGATAATGAGACGGCAATATCATTACATGGACAATTCTAGTGGAGTCGGTGTCATTGATAAAGCGGCCCAGGTGCTCGATGCCCTCGAGGCAGGACCCACCACCCTGGCGCAGCTTGTAGCCGCCACAGGCCTGGCCCGCCCCACTGTCCACCGCCTCGCTTTGGCGCTGGTGCACCACCGGCTCGTCAGCCGCGACATCCAGGGCCGCTTCGTGCTCGGCAGCAGGCTTGTTGAGCTCGCCTCGGCAGCCGGCGAGGACCGCCTGATCGCCTCCGCCGGCCCGGTCCTGATGCAACTGCGCGACGCAACGGGCGAGAGCGCCCAGATCTTCCGCCGCCAGGGCGACTGGCGCGTCTGCGTCGCCTCCGCCGAGCGGCCCATCGGCCTGCGCGACACCATCCCCGTCGGCACCCAATTGTCCATGAAGGCAGGTTCCGCGGCCCAGGTCCTGCTGGCGTGGGAAGACCACGACCGGCTCCTGGAGGGCCTGCAGTCGGCCCGCTTTACGCCCACCGTCCTGGCAGGAGTACGACGACGGGGCTGGGGGCAGAGCCTGGGCGAACGCGAGCCGGGGGTCGCGTCCGTCTCGGCACCGGTGCGGGGTCCGTCCGGCAGGGTGATCGCCGCCGTCTCCATTTCGGGCCCCATCGAACGCCTGACCCGCCAGCCGGGACGCCTCCACGCCGAAGTGGTCTGCAATGCAGGACGCATCCTGACCGAGGCGCTGCGGAAGAACAACGACTAGGACCTTCCCCTCCCCCGGCCGCCCGCGCCGCTAGGCTGTGGCCATGGGCAGCAACGCAGTGTTCCTCCGCGGCATCAACGTGGGGGGAATCAATATCAAAATGGCGGACCTCAGGGACGCATTGAAGACCTGTGGTTTCGAGGACGCGAAGACCCTGCTGGCGAGCGGCAACGTGGTGCTGTCCAGCAGCCTGGACGCCGCAGCCGTGAAGCGCGAATGCGAAAAGTGCCTCCGAGCGGCCTTTGGCTACGAAGCATGGGTGGTGGTCCTGGAAGCCGGGCGGGTGGGCTACCTGGTGGAAGCATGCCCTTACCCTGACGACGACAAGTCCACCCACGCCTACATCACCATCTCCTCGGACACCGCCGTCCTGGACGAACTGGAAGCAGCCGGCTCATCCCTGGAAGGCCACGCCCAGCAGCGGCTGGCGCCGGAGGCGCTTGCCTGGCTTGCCCCCGTAGGCGGAACCCTGGACAGTCCCTTCAGCAAAATCAGCGCCAAGGCGAAGTTCAAAGCCGCGACCACCACGCGGAACCTGCGCACCATGATCAAGGTCCGCGACGCCGCACGGGCCCTCGCAGCGGGCTAGCGAACAGGCCTAGGCCTGCCCGGCCTTCCTCAGTGCCTTGTTGAACGCCGCAAGCCTTCCGATTTCCGCTTCCACTGGTTCCACGACCAGCTCCTGAGCCGCCGCCGCAACGGCACTGTTGAGCCGTCGTCGTGCCCTTGCAGCCCTGGCCTGGGCAGCCGCGGCTGCAATGAAACGTCCGGTGATCGCCAGGAAGATCCCCAAAACCAATCCGAAGGCGATCATCAGGGTGGGCACCGGCCATCCCTCCACGCGCGGCACCTCCGGCACCGGCAGCTGGAGGTAGCCGAGCCCGGCCAGGACGCCCAGCCAGCCCAGACCGCCCAGCAGGATTAACAGTGCCAGCCACTGCACCACGTTGAAGGCACCCCACCACCATGCCTTCCGGTTGGCGGCCAGGTCGGTTCCGGCGATGGCCTGGTCCAGCGCATCGGGCAGGCGCTCCCGGCCGGCCCTTGCAGCCCCCCGGATCGCGGCCCGCCATGGGCCGGGTGCTCCGGCGCTGGCCGCGTCCGCGAACTCCCTGACAGCTGCATCGGTGCGTGCCCGCTCCGGCGCACCGGCCGGCGGCAGCGATGTCCGGTTCAGGCTGGCAGGAGAACTGCTTCGGAGGTTGAGCCGGCGCAGCGGGTCAACCCGGAACCGGGAGAGCCAGCGGGTTACCGGCCAGCCGGTGCGGCGCACGGACTCGAGTCGGTAGGACTGTCCCACAGCCCGCACCACGGCAGGCACATTCGCCGCAACAGCCAGTTCGTCCGCAAGCTGTGTCCTGGTGGCAGAACGGATCCCTGCGGCGTCGCCGTCACCGGAGGCGTGCCGCAGGTCCTCTGCGGCCTTGCTGATGTCCGCTTCCAACCGCCGGGACTGGGCCTGCCGCTGCACGGCCACTTTCCGGATCGCTGCCCGCACCTCCCCAATTCCTGCGCCCGTCAGGGCGGATGAAGCGAGTACGCGTACCTGTCCCAGCCCCTCGCCGGCAAGGATCGCGTGCAGCGAGTCAAGCACCGGCTGCACATCGTGCGCGGGAAGCCGGTCCACTTGGTTGAGGACCACCAGCGTGACGGCCCCGTGGGACGCCAGCGGCGCCAGGAACCCGTTATGGAGTGCCGCATCCGCATATTTCTGCGGATCGAGCACCCACACCAGGACGTCCACCAGGCCCACCATGCGCTGCACGATCTCGCGGTTGGCGGCGTGGGTGGAGTCGAAGTCGGGGAGGTCCAGCAGGATCAGCCCGGTCCGTTCGTCCGCGAAGCCCTCCACGGGCTGGGCGTGGTGCCGGTTCCCCACCTCCAGCCAGTCGAGGAGCGCTTCACTGCCCGCCGCTCCCCAGACCCCTGCCAACGGTTCCGATGTGGTGGGCCGGCGCGCGGCCGCCGTCGCGATTTCCGCGCCGCTGACGGCGTTGAAGCGGGACGACTTGCCGCTTCCCGTTGCCCCAAAGAAGCCGACCACTGTGTGGTCACCGGACAGCGAACGGCGGGAACTTGCGCGTTCCAGGACGTCGAACGCTTCCTGCAGCGCCTGGTCCGGCAGGACCCCCTCCCCCAGTTCGCGGGCGTCCTGGAGTGCCTGGAGCCGGGTGTCCAGCCGCGAGGACTCCCGCGCTCCGCTGTGCCGGCTCACGCGCTCTCCGCCAGCCGCGCCAGTCTTCCGGCCTGCACTGCAAGTGTCTGTGCCAGGTCCGGGTTGTCCGCCGGCAGCCGCTGCAGAAACTTCTGCTGCTCGTCCATCAGCAGCTGCCGGCAGCGCACGGCCAGGTCCTCGCGCGCCTTGTCCGCCATCCGGCGCACGGCATCCTCGCCGAACACAGCCTCCAGCAGGCGCTGGCCCACGACGGCGGTTCCTCCGGCCACGCCGATCTCCAGTCCCGTAAGCCCCGCCGTCATCGAAAACACCACGATCATCAGCGCGGCACCGAGGCCGTTGATGCCGAACGACAGCCAGCGCGCCTGGGTGCGTTTGCCCTGGCCCTCGGTGCGGATCAGCTCCATCAATGCTTCCTGCCAGGCCCGGATCTCCGCAGCCGCCCGGTCAGCGAACCCGGGCGCCGTCCCTGACAGGTCGTCCGCGGCCAGCAGTTGCCGGCCGGCCGGGTCCGAGCGCCACCGCTGGTCGGTGTCTTCGGCAGCATTGGCTGCCTCGTCGACAATGACTGCCTGCAGGCCGGTCTCGATGGCCGCTTCCACCCGCACGGCCGGCGCGGGTTCGCCACGGAAGAATGCCCCCATCCGGTCCCTGAACCGGCCCACGTTCTGCTCCAGCGTGCGGAAGAATTCGCCGGTGCCCACGAAGTCCTGCCAGCGGGCCAGAACCTCGCCCCGCAGCAGGGCTCCGTCGCGGGTGGCGTCCAAGATCCGGGTGGCCGCATTTTCATAAGCCGCCACGGCGTCGGATTCGAGCCGGGCAGCGGCCTGTTCCTGTGCACGCACAGAATCGGCGAGGTCCGCAATCCGCTGGGCCAACGCACAGACCGTCCCGTTCAGCGTTCGGCGTGCCACGTCGGCCCGCCCCACGGCATCGGACGCCAGCGACGCCAGCCACTCCCGCAACTCGTCCACGGCCCCGGCCGGCAGCATGCCGTGAGTATCCAGCATTGTTTCGGCGATGATGAACAGACGGCTTCCGGCCAGGCCTTCGCGGTCCAGCAGGCCACGGAGGTCCTGGCTCACCTCCGCTTCGGCGCCCTGCGGCACCCGGTCCAGCACCACGGCCACCGTGATGTCCCGGGAAGCGGCATCGAGGAGGAGCTTCCAGGGGACGGCGTCGGCATACCGGTTTGCGGTGGTGACAAACACCCAGAGGTCGGCGGCGGCCAGCAGCTGTCCGGCCAGGAGGCGGTTCTGGTCCGAGATCGAGTCGACGTCGGGAGCGTCGAGGAGGGCAATGCCGGCGGGCACTGCTGCATCAGCCAGCAGGACCAGGGAATCGGTGGCAGCGGCCGGCTCCCCCGCGTGGCCAGTGGGCGCCGGACTGGCAGCCAGGGTTCCCCGGATCCGGCTTAGCCCCGGCAGGACGCGCTGGCCCTCAAACCAGACAGCTTCGGCGGGGTTGTGCAGCAGGATCGGCTGGCGGGTGGTGGGCCGGATGGCTCCCGCGCGGGTTACCGGATGCCCCACGAGTCCGTTCACGAGGGTGGATTTGCCCGCGCCCGTGGAACCGCCGACGACGGCAAGCAGGGGTGCATCCAGGCTGCGGTACCGGGGAAGGATGTAGTCGTCCAGCTGGGCCCTTGCGGCTGCGGCGCCGCGCCGCGCCTGGTCTGCACCCGGCAGGGCCAGCGGCAGCGTGACATCGTCCAGCCCACTGCGGATTTCCTCCAGCAGCGTCACCGCCGGCAAGGTTTGCGGTGGCGGCTGGGCTGGGCGGCCGTGCTCGTCATGGGAGGTCACAGCAACATCATGCCAGTTGAGGAGCTCGTCTCGGATCCTTCCAGCGGCGGAACCAGCCCCGTGCCGGCATTTCTACGTATCGGCAAGATAGCCATGCCACCGGAAACACCAACAGCAGTGAGACTGCGGCGAATAAAAGAGGCGGGACCGCCGTGTGCAGCCCCATGGAAGCCAGAACCTGCTGGACTGGCCATCCGTAAATGTACACACCATAGGAGATGTCGAAGCGTGAGCCGACACTGGCCAGGGGAAGGTAGAGCGAGCTCGCCAGCAGCAACACACACAACGGGATGTGTATGAGTGACGGCACAAGTCCGGCCCCACCGATGGCAATGACACCCACCGCGCATGCACCAACCGCAACCTGACTCGCTGAGATTCGATCCCGGTAGAGGTAGGTTAGCGAGCCCGCCAAAAACGTCAGCAGGGGCACCAACGGCCAGTCCGGTGGCGTACGTACAGGCCCCCAGCCCATGTCAAGAGTGAACACAAAAGCCGAGCCCACCAAGAAAGGGACAAGTAGAGCAACTCGGGCCAATTCTGGTCGGAGAACACCCAAGACAGTGCCAGCGAGGGCATAGCAGACTAGCTCCCAGAACAACGTCCAGAACGGCCCGTTCCAGGCCCCCGGATCGGGAAGTCCATCCAGGGAACCAGGGATGCCTCTGAGAGCGACGCCAGGGGCACCAGCGGACAAATTGGATAGGAAGAACAGCACGGCATCATAAAAGGCGTATCTCCGTCCCGTCGCTAGGGCGCTCAAGGGCGCGAACACAAACGAGACGGTGGCGATACAAGCAACGAGCCCAGGGAAAATCCTAAGGAGGCGGGCACGCCAATAGGTCCTGACCGTTGAAGTCATCCTGCTCTGTGTTATCAGGTACCCGGAGATTCCGAAAAACCCAAGAACCGCCCAGCTGCCGAGCTTGACACCCCCGGGGGCCGGTTCCGGTCCGTACGCGCCCAGCCACCAGGAGTGCGACACGATCACCAAAGACGCAAGACCCAGCCGCAACGCGTTCAGTGAGTTCCTACGGCGACCAAAGAGATTTCCCAGCACACATCCCCCAACCTCAGCTGATGAAAGCACCGTAGACGATCAGCCTCAGCGCAACCGCGGGGTATGCGCAAGTTAAACGAAAAAATGGTCCCGGGCTGTTGCCCGGAACCATTTCCGATGGTGACCCCAGCGGGATTCGAACCCGCGTTACCGCCGTGAGAGGGCGGCGTACTAGGCCGCTATACGATGGGGCCGTGTACTTCCGGCAGCGTTTCCGCTGCTCAAGCTCAGTGAGTATCTCACACACTTTGCCATGGTTTCAAATCGGCGAACCGAGTGGAAACCTACTGTTTTGCGGCTGAAATCAGCACTCAAACCAGAGCTGGGATACCAGGACTCGAACCTAGAATGACGGTACCAGAAACCGTAGTGTTGCCAATTACACCATATCCCAATGGCACTTTCGGGCCGGATTTCAGGGCGTTTTCCCTGCTCCGTGCGCCTCAGCACGAGAAATTACTTTACCCGAGACTTTCGGCTCGCACAAATCGAGAGCTGGCCGGCCTGGAACCCGGAGTGAACCGGTTTGCTCCAAACCCCTTGCCCACCTTCCGGTCATATGGTTACCCTCGAGTAAGTTACCCATCAGTAACAATCTCCCTTCCCCCTCTCATGGGGCACCCACGAGGAAAACGGGAACGCCTTACCAGCCACGGTTTTTCGCCCCCGGGCAGCGTCGTCCGGCGGAAGTTAGGAAGTGTCAGCGTTGACAACCCGCACAGCAACCATTGCCGCAGCCAGGCCCAGACCCCGGTCACAATCCATCGCAATCATCGCTTTGTCCCTCTTGCTCACCCTGTTCCTTGCGTTCTACACCTACCTCACCGGCCAGATCTCCAACGGTACCGCCCAGCTCATGGACGGTGCCGGGCAGGCGGCCGCGGGGGCGTCGCAACTCAAGGACGGCTCCGGGCAACTGGCCACCGGGGCGGGCGCAGCGAACAAGGGCGCAGTCCAGGTCAAAGACGGCTCGGTCAAGGTCAAGGACGGAAGCGCCGAGCTTAATACCGGGGCTGCAGCCCTGCAGGCGGGTGCCGGGAAGATCTTCTCCGGAGTCCGCGACCAGCTGGCGCCCGGGGTGGACAAGCTGCATGCCGGCACCACCAAACTGCAGAATGACGTCCTGAACAAACTCGTCCCCGGCGTCTACCAGGTGGATGACGGCGCCCGAAAGCTTCAGGCCGGCGCCGTCGCCCTGTCCGCGGCGCTGACTCCCACTGCTGCCGGAAACGCGCCGAACAACCTGGCCGACGGTGCGGGACAGCTGGCGGCGGGCACGGGCCGGCTCGCCGCAGGCGCCGGTCAGCTCGACGCCGGCGCCACC
Organism: Pseudarthrobacter sp. LMD1-1-1.1; assembly: GCF_040676255.1. Classification (NCBI taxonomy): domain Bacteria; kingdom Bacillati; phylum Actinomycetota; class Actinomycetes; order Micrococcales; family Micrococcaceae; genus Pseudarthrobacter; species Pseudarthrobacter sp. LMD1-1-1.1. Next base: position 1,070,973 of record NZ_JBEGHP010000001.1, on the reverse strand, counting down.
AGCTTGAGCGCAGGGACAGCGGCGCTGAAGAACGGAACGGCGCAGCTGAAGGGCTACCCGGGCGCGGGGAACGATCCGGCCAAGGGAGACGGGCTCGCAGCGCTCAGCCAGGGCCTGGACCAGCTTGAAGCGGCTGCGAACGGGCCCCAGGGCCTGGTTCCCCTGGCCGTCATCAAGGACCAGATCGCCAAGTTGGCGGACGGCGGACGGCGCGCCTACGCGGGAGCGGGGCAGCTCGATGCGGGAGCAGCAAAGCTGAACGACGGCGCCGGGCAGCTCAAGGCCGGAACCGGCAGCTTGACCACGGGAGCCGCCCAGCTGGATGAAGGGGCCGGCCGGCTGAAGGCAGGCTTCGCCACGCTGGCCGGAAAGCTCAATGCGACGGACCCGCAAAATCCGGGCGTGGTACTGGGCACCTCCATGCTGGCCGAGGGCACGGCCAAGATCAGGGTGGGAATGGACGGCGTCCCCGGCAACCCGGACAGCCCCGGGCTGATTTACGCGGCGAACAACCTCCAGGACGGCACCACCAAACTCAGCGCCGGAATCAACGGCGGCGAAGACCCCGCCAACCCGGGCCTGCTGGCCGGAACCGAGGCGTTGTCGGACGGAACAGTGGCCCTGAGCCGCGGCACAGGCCAGCTGCAGGCCGGATCCGCCCAGCTCGCCGACGGAACAGGCCAGCTCGCGGACGGCAACGGCAAGCTGGACGACGGCTCGGTTAAACTCGCCGACGGTGCGGGCAAGCTGGCGGACGGCAACGCGAAAATAGCGGCCGGCACGCAGGAGCTGCACTCGAAGGTGGCCGCTGTCTCGCCGTCGTCGTGGCTGGACAACCCTGCAGTCGCACTTGGGGTGGTGGCGCTGCTGGTGGCTGCCGCCGTCGGGGCCTACCTGGTCCTCCGCAGGCGTTCCCTCCGGCCGGAAGCTGCGGCCTGACACCTGGAGCACTTTCGCCGACACAGCGGCCGCCGCCCCTCAAGAAGGGGCAGCGGCCGCTGTGGCCGGAAGCTTATCCCAGCAGCTGGTCCAGGGAGGCGACCATGCCGCCCTCGAAATCCTCCACGACCTCCCCCACACGGTTGAGCCACACACCCACCAGGCCCGCCGCCGTCGACCCTTCTGCATCCAGCAGGCGATTGTCGCCTACATACAGCGTTTCGGCAGGGCCAGTGCCCAGGAGCCTGACGCCTTCGAGGTACATCGCCGGATGCGGCTTGGCGACGCCCAGGGTGTCGGTGCCCACGAGGTGGGTGATCCGCTCCAGCCCGGCGCCGTCCAGCTTGGCCCGCTGGTAGTCGTGGACGTTGTTGCTCACGGCGCCATACGGGATGCCCGCCTGGTCCAGGGCATCGAGCAGGGGCAGCACATCGGGAAACGGCTTCACATAAGCGGGCTGCTTCTCCATGTAGGCGCTCAACCACTGGTGTGATTCCTCGCCGTCGGCCAGTTCCACGCCGAAGTGCCCCAGGGCCGCCCTTCCCCGGAGCAGGCGCTGTTCGTTGAACGTCAGCTCACCTGCAAGGTAGCGGTCGTAGTAATGCGTGGTTTCGTGCGTGAAGATGCGCCCGAACCGCTCCCATCCGGCCTGGTCCAGGCCGGGCAGGAGGTGTTCACTGACCTCGCGCAGGGCGGTCGTCATTGAATATTCGAGGTCCACCAGGGTGTCGTCGATATCGAACAGGACACCCCGGACAGCGCCGAATGGTGTCTGCAACATGCCGGCGGGTGCCTGGCTGGGGGCGGTCATCAGCCGCGGAAGGCTTGGAGCCGGCGCAGGGACGACTCTTTACCCAGGATCACCATGGACTCGAACAGGGGCGGCGACACGCGGCGGCCGGAAACCGCCGTGCGGACCGGACCGAAGGCGAGCCGCGGCTTGATGCCCATGTCTTCCACAAGGGCCTGCTTGAGGGCAGCCTGGATGTTCTCCGCCGTCCAGTCCGCCACGGGCTCCAGGGCGGCGATGGCGGCGTCCAGGACCTCGGGAAGGTTGGCGGGGAGGCCCTTGCGGGCGTCATCGGCAACGTCGACGGCGTCGTCTGCCTTGAACAGGAATGCCAGCATCTCGGGTGCTTCGCCCAGCAGCGTGATGCGCTCCTGGATCAGGGGTGCCGCTTCGGTGAGGATCTCCTCCTCGCGGTCGGTCAGGATCTCCCCCACCAGGCCCGCCTCGCGCAGGTAGTGCGCCACCCGGTCGCGGAAGACCTTGGGTTCGAGCATCCGGACGTGGGTGCCGTTGATGGCCTCGGCCTTCTTCAGGTCGAAGCGGGCCGGGTTGCCCAGGACGTCGTGGATGTCGAAGTGCTCCACGAGCTGCTCCACCGTGAAGATGTCCTCGTCTGCGCTGAGGGACCAGCCCAGCAGGGACAGGTAATTGAGCAGCCCTTCCGGAATGAAGCCCCGCTCGCGGTGCAGGAAGAGGCTGGACTCGGGGTCCCGCTTGGACAGCTTCTTGTTGCCCTGGCCCATGACGTAGGGCAGGTGTCCGAACTCCGGCATGTACTCGGCAACACCGATGGCGTAGAGGGCCCGGTACAGGGCAACCTGCCGGGGCGTGGAGCTGAGCAGGTCCTCCCCGCGCAGCACGTGCGTGATGCCCATCAGTGCGTCGTCCACGGGGTTGACCAGGGTGTACAGCGGCGCACCGTTGGCCCGTACCACGGCGAAGTCGGGGACCGACCCGGCCTTGAAGGTGATGTCGCCCCGGACCAGGTCGGTGAACGTGATGTCCTCGTCCGGCATCCGCAGGCGGAGCACAGCCTGCCGGCCTTCCGCCCGGTACTGCGCCAGCTGCTCATCGGTCAGGTGCCGGTCAAAGCCGTCGTAACCGAGCTTCGGGTCGCGGCCGGCGGCGCGATGGCGTGCCTCGATCTCTTCAGGGGTGGAGAAGGACTCATAGATGAATCCGCCTTCATGCAGCCGCTTGATGACGTCCTGGTAGATGTCGCCGCGCTGGGACTGCCGGTACGGCTGGTGCGGGCCGCCCACCTCCACGCCCTCGTCCCAGTCGATGCCCAGCCACTTCAGCGCATCCAGCAGCTGGTGGTAGCTTTCCTCGCTGTCCCGCGCCGCATCCGTGTCCTCGATCCGGAAGACCAGCGTGCCCTTGGTGTGGCGCGCGTAGGCCCAGTTGAACAGGGCCGTCCGGATCAGTCCCACGTGCGGGGTGCCCGTGGGCGAGGGGCAGAAACGGACCCGCACGGGCGTTTCCGCGGTAACGGGGGGAATGGAGGCGGCAGGTGACGAAGAAGCGATACTCATAGTGGCTTCAACTTTACCCGCCCGGCCGCATGCCGCCTCCCGCCCTGCGGGCCGGTGCTAGCGGCGGACGATGGGGTTGGACAGCCGGCCGATGCCTGCGATTTCCACCTCGAAGCGGTCGCCCTCCTTGACCAGCCCCACGCCGGCAGGGGTACCGGTCATGATGACGTCGCCGGGCAGCAGGGTGAACGCCTGGGACACCACGGAGACCAGTTCGCGCACGCCCCGGATCATCTGGCTGGTGCTGCCGTCCTGGCGCACCTCGCCGTTCAGGCGGCCCTGGATCTGCAGGTCCTCCGTGTCCAGGTCGGTTTCGATCCAGGGGCCCAGCGGCGCTGAGGTGTCGAAGCCTTTGGCGCGGGTCCACTGCAGGTCGGTTTTCTGGACGTCGCGGGCCGTGAGGTCGTTGCCGCAGGTGTACCCGAAAATTACGTCGTCCACGCGGTCTTCCGGCACGTCCTTGCAGATGCGGCCAATGACCACGCAGAGTTCGGCTTCGAAGGAGACTTCCTCGGAGAACTCCGGCAGCACGACGGGGTCATTGGGGCCTACGACGGCGGTATTGGGCTTCAGGAACAGCAGCGGCTGGGCGGGGACCTCGTTGCCGAGTTCGTGGGCGTGCTCCACGAAGTTGCGTCCCACACCGATCACTTTGCTGCGGGGAATGATGGGTGCAAGCAGCCGGACGTCCTCCAGCTTGTGGCGCACGGAGGTGCGCTCCACGCCGTTGAAGAAGGGGTCGCCGTGGATGACAGTGATTTCCTCACTGCCGGGGGCACCTTCCACAACGCCGTACAGGGGATCGGAATCGACGACAAACCTGGCAATACGCATGGCTCCTACCCTACCGTCCCGGCGGCGCCGCCTGCCCTTCCCTGCCGCCGCGCAGGTACGAGAGCTGGGCGGCCACGGACAGTTCGGCGGCGCGCCGGACGGAAGGTCCGACGCCGGCATAGACGGCGTCCGCCACCTCACCCACAGTTGCGTCCCGGCCCAGCCGGGCCAGTGCCGCGCGGATTTGCGCCAGCCGTTCCTCCCGGTGCGTCCGGTAGTCGCGGGCCGCAGACTCCAGGGACGGCAGCACCGGGCCGTGCGCAGGCAGTACCGTGGGGGGTCCCAGGGCCTCGAGCAGGTCCAGGGATGCGAGGTAATCGCCCAGCTTCCCGTCCGGATAATCCAGCACAGTGGTCCCCCGGCCAAGGATGGTGTCCCCCGTCAGCACCGATCCGTGCCGCCCGTCCGCCGGGAGGTGGAAACAGGCGGAGTCGGAGGTGTGGCCAGGTGTGGCTATCACTGCGATCTCAAGCCCCGCCGCCCGGATAACCTCCCCGGATGCCAGGGGTTCTCCCCCTCCATGGCAGTGGCTGGCATCCATGGCGCGGACGGGTGCGCCCGTGAGCCCGTGCAGGCGCGCGGACCCGGCAGTGTGGTCGGCGTGCCGGTGGGTCACCAGGATCAGCTCCACGGTGCCCACGCCGGCCAGTGCGGCCACGTGCGTTTCATCCTCCGGCCCGGGATCCACCACCACCACGGCGGACTGCGCGGGGCCGCGCAGGATGTAGGAGTTGGTGCCGTCCAGGCTCATGGGACCCGGGTTGGGGGCAAGGATGAACTGGGTGAGTGCGCTGCTCCGCTGCAGGACCGGGCCGGGATTGAAAGTCACGGACCCATCCTTGCATCCATGGCCACCCCTCCCCCAGCGTGGCCCCTGCGCGCCGGCGGAATAAGAGGACGCCGGCTGCGGGTTGGCACCAGTGACAGCACCACGATCTCCATCAGGAAGCCGGATCCCGCCCATGAGCACAGCATCACTCGCAGACCTTCTCGCCCAGGCGGACGCCGACGGACACGACCACTCGGCCACCGAAAAAGCCACCGGCCTGCTGCACGTCCACAACCACGCCACGGGCAGCATCGTCTGGTTCCCGACGTGGCGGAAGTTCCGTGAAACCACGGACTGGTCGGAGGCCGTCGCCGGCATCACCGCGGAACTGGATGCCGCCTCCGCGCCGGCAGACCAGGCCGGCGCCGCAATCGTTGCCGCGGACCTGGAATCCCTGCTGGACCAGGCTGCCCGGTCCGGCAATGCCAACGTCTTCGTCCAGGAGAACCTCACCCGGCACCTGACCAGGACCTGGGCTGTGGGCGATGCTGTTGCGAAGGCCACCAACAAGGACCTGTTCACCAGCGGCCCGACCCCCGCCGTCTTCGCCGGCTACCCGTACGAGGTCTACGCCCAGGACGGTGGCGTGTTTGCCACGGCCCTCTGGAACGACCTTATCGACGCACGGCGCAACCGTGCTTTGGCGGAGGAAGCGGCCCGCAAAGCACTGAAGCCGGTCTCCCGCAAAGCCATGAAGAACGCGGCCCGGAAGGCAGCACGCCGCTGACCAACCCGCCGCCGGCTGAAACGCAGAACGGCGCCTGACGGACCAAAGTCCGGCAGGCGCCGTCGTACGTTGAAGTTTGAAACTATGCCAGGCGGGTGAGCCAGCCGTGGGTATCCGGCTCGGCGCCGGTCTGGATGCCCAGGAGCTTCTCCCGGATGGCCATGGTGACCTCGCCGGCCTTGGCGTCCTCGGAACCGATGAACTCGGTATCGTCCTTGAGGACCCCGATGGGAGTGATCACAGCTGCGGTACCGCAGGCGAAGACCTCGGTGATCTCACCGGACGCCACGCCGTCGCGCCACTCGTCCAGGGTGATCTTGCGCTCGGCAACCTCGCGGCCCATGTCCTTGGCCACCTGGATGACGGACATGCGGGTGACACCTTCCAGGATGGTGCCGGTCAGCGCGGGAGTGGCCAGGGAGCCGTCCTTCATGACGAAGAACACGTTCATGCCGCCCAACTCTTCCACGGCGTTGTCGTTGGCCTGGTCCAGGAACAGCACCTGCTTGCAGCCGTTGGCTTCGGCCTCCTGCTGCGCGATCAGGGAGGCAGCGTAGTTGCCGCCGCACTTGGCGTCACCGGTGCCGCCGCGGCCTGCCCGGGCGTACTGGCGCGAGATCCAGATGGAGACCGGCTTGAGTTCGCCGCCGAAGTAGTTGCCGGCCGGCGATGCGATCACGCGGAAGGACACTTCACGGGCTGCCCGGACACCCAGGAAAGCCTCGGTGGCAATCATGAAGGGCCGCAGGTAGAGGGCTTCGCCGTCGCCGGAGGGCACCCATTCCTTGTCCACGGCCACCAGCTCACGGATCGCGCCAAGGAAGTATTCGGCCGGCAGTTCGGGCAGGGCAAGCCGGCGGGCGGACTTGTTCAGGCGTGCCGCGTTGGCTTCGGGACGGAAGGTCCAGACGGAGCCGTCCGCGTGCCGGTAGGCCTTGAGCCCTTCGAAAATTTCCTGGCCGTAGTGGAAGACCGCGGCGGACGGGTCGAGCACGATCGGACCGTAGGGTTCGATCCGGGCGTCGTGCCAGCCGCCGTTGCCGTCCGCGTCCACGCTGTAGTCGACGATGGCGGTGTGGTCGGTGAAGTAGTTGCCGAATCCCGGGTTTGCCAGGATGGCTGCACGCTCCTCGGCGGACTTCGGGTTCTCCGAGGGCTGCCGGGTGAATTCGACGCCATGGGCGGTCTGAGTCATGGTTCCTCCACGATCGGCCGCCCGGGGTTCAGCGCTGAACGGGAAGGCGGCATTTGGTGATTCGAGTAAAGCTTACGCCCGATGCCGGCGGCCCCGGCGCGGGCTACAGGCCGGCGGCGATGGCGTCGCCCACGGCGCTGGTGCTGCGTGCTGTGCCGTCGCGCTTTTCGACGTCGGCAACCACTGCGGCTTCGATCCTGCGGGCAGCGTCGGTGTAGCCGAGGTGGTCCAGCAGGAGCGCGGCGGAGAGGATGGCCGCGGTGGGGTCAGCCTTGCCCTGGCCGGCGATGTCCGGTGCGGACCCATGGACCGGCTCGAACATGGACGGCGCGGTGCGGTCCATGTTGATGTTGCCGGAGGCTGCCAGCCCGATGCCGCCGGTGACTGCCGCGGCGAGGTCGGTGATGATGTCGCCGAACAGGTTGTCCGTGACGATCACGTCGAAGCGGGACGGGTCGGTGACCATGAAGATGGTGGCGGCGTCCACGTGCAGGTAGTCGTGGGTGACCCCGGGGAATTCCTGGGCCACGGCTTCGACGGTGCGCTTCCACAGGTGCCCGGCGAAGACCAGGACGTTGTGCTTGTGCACCAGGGTGACGTGCTTGCGCTCCCGCAGGCTGGCGCGGCGGAATGCGTCGCGGACCACGCGCTCCACGCCGTGGGCGGTGTTCAGTGACACTTCGGTGGCTACCTCATGCGGGGTTCCCGCCCGCAGCGTGCCGCCGTTGCCCACGTACGGACCCTCGGTCCCTTCGCGCACCACGATGAAGTCGATGATGCCGGGGTTGGCCAGGGGGCTGCCGACGGTTCCGTAGAGCCGTGACGGCCGCAGGTTGACGTAGTGGTCCAGGCTGAAGCGCAGCTTGAGCAGCAACTCACGCTCGATGATGCCGGACGGGATGCGGGTGTCGCCGGGGGCGGCACCCACGGCGCCGAAGAGAATGGCATCGCGGGTCTTCAGGTCGGCGAGGACTGCATCCGGCAGGGTCTCCCCCGTAGCCAGCCAGTGCTCGGCACCGAGCTCATAGTGCGTCGGCTTGAGCTCCACGCCCTCCGCCGCCACAGCCTTTTCCAGGACTTTGAGGGCCTCGGCAATGACCTCGGGGCCGATGCCGTCGCCGGGAATAACTGCAAGATCGATGGAGGATGCGCTCATGGTTTCAGGGTAGCCAAGACATCCATATGCTGGTCAAAACGTCTCAGCTTTTGGACATGAGCGCATCCGCCGGAAGCCCGCGGAGGAAGGAACCTACTCCGCGGGTTCCTCGAACTTGGGGAACACCGGGGTGGGAGCGGGCAGCGCCGTACCGGGCACGATCGGGGTTGGGATCGCCGCGAACTGCCTGGCGTCGCCTTCCGGCTGGCCGAGGGCATCCAGGAGCTTGGCCGTTGCGTCGGGCATGACCGGCTGGGCCAGGACCGCCACGATCCGCAGGACCTCCAGCGTCACGTACAGCACGGTGTTCATGCGTTCGACGTCGGTCTTCCGCAGCACCCAGGGCGCCTGCTCGGCGAAGTAGGCGTTGGTGTGGTGCAGCACGCCCCAGATGGCCTCCAGCGCGCGGCTGAACTCCTGCTTGTCGAAGGCGGCGCGGGCGGCTTCCAGCAAACCGTTCGCCTGGGCGAGGATCGCGTTGTCCTCCGCTGTGAACGCTCCGGGCGTGGGAACGGCGGCCCCGCAGTTTTTCGCCACCATGGACAGGGAGCGCTGGGCCAGGTTGCCGAAGTTGTTGGCCAGGTCCGCGTTCATGCGGCCCACGATGGCCTCGTGGTTGTAGCTGCCGTCCGCGCCGAAGGGCACCTCGCGCAGGAAGAAGAACCGCACCTGGTCCAGGCCGTAGCGGGCAACGAAGTCCGCCGGTGCCACCACGTTGCCCAGGGACTTGGACATCTTGACCCCGTTGTTGTGCAGGAAGCCGTGGATCATGACGCGCTTGGGCAGTTCCAGCCCGGCGCTCATCAGGAAGGCGGGCCAGTAGATGGCGTGGAACCGGGAAATGTCCTTGCCGATGATGTGGACATCGGCGGGCCAGTACTTCCGGAACTTCTCCGAGTCCACGTCCGGGTACCCCACGCCGGTCAGGTAGTTCGTCAGCGCGTCCACCCAGACGTACATGACGTGCTTGTCGTTGCCCGGGACGGGAACGCCCCAGTCGAAGGTGGTCCGGCTGATGGACAGGTCCTCCAGGCCGCGCTTGACGAAGCTGATGACCTCGTTGAACCGGTACTGGGGTGCGCCGAACTCCGGGTGGGATTCGTAGAGGGCCAGCAGCTTGTCCTGGTAAGCGGAGAGCCGGAAGAAGTAGCTCTCCTCCGCCGTCCACGTGACCTCGGTGTCCGTCTCTTTCGAGTAGCGCACGCCGTCGTCCTTCACCACCGTCTCATCCTCGGCGTAGAAGGCCTCGTCCCGGACGGAGTACCAGCCCTCGTACTTGTCGAGGTAGATGTCGCCGTTGGCTTCCATCTTCTTCCAGATGGCCTGCGAGGCAGCGTAGTGGTCGGTGTCCGTGGTGCGGATGAACCGGTCGTAGCTGATGCCCAGGGCGGAGTGCGCGCCCTTGTAGACCGCAACGTTCCGGTCCACCAGTTCCTTGGGGGTGATGCCTTCCTTCTCCGCCGTCTGGGCAATCTTCATGCCGTGCTCGTCGGTGCCGGTCAGGAACATCACGTCAAAGCCGTCCAGCCGCTTGAAGCGGGCCATGGCGTCGGTGGCAATGTACTCGTAGGCATGCCCGATGTGCGGCGCGCCGTTGGGGTAGGTGATGGCCGTGGTGATGTAGAACGGCGTTTTCTCTGGAGCAGTCACGGTGCGGACGGTTACCTTCGGTGCGTAAGGGGGCGGACTAGATCAGTTCTGTCAGGGTATCGCTCAGACGCACCAGTTCGTGGTCGTGCGAGGCCACCAGGACGGCGATGCCGTCGGAGGTGGTGTCCTTCAGGATGCTGATGATGCGGTTGGCGGAGGCACGGTCCAGGGAGGCGGTGGGCTCATCCACCACCAGCACCCTGGTGCCGAGGATCAGTGCCCGGGCGATGGCCACGCGCTGGCGTTCACCGCCGGACAGCTGGGCGGGGCGGTGCCGCATGCGGCGGCCCAGGCCCACCAGGTCCAGCAGGTCCTTGGCCATGTCCCGCCGCTGCTCCACTTCGCCGTCCGGAACGGCGGGCAGGAGGACGTTCTCCAGTGCGCTCATGCCGTCGATCAGGGCGCCCCCTTGGTCCACGTAACCGATCAGGGCACGACGGCGGTCGGCGATTTCGTCGTCGCCCATGCTTTCGAGCGAATCACCTTCCCAGAACACCCGGCCCGACGTCGGCAGGGTAAGTCCCGCCCCGACGGTCAGGATGCTGGTCTTGCCGGAGCCGCTTCGGCCGGCGACGCAGTGCATCTCACCGGCGTGCAGGGTCAGGTCGAAACCTTCCACCACGCTCACGGCCTCGGCGCCGCCCTTTCCGCCGCCATAGCGGATGGTGATGTCGCGCATCTCCAGCGGGGTGGCGTGGTCGGCCGACTTGACGATGGTGTTGGCCCGGGTCTGCAGGGGAACCTCGTTGGAGCCGCTCCTGCGGCTGCGCTGGACGTTCGTCGGGTTTGTCATTGGACCACTTTCGTTGCAATCGGTATCCAGCAAATTACAGCCACCAGCCCGGCCACGGCAGCCCAGATGGCTGCATAGGGGGCCAGCAGCAGGCCGATGCCCAGGGCGCCCAGCACGCCCAGCGGCAGGGCCACGGTTCCCACCAGTGCGTTTTCGAACAACCGGACCTGGCGGAGCATGTCCGGGTTCCAGCCCATGGCCTGGAGGATGCCAAGGTACTGCCGTTTGGCGTTGAGCTCGAACCGTCCCGTCACCAGGGTCAGCACCAGCCCCACGGCCACGCCGGCAAGCGCCAGCAGGATGCTGGGCAGCGTCACGCTCGCTGCGGCCAGCCCGCTCAGGGCGCTCGCACCGGCGGCGCGCGGAATGTCGATCAGCAGGGCGATCAGGCCGCCGACCGCGGCACTGAAGACACCAACCGCGACAGCCAGGGACAAGGTGTTGAACTTGTTGGTGCTCAGCTGCCGGTTGGCGAACGTCAGTGGCGAGTCGACCGGAATGAGGCGCTCGTCGTGCTGCGGTTCCTGGTCAATGACGTCGCGGTGCCGGAGCTGCCGGGCGGCAAACAGAGCCGCAGCGCAGTAGAGCACCAGGACGGCGGCGCACACCAGGGCGGTGGCCAGGCTCCAGCTCAGCAGGCTCAGCACGATGCCTGCTGCGGCGAGCAGCACGGCGCCGACGCCGAATTCCTCCAGCACCCAGGTGCGGATCCGCCGCTGGGTCCAGCCCATGGCCCGCAGTGTTCCGGCCTCGCTGCGGCGTTTGCGGATGTAGCTCACGGTCGATGCGCCCGTCAGGAGGGCGGCCCCGCACAGCGTCAGGAAGAGCAGGGTGATGTTGGTCCCGGAAAGAGCTCCGGCCACGGCTTCGGCGGCGTTCTGCCGGACCCAGGACTGCTGGACCGTGCCGAGGGCCGATTCCTTGCCGGCACCGTCCTTGGAGTAGCCCGGAACGAAGATGCTGGTGTCCTCACGGGCTGAGCCGGCCACCACGGTGGCGTCCAGGCCCATGTCCCGGATTTCGGCGGCAAGCTTCTCCACCTCGGGCTGGGCGTCCTTCCAGCTGCCCGGCGCCTTGGCGCGGACGCGGACGGCGTCGATGACGGCGGCGTTCTGCTTGTAGCCACGCGCTGCGGCGAGTCCGTAGTAGTCGGTGATGGCACCGGCGGACTGGCTGGCCAGGCCGGTGGCACTGAGTGATGGCTTCAGTTCCGCCGCCGGCACGTCCTTGCCGGCCGCGTCCTTCTCCAGGGTGAACGGCGTGGGGTCGTACCCGCCAAGCGGAAGCTTGTTGACGTCACCGGAGGCCGCCTCCACGGCGGCGGGGTCGAACGTTCCGTAGACCATGGGCAGCGGCGTAGCGGCCTGCTGCTGGCCGGTGGGCAGGTTGTCCCGGTAGGACCGCTCGTCCACGGGGTCGCGCTGGGTCTGGTCAACGGGGGCGCCGTTGGCGGCCTTGTCCGGCAGCCGGTTGACGGTGACCCATTCGCCGGGAACGGCGGTCTTGTCCACGGCGCCGTTGGCGGCCGTGTCACCGTCCGTGTACTTGGGGGCACCGGCAAAGTTGGTGCTCCACTTGGCCGGCGTGTACAGGCCGGGGTTGAAGTTCCCGTTGCTGCCCAGCAGGGACGAGTGGTCCGTAGAGCCAGGCCAGGACAACACGAAGGGGTCCTTGGAAACGAAGGGCAGGTAGTCCTTGCCCAGGGACTTCGAAACGGTCCCGATGTCCTTGACTACCTTGCCGGCGTCGTCAATTTCCTCGATCTTGACGTTGTACTTAAGGTCCAGTGACGTACCGGAGCGGACAATCAGCGGAACTGCCTGCGAGCCGCTGGTCAGCTGGCCGGCGCGCTTGGCCTGCTGGTACTGGGTCATCAAGGGGGCCCAGTACTTGAGCTTGACGCCCAGGAAGTCCGGCCCTTCCTTGAGCTGGTCCATGCTGATGCCCTTGGTGAAGAGCCCTTCGAGGTAGCGGCCCACGGCGCCTGCGTCCCGTGCATCAGCGGGCGGCGCCTTCTCCAGCGGAGCAAGGAAATCACCGGCGGAGCCGAGCAGTGCCCGTTCGGCGGCAGGGTCGACGGCGACGACGGACTCGGTGACCTCAGGGGCCAGCGGCAAGGCCACGGAGAGGTTGAAGAGGTTGTGCTCGGAGCCGCCGGCGGGGGCGGGGAACTTGATGCCGGTCTCCCCTTGCGCCGGGGCGATGCGGATGCTGCTGCCGCCCTGTGCCTTTTCCTCCACGAGGCGGGCCTTGCCCAGGCTGCCCTCGGCCGTGGTCTTGAAGAGCGTCTGTTCGGAGTGTCCGTCGGAGCTCACGGCGCTGGCGGTCAGGCGGTACTTCTTGGCAGCATCGGTCAGCACCGATTCAGCGGCTGGCCACTTGTCCGGGGCGGTGGCGCCGGCAGCCTGGTCCGCCGTGGCGGTGCCTGCCAGCCCGGCGTTGTAGCCGAGGTAGTCCATGGCGTCGAGGCGGGGGGTCTCAAGGTTCTGGGTGACGCGGGAGACCAGGCTGATGGGGGCCGCCACGGACGTGCCGGACAGCTTCCTGATGGAGTCCAGTTGGTCAAAGCCGATGCCGCCCGCGCCGTTGGCGATCTCGGGCTGCAGCAGCGCCCCGGAGGGCGCCTTCGCCTGGACCAGGATGTCGTAGAGCCCCCTCGAATTTTCATTGACCGTCCGGTTGAGCGCAGCCTGTGACTGGCTTTGGACGACGACCGACAAGCACATGGCTGCGATCAAGATGGCCGCGGTCAACAGCAGCACCCTGCTTCTGATGAACCTCTGGACGGCGTTCATGGAACTCCCTGAAACCTGGATTGCGTGCGCGCACATCCATCCCCCGGGCAGACGTGGGCAATGACGGACGGATGTGCAAAAGGTATTGGCCGGTCTGCCGGCTATGGTCCTGAATCAGGACGTAGCCATTGTAAGCAGACCGGCCAATCATACGTGGCTCCGCACGGACGTACCCTGCGGAGGAGCGGCTTTCGGCGTTTCGGCCGGTGTGTCGCGTTAGTCTTCCAGGTCCACTTCCCGGACCATCTCAGCGCCGATGCCGGCCTTGATGGCGTCCAGCACCTGCTGGGGAACGGAGCTGTCGATGGTGAGCAGGGCCAGGACCTGGCCGCCCTCGTTGGAGCGGGCCACCTGCATGCCGGCGATGTTGATGTTGTTCATGCCCAGGATGTGGCCGATGGTTCCGATGACGCCGGGGCGGTCGGTGTAGGCAACCACCACAAGGTGCTCGCTGATGGGGATTTCCACCTCGAAGCCGTTGATGCCCACGAGCTTCTCGATCTGCTTGGGGCCGGTCAGGGTGCCGGCCACGGAGATCTGGCTGCCGTCGCTGAGGGCGCCGCGCAGGGTCAGGACATTGCGGTAGGACTCGGTCTCCGGCGTGGTGATGAGGCGGACGTTGATGCCGCGCTGCTCGGCGATGACCGGGGCGTTGACGTAGGAAACCTGTTCGGTCACGACGTCGGCGAAGATGCCCTTCAGCGCCGCAAGTTCCAGCACCTTGACATCGAGGGAGGAGATTTCCCCGGCTACTTCGACGTCGAACTGCGTCAGGGACGCGTGGGTCAGCGCGGTGAAGATGCGGCCGAGCTTCTCGATCAGCGGGATGCCCGGACGGACGTCGGGGGCAATGACGCCGCCGGCGACGTTGACGGCATCCGGGACCAGCTCTCCCGCGAGGGCAAGGCGGACGGACTTGGCCACGGAGACGCCGGCCTTTTCCTGGGCTTCGTCGGTGGAGGCGCCCAGGTGCGGGGTGACCACCACGTTGTCGAGTTTGAAGAACGGCAGGTCGGTGCTGGGTTCCTTGGCGAAGACGTCCACGCCCGCGCCGGCGATTTCGCCGTCCTGCAGGGCCGTGAAGAGCGCTTCTTCGTCAACGAGGCCGCCGCGGGCCACGTTGACCACGTAGGCGGTGGACTTCATCTTCTTGAATGCGTCCGCACCAAGCATGCCCACGGTCTCGGGGGTCTTGGGCATGTGGATGGTGATGAAGTCGGACTGGGCCAGGAGCTCGTCCAGGGTGACCAGCTGCACGCCGAGCTGCGCGGCGCGGGCCGAGGTGATGTAGGGGTCGTAGGCCAGGATCTTGGTGTCGAAGCCCTTGAGGCGGGCGGCCACCAGGGCGCCGATACGGCCCAGGCCGATGATGCCGATCTTCTTTTCGAACAGTTCGATGCCGGTGTACTTGGAGCGCTTCCATTCGCCGTCCTTGAGGGCGGCGCTGGCCTGCGGGATGTGGCGGGCCAGGCTGAGGATGTGCCCCACGGTGAGTTCCGCGGCGGACACGATGTTGGACGTGGGGGCGTTGACCACCATCACGCCGGCCTGGGTGGCGGCCTTGATGTCCACGTTGTCCAGGCCGACGCCGGCGCGGGCGATGACCTTCAGGTTCTTGGCCGCGGCGATCGCTTCGGCGTCCACCTGGGTGGCGGAGCGGACCAGGATGGCATCCACGTCGCTGATCGCCGAGAGCAGCTGGGAACGGTCGGCGCCGTCGGTCTGTCGGATTTCAAAGTCCGGGCCAAGGGCCTCGACGGTGGCGGGGGAAAGTTCTTCGGCGAGCAGTACTACGGGTTTTGACACGGCTGATCCTCTGCGTTGCAGTCCTGGGGATGGAAACAAGTCTAGGCCGACGGAAAGGCCGGGCTCACATTGTTAAGTGTGAACCCGGCCTCACCATTGGGGTCTATGCGGTTGCGCTGGCAGCCTTAGCGGGCTGCGGAGCCTTCCACGTAGTCCACGTCCTGCTGCTGCCAGGAGAACAGGGAGCGCAGTTCGCGGCCGACAGCCTCGATGGGGTGCTGCTCAGCCTTGGCGCGCAGTTCCTTGAACTCGACGGCGCCGTTGTCCTGGTCTTCGATGAAGCGCTTGGCGAATGCACCGGACTGGATGTCGGCCAGGACGGCCTTCATGTTTTCCTTCACCTCGGGGGTGATGACGCGGGGGCCGGAGACGTAGTCGCCGTACTCTGCGGTGTCGGAGACGCTCCAGCGCTGCTTGGCGATGCCGCCCTCCCACATGAGGTCGACGATGAGCTTGAGCTCGTGCAGCACCTCGAAGTAGGCGATCTGCGGCTGGTAGCCGGCCTCGGTCAGGGTCTCGAAGCCGTACTGGACCAGCTGGGAAACGCCGCCGCAGAGAACTGCCTGCTCGCCGAAGAGGTCGGTTTCGGTCTCTTCGGTGAAGGTGGTCTTGATGACGCCGGCGCGGGTGCCGCCGATGGCCTTGGCGTAGGACTTGGCCAGCTCCCAGGCGTTGCCCGATGCGTCCTGTTCGACGGCGATGATGTCCGGGATGCCGCGGCCGGCTTCGAACTCGCGGCGCACGGTGTGGCCCGGAGCCTTCGGGGCCACCAGGATGACGTCAACGCCTTCCGGTGCCTTGATGTAGCCGAAGCGGATGTTGAAGCCGTGGGCGAAGGCCAGGGCCTTGCCGGCGGTCAGCTTGTCCTTGATGGAGTCGTTGTAGATGGCGCGCTGGTGCTGGTCCGGCGCGAGGATCATGATGACGTCGGCCCATTCGGCGGCGTCGGCAACGTTCTTGACCGTGAAGCCGGCGTCCTCGGCCTTGGCGGTGGACTTGGAGCCGTCCTTCAGGGCGATGACGACCTCGACGCCGGAATCGCGCAGGTTCAGCGCGTGGGCGTGGCCCTGGGAACCGTAGCCAACGATGGCAACCTTGCGGCCCTGGATGATCGACAGGTCGGCGTCATCGTCGTAGAACATTTCAGTCACTTGCGTAACTCCTCTTGAGTGGTTGTAGATAGTGGTCTTGCGGTGCTGCGGTTACGGGCGCGTGGTCCCGCCTGGACGCAAATGCCTAGGCGGAGCGGAGCGCCCGGTCACTCATGGAGCGGGATCCCCGTCCAACGGCCAGGGTGCCGGACTGCACAATTTCGCGGATGCCGAAGGGCTCCAGCACTGAGAGCAGGGCTGTGAGCTTTTCGGGGTGGCCGGTGGCCTCGATGACGACGGAGTCTGTGGACACGTCGACCACTGAGGCACGGAACAGGTCTGCGGCCTGGGTTACCTGCAGGCGTGTTGCGGCATCCGCACGTACCTTGACCAGGATGTGGTCGCGCTGTACGGAAGATTCTGGGGTCAGCTCAACGATCTTGATGACGTTGACCAGTTTGTTGAGCTGCTTGGTGACCTGCTCGATGAGGTCGCCGTCGGCGTCGACCACCACCGTCATGCGGGACACGCCCGGCACTTCGGTGGGGCCCACGGCCAGGGAGTTGATGTTGAAGGCGCGGCGGGCAAAGAGGCTGGCCACGCGGGTCAGGACGCCGGGCTTGTCCTCAACCAGGACGGAAAGTGTGTGGCGGGTCATGCTCAGTCTTCCTCTTCCCATTCCGGGGTCATGTTGCGGGCAACCTGGATCTGGTCGTTGCTCACGCCGGCGGGCACCATTGGCCACACCATGGAGTTGGGGCTCACCACGAAGTCGATGACCACGGGGCGGTCGTTGATTTCGAGGGCCTTCTGGATCGTGGCATCGATGTCTTCTTCGCGTTCAACACGGAACGACGCGCAGCCATAGGCTTCCCCCAGCTTGACGAAGTCCGGGATGCGGACCGTGTCATGGCCGGTGTTGAGGTCGGTGTTGGAGTAGCGGCCCTCGTAGAAGAGGGTCTGCCACTGCCGCACCATGCCCAGCGAGGAGTTGTTGATGACAGCTACCTTGATGGGGATCTTGTTGATGGCGCAGGTGGCCAGTTCCTGGTTGGTCATCTGGAAGCAGCCGTCGCCGTCGATGGCCCAGACCACGCGGTCCGGGTTGCCCACCTTGGCGCCCATGGCTGCCGGGACGGCGTATCCCATGGTGCCGGCGCCGCCGGAGTTCAGCCAGGCGTGCGGGCGCTCGTACTTGATGAACTGGGCGGCCCACATCTGGTGCTGGCCCACGCCTGCCACATACACGCCCTCGGGGCCAGTCAGTTCGCCGATCCGCTTGATGACCTTCTGCGGTGCGATCAGGCCGTCGTCCGGTTCCGTCCAGCCCAGCGGGTAGGTTTCCTTGAGATTGTTCAGGAAGGCCCACCAGGTGGTGAGGTCCGGAGTCCCGGAAGCATCGAACTGGCTGCGCACGGCCTCGGTCAGTTCCGGGATGATCTCCTTGACCGACCCGACGATGGGCACATCAGCGGTGCGGTTCTTCGAGATTTCGGCAGGATCGATGTCGGCGTGGATGACCTTGGCGTTGGGCGCAAAGGTCTTCAGCACCCCGGTGACGCGGTCATCGAAGCGGGCGCCGAGCGTGATCAGCAGGTCTGACTGCTGCAGGGCCGTGACGGCGGAGACGCTGCCGTGCATGCCGGGCATGCCGACGTGCTGCGGGTGGGAGTCCGGGAACGCGCCTTTGGCCATCAGGGTGGTCACCACCGGAGCGCCGGTGGCTTCGGCGAGGGCCAGCAGCTCGGCCGAGGCGTGCGCCTTGACCACGCCGCCGCCCACGTACAGCACAGGCTTGGTGGATGCGGCAATGAGCTTGGCCGCTTCGCGGACCTGCTTGTTGTGCCCGCGGGTCACCGGCCGGTAGCCCGGCAGGTCGATCTTCGGCGGCCAGGAGAAGGTCATCTGGCCCACCTGGGCATCCTTGGCAACATCCACCAGCACGGGGCCGGGACGGCCGGTGGAGGCCAGGTGGAAGGCCTCTGCCATGACGTGCGGGATGTCGTTGGGGTCGGTCACCAGGAAGGAGTGCTTGGTGATGGGCATCGTGATACCCACGATGTCGGCTTCCTGGAACGCGTCGGTGCCGATCACGCCGCTGGATACCTGGCCGGTGATGGCCACCAGGGGCACGGAGTCCATGTGGGCATCCATGATGGCGGTAACGAGGTTGGTGGCGCCGGGGCCCGAGGTGGCGATGCAGACGCCCACCCGCCCGGTGACCATGGCGTAGCCTTGCGCGGCGTGGCCGGCTCCCTGTTCGTGACGGACCAGCACGTGGTTCATGGTGGAGGCCATCAGGGGGTCGTAGGTGGGCAGGATCGCGCCACCAGGCAAACCGAAAATGTCGTCGACGCCGAGTTCTTCGAGCGAGCGGACGATTGCTTGCGAGCCGGTCATCACCGTCGGGGGTACGACGTTGTTCGGCCCAAGGACAGGAGAGACGGCAGCAAGGTCGGCGACGACGGCGGCATGGTCAGCCGTCCGGTCGGCGCGTTCCGGAGCCTTGGGGGCTCCAGCGGACTTGGTGGCCATCAGCGAGGGGCTGATGGGCGATCCTTTGCTCATCGGACTCTTCCTTGTGGATCTTCTCTGGTTCTGGAACTGGTTTGGAACGGTGGGAATAAAAAAACCCCTCGGCCTGGCGGCTTGGTGAGGGGTTGCGCGTGACTGTTCGTTACCAGGGGCTAATGTGCCACGCGCTTGGTAAGGACGACGACGACGGTGCCGGCGGTAACGAAAGTCATGCGTTCAGTTTTCCCTCTTGGCGAGATGGGTGTCAACGAGCAACAACCCTATCTCACCATGTGGACTCCGTTGTCCACCCTTTGATCCTATCCCAGCTCACCAAGCCCTGAAGCGTGCGCTGCCGGGCGGTAAGGCTTAATAAGTGGGATCCCGAGGGCCCCATTGGATGCGGCGGCCGCGCCGCATCCATTGGGAAGGGATCACACGCCTGTCCAGGCGCCTTGGCTGGCGCTGTGGACCAGCTTCGCGTACTTGGCCAGGACGCCCTTGGTGTACCGGGCGGGCAGCGGCTCCCAGCCCACCTTGCGGGCCTCAAGCTCAGCGTCATCCACCAGCAGGTCGAAGCTGCGAGCTGCGATGTCCACGCGGATCCGGTCACCGTCCTTCACGAAGGCGATGGGGCCGCCGTCGACCGCTTCCGGCGCCACGTGGCCGATGCACAGCCCGGTGGTGCCGCCGGAGAAGCGTCCGTCCGTCAGCAGCAGGACATCCTTGCCGAGTCCCGCGCCCTTGATGGCGCCGGTGATGGCGAGCATTTCGCGCATGCCCGGTCCGCCCTTGGGACCTTCGTAGCGGATGACGACGACGTCGCCGGCCTTGATCTCCCCCTTGTCCAGGGCGTCCAAAGCGCCCTGCTCGCGCTCGAAGACGCGGGCGGTGCCCTCGAAGACGTCGGCGTCGAAGCCTGCGCTCTTCACGACGGCGCCTTCCGGAGCCATCGAGCCGTGCAGGATGGTGATGCCACCGGTCTTGTGGATCGGGTTGTCGAGTGCGCGCAGGATCTTGCCGTCGACGTCCGGCGGGTTGATGGCCGCGAGGTTCTCCGCGACGGTCTTGCCCGTGACGGTGAGGCAGTCGCCGTGCAGCAGGCCGGCGTCGAGCAGTGCCTTCATGATGACCGGCACGCCGCCGATCCTGTCGACGTCGGTCATGACGTAGCGGCCGAACGGCTTGAGGTCACCCAGGTGCGGGATCCTGTCCCCGATGCGGTTGAAGTCGTCCAGGGTGAGTTCCACCTCTGCCTCGCGGGCAATCGCCAGCAGGTGCAGGACGGCGTTGGTGGAGCCGCCGAAGGCCATGGTGACGGCGATAGCGTTCTCGAACGCCTCCCTGGTCAAGATGTCGCGGGCCGTGATGCCCAGGCGCAGCAGGTTGACCACCGCTTCGCCGGACTTGCGCGCGAACTCATCACGACGGCGGTCTGCCGAGGGCGGTGCGGCGGATCCGGGGAGTGACATGCCCAGGGCCTCGCCGATGCAGGCCATGGTGTTGGCCGTGTACATGCCGCCGCAGGCACCTTCACCCGGGCAGATGGCCTTTTCAATTCGGGTGAGGTCCTCCAGGCTCATCTTGCCGGCAGCGCAGGCGCCCACCGCTTCGAACGCATCAATGAGGGTGACTTCCTTTTCGGAGCCGTCCTCGAGCTTGACCCAGCCGGGCATGATGGACCCCGCGTAGAGGAAGACGCTGGCAAGGTCCAGCCGGGCGGCGGCCATGAGCATCCCGGGCAGCGATTTGTCGCAGCCGGCCAGCAGGACGGAGCCGTCAATCCGCTCGGCCTGCATGACGGTCTCCACGGAGTCGGCGATGACCTCGCGGGAGACCAATGAGAAGTGCATGCCTTCGTGGCCCATGGAGATGCCGTCGGACACCGAGATGGTGCCGAACTGCATGGGGAAACCGCCGCCCGCGTGGACGCCTTCCTTGGCGCCCTGCGCCAGCCGGTTCAGCGAAAGGTTGCAGGGGGTGATCTCGTTCCAGGAACTTGCCACGCCCACCTGGGGCTTGGCGAAGTCGTCATCGCCCATTCCGACGGCCCGGAACATGCCGCGGGCGGGGGCGGCGTGGATGCCGTCGGTGACGACGCGGCTGCGGGGCTTGATGTCCGGCGTGCTTCCGGTTGTGGTCTGGGCGTCACTCATGGGGGAAAGTCTAGGGCTCGGATGCTGCCTGAACGACCTCCCGCGGCCGGATCCGGCGAAAATCCCGACAGATCCCGGACCAGCCGATGGACGGTGATCTCATACTGTGAGACCCGGACGACGTTGCGATCCACGGCAGCGCCCCGGCCGGTGTTTCCAGCGGGCCTGTCCGGCGTGCCGCGGCATCTCTGGACAGCAGTGGTGACCCGACGTAGCGTCGGGGACAGGACACCCGCCACCCGTAGAGAAGGGCCTGCCATGGACATTGTTTTCTGGATCATCCTCATAGCCGTCGTCGCCGTCATCATTTGGTGGCTGGTCAACCGCAACAAGTCTGCCAACGCGCCGGGTGGATCATCAGCCGGCGCGACGACTGACCGGCCCCGCGCCGATGGAGCCCTCGAAGGGGGCAGCGCCGCCGCGTCGGCCGCGGCCGCCGGGACCACCGGCATTCCAACAGCAGCCGGATTCGGAAAAGCCGCAGAACCGGCAGCGCCCGCCACGGCCGAAGAGCCGGCCGACTCGTCCGCCACGGCCTCGCCGGCGGCCGGGACCTCCACTCCCGCGTCCCGTGAGGCATCCGGCGAGGCAGGCCACGGTGCTTCCGGCGCCGGGTTGCCCGCCAGCGCCACCGGACACGTCGAACCACGGTCGCAGGACCTGGATGCAGACCAGGCCGAGTGGGAAACCCAGTGGTCCGAGGCCGGCTCCGGGTCCCGGTCCGGCTCCTCCGTTGCCGGTGGGGCGGCAGCCGCCCCAGAGGTCGCGCCCCACCCCGGGACCAGTACGGATGCACCGTCCGGCCAGGCAGCCGCAGCGGCGACCCGCCCCGCCCACCACGACGAATACACGGCCCCCCATGCCCCCACGCTTCCCGGCGCCGAAACAGCCGCAGTGGAAGGCGTGGACGACGGCGGCACGGCAGCCGGCGGGCAGGCCGGCGGGCAGGCCGGCGGGCAGGCGCCCCAGCACCTGGCGGACGGCTACCGCGCAGCAGACCAGCACGAGCCCGCGCCGGTCTCCGGCGGCAGCCCCGGCGATGCCGAAACGCTGGAGCGCGCCCAGTCCTCCGCACTGGTGGAAAACGGCGCGGACCACCACCAGCCGTCCGGCCAGGGACAGGACGCCGTTCAGGGATTCGCACAGGGATCCGCACCCGGCCATGGCACCACTGCCGCCGAGCCTGCCGGACACCTTGCAGCCGATGAGCCCTACGGCGCGGGCTCGGCTGCACCCGGCCCCGACGGCAGCGGACCGGCGGACTACACGGTCAAGGGCGATGCCGCCGCAATGGTCTACTACGAAGAAGGACATCCGGACTATGAGCAGACCCGGGCGGAAGTCTGGTTCGAATCTGCCGCGCATGCGGAGGCCGCAGGCTTCCGCGCTCCACGGCGCAGACGGCTCTAGCAGGAGGAAGGCCCGCCGCATTGCGGCGGGCCTTCCGTGCCTTGCCCTGTTCCTGGTGCTGGCCGCCTGCACGGGCACGCCGGGGCCGCCTGCACCAGGCACAAACCCTGCCGCCGCGGGCACCCCGCCGGGAGCCGCCGTCGCCAGCTCCGCTCCCCCGGCCAACGAATCCGCCGGCACAGCCCCTGTCCATGCCCCACCCGCTGTGCAGGAACGGTTGGAGCTGCAGTTGGACACGCCCTGGGCGGCGGTCTTCCTCCCCGACGGCACCGCCGTCATCTCCGAGCGCGGGACCGCACTGCTGAAGGCCGTTCGGGACGGCGCCGCCACAACACTGGGGAAGGTGCCCGACGTGGCGCCCGCAGGAGAAGGAGGCCTGCTGGGCCTGGCGCTTTCGCCGCATTTTGAGGCTGACCACTCCCTCTATGCCTACACGACCACCAGGGAGGACAACCGGGTGGTCCGGCTTAACGTCGAACGCGGCGCTGATGGTTCACTGACGCTGGGCCGGCCGCAGGCCGTCTTTACGGGAATACCCAAAGCCGGCACCCACAATGGAGGCAGGATCCGGTTCGGCCCGGACGGGTTCCTGTATGTGGGCACCGGCGACGCCCAGCGCCGCGAGCAGGCCCAGGACCCCGCCGCCCTGGGCGGGAAGATCCTTCGGCTCACTCCGGAGGGCGCCCCCGCGCCCGGCAACCCGTTCGGGAACGCCGTCTACAGCCTTGGCCACCGGAACGTCCAGGGCCTGGCGTGGGACGAAGCAGGCCGGCTGTGGGCCAGCGAGTTCGGACCGGACGTGGACGATGAGCTGAACCTGATCCTGCCCGGCGCCAACTACGGCTGGCCGGACGTCACCGGGGCACCGCACCGCGCCGGCTTCGAGGACGCAAAAGTCGTCTGGCCCTCAACCCGCGAGTCCTCCCCCAGCGGGCTGGAAATATCCGGCGGTACCGCCTACCTGGGTGCGCTCAGGGGCGAACGGCTCTGGACCGTGCCGCTCAAGGGAACAGACGCCGGGCAACCTGTGGCCTATTTCACAGGTCAATACGGCCGGATCCGGGACGTCATCCGGGCACCCAACGGCAGCTTATGGATGCTCACCAACGGCAAAAACCCTGATTTTGCGCTGATTTTGCGGATCCCACAGTGAATCAGGAACCCACTGGAGCGCCGATTTCACTTGCACCAAAAGTTCGTGTAGAGTTTCATGTCGTTGCGGAGATCAACGGGAAAGAAAAAGCCCGGGGATGGAAGCAAAAAAGATGCACCTCTAGCTCAATTGGCAGAGCAATTGACTCTTAATCAATGGGTTCCGGGTTCAAGTCCCGGGGGGTGCACCACTGGGAAAACAGCCTCCGGTTTGTGGAAACACAGACCGGGGGCTGTTTTGTTATGTGCTCCCATCATCGATTGCTCCGTACTTGTCTTTATCAGGGCTCAAAACGGCAAGTACGGAGCAATCGATGGTGGCCGGGCACAAAAAAGCGCGGCCCTGGTTTTTCCAAACCAGGGCCGCGCTTTCCTGACGCTGCCTGCAGCGTCAACGGTTACTTGGCGACGTTGTCCATAAGGGCTCCGGCGTTGCTGGGCGTCGTGGAGAACTGGTTGGCCAGCTCCCGGACCACAGCTTTGAGTTCCTGGCGGAGCAGCTCAGGGTCGATTGACGCCGATGCCAGGACCGAGCGCTCCATCTCAACAGCCTGGGCAACGGCTTCCTTGCCCTGCTCGGTCAGCGACACCACGTGGCTCCTGCGGTCCGAGGTGCTGCGCACCCGGGCAATGTGGCCGTGGGACTCAAGGCGGCTGAGGGTCTTGCCCATGGTCTGGGCCTGTACGCGGACGTACTGGGCAAGCTGGGCCTGGGTCATGGGCCCTTGCGCGGCAAGGACCTCGATGGCGATAACACCGGCATGAGTGAGGCCGATGGCGCCGAGTTTTTCGTTCCAGGAGTGCTCAACGAGTCGCGCAGCAGTGGACAGAAGGCGCCCTGTGGGCCAGTGATCCATATCAGGCATAGCAGCCAGTATAGCCAAATGCCGATTAGCACTCGTTCCACCTGCTTACTAGGCTGTTGTGTCCCGCCCGCAACAAGGAGAAAAACAATGGCTGAAAGACTCGTTACCGGCGACAAGGCACCGGCTTTCACCCTGCAGGATTCCACCGGCAAGGACGTCAGCCTGGCTCCCCGGCCTGGCCGCTCCACCATCGTCTACTTCTACCCGGCCGCCTCCACTCCGGGCTGCACCAAGGAGGCGTGCGACTTCCGGGACAGCCTTGCCTCCCTGCAGGCCGCCGGCTACGACGTCCTGGGGATCTCCCCCGACCCCGTGGAGAAGCTGGCAAAATTCGCGGACAAGGAGTCCTTGACGTTCCCGCTGCTTTCGGATGCCGACCATGCCGTGGCGGGGGCCTACGGCGCCTGGGGCGAAAAGAAGAACTACGGCAAGACGTACGAAGGCCTGATCCGGTCCACCATCGTGGTGGACCCGGACGGCAAGGTGGCACTGGCCCAGTACAACGTCCGGGCCACGGGCCACGTGGCCAAGCTTCGGCGGGACCTGAACCTGGACGCCTGACCCGGCCGGGGCCTGCCGGGGACACCGCCCGGCGCAACGCTACAATGGACTCTGGCATCCGGCGTCGAACGCTTGGCGTTCCCGTCAGGAATCCGCGCGCGAGTGGTGAAATTGGCAGACACGCAGGATTTAGGTTCCTGTGCCTTCGGGCGTGGGGGTTCAAGTCCCCCCTTGCGCACACTGGGAATCCCCCGGCTCCGGCCGGGGGATTCCTGCGTTAAGCGCCCGGCGGTCCTGCCGGCTGGTTAGTGCCCCGAATCGAAAAACTCCAAAGATCCACCCATCCGTTGCTGCCCACCGGCCGAATAGCCAGTGAGACACCAGCCAAGGGCAGGTGCCCACCCCCCAGGCAGGCTGCACACCACGAACACCCAGTCCGCAGTCGGCAGCAATCGATCCAAGGAGAACCACAATGCAGACCTTCAAGCGCACCACTTTCACCGTCGCAGGCGTTGCAGCAGCTGCTCTGCTCAGCCTCACCGCGTGCGGCGGTTCCGGCAGCACCTCCGGCTCCTCGGCCTCCTCCGCGCCGATGTCATCGGCGCCCAGCTCCAGCATGGCGTCCCCGTCCTCCAGCGCAATGGCCAGCTCCTCGGCGGGCACCATGGACCCGGCAGCAAACCTGGTTGGCCCCGGCTGCGCCGCATACGCCAAGCAGGTTCCCACCGGTGCGGGTTCCGTGGAGGGCATGGCCCTTGACCCGGTCGCCGTCGCAGCCTCCAACAACCCCATCCTGACCACGCTTACCGCGGCAGTTTCCGGCAAGCTGAACCCCAAGGTTGACCTCGTGGACACGCTCAACGGTGGCGAGTTCACCGTGTTCGCACCTGTGGACGACGCCTTCAAGAAGATCGACCCCGCCACCATCGAAACGCTGAAGACGGACGATGCGCTGCTGAGCAAGATCCTCACCTACCACGTAGTCCCCGGCCAGATCACCCCGGACAAGATCGCCGGCACGCACGCCACGGTTGAGGGCGGCTCCGTCACGGTGACCGGCAGCGGCGACAACCTCAAGGTGGACAACGCCAACGTGGTCTGCGGCGGCGTCAAGACCAAGAACGCGACGGTCTACCTGATCGACTCGGTCCTCATGCCCAAGTAAGCCCTCTCTCCGCCCCCCAACACAGGGCCGGGTCCGCCATAGACCGGCGGACCCGGCCCTGGCGCGTCATGTGCCAGCCTGGGGCCGGCCGCAAGCCCCGTCCCCTAGACTGGTCCCGGCCCGCAATCGGCGGAGCCGGCAGCATCCAGAGGTGATAAACGAGTGCCCAGCAGTACATCGCGGCGGACGGTCATCAAGGCCGGCGCCGTCCTCATGGCGCTGGGCGTGACGTCGTGCACGGGCATGCCGTCCCCCTCCCCCACGTCCGGCACGCCCAGTTCCCCTCCGGCCGAGCCCCAAGCCACCTTCAATTTCGGCACCGCGGCCCAGCCCCTGGGCCTGGACCCGGCCCTGTCCAACGACGTGGAATCCCAGCGCATCACCCGCCAGATCCTCGAAGGCCTGGTGGGCGTGGACCAGACCACCGGCAAACCCACGCCGCTGCTGGCAACCGAATGGAACGAGTCCAACGAGGGCCGGACCTACACTTTCAAGCTCCGCGCCGGGGTCACCTTCCAGGACGGCACCCCGTTTAACGCCGACGCCGTCTGCGTTAACTTCAACCGCTGGTTTGCCTTCCCTGCCGAGCTGCGGAAGCAGGCTCCCGGCAGCTCCTTCAAGGGCGTGTTCAAGGCCCACTCCGACGAGCCCGGGCTTTCGATTTTCAAGAGCTGTACCGCGGTGGCACCGGACACGGTACAGATCGACCTCACCCAGCGATTCACCGCTTTCCTCCAGGCACTGACCCTCCCGGCCTTCGCGATCGCATCCCCGGCCGCCCTGGCCTCGGGTAAAGCGGACGTCCTGGACCAGAACCGGGGCGGCCAGGCAATGTCGGCCTTCGCCACGAATCCAGTCGGCACCGGGCCCTTCACGCTTGCCGCCTGGGGCACCGACAACGTCACCCTCGCCAGCAACAAGACCTACTGGGGCGACCGCGGCCAGATCGCCACCATCAACTTCCTGGCTTACAACCACCCCCAGACTCGCCTCCAGGCGCTGCTGGACGGCACGATCGACGGCTACGACGCCGTCACCGTGGGAAACTTCGACCAGTTGGTCAAGCGCGGCAAACAGATCGTGCAGCGCGACCCGTTCTCCGTGATGTACGTGGGCATCAACCAGGACATCCCGATACTCCAGAACCAGAAGATCCGGCAGGCGGTGGAGCTTGCCATCGACAAGGAAACGTTGATCCGGAAGTTCTTTATCGACAACACTGCCAAGGCCACGCAGTTTGTCCCGCCCAAGATCAGCGGCTTCAACAATGACGCGCCGGAACTCGGACACGATCCCGCCAAGGCCAAGGACTACCTCAAAGAGGGCGGCTACGCGGGCGAGGAACTGAAATTCTACTACCCCTTGAACGTCACCCGGCCTTACCTGCCCACCCCTGAAAAGGTCTATGCAGAGCTCAGCCGCCAGCTCACCGCCGTCGGCTTCAACATCCGGCCCGTGCCGGTTGACTGGTCGGACGGCTACCTGCAGAAGGTCCAGTCGTCCGGCGACCATGCCCTCCACATCCTTGGCTGGAACGGCTCCTACTCCGACGCCGACAACTTCGTGGGCCCCCTCTTCGGGGAGAAGAACGGCGAGTTCGGGTACCAGGATCCCCAGGTCTTTTCAAAGATCAACCGTGCACGCGGGCTCCCTGACGGGAAAGAGCGGGATGAGCTTTATCACACCATCAACGCCCAGATCGCCGCGACGGTACCGGCGGTTCCCATCGCCTTCCCCATCTCCGCACTTGCCCTGTCAGACCGCGTGCTCAGCTACCCGGCTTCACCGGTCTTAAACGAAGTTTTCACGAAGGTCCAGCTAAAGCCTTGACGGCCCGGGCCAATTTCAGTATGCGGGCCGCGCGGGGATATTCTGTGACAGCCAGAGCCGCTGCAATCGGAGACTGATCGTGACCTTCATTTCCAAGACCCCACACGCCGACGTTGTCCTGATAGGCGGCGGCATCATGAGCGCCACGCTGGGGGCATTCCTCAAGCAGCTGGAGCCGGACTGGACCATTTCCCTGTTCGAGCGGCTGGACCAGCCTGGCCTCGAAAGCTCCGACCCCTGGAACAACGCGGGAACGGGCCACGCCGCCCTTTGCGAACTCAACTACTCGCCCGCAGCCAAAGACGGCTCCGTCAGCCCGAACAAGGCACTGCTCATCAACGAACAGTTCCAGCTCTCCCGCCAGTTCTGGTCCCACCTGGTGGACAACAACCTCATCGGTTCCCCCAAGGGCTTCATCAACACCGTCCCGCACATGAGCTTCGTGATCGGCGAAGACCACACCAGGTTCCTGAGGACCCGGTACGAGGCACTGAAGCCGCACCCCCTGTTCCGGAGCATGGAGTACTCCGAGGACCACGCCCAGATCGCCAAGTGGGCACCGCTGATCGTCAAGGGCCGCGACCCCCAGCAGCGTATTGCCGCCACCCGCGCCGCCGAGGGCACCGATGTGGACTTCGGCGCACTCACCCGCGAGCTGACCAGCTACCTGGGGAACAACGGCGTCGAAATCAACTACGGCCACGATGTCACCGGGATCTCCCGCGCCTCCGACGGCGGCTGGGACCTGACGCTGAAGCACCCCCGGTCAGGGGAACACGGCAAGATCCACGCCAAGTTCGTTTTCGTCGGCGCCGGCGGCGGTGCCCTGCATCTGCTCCAGGCCTCCGGCATCCCGGAAAGCAAGGGCTACGGCGGATTCCCGGTCTCCGGCCAGTTCTTCCGCTGCACGGACGAAACCATCGCCGCCCAGCACAGCGCCAAGGTCTACGGCCAGGCCTCCGTGGGCGCGCCGCCGATGTCCGTTCCGCACCTGGACACCCGCTACGTCAACGGGAAGCGTTCGCTCCTCTTCGGCCCGTACGCAGGCTTCTCCACCAACTTCCTGAAGAACGGCTCCTACCTGGACCTGCCCCTGTCCATCCGCCCCGGCAACATCATTCCGATGCTGGCCGTGGCCAAGGACAACATGGACCTCACGGCCTACCTGGTCAAGGAAGTGGTCAAGCGCCACGACCAGAAGGTCGAGGCGCTGCGCGAGTACTACCCCGAGGCAAAGGGCGGGGACTGGGAACTCATCACCGCCGGCCAGCGTGTACAGATCATCAAGAAAGACCCGCAAAAGGGCGGCATCCTCCAGTTCGGTACTGAAGTGATTGCCGGCCGTGACGGCTCCATCGGTGCGCTCCTGGGCGCTTCGCCGGGGGCGTCGACCGCTGTCCCCATCATGATCGAGCTGCTCCAGAAGACGTTCCCCAAGAACTTCAAGGGCTGGCAGTCCAAGCTCAAGGACATGATGCCCGGCTACGGGGTGAAGCTGGATGAGAGTCCTGACCTTGCCGCGGAGCTGGAACGGGCAACGGCCGCGTCCCTCCAGCTGGAGAGTGTTTCCGCCAGCCACTGACCCTGCCGGGGCCAGCGGCTGGCACCCCCAGGGCTTGTACCAGTCACTTAGACCCCCAGGAGACCACCCATGTTCCGGTTGGCGCACCTTTCCCTGGCGAACCGGGCCCTGATCGCGCTGATCACCGTCTTCGCCTCGGTCTTCGGCGTGATCACCATGTCGTCGCTGAAGCAGGAACTCATTCCCTCGATTGAGTTCCCGCAGATCACAGTGCTCACCTCCATGCCGGGTGCGTCGCCCGAAGTGGTGGACAAGCAGGTCAGCGGTCCGCTGGAAAAGGCGCTGAACGGCGTGGAGGGGCTGGAATCCACCTCCTCCACGTCGCGGACCGGCGTCTCCCAGATCACCATGGTGTTCACCTACGGATCGAACCTGGACCGGGCCCGGAACCAGATCGACCGGGCCATTTCCAATGCCAAGCGGACGCTGCCCAGCGACGTCCAGCCGCAGGCCATCGCCGGAAGCATCAGCGACTTCCCGATTGTTTTCCTCGCCGTCTCCTCGGACAAGCCACTCAGTGAACTGAACGCGGATCTCCAGCGCCTCAGCGTGCCCAGGCTGCAGAAGATCGACGGCGTCCGCAGCGCCGACGTCACGGGCGGCGCCTCCCAGCACATCGAGATCCTCCCCCGCACCGACGCCATGGCGGCGGCGGGGGCAGGCGTCACGGCCATCCGCGACGCCCTGTCCAACAACGGCGCGCTGGTCCCTGCCGGAACACTCGAGGACCAGGGCAAGACCCTCTCGCTGCAGATCGGCAGCCCCGTCGATTCCCTCGATGCCATCAAGGCCCTGCCCCTTTCCGGCTCCAAGAACGCGGCGACCATCGGCTCCGTGGCCGATGTTTCCCTCAAGGACGACGAGCGCACCTCCATCACCCGCACCAACGGCGCCGAGACGCTGGCCGTCTCCGTGACCAAGAAACCCGAGGGTGACACGGTGGCGATCTCCCACGCGGTGCGGGACTCCCTGAATGAACTCGAGACGGAACTGGGTTCGAACGCCAAGTTCACCCCCGTCTTCGACCAGGCGCCGTTCATCGAAAAGTCCATCAAGGACCTCACCACGGAAGGCCTGCTGGGGCTGGGATTCGCCGTCGCCGTCATCCTGCTCTTCCTGATGTCTGCCCGGTCCACGCTGGTCACGGCCGTCTCCATTCCCCTGTCCCTGCTGATCACGTTCATCGGCCTGTCAGCCACCGGCTACTCACTGAACATCCTGACGCTGGGCGCCCTCACCATCGCGATCGGGCGGGTGGTGGACGACTCGATCGTGGTCATCGAAAACATCAAGCGGCACCTCAGCTACGGCGAGGAAAAGTCGGCGGCGATCCTCACCGCCATCAGGGAGGTGGCCGGCGCCATCACCGCCTCCACCCTGACCACGGTGGCGGTGTTCCTGCCCATCGCGTTTGTCGGTGAACTGGCCGGTGAACTGTTCCGGCCGTTCGCCCTGACAGTCACCATGGCCCTGCTCGCGTCGCTGCTGGTATCCCTGACCATCGTTCCGGTGCTGGCCTACTGGTTCCTGAAGAACCCCAAGGGCGGCCCCGCCGGCGCGGCCGCAGGATCCCCCGAGGCGCGGCGCATTGCCGACGAGGCCAAGGCAAGGGCCCACGACGCCGAGCAGCGCAGCCGGCTGCAGCGCGGCTACCTGCCCATCCTCCGGTCCACGCAGAAGCACCCCGTCATCACCCTGGTGGCGGCTGTCCTGGTGCTCGGAGCCACCGGTGCCATGACCCCGCTGCTGGCCACCAACCTCCTGGGAAATTCCGGGCAAAACAGCCTGACCGTGCGCCAGGTACTGCCGGCCGGAACCAGCCTGGCCGACACCAGTGCCGCCGCCATCCGCCTCGAAGGGGTCCTCCGCGGCATCGACGGCATCAAGGATGTCCAGGTCACGTCCGGCAACGCCCAGGCAGGCTTCGCCGCACTCACCTCCACCGGCTCCTCCAACTCGACGTTCACGGTGGTGACCGACGAAAAGGCCAACCAGGAACGGCTCCAGGACACTGTGCGCTCGGAGCTTGCGAAGGTCCCCGATGCGGGAAAGATCTCCGTAGGCACCCAGCAGGGCGGGTTCGGCACCTCGTCCACCGTCGACATCACGCTGAAGGCTGCTACCAGCGCCGACCTGCAGTCGGCCAGCGACACCATGGTGGCCGCCATGACGGGCGTCCCCGGGACCAGCGAGGTGGCCAGCAACCTTGCCGCCAGCAACCCCGTGGTGCAGGTCAAGGTGGACCGGGCCAAGGCCGCGGCCGCCGGCCTGAACGAGGAACAGGTGGCCGGCGTCCTGGCCTCCACCATCAGCCCCATCCCGGCCGGCACGGTCCGGATCGACACCAACGACTTCCCCGTCCGGATCGGCCAGGGCACCAAGTTCACCAGCATCGATGCCGTCCGCAACATCCCGCTTCCGGCGGGCGGCCGGCCGGTGACACTGGGAAGCATCGCGGCCGTGGAGCAGGTGGACGTCCCCGTCTCCATCACTGCCAGCAACGGTGAGCGCACCGCCAAGGTGTCCATCACGCCGTCGGGCTCCAACCTGGGCGCAGTGAACACCGAAGTCCAAAAGCGCCTGGCCGACGTCCAGCTGCCGCCGGGAGTCACCGCCACCATCGGTGGCGCCACCACCCAGCAGGCAGAATCCTTCCGGCAACTGGGCCTGGCCCTGCTGGCAGCCATCGCCATCGTGTACGTGATCATGGTGGCCACCTTCAAGTCACTCATCCAGCCGCTGATCCTTCTGGTCTCGGTTCCGTTCGCGGCCACCGGTGCCGTGGCCCTGCTGCTGCTCACGGGCGTGCCGCTGGGCCTGCCGTCGCTCATCGGCATGCTGATGCTCGTGGGCATCGTCGTCACCAACGCCATCGTGCTGATCGACCTGATCAATCAGTACCGGCAGCCACGCGACGGCCGGCCGGGCATGAACGTGGCGGACGCCATCACGAACGGCGCCCGGCAGCGGCTCCGGCCCATCCTCATGACGGCACTTGCCACGGTCTTTGCCCTGACCCCCATGGCCCTGGGCCTCACGGGCGGCGGCGGTTTCATTTCCCAGCCGCTGGCGGTGGTGGTCATCGGCGGCCTGGTGTCCTCCACGGCGCTGACCCTGATCCTGGTTCCGGTGCTCTACCGCCTGGTGGAAGGCCGGC
Source organism: Pseudarthrobacter sp. LMD1-1-1.1 (assembly GCF_040676255.1). Taxonomy (NCBI): domain Bacteria; kingdom Bacillati; phylum Actinomycetota; class Actinomycetes; order Micrococcales; family Micrococcaceae; genus Pseudarthrobacter; species Pseudarthrobacter sp. LMD1-1-1.1. The sequence continues at coordinate 1,038,500 of NZ_JBEGHP010000001.1, read as the reverse complement.
GCGAGAAGAAGGCGCTGCTGCGGGACCTGCAGGCCCGCCCGGAACCCGGGCCCGGTTCGGACATCGACGCCGAATTCAGGGATTGGACCACCGGCCAGGTCCCCAAAGTCAGCGGCCGCCGGGCAGCGCCCGGCGCCGGATAAGGCCCAACGCTGCAGCGATGCCCGTACCAGATCCTGGTGCGGGCATCGCTGCGTTCCAGGGCATGGCACGGAAGCAGGGGCCGGGAATAATCCGCGGGACATGGTGTTACAGAAGGCAATAGATGCAAATGCATCTAAATTAGTCTACACTGGAACCAAGCCAGCAAGTCCAGGAACGGAAAGGCACGTCATGCAGATCGGTGTATTCAGCGTCAGCGACATCACCACGGACCCCACCACGGGCCACACCCCCACCGAACACGAGCGCATCAAAGCCTCGGTGGCCATTGCCAAAAAGGTCGAGGAAATCGGCATGGATGTCTACGCCATCGGCGAGCACCACAACCGGCCTTTCTTTTCCTCCTCCCCCACCACCACCCTGGCGTACATCGCGGCCCAGACCGAACGCATCATCCTCTCCACGGCCACCACGCTGATCACCACCAACGACCCGGTGAAGATCGCCGAGGACTTCGCCATGCTCCAGCACCTGGCCGACGGCCGCGTCGACCTGGTCCTGGGCCGCGGCAACACCGCGCCGGTCTACCCGTGGTTCGGCAAGAACATCCAGGACGGCGTGGAACTGGCCATCGAGAACTACAGCCTCCTGCGCAAGCTGTGGGACGAGGACACGGTGAACTGGTCCGGCAAGTTCCGCACCCCGCTGCAGAACTTCACCTCCACCCCTCGCCCGCTCGACGGCGTGGCCCCCTTCGTGTGGCACGGTTCCATCCGCACGCCGCAGATCGCCGAGGTGGCCGCCTACTTTGGTGACGGTTTCTTCGCCAACAACATTTTCTGGCCCAAGGAGCACTACCAGCAGCTGATCGGCCTCTACCGGGAGCGGTACGAGCACTACGGCCACGGCAAGGCGGACCAGGCGATCGTGGGACTCGGCGGCCAGTTCTTCATGCGCAAGAACTCCCAGGATGCGGTGAAGGAATTCCGCCCGTACTTCGACAACGCCCCCGTCTACGGCCACGGCCCGTCCCTGGAGGACTTCACCTCGCAGACACCGCTGACCGTGGGCAGCCCCCAGGAAGTCATCGAAAAGACCCTGGCCTTCCGCGAGTACTTCGGCGACTACCAGCGCCAGCTGTTCCTGATTGACCACGCCGGCCTGCCGCTGAAGACCGTCCTGGAGCAGCTGGACCTGTTCGGTGAGGAAGTGCTGCCGGTCCTCCGCAGGGAGTACGCCGCACTGAAGCCCGCGCACGTTCCGGAACCGCCCACCCACGCAGGCCGCGTGGCCGCCCTGCTGGCGTCACAGGACGCCGGCAAAGCCACCCCGGTGGCGTAATGGCTGCGGGAGGATCGGAATCGCCGGTGCGGCTGGCGGCGGAGACCTGGGAATCGCTGTTCCGGGCGCAGGTGGCTGTCATGCGGAAGCTGCAGTCCGGACCGGCGTTCCGGAAGCTTGCGGTGAACGAATACGACGTCCTGTTCACGCTCTCCCGTTGCCCGTCCGGCTGGCTGCGGCTCAACGAGCTCAACGACAACGTCCTGTTGAGCCAGTCCAGCCTCAGCCGGCTGGTGGAGCGGCTCGAAAAGCGGGGACTGGTGGCCCGGATGCCGGCGCCGGAGGACGGCCGCGGCGTGCTGCTCAAGCTGACGGACGAGGGCCGGGAACTGCAGAAGGAGATCGGCCGCGAGCACGTGCGCGACATCTCGGCCCTGGTGGGGCCTGCACTGACGGCCGCTGAGCAGAAGGAACTCATGCGGCTTACCGACAAACTGCGGAACTCGCTGGGGAAGCGCTAACCCAGCTGCACGAGCCGGGCGGGGTCCTCTGCCGGCAGGTCCCCGTCCACCACGGCGGTCACGCGCAGCTGGTTCAACACCAGGCTGCCGCCCACCGTGGAAAGGAAGGCCGTGTCGGACGAGTCCCGGCCCGCAGTGATGCGCAGCATCGACTCCCGCGGGGCAAGCCCCGTGGGGTCGATGACGTGCCATGCACCCTCCACATAGGCTTCGGCCACGGCGTGGAAATCCATGGGATTCAAGCCGGGGGCGTAAACAGCCGTGAGGCGGGCGGGGATGTCCTTGGACCGCAGCAGGGCAATGGCCAGGTGCGCGAAGTCCCGGCAGACGCCCCGCCTGCTCAGGAGCGTCTCCACCGCGCCATCCGTGCCACGGGAGGAGCCGCTGATGTACCGCAGTTCGCCATTGACCCACTCCCGGACCGCATGCACCAGGTCGGCCCCGTGGACCCCGCCGAATTCCGCGTAGGCGGTCGGCAGCAGCCGGTCCGACTCGGCATACCGGCTGGGACGCACGTAGCGGATGCGGTCGGCCAGGCACGCCTCCTCGGGCACGGCGCGGCCGGTCACCGTGGCCGAGTATTCCACCGTGACTTCGGCAGGCTCGGCGAACTCCATGTAGTGGAACCGGCCGCCGTGGTGGTCCGAAATTTCCGTCAGGGGAACCTCCGCACCCCCGGCCGTCACGGACAGGGATTCGTCAAAGGATGAGTAGCCGCTGTTCCTCGCCACGGCAATGGCCATGGCCACCTTGGTGTTGGCGATTGTCTTGAAGGCCAGGCGTGCGGAAACAGAGCGTTCCATGAATCTCCGGGGGTGTTGGGGGTGGAAGGCAAGTCGGGCGCACCGGCACCTGGTGGGCGCGGGCAGCGGGACTAGTTTTTGACCTTCAGCGACATTAGCATCCGCTGCACGTTGGCGAAGTCAGGGCTCCCGTTGACGTACTGGGCCGCCTGGTCCAGCGTGTCGAACGCCTTCGCCGGGGCCACCTTTTCGTCCGGCGCGAAGGCCTTGAGGGCCACCAGGTCCCCAAACGAGTAGTCCCCCTTCCCGGCCGGACCACGCACCACGTTGCGCAGCTCGCACGCCTTCCCGTCGGTTCCTCCCACCAGGTTGGTGATGCCGTAGGAACCGAAGTAGCGGTAACCCTGGATCACCCGGTAGACCATGCGTGGCGGGATGGTTCCCTCCCCACCCTGTGCGGCAAGGTCGAACGGTACGCTGCTGATCACCGTGTACGGGCGCTGCGCACTGTCCGGGCAGTCAACGGACGACGGCGGCAGTCCCGTCCGGAGCGAAGCCATGAAGGTCCCGTCGGGCTTCTTCACGTCGACCTTCAGTCCGCCCGCAAGGATGCCCTCCTCCGGCGCCACGGACTGGGCGATCCAGTCCGCCGGCAAATCGAAGCTGACGGTCTTTGCGGGATCGGAGAACGTCTTCCAGGACGTGGCGGTGGGCACCGCCTGGGGTTCGCCGGAGGCCGGTGCTGCTGTTGTTGCACTGCCGGCCGGCGCCGCTGCCGTGGCGCCGGCGGCCGCCCCGTCGGCCGGAGAGGCCGTTCCGGACGCTGCCGGCGCTGAAGGGTCCGGCTGCGCGGTCCATCCGGGGCCGGCCGCCTGCGGTGCCGAACATGCTGCCAGCAGAACGGCGCCGGCCACGAGGGAGATACCGGAAAGAACAGCCTTTACTGGCGCGCCTGTCATGAGGCCCAGCCTAACGGGGACCATCCCGCTCTCCCGCCTGCCGCGGCGGTGTTTCCTGCATCCGGGACACGCACCCCCGGCTCCTCCCGACCGGCCCCCGCCCAGCCGCAGGCCGGGCACCCGGCCCGGCGTGTCGCCGTCGGACGCTTACCACCCCGGCCTGGGACTAGGCTGGAGGCTATGTCGGAAGAGCAGCACGGCGCAGCCGAAGAGAATCCCGCGGACATTTCCGCCCTGGACATTGCCGACTGGCGGCTGCGGACGTTTGCGCTCTACGACAATGTCCGCCGGATCTCCGCCGAGAGCCCGTCCGAGGCGCACTCGTACTGGCGCCACCAGCGGGACCTGATGTTCGCAACGCACCCGGCCTCCGCCCTGACAGCGGCGGACAAGGCGCGCTTTTCCGGCCTCAAGACTGCTGACTACGATCCGATTTACCGCTTCCATGTCCCGCTCACCAAGGAAGGTGCAGGCCGGGAGATGAGCGTGGACACGGGAACCGACGGCGTGGTCAACTTCGTCCGGCTGGGAACGTTCGACCTGCCGGAAATGGGCCAGCTGGGGGTGTGGAAGATCCATGGGTACGGCGGCGGCATCTTCGTTCCGTTCCGCGACGCCACGGCCGGCCAGCCGGGTGGAACCTATGGGGCTGGCCGCTACCTGCTGGACACCATCAAGGGCGCGTTCCACGGGGTCAGCGGCACGGGTCCCGGCGCCACCTTTGTGCTGGACTTCAACTTCGCCTACAACCCCTCCTGCGCCTACAACGAGGCGTGGGCCTGCCCGCTGCCCGGGCCATCAAACCGGCTGGCAGTGGAAATTCCCGTGGGCGAGCTGTACTGATGCCGGCCGTCCCCGGTAACGCCGCGTGAGGGAGGGTCTGTCCGCACCCGCCGCCACGGAGACCGCTACCCGGCGCTTTCCCGCCACCAGGCACTACCGTGGTGTCCTGCGCTTTCCGGTCATCCGGCAGCTGCTGCGTTTTTCCGGCGTCGGGGTTATTTGCACCGCGGCGTCCCTGGGGCTTTACGCGCTGCTGCGGCCGTGGCTGGGCGCCCAGCTGGCCAACGCCGTGGCGCTGGTCCTCACATCGCTGCTGAACACGGCCCTGAACCGGCGGCTGACCTTCAAGATTGCCGGCCAGCAACGCCGAACCCGCGACCACCTCAACGGCCTGGTGGTGATTGCCGTGGCCTTGGTGATCACCGGCAGCAGCCTGGGCGTGCTGCACTGGTTCAACCCGGACGCCACCGTGGGTGACGAACTGGTAGCCACCACGCTTTCCGGCTTCCTGGCCACCGCCGTGCGCTTCAGCATGCTGCGGCACTGGATTTTCCGCCGCGCGCGCCACCGCTAGGGTCGTCCGGGGGCTATCGGCCCTGGCCCGCACCCAGGTTCCTGACCCCGGCGACGGCCGCCTGGACGGCAGCAGCGGCAGCGTCGAGGTCCTCCTGCGTCACCGCGGCGTCGAAGCTGAAGCGGACCGCCGTCTGGGCCACCTCTGCAGGAATACCCATGGCGGTGAGGACGGGTGACGGCGCGTCCGAGCCTGCCGCGCATGCCGAGCCGCTGGAGCAGACCACGCCGCGGCGTTCCACCTCCAGGAGCACCGACTCGCCGCTGGTACCGGGGAAGCAAAACGACGCCACTGATGGCAGCCGCTCGGAAGGATGCCCGGTGAGGACGGCATCCGGCACGCCTGCCAGGACGGCTGCAATGAACCGGTCCCGCAGCGCGGCAACCCGTGCCTGCTCCCCTGCCTGCCGGTCCCGGGCAAGCGTGAGGGCGGTGGCGAGCCCCACCGCGCCGGCAACGTTTTCCGTTCCGGACCGGCGGCCCCGCTCCTGGCCGCCGCCGTGGATGACCGGCTCCAGCCGCGTACGGCTCCGCACGAACAGCAGGCCGCAGCCTTTGGGTGCCCCCAGCTTGTGCCCCGAGATGCTCATCGCATCCACGCCCAGCGGGCGGGTGTCGAGCGGCAGCCAGCCGGCGGCCTGGACGGCGTCGGTGTGGAACGGGATGCCCTGGGCGCGGGCCAGTTCCGCCAGCCCGGCGATGGGCTGGATGGTTCCCACCTCGTTGTTGGCGTACATGATGCTCACCAGCGCGGTTTCCGGGCGCAGCACCCCGGCAAGTGCTTCGGGCGTGACGCGGCCGGTTGAATCCACCGGGACCACGTCGACGGTAAAGCCGTGGAAGCGCTCCAGATAGCGGGCGGATTCCTCCACGGCGGGGTGTTCGACGGCGCTGATCACCACCCGGTCCAGCAGCGGGTTTGCCGCCTGCCGGGCCAGGGCAATGCCTTTTACCGCCAGGTTGTCCGCTTCGGTTCCACCCGAGGTGAACACCACGTCGCCTTGCCGGCAGCCAAGGACATCCGCCACGGCCCTCCGCGCCTGCGCGAGAGCCGCGGCCGCCGCCTCGCCCAGGGTGTGGTGGCTGGAGGGGTTCCCGAATCCACCGGTGAGGTAGGGCCACATGGCGTCCAGCACCTCACGGCGGACCGGGGTGGTGGCGGCGGCGTCAAGGAAGATCACGGCAGCCTCACCCGGCGGCCAGTTCGACGTCGAGGCCCAGGTCCAGCGCGGCCACGGAGTGGGTGAGTGCGCCAACGGAGATGACATCCACACCAGTGGCCGCGATGGCCGCGACCGTGCCGGTGTTCACGTTCCCGCTGGCCTCTACCCGGGCACGGCCGGCCACGAGGGCAACCCCGGCTGTGAGCTCTTCGATGCTGAAGTTGTCCAGCATGATGGTGTCCACGCCAGCGGCCAGCACGGGTTCGATTTGTTCCATGCGGTCCACCTCGACTTCGAAGTGGGTAGTGTGTCCCAGCTGTGCCTTGGCGGCCAGGAGGAGGGCCGTGAGTTTGGCCGGGTCCCCGCCGGTCATCACGGCAAGGTGGTTGTCCTTGGCCAGCACGGCGTCGGAGAGGCTGTACCGGTGGTTTGCACCGCCGCCGCAACGGACCGCGAACCGTTCCAGGGTGCGCAGGCCGGGGGTGGTCTTGCGCGTATCAGTGATGCGGGCCCGGGTACCTTCGGCGAGCCGCACGAATTCGGCGGTCTTTGTGGCGATGGCGGACATCCGCTGGACCAGGTTGAGCGCCACGCGTTCTGCCAGCAGCACCGAGCGGGCGGAGCCGGTGACCCGTGCGAGGTGCGTTCCGGCGTCGAACGTTTCCCCGTCCGCCACCAGCAGCTCCACGTGCGTTTCCGGGTCCACCAACTGCATGGCGTCGCGGAAGACGGTGGCTCCGCTGAGGACGCCCGGCACGCGGGCGTTGAGGACGGCGGTGGCGCGGGCGCCGGCGGGGATGAGCAGCTGCGAGGTGATGTCGCCGGAGGGGGCGTCCTCGGCGAAGGCCCGTTGCAGGATGTCCCTGACGGGGGCGGGCGGGAGGGTGAGGTCCAGCGGTGGGCGCGGGGACACGGCCTGGTCGATCACGGCGGGTTCAGTCATGGAGCAGGCTCGCTTTCGGGCGGAGGGAAGTCAGGTTGTCAGTTTCGACGGGTTCATCGCTGCGGTAATGCGCCCCCAGCGATTCACCGCGCTGGAGCGCAGCGTCCACCAGCAGCTGCGCGGCCAGCAGGAGGTTCCCGTCCTCCTGCGCCACATTGTCAGCGCAGGAATCAACGGCATCAGGACGGACGACGGCGGCCCAGGACTCAAGCGTCCGGCGGGCCTCGGCCAACAATTGCCCGGAACGCAGCACCCCGGCGTGCGAGGTCATGAGGCGGCGAAGAGCCTCCCGGCCAAACGGCTCAGACCCGCCCGCACCTTCAAAACCAGCAGGGACGGCGACGTGCGCACTCGCGTTTCGCGGCAGGGGTGCGGAATCGTGCGGCAGTTTCGGAGGTCCCGAAAGCGCCGTTGTCGCGTGAGCGTCCGCATCGGCCGCCGAGCTTGCGAGGCGTTCGCCGGTGCGAGGCGCGAGCGCAGGCGCCGAGGGACCTGCGGAGCTGCCCTCCAGAAAGTCTTCAACAGCGCGTCGGCCGAAGACGAGTCCCTCGAGGAGGGAGTTGCTGGCCAGCCGGTTTGCCCCTTGGACGCCGGTGCACGCGACCTCCCCGGCGGCGTAGAGGCCCGGAACGGTGGTGCGTGCGGAGAGGTCGGTGCGTACCCCACCCATCCAGTAGTGGGCTGCGGGGGCGACGGGAACCAGTTCGCGGGTCCAGTCGATGCCGGCGTCGAGGGTTTTGCGGGTGAGGGTGGGGAACCTTTGCCGGAGGAAGCCCGCGCCCTTGGCCTGCTCGACACCCCGGGCGTCGAGGTAGACGTGGCCGTTGGGATCGCCCAGCTTGGCCAGGTGGAGGGCGATGCTGCGGGATACGACGTCGCGGGGCGCCAGTTCGGCATCGGGGTGGTAGGCCTGCATGAAGCGGCGTCCGCCGGAGTCCAGCAGGATGGCTCCTTCGCCGCGGACGGCTTCGGAGATCAGCAGTGGCCCGTCCAGCCGGGCCGGGTGCGCCGTGGCGGAGCTGACCAGGCAGGTGGGGTGGAACTGGAAGAACTCGAGGTCTGCCACTGCCGCTCCGGCGCGGACGGCGAGCGCCAGTCCGTCGGCGGTGGCAACAGCGGGGTTGGTGGTTTGGGCAAACAGTTGTCCTGCTCCCCCCGAGGCAAGCAGGACGGCATCCGCATCCAGGTCCGCGGGCCGGCCGTCCTGGAGGTAGTGGACTCCTGCCACCTGCCCGTCCCGGGTCATCAGGGCGGTGGCCTGGGCGTGCGTGAGGATGGTGAGCTTCCCGTCATCCCGCCGCGACAGGACGGCCTGGATCAGTGCCCCGGCGACGCGTGCACCTGTGGCGTCTCCTCCTGCATGCAGGATCCGCGGGGCACTGTGGGCTGCTTCGAGCCCAAGGGCCGGGCCGCCGTCGTGCGTGGCCCCGGCCGTCACCGCCCCGGCGTGGCCCGCATCGAAGGCAACACCGTAGCGCTGGAGGCCGGCAATGTCCCGCCGCGCCTCCGTGCACATCAGCCGGACTGCGGCCTCGTTGCAGTGCCCGGCCCCGGCGCGCAGGGTGTCGGCGATGTGCGCGGCGACGGTGTCCCCAGGTGCAGGTTCGGCGAGAACGGCCGAAATGCCGCCCTGCGCGTACCAGGTGTTGCTGTGGTCCAGCGCGCCCTTGGTCAGCAGCACCACGTCCGCGCCGGCATCGGAGGCAAGCAGTGCGGCGTAGAGCCCTGCGATGCCGCTTCCGACGACGGCCAGGCGGCGCGTCATCACGGCCTCGCGGCGAGCATGCGCTCGAGCGCCGTCCTGGCGTTGGCCTGCACGTTGTGGTCCACGGTGATGCGGTTGACCACGCGGCCGGCCACCAGTTCCTCCAGTACCCAGGCGAGGTAGCCGGGGTGGATCCGGTACATGGTGGAGCACGGGCAGATCACCGGGTCCAGGCAGAAGATGGTGTGCTGCGGGTACTCTGCGGCCAGCCGGTTGACCATATTGATTTCGGTGCCGATGGCGAACGTGGTGGGCTCGGTGGCGGCGGCGATGGCCTTCTTGATGAAGTCCGTGGAGCCGGCGGAATCCGCGGCGTCCACCACCTCCATGGGGCATTCGGGGTGCACGATGACCTGGACACCGGGGAAGTCCGCCCGGGCCTTGTCGATCTGGGCCACGCTGAAGCGCTTGTGGACGGAGCAGAACCCGTGCCAGAGGATCACGCGGGAGTCAAGGAGCGCCTGTTCGTCGTTGCCGCCCAGGTCCTTGCGGGGGTTCCACATGGGCATCTGGTCCAGGGGTACCCCCAGGGCCTTGGCCGTGTTGCGGCCCAGGTGCTGGTCGGGGAAGAACAGGACCCGCTGGCCCCGCTGGAAAGCCCACTCCAGGACCGTCTTTGCATTCGAGGAGGTGCAGACGATGCCGCCGTGTTCACCGCAGAACGCCTTCAGGGCTGCGGAGGAGTTCATGTAGGTCACGGGAATGACCGGGACCCGGCCCTCGGCGTCGGGCTCGGTGCCGAAGATCTCCGCGAGCTGTTCCCAGCACTCCTCCACGGAATCCGCGTCCGCCATGTCGGCCATGGAGCATCCGGCGGCCAGGTTGGGCAGGATGACTGCCTGGTCGGGGGTTGAGAGGATGTCCGCGGTTTCGGCCATGAAGTGGACGCCGCAGAAGATGATGGCTTCCGCCTCCGGCCTGGTCAGCGCGGCGTTGGCGAGCTGGAAGGAGTCACCGACGAAGTCGGCGTACTGGATGACCTCGTCCCGCTGGTAGAAGTGGCCCAGGATGACAGCCCGCTCCCCCAGGGCGGCCTTGGCGGACCTGATCCGCTCGCCGAGTTCGGCGTCGCTGGCCCGCTTGTACTCCTCGGGCAGCTGGCCCTGGCGCGGGGTGCCGGCAGGAGCAGGATCGGCACTTGACGCACCCGGGCCATAGGCGGGAACGCCCGCCAGTGCCTCGGCCAGGTCGTAGTCCCACGGGCCCTTGGCCAGCGCCGGGCTGCAGGTGCTGCCCTTAGCGGCGGCGCCCTTCTCGGCCTGTTCGCGCGTGATCAGCTGGATTGCCGTGTTGACGCTGCTCATGGTGTGCTCCTGTTGTCTGGGTCAAGGCCTGGCCGGCCGGTGTAGCGGTAGAGGCGGGGCGGGCGGTGCTTCCCGCCCTGGAGGTATTCCCCGGTTTCTTCGATTTCCGGGGTCGATTTGAGTTGGCGGCGGAAGTTGGCCGGGTCCAGCTGGCGGTCCAGGACGGCTTCGTAGACTTCGCGGACCTGGGCCAGCGTGAAGTACTCGCCCAGCAGGTGGTAGGCCACCGAGCCGTAGGCCAGCTTGTTGCGGAGGCGCCAGAGGGCGTAGTCCACGATGGCGTTGTGGTCGAAGGCAAGGTCGCCCAGGCGGTCGGCCCGGAACCACTTCACGTTTTCGGATTCGTCCGCGAGCGCTGCCTCCGTGGGCTGGACCAGGGCCCAGTAGACGATGGAGACAACGCGCTGGGTGGGCGAGCGGTGCAGGCCGCCAAAAGCGTACAGCTGCTCCAGGTAGCGGGGCGCCAGGCCCGTGGTCTCCTGCAGGTTCCTGGCGGCGGCGCTTTGGAGGGACTCGTCGTGGCTGAGGGGTCCGCCCGGCAGCGCCCACAGCCCCTTGAAGGGTTCCCGGATGCGGCGTACCAGGGGAAGCCACAAAGTTGGCCGGCCGGAGGACTCGCTGGGCCGCAGCGCGAAGATCACCGTGGAGATGGCCAGCGACGGCGGCGCGGCCTGCCGCTCGGAAACGTTCGCCGAACTGTAGTACACCCGATCCACCGCCTTCCGTCACCCTCGACCGCCCCCGGGTGTTCTTTCGCTTAGTTATAGTCACCTTGACCAAAACTAATTCTACGGCCGGGCGCCCCCGAAACGGAAATATTTCTGCATCCCAGTCACGGCCGCAGGCTGCCGCCTCCGAAACCCTCTTCCCGCATCCCGCGGCCCCCGCCCTCCCGTCCATTTCCGGGCGCGTTCCGGAGGCGGTAAATTCAAGAGGTCCCACGAGGACCCCGGACCCCAGAGGCCGGACCCCCAACCAGCCCCAGAAGGTGCATTGCCCCATGACGACGAAGTCCGGCGCGACCACGTCCGCCACATTCCCCACCAAAGCCACAGCCGCCCACAGCATGAAGCCCCGGCAGCTCACCATGATGGGGCTGGGCAGCGCCATCGGCGCGGGGTTGTTCCTGGGATCCGGTGCCGGCGTCCAGGCGGCCGGTCCGGCAGTGCTCCTTTCCTACCTCGTTGCCGGAACGCTGATCATCCTGGTGATGTGGGCCCTGGGCGAGATGGCCGCTGCCCATCCCACCAGCGGGGCTTTTTCCGTGTACGCGGAGCGGGCGCTGGGCCGGACGGCAGGAGCCACCATCGGATGGCTGTGGTGGCTGCAGCTCGTGGTGGTGATTGCGGCCGAGGCCCTGGGTGCCGCCGGCCTGCTCTTCTCCGTCTGGCCCGTGGTGCCGGTCTGGGCGCTGGCGCTGTTGTTCATGGTGGTCTTCACCGGCATCAACCTGGCCGGCGTCCGGAACTTCGGTGAGTTCGAGTTCTGGTTCGCCATCCTCAAGGTGGCCGTCATCGTCCTGTTCCTGGCAGTCGGCGCCGCCCTGCTCCTGGGCCTGCTGCCCGGCGTCGACTCCCCCGGGGCGGAAAACCTGACCGGAAACTTCGCCCCCCAGGGCCTGGGTGGGGTTGCTGCGGCCCTATTCGTGGTGATCTTCGCGTTCGGCGGGACGGAGATCGTCTCCGTGGCTGCGGCCGAAACCGAGGATCCCGAGCGCAGCGTCGGCAAGGCCATCCGGACCGTGGTTTGGCGAATCCTGGTGTTCTACATCGGCTCCGTCTTTGTCATTGCCGCCGTGCTTCCCGCCACGTCCAAGAGCCTTGCCTCGCCCTTCGCCGGCGTGCTGGACGCTGCCAGGATCCCCGGCGCCTCCACCGCCATCACCCTCGTGGCCGTCGTCGCACTCCTCTCGGCGCTGAACGCGAACCTCTACGGCGCCTCCCGCATGGTGTATTCGCTCTCGCAGCGGGGGGAGGCGCCCCGCGTCCTCACCCGGCTCAACAATGCCGGCGTGCCGCTGCTCGCGGTCGCAGTCTCCGTGGCCTTCGGTTTCATCGCCACGGTCCTGGAGCTGTTGTTCCCGGAACGGATCCTGCCGGCCCTCTTCCAGCTGGTGGGTTCCACGTGCCTGGTGGTGTGGGGCAGTGCCCTGGTCTCCCAGCTGATCCTGCGCCGGCGGGCAGACCGGGACGGCACCGCGCTGCCCCTGCGGATGCGGGGCTTCCCCGGCCTGACCATCCTGGGCCTGGTCCTGCTGGGACTCATCTTCGCCGTCGGTTTCAGCGCCGAGGGCAGCCGCATCCAGCTCTTCAGCACCTTCGCCCTGATCGCCGGAATTGCGCTGGCGTGCGCCGCCGGGGCCCGGCTGACCGCCAGGAACCGGGCCGCCAACAGGTAGAGTGGAGCGTACCTTTCCAAGGAAGACGCACCGACGCGCCGGGCCCGCCCAGGCGCCGTACCTGATTGGGGAACTGACACCATGAGCGGCAGGCACACCGGACAGCAGCAGGCGCACACCGTTGAAGGGACCGACCCGCAGCTGTACGTGGCGGTCCATGAACCCGCCAGCGACGCCGGCCTCCGGCCGGTCCTGCTGCTGCACGGCTTTTCCTCCTCCTCCAAACTCAACTGGGAGGACACCGGCTGGGTGTCGGCCCTTCTTGACGCCGGCCGCCGGGTTATTACCGTTGACCTGCCGGGCCACGGCCGTAGCGGCGCGCCGGAGGACCGGGATTCCTACTCCCCCAGCAAAATCAGGGCGGACCTGCTCCAGGCAGCCTTCGACGCCGGAGCGCGCCCCCTGCACGACGGCGACCCTGCCAGCGGGCTGGACGTAGTGGGTTATTCCCTGGGGTCCCGGCTCGCGTGGGAGTTCGCCGCGACCCAGCCCGAGTTGGTGCACCGGCTGGTGCTAGGCGGGCCCAACGACTCCGACCCCCTGGCCGCATTCGACCTTCGGGCCGCCCAGGACTACCTGGCGGACGGTACGCCGATCAACGACGAATCCACCGCCCAGCTGCTCAAAATGGCCCTGCTGCTGCCGAGCAACAACATCTTCGCCCTGCTGTCCCTGGTGGAGGCCATCAAAGCGGAACCCTACGACCCCTCCGAAGCGGTACCCCACGTTCCCATGCTGCTGGTGGTGGGCGACAAGGACGAGCGGGCCCACACCCTGCCCAGGCTCGCCGAACTGGCCCGAAGTGCCGGCTCCATGGCCGAGCAACTGGTCCTGCCCGGCCGGAACCACACCAACGCCATCACCAGCAGGGCGTTCAAGCAGGCCGCCATTTCATTCCTGGGCGTCTAGGCGGCACGGACCTCCCGGGTAGTCGGCAGACTTCCCCCGCATGCACCAGCAGCCCGGACCTGGCGGTCCGGGCTGCTGGTGTTGCGGCTTTGCTGACCTTGGCGGGGTCAGGGTGCCGGTGGGATCAGTGGTGGCTGCTGACGCCGAGCGGGCGGCCCTTGGTCTCCTTGGCCAGCACCACGCCGACGGCGGAAATGACGCAGAGGATCATGATGTAGATACCGATGGAACCGGTCCATTTGGTGGACTGCAGCAGGGTCTCCGCGATGGTTGCTGCGAAGGCGCCGCCCAGGATGGCGCCGAAGGCGTACCCGATGGAGATGCCGGAGTACCGGACGTTGGCGGGGAACATCTCTGCGTACATGGCGGACATGGGTCCGTAGGACAGGCCCAGGCCGATCGTCAGGACGAACAGGGCGACGCCGTAGAGCATGATGTCCTTGGTGTCGATCAGGGCAAACATGGGGATCATCCACGCAAAGACAATGGCGTAGCCGATCAGGAAGGTCTTGACGCGGCCGATGCGGTCGGACAGCCATCCGCCCACCAGGGTGAAGATCAGCCAGCCGAACGACGCCAGTGTGGTGGCCAGGAGGATCTGCGGCGTGGGCATCTTCAGGGTCTTGGTGGCGTAGGAGATGAAGAACGCAATCAGCAGGTAGCCCGCTGCGTTGTTGCCGATGAAGATCAGGGTGGAGTACAGGACGGGCAGCTTGTGGTTCCGCACCAGCTCACCCAGCGGTGCTTTGCTTTCCTTCTTCCGCAGGGCCATCTCCTGGAAGACCGGACTCTCGGCGACGGCGCGGCGGATGAGGTAGCCCACCACGATCAGGACGATGGAGAGCAGGAACGGCACACGCCAGCCCCAGGCAGCGAAGTCTTCCTTGGACATGCCGGTGTTGAGGAAGAACAGGAGGCCGGTGGCGAGGATCATGCCCACGGGCACACCGATCTGCGGGTAGGCACCGAAGAGGCCGCGCCGGTTGACCGGCGCATGCTCGACGGCCATGAGGGCGGCTCCGCCCCATTCACCGCCGGCCGAGAAGCCCTGGATAACCCGCAGCAGGATCAGCAGCACGGGGGCCCAGGCGCCGATCTGCGCGTAGGTGGGCAGCATGCCGATGAGGGCGGTGGCCGCGCCCATCATCACGAGGGTGAAGACCAGCATTGCCTTCCGCCCCAGGCGGTCACCGAGGTGCCCGGCGATAACTGCGCCGAGGGGGCGGAACAGGAAGCTGATGCCGATGAGGGCAAAGGAAAGGATCTGCGCCAGGCCCGGGTTGGACTCGTTCAGGGGTGCCAGGAACAGCGGTGACAGCAGCGTTGCGGTCAGCTGGGCAAAGATGAAGAAGTCGTACCACTCGATCGTGGTGCCGACGAGGGTGCCGGCGAGGACCTTGCGTTCCTCCCGCCGGCTGCTGGGACCGGCGAGCGTATCCACCTTGGAAGGTGTGGTCATTGAAACTCCATTGTTCATTGGGCAGCAGTGCTGCCCGTACGCCTTCAGAATTACTGACAGAACGGTCAGTTAGTTAGTAGAGTACTACGGAAAGTGTGATGCGGGACACGGAATGGTCAATATTTGCGGTGAACGGCAACCGGAACAGAAGTTCTATATTTGAACTGCAAGTTCGTATAGAGGACACTACCGGCAGCGAGTGGCTGGGACAAGAGTCATAGAACTCCGGGGCCGCCAACCTAGGATGGACATCATGACTCCTCCAGCAGCCGCAGCCGGGACGGGAGCGGCGGCACAGGCTTCGCCGTCCCAGACCCTCTCGCGCGGCATCCGCGCCCTCGAAATCCTGGCAGCCGCCCCTGGCCCGCTGACCATCGCTGAGCTTGCCGATGCCATGGGTGTCCACCGGTCGGTGGCTTACCGGATCCTGCGCACCCTCGAAGACCATTCGCTGCTGGTGCGCGATGATGCCGGACGGGTCCAGCCGGGCCCCGGCCTGGCGGTCCTGGCACGGGGCGTGTCGCGCAACCTGCAGAGCGCCGCGTTGCCCGAACTTACCCAGCTGGCGAACTCCCTGAACATGACTGCATTCGTGGCGGTGTGGGACCACCATGACTGCATTACGCTCGTCACGGTCGAGCCGAGGCATTCCGGCGCAACCGTTGCCCAGCACCCGGGCACACGCCACCCCATCAATGCCGGTGCCCCCGGGATCGCCATCCAGTCCGCCCTCTCGGAGGAGGAATGGGACCGGTTGGCCACCGGAGTGCCGTACCGCCCGGAGGCTGCGGAGGCACGCCGGAAAGGCTACTCGGCCAGCCACGACGAGGTGATCGCCGGGGTCTCATCGCTGGCAGCACCGGTCCGGGTGCCGGGTGGGCGTCCGGCTGCACTTGCAGTGGTCTATATCCGTTCCGCCCATGATCCGGATGCCGTGGGAGCTGCCATCGCCGAAAGTGCGGCGAGGATCGAGCGCCAGCTGGCGTAACCGCTCTGCCGGAGCAACGCCGTAGCGGACCGGCGCCGCCCGCAGGGACGTGCCGTGTCAGGCTTTGCGGCGGAGGACGACGGCGGTTCCCGCGCCGAGCACGGCCAGCGCCGCCGCCGCGAAGACCGGGACGAGGAACGCGGCCCCGGCCCCCTGGAGCTGGGCCAGCTGTCCCCCAACAGAGGACCCGATGGCTGTACCGGCGACAATGCCGCTGGCCAGCGCAGTCATCACGGTGCCGAGCCTGCCGGCGGGTGCCACTTTCCCGCCCACGGCGAAGACGGTAACCATGACGGGACCCACCGGGAGTCCCAGGACCAGCAGGACTGCCGCCATCATGGGCAGCGATGACGGTACCAGCAGCAGGACCGCGAGACCTGCCATCAGGACTGCGCAGGACACCCAGCGCAGCGCCAGTCCCGCACGGCGCGGCCAGTATGCAACCGAGAGCGCCGCGGCGGCGGAACTGAGGCCCATGACGGCATACAGCAGCCCGGCGATTTCCGCGCCGGCAAGCCCGGCAGAGAAGGCGCTCAGGGCGGCCTGGGTGGAACCAAAGAATGTGCCCATGCAGGCCATGGCAAGGACGGGCAGTGCCACGGTCCACGGCAGCTTACTGCCGTGCGCAGCATCCTTGCGGGTCCCGGGTGCCGCCGGCCGGCTGGCGGGGACAGCCCGGTGGGTTGGATGAACGGCGAAGAGAGGCACCAAAATGATGGTCATCGCCGCTGCCAGGACCAGCGGAAGCCACGGCGCCACAAGGCTGGCCAGGATCCCCACCAGGGCCGGTCCCAGGACAAAAGTCACCTCGTCGGCCGTACTCTCGTAGGAAAGCGCTGTGTCCAGGTCACGGGCAGTCCCACCGGATGATGCCGTTGGATCTCCGGCGTCGGCCGTGAGCGACATCCACCTGACCCGGGCCAGGGGCCCAACCTGTGGGCAGGTGGCACCGGCCGCGAAGGCAGCCGCAAGGACAGCGGGCAGGAAACCGCCCGAAACGCCAGCGGTATGGGCGGCGAGGACCAGGGCCAGCACGGCCACTGTGTTGAATACGGCCGCCAGCAACAGGACCGGCCGCTGTCCCCGCCTGTCCGCAAGGGATCCCAGCACGGGAGCCCCCAACGCGGACCCGATACCAACGGCGCCTGCTGCGGCTCCACCGGCCGCAAAGGAGCCGCTGGCGGATGTGGCCAGGGTGAGCGTGCCCATGGCCAGCATGGCCAGGGGAAGCCGCGCAAAGAGGCCAAGGGGAATGAAACCCCTGCCGGCCAGTTGGGGAAGGCGGGTAAAGCGTCCCCGCGCTGCCGCTTCCGTCATGTCCGGGTCAAGGGTTTCCCGGGATGGAGATGCCTGGACAGGGGCGGTGCCGGTGGATGAGGGGGTGGTTTGTGGTGTCACGTCGGGGCTCGTTCAGTACGTGCGCATCGTCCCTCCTCCCGATGCGCGCAACCCGGTAACACCGATCAGTATATCGGCCCCCGTCAGGGGTTGCGCAGAGGATAGGCAGGGGTTGGTCAGAGGAGGGCGTCGAGGCTTTCGGAGATCCGCAGGGTTGAGCCGTTGCGGTTCTTGACCACCTGCAGTTGGGTGCCGATCCGCTGTTTCATTTCGGCCACGTGGCTGACCAGTCCCACGACCCTCCCGCCGTCGCGGAGTCCTTCGAGGGCATCCATGACTTGCTCCAGGGACTGGTCGTCCAGGCTCCCGAAGCCCTCGTCAACGAACAGGGTTTCGATTTCCACCCCTCCGGATTCCTGCTGGACCACGTCCGCGAGCCCCAGGGCCAGCGAGAGGGAGGCCATGAAGGATTCGCCTCCGGACAGCGTGGAGGTGTCCCGGCGGAATCCCGTCCACTGGTCCACTACTTCCAGGCCCAGCCCTGACTTTGCTCCGCGGGCTGCCTTGGCGTCAGTGTGCTGGAGAAGATAGCGGCCGTCGCTCATGGCCACCAGGCGTTCGGAGGCCGCGAGGGCCACCTGCTCCAGCCGCGCGGCCAGCACGTAGCTGGTCAGGCTCATCCGGTAAGTGTTTTCGCCCCGGCCAGCGGCGGCATCGGCCAACCCGGCAAGCATCTGCGCACGCTCCGCCGGCTCGCGCGAGGAGCCGGCCAGCGCTGCATATTCGGCGGCGATGGACTTCAACGACGCCAGGCAGCGGGCAGCCATGCCGGCAGCCAGATCGGCTTCGCGCGCCACATTCCTGGCTGTCGCCGCGTCCAGGCGCAGCGCCGCCAGCCGCTCCTCATCCGCTGTGAAGCCGCCGGCGGCTTCGTCCAGGGCGAGCACAATGTCCTCCGACTCAAACAGCCCTGCCACGCGGGCTGCCTCGTCCTGGGCTGCACGGACGGCGGACTCGAGGGCTGCCAGTTCAGCGGGCCCGAGGAGCTGGCTGCGGGCATCGTCGGCGCTTGCGAAGCCGGCATCTGGCAGGGCCAGTTCCAGGTGTTCCTGTGCTTCGGCGGCCTGCAGCCGGGCCATATCCAGCCGCGCCTGCGCTTCGACGGCTTTGTCCAGTACAGCCACGGCCTCCTCAAGTGCCCGCAGCCGGCGTTCCAGGCTGCGGTGGCCGCCCCGGAGGCCGGTAAGCGCCGTGTCCAGCGACGCAATCTGTTCGGCCAGGTCGGCAAGGGACGCTGCCGTCCGGGACAGCTCCACTTCCGTTTCGGACAGCGTGGCCCGCGCCTGGGTAAGGGCGGCGTCCAGGGCGTCCAGCCGCTGCCGCCTGTCCTGCAGCTCCTCCGCAGCCTGCTCGGCGTCCGCCGCCGCAGCAAGGGCCTCCTCCGCGCCGGAGCGGGCCTCCTGCACGGGGGTAGTCCCACCTTGACCGGCGAGGACCGCCACTGCCTGCTCTGCCTCGGCAAGGTCTGCGGCGACCAGGGCATGGGCTGCCTCGGCGGCTTCGTACAGACCGTGGGCCCGTTCCTCATCCTGGGCCAGGGCCGGGCCTCCGGTTCCCGCATCCGCCGGGCCGGGATGATGTCCGCTTCCGCAGACGGGGCAGGGTTCCCCGGCAACCAGCCCCGCTGCCAGTTCCGATGCAGCGTTGGCCAGCCGTTCCTCCCGCAGGTCCAGCCAGCGGCGTTTGGCCTCGAGGAGGTTCTCCCGCGAGTCGCCGTGGCGGCTCTTGACCCGGTCCCTGCGTTCGATGGCTGTCCCGTGCCGCCGGACGACGTCCAGCAGCTCCGCCGCCGCAGCAGCTTCCTTGCGCCGCAGCGCAGCTTCCACCGAACGGGCCTCCAGCTGGTCCATGCCGTTGGCCAGCTGTTCGCGTTCCGCCACCAGGCGCTCGGTGCGCCGGCCCAGTGTCTCCACGGCGAGCTCCAGCTCACCCAGCCTGCCGGTGAGGCCTTGGTGCCGCTTCCGCAGCTCCTGGAACCTGTCCTCGTCGGGCAGCCGTGCCTCGACGACGGCCAGCAGCGATCGCAGGCGGCCCAGTTCCTCCGGAGCCCCCGGCATGCTCCCCCAGGCGTCTTTTGCGGTTCCGGGGCTGGCATCGGCACTCTCTGCCGGTCCACTGCCGAGCTGGGCCAGTTCGCCGCCGTCCCCGGCGGCCAGGCGGAGCAACGTCATGGCTGATTCGGCGGCCGCGGCGGCGGCACGGACTTTGGCAGCTGCAGCGTCCACAGCCTGCAGTTGCCCGTGAAGAACCTCTGCCTGGCGGTGCCGCCCAAGCCGGGCGCTGGTTTGTTCCCGCTGCGCCGCCCCTGCCTCGACGGCCTTTTGCCGTGCTGTCGCGGCTGCGAGTTTGCGGTGCCGTTCATGGCGGGCAGCCTCCTGCTCAGCCTCTATGCGGCGCGCCTGGTTCACAGCCTCAGCGGCGGCGGCCCGCTCCGTGAGTTCCGCCAGGCGCACGGCAGCAGACGCCTGCAGCCAATCAAGGCGGCGGGGGATGTCGTCCGCCGGCGGCGCCTCCTCCTCGGGAAGCTGGAGCGGGGCGGCCTCGGTTTCGGCACGCGCGGCCAGGATGCCGAGTTGGCCGGACAGCACGGCCACGTCCTCCCGCGCGGCGGCGGCCTGCCGTGACAGTTCCTGTTCCAGGGCTTCAAACCTCTGGGTACCGAAAAGCTTCTGCAGCAGGTCCAGCCGGTCAGCAGCCTTGGAGCGAAGGAAGGCAGCGAAATCACCCTGCGGCAGCATCACCACCCGGGTGAACTGTTCGCGGTCCATGCCCAACAAGGCCATGATCTCCGCGCCCGCTTCATCGTTGCGGGCAGACTTCTCCACCCAGGCCCCGCCCACCCGTTCGCGGAGCAGCGTCTTGGCCTGCTGGACCGTGAAGCCGTTCTTTCCGCGGGTACTGGGCTTCTCCCACGCCGGGGACCGGGTCACTTCGAAGCGGCGGCCCTGGGCGGAAAATTCACAGGTAACGGCGGGGTCCTGCCCGGGCTCGGCGTGGTCGCTGCGCAGCCGCTTGCCATCCTGCCGTGCCCCCGGAACGGAGCCGTAGAGCGCAAAGCAGATGGCATCAAGCACGCTGGTCTTGCCGGCGCCGGTGGGCCCGTTCAGCAGGAACAGTCCGTGTGCGCTTAGCCGCTCAAAATCGATGTCCTCGGTTCCGGCAAAGGGCCCGAACGCCGAAATGCGCAGATGGTGGATCCTCACCGCGACACCTCCAGGAGCCTGACGTTCTCCAGCGCGGCCGCGAGCGCGGTCTTTTCCGCCGGGTCGGCGCTCCTTCCCCGTACATGGTCCAGGAATCCGCAGCAGACGGCGAGGTCGTCCGGGGCGCCTGCAAGCCTGCTGCTGTAGCTGGCCTCCGTGGCGGCAGTGGCGCCCTGGGGATCAAAGGCAAGGACCAGCGTGTAAGGGAACCTGGCGCGGAGCCGTTCCATCGCATGGGTGGGGCGCTGGGAATCGGTAAGGGTGACCTGGCAATAGGCGGCTTCAGCCCAGGCATGGGCCGGATCCCCCAGGAGGTCCTCCAGCGGTCCGCGGAGAACGGCCAGAGAACGCGGGGCCTCCCAGAGGACTTCCGCCACCGACGCAACGCCCTCCGGGCCGATCTCCACCAGCCAGGCACCCTTCTGGTGCGTGGACTCCGAGAAGGAATAGGCCAGCGGCGACCCCGAATACCTGACGGAACCGGACAGCTTCTGCCGGCCATGCAGGTGGCCCAGCGCGGTGTAGCTGAAGCCGTCGAAGAGGTCCAGCGGAACAGCTCCCACGCCGCCAATACTGAGGTCCCGCTCGCTGTCTGAACTGATGCCTCCGCTGGCGAAGGTATGGGCCAGGACCACTGAGTGGACGGTGCCAGACGCGGCGCGCCGGGCGATGTCTTCCCGGATCAGCGCGGTTGCGGCGCGGGTGACCTCGAAATGGCTTGCCGTTTCCACCCCCAGCTGTTCGGCGACCATCCTGGGCTCAAGCCACGGGATGCCGTAGAGCGCCAGCGTCGCCTCCTTCCCGGCCGCATCCGTTCCCAGCGGCAGCAGCAGGGGCTGGTCCAGGTCCTCCACCCTGGTGCGCAGGTGCACTCCCCCGCGTTCCAGCAGCCGGGAGGCAAACCCCAGGCGGATGGCGGAGTCGTGGTTGCCGCTGGTGAGGACCACTTTCGCGCCTGCGGCAGTGAGCCGGACCAGGGCGTCGTCAAGGAGGTGGACCACGTCCACGCCCGGGAGCGCCCGGTCATAGACGTCGCCGGCGATTAGGACGACGTCGACGCTGTCCCGCTCAACCGCCGCCACCAACTGGTCAACGAAGGCCCGCTGGGCATCCAGCATTCCGACGCCGTGGAAGGAACGGCCCAGGTGCCAGTCCGAGGTGTGAAGTAACCGCATGTTCCTAAGCTATCGGCAGCCACTGACAGTGCAGAAAAACGCCGCGGCAAACAGCGCTCAGGACCTTTTGCCGTCAAAGAACTCCTGTGCCTCGCTGACACCGCGGGCTTTCTCCTGGCGGGCAGCCGCCGCAGCGGCAGGCTCATTCACGGCAACAGCGTCGGCAACATCATCGGCGTCATCATCAGCGCCGGTGTCATGGGCAGCCTCCACGTCGGCAACGGGCGCAGGGGAACCGGTCACCTCGCCGATCCGGAACACCAGCCCCGCGATGGCAGCGCCGGCCAGCGGCGCCACCAGGAAGACCCAGAGCTGCTCCACGGCCCAGCCGGAGCTGAAGACGGCGGACGCAACGGCACGTGCGGGGTTGAACGGCAGGTTTCCCACCGACTGGCCCACCTGCAGCAGGGCGGCAAACGACAGGCCGACGGCGACGGGCGCCACCGTGCGGACGCCTCCTTCACGGCTGGCGGCTCCCAGGAAGACAGCCACGATGATGGCGGCACCCAGCAGTTCCAGGAGGACGACGGCGGCGAGGGGCGCCTGGATGATGGAGTGCTCACCGAAGCCCGCGGCCACGG
Source organism: Pseudarthrobacter sp. LMD1-1-1.1 (assembly GCF_040676255.1). Lineage (NCBI taxonomy): Bacteria > Bacillati > Actinomycetota > Actinomycetes > Micrococcales > Micrococcaceae > Pseudarthrobacter > Pseudarthrobacter sp. LMD1-1-1.1. The sequence continues at coordinate 1,016,252 of NZ_JBEGHP010000001.1, read as the reverse complement.
TATCGAAGGCGGTGCGGCTGTCCGGGATGCTGGGCAGCGTGCGCAGGATGCCGAACAGGGCCAGGGCGCCCACCAGGGCCCCGACGAGCTGGGCGGCAGCGTAGGCGGCGGCCGCGCCGGCCCGGATCCGCCCGGCCAGGAGGTGCCCCAGGGTGATGGCAGGGTTGAAGTGGCCGCCGGAGATATGTCCGAAGGCCAGCATGGCGGCGGTAACGGCCAGGCCGGCAGCGAGGGCGGAGGGGACCGGGCTGGACTGCGGAATGCTGAACAGGGGCACGCCCAGGCCGGCCACCGCCAGGAAAAGGCTGCCAAAGGCCTCGGCCGCCAGGCGGGGCAGCAGGCCGGTGGGTGCGGCAGGCGTGCCGTCGGGCTGCAGTGCGTCGCGGGCTGGGACAGGGGTGCTCATGATGGGACCTTTGCTTGTGGGGGTCTGGGGTTCGGGCCGCCGGGGTGGCTCGGGCGCCGCGGCCGTCCAGCGATGTGCCGCTTCCCGTCGATGGTGGCGCCGGGCAACCCGAGCAGTATGCCAGTCCCGGCTGTGCGTTTGCTGGACGGCAGCTGTCTGTCGGGTTGCCGGACCTCGGTATGCAGCGCGGGCCTCCGGGCTGCGGACGGTAAATTTACTCCATGAGCTTCGACCACGGCATCCCCGCGCCCACCCTAAAGTCCCGCATCCACGGCTCCCTGCTGGGCGGGGCGCTGGGCGACGCCCTGGGCTACGCCGTGGAATCCGATTCCATCGCGGCGATCCGGCAGCGCTTCGGGGCGCAGGGCCTGGCTGGCTTTGAGGACCTGCAGGGCCCGTGCCATTTTTCCGACGACACCCAGTTGACCCTGTACACGGTGGATGGGCTGGTGGAGGCGCTGGAATGGGCCAACTCCGGCGTGGGCGCGGACGTGAACGCCTGCCTTTGGCTGGCGTACCTGCGCTGGCTGGCCACCCAGGGTGAGGAGGCCGGGCCGTCCGCACCGGCACCCCAGCCCCGCTGGATCGACGGCAACGAGGTGCTCCGGCAGCGCAGGCGCCCCGAGGAGGAATGCATTTCCGGGCTTGCCAGCGGTGAAATGGGAACCATCAGCCGCCCGGTGAACCCCGGAGCCAGGGGCGCCGGCACGGTGATGCGTTCGGCACCGTTTGGGCTGGTGCCGCACATCACGCCCGACGCCGTCTATAAGCTCAGTGCCGACGCCGCCGCCCTGACGCACGGGCACCCTTCAGCCCGGCAGAGTGCGGGCATCTTCAGCCTCCTGATCCACCGGCTGGTGTCCGGCGAGGGGCTGCGGGACGCCGCCGCCGGGGTTACGGCGCACGCCGGCGACCTTGTGGACGTCGCCCCGGAGCTGCCGGCACGCCTTGAGGCGGCCCTCGGGCTCGCGGACGAGGCGCTCGTCGGGCCCGAAGAACTGCTCCAGGTGCTGGGCGGGGGCCGGACAGCGGAGGAAGCCCTCGCCGTCGCGCTTTATGCCGTCATGGCCACAGCCCCGGCCGACGGGGCGGACACACAGCCCGTTGACCATTTCCGTCGTGCCATGGCCGTTGCCGTGAACCACAGCGGCCCCAGCGATACCGCGGGTTCGCTGGCAGGAAACATTCTGGGAGCCTTGTACGGTGAGGACTGCCTCCCGGCGCAGTGGCTCGGGGCCCTGGAAGCGCCGGAGGTGGTCCGCGGCATGGCCGATCAGCTGGTGAAGGTTACGACCGGCGAAGGCTGATGTTGTTGCAGGCTTCGCAGACGTCCTCCGGGATCACTCCGCGGCGCTGCAGGAACCCGAAGACGGTGCAGCCCAGGCAGAAACCCGCGAAGGCTTCCAGCGAGGCAGCAATCACCAAGATGCCCAGCAGCGTCCAGGCTGCCGGCGCCGCGCCGGCGGCGAAGAGGAGCAGCGCGCCGGTGGACACTGCCGCACCGATTCCCTGGGCGAAACGCTTGGGCGGCCCGGAAACCAGCTTCACCTTTCCCAGCCGCGGGGTGATCACCTTGACCGACAGCAGCGCCAGGGGCGAAATCCGCGGGCCGAAGAGCAGCCGCAGCCAGAATCCGGCGGCGATCGCTGCCAGCCCCCAGCCTGAATTTGCCACCGCGGTAACGACGGCGAGCAGCACCACGAGCGCTGCCGTGGTGCGGGCGGCGTATTCATTGACGGGGTTGGGGAAAGTGAACAGGGAGGCCATCCCGCAAGGGTAGGAGCCACCCGCCGGAGCGGCCAAGCTTTATTGCGCCGGATGACTGTGCGCAGCCCCCGCCCGGGGATCAGGCGCTGACGGCGGGTGCGCGGGCGCCGGCCCAGGCTTCCCCGGGACCATCGAGCGGCCCCCGGGCATCCGCGCCGCCCACCATCTGCAGGAACTCCCCCTCGGACAGCACTTCGATGGCCTGCCCCCGGTCGTGAAGCTCCAGGACCCGGCGCGCCTTGCCGGTGAGCCTGCCCGAGCGAAGGTCCGAGGCAACAAACCCGTCCCCCACCACCAGGACGGTGGTCCGCGCGGTGACCCGGCTCTCGGTCCGCGCCCCGCACCGGGCTGACCGCAGTTTGGCATCCGGACGGTTGATGGAGAGCTGCCCGGTGAACACCACCGTCTGGGCGTACAACGGGTGCCCGGGCTCGGCGTCAAGGTTGGGCTCCGGGTTCAGTCCTTCCTCCGGCCAGCCGGACTGGAACCGGCGGACCAGGGTGGCCCCGTTGCCCGAGTTGCCTGCCAGCGCCGCGAAGCTGGCTTTGGACAGGTCGTCCGTGGCGGGGTCGAAGGCCTGCTGCCGCGGCATGGCCAGCCCCAGGGACAGGTAGAGTTCGGCGATGCTGTTGGCACCGTTGCGGCCGGCGATGTCGACGAGGATGCCGGCGCAGGCGCGGGCATCCTCCGCGGCGTCGTGGTGGTTGACCAGCGGGACTCCTGCTTCCTCGGCGGCGAAGGGCAGGGAATTGGACACCAGCGAATAGCAGCGACGGGACAGCATGACGGTGCAGACGTAGTCATAGGCGGGGCCGGGCAGGCCGGAGACTTCCAGCGCCGAGCGGATCACGCCGAGGTCGAAGGCGGCGTTGTGCGCGGCCAGCACGTCGTCGCCGATAAATGCGCCGATTTCGGGGAACAGGTCGCCAAAGCGGGGCGCGCCGGCGACGTCAGCGGCAGTGATGCCGTGGATCCTGACGTTGTTGTGGTCGAAGGAGTCGTATCCCGCCGGCGGACGCATCAGCCAGGAGGCCTCCTCAACGATCCGGCCTCCCCTCACCTTGGTCAGCCCCACCGAGCACGGGGAGCCACGGAAGCCGTTGGCCGTTTCGAAGTCGATCGCCGTAAAGTCCAAACCCACGGCCCCTACCTTACCGCCGCAGACCCCCGGCCCCGGGGAGCACAGGCCCGTCAAGTACCCTTGAGGGGTGAACTTTCCTGTGATGAATGACCTCGCTGTGTCCATGCTGGGCGGTGCGGGACCGGTCCAGCCGAAAATGGCTTCCTTCCTGCCCGATTGGCTGAACCCCCAGGTCTTCCTGGCCGATCCCGCGCTGGCCCCCTGGGTGGTCCTGCTGGTGTGCGGCATCATCTTCGCCGAGACCGGCCTGCTCATCGGTTTCTTCCTGCCGGGCGATTCCATGCTGTTCACGGCGGGCCTGCTGGTGGCCACGGGCACCATCAAGTTCAACATCTTCGCGTTCGCCGCGTTGATCGTGGTGTCCGCGATCATCGGCAACCAGGCCGGCTACCTGATCGGCTCCAAGGCCGGCCCCGCCATCTTCAACAGGCCCAACTCCAAGCTGTTCAAGCGCGAAAATGTCGAGAGCGCCCACGCGTTCTTCGAAAAGCACGGCGGCAAGGCACTGATCCTGGCCCGCTTCGTGCCTATCATCCGTACCTTCGTGCCCGTGATCGTCGGCGTGGCGCAAATGAGCAAGCGAAAGTTCTTCATCTACAACGTCATCGGCGCCGTGCTGTGGGGCGGCGGCGTCACGCTCCTCGGCTACCTGCTGGGCGACAAGGTCCCGTGGGTCCGCGACAACCTTGACATTATTTTCATCGTCATCGTGCTGGTCTCGGTGGTCCCCATCGGCATCGAGCTCCTGCGCGGGCTGTCCGCACGGCGGCAGGCGAAGGCATACGGCACCGACACCGTCGACGAATACATCGAGGAACACGAACCGGAAGAGGAGCAGAAGACTCCCCGGAACATCCATCGCGGCCGGCCGGAGTAGCAGTCCTCCGCCCGCTCCCGACACCCAAAAAGGTGCGCACCCCGCCGGGGTGCGCACCTTTTTTGCTGGGTCCGATGTGCGGGTTCCCGCGGCCCGGCGCCTTGTCCTAGCCTGCGGCTTCCAGTGCCGCCACGATGGAGGGCAGCAGCGCCCGGAAGGCCTTGCCGCGGTGGCTGATGGCGTTCTTTTCCTCGGCGGACAGCTCGGCGCAGCTGCGTTCCTCGCCCGCCGGCTGCAGCACGGGGTCATAGCCGAAACCACCGGCACCGCGCGGTTCACGCAGGAGGATGCCCTCCAGCTGCCCGTACTCCACCACCTCGCGCCCGGGGCCCTCCGCGTCCGCGGGCATGGCCAGAGCGGCGGCGCACACAAACGCGGCACCGCGGTGCTCGTCGGGAACATCGGACAGCTGGTTCAGCAGGAGTTCCAGGTTGGCGGCATCGTCACCGTGCCGCCCCGCCCAGCGGGCGGAGAAGATGCCCGGGGCCCCGCCCATGACGTCCACGGCCAGGCCGGAGTCGTCGGCGATGGCCACCAGGCCGGTGGCCCCGGCCACCGCACGCGCCTTCAGCAGGGAGTTCTCGGCGAACGTCACGCCGGTCTCGACGACGTCCGGCGCACCCGCCGCGGCGGCGTCCACCACCTGGGTGTCGACGTCGAGCCCTGGCACCTGTCCACGCAGGAGCTCACGGAGTTCGCTGAGTTTGCCTTTGTTGTGCGTGGCGAGCACCAGCCGGGGAGCCACACCGGTCACAGGGTGTCCGCGAGGGTCTCGCGCTGGATGGCGGCCAGCTGGGCCGTGCCCAGCAGCGCGAGGTCCAGGAGCTGGTTCAGCTCGTCCCGGTCGAAGGGCGCACCCTCCGCAGTGCCCTGCACTTCGACGAACTTGCCGGAGCCGGTGACCACCACGTTCATGTCGGTCTCCGCCCGGACGTCCTCCACGTAGGGCAGGTCAAGCATGGGGACGCCATCGATGATTCCCACCGATACCGCCGCGATGGTGTCGATGAGCGGCTGGGCATTCCTGGCGATGAGCTTGGTGTCGCGGGCAAACCGGATGGCGTCGGCAAGCGCTACGTAGGCGCCGGTGATGGCTGCGGTGCGGGTGCCGCCGTCGGCCTGCAGGACGTCGCAGTCCAGGACGATGGTGTTCTCGCCCAGTGCCTTGGTGTCGATGATGGAGCGCAGCGAACGCCCGATCAGGCGGGAGATCTCGTGCGTGCGGCCGCCGATCTTTCCCTTGACGGATTCGCGGTCCGAACGCGTGTTGGTGGCGCGCGGCAGCATGGCGTACTCGGCCGTGACCCAGCCGCGGCCCTCGCCCTTGAGCCAGCGCGGGACCCCGGCGGTCAGTGATGCCGTGCACAGGACCCTGGTGTTGCCGAATTCGATCAGCGCCGATCCCTCAGCCTGGTTGGACCATCCGCGGGTGATGCTGATGGGCCGGAGCTGGTCGGCTGCGCGGCCGTCGGCGCGCACAATGGGTACTGCTGTTGCTTCAGATGTCATGCCTTTAGCTTATCGAGTGCCGGTGCGGCAGGCAGGCGCCGGGATACGCGCGGCTAGATCGTGTAGTGCACGCCCGCCACGGCAACCGCAACGTCGCCGGGAAACACCGGGCGGGCTTCGGCCATCACGGTGGTCTGGGACGTCCACACCGGGATGTGGGTCAGCAGGAGCCGCCGCGCGCCCGCTGCCGCTGCGGCCTCCCCGGCCCGCTTGCCCGTCAGGTGTACGTCGTTGATGCCGTCATCACGGCCCTCTTCGAATGCTGCCTCGCACAGGAAGAGGTCCGCGTCCTTGGCGGCTTCCTCGAGCCCGGCGCAGGAATCGGTGTCCCCGGAATAGGTCAGGACGCGGGACACCGGGCTGCCATCCTTGCCGGGTTCCACCACTTCCACCCGGAGAGCGTAGGCCTCCTCGATGGGGTGGTTGACGGCGAACGGGGTGATGGTGAACGGCCCCACGGTCACGGGCTCGCGTTCGGTCCAGTTGGTGAAGTCGAATTCTTCGTGCATGCCCGGGTCCAGGGGAAGGCCGTAGGCGGTGGCCATCCGGTCTGCCGTGGCGGCGGGCCCCCACACGGGGATCCGGCCACGGCCCCAGCCGCCCGGCTTCCAGCGAATGGCAACGTGCAGCCCGCACAGGTCCATGCAGTGGTCAGGGTGCAAGTGGGTGAGGAAGATCGCGTCGATGTCCTCCAGGTCCGTGTAGCGCTGGATGGCCCCCAGTGCCCCGCTGCCGAGGTCCATCACCACCTTCCAGGTCCGCTCGCCGTCGGTGGCGGTCAGGAGGTAGCACGACGCCGGGGAGCCGGGTCCGGGGAATGAGCCCGTGCATCCCACGATGGTCAGCTTCACTGGGCGGACCTTCCGCCGCGGCGCGCCCCGGCTAGACCGCCGCCCACGAAGTTGGAGATCCGGGGACGGTTACGCGCGCTTTGGGCGGCGGCGATCATCTCAGGGGTTATCCGGGCCAGGCTGCCGGTGGGGTACTGCGCGGCCACATGGTCCACGTGCCGGACTGACAAGACTTCCGGTCCCAGGAACCGCCGGGCGAGCGCCTCGAACTGCCCGGCGTCACCGGTGGCGACGAAGTGGTGCTCGGGCGGCGCCTCCGAGGTGCGCTGCAGGTTGTGGGTGGCCAGGGCGCGGTAGACGTCCTTGGCGGTCTCCTCCGCGCTGGAAACCAGCGTGACGTCGGCGCCCATGACGTAGGAGATGACGCCCGTCAGCAGCGGGTAGTGGGTGCAGCCCAGGACCACGGTGTCCACCCCGGCGGCCTTCAGCGGTGCCAGGTATTCCTCGGCGACGGCGAGCAGCGCCGGGCCCGTGGTGATGCCGGCTTCCACGTAGCTGACGAACTCCGGGCACGCCACCGACGTGATGTCCAGGTCAGGCGCCGCGGCGAAGGTGTCCTCGTACGCGCGGGACCCCACGGTTGCGGACGTGCCGATCACGCCCACCTTTCCGGTGCGGGTGGCGGCAACGGCACGCCGGACGGCAGGCTGGATGACCTCGATGACCGGGATGCCGTACTTGGCGGTGTAGCGCTCCCGGGCGTCCCGCAGGACAGCGGCCGACGCCGAGTTGCAGGCGATGGTGAGCAGCTTGACGCCGGAGTCCACCAGTTCGTCCATCACACCCAGAGCGTTGGCCCGCACTTCGGCGATGGGAAGCGGGCCGTACGGCCCGTGGGCGGTGTCCCCCACATAGAGGATGGACTCGTTGGGAAGCTGGTCAATGATGGAGCGGGCCACGGTGAGGCCGCCGACACCGGAATCGAAGACGCCGATGGGGCGGGCTTCCGGGGCAGCGGCCGGCAGCTCGCCTTCGCCGGAGTCAGGCTGCGTTTCTGCCGGTGGTTCCATGCTCGGGGCTGTTGTCATGATTATTCGAGGATAGGGGGTCCCGGAACCGTCAGCCATCATCTTGTGTCCGGTAACTCATGTCTGGTGTGTCACAGCGCACGGCCTCCCCCGGGCCGCGGGAGCTCACCGCCGGGGTTCCATGGACTGCAGCATGGCCTGGACCAGTGACTCCTGCAGCCAGGTGGTGAAGTTGTACACCAGTGCCAGGTAGCTCTCCACATCCTCGGCCTGGGACCAGTCCTGCATGCGGTGGACGTGCTCGGCGTCTGCCTCGTCCCGGATGTCCAGCCGCTCCGCCAGGACCAACCGCACGTCGTTCAACGCCATCGACCAGTGCCGGGCCCCCTCGGGCGTCAGCACGATCTCGTCCTTGTCCAGGTCCAAAGCAGCCGCGCGGAGGGCGCCGATCTTTGTTTCCCGCAGTGAACGCTCGGTGAGCTGGCGGAACTCAAGGGACGCGGCGCCGTCGTCCTTCACCACGTTGGGGAGCAGCCGCTTGACGGCACGGTCCGTGGGTTCGGCCACATCCATGTCCAGGCCAATGAGGGCCGCCAGCGGGTCCTGACCCGTGCGGTCCTCGGGCTGGAGCATGGAGATGACGTCATCGATGAGGCTGCGGAGCAGGTCCCGTTCAGCAGGTTCCAGGTAGCCCGTGATGCCTTTGAGCCCGTATTTGAATGCCTTAGCCACGCTTCCCCTTACCTTGGCCCGGCCCGCCGGACTTGCCTGAACTGCCGCCGGTGCCGCCGCTGGCTTTTTCCACCGTGGCCCAGAGCCCAAACCCGTGCATGGCCACGGCGTGGCGCTCCACTTGTTCCTTGCTGCCCGAAGCAACGATGGAACGGCCCTTCTTGTGGACTTCTATCATGAGCTTGTTCGCTTTGCTTTCCGGGTAGCCGAAGTAGCTTTGGAAAACGTAGCTGACGTAACTCATCAGGTTGACGGGATCGTTCCAGATCACCAGGTTCCAGGGGATGTCCGGGGCGGTCAGGGAGTCGGTGGACTCTGCTGTGCCGGTCCGGATGCCCTCCTGTGTATCAGGGCCGGGCGCAACGCTTATGGTCATCTGTCCATTCTATGTGGATGCCCACTAGAGTGATTTTCGTGAGCACCTCAGCCGGCTGGGACCATCCCCGCACGTCCTTTTATACCGACCACTACGAGCTGACCATGCTGCAGGCGTCCCTTCATTCGGGGGCGGCACACCGCAGGTCCGTGTTCGAGGCGTTTGCACGGCGCCTGCCCGACGGCCGGCGCTACGGCATTGTTGCGGGCACTGGACGCCTCCTGGAAGGCATTGCGAATTTCCGTTTCGGCGAGGCGGAACTGGATTTCCTGGAACGCACCCAGGTGGTCAACCAGGAAACGCTGGAGTACCTGGCCAACTACAAATTCTCCGGCGACATCTGGGGCTACGCCGAGGGGGAACCGTATTTTCCCAACTCCCCCATCCTGGTGGTGGAGGCCTCGTTCGCCGAAGCCTGCATGCTGGAGACCTACCTGCTGTCCGTGCTCAACCACGACACCGCCATCGCCTCCGCCGCGTCCCGGATGGTCAGCGCGGCGGGCGGCCGTCCCTGCATCGAAATGGGATCCCGGCGCACCCACGAGGAGGCTGCCACCGCATCGGCGCGTGCGGCGATCATTGCCGGCTTTGACAGCACGTCCAACCTTGAGGCGGGCATCCGCTACGGCGTGAAAACCGTGGGGACTGCAGCCCACTCGTTCACCCTGCTGCACGACACCGAGCGGGAGGCCTTTGAGGCCCAGATTGCCTCGCTCGGCGCGGGCACCTCCCTGCTGGTGGACACGTACGACGTCGAAAAGGCCGTCCGCACGGCCGTCGAGCTGGCAGGGCCGCAGCTGGGCGCCGTCCGGCTGGACTCGGGCGACCTGGTGGCCCAGGCCCAGTGGGTACGCCGCCTCCTGGACGACCTCGGGAACGAGCACACGAAGATCGTGGTGACCTCGGACCTGGACGAGTACGCCATCGCAGCCCTGCAGTCGGCCCCTGTGGACTCCTACGGGGTGGGCACCTCGCTGGTGACCGGGTCAGGGGCCCCGACGGCGAGCATGGTCTACAAACTCGTCAGCCGCACCGACGACGACGGCAACTTCGTCTCCGTTGCCAAGGCGGCCAAGAACAAGGCCAGCGTGGGCGGCCGCAAGTACGCACTGCGGAAGCTGGACGAACGCGGTACCGCCACCGCCGAGGTAGTGGGAGTGGGCCACCGGCCCGAGGACGACGGCAACGACCGTGCGTTGCTGCAGCAGTTCATGAAGAACGGCGAACTGCTGCCGGGCTGGACCGGGCACGAAGGCGTTCTGCGCGCACGGCAGCGCCACGCAGATTCCATGGCTGAGCTGCCGCCGGTGGTCAACCGCCTGCAGCGCGGCGAGGCCGCGATCCCCACCATCTACGAGGAGCACTGATGTCGCGCGCTTTGATCATCGTGGACGTGCAGAACGATTTCTGCGAGGGCGGCTCGCTCGCCGTTCCCGGCGGAGCCGCAGTTGCGGGCGCCATCAGCGAGTACCTGGACGCCCACCACAGCGAATTCGACCATGTGGTGGCCACCCAGGACTGGCACATCGACCCCGGCAGCCACTTTTCCGATACGCCCGATTACAAGGAGAGCTGGCCCCGGCACTGCGTGGCAGGCACCCGCGGGGCCGAACTCCATCCGGACCTGGACACGGAGTACGTCGATGCGTACTTCCGGAAAGGCCAGTTCGCCGCCGCCTACTCAGGCTTCGAGGGCCTGCTGGCCCCTGAGGACGCCGTCCCCACCGGGGAACGGCAGCCCGGCGGCCTGCCCGGCGCCCAGGCACAGCTGGAAGCCGACGAGGACGCCATCGGCCTCGACGACTGGCTGCAGAGCCATGACGTGGAGGACGTGGTGGTGGTGGGCATCGCCACCGACTACTGCGTGAAGGCCACAGCCCTGGACGCCGTCCAGGCCGGCTACGGCGTGACCGTGGTGCGGTCGCTGACCGCCGGTATCGCCGAGGACCTGGAAGACGCCGTTGCCGAGATGGAACTCGGCGGGGCGGACATCGCCTAGGGCGCTATTTGCGGCCCACGAACCAGTCCTGGAGCTTGCGCAGCCGGGACTTCAGCTGCTCCTCGTTGGCCTGGGCCACGGGCGGGCCGCCGCAGACCGTGCGCAGCTTGGTGTGCACCACCCCGTGCGGGGTCCCGGTCCGGGCAGCCCAGGCGGCCACGTTCTTGGCCAGTTCGTTGCGCAGGTCCATCAGCATGCGGTGGTCCGGAACGGCAGGAACCTGCTGGGCGTCCGCGGCCGGGGACTTCCGGTTCTTGCGGTTCAGCTGCTCATGCTGGCGCTGGCGCAGCAGCGTTCCCACCTGCTCGGCGTCCAGCAGCCCGGGGATGCCCAGGAAGTCCATTTCGTCGTCGGACCCCACCTCGCCGCCGGTGCCGAACTCGCCGCCGTCGAACAGCACCCGGTCAAAGGACGCCTGGGAGTCCAGCGCTTCAAACTTGCCCTTCGTGAGGCTGTCTGAGGCCTTCTCTTCGCGGTTGGCCTCGTCCATCAGCGAGTCTTCCGGGTTGAAGAGGCCGTCGCCGTCTTCCTTCTCGGGCCGGTCCAGCGCGTGGTCCCGCTCCATCTCCATGGAGTTGGCCAGCGCCATCAGCTGCGGCACGGACGGCAGGAACACCGACGCCGTTTCGCCCCTCTTGCGGGCACGCACGAAACGGCCCACGGCCTGGGCGAAGAACAGCGGCGTGGACGTAGACGTGGCGTAGACGCCCACGGACAACCGGGGCACGTCGACGCCTTCGGACACCATGCGGACAGCCACCATCCAGCGCTTGTCGCCGGCGGAAAATTCCTCGATCTTGCTGGACGCCTTGGCATCATCGGAGAGGATGACGGTGGGCGACTCCCCGGTGATCTTCTTCAGCTGGCCGGCGTAGGCACGGGCGTCCTCGTGGTCGGTGGCGATGACCAGGCCGCCGGCATCCGGCACGGTGCGCCGGACTTCGCTGAGCCGCCTGTCCGCGCCGGCCAGGACAGCAGGAATCCACTCCCCTGCCGGGTTCAGGGCGGTCCGCCACGCGTGGCTGGTGATGTCCTTGGTCACCGCGGCCTCACCCAGGGATGCGGCCATTTCCTCGCCCGCGCTGGTGCGCCAGCGCATCTGGCCGGAGTAGGCCATGAACATCACCGGCCGGACCACGTGGTCGCGGAGGGCGTTGCCATAGCCGTAGGTGTAGTCGGCCTTGGAGCGCCGGATGCCGTCACGGTCTTCGGCGTACTCCACGAACGGGATGGGCGAGGTGTCCGAACGGAACGGCGTACCGGTCAGGGACAGGCGGCGGACCGCCGGATCGAATGCCTCGCGCAGGCCGTCGCCCCAGGACAGGGCCTCTCCGCCGTGGTGGATCTCGTCCAGGATCACCAGGGTGCGGGCGGCCTCGGTCTTGGCGCGGTGCAGCAGGGGTTTGCTGGCCACCTGTGCGTAGGTGACGGCAACGCCAATGAAGCCGCGGCCGTGCTGGCCGTCCGAGTTCTTGAAGTTGGGGTCGATGGCGATCCCCACCTTGGCGGCAGCGTCCGCCCACTGGCGCTTCAGGTGGTCGGTGGGGGCAACAATGGTCACGCGGTTCACTGCCCCGGAGTCGATCAGCGTGGAGGCGATCCGCAGCGCGAACGTCGTCTTACCTGCACCAGGGGTTGCCACCGCAAGGAAGTCGCGGGGGCTGTTCGCAAGGTAGAGGTCAAGGGCTTCCTGCTGCCAGGCACGGAGTTTCGGGGCGGTTCCCCAGGCTGCACGTTCCGGGTAGGCCGGAGGCAGGGTGGGGCCGCCAAAGAGCGTCTCCGTCACTACTTGTTGTTGCCCGAGCCGCCCGGACCCTTCCCGCCGTCGTTGCCCGGGCGGAGGCCATCATAGACTTCCTTGCACTCGGGGCAGACAGGGAATTTCTTCGGGTCCCGGCCCGGGGTCCACACCTTGCCGCACAGGGCAATGACGGGCTCCCCGGTCATGGCGGACTCCATGATCTTTTCCTTCCGCACATAGTGCGAGAAGCGCTCCCGGTCCCCCGGCTCCACTTCCTGGCGCAGTTCCTCGCGCTCAATGGTGGCCGTGGACGTTCCAGCCCCGGAAAGCTCGCGCATCGGGTCGTTTTCGAGAGGGTCCGTCATGCTAGTCATGGCATCCATCTTAGCCGTTCCCCCGGCCGGACGTTCGACGGCGGCACGCCCGTGCCGGGGTCCCGCACCGGCCGCCGTCGTACTTTTGGACGCCCTGGCGCCGCTCCCGCAGGCGCCGTCACAGCCCCTGCCACGCGGGCTTGTTCTCGTACGTGTGGCGGTAGAAATCGGCAAGTTTCAGGGCCGAGGCGGCGGCTTCGTCCAGCAGGACCGTGGCATGCGGATGGAACTGCAGCACCGACGCGGGACAGATGGCGGCCACCGGTCCCTCCACGAAATCGCGGACCGCCTGCGCCTTTTGCGCCCCCGTGGCCAGGAGGACCACGTGGCGTGCCGCCATGATGGTGCCCAGCCCCTGGGTGATGACGTGGTGCGGCACCTCGGCCAGGCTGGTGAAGAACCTGGCGTTGTCCCGGCGTGTCTGCTCGATCAGGCTCTTGATCCGCGTCCGCGACGCGAAGGAGGAGCCCGGTTCGTTGAAGCCAATGTGCCCGTCGGTGCCCACGCCCAGCAACTGAAGGTCCACGCCGCCGGCCGCAGCGATGGCCTGTTCGTACGACTCGCAGGCAGCCGGGATGTCAGTGGCGGTTCCGTCGGGGCCGTGGACGTTCTCCGGCGCGATGTTCACGCGGTCGGTGAATTCCCGGCGTATCACCTCCCGGTAGGACTCGGGGTGGCCGGCCGGCAGGCCCACGTACTCGTCCAGCGCGAACGCGGACGCCCTGCTGAAGTCCAGGCCCCGTTCATGGCGCGCGGCGAGTTCGTCATAGACGGGCAGCGGCGATGACCCCGTGGCCAGGCCAAGGACAGCGTCCGGCTTGCGGCGGACCAGGTGTTCGATGGCGTCCGCCGCGAGTCTTCCAATCTGCCTGATGCCGCCGAGTATCACGATTTCCATGGTGTTCCCTTCCTGGAACTGTCAGCGGTTGACGGTAACCTGCGCCAGGAGTTCCGGCCCGCGGGCCTCCAGCCACCTGCCGCCCAGCCGGACGCCGGCCCCGAAAAGGACCAGGCCCAGGACGGTTCCCACCGCGAGGTTGAGCCAGCCGAACAGGATGTTGCCCGTGACCGCCTGGGCAACCAGCAGCGCGGCCTCCGGCAGGACCAGCACCATCAGGACCAGCATTCCCACGAACTGCACGGCCAGGGTCTGCCCCACGTTGCCCGGCGGTTTCTTGAACGGGCTGTCCCCCGGCATCGGGACGGTGACGGTGTAGCGGGCCGATACCACCGAGGAAAGGCCCAGGCCGGTGAAAAGGATCCCCAGGCTGAACCCCAGCTGGCCGGGCAGTGCCGTCCAGTTACCCGTGAAGGCGGCGTAACCCACTGAGAACACCAGCACCACGGGCAGCGCAAAGGTCATGCACGCCAGTGCCCGGCCCAGCCGGTCCGCCACCCCCCTGACGCCGGTGGCCAGGTGCAGGGCAAACGCGGTGTTGTCATAGGAGACGTCGGCGGAGATGGACCAGGCCAGAATGAAGGCGGCCACGGGGGCAAGGAAAGCTAGGCTGCCGTAGCTGCCCGTCTGCGTCCCCTGGAACGCCAGGACCACCGGAAGCAGCGGGATGACCACCAGGGAACCCGAGTACCGCGGGTCCCGGAGCCAATAGGTGAGAGACCTGGCCATCACCGCACCGGCCGGGGTGGGCGGCAGCACGCCGAACAGTCCCAGCCTGCCGCCCCTGCGCTTCCCCGCGCCGGCGTACGGCGGGGTGACCAGGGCCCGTTCGAGCAGCAGCTTCCAGCACCAGGCCAGGGCGCCGAGGACCGCCACCGCTACCAGCAGTTTCACCGCGGCCTGCCCGGGCCGGCCCGACGCGACGTCGCCGCCCAGTGACCATGGCGCCCCGAGCGGCGTCCAGGACAAGGTCAGGGCGAACTCTGGCAGGAACCCCGTGGATGCCGGGATGCCGCGGCCGACCCCTGCCACGATGGGGCCCAGCAGGACCAGCGGCACCATGACCGCAATGGCGCTGATGTCCTTGAAGCGCCGGGAAGCCGCCAGGCTGGCTGTTGCGGTGGTGACCACCTTGGCCAGCACAATACAGGTCATGACACCCAGGCACGCCCCGGCCAAAGCGGCGAGCGCGGGGAGCACGCCCCGTGACCAGGTGACCACCGTGGACAGTGACACGAGCGCGGTGGCCAGGCCCGGGATGCCGATCAGGCCGCCAAGGGCAAGGCCGGCAAGCAGCTGCTTCATGGGGACCGCAAAAGTGGTGAAGCGGGCCGGATCGAGGGTCATGTCCGTGGCGGAGGCCACCACCGGAACCACGGCCCAGCCCAGGACGGCGGCGGAGCCGCCCAGGACCACGGCCGTGTGGGCGGTCACCGGACCGGCGTTGCGCAGCAGGACAAGGGCGATGACCAGCGTTGCCACCACGCCCAGGGCGTAGAGCCCGGCGATGGCCATCCCCACCAGCTGCCAGGGGCTGCGGCGCAGTCCGTTGCGGAGCAGCGTGAGCTTGAGCCTTAGAAGGTGCGCAACCATTCCAGCCCCTCCGTGTGGCTGTGGCCGCCAACCAGCTGTACGAACCGGTCCTCCAGCGAGGCTCCGGCGCGCACCTCCTCCACCGTGCCCGCGGCCAGCAGCCGGCCTTTGGCCACCACCGCCACGTGGTCGCACATGCGCTGGACCAGGTCCATCACGTGGCTGGACACGATGACCGTTCCGCCGGAGTCCACGTACCGGTCCAGGATGGAGCGGATGTTCGCTGCAGACACGGGGTCAACGGCTTCGAAGGGCTCGTCCAGGACCAGGAGCCGCGGGGCGTGGATGAGTGCAGAGGCCAGGGCAATCTTCTTGGTCATGCCCGCCGAGTAGTCCACCACCAGTGTTCCGGCGTCCTGGCTGAGGTCCATGGCAGCCAGCAGCTCCCCCACCCGCGCGGCCACCACGTTCTTGTCCATGCCGCGCAGCAATCCGGCGTACGTGATCAGCTGCTCTCCGGTCAGCCGGTCGAAGAGCCGGACCCCGTCGGGCAGGATCCCCATGAGCCGCTTCGCTTCAAGGGGGTGCTGCCAGACGTCGACGCCGTGCACCACGGCGGTGCCGAAGTCCGGGCGCAGGAGGCCGGTGGCCATGGACAGTGTGGTGGTCTTGCCTGCACCATTGGGTCCCACAATGCCAAAGAATGAACCGGCCGGGACCTCCAGGCTGATACCGTCCACCGCGATCTTGCCGCCAAACCGCTTGGCCAGCCCGCGGATGGACAGGGCCGCCACGGGGCCGGGATTCGACGCCTGGTCAGGCATGGGAGCAGTCATGGTGCCAGCCTAGTCCGCGGGCCGTCGCTGCGGGGGTGCGAAACTAACCTCATGGACATTGCCCTGGGCCTCCTGGTGATCGTTGCGGTGGTGTGCGCCGGCAGCGCGGCGGGGCGGAAGCTCAATCTCCCGGTTCCGCTGCTCCTGGTCCTTGCGGGCGTGGCAGGATCCTTCCTGCCTTTCATCCCGCAGGTCGAGCTCAATCCCGAACTGGTCCTGGTTGGCCTGCTGCCCCCGCTGCTCTACGCCGCCGCGTTCCGCACATCGTTGTTCGACTTCACATCGAACCGCCGCTCCATCGGGCTCCTGTCCGTGGGCTATGTCATCTTCGGCACACTGGGGGTCGGGGCGGTGGTCTGGTGGCTGTTCCCGGAAATCCCGCTGGCTGCCGCCATCGCCCTGGGTGCGGTGGTGGCTCCCCCGGACGCCGTGGCGGCCACGGCGATCGCACGGAAGGTGGGCATGCCCCGCCGGATCGTCAACATCCTCGAAGGCGAGTCACTGGTCAATGACGCCACGGCGCTGGTGTGCCTGCGCGCGGCCGTGGCCGCCATCGCCGGCTCGGTGTCAGCACTGGATGTGGCGGGCGGCTTCGTGGTGGCGGCCGGCGGCGGGCTGGCGGTGGGCCTAGCCGCCGCGTACATCCTTACCGAAATCCGGAAACGGATCAGCAACGTGGCCATCAACACCTCCACGTCGCTGATGGCCCCGTTCGTTGCCTTCCTCCCTGCCGAGGCCATCCACGCCTCCGGTGTGCTCGCCGTCGTCGTCACCGGCCTGGTGATGGGCACCAAGGCGCCGTCCATGCCCAACGGGGCCGCGCGGCAAAGCGCCCGCAGCAACTGGGACACGGTGCAGTTCCTCCTGGAGAACTCCGTGTTCCTGCTGATCGGCCTGCAGGTGCGGACCATCATCGACAGCGTCCAGGACGATTCCCTGGGCGCGGGCCGGGTATGGATTGGCTGCGCCGTGATCCTGGTGGCCGTGCTGGTGCTCCGGCCCATCTGGGTCTTTCCCGCCACATACCTCCCCCGCCTGATTCCTTCCGTGCAGCGCAAGGACCCCGCACCGCCTTGGCAGTTTCCCGCCATCGTGTCCTGGGCGGGCATGCGCGGCGTCGTCACGCTGGCCGCCGTGCTCACGCTGCCCGATGACCTGGAACACCGCAACGTCCTGGTCCTGGCCGCCATGGTGGTGGTGGCCGGCACCCTGGTGCTGCAGGGCTTTACGTTGCCGGCCCTGGTCCGCGCCCTGGGTTTGCCCGGGCCGGACCGGCGCGAGGATGCGCTGAACCAGGCCTCACTGATGCAGCTGGCCACCACTGCGGGCATGGAGCGCCTGGAGAAGCTCCGGCGGGACAGCGATCCACCTGAAGTCATGGACATGCTGCGGCGGCGGACCCAGGAGCGGGGACTGGCAGCCTGGGAACGCCTGGGCAGGCCAGCGGCAGAGGCAGCCACCCCGAGCCAGCGGTACGCCCAGCTGCGGATGGCCATGCTGGAAGCCGAACGGGAAAAAGTCCTGGAACTCCGGCGCGGCGGGGACTTCGCCCATGAGGTCCTCAGCGAAGTCCTGGAGCGGCTGGATGTGGAAGAGTCCATGCTCGATGCTTCCCTCAACGAACTCGACTCCGCTGCCGGCGGCGGTGGCGGTGAAGGGCTCTCCCAGCCGGGCGGCGTCTGCGACCACCTGACGGCGGCCATGCCGGCACCGCTTCCCGACAACCCGGCCTGTGCAGGCTGCGAACGGGAGGGCACCACACCGGTGCACCTGCGCATGTGCCTTGCCTGCGGACACGTTGGCTGCTGCGACTCCTCGGCGGGACGTCACGCCAGCCGCCACTTCAAGGAAACCGGCCACCCCGTCATGCGCAGCATCGAACCCGGCGAAGAATGGCGCTGGTGCTACGTGGACGACCTGCTCGGCTGACGGCCGGCCTTCACGGCGCCTTGCGGATCCGGATCGGCCCCTTTGCCGTGGCGGGATCGACGACGGAGCCGCCCTGGGTGATGTGGACCTGGCCGGCGTCAACCAGGCGCCGCGCAGCTTCGCGGGCCGGCTCCATGAGGTGCCGCCAATCGTCGCCGCCCACCGCCCTGGCGGCATCGGACGGGCAGATGGTGGACGTTGCCGCCCGGGAAGCGAGCAGTTCCAGGATTTTCGCTTCCAGCTGCCGCCCAACCGGGATGTCAGGGCCGTCCCCGGCAGAGTCTGCCATGCCTGGCTCCGTCTTCACGGGATGGGGCTTAGAAGGTCCGCCGCGGGATGGCCCGCTCGTACTGGGGCGGCCAAGCCATGTCGTGGCCCAGTTCGAACGCGGCCCGGAGCCACCAGTGGGGATCGCGCAGCGCGGCCCGGGCAATGAAGACGCCGTCGGCCTGGCCTGTGGCGATCGCGTGCTCCGCCTGTCCCGGCGTGGTGACCAGGCCCACCGTGCCGGTGGCGATTCCGGCCTCCCCGCGGATGGCGGCGGAAAACCCGGTCTGGTAGCCCAGGCCCGGCTTGATCTGCTGGTGGGCCACCGCCCCGCCGCTGGAAACATCCACCAGGTCCACTCCACGGCCGGCCGCCTGGCGGGCCAGGCGGACCGAGGCTTCCTGGTCCACGCCGCCCGGCGCCCAGTCGGTGGCCGAGATCCGGAGCAGCAGGGGCATGGAATCGGGAATCACGGCGCGGACCGCGTCAACCACGGCCAGCATTAGCCGGTTGCGTCCGGCCTCGTCCCCGCCCCACTCATCGTCACGCTCGTTGATCAGCGGGCTCTGGAACTGGTGCAGGAGGTAGCCATGTGCCCCGTGGATCTCCATGGTGTCGAAGCCCGCGGCCACCGCGCGTTCAGCGGCTGCGGCAAAATCGGCGATGACGCCGTGGATTTGTTCCACCGTCATGGCAGCTGGCGCCTCGTAGCCCTCGAACGAGGTGGTGGACGGACCAACGGTGTCCCACCCGCCTTCGGCGGCGGGAACACTGCCGTGCCGGCCGGAGAAAGGCCAGAACGTGGACGCTTTCCGGCCCGCGTGGGCCAGTTGCACGCCGATCTTGGTGCCGGCAGTACCGTTCCGGTGGACGAAGGAAATGATCCGCTGCCAGGCTTCCGCCTGCTCGTCGTTGTACAGGCCGGCATCCCGGGGGCTGATCCGGCCTTCGGCGTTCACGGCCGCGGCTTCCGTGAGGATCATCGCCGCGCCGCCCACGGCGAAGCCGCCCAGGTGCACCAGGTGCCAGTCGTTCGGAACCCCCGGGGCGTCGTCGGGATCGCAGCTGTACTGGCACATGGGCGACACCCAGCCCCGGTGCTGCAGCTCCATGGACCGCAGCGCCAGCGGCTGGAACAGGGCCGGCACTAGAACAGCACCCGGGCCAGCGCCTGGCGCGCCTTCGCCACGCGCCCGTCACCGGCGCCCACCACCTCGAACAGTTCCAGCAGCCGGACCCTTGCGGTCTCACGCTCCGGACCGAAATTCCTGCCGATGAAGGCCACCAGCCGGTTCAGTGCGTCCTCCACGTGGCCGCCGGCCACGTCCAGGTCCGCCACCCCAAGCTGGGCTTCCAGGTTGTCCGGCTCGTTCGCCGCCAGCGTGCGCAGCGCTTCGCTGTCCTGGGCCGACACGGACTGCAGCCGGTCCATCAGCTCCACCTGGGCCAGGCCGGCCTTGGCTTCATGGTCCGACGGCATTTCCTTCAGCGCCTGGCGGTAGGCCTCGGCCGCGGCGGCGTAATCCCCGGCTTCGATCGCGTCGTACGCCGCCTGGTGCAGCGGCGGCAGCGGTGCCGGCTCCTGCTCAGCGGCGCCGCCGGCGTCAAGGCTTCCGGTGACGCCGTTGGCTGCGGCCACCTTGAGGAGTTCGTCGAAGAGGCTGCGCACCTGCTGCTCCTCCGCAGACCCCTGGAATAGCGGTACCGGCTGCCCCTTCAGGACGGCGACGGCGGTGGGGACGGCCTGCACCTGGAAGGCCTGGGCAAGCTGCGGGAAAGCTTCGATGTCGGCGGCCCCCAGGACCAGGCGGCCACCGTAGCTGGCCACGATGCGGTCGAGGGTCTCCACCATCCTGCCGGACTCCGGCGAGTAGGAAGCCCACAGCGCGAACACCACGGGAACCTGTGCGGACAGTTCCACCAGCTGCTGGAAGTTTGCTTCGGTGACGTTGACCTTGAGCTCGGGTCCGCCTGCCGCCGCGCCCGGCTGCCCTTCCTGCGCCTCCCCTGCCGGCGGCCCTGACGGCGAGGTGCCGGAGGGGGCTGTGCCGGAGGGAGCTGCGGGGCGCTTCAGTGAGGAAAGGTCGACGGCGCCGCGCAGGTTAAGCAGGTTGGCAGCGGCAGGAGGGACTGGGCGGGAAGCTGGCGAACTCATGTTTCCCACTCTAGCCACTCCGGCCGCTGCCGGTGGTAATGCAGTCAGGCGCTACTTGAAGCTGGCGCCCACCAGGCCGCGGGTGGCGGCAACGAGCTTCATCGGGTCCGTCGATCCTGCCGGCGGCACGTAGACAGCCATCGATTCGGCGAAGTTCAAGACCATGCCCGTGGTGGTTTCCTTGCCACCGGCCAGGGCTGCGGCATCGTCACCGATGCTGAGCTTGTCGCCGGCAGCCTTCGGGGTGCCTTCGAAGCCGAAGTTGATCCGGCCCAGGACCAGGGCCCCGCCGTCGGAGGTCCGGAACACCACGGTGCTCTCGGGGACCACCTTGTGGGTGAAGGAGAAGTTGCCGTTCTCGCCGGCCTTGACCACCTCTGCCTGGTAGGACAGGGTGTCGGCGATGTACGGCGAGGAGTCGCCCTCGACCAGCTTGTCCTTGAACGGCGAGTCCGCGGACGTGAGCCTGTCGGCCAGGCCGGACATTGCTTCCTCGCCGCTGTAGAGCAGCCCGGACTTGTCCGACGCGGCCAGGGTGTCGGTGCCGCCCCGGCTGATGTTCGGGAACGTGGTTCCCGGCTGCAGGGGCGTGGTTTCCATGAGCTTGTAGTTCTCGCGGGGCGACTGCTGGACCAGCGTCAGGATCTGCGGGACAACGTTGCCTTCGCCCTGGGTCACGGCCAGCACCGAACGCGGCCAGTCACGGTCGCTGGTGACCACCGTGGTCAGCAGCTTGGTGGAGCGCACGGGCATGCGCGGCTCGTAGGAGCCCACCTGGGAGCGGATCTTGTAGTTCTGGGTGCGGATTTCCAGTTCGGGGCCGGCAACGCGGTCCGCGAGCTTGGCGGCGTCCTTGGCCGCGTCCCCTGCATCGGTGGCGCTGGAGACCTGCTCCAGGATCCGGCGGAATTGTGCGTCCAGCAGGACAGGCGATCCTGCTGCTTCCTTGGCCGGCGATGAGGCACTGCCGGAAGGCTGGGGGCTGGGGCTGGCAGCCTGGGCGGCCGTGCCCGATGCGGCCAGCACTGCTGCTGCCACACCGGCTGCCACCATGGTGACCTTGGAGGACGACGACGGGTCCTGGTTCTGCGTCTTGCGGGCACGGGCGCGGGCAGCGAAGCCGGAGTCGCCGCCGTTGTCGCCTTCACCGTTTTTCCGGCGGGCAGAGAGCAGCGCCAGGACGATTCCGCCCACGATCAGGAGGCTGCCCAGGACCATCAGCGGAACAGCCCAGGGAGTGGACGTGTCGTTCGGGAACGTCATGGACACTGTGGCCGGTGCCGGCTTGGTGCCGTCGGAGGCAAGCAGGAGGCTCCAGTCGCCGTCGGCGGGCGGTGTCCAGGTGTATTCAAGCTCGCCGCTGGCGTTCTCGTTGGACACCCAGAGGTCCGAACCGGCCGGGTTCGGTGCCGTGCCTTCGCCGTCGGCGTGCTCAACCTGGAGCGACTTTTCGTCCTCGGACACCCCGGTGATGGTGTTGTGGGCTGTCTTGCCCACCCAGGCAGCCACGTCATCCGGCCGGCCGGAGGCCAGCATGAAATTTCCGTCGCCCTGGACGTTGATCTTGACCGTCCCGCCGTGCAGGGTGCGCAGCTTCTGGTCAATAACGGTCAGCGGCGCCGCTGCGGCATCGGCCGGCGCGGACGCGGTGAACGTCTCGGAGGGAGCCCAGATGGTTCTCTGGCCGATACCGGCCAAAAGTGTCAGGAGGCCGAGCAGCACAAGTGCGGCTGCAGTCTTTAAACGCAAGGGAAACACCTATCATCAGCGGGGGTTTGCCTTCAATAGTAACCTTTTTGTTACCAGAGCCCCCTTTTTTGCCCGTCCGCCCCGGCCCGGCCAGCCAGCGTCCGGCGCCTTCGGCTCGTGGTGACAAGCCTGCTGATAGTGTTTGCGATGATCATCACACCGGCCCGCGCAGGCGGTGCCACGCACGGAACAGGCCCCCAAAACCATTGACTGACAAGACGGACCCGTCCTCGGCTGCAGCCGGAAATCCAGGGGATCCCAGGGGCCCGGTTCCTGCCGCCGTTCCTCCGCTCGGCATGGCAGCACGCCGCGGGGGTTCAGCCGCTGCGGCCCTTGGCCATGTGGTCCGCCGGCTTCGCCAGCCATTGCCCGGCGCCCAGCCCAGGCTTCGGTTCGAGATGCCACCGGAATACACCGGACAGGCCCCGGAAGCGGACCACGACGGCGACGAGGAGCCGCAGTTCGGCCACCCCGGACCGCGCATGTCCCCCCAGCACCCGTTGTACATGGGCTTCATGGGCACCGTGGGCGTGGGACTGGCGCTGCTGGTCTACTGGATCGGTTCCCACACCACGCAGCTGCTGCTGTGGATCGTGGCCGCGCTGTTCATCGCCCTGGGCCTGGAACCGGTGGTGGGCTGGCTCGAAAACCGGAAGATCCCCCGGCCTGCCGGCATCCTGGTCTCCGTGGCAGTCCTGATGGGCGCTGTGGTCGGATTCTTTGCCACCCTCATTCCCACCATCGTTGAACAGGTCTCCGAAATCGTGCGGCAGGCGCCGGACTGGGTGCGCAACTTCATGGATTCGGATTTCTTCCGCAGTGTTGACGACCAGTTCGGCGTGCGCGACCGGATCACCGAGGAACTGAACAAGTTCGTCAACGACCCCGCCGCGATGGGCGGCATTTTCGGCGGTGTGCTGGGCTTCGGATCCACCGTGGCCAACAGCCTCTTCGGCGCCCTGATCGTCCTGGTCCTGAGCCTTTACTTCCTGGCAGCGCTGCCCGCCATGAAGAAGTGGGGCTACCGCCTGGCCCCGCGCTCCCGGCGGAAGCGGGTGGCCGCCCTCTCGGAGGAGATCACGCGGTCGGTGGGAAACTACGTGATCGGCCAGGCATGCGTGGCCCTGCTCAACGCCACCTTCGCGTTCGTGGTGATGTCCATCGTGGGCATTCCGTTCGCCCTGCTCCTGGCATTCGTGGTGGTCCTGCTGGCCTTCATCCCCCTGGTGGGCGGGATGATCGCGGGCATCGTGGTCACCCTGGTGTCCCTCACCGAGGGCTGGCAGGCGGCGGCCATCTACGCTATCTGCTACTTCGCATACCTGCAGTTCGAGGCGTACTTCATTTCACCGCGCATCATGCAGAAGGCCGTTGCAGTGCCCGGTGCCGTGGCGGTGATTTCCGTCATCGCCGGCGGCAGCCTGCTGGGTGTCCTGGGGGCCTTGATCGCCATCCCCACGGCCGCCGCCGTGCTGCTGCTGGTCCGGGAGATCTACATCGTCCGGCAGGACCAGCACTAGCGCTGCGGGAAGCCTAGGCTCCGGCAGTCGCCGCCGGACCGTTCCATTCCTGCGGCAGCTCCGCACGGTCAGGGTCATGACTGACCTGGGCCACAATGTCGTTCAGCACCCGGGCCGCGTACTTCTCCCCCACCCACAGGTGCTTGGCCCCGGCCACGCCCACCACGCGGGCCTGCGGCACCAGGCTGAAGCGTTCGGCGGCCTCGGCCGGCTGCAGGAAGTCGTCATGTTCCGGCACCAGGACGGTGAGGGGCTTGCCTGATTCCGCCCACATCTGCAGGTGCTTGTCCGTGGCGCGGTGCAGCGGGGGCGAGAGCAGCACCGCGCCCTCAATCTGTCCGGCCACCGGTTCCACGGCGCCGTACATCAGCGCCAGCTCGGTCCCGAACGACCAGCCCACCAGCCACCGGTTGGGCAGGCCCCGTTCCACTGCGAAGCGGACAGCTGCCTCCACGTCGTAGCGCTCGCCCACTCCCTCCTCGAAGGCGCCGCTGCTGGTGCCGCGCGGTGAGGCGGTGCCCCGGGTGTTGAAGCGCAGCACCGCGATGCCGGCCAGCGCCGGAAGCCGGTAGGAGGCCTTCCGGTAAACGTGGGAATCCATGAAGCCGCCGTGCGTGGGCAGCGGGTGGAGCGTGATCAGCGTGGCCTTGACCGGACCCGACTCGGGCAGCGCCAGCTCCCCCACCAGCGTGTGGCCGTCCTCTGTCTGCAGCTCGATGTTCTCGCGCCGGGCAGGCAGGACGGTGGAGGCACGGATGGGAGCGGGGCCCTGGGTCGGGCTGAATTCGTACGACGCCGGATCAAAAGTCATGCCTGCCAGCTTAGCGACAGCGGAGGTTCTTCTGCCGCGCCGGGGTCAGCGGTAGCGGTAGCTGCGCGTCATCCAGCAATTGGTGTGCCAGTGCCGACGTTCCGCCAGGCCGGCGGCAGCTCCAAAGAGATGGTCGTCCTTCCACACCACCAGGTGGGCGATCCCTGGCAGCACCGCGGTGGAGCATTCGGGGCAGATGTAGGTCTTCTCGGCATTTTTGGCGGTCATGGTGCGGACCATCCACTCGCCGTCGGGCGCGCTTTCCCGGCGGGCGATTCCGGCCCGGGCACGCTCAAGGTCCAGTTCGGGAACGTCCGCACTGCCCTTCCGGCCTGCGCCCCGGCCGGAAACAGGGCCCTTGCCGGAGGCGGGGCGGCGGGGACGGTTGGAACGCGGCATGCCTCCATTCTGCCCCAGCCGGTTGCCGCGCCTAACCGTGGTCCCCCCGCCCGTGGCTTGCTGCCGTCCCGCCCGGCCACCCGGCGTCGACCATGGCCTGCCGGAGCCCACGCGATAGTCTGTACGGCGTGCGACTCGTCATAGCCCATTGCTCCGTTGATTACGTTGGCCGCCTCAAGGCCCATCTCCCCCTCGCCACCCGGCTCCTGCTGGTGAAGGCGGACGGCTCCGTGCTGGTGCACTCCGACGGCGGTTCCTACAAGCCGCTGAACTGGATGAGCCCGCCGGCAACCCTGCGCGTTACGTCCCCGGACGAGGTGGACCTCGAACTGGGCGTAGTGGAGCAGTGGACCGTGCAGTCGGCCAAGACCGATGACCGGCTCATCATCAACATCCACGAGAAGGTCAGCGAGTCCTCCCACGATCTGGGCGTGGACCCGGGGCTGATCAAGGACGGCGTGGAAGCGGACCTGCAGCGGTTGCTGGCCGACCAGATCGAAACGCTGGGCCAGGGCTACTCTTTGATCAGGCGCGAGTACTTCACGGCGATCGGACCCGTGGACATCCTGGCCCGGGACGCCGATGGTGCCACGGTGGCCATTGAACTCAAGCGCCGCGGGGACATCGACGGCGTGGAGCAGCTGACCAGGTACCTGGAACTGCTCAACCGCGATCCCCTGCTGGCACCTGTCCGCGGGATCTTTGCAGCCCAGCAGATCAAGCCGCAGGCGAAGGTACTGGCCAACGACCGCGGGATCGACTGCGTCACCCTTGACTATGACGCCATGCGCGGGGTCGACGACAGCGAATCCCGGCTCTTCTAGAATTCCCTTTGTTGCTTCGGGCACCTAATTGGCGCCTTTCCAGATGGCCTTCCCTGTCACCTGTTTTTTACCTAAATTTTTTCCTTTTTACTGTTCGGGCCGTTGACCTGCGGGAACGGGCATGAAATTCTTATCTCAGTCTTTGTGTAGGTGTTTTTCATGCTCGCAAGACATGTTGCGAGCGCGAAGCTCCTGCAGCGCCGGACCTGTCCCAGGCAAGGCAATCCAGGATTCTTCTCGCGGAGTGACCAAGGTCGGCACGAGGTGTGCCGGGCTTAAAAAGTTCCACAATGAGGAGAAATAAATGGCACAGGGAACCGTCAAGTGGTTCAACGCTGAAAAGGGCTTCGGCTTCATCACCCCGGACGACTCGGATGGCGATGTCTTCGTTCACTACTCCGAGATCCAGACCGGTGGCTTCAAGACCCTCGACGAGAACCAGCGCGTTCAGTTCGAAATCGGCCAGGGTGCCAAGGGCCCCCAGGCCACCGGCGTAACGCTGGTCTAGTACCGCCCGGCCGCCTGGCGCGGCTGTCAGCAAAAACAAATGATCCCCGGCGCAATTGCCCGGGGATCATTTGTTTTTGAAAATATGCGCCGCAAATATGACTTTATCGTTGAGCGGCGTATGGCCGGTGTCAGGTCACTAATTTGCGGACCAGGCGGGCGCCCTGGGCAAGGGAAAGCCCCGGCAGGTAGGCGCGCGTCAGCGCCCTCCCGATGGCGGGCAGGTGCAGCGGGTCCTGGTAGTACAGGTACAGCGCCCGGTACTCGGGCTTGAACCGGGATTTGAAGGCTGCCAGGGAGCGGAAGCCATAGACGGGCTCAAGCGCGTGGCCCACCAGGTCCAGGATCCTCACGAGGTTCTGCGCGCCTTCATCGGTGGCGGCTGCGTCTTCCTCCCTTTCGGCGTCCCCTGCTGCGTCGCCCTGGGCTGCGTCCTCCGGACGGCTGGCCAGGGGCGAGCCTGACAGCGAGATCATGTCCACTGAATCGCGCAGTTCAAGGACGGCAGAAGCGATCAGGAACTCCATGACCCCGGGAAAGCCCTCACTGCCCCTGCGCATGACGTCCAGCGTCCGGCTGACCAGCCGCCCGCCGTCGTACACCGGAAGCCAACTGGTCACGCCGTGGACCGCACCGTTGCCGTCCACGGCCAGGCAGCAGAGGACTTCCTCGTCATCGAGTTCGTCCACTCCCCCAAGCGTGAAGCCCATTTCGGGAACGGATTTACCGGCCGCCCATTCCTCGGACACTTCGTTCAACCGCGACCTGAGTGCGGCCGGCAGCGAATGGTAGGAGCCCCAGACGGCGTGCACCCCCAGCTTGGCGGCGCGGTTCAGGGCCGTCCTGACGTTCTGCCATTCCTTTCCCTTGAACTCCAGCTGGTTCAGCGCCAGCCGCGTCTCCTGCGCCACCGCCACCCGGGAGAAGCCCCGTTCCCTGAGCGCCGGCCACAGCGTGTCGTCGCAGGAATACAGTGCGGGGATCAGCGCCTGGCTGCGGCAGTAGTCCAGGAACCCCTCCGTCACGCGCTGCTCCGCCTTGCGCTCACCAAAGGCGCCGCCCAGGGTCAGTGCCACCGTCCCGTGCTGCTGGAAGGCCATGGCACCGGCGCCGTCCGGGCTGAACCAGTACGTGTTGGGCTCCCACAGCGCCATCCAGGACAGCGGGCCGCCGCCCTGGTGGAGCAGTTGCCGGGCGCGGTCCCGGTCCTGCCGGCCGAAGTTCAGGCCATGGTGCCGGCCCACGAGGACCCACCACACGGCCACCAGGGCCACGAGCCAGAAGATTGGCCCCGAGTAGGCGAACAGGAGGGCTTCGGCGCTGTCCCGTTCCGGGAAGACCCGGCGGAAATGCTGGGGTATGGGCACCGGAAC
Organism: Pseudarthrobacter sp. LMD1-1-1.1; assembly: GCF_040676255.1. Classification (NCBI taxonomy): domain Bacteria; kingdom Bacillati; phylum Actinomycetota; class Actinomycetes; order Micrococcales; family Micrococcaceae; genus Pseudarthrobacter; species Pseudarthrobacter sp. LMD1-1-1.1. Next base: position 988,710 of record NZ_JBEGHP010000001.1, on the reverse strand, counting down.
ATACTGCCGGGCCAACTCCGCGAAAAGGCCCAGCAGGCCGCCGTCGCGGGCCAGGCCGCCGGACGAGAACCAGGCCACGGTGTAGGAACTGGCCAGGACAAGCCACGTTCCGCAGACCACGGCCCCGAGGGTGCGCCGGGCACCCGGCCGGGTCTGCACGCGGAACTGGCGGCGGTTCAGCCACAGGACCACCGCCAGCAGCAGGGGGACGACCACGAGTGGAAGCACGTGGGCGAAGGCCGAGGACAGCGGCGTGGCATGCGTGCCCTGAAGGCGTGAGGGAACCAGTGCGAACAGGGCCAGGTAGACCGCTGCCAGCGCCGTGACAGCCAACTGGATGGCCAAGGCTATGTTGAGCGCCAGCCGGCGGCCCCGGCGCATGCCGTCCGCGCAGATCAGCAGCAGGATGACCGGCACCACTGCCAGCGCCAGGCCGAACGGCCCGGCGAATCCTGCCCTGCCTGTTTCCAGGCAGGAGGCATCAACGGTGGCGCCACAGTTGAACACGAGCTGGCTGAGCGTGGGCATCGGACTCAGCACGACGTCCCGCAGCAGGGCCAGCGGGCCGGTGGGCGCGCGCGTGATTCCCGTCAGGATGGGGCCCACGGCAAAGACGGCAACGGTGAGGGCCAGGAGGTTCCTGGTCTCGCGGCCGGTGGACCGATGGCGATGGAGCCGGCCCTGGTCACCCTGGATCCACCACCCTGCCAGGAGGCCAAGCAGGGCACCGATGAGCCCAATGATGGTCTCGGCGTGCCCGACGTACAGAACCAGCAGGATCGAGATCGACAGCACCACGGTGCGGAGCCGGCGCTGCCACAGCAGCGTGATCCGCGCACTGGCGGCAAGGCCCGCCGTCAGGACCGGCGCATAGGGCCCGATGAGGCTGTCATCCACCATCCTGTCCAGCCAGCCGTCCCCCACGTACCCCGCCAGCTGGGTGACCAGGAGGAACACCGTGACGGCGGCAAACTGGCCGCCAAAGAAGAGTCCGACGGCGGCGCGCCGGCCCAGCTTGCGCTCGGCGAGTCCGAGCAGCAGGACAATCATCAGCGACGCGGTGAGGTAGGCCAGCGGGTTGGTGGCGAAGAACAGGCTGGTGAACAGCGACCACCACTGCCCCTCGCGCAGGCCGGGCCCGCTGACGGACGCCAGTCCAAGGAGTTGCTCCGGCGGTCCATCCAGGAAGCTCCCGGTCAATGCGGCAGCAGCCAGGAAGGCGACCAGCACACCAAGTGTGAAGGGCATCGATTTCAGTGTGCCCAGCGCCTGCCGGACGGCAGGGCGCCCGACGGCGGCCCACATCAGGACGACGGTACGGTCCGGTTTCCGGGTGCTCACCACTGCAGGCCCCATTGGCTGCCCAGGAACTGCAGTGCGTCCGCAAAGCGCTTGGACGAGGTATCCCAGGAGTGGCCTGTGTGTTCCACCTCGTGTGCCTGGACGGTGAAGCCCGCGTTCTCTGCCGCGGCGGCCAGTGTCCGGAGGTTCCCCACGAACTCCGGATCGTTTTGGCCTGCCGTAAGGTACATGCCGCTGGACTCGAACCGTTGGTGTTTCATGATCTCCAGTGGAGTCTGCTTGGTGAATTCTTCGGGGTTTCCAGGAAAGGCGGCGTCGATGGTCTTCTGCCGTTCCTTGGCAATGGCGGGTTCGGCCTCGCTGGAAAATGCCAGCACGTCCGCGTAGATGTCCGGATGCCGTGTTCCCATCTGCACTGCGCAGGTGCCGCCGAAGGAGAACCCGCCCACGGCCCAGTGGCGGTGGTTGGTGTCCACCGCCAGGGTGGAACTGATCCAGCGGGGCACGTCCTGGGACAGGTAGGTGTCTGCCTTGGCGATGCGGCTGTCCATGCACATGGTGTTTGCGGACTGCGACCCGTTCGGGTCCGGAATGACCACCACCGGGGCCACCCCGCCGTGTGCGGCGGCGAATGAATCCATATGGCCGCGGATTGCGCCGCCGGTGAGCCAGTCCGCCGGGCCGCCGGGCTGCCCGGCCACCAGAACCAGCACAGGCAGCGCCGGCCTGTTGGCAGCAAAATAGGCAGGGGGAAGGTAGATGAAGGCATCCCGGGTGGACATCCCGGACGCTGTTCCCGGGATAGCGGACTTCCGCAGTTCGCCTCCGGCCGGCAACTCGCCCTCGGGCTTCCAGCCCTGGAGCGGGACACCGTCAGATTCGCCGGCGTGCCGCATGACGTCCTGCTCGAGGACCGGTATCCGGGCCAGTGCCGTTCCCAAAAGGTCGCTTACCGTCCTGTTCAGGCCAAAGTAGGCGTTGATCTGGATTGCTGAGAGCAGTACCACCAGCAGCATGGCGAGGATTCCGGCACCGCGTCCGCCCCAGCCCGTCCTGGGCAGGCGGAGCAGGCCCAGGAGGACCGCCGCCACACCGGGCACCAGCCACAGCAGTACGGGATCCGGCAGGTCCTCCGGGAAGACAGTGAAGACATTGATGAGGGCCCAGTGCACCGTGGCCACCAGCGCAAACGCGGCGGCGGCAGCAAGGAGGATACGCAGCGCCCAGGTCCGGGCCCGGTGCACGGACGTCATGGAGGCACGCCGGGGCGGCACCAGGAGATAGGCTGCGCCGCCAACTCCCAATACCAGGACGGTTCCATACAGTGGACCGTCCGTGAGCCGGATGTCTGAAAACCAGTCCACGCCGGCTAGCGCCAGGTCCCCACGCCGATGACCGGACCCGCTTCCAGCCAGGAGGAAAGACCCGTATAGGCGTCGAATTTCATGGCGAAGTGCAGGTCCTGCCCCTCGTACCGGAGTTCGACGATCACCACGTCCGGCTGGACTTTGACGGCTTCAGCTTCGGTGGGTTTCCTGCGCCCCAGGAGCTCCAGGGAGCTCCGTTTGAAGGTGTACTTGGGGCGGACGCTCAGGGATATGAGCCTGAACCATTCAAGGTCGTTGTCCTGATAACGACAAACCCCCATCTGCCAGCTGTTTCCAGCTACGCAAATGGAGGCGTCCACCGTGCCGAGGGCACGCCGCAGGTTGAAGCGGCGCACCCCCGAAAGGCACAGTGCAAAGATCAGCAATCCGAACGCGATTGCCAGTGCGATGAACGAAATACCCGGTGCGTCCATCAAGGTCGTGCTAGCGGATCCCAGCGGTAGCCGAGCCGCCCAGCTGGGCGTTGTCAGCAACGATAACCACACGGTTGTTGTCGACGGAGAAGAATCCACCGTCCACATCTACCGCAATACGGTCCCCGGATACCGGCTGGATTGCCAGTTCACCCTCGGCCAGGATCGCCAGCAGGGGCGAGTGGCCGGGCAGGATTCCGATTTCACCATCGCTGGTGCGGGCCTTGACCATCTTGGCCGCTCCGGACCACACAAAGTGGTCCGCTGCGACAATCTCAACCTCAAGCTCAGCCATATTACTTGGTCTGTTCCTGGATCTTGGCCCACTGGCGCTCAACGTCATCGAGGCCGCCAACGTTGAAGAAGGCCTGCTCTGCGATGTGGTCGAGTTCGCCGTCGCAGATGGCTGCGAAGCCTTCAACGGTGTCCTTGATGGAAACCGTGGAGCCCTCGACGCCGGTGAACTGCTTGGCGGTGTAGGTGTTCTGCGACAGGAACTGCTGGATGCGGCGTGCACGCGACACGACGATCTTGTCTTCCTCGGAAAGTTCATCGACACCGAGGATGGCGATGATGTCCTGGAGTTCCTTGTTCTTCTGCAGGATCTGCTTCACACGGACAGCCGTGTTGTAGTGGTCCTTGCCGATGTACTGGGGATCCAGGATGCGGGAAGTCGACGTCAGCGGGTCAACGGCCGGGTACAGACCACGGGAGGCGATTTCACGGGACAGTTCCGTGGTCGCGTCGAGGTGTGCGAAGGTCGTGGCCGGAGCCGGGTCGGTGTAGTCATCTGCGGGAACGTAGATGGCCTGCATCGAGGTGATGGAGTGGCCCTTGGTGGAGGTGATGCGCTCCTGCAGGAGGCCCATCTCGTCCGCCAGGTTGGGCTGGTAGCCCACGGCCGAAGGCATGCGGCCCAGCAGGGTGGAAACCTCGGAGCCTGCCTGGGTGAAGCGGAAGATGTTGTCGATGAAGAGCAGCACGTCCTGGTTCTGCACATCGCGGAAGTACTCCGCCATGGTCAGCGCGGACAGGGCCACGCGCAGGCGCGTTCCCGGCGGCTCATCCATCTGGCCGAAAACAAGGGCGGTGTCTTTGAGGACGCCTGCCTCTTCCATTTCCACCCAGAGGTCGTTGCCCTCACGGGTACGCTCGCCAACACCGGCGAACACCGAAGTACCACCGAAGTTGCGGGCAACACGGGTGATCATTTCCTGGATCAGAACGGTCTTGCCCACGCCGGCGCCGCCGAACAGGCCGATCTTTCCACCCTTGATGTACGGGGTGAGGAGGTCGATGACCTTGATGCCGGTCTCCAGCATCTCGGTGGAACCTTCGAGCGAAGCGAAGCTGGGAGCCTTGCGGTGGATGGGCCAGCGTTCGCTGACTTCCAGTTCCGACTCTGCAACGTCCAGGGGCTGGCCCAGCACGTTGAAGATGTGGCCCTTGACGCCGTCGCCGACGGGAACGGAGATCGGGGCACCGGTGTCAATGACGCCGGTGCCGCGGACCAGGCCGTCGGTCGCCTGCAGCGAGATGGCGCGGATGAGGTTGTCGCCGAGGTGCAGCGCAACTTCGAAGGTGATGGTCTTGGTCTCACCGTTGAGAGTGATCTCGGTGGTAAGGGCGTTATAGATCGACGGGATTGCGTCAGCCGGGAATTCGACGTCGACAACCGGGCCGATTACGCGCGCAATACGGCCGGTTGCACCGGACGTTGCGGCTACGTGTTCGGTAGCAGTGGCAGTCATCTCTCTCACTTCATTCAGTAGATGGCGTGGGGTTAAGTCTATCTGTGGTGGTGCTGGTTCCGAGGAACCGAGGGTCGGGAGGCTACGACGCGAGAGCGTCGGCACCTGCGACAATCTCGGAGAGCTCCTGCGTGATTTCGGCCTGGCGGGCCGTGTTGCGCAGTCGCGTGTACTTCTTGATCAGGTCCGTTGCGTTGTCGCCTGCGGACTTCATCGCCCGCTGGCGGGCCGCAAGCTCGGAAGCTGCCGCCTGCAACATGGCTGCGAAAATCCGCGATTCGATGTAGCGCGGCAGCAGGGCGTCAAGGACACGCTCGGTTTCCGGCTCGAACTCGTACAGCGGCAGGAGCTCCGACTCGGAAGCAGCCTGTTCTTCCACTACTTCCAGCGGGAGCAGTCGGATGACCGTCGGCTCCTGGGTAACCATGGACTTGAAGCGGGTGTAGACAACGTGGATTTCGTCCACGCCGCCCTCTTCGAAGTCAGTGGCGAAATCTGCCAGCAGCGCTTCGCCGATTTCACGGGCGGTGCCGAACTCTGGAGCGTCGGTTCCTCCGGTCCAGACCCGCGTGTACTCGCGGTTCCGGAATTCGAAGTACGCCTGGGCCTTGCGGCCCACGAGGTAGGTCTTGACTTCCTTGCCTTCGTCGTGGAGCAGCTCGAAGAGACCTTCCGCCTGCTTGAGCACGCTGGCCGAGTAGGATCCTGCGAGGCCACGGTCCGAGGTGATTACCAGGACGGCGGCACGGCGGATCTGCTCCGGCTCAGTGGTCAGCGGGTGGTCGATTTCGCTTTGGCTGGCGACGGCAGAAACGGCGCGCGTGATCGCGTTCGCGTAAGGCAGTGAAGCTGCTACGCGCGCACGGGCCTTCCCGATGCGCGAGGTAGCGATCAGTTCCATCGCCTTGAAGATCTTGCGCATCGACGTGGTCGAGCTGATCTTCTGGCGGTAGACCCGGATCTGGGCTCCCATACTTATCCTTTCCTAACATTCCGTAGCCGGGTGTGCCGGACCCTGGGGCCCGGCACACCCGGCCATGCGGAACTAGCGCTTCTGCTTGACGATCTTTTCCTGGTCGACTTCGCCCTCGGAGATAGCGTCATGCTCCTCGTGGCCGGCGCCTACCAGGTGGTTGTCACCCTCGCCGAAGAAGCCCTTCTTGAAGTCCACAATCGAGGACTTCAGAGCGGCAACGGTGTCATCGTCCAGCACGTTGGTCTGGGCCAGCGTGGTCAGGATCGAGGACTTGTGGCGCAGGTGCTCCAGGAACTCGGCCTCAAAGCGGCTGATGTCCTCGACGGGAACGTCATCCAGGTAGCCATTGGTGCCGGCCCAGATGGAGACAACCTGGTCCTCGACCGGGAACGGCGAGTACTGGCCCTGCTTGAGCAGTTCCATCAGGCGTGCACCGCGGGTCAGCTGCTGGCGGGACGCTGCGTCCAGGTCGGATGCGAACATCGCGAACGCCTGCATGTCGCGGTACTGGGCGAGGTCCAGCTTCAAGGTACCGGAGACCTTCTTCATGGACTTCACCTGGGCGGCACCGCCAACGCGGGACACCGAGACACCCACGTCAACAGCGGGGCGCTGGTTGGCGTTGAAGAGGTCCGACTGCAGGAAGATCTGGCCGTCGGTGATGGAGATGACGTTGGTCGGGATGTAGGCGGACACGTCGTTCGCCTTGGTCTCGATCAGCGGCAGGCCCGTCATGGAGCCGGCACCGAGCTCGTCGGAGAGCTTTGCACAACGCTCCAGCAGGCGGGAGTGCAGGTAGAACACGTCGCCCGGGTAGGCTTCGCGTCCCGGCGGGCGGCGGAGGAGCAGCGACACGGCGCGGTATGCCTCGGCCTGCTTGGACAGGTCATCAAACACGATCAGGACGTGCTTGCCGCCGTACATCCAGTGCTGGCCAATGGCCGAGCCCGCGTACGGTGCCAGGTACTTGAAGCCTGCGGGGTCGGACGCGGGAGAGGCCACAATGGTGGTGTACTCAAGCGCGCCGTTGTCCTCGAGGGTCTGGCGGATGGCGGCGATGGTGGACGCCTTCTGGCCAATGGCGACGTAGATGCAGCGGACCTGCTTGGTGACATCTCCCGAAGCCCAGTTGGCCTTCTGGTTGATGATGGTGTCGATCGCAATGGCGGACTTGCCGGTCTGGCGGTCGCCGATGATCAGCTGGCGCTGGCCGCGGCCGATCGGGATCATCGCGTCGATGGCCTTCAGGCCGGTCTGCATCGGTTCGTGGACCGACTTGCGCTGGGTCACGCCGGGCGCCTGGAGTTCCAGGGCACGGGTGGTCTCAGCCTTGATCTCGCCCAGGTCGTCCATGGGCTGGCCCAAGGGGTCAACCACGCGGCCGAGGAAGGCGTCGCCAACCGGAACGGACAAAACCTGCCCGGTGCGGTGCACTTCCTGGCCTTCCTCGATGCCCTGGAAGTCACCGAGGATAATGACACCGATCTCGCGGACGTCAAGGTTCTGGGCCAGGCCCAGCGTGCCGTCTTCGAAGCGAAGAAGCTCGTTCGCCATGACCGAGGGAAGGCCCTCAACACGGGCGATGCCGTCACCTGCGGTCGTTACACGGCCAACCTCTACGCGCTCTGCGTTTCCGGGTTCGTAGGACGCCGCGAACTCGTTCAACGCATTACGGACGTCGTCGGCGTTGATGGTCAATTCGGCCATCTGCAGTCCCTGCTCTCCTGTTTGTGATCACCGCAAACGGTGACCGGGTTTTCTATCAGTTTGGTTGTGCTTGTCCGGCTAGCCGGCCAGCTGGCGTTGCAGTTCGCCCAGCCGGGAGAGAACCGAAGCGTCAAGCACTTCGTCCCCCACCTGGACTCGGATTCCGCCAATAAGCGAGGGGTCAACGTTGATGTTGACCTTCAGTTCCCGCCCGTACAGCGCATTCAGGCCCGCCTGGAGGCGTGCCAGCTGCGTCTGCGACAAGGGCCGGGTTACGCTGACCGTTGCAATCCAGCGCTGCTGCCGCTTGGCCGCCAGTTCGGCGAACCGTTCCACAAGCCGGGTGGGCTTGATCCCGCGTGGCTCGCTGACAGCCTGCGTGATGAGGACTTTGGCTTCCTCACTGACGCCGGGTACCAGCTTCTCGGCAAGGCCAGCCTTAGCTGCGCCCGATGCCTGCGGTTCGGACAGAGCACGTTGTACCTCGTGGCTGGAGGCAACAGCCTGGTTGAAGGAAAACAGATCATTTTCCAGCTCTTCCAGGCCAGTGATTCCGGAGGCAGAAACGGCCGACTTGTTTTCAGCAACGGAAATGACCACCGTTGCGGCAAGAGTCTCGAGTGCATCGCCGATGTCACGCGCCGATGCCCAGCGTGAGCTGGCCAGTCCGGACGCGATCTCAGCAGCATCAGCGGAGACTTTTCCGCCAACCAGCTGCCGCACCAGCGCCGACTTTTCGTCACCGCTGCGGGAGGGGTCAGTCAGGGCACGGCGCAAGCCAGCCGAGCTGTCCACCATTCCCAGAATTCCGAAGAGTTCCTTTGCCAGCTGCAGCGACGCCGTGGGAAGCTTCGCTTCCAAACCGGCAAGGGCTGTTGCCAGCGATTCGCTCGATACGCCTGCCATTACTTAGCTGCACCTGCGTTCTGGGACTCCAGATCTGCCAGGAAACGGTCCACTACCCGTGCTGCGCGTGCGTCGTCGTCGAGGGACTCGCCCACGATGCGGCCGGCAAGGGTGGTGGCCAGGGTGCCTACCTCAGAGCGCAGGGACACAACGGCCGCCTGGCGCTCGGATTCGATCTGTACGTGGGCCTGTGCGGTGATGCGGGCAGACTCTGCTGCCGCCTTCTCCTTGAGATCCGCGAGGATCTGGGCACCTTCGGCGCGGGCTTCCTCACGGATGCGGTTGGCTTCGGTGCGGGCGTCGGTCAGCTGCTGCTTGTACTCTTCGAGTGCAGCAGACGCCTCAGCCTGGGCCTTTTCAGCCTTGGCGATACCGCCTTCGATGGCCTCGGCACGCTCTGCAAAGGTCTTCTCGAACATCGGGACAACAAACTTGACCACGATGAAGAAGAGGATGGCAAAGCCCACGAAGACAACCAGCATTTCCCAGCCATTGGGAACAAGGGGGTTGACGTCGCCTTCAGCGGCGGCTGAGATGATCAGCTGATGCATATTTCACCCGTCCTTATCTACTCGGTTCTGAATGTTCGCTAAGTTCTGAAGGGTTTACTTGAGAACGAAGGCGAAGACCAGGCCCAGGATGGCGAGTGCTTCGGTCAGGGCCAGGCCAAGGAATGCGATCGGCTGCAGGACGCGCTGGGCTTCCGGCTGGCGTGCAACGCCGTTGATGTAGGCAGCGAACACGAGACCCACACCGATACCACCGCCGATAGCCGAGAGGCCATAGCCGATGAGGTTGAGGGAGCCGTTGATGGAGCCTTCCATTTTTTTTTCCTTTCAAGATGCCACTTATGTGGCAGGTTGTTTGGGTTGCTTCATCCCCGCTAGGGGAAGACTGTGGTGTGCCGCCGGTGCGTGTTGCCCCGGCCGGCGTGCCTAGTGGCTGTCGGCGTGCAGTGCGCCTTCGATGTAGATCGCGGTCAGCAGCGTAAAGACATAGGCCTGCAGGACCATGATCAGGGCTTCAAGCATGTACATGGCGATGGCACCGGCGAGAACCAGGATCGAGGTTCCCTTCAGCAGCACGTTCTCCTGCATGATGAGGTACTCGATGCCGGAACCGGCGATCATCACGATCAGGTGGCCGGCGAGCATGGTCGCGAACAGACGGAGGCTGTGCGTGACGGGCCGGACAACGAAGTTGGAGATGATTTCGATCGGGATGACGATCGGCAGGATGTACCACGGCACGCCCGAGGGGACCGTTGCAAGCTTGAAGTAGCGCAGGCCGTTCTTCTTGACGCCGATGGCGATCCAGGTGACGTACACCAGGCCGGCCAGCACATACGCTCCACCCACGTGCGAGAACGTGGGGAGCTGGAACACCGGGATTGCGCCGTAGATGTTGTTGACCAGGATGAAGAAGAACAGGCTGAACAGCAGGGGGACGTACTTGATGAAGTCCCTGCCGCCGATGATGTCCTTGGCAATGCCGTTGCGGACGAAGCCGTAAGCGGCTTCGCCGGCGAACTGGAGCTTGCCGGGTACCAGCTGCTGCTTGCGTGCGGCGAGCACGAAGAAGACGGCGATAAAGACGACAGAGAGGAGGACCAGCAGCATCTGCTTGGAGAATCCTTCTGCGGCACCCCACGGCAGGATTGCCGGCAAATGCATTTCGTTAATACCAGGAGGAGTGAACTCTCCTGAATCTTGGGCCGGGAGCGCAAGCGCGATCAACGCGTTTCCTCTCTGCAGTGTCCATCATTGGGCGTTGGGCGGGGTCCGGCAGCCTGACAGCCTGCTGTTCCCCATGTGAAATTATTTGGCATTATCTTTTCCGTCCTGGGACGGTGCGCTGGGAGCATGGCGCCCATCAGCAATTTTTCGGGAACTGGTGAGGCCGTGCATGTGGGAAAGGTAGAAACCTCCGACGGCTCCAAGCAGAGCGCCTGCGAGCACAATCCAGCGCGTTCCCCACAGATAATCCAGTCCCCACCCTATCAAACTCCAGACGATGATTCCGCCAATGATGTAGCTGAATACAGCCATTCCAGCGTTGTAGCCGCCATCGGTGGACACGTCGGCAGGACCCTGCGTGGAGTCGGTTGATCCGCGTTTGCCGTGTGCGGCGCCTGCGGTTTTTTTCCGATCACGCATTGGATGCTCCCTTGTCTTCTGGATCGTTGTAGATCTGGAGTCGCGCCCTGCTGAAGCCATGGATCTCCGCGGCCTGCCACAGGATGACGGCCACGATGGCGCCGATGATGAACCAGCGGCCGTGGAGCCATTCAGGAGCACCGATGACGAACAGGACAACGGCAAAGCCAACCACTTTGATGAAGTAGGTGGCGACGAACATTCCGATTGCACCCGATGGGTTGCTTCGTCCCACGAAGTGGCCCACCAGCAGGCTGATGCCGAAGAACAGCATCACCAGCAGGCCGCCCAGGACGCTGGAGAGCGCCCCGGTTGCCCCGTTGAGGACGGCGGCCGGGATTGCGCACAGCACAAGTCCGGCAGCCGCAGCAATAGAGCTGCGCTTGAGCAGGTTCAGCCAGAGCGAACGGGTGGGACCAGACGTACCAACGGGTCCATTGCCGGAGGCAGGTCCGGACTCGGCGTTGGAGGTCATGAGATCCCAATCGTCGTCACCACATGGCGGATCGCCAGGAGGCAGGGGGTGGAGTGGCAGCTTGGGCTGCCCCTAAATTCTACACGAGATAGAAATAATTCAGAACTGCCGTTACGCCGCAGTTTCCCCGTTGCCGCGGGACAGGTACGGCCACGCTGTCACCAGTCCCATGACCAGCGTGGCGAAGATGTCCACGGCGAGCACGACGTGCCAGGGGAAGACAGCAAACGCCAGGCCGCCGAAGGAGAGTACGGCGGTCCACAGGTACATCAGGACCACGGCGGTACGGTGCGAATAGCCGATGTCCAGCAATTTATGGTGCAGGTGTCCGCGGTCCGCCGACCAGGGCGAACGCCCGCGGGCCGTGCGCCGGACGACCGCCAGCCCGAGGTCCAGCAGCGGCAGGAAGAGGACGGCGAAGGGAAGCAGGATGGGAATGATGGTGGAGATACCGTTGGCGCGGTCGTAGAGGCCCGAGGTGATCTGCCCCGTGGACACGACGCCGGCCGAGGCCATGAGGAGCCCGATCAGCATGGCGCCGGAGTCGCCCATGAAGATCTTCGAGGGAAAGAAGTTGTGCGGGAGGAACCCAAGGCACCCGCCCACCAGTACGGCCGTAATGAGCGTTGCCAGGTCCGAATAATCCAGCAGTACCGCGTTGCGGTGGACCCAATAGGCGGTAATGAAGAACGCCGTGCCGCCGATGATGGCCACTCCCGCGGCGAGGCCGTCCAGTCCGTCTATGAAGTTGAAGGCGTTCATGGTGGTGACGATCAGTCCGGCGGTCAGCACTATCCGCAGTGTTCCGTCGTGGAGGTAGATGGGTTCAGGTACCCAGGGGACGATAGTCATCTGCACACCCCAGATGGCCACGGTCAGTCCGGCCGCGCTCTGGCCGATCAGCTTCACCCACCAGCGGATGTCCAGCAGGTCGTCCGCCACGCCCACCAGGACGATGACAGCTGCTCCTGCCAGGACACCCCACGGTGAAAAGTTGTTGCGGTAAATGTCCTTGACGAAGAAGGACTGGCTGGCAACGACCAGCGCCACCATGACGCCCAGGAAGATTGCCACCCCGCCCAGCCTGGACACCGGCGTGGAATGCATGTCCCGGCTGCGGATGGGCAGGTGCAGCTCAAGCCGGTGCCCCACGACGCGGGCGCCCCAGGTGGCCGCGTAGGAGACGATGGCGGCGGTGAGCCCCATAAGCAGGTACATGATCATGGGACGGCAACCGCTTCAAGGATGGTGGCGCCAAAACCGCTCGCCTGCGGTGGCAGCCGGTTGGGGGTGTGTGGGCTCACGGGCCGGGAATCTGTTCTTCGATAAATGAAACTTCTCCGTCGCCGAGCGCGCAGCAGGCGGTGCGCTCAGACATGCGCGCAGCGCCTTACAGGGCTGTATTACAGTGGACTCTAGTCAAAGATACTAGTGCCACCGGCACCATGGCTCCGCGCCACACGGGCGCACAACAGGCGGGGAACTCCCTTGCAGCCATGCTGAAAGGACCCCCATGACCCCCCGCATTGCGGTTGCCGCCGTGACTTTCGACCGGCCCAAGGAACTGTCCGTCCTGCTGGATTCGATCAACGCCCAGAGCCGGCACGTGGACACGATTTGCCTGGTGGACAGCGGCACCACCCCGGCCGCGGATGTGGCTGCGGCGCACCCCAACGTGGACTATGTGCGCTCCGAAGCGAACCTGGGCGGCGCCGGCGGGTTTGCGCTTGCCGCGCTGAAGGCCGTCGCCAGCGGTGCCCGCTGGATCTGGATGATGGACGACGACGCCGAGCCGGCAGATCCGGAATGCCTCGCCACGCTGCTTCGTGAGGCTGAGGCACGCGACCTGGAGGCGGTGGTCCCTTTGGTCACGGCGCCCGGCCATCCCGACCGGTTGTCCTTCTTCTTCCGGCTGGACGGCAAGGTCACGCACGACAGGGCCGAGGTGGAGAAACGTGGCTTCCTGCCGGACGATGGCCATTTCTTCAACGGTGCGCTGATCCGCTCCGACGTGTTCTTCAAGGTGGGCCTGCCGGACATGCGCCTGTTCATCCGGGGCGATGAAGTTGATTTCACCATCCGGCTGCGCAAGGCCGGGATCCGCTTTGGCACCGTCACCACCACGGCCATTACGCACCCGCACGCCTTCGGGGAAACGCAGCACGTCTACGGCGCCCGCTGGCACGTGATCGTCCCGGACTCCGCCTTCAAGCGCTTCTACTATTACCGGAACCGGGGCTACCTGATCCGCCGCTACTTCCGGGTGCGCTCGTTCGTGGCCGACGTCGGCGGGTACCTGGGCTATTTCCTGCAGCGCCGCGACCTTCCGGGCTTCCTGGGGTGGGCCCGTTCGTTCACCACCGGCCTGCGGGGCAAGGGCTTTGCTCCGTTGGAGGACCAGAAGTTCTAGGCGGGCCCTGCCGCCGTTTGCCGCGCTCCGCTGCGTACGGCCCCGGGCTATTTGGTCAGCACCGGTTTTCCGAGCCTCCGGGCGGCCAGGAGCCACAGCAGGACCCAGGGCTCCCCCAGCACGCGGTAGGCCACGCGGCGGGGATGCAGGAGCAGGCGCCAGGCCCACTCCAGGCCCATCCTGCCCAGCCACCGGGGGGCCAGCTTCTGGACGCCCGCCAACTGCTCGATGGCGCCGCCCACGGCGCAGTACACGGCAGGCGGCATCTCAGCCAGCCGCCGCTGCAGCACTTCCTCCTGGAGCGGCATGCCCAGGCCAAGCAGGACAAGCTGCGGCTGTTCACGGTGCAGCCAGGCAACGGCTGCCTCTTCCAGCTCAGGACCCCATCCTTCACCGGGAAAGCCTGAGACGCGGGCGCCCGGAACGATGTCCTTCAGCCTGCTGACTGCCCCGGCGTTCGCTTCCGCACCGGCACCGATCACGGCAATCCGGTCAAGGCCGCGCACCTGGTCCAGCGCCGGCAGCCAGTCCGTTGAACCCAGCCGGTAATCCATGACGGGGCCTTCGGCGTTGCCGGTCCTCCCCCACAGCCACAGCACGGGTGCCCCGTCCAGGAGCACGACGTCGCTGTCCTCATAGAGGCGCCGGAATCCGTCGTCGGACAAAGCCAGCGTCACGCTGTGCAGGTTGTGGCCCAGGACGGTACGGGTGGAGCCATCCGCCACGAAGCTGCTCAGTTCCGCCACCAGTTCGGGGACGCGCAGCGGCGTGGCGTGGACGTCCAGGACAGGGATCTGCTGGCGGTCCAGCGCCATCAAGGCTGCTGGTTCCCGGCCGGCGTGGCGGATTCCGTGGCCGGGCCGGTCACGGCGGACGACCCGGACGCCTCAGGTGCGGCCCCGCCGTCGTCCTGTACGCCGGCTGCGCTTGACTGGCCGGCTTCCTCTTCGGCCATGGGGATCTCTCCCAGGCCCAGGACGCCGGGGACGTGCCCGCGGAGCTGGTCCAGGCTCACTGCCCCGTTGCGCACCACGCGCAGGATGGGGCCGGTGGCATCCACAATGGTGGACGGCACGCCGGCCTCGCCCTCTACGGGGCGCTGGCCGCCCTCCAGGTACACCTCGACGGAATCAGCAAGCTGTTCCCGGGCGGCAGCAGCAGTCTGGGCCGGTGCGTGGCCGGTGCGGTTTGCCGAGGACACGGCAAGCGGGCCGGTCAAGGTCAGCAGTTCCAGGGCCACTTCGTCGGCAGGCATCCGCAGGGCCACGGTCCCCTTGGTTTCGCCCAGGTCCCAGTCCAGGGACGGCTGTGCGTGCAGGATCAGCGTCAGGCCTCCGGGCCAGAAGGCCTCGGCCAGTTTCCGTGCGTCGGCCGAGACCTCAGTGGCCAGGCCGTCCAGGGCGTTGATCCGCGGAATCAGGACGGGCGGCGGCATGGTGCGGCTGCGTCCCTTGGATACCAGCAGCATGGTGACGGCATGCGGCGAGAACGCGTCCGCGCCGATCCCGTAGACGGTGTCCGTGGGGAGCACGACGCACTTCTTTTCACTGATGGCGCGCTGGGCGTGTTCCAGCCCCCGGGCCCGCTCGTCGTCGATGGTGCAGTCATAAGTTGTGGTCACTGGCCCATTCTTTCATTCCGTGCGGAGTCCTCCACGAGCACGGCGCTGGTGGCGCGCTTCTTGCCGTTGAGGTCCAGGTGCGTTGTGATGGCTGTCCAGGTTCCGGTCTTTGCGAGCATGGCGGCAATCCAGCCGGCCTGGACTTCTGCGTGTTCCATGACGAAGTAGCCCCCCGGCCGCAGCAGCCGGGCAGCGGAGGCCGCTGCCGCCGTCGGAAGTTCCATGCCGTCCGCTCCCCCGCCGTACAAAGCCTCCGGCGGATCGTGCAGGGCTACTTCGGGTTCGTTGGGGATGGCTTCGGCGGGGATGTACGGAGGGTTGGAAACCACGACGTCGACGCTTCCGTTGAGCTCCATGAAGGCGTCGCGCAGGTCCCCCAGGACAAGGTTGACGCCCAGGGGCGCCAGGTTCTTCGCCGCCCAGGCGTGCGCGAACGGGCTGAATTCGACAGCGTGTACCTCGGCTCCGGGAAGCTCGGAGGCGAGCGAACCGGCGATGGCGCCGGACCCCGTCCCAAGGTCCACAATGCGGGGACTGTCCATGCCACGGACATGGTCGATGGCCAGCTGGACCACCGATTCGGTCTCCGGACGCGGAATGAAGACCCCCGGCCCCACCGCCAGCTCCAGGTAGCGGAAATATGCCACTCCGGTGATGTGCTGCAGCGGGATCCGGCGCGCACGTTCGGCCACCAGCTCGGCATACCCCGGCGGTGCGGGAGTGTCGCCAAGCATCAGAGAGCGCAGGCGTCCCAGCCCGACGTTCAGGAGGTGGTCCGCCAGGAGCTCCGCGTCGGCGCGGGGGCTGGGGACCCCGGCCTCAGCCAGCAGTGCGGCAGCCTCACGGACAGCTGCAGCCAGTGTCTGGGTCTGGGCAGGCACCGCGGAGGTGGGCTCGGTCATGGGTGGCAGCTTCCGATCAGTCGCCGATGGCGTCCAGCCGCGCCTGCTCGTCCATTTCAATCGCCGACTGGATGACCGGTTCCAGGTCACCGTTCATGACCTGGTCCAGGTTGTAGGCCTTGTAGCCGGTGCGGTGGTCGGCGATCCGGTTTTCCGGGTAGTTGTACGTGCGGATGCGCTCGGAGCGGTCCATGGTGCGGATCTGAGACTTGCGCTGTTCCGAGTTGGCGGCGTCGATCTGCTCCTGCTGGTGCGCCAGGATGCGGGCACGGAGGACGCGCATGCCGGCCTCACGGTTCTGCAGCTGGGATTTCTCGTTCTGCATGGCCACCACAATGCCGGTGGGAAGGTGCGTGATGCGCACAGCGGAGTCCGTGGTGTTCACGGACTGGCCACCCGGGCCCGAGGACCGGTACACGTCGATTTTGAGGTCGTTCTGGTTGATCTCGAGCTCTTCCGGCTCGTCCACTTCGGGCAGGACCAGCACGCCGGCAGCGGAGGTGTGGATGCGTCCCTGGGACTCGGTTACAGGCACGCGCTGGACGCGGTGCACGCCGCCTTCGAATTTAAGCCGGGCGTACACGCCCTCAGCGGGGTCGTTCGAGTTGCCCTTGACGGCCACCTGGACGTCCTTGTAGCCGCCCAGGTCCGATTCGGTAGCGGAGATGATTTCGGTCTTCCAACCGCGGGACTCCGCGTAGCGGGTGTACATGCGCAGCAGGTCGCCGGCGAACAGGGCAGCCTCGTCGCCACCTTCGCCGCCCTTGACCTCGAGGATCACGTTACGGGCGTCGTCCGGATCGCGCGGAATCAGCAGGCGCCGCAGCTTGGCGGCAGCCGTCTCCAGCGCGGCCTCGAGTTCAGGCACCTCGGCAGCAAACTCGGGATCCTCGGCAGCCATCTCCTTGGCGGCAGCAAGGTCATCCCGGATGCCTTCCCACTTGTGGTAGGCCTCAACAATGCCATTGAGCTGAGCCGACCGCCGCCCCAGCTTCCGGGCAAGCCGCTGGTCAGCATAAACAGCAGGATCCCCCAGCTGCGCCTGGATGGAGTCATGCTCATCAAGCAGGCCCTGTACGGACTCAAACATTTTTCAAAACCTTTCGTTCTGCACCTAGTTTAGTCAGGCACAGGAATCCAACCCCAAAGCATGCGGGGCACCCGGTGAGCTGGCGCCGGCCGCGTGGATTTTCCGCCCTGGGAGTGGCATCGGGCCTGCCGGAGCGTGGCGGCTCACGTCCGTCAGGACTGAGCCGCCACGCGAAGGGGCGGGGGCGGAAAATCCGCGCGGCCCCCAAGCCGCGGGATTTTCCGGCACCCCGCCCCTTTACTCAGCTACTTGTCGTTATCCGACTTCGCACCAAGCGTCGTCTTCTGGACCTGCATGAGGAACTCGACGTTGCTCTGGGTTTCCCGGATCTTGTTGGTGAGCAGTTCAAGGCTCTGCTGGGTCTCGAGTCCGGAGAGGACGCGGCGCAGCTTCCACATGATCTTGACTTCTTCGGGCGAGAGCAGGTTCTCTTCGCGGCGGGTACCGGATGCGTTGACATCCACGGCCGGGAAGATGCGCTTGTCTGCCAGCTGGCGGGACAGGCGTAGTTCCATGTTGCCGGTGCCCTTGAACTCTTCGAAGATGACCTCGTCCATCTTGGAGCCGGTCTCAACGAGGGCGGTGGCCAGGATGGTGAGCGAGCCGCCGTTTTCGATGTTGCGGGCGGCACCGAAGAAGCGCTTGGGCGGGTAGAGGGCTGCGGAGTCCACACCACCGGACAGGATGCGGCCGGAGGCCGGTGCTGCCAGGTTGTAGGCACGGCCCAGGCGGGTCATGGAGTCCAGCAGGACCACCACGTCCATGCCCATTTCCACGAGGCGCTTGGCGCGTTCGATGGAAAGTTCGGCCACGGTGGTGTGGTCGTCTGCGGGACGGTCGAAGGTGGAGGCAATGACTTCCCCCTTGACGGTGCGCTGCATGTCCGTGACTTCTTCGGGCCGTTCGTCAACCAGCACCATCATGAGGTGGACCTCAGGGTTGTTGGTGGTGATCGCGTTGGCGATGGACTGCAGGATGAGCGTCTTGCCGGCCTTGGGCGGGGAGACGATCAGGCCGCGCTGGCCCTTGCCGATCGGGGCGACGAGGTCGATGACGCGGGGGCCGATCTTCTTGGGGTCGGTCTCGAGGCGCAGGCGCTCCGACGGGTACAGCGGAACCAGCTTGGCGAATTCGACGCGGTCCTTGAGTTCTTCCGGCGTCTTGCCATTGACGGACGTGACGCGGACCAGGGCGTTGAACTTCTGGCGGTTGGACTGCTGGCTGCGGTCTTCGCCTTCGCGCGGTGCACGGATTGCGCCTACCACGGCGTCACCCTTGCGCAGGTTGTACTTCTTGACCTGGGCCAGGGAGACGTAGACGTCGTTGGGGCCGGGCAGGTAGCCGGAGGTGCGGATGAACGCGTAGTTCTCCAGGACGTCGAGGATGCCGGCGACCGGCAGCAGCACGTCGTCGTCGGTGACCTCGACGTCGTCTACGTCCGGGCCCTGGTTGCGGCCTCGGCGGCGGTCGTTGCGGTCGCGGAAGCGGTCGTTGCGCGAGTTGTCCCGGTCCTGGCCGCCGGAACGGTCGTTGCGGTCATTCCGGTCACGGCGGTTACGGCGGTTGCGGCGGCTTCCGCCGTCGGCGTCGTCGTTGTCGCGGTTGTCCCGGCCGCCATCGCGCTGGCCGGCTTCGCGGCTGCCGGCATTGTCGCGGCCGCCATCGGAATCGCGGGTGTTGTCACGGCCGCGGGTGCGGCCGCCGTCACGGCGTTCGGTGCGCTGGCCGGCGTCCCCTGCTTCTGCGGGGGTTTCGGTGCGCTGTTCACCTGCACGCTGTTCGCCTGCACGCTGTTCCGCGGCCGGCTGCTCTGCCGGGGTTTCCACCGGGGCTTCCTGGACGGAGGCGGCAGCGGCTTCGCCGCGGCGGCGGTTGCGGGTGCGCGGCTGGCGGCGCTCGGGGGCGCCTTCCGTTGCCTCGGTGGTTTCCGTGGGGGCGGCCGACGGCGCCTCGACGGCTGCAGCGGCAGGTGCGGCAGCGGTTTCCACGACGGGAGCTTCGGTTGCCGGTGCAACCACGCCGTCACTGACAGCGCGGCGGCTGCGGCCGCGTCCGCGGGCACGGGTGCCTTCAGCGGCAGGAGCTTCCGCGGCAGCGGCCTCCGGAGCGGCTGCGGCAGGAGCCACGCTGCTTTCCGGAGCCTTTTCCGTTGCCTTCGCAGGAGTCTTGACGGTCAGGGTCCCTGCGCGGTGGGCGGAGATGGCCGAAACCAGGTCCCCCTTGCGCATGCGGGAGCCGCCGGAGATGCCGAGCTGGCTGGCGAGGGCCTGCAGCTGGGCGAGCTTCAGGCCGGCGAGGCCACTGCTCTTGGCGGGTGCGGCCGATGATTCGGCAGCAGAAGTTGTGTGTTCCACAGCTGGCGACAGCTCAGTGGTTTCGGTCACGAAGGATCCTTCCCCCTCGACGGCGTCCAGACTGGGAGCTGGACGCGATGATTTGATCTGGGCTGCAGTTCAGATCTGCAGCCGGATTTCAGCCTTGCCGGTTGGATTTCGGCCAGCAGGGCCGGATACTGATTCACCTTGCGCTGCGCCCACGGCGCAACGCCTGACTGACGCTTCAGGGGCAGTTGGATGCTGCAGATTCCTGCGACAGACCAAGCAGGTGGCACCGGAATACATTCACAGTGGTAGATCAAACAGCAACTGAATGCAGGAGCAGATCAGATAGGCGGAATTACCGCCGGTGCACGTCCACCTTAGCACCTTCAACGTCCACTGCGAGCTTCAGCACGCGCCAGCCAATGTCCGGCGTGTTCTCCGATGTAAAGGCCTCAATGAAGGCCAGTGCATCACTGGCCTGCGCTTCGCCGTTGGCCAGCACCAGGACGGTTGGCCCGGCGCCGGAAACCACTGCTGCGTAGCCTGCTTTACGGAGGGCGCCGATGAGCGCCGCACTGGGCCGCATGGCTTCCGCCCGGTAGCTCTGGTGCAGGTAGTCCTCGGTGCCCGGCAGGAGAAACTCAGGCTTTTGCGTCAATGCATGGATCAGCAGCGCCGCACGGCCCGAATTCATGGCCGCCGCATGGTGTCCCACTGATGCGGGCAGCAGGGCGCGGGCTGCTTCGGTGGACAGTTCGAAGTCGGGTACCGCCACGATGGGGATGATCGAACCGGTAACGGTGGCAGTGGTGCTGCTGTACTGCTCACTGTCCTGCCATGACAGCGCCAGTCCGCCGAAAATCGCGGGTGCGACGTTGTCCGGGTGGCCTTCCATTTCGCTGGTGAGCTGCAGGATCCAGTCGCGGCCGCGCTGGTTTTCCGCTGGAACCATGGCATTGGCGGCAGACACAGCCGCCACGACCGCCGAGGCGGACGAGCCCAGCCCCCTGCCGTGCGGGTTGACGTTTTCGGCAGTCACCTTCAGGCCGCCGTGGCGGAATCCCAGCCGTTCAAAGGCCGCATCCATGGCCCGGACCACCAGGTGGCTGGCATCCCGGGGAAGGGTTTCCGCCCCTTCGCCGCGCAGGTCAAAGACGAGTTCGTCCGTGTCCAGGCTTTCCACGGTCAGGGTGTCGTGCAGGGCCAGGGCAAGCCCCAGGCTGTCGTAGCCGGGACCAAGGTTGGCCGTGGTGGCGGGGACGCGGACAGTGACGCGCTGGCCCGGCTCAATCAGTTGCAGTCCGACGGCGGCCTGCGAGGTGGTGTCCAAGGTTATTTTTCTTCCAGTCCCAGCTCAGCGGCTACGGTGACGACGTCGTTGGGGACCTTGACCGGCTGGACATCGCTGCCGTCCTCGGTGCGCAGGGCCCACTGGGGATCCTTGAGTCCGTGGCCTGTGACGGTGATGACGATGGTTTTTCCGCTGGGGACCTCGCCGGCGGCGTGCTTCTTGAGCAGTCCGGCCACGCCTGCGGCGGAACCGGGCTCCACGAAGACGCCTTCCTTGGACGACAGCCAGCGGTGGGCGTTCAGGATCTCCTCATCGGTGACGGCCTCGATGAGCCCGCCGGATTCGTCACGGGCGCCGACGGCACCGTCCCAGGACGCCGGGTTTCCAATGCGGATGGCAGTGGCGATGGTGTCCGGTTCCGTGATGGGGTGGCCTGCGACGAAGGGGGCGGCACCGGCGGCCTGGAAGCCCCACATGGCAGGTGTCCTGGTGGATACGGCGGGAAGTGTGCCGGCCGTCTCCGATTCGAAGGGAGCGGAGTACTCTTTGTAGCCCTTCCAGTAGGCCGTGATGTTGCCGGCGTTGCCCACGGGCAGAACGTGGATGTCCGGTGCGTCACCCAGGGAATCGACCACTTCGAAGGCGCCGGTCTTCTGGCCCTGGATGCGGGCGGGATTTACCGAGTTCACCAGGAAGACGGGGTAGGACTCCCCCAGCTTGCGGGCTATGTCCAGGCAGTTGTCGAAGTTGCCGTCCACCTGGAGGAGGGTGGCCCCGTGGGCGATCGCCTGGCTGAGCTTGCCCATGGAGATCTTGCCTTCGGGCACCAGCACCGCGCACTTGAGGCCGGCGGCCGTGGCGTAGGCAGCAGCAGAGGCGGACGTGTTGCCGGTGGAAGCGCACACAACGGCCTTCGCGCCGGAGGCAACTGCTGCCGTCATCGCCATGGTCATGCCACGGTCCTTGAAGGAGCCGGTGGGGTTCATGCCTTCCACCTTGAGGTAGACCTCGGAACCGGTGAGTTCGGAGAGCTTCTGCGCGTGCACCAGCGGGGTGCCGCCCTCGCCCAGGGTGATGACCCTGGTGGACTCCGTCACGGGCAGACGGTCAGCGTATTCGCGGATGACACCGCGCCATTGGTGAGCCACTTAGACTCCTTCTACCCGCAAAACGGATGTAACTGAATTGATGACGTCCAGGCCCTTCACGGCCTCGACGGTGGCTGCAAGGGCAGCCTCTGACGCACGGTGGGTGACGATCCGCAGTTCGGCCGACTCCACGTTGGAAGCTGAATCGCGGTGGATGGTCTGCCGCATGATTTCGATGGAGACGCCGTGCTCGGCGAAGAGCTGGGCGATCTTTGCCAGGACGCCGGGCTGGTCGGCGACGTCCAGGCCAATGTAGTAACTCGTGGTGGCCGCGTCGATGGGCAGCGCGGGAACGTGGCCCGTGGTGGTTTCGGTGCGGCCGGGACCGCCCAGGACCAGGCGCCTGGCTGCTGACACGAGGTCGCCCAGGACAGCGGATGCCGTCGGGGTGCCCCCGGCGCCCTGGCCGTAGAACATCAGCTCTCCGGCGTTTTCGGCCTCGATGAATACCGCGTTGAAGGCACCGCGGACGGCGGCCAGCGGGTGTTCGCGCGGCAGCAGGGTGGGGTGCACGCGGACGGACACGCCTTCCTTGCCGTCGGCGTCGGTCAGTTTCTCCGCGATGGCCAGCAGCTTGATGACGAAGCCGGCGTCCTTTGCGGCGGCGATGTCCGAAGCACTGACGGACGTGATTCCCTCGCAGTGGACATCGTCCAGCGCAAAGCGGGTGTGGAAGGACAGTGACGCGAGGATGGCGGCCTTGGCGGCGGCGTCGTGGCCTTCGACGTCGGCAGTGGGGTCTGCTTCGGCGTAGCCAAGGCGCTGGGCTTCGGCGAGGGCATCGGCGAACTGGGCGCCGGTGGTGTCCATCTGGTCAAGGATGAAGTTGGTGGTGCCGTTGACGATGCCCAGCACCCGGGTGATGCGGTCGCCCGAGAGGCTGTCGCGGATGGGGCGCAGGATCGGGATGGCGCCGGCCACCGCGGCCTCGTAGGACAGCTGGACGCCGGCTTTGTCCGCTTCTTCGTAGAGCGTTGGGCCGTCCTGGGCCAGGAGTGCCTTGTTGCCGGTGACAACGCAGGCGCCGTTGCGCAGCGCGGAGAGGATCAGGGTGCGGGCAGGCTCGATGCCGCCCATCAGTTCGATCACCAGGTCCGCGTCCTTGACGAGGGTTTCGGCGTCGGTGGTGAAGAGCTCCTGCGGCAGGTCCACGTCGCGGGCGGCGTTGACGTTGCGCACGGCGATGCCGCTGAGCTGCAGGCGGGCACCGGTGCGGGCAGCGAGGGCGTCGGCGTCCTCAATGAGGATCCGCGCAACCTGGGCTCCAACGTTGCCACAGCCCAGCAGGGCTACTTTCAGCGTTCGCATTTCCGTCATTCAGGCTCCCATGTCGCGGTTCAGCAGATCTTCTTCGGTTTCCCCGCGGACAATCAGCCGGGAAGATCCGTCGCGCACCGCGACAACGCCCGGCCGGGCCAGATAGTTGTAGTTGCTCGAGAGGGCCCAGCAGTAGGCGCCGGTTCCCGGTACAGCAAGCAGATCACCGGCTGCCACGTCCTCGGGCAGATATACATCTCTAACAACTATGTCGCCGCTCTCGCAATGTTTGCCCACTACGCGGGACAGCTGCGGGGCGGCGCTGGAGGTGCGGGAGGCCAGGACTGCCGAATAATCCGCGTCGTACAGCACCGGGCGGGCGTTGTCGCTCATGCCGCCGTCCACCGAAACATACCGGCGGGGATACGTAACGTTGTTGCCCGCGTCACTGTCACCGGACGTACCGGGTGCGTCCACGCGGACCGTCTTCAGCGTGCCCACTTCATACAGGGTGAAGGTAGTGCTGCCAACGATCGCGCGTCCCGGTTCAATGGAGATGCGCGGCGCGTCGATGCCCAGTTCGGCGCAGGTGGAACGCACAACGGCGGCCATCGCGTTGGCGATCTCCGCGGCAGGGCGCGGGGTGTCCACCGGCGTGTAGGCGATCCCGTAGCCGCCGCCAAGGTCCAGTTCCGGCAGGATGATGGAGTACTTTTCCTGCATGGCGGCCAGGAAGCGCAGCAGCTTCTCGGCGGCCAGCGCAAAGCCGTCCGGCTCGAAGATCTGGGAGCCAATGTGGCAGTGCAGGCCGAGCAACTCGATACCGGGATGCGCTGATGCAGCGGCCACCGCTTCCTCGGCAGCGGAGATCCCCGCTTCATCGGTGGTGTCGGCGGCCATGGACAGGCCGAACTTCTGGTCCTCGTGGGCGGTGGCAATGAATTCGTGCGTGTGGGCATGCACGCCGGGGGTGAGCCGCAGCATGACCTTCGCCTGCTCCCCGCGCCCCTGCGCGATCGCACCGACGCGCACGAGCTCATCGAGGCTGTCCACCACGATCCGCCCCAGGCCCATGTCAAGCGCCCTGTGGATCTCGCCGTCGGACTTGTTGTTGCCGTGCAGGGCGACGTCCGCCCCGGGAATTCCGGCCCGGTAGGCCACGGCGAGTTCCCCGCCCGAGGCCGTGTCCAGCCGCAGCCCCTCTTCCTCCACCCAGCGGACCACTGCGGTGCAGAGGAACGACTTGCCGGCGTAGTAGACGTCCACTCCCCCGCAGATATCCGCGAAGGCGTTGTTGAACGCGTCGCTGAATGCCCTGGCCCGGGCACGGAAGTCGTTCTCGCTCATCACGAAAAGCGGGGTCCCGTATTGCCGCTGCAACTCGCTGACGGGGATGCCGCCAATGGCGAGTTCACCGTCGGCGTTGCGCGCTGCGTCGCCGGCCCACATTGGTTCGTGGAGGGCATTGAGGTCATCCGGAACGGCAAGCCACTCCGGGGCAAGCGGAGAGCCCTGTGCTGCTGTGTGCGTCATGGGTCCTACATCCGTTCCGGCGCGGAAACGCCCAGCAGGTCAAGGCCGTTCGCCAGCACCTGGCTGGTGGCGTCATTAAGCCAGAGCCGGGTGCGGTTGAGGTCCGTGACGGGTTCTTCACCCATGGGGGCAATACGGCAGGCGTCGTACCAGCGGTGGTACGCCCCTGCGATGGCCTCCAGGTGGCGCGCCACGCGGTGCGGTTCGCGCAGTTCGGCAGCCTTGGCCACGATGGACGGGTAGCTGCCCAGGTAGGACAGCAGCTCGTTTTCCGTGGCGTGGTCCAGGAGCGACGCATCGAAGCTGTCCTGGCCGTCCACCTGGCGTTCGACGCCGGCGGCCACAGCGTTGCGCGCGGCGCCCCGGGAGCGGGCGTGGGCGTACTGGACGTAGAACACCGGGTTCTCGTTGCTGTGCTTCTTCAGCAGTTCCGGATCAAGGGTCAGCGGCGAGTCGGCGGGGAACCGTGCCAGGGAGTAGCGGACGGCGTCCTTGCCCAGCCAGTCGATCAGGTCCTTGAGTTCGATGATGTTGCCGGCGCGCTTGGACAGCTTGGCGCCGTTGACGGACACCAGCTGGCCGATCAGGACTTCGATGTTCACCTCGGGATCGTCACCGGCAGCGGCGGCGATGGCCTTGAGCCGGTTGATGTAGCCGTGGTGGTCGGCACCCAGGAGGTAGATCTTCTCCGTGAAGCCACGGTCCTTCTTGGACAGGTAGTAGGCAGCGTCCGCGGCGAAGTACGTGGGCTCACCGTTGGCGCGGATCATGACGCGGTCCTTGTCGTCGCCAAAGTCCGTGGTCCGCAGCCACACCGCACCACCGTCGTCGAACACGTGGCCCTGCTCGCGAAGGCGCGCCACGGCACTCTCAATGGCGCCGGCGTCGTGCAGCTCCTGCTCGGAGAAGAAGACGTCGAACTCGACGCCGAAGTCCGCCAGGGTGGCCTTGATGTCCTTCATCTGGGCCTCGTAGGCGGCGGCCCGGATGACCGGCAGGGCGGCCACTTCGGTGAGCTCACGGATGTCCGGGTGCGCGGTGAGGACTTCATGGCCAAGCTCGGCGATGTACTGCCCGGGGTAGCCGCCGTCCGGCACCGGAAGGCCGTGCAGGCGGGAGTAGACGGAGTTGGCGAAGGTGTTCATCTGCGAGCCGGCGTCGTTGATGTAGTACTCCGCGGTGACATCAGCGCCCGAAGCGCGCAGCACGCGGGCGATCGAGTCGCCCAGGGCGGCCCAGCGGGTGTGCCCGATGTGCAGCGGCCCGGTGGGGTTGGCGGAGACGAACTCCATGTTGACGGTGCGCCCGGCGAGCGCAGTGTTGGTGCCGTAGTCTTTGCCGGCCTCGACGATGGCCTTGGCCAGGGCACCGGCGGCTGCGGCGTCCACGGTGATGTTCAGGAATCCTGGCCCGGCGATATCCACGGCGGAGACGCCGTCGATGGACTTGAGCCGGCTGCTGAGGACGGCGGCGAATTCGCGCGGATTGGTGCCGGCCTGCTTGGCGAGCTGGAGGGCGATGTTGGTGGCCCAGTCGCCGTGGTCCCTGTTCTTGGGTCGCTCCACGCGCACCTCAGCCGGAATGGCTGATGCCGCAAGGTCGATATCGCCGGCGGCGACGGCGTCCTTGAGGCAGGCGGATATGGCGAGGGAAAGTTCTTCGGGAGTCACCCCTCTAGCGTACCGGGGGCCAGTGACAGCAAAGAATTTGGGCTGTGTGTGCCCCCGGCGGAGTGCAAAAGAAATCTTCCGGGCCGGTTCCGTGAACCATTCGGGCGGATCCGGCGTTGACTAAACCGTAGCCACTGCCGCACGGCGCCGCCCCACAGCAGGTGGCAGCCCGCGGAAGTGAACAGCCCACAGAGAAACGAGAGCCTTCATGAGACCCTCCATCCCTAAAAGCCCCGTCACTCCCGGGAGTACTTTTGCCTTAAAGGGCCCTTCTGTTTCCACAGTCCTGCTCCGGAGAAGCCTCTTCGCCGGTATCGCAGGGCTGTCCCTGGCGGGAACCGTGGCGGGCTGCGCGCCGTCCACCGCCGACAGCACCCCCGGCACTGCCGCGGCACCGGGCGCCCCCACTGCCGGATCCTCCGCCCTGGCCAGCAGCGGCGGCACCTACAAAGACGGCACCTACAGTGCGGACGGCAACTACGTCTCGCCCAACGGCACGGAAACGGTGGGTGTGCAGCTGACGCTGGCAGCGGGAAAAGTCACGGACGTCCAGATCACCCAGCACCCGTCCAACCCCAACACCCGCAAATTCCAGGGCCAGTTCGCCGGGGGCATCGCAGCCCAGGTGGTGGGCAGGAACATCGATGAACTCAACGTTTCCAAGGTTTCCGGGTCCTCACTGACCAGCGGAGGGTTCAACCAGGCGCTGGAGAAGATCAAGGCGGAGGCGCACTAGGCGGTGTCCGCGACGGACCGGGAGGACTTTTCGTTCCAGGGGATCGGTACCGGCTGGCACATCACCACTCCCCTGCCCTTGCCCGCAGCCGTGCGGACACGGGTCCTGGGCAGGGTGGAAAAGTTCGACGGCGAGTGGTCCCGGTTCCGTGCCGACTCCCGCGTTGCAGCCATGGCCCGGCGGCCCGGACGCTACTCCTTCCCGGAGGAGGCCGCGCCACTGGGTGAGCTGTACCGGCAGCTTTACGACCTGACGAACGGCGCCATGACACCCCTCATAGGCGGCAGCTTGGAGCGCCTGGGGTATGACGCAGCGTACTCCCTCCGGGCAGCGGGGCCGCCGCTCCCGGCACCGGACTGGGAATCGGTCCTCACGTGGTCCGGAACGGTCCTGACTGCCGGCGCCCCGGTGGTCCTGGACATTGGCGCCGCCGGCAAGGGCCTGCTGGTGGACCTGCTGGCGCAGGAGCTGGCGGCCGCCGGTGTGGGCGGGTTCGTCATTGATGCCGGCGGGGACCTGCTGGCCCGCGGAACCGGACCCGTCAGCGTGGCGCTTGAACACCCCTACAACCCGGCACAGGCGATTGGCGTGGTGGACCTGGAGGGCCGTGCCCTGTGTGCGTCGGCCGCCAACCGGCGCGCCTGGGGCGACGGACTGCACCACGTCCTGGACGGAACCACCGGGCAGCCGGTCCGGACCGCCGTCGCCACCTGGGCACTGGCGGAGACGGCCATGGTTGCCGATGCCCTCGCCACCGCCCTCTTCTTCGTTCCGGGCGCCCTGCTCCACGAGGCGTTCGACTTTTCCTGGCTGACGGTCTTTTCCGACGGCAGCGCAGCCTATTCCGCCGAATTCGAAGGGAAGCTGTTCGCATGAGCCCCGTGGACACACCACAAACCGGCCCGGCCCCCTCCCTGACGGGCCGGATAGGCACCGCCGTGGGCAGGTTCACCATGTACCGGCTCATCCTTGTGGTCCTGGCAGTACTCGCCGCCTACAGCCTGCTGCTGAATGTGCTGGGCTGGCTGACGTTCGGAATCCCGGAAATGCTGGCACACCTGGCGCTGTGCCTGGGCTTGACCTACGCCGCCAACCGGGCCCTGGCGGCACTCTTCCGGGTCAACCCCCATACCGAGTCCTCGCTGATCACCGGGCTGCTGCTCTATTTCCTGTTCTGGCCGTCCCTGCAACCGAGGGACCTGGCGGGGGTGGCGCTGGCGTGCGTGCTGGCGTCGGCGTCCAAATACGCACTGGCGTGGCGCGGACGGCACATATTCAATCCCGCCGCGGCCGGCGCGTTTGCCACCGGACTCACCGGGCTGAACATCGCCACGTGGTGGGCCGCGACGCCGGCCATGCTCTGGGTGCTGGTCCCGGGCGTACTCGTGGTCCTGCACCGGACACGCAAGGTGCTGATGGCATCCGTGTTCACGGGGGCAGCCACCGCGATCATTACCCTTGAACTGCTTCGCTCGGGGATGACGGCCGGGATGGGCGTCTGGCAGGCCCTCGCCCAGCGTCCTGTGCTCTTCTTTGTGGGCTTCATGCTGACCGAGCCCCTGACATTGCCGCCGCGGCGGCCCCAGCAGCTGGCACTTGCAGCTGTGGTTGGGGTGCTCTTCGCGGTGCCGTGGAATTTGGGCATTGTGGCCAACTCCCCGGAGGCGGCGCTGCTGGCGGGCAACCTGCTGGCTTTCCTGGCGGGCCAGCGCGGGGCCGTAAAGCTCCGGTTCGCAGGGACCCGCCCGCTGACGCCCACCACCGCCGAGTTCTCGTTCGAGCCCGCCCGGCCGGTACGTTTCCTTCCCGGACAGTACATGGAGCTGGACCTGCCGCAGGCCAGGCCGGATGGAAAAGGCCGGCGCCGGGTGTACAGCCTGACCGGCTCCCCTGACGAGCGCCTGGTGAAGTTCGGCGTCCGGACGGCGGGCCCTCTGTCTGCGGCAAAGGCGGCGCTCCTGGCGCTGCAGCCGGGTGACGAAGTGACAGCCACGGCGGTGGGCGGCGACTTCGTCCTGCCGCGGGATCCCCGCCGGCCGGTGCTGCTCATCGCGGCGGGCATCGGCATCACGCCATTTGTGTCCCACCTGTCCTCCGGGGCCCTGCGGGAGCGGGACGCTGTGCTCCTGCTCCTGGCCAGGAGCGCTGATGAGGTGGCCTACGCGGAAGAACTCGGGACGTCCGGCATGCGTGTACTGGTGCGGCTGGCGGATGGCTCCGACCCGCCTGCCGGCCTGGCCTCCGCGTCCGCCGGCGCGTCCGGCCGGCTGGATGGAACGGCGCTTGCAGCGCTTGTCCCGGATATCGACCGCCGGGAGGTTTACGTTTCCGGCTCGCCCGCAAGCGTCGCATCCCTCCGCCGCGCGGCCAGGCGGGCCGGGGCGCGGCGGGTCCGGACGGACTCTTTCTCGGGCTACTGAGGCTGCTTCGGCAACCACCCTGGACTGGTCCGGGCGGCGGTTTTCCCTTGCGGGCCACCTTCCTGCTAAGCTCTAGGACGTCCCGCCGGGAACGGCAGGATATCCGGAAATTGCCCTCGTAGCTCAGGGGATAGAGCGTCTGCCTCCGGAGCAGAAGGCCGTAGGTTCGAATCCTACCGAGGGCACATGGAAACCCCCGCCGCTTCTTGAAGCGGCGGGGGTTTTTCGTTCCCGTGCGTCCTGCCCCCTGCCGGTCCGGGCCGCCGGAAGGCGCCGGCTCAGAAACGCAGGGCTGCCTCGTCAAGGGTTGCCAGGGTCAGGACGGCTTCCTCTACCGTTTCGTGGTCCTCCAGCTCACGCTCAATCCGGCGCAGGGCCACCGCCACCTCGTGCTCCGGGTGGTCCCCCTCCAGGTCCACCGCCGCCACCAGGTACAGCTTGCGCGGGCCGACGAATTCCAGGTGCAGGTAGGTGAGCCGGGCGATGTCGCGGTGCTCCAGCACCCGCCGGGCCATGGAGCGCTCGATGTCCGGGGTGACGCCCTGGCCCACCAGGAACCGCCTGTTGCGGTCGATCAGGACAACCGCGACGACGGCGAGCAACACGCCGACGACGATCGAACCGATCGCGTCCGGCAGGGGCGAGCCGGTGACCTGGTGCAGGAATACGCCCACGAACGCCACCGCGAGGCCGATCAGCGCGGCGGCATCCTCGGCGAAGACCGCGCGCAGGGTGGGATCGGAGCTGATCAGGACCTGTTCAAGGGTGTGCCGTTCCAGCTCGTGGGCCGCCTTCCGGGTCTGGCGGAACGCCTG
This sequence comes from Pseudarthrobacter sp. LMD1-1-1.1, assembly GCF_040676255.1. Classification (NCBI taxonomy): domain Bacteria; kingdom Bacillati; phylum Actinomycetota; class Actinomycetes; order Micrococcales; family Micrococcaceae; genus Pseudarthrobacter; species Pseudarthrobacter sp. LMD1-1-1.1. The sequence goes on along the minus strand of NZ_JBEGHP010000001.1, from coordinate 958,422 downwards.
GACGAAGGAGACTCCCTCGAAGACGAAGGCCACGGCAAGGACGATGTACGCCACGGTGAAGTCCGCAGCCGGTTCAGGGGCAATGATCTCCTGGATGCCGTGCATGATGGACACCACTGCCCCGGCGGTAAATAGGCCGAACGCGGCGAACATCGACCAGACATAGGCTTCCCGGCCGTATCCCATGGGGTGGCTCTTGTCCCGGGGCCGGGCAGAGCGGCGCTCCGCGAAGAACAGGAACACCTGGTTTCCGGTATCCGCCCAGGAATGCGCTGCCTCCGCGGCCATCGAGGCCGAGCCCGAAAGGACAGCGGCCACTGACTTTGCCGCCGCCACGAGCACATTCGCCACGAAGGCGATGATGACAGTCAGCAGGGTGGAGCTGGATTTGGTTCGCTTTTCGGTTTCAGCCATGCGCCTACCGTACCCAGCCCTGCCCGCTCCAGCGCCCGGCGGCTGCTGAATTCGTGCCGGTGGCGTCCCTGTCATTGTCGGCGGCTCCTCTTAGGCTGATTTCACCTAGTTGAGGGGGTACGCCATGCACGTTCCATTCTGTTCAATCATTCCGCCGTACATGCTCCGGCGGCTGGCGCAGCAGGATGCGCCGGAGTTCTCGTCCGCGGCAAGCGCCGCCAGGAAGGCGCTGGGCCACGTCGAATCGTTCCGGGCTGCGCGTTCGCAGGCTGTTCCGGCCCTTCCGCCGGGCCTGCGGCCGGAAAAGCCAGGACCCGTCAACCGCGCCGTCTACGACGCCGGCGGGGACGAAACCCTCCCGGGCAGGCCTGTCCGCGAAGAAGGCGGACCCGCCACCGGCGATGCCGCTACGGACGAGGCCTATGACGGGCTGGGGAACACGCACAGGCTGTATGCCGACGCCTTCGGGCGGGATTCGGTGGACGGCCGCGGGCTGAAGCTGGACGCCACGGTGCACTTCGGCAAGCTGTACGACAATGCCTTCTGGAACGGCAGCCAGATGGTCTTCGGCGACGGCGACGGCGACGTCTTCGAGCGCTTCACCAAATCCGTCAGCGTCATCGGTCACGAGCTGGCACACGGGGTCACCCAGTACTCGGCGGGGCTTGTGTACCGCAACCAAGCGGGTGCCCTGAACGAATCCATGTCCGACGTCTTCGGCGCGCTCGTTGAGCAGTACGTCAAGAACCAGACCACCGCGCAGGCCAGCTGGCTGATCGGGGAAGGGCTCTTTACGTCCAAGGTCCAGGGGCGGGCCCTGCGGTCCATGAAGGCGCCGGGGACCGCGTACGACGACGACGTGCTGGGCAAGGACCCGCAGCCTGACTCCATGGACTCCTACGTCCGGACCAGCGCGGACAATGGCGGCGTGCATATCAACTCCGGCATCCCCAACCGCGCCTTCTACCTGGTGGCGGAGGCACTGGGCGGCTGCGCGTGGGAGGCTCCGGGCCGGATCTGGTACGAGACCCTGACCAACGGTTCCCTGCCGCCCGCCGCCACGTTCACCGTCTTTGCCCGTGCCACGGTCCGCGCTGCCGCCGACCTTTTTGGTCCGGAGTCCCCGGAGCATGACGCCGTGGGGGCGGCGTGGGAAACTGTGAAGGTCAAGGTTTAACCACTGCCCGGCGGCCCGCTCACTGGCCCCGGGCCGTATGGAAGCCCAGGGGCCAGGCCATGAAGATCAAGGTGGAGCGCACCGGCGGGATCGCGGCAATCACGCGCGTGTGGACGGTGGACGCCCGGACGGACAGCGACCTCAGCCAGTGGCAGCCCATTGTCGAGGCCTGCCCGTGGGATGCGGTTCCCAGCACTCCACGGGCAGCCGCGGCGGCCTTCGAGGCGCCCCGGCCGGACCGCTTCATCTACTCCATCACGGCCGGGCAGCGCAGGGCTGCCCTGCCCGAGCATGCCCTCACCGGTCCATGGCGCATCCTGGTTGATACCGCGCGGGCCGCCGCGGAGGAAGCCGGCGGACCACTTCCCGGCGCGGACACCGGCGGGCCCGGCTGAGGGCGGCCGGCGGCCGGGAAACGACGAAGGGGCGGTTCCCTACGGCAGTAGACTGTCTGCAGCCATGACTTTTCATATCTCCTATCCCGCCGAGCTGCCGGTTTCCGAGCGCCGCGAGGACCTGATGGCCGCCATCGCCGCCAACCAGGTGACCATCATCGCCGGCGAGACCGGCTCCGGAAAGACCACCCAGATCCCCAAAATGTGCCTGGAACTGGGACTGGGCGAGAAAGGCCTCATCGGGCACACCCAGCCGCGCCGGCTGGCAGCGCGGACGGTAGCCGAGCGCATCGCAGAGGAGCTCGGTGTCGAGATCGGGCAGGAAGTAGGCTTCCAGGTCCGGTTCACGGGTGAGGTCAGCAAGGCGACCAAGGTCAAACTCATGACCGACGGCATCCTGCTCGCCGAGATCCAGCGGGACAAACTGCTGCGCAAGTACAGCACCATCATCATTGACGAGGCGCACGAACGCAGCCTCAACATCGACTTCATCCTGGGCTACCTCAAGCGGGTCCTCCCCCAGCGGCCGGACCTGAAGGTCATCATCACCTCGGCCACCATTGATCCCGAACGGTTCGCCAAGCACTTCGGCACCCCGGACGACCCGGCCCCCATTGTGGAGGTGTCCGGCCGGACCTACCCGGTGGAAATCCGCTACCGCCCCCTCTCGCAGCCGAAAGCGGACGAAGAAGACGCCTCTGACGACGAACTTGAGGAAGACCGCGATCCGCTGGACGCCGTCTGCGATGCCGTGGACGAACTTGCCGCCGAAGCCCCGGGGGACATCCTGGTGTTCTTCTCCGGCGAGCGCGAAATCCGGGACGCCGCGGAAGCATTGCAGGCCCGCATCCAGTCCAACCGCAGGCTGGCCAACACCGAGATCCTTCCCCTGTTTGCGCGCCTGAGCCTGCAGGAGCAGCACAAGGTGTTCCATCCGGGCACCAAGCGACGCATCGTGCTGGCCACCAACGTGGCGGAAACGTCACTGACAGTTCCGGGCATCAAATACGTCATCGATACCGGCACCGCCCGCATTTCCCGGTACTCGCACCGCACCAAGGTCCAGCGCCTGCCCATCGAGCGCGTCTCGCAGGCGTCGGCCAACCAGCGCTCGGGCCGCTGCGGCCGCGTGTCCGACGGCATCGCCATCCGGCTGTACTCCGAGGAAGACTTCGAATCCCGGCCCCGGTTCACCGATCCTGAGATCCTGCGGACCAACCTCGCCGCCGTCATCCTCCAGATGACCGCCATGGGCGTGGCAAGGGGGCCCAAGGACGTGGAGGACTTCCCCTTCGTCGAACCGCCGGAAACCCGGGCCATCAACGACGGCGTCACCCTCCTTCGCGAGCTCGGCGCCCTGGCTCCCCCGCGCTCCCAAGGTACCGGGACCAAGGCTGAAGCAGCCGGCGGCAGGGGCGGGCCGCAGGGCGGCGGCCTCACCGCCGTCGGGCAGAAACTTGCCCAGCTGCCCGTGGATCCGCGCCTGGGCCGCATGATCGTGGAAGCGGGAAAGCGCGGCTGCGTCCGCGAGGTCATGGTGCTGGCTGCCGCGCTTACCATCCAGGACCCGCGCGAACGGCCCACCGACAAGCAGCAACTTGCCGCGGAAAAGCACAACCGCTTCCGGGACGAAAACTCTGACTTCAACGGCTACCTCAACCTCTGGAACTACCTGCAGGAGAAGCAGCAGGAGCTCTCGTCATCGGCCTTCCGGCGGCTGTGCCGCGCCGAGTTCATCAACTACCTGCGGGTGCGGGAGTGGCAGGACCTCTTCACCCAGCTGCGCCAGCTTGCCCGTCCGCTGGGGATCACGCTGGACAACAAGCGCCTGGCGGATCCCGTGGGCAACCACGACGGCATCCATATCAGCCTGCTCTCCGGACTCCTTAGCCACATCGGCATCCTGGACGAGCGCAAGCGCGAATACGCCGGCGCCCGGGGCAGCCGCTTCGCGATCTTCCCCGGATCGGCGCTGTTCAAGAAGTCCCCCACGTTTGTCATGGCGGCCGAGCTGGTGGAGACCAGCCGGCTTTGGGCCAGGGTGGCCGCCAAATTCGATCCGGTATGGGCTGAGCAGGTGGCCCCGGACCTGGTGAAGCGCAGCTACAGCGAACCCCATTGGTCCACCAAGCAGGGCGCGGTCATGGCCTACGAAAAGGTCACCCTCTACGGCGTTCCGATCATCGCCCAGCGGCGGATCAACTACGGCCGGGTGGATCCGGTGGTTGCCCGTGAGCTGTTCATCCGGCATGCCCTGGTGGAAGGCGACTGGCGTACCCACCACAAGTTCTTCCACCGCAACCGGGCGCTCCTGCACGAGGTGGAGGAACTCGAGGCCCGCATGCGCCGCCGCGACCTGCTGGTGGATGACGAAACGCTGTTCGAGTTCTACGACGCCAGGATCGGCCCCGACGTGGTGTCCGAGCGGCACTTCGACAAGTGGTGGAAGGATGCCCGCCGGGAGAACCCGGACCTCCTGGATTACGACAAGTCACTGCTCCTCAGCGATGACGCCGACGACCTGGACGTCTCCGCCTACCCGAAGACCTGGCTACACAAGGGCTTCGAGCTTCCGCTGACGTACGAATTCCATCCGGTGGCACCGGGCTCAGCCCCCGACCCGTCCGACGGCGTCACTGCCGAAGTGCCGGTCCTGTTCCTGAACCAGCTCGACGACGCCCCGTTCCGGTGGCTGATCCCCGGCCAGCGGGTGGAGCTGGTGACCGCCCTGATCAAGTCGTTGCCCAAGCAGATCCGGAAGAACTTCGTCCCCGCCCCCGATGTCGCCCGGCAGGCAGTTGCCGTCCTCGAGTCCGACTTCGATCCCGCCACGGACGATCTGGAGCCCTCGCTGGAGCTTGCGCTGCGGCGGATCCGCGGCGCGGTCATCCCGCCCGGCTCCTGGAACTGGGACGCGGTCCCCCCGCACCTGCGCGTCAGTTTCAAGGTGGTGGACAGCAAGGGCAAAGTCCTGGGCGAGGGCAAGGACCTCGCCGGGCTTCAGGAGCAGCTTGCCCCCGCCACCCGGCGTGCCATCGCCGAATCGCTTGGCGCCACCCCGGCCTCCACTGCGCCCGGAGCCGCCCCTAACGGGCAGCGCCGGAAGGGAAAGGCGTCCGACGGCGGCCCACCGGCCCGTCAGCAGGGCGCCGGGGTGCCGGGAGCCCCGGCCACGGCAGGGTTCGTGGAGCAGGAAGGCCTGACCGAATGGACCTTCGGCACCATCAAACGCCAGGTGAGCAGCATGGTCAAGGGCCACACAGTTACCGGTTATCCGGCGCTGGTGGACCAGGGCAAGACGGTAGCCTTGCGCGTGTTCCAGACGTCAGAAGAACAGCTCGACGCCATGCGCGGCGGGGTGATCCGGCTGCTGGCACTGCGCGTTCCGGCGCCGGACCGCTACGTCCTGGAGCACCTGAGCAACACCGAGAAACTCACGTTCAGCCAGAACCCGCACGGCTCGGTGTCGGCCCTGATCGCGGACTGTGCGCTGGCGGCCATCGACAAGCTCACGCCACCGGAACTGCCCTGGGACCGCCAGGCCTTTGACGCCCTGTATGAGCTGGTGCGCGCTGAACTGATTGACACCGTCTTCACGGTCACGGCCGTCGTCGAGCGCATCCTGGCCAGCACCCGGCGGATCGAAAAGCAGCTCAAGGGCACCACCAGCCTGGCCCTGATCAGTGCGCTGAACGACGTCAGGAGCCAGCTGGAGCAACTGGTGTACCCGGGTTTTGTGGCACGCACGGGCTACGCCCAGCTCAGCCAGCTTCCGCGGTACCTTGCGGCCATCGAGAAGCGGCTGGAGCGCCTGCCCGGGAACGTGCAGCGGGATGCCCTGAACATGGCAGTGGTGCAACGGCTGGAAGACGACTACGACGACGCCGTGTCGGCGCTGCTGCCGGGGCGGCGTGCCGGACGGGAGTTAACCCAGGTGCGCTGGATGATCGAGGAACTCCGGGTGAGCCTGTTCGCCGTCGAGCTCGGAACTGCCTACTCCGTGTCCGAGAAGCGCATCCGAACAGTGCTGAACAAGGCCCTCGCCCCGGCCTGAACACCTTCTGCTGCTCAGCGCGTCCTGCGTGCCCGGCCGGCAAAAGCCGGGCACGCAGGACGATGACGGGACGTCAGGCCGCAGGTACGAAGTCCCCGTAGCCGGCCGTCCGGAGGCCCTCGCGGAGCTTTTCGGCGTTGGCATCCAGTACTGCGGGATCGGGATTCTGGTCCGCTGAGCCGAAGTCGAAGTCGGCCATGCTTTGCGACGGCCACACGTGCACATGCAGGTGGTTGACCTCGTAGCCGGCCACGATCAGCCCGGCCCGCCGGGCGCGGAAGATGTCCACCTGGACCGCACCGATCCGCCGTGCCACTTCCATGACCCTGGCCAGGGTCTCCGGCGTGGCGTCAGTCCACCGGTCCACTTCTTCGGTGGGGACCACCAGTGTGTGGCCGTCGGCAAGCGGTCCGGTGGTAAGGAACGCCGCGACGTCGTCCTCGCGCCAGACGAACCGGCCGGGAATCTCGCCCTTCAGGATCTTTGTGAACAGGGTGCTCATGCGTCTGCCTCCTCGGCTGCTGCCTGCAGCGTGCTGGTGTCCAGCACGAACCGGTACTTTACGTCTCCAGCGACCATCCGGTCGTAGGCTTCATTCAGCTGTCCGGCGGCCACCATCTCGATATCGGCAGCCACGCCGTGCTCGGCGCAGAAGTCGAGCATCTCCTGCGTTTCGGCAATGCCGCCGATCAGTGAGCCTGCATAGGCGATCCTGCGACGGATCAGGGCACCCGGATTGACCGGCGGCATGGCTTCGGAGGGCAGCCCCAGCTGGAAGAGCGCGCCATCCACGCGCAGGGTGCGGAAGAAGGGGTTCAGGTCGTGGGGGGCCGCAACAGTATCGATGATGAGGTCGATGCTGCGGTTCGCGGCGGCCATCGCGGCCTCATCGCGGGACAGGACAACCTCATCCGCGTCCAGTTCCAGGGCGGCCGCAACCTTGGATTCGGATGTAGTGAACACCACCACCTTCGCGCCCATGGCCTTGGCCAGCTTGACCGCCATGTGGCCCAGGCCGCCAAGCCCCACGACGCCCACCACGTCGCCTTCCTCCACGTCGAAGTGGCGCAGCGGCGAAAATGTGGTGACGCCGGCACACAACAGTGGCGCGGCGGCTGCCGGATCCAGCGATTCCGGTACGCGCAGGACGTAGCGGCGGTCCACCACGATGGACGACGCATAACCGCCCTGGGTGATGGCGTCCCCGTTCCGCCGGTCCTTTGCGCCGTAGGTGCCGGTCATCCCCTTTTCGCAGTATTGCTCAAGGCCGTCCAGGCAGCTTTCGCATTCGCGGCAGGAGTCCACCATGCAGCCAACGCCCACGCGGTCGCCCACTGCGAAATCGGTGACGTTCGAACCGGTCCTGCTGACCGTTCCCACGATTTCGTGGCCGGGGACCAGGGGGTATGTCTGGCCGCCCCATTCTCCGCGGGTGGCGTGCACGTCGGAGTGGCAGAGCCCGCAGAACTCGATGGCGATTTCCACATCGTCCGGTTTTGGGGCGCGTCTGGCGACCGTCAGCGGCACCAGCCCGCTGGCTCCGGACACGGCGCCGTACGCTGCGGCGCGCACGCCGGAGTCCGGGGCTGCCACTGCTGGGGCTCCGGCGGCTGCGGGCGCGGCTCCGGCCACGGGCGGAATGGGATGGGCAAGGGGCGGTGGTACGGGACGTCCTGGTGTCATAGTGCGACGCTACCCCCGGCTCCGCCGGAGATTCCACCCGGAGCCGCGCCGTCCCCAGGTTCCGCGCCGGTGGCGACCGGCAGGTCCGGGCGGTTGGACCACTCCGAGAAGGAGCCAGGGTAGAGCACAGCGGAGAACCCGGCCAGTTCCAGTGCGGCCACCTCATGCGCCGCCGTGACGCCGGAACCGCAGTAGACGGCCAACGGCCGGCCGTCCTGCACGCCCAGGGATTCGAACCTCCGCCGCAGCTCGGCCGGGGCAAGGAACCGCCCGGCCTGGTCCAGGTTCGCAGCGGTGGGGGCGCTGACTGCTCCGGGAATGTGGCCGGCACGTGGATCCACCGGTTCAATCTCGCCCCGGTACCGCTCCCCCGCCCTCGCGTCGAGCAACAGGCCGCTCTGCGGCCAGGTGGCGGCAGCACCGGCGTCGGCCACGGGCATCTGCCCGGTGCCCAGCTCAACATCGCCGGGGACGGGATGGACCGGGCCCGCCTCACGCGGCAGGCCGGCGGCACGCCAGGCGCCCAAACCGCCGTCGAGCAGGTAGACCTCGCGGACGCCGGCGTCGCGCAGCATCCACCACAGCCTGGCCGCCGCCATGTTCCCGCTGTCATCGTAGGCAACCACCACGTCACCGTTCCGCAGGCCCCACCGGCGGGCCGACTCCTGGAAACGGTCGCGGGACGGCAGCGGATGCCGGCCCCGGTCCGGCACGGCCGGATCAGCAAGCTCCGTGGCCAGGTCAACGAACACCGCGCCCGGCAGGTGCTCCGCCAGGTAGTGGTCCTGGCCATGCGGATCGCCCAGCACCCACCGCACGTCCAGCAGTACCGTCCGGAGCCCGGAAGCAAGCCTGGCTTCAAGGCCGGGGACGTCGATCAATGGCTTCATGGTGCTCCTTCTGCGGAATACGGGCCATGTGCTGGCGCCGGCAACGGTCCAACTTTAGACGGGCAGTCCGGCTGCCGCGGGTAGGCTGGTGCGGTGAAGATCGAGGGCAGCACCGGCACGGGCAGCGGCGGAACGGACCGGGACTGGGCGGACCAGGCCATCCGCACCATCACGGCGGAGAACAACCGTTCGGCAGACACCCACCTCTACTCGGTGGCCCTGCCGGAGCACTGGGGCATCCAGCTGTACCTCAAGGACGAGTCCACCCACCGGTCCGGCAGCCTCAAGCACCGGCTGGCCAGGTCGCTGTTCCTGTTCGGCCTGGTCAACGGCTGGATCCGGGAGGACACCACCATCGTCGAGGCCTCCAGCGGAAGCACCGCTGTTTCGGAGGCGTACTTCGCCCAGCTGCTGGGTCTGCCCTTCGTCGCCGTCATGGCACGCACCACCAGCCCGGAGAAGATCGCGCTGATCGAGAAGTTCGGCGGTTCATGCCTGCTGGTGGAAAACGCCTCTGACGTCTACGCGGCGGCGGAAGAGGTGGCTGCCACCTGCAACGGGCACTATATGGACCAGTTCACCTATGCGGAACGGGCCACGGACTGGCGCGGCAACAACAACATCGCCGAATCGATCTTTGGCCAGCTCAGCCTGGAGCCGCACCCGGTGCCGGACTGGATCGTGGTGGGCGCCGGCACCGGCGGAACCAGCGCCACGATCGGCCGGTACCTGCGGTACCACAGCCATCCCACCAGGCTGCTGGTGGTGGACCCGGAAAACTCCGCGTTCTACCCCGGCTGGCTGGGGGAATCAGCCGCACAGCCCACGGGCCTGCCTTCGCGGATCGAAGGCATTGGCCGGGCGCGGATGGAGCCCAGCTTCATTCCCACGGTGATCGACAGGATGGTCCAGGTCCCCGATGCGGCGTCCGTTGCTGCGATGCGCCACCTGCACTCCTTCGCGGGCCTGCACGCCGGCCCGTCCACCGGCACCAACCTGTGGGGCGTCTGGCAGACAATTGCCGGCATGCTGGCGGAGGGACGCCGGGGCAGCATCGTGTCCTTGATGTGCGACGGCGGCGAACGCTATGCGGGCAACTACTGGAACCGGGACTGGCTGGCCGGCCAGGGACTGGACCCGGCGCCGTACGAAGCGGTGATTGCGCGCTTCCTGGACACCGGGGAGTGGACCGGCTAGACCTCCACCGACTCGCGCGGTGCCAGGTGCCGGTACTCCGTGCCGTACTTGGCCCCGATCCGTTTGACGTGCCCTTCGACGATTCCCAGGCCGTTGTCGTTGAGCAGCCCGTCGTGGATCTGGAACGCACGCGGTGCCCGCACCCCGATCACAAAGTCCACTACCTCGGCGGACTTGCTCCAGGGGGCGTGCAGCGGAACCAGGAGTGTCTGGACCGTGATGCCATCCGGAATGATGAAGGAATCCCCCGGGTGGTACACGTTCTGGTCCACCAGGAAGCCGATGTTGGCCACCATGGGAATCTGGGGGTGGATCAGGGCATGCTGGCCGCCAAAGCTGCGGATGTCGAAGCCCGCCGCCTGGAACGAGGACCCCGGATCCACCGCGTGGATGCGGTCCGCGGCACCCGGAGCCTCCTGGCGCAGCTGCTCCGCCACGCCGGCGGGAGCGTGGAGCTCAAGGTGCTGGCTGCCCTGGAGGGCCTCCACCACGGCCTTGGTGTCCAAATGGTCAGCGTGTTCGTGCGTCACCAGTACGGCGTGGGCCCCGGACAGCGCCTCCGCTGATTCGGAAAAGGTTCCGGGATCCAGGACCAGGACCCCGCCTTCCTTCTCGAGCCGGACACAGGCATGGGTGTATTTGGTCAGCTTCATAAGCGCCAGCCTAGGGTCCGTTCCGGAACGCTGTCCACGAACGCCGTCCAGGAAGATCCGGCTGGTAATCTTGATGTTTGCCCCCCACGGAAGCGAGTTCGTCCATGCCTACCGGCGTCAAGGCTGATTCCGCCGCCCCGTCCCCGGCTGGAGGCGGCAAGGAACAGCGCGTTACCAAGCAGCGCAAAGCCGTCAGTGCTGCCCTTGACCGGCTGGACGACTTCGTCAGCACCCAGGAGCTCTACCGGATCCTGCAAAACCAGGGTGTGTCGGTGTCGCTTGCCACCGCCTACCGCATCCTGCAGTCACTCGCCGATGAGGGCCTGGTTGACGTGCTGCGCAACGGCGATGGCGAGGCGGTGTACCGGCGGTGCGCGGTGGCCGGCCACCATCACCACCTGTTGTGCAGGAACTGCGGGAAGGCCGTGGAGGTGGAAGCCCCCGCCGTGGAGACGTGGGCCGTGCGCACCGCGTCCGAGCATGGGTTCACCGAGGTGGACCACACGGTGGAAATCTTCGGGCTGTGCCCGGACTGCACCGCCCTTAAGGCTGCCGGGAAGCTGTAAGGACCCGCCCATTGAGGCCGCGGGCCTCCCGTACCGAGCCGATGGTACGGCACACCACGTAGATCAGGAACGACAACGTGGTGACATAGGGGCTGATGGGGATCCGGCCGCCCAGGGCCAGCAGTATCCCGCCCACCGTGGCCGTCACGGCGAAGACCACGCTGAGCACCACCGCCGCCACCGGAGATGAGGTGACCCGCAACGCCGCGGCAGCGGGGGTGATCAGCAGGGCGAGGACCAGCAGGGCGCCCACCACCTGGATGGACAGGGCCACGCTGACGCCCAGGACAATCATGAACACGATGCCCAGGCTGCGGACGGGCACTCCCCGCGCCTCAGCGAGTTCCGGATCAACGCTGGCGAAGTTGAGCGGCCGCCAGATGGCCAGCAGCACGAGCATCACGACGACGGCGGTCCCGGCGAGTACCTGGAGCTGGACTGTGTCCACGGAAACGATCTGCCCGGTCAGCAGCCCGAACTTGTTCGCCGCGCGGCCTTGGTAGAGCGACAGGAACAGGATGCCCAGTCCCAGCCCGAACGGCATGATGACCCCGATGATCGAGTTCTTGTCCCGCGCGCGGACTCCCATCAGGCCCAGCAGCAGTGCGGCCGCCACCGATCCAACCAGCGAGCCGAAGACCACATCCGCCCCGACCAGGAGTGCGAAAGCGGCTCCCGCGAAGGACAGCTCGGAAATACCGTGGACTGCGAAGGCAAGGTCGCGCTTCATGACGAAAGTGCCCACCAGGCCGCCAAGCAGCCCCAGGATGGCACCCGCCCAGATAGAGTTCTGGACCAGGACCAGCAGCTCGCCGTAGTTGTCGAAATTGAAGATGGCGCCCAGGATGCTGTCGGCGTCCATTACAGCACCTCCCCCGCCATCGTGTCCGCGCCGGCGTGGTGGTGGGTGGTGGCGTCGGGAAGGCCTACCACCACGAGCCGGCCGTTGGCGCGGATCACCTCCACATGGCTGCCGTAAAGGTCGGACAGCACGTCGGTGGTCATGACCTCATCGGGCGCTCCGACGCGGAAACGTCCCCCGGCCAGGTAGAGGACCCGGTCCACGTACTCGATGATCGGGTTGATTTCGTGGGTCACAAAGACCACGGCACTGTTGTGCTCGCGGCTCTGCTTGCTGATCAGGGCACTCACCGCCTGCTGGTGGTGCAGGTCCAGGGACAACAGGGGCTCGTCGCAGAGCAGGACCTGGGGATCGGTCGCCAGGGCCTGGGCCACCCGAAGCCGCTGCTGCTCGCCGCCGGAGAGCTGCCCCACCGGGACGCTGGCGTAGTCGGATGCACCCACGAGTTCCAGGAGCTGGTCAACTTTCCGGTTTGTCCTGCCCTGCGAGAGCCGGATTCCCCAGCGGTGGCCGTCCACTCCCAGCCCGACCAGGTCGCGGGCACGCATGGGCGTGTCCGGCGCAAAGGATTTCTGTTGGGGTATGTAGCCGATCAGGTTGCTGCCGCGTTCCACGGGGCGCCCGCCAAGCAGCGCTACTCCGGCGTGCAGTTTCTGCAGGCCCAGCAGGACCTTCAGGAAACTGGTCTTGCCACTGCCGTTGGGACCCAGCACGGCGAAGAACTCGCCGGGCCTGATGTCCAGGTCAAGGCCGTCCCAGAGCGTGCGCTGGCCGAACCTGAGGCGCGCCCCTTTGAGGCTGACGACGGAATTCACCTGTTTGTCTCCAGAACCTTGCTGATGTTGTTCACATTGTCCGTCATCCACTGCAGGTAGGTCTTGCCTTCGGGCAGTGTCTCGGTGAAGTCCACAACGGGCACTCCGGCGGTTTCCGCCGCCTTCTTCAGCGCCTCGGTCTGGGGTCCTTCCGTCTGGGCGTTGTAGCCCAGCAGGCGGACTGCCTTGGAACCGACCAGGTCCGTGGCTTCCTTCAGGACGGCGGGAGGAACGTCAGTGCCCTCTTCGATGGCGGCCGTGTACTGCTCAGGCGTCGCGTTCGCCAGCCCGGCATCTTCCAGCATGTAGAGCGGGACCGGCTCCGTGACTGCCACCCGGCCCCCTCCCCCGGCGGCTTTCATGGCATCCAGGTGGCCGTGGAGGGAGGACAGGGAGGACTTGAAGGAATCAGCGTTGGCGGAGAAGGTAGCCGCAGCGCCGGGGTCCAGCGCGGCGAGCTTGTCCGCTATGCCGTCAGCCATCCGCTCCATGGCAGGCAGGCTGTACCAGACGTGCTCGTTAAGGCCGCCGTGGTCGTGACCGTCATGGCCAGCTGCTGCCTCGGGGGTGGTGGATGGCGCTGCACTGGCAGCTTCGTCCGGGTGGGCCAGGCCGGAAACCTCGACGGCGGTCAGCACGGAGGCGCTGTCGAGCTTGCTGCTCTCCACCAGGGTGTGGATGAAGTCGTCGTAGCCGCCCCCGTTTTCGATGACGAGCTGGGCCTTGGACACAGCCAGCCGGTCCTGCGCGGTCGCCTCGTAGGAGTGCGGATCCTGCCCGGCACTGTTGATGATGGCCGTCACGTTGACCTTGTCCCCGCCGATGGTGCGGGCGATGTCACCATAGACGTTTGTTGAGGCCACAACGTTGATCCCCTGCGCCTGGTCCGCGGTCTGCGACGGCTGGGGGCCGCAGGCGCTGAGCAGGAGGCCGACACCGGCGAGGGCGGCAAGGAAAGAGCTGGCAGCGGCTGGACGGCGCACGGAAAACCTCAGTTCACACAGGATGGGGAGGACAACAGTGCCCAGCCTATACCTAAATGCGAATGATTCCTATTTAGGTGGACGCGCCGCTTTCCACGGCCCACCCCGGACGCGCCCCTGCGAACAGCCAGGGGCGCGTCCGGGGTCTCAGCTGCCGTTCGGCTGGCCCAGCCTGCGGATTCCTGTGGCCTGGGTTGCGTCCCTGATTTCGCCGACCAGCTGTTCGATGACGTCCTCGAGGAAGAGCACCCCGCGCGTAGTGCCGTCCGGGCCAATCACGCGCGCCAGGTGGGATCCGGTGCGCTGCATGACGGACATGGCCTTTTCGATCTCGTCACCCAGGGCCAGGTTTGCCAGTGACCGGACCCGGCTTTCGGCGATGGGCAGTTCATAAGCGGACTCCGGTATGGACAGCACGTCCTTTACATGGAGGTAGCCGTAGAGCATGTCCTCGTCGTCCAGCATGGGGAACCGGGAGAAACCAGTGCGGCTGACGGCTTTCTCGAACTCCACGGGGGTGGTGGATGCCCCCAGCATGACCAGGTTTCCGATCGGGACCATGATGTCCTCAGCCGTGTGCTCCGAAAACTCCAGCGCACCCGTAATGAGCCCGGCGTCGTCATCCACCAAGCCGTGGCGCGTGGACTCCTGCACAATCGACTGCACCTCCTCCAGGGTGAAGGAGGACGTGACCTCGTCCTTGGGCTCGATCCGCATCAGCTTGAGGATGTGGTTGGCGGACCAGTTGAGGACTGAGATCACCGGATGGACCAGCCGCGAGATGAACAGCAGCGGCGGGGCCAGGAACAGTGCTGCCTTGTCCGCCACGGACACCGAGATGTTCTTGGGCACCATCTCGCCGAATGTCACGTGCAGGAAGGTCACCAGCATCAGGGCCACAGCGAAGGCTGCCACGTCAGCCACTTCCGCCGGGAGGCCCACCGTCTCGATGGGGACCGCGAGCAGGTGGTGGATTGCCGGCTCGGCCACCAGCAGGATCAACAGCGAACAGACCGTGATGCCCAGCTGCGCACATGCCAGCATCAGGGAGACGTTTTCCATGGCGCGCAGGGTGGTGTGGGCGCGCTTTGAGCCGGCGTCCGCCAGGGGTTCAATCTGGCTGCGGCGCGCGGACATGATGGCGAACTCAGCGGCCACGAAGAAGGCGTTGCCCAGCAGGAGGACGCCCAGCCACAGTATTCCGGCCCAGTCACTCATGGCTTGCTCCTGTGGTTGGCGTCCTGCGCAGCCGGCTCCGCCGCGGGGTGGAAGCAGATACGGTCGATCCTGCGGCCGTCCATCCGGGTCACGCTGAGTGTCCCGCCATTGACCGGAACGGTGTCGCCCACGGCCGCGATCCTGCCGAGCTTGCTCATGACATAGCCGCCCACGGTTTCATAGGCCGCTTCATCCGGAACGCTCAGGCCGGGAATCTGCTCGGACAGCTCATCGGGACGGAGGAGCCCAGGGAAGTACCAGTCGCCGGAGGCGCTTTGCAGCAGCCCCGGCCGGACCTTGTCGTGCTCATCCGCCACCTCGCCCACGATTTCCTCCACCAGGTCTTCCAGGGTGGCAATGCCGGCGGTTCCGCCGTATTCATCCAGCACGACGGCCAGCTGAAGGTTTCCCTCCCGGAGCTCGGCCAGCAGGGCATCCAGGTGGATGGTTTCGGGCACGCGCAGCACCTCGGTCATGATGGCGCCCGCTTCGAGGTTCTGCCGGCGTTCCCACGGAACGGCCACGGCCTTCTTGACGTGCACCAGGCCACGGATGTCATCGGCCGAATCACCGATGACCGGGAAGCGTGAGTAGCCGGTCCTGCGTGCCGCATCCACGACGTCAGAGACCGGCTGGTCTGCGTCGATCGTCTCCAGCCTGATGCGCGGTGTCATCACGTCCGCCGCTGTCCTGGTGGAGAAGTTCAGGGTGCGGGCAATGAAGTTGGCAGTCCCGGCGTCAAGGGTTCCCATCGCAGCGGACCTGCGGACCAGCGAAGCGAGCTCCGCCGGCGTCCGGGCTCCCGAAATCTCCTCCTTGGCTTCCAGCCCAAAGACGTGCAGGACCTTGTTGGAAAATCCGTTGAGGACCAGGATGGCCGGCTTGAAGATGGTGGTGAAGACGAGCTGGGGGCCGGCCAGGGCGCGGCCCACGGGAAAAGCGAGTGCGATGGCCATGTTTTTCGGCACCAGCTCACCCAGGAGCATGGACAGCAGGGTCGCCACCACCATCGCCAGGACCAGGGACACGGACTCCACCGCCACGTCGGGAAGTCCGACGGCGCCCAGCGGCGCCTTGAGGAGGCGGCCCACCGAGGGTTCCATAACGTAACCGGTGAGCAAGGTGGTCAGCGTGATGCCGAGCTGGCAGCTGGACAGTTGCGTTGACAACGACTTGAGGCAGGTGAGCAAGGGCACCGCGCCCGTGTCGCCGTCGTCGATTGCTCGCTGGACGGTGGCCTGGTCCAGGGCGATGAGGGAGAACTCGACGGCCACGAAGAACCCGGTGCCGGCGATCAGCAGCAAGCCTGCTGCGAGGAGGAGCCACTCCATTCAGCATCCCGCCCGGAGCGCGGGCTGTGCCGGAAGGGTAGTCGGCCGTGGTGTGGAAAAGCTGTTTCGTCCCGGCGGAGGATGATCGGCGGATACCGACGCCTGGTCCGTGCGGGTTGCGGCAAGCTGGGCCGTGGGCTGGTGATGGGCGCGTTGTCGGGGTTTGCCGGCTCTGGGGGCGGACTGCGCGGCGCTGCTCTTCGAGCTCCGCTGACAGCGCCCAGGCCGGCACCTAGATTTACTGTCCATAAGAATTTCAGTCTACAGGAGCAGCCCCGCGCCGGACGCTCGGCCGGGCGGCCGGAAGTGGCCTGCTGGCCCGCCTGCGCGCCTGCCGCGCTGGGCTGATGACGGCCCCCGGCGGCAGGCCGGTGGCCGCCATATTCGGGCCCGGGTTCGTCACTTCATGATTTGAGTCACCCTTATTGGCAGTTAACACAGGATGCTCACTAGACTTGCAAAGGTCCGGGTTCAGAGGACGCAGAGACTGGTTCGAACGTAGTGCTGAAGCACCGGGGGGCCAAAGAGAAATCAAACTCATGGAAGAGGCGTATTTCAAGTGCCAGAGCAGCCAAGCCACCGTCTACCAGAGGAATTTGGCGGAAACGAGTGGCTCGTTGACGAACTGTACGAGCAGTACCAGCAGGACAAGAACGCCGTGGATGCCAAGTGGTGGCCCCTGTTCGAATCCTTCGACTCGGGCAACGGTTCTTCTTCCAACGGAAATTCCGCACAGGCCGCCAACCCTCCCACCCGGGAACTCCCCATCGTGAAGCAGGCTTCCGCAGCACCGGCACCGTCGCCGGCTGCCGCCCCCGCTGCGCCGGCCGCCGCCGCTGCCCCGGCGCCTGCCGCACCGGCAGCCCCCGCACCCGTCAAGAAGGCCCCGGCCACGGAAGCCCGCGACGGCGGCAAGAAGACCGAGGCCGGCACCGGCTCGCAGCCCATCCCGGCGCAGCTGCCCAAGAACGTCAAGGCACCCACCGCACCCGAGGAAGACGTCGTCTCCGTCCTCCGCGGACCGGCGAAGGCCATCGCCACCAACATGGTCACCAGCCTCCAGGTGCCCACTGCCACCAGCGTCCGTGCCATTCCGGCCAAGCTGCTCATCGACAACCGTGTGGTCATCAACTCAAACCTGGCCCGCGCACGCGGCGGCAAGGTTTCCTTCACGCACCTCATCGGCTACGCCGTGATCCGCGCCCTGTCCCAGTTCCCCTCCATGAACGTGTACTACGACGAGGTAGACGGCAAGCCCGTTGCCGTCCAGCCGGCGCACGTCAACTTCGGCATCGCCATCGACATGCCCAAGCCCGACGGCACCCGGCTGCTCATGGTCCCGAACATCAAGAAGGCCGAGACCCTCAACTTCGCCGAGTTCTGGCACACGTACGAGGACCTGATCAAGCGGGCCCGCAACGGCAAGCTCACCGCCGAGGACCACCAGGGCACCACCGTGTCCCTGACCAACCCCGGCGGCATTGGCACCGTCCACTCGGTGCCCCGCCTTTCCAAGGGCCAGGCCGCCATCATCGGCGTCGGCGCCCTTGACTACCCCGCAGAGTTCCAGGGCGCCAGCGAGAAGATCATCGCCCAGAACGCCATCAGCAAGGTCCTCACCCTGACCTCGACGTACGACCACCGCGTCATCCAGGGCGCCGGCAGCGGCGAGTTCCTCAAGCTGGTCCACCAGCTGCTGCTGGGCGCGCAGAATTTCTACGACGAGATCTTCGAAGCCCTGCGCATCCCGTACGAGCCCGTCCGCTGGAGCCCGGACCTGCAGGTGGACCCGGCCGACGAGATCAACAAGGTGGCCCGGATCCAGCAGTTGATCCACTCCTTCCGCGTCCGCGGCCACCTCATGGCGGACACCGACCCGCTGGAGTACGTCCAGCGCAAGCACCCGGACCTCGACGTCCTCACCTACGGCCTGACCCTTTGGGACCTGGACCGCGAATGGCCCACCGGCGGCTTCGGCGGCAAGCCGATGCTGAAGTTCCGCGACATCCTCGGCGTCCTGCGCGATGCCTACTGCCGCACCACGGGCATCGAGTACATGCACATCCAGGAGCCTGCCGAGCGCAAGTGGTTCCAGGACCAGCTGGAGCACGCCTACTCCAAGCCCAGCCGCGAGGAACAGCTGCGGATTGTCTCCAAGCTGAACGCCGCCGAGGCCTTTGAGACGTTCCTGCAGACTAAGTTCGTGGGCCAGAAGCGCTTCTCGCTGGAAGGCGGCGAGTCCCTGATCCCGCTGCTTGACGCCATCATGTCCGATGCCGCCGACGACGGCCTGGACGAGGTTGCGATCGGCATGGCCCACCGTGGCCGCCTCAACGTGCTGACGAACATCGCCGGCAAGACCTATGCCCAGGTGTTCCGTGAGTTTGAGGGCACCCAGGATCCGCGCTCCGTGCAGGGCTCCGGTGACGTCAAGTACCACCTGGGCACCGAAGGCACCTTCACCTCGGACAACGGCAAGGAGACCAAGGTCTACCTCGCCGCCAACCCGTCGCACCTGGAAGCCGTGGACTCCGTCCTCGAAGGCATCGTCCGGGCCAAGCAGGACCGGCTGGACCAGGGCGAGTCGTTCCCTGTCCTGCCCATCATGGTCCACGGCGACGCGGCCTTCGCCGGCCAGGGCGTGGTGGCTGAAACGCTGAACCTGTCCCAGCTCCGGGGTTACCGCACCGGTGGAACCATCCACATCGTGGTCAACAACCAGGTGGGCTTCACCACCGCACCGTCGTCGTCGCGCTCGTCCACCTACTCCACGGACGTTGCCAAGATGATCCAGGCGCCGGTGTTCCACGTGAACGGCGACGACCCCGAGGCTGTTGTCCGCATCGGCCAGCTGGCCTACGAGTTCCGGCAGCGTTTCCACAAGGACGTTGTGATCGACATGGTGTGCTACCGCCGCCGGGGCCACAACGAGGGCGATGACCCCTCGATGACCCAGCCGCTGATGTACAACCTCATCGAAGCCAAGCGCTCCGTCCGCAAGCTGTACACCGAGTCACTCATCGGCCGCGGCGACATCACCGAGGAAGAAGCCGAGCAGCTGCTCCGCGACTACCAGGAACGGCTGGAACGGGTCTTTGCCGAGACCCACGCCGCCCAGACCTCGCCTATCCCGATCGTGACCGCCGACTCCGCTGCCGTGTCCGACATCGAACGGCCCAAGGCACAGCAGTCCGATTCCAGCGTCAGCGCACCGGCCTCCACGGCCATCAGCGCCGAAACGCTGGCCCGGATCGGCAAGGCACACGTCGAGATCCCGGACGGCTTCACGGTCCACCCCAAGCTGAAGCAGCTTCTGGAGAAGCGCGAACAGATGTCCCGCGAGGGTGGCATCGACTGGGGCTTCGGCGAGATTGCAGCCTTCGGCTCGCTGATCATGGAGGGCGTCCCCGTACGCCTGGCCGGGCAGGACTCGCGCCGCGGCACCTTCGTGCAGCGCCACGCCGTCTTCCACGACCGTGCCAACGGCAAGGAATGGCTGCCCCTGGGCAACCTCTCCGATGACCAGGCCAAGCTGTGGATCTACGACTCCCTGCTGTCCGAATACGCTGCCATGGGCTTCGAGTACGGCTACTCCGTGGAACGCCCGGATGCCCTGGTCCTGTGGGAGGCCCAGTTCGGCGACTTCGTCAACGGCGCGCAGACCATCATCGACGAATTCATCTCGTCCGCCGAGCAGAAGTGGGGCCAGCGCTCCTCGCTGGTCCTGATGCTTCCGCACGGCTACGAGGGACAGGGCCCGGACCACTCCTCCGCCAGGATCGAGCGGTTCCTGCAGCTGTGTGCCGAGGACAACATGATCGTGGCCAACCCCACCACGGCGGCCTCGCACTTCCACCTGCTGCGCCGCCAGGCGTACAGCCGCCCGCGCAAGCCGCTGATCATCTTCACGCCCAAGCAGCTCCTGCGCCTGAAGGCTGCCGCGTCGTCCGTCGAGGACTTCACCAACGGCACGTTCCGCCCCGTCATCGGTGACCACGAGCAGCTGCCGGCCACCGCCGTCGAACGCGTGCTCCTGGTGTCCGGCCGCCTGTACTACGATCTCCTGTCCACCCGGCAGAAGACCGGCGACAAGACCACCGCCATCATCCGCGTGGAGCAGCTCTACCCGCTGCCGCACGCCGAGATCGAGGCGGAACTCGCCAAGTACCCCAACGCCGAAGTGGTGTGGGCGCAGGACGAGCCTGCCAACCAGGGGCCGTGGCCGTTCATGGGCCTGCACCTGCCGGAGGCCCTCGACCGCCGCGTCCGCCTGGTGTCCCGCCCGGCATCGGCCTCCACGGCCGCCGGTTCCATGAAACGGCACGCTGCGGAGCAGGATGTGCTGCTGAAGCAGGCATTTGCACGG
Source organism: Pseudarthrobacter sp. LMD1-1-1.1 (assembly GCF_040676255.1). Lineage (NCBI taxonomy): Bacteria > Bacillati > Actinomycetota > Actinomycetes > Micrococcales > Micrococcaceae > Pseudarthrobacter > Pseudarthrobacter sp. LMD1-1-1.1. The sequence goes on along the minus strand of NZ_JBEGHP010000001.1, from coordinate 937,818 downwards.
AAGTAAGCAGTGAGGCTGCCCGGCCGGAGTCGAAATACCCGACTCCGGCCGGGCAGTTCTGTTTAATGGATTGACAGCGCCTCCCCGCGCCGCCGCAGCAGCGGCGGCAACGATGGCAGCGGCCGTATCGAAGTAAACCCGTACCGAAGTAAAGAGGAACGCGTGGAAGACAGGAAGCTGCGGATCGCGGCTGTAGGAGACGAACTGCTGGCCGGACTGGGCGATCCCCGGGCACTTGGCTGGCTGGGCCGCGTCCTGGGCCGCACTCCCCAGGACGGCATGCTGCTCGAAAGCTATGCCCTCCCCTGCCCGCAGGAAGGTACGGAAGGCCTCGCTGCGCGCTGGCTGGATGAAGCCGGCAGGCGATTCAGCCCCCAGGCGGAGAACCGGCTGGTCATCGGCCTTTCGGGCCGCGACATCGAGTTCGGCCTCTCCACTGCACGGAGCCGGCTGAACCTGGCCAATATCCTGGACTCGGCTTCCCAGAACCGGATCGAAGTATTCGTCGTGGGGCCACCCCCCACCCTGGACCCCGCCCAGAACCGCCGGCTGGACGAACTCAATACCGCTTTCGCGGATGTGACCACCCGCCGCAAGCACCTCTACGTCGACACGTTCTCGCCCCTGCTGAACCACGAACAGTGGCGCCAGGACCTCGCCGCAAACGGCGGAACCCCAGGCCAGGCCGGGTATGGCCTCATGGCATGGCTGGTGCTGCACCGCGGCTGGTTCCAGTGGCTGGGCATGGACGCGCCCCAGTAGCGCCGTTCGAGATATATCTTGACCCCGCCACCGGGCGGCGATACGTTGGAGCAACAACGCGATATATCGCCTTTTGGAGGGGACCATGGCCGGAGAAAACTGGACTGTCGCCAGCCCGCAGACCATCGACGTGGACGCCGTGACGTCCGTGAAACTCGGCATGGTCGGGGGCAGGTTTGAGATCATCGAGCACGACGCGCCCGCAGTTCGCCTGGAATTCTCCGAGGTCCACGGCGACCCCGTGGCGGTGTCCCTGAACGGCGGCAGGCTGGAAGTCCGGCATCAACTGCACGGTGCGCAGGGCTGGTTCAAGAACCTCATGGAGACCGTCAACCACACCAGCGACAACTCTGCCGTCATCACCGTCGCCGTTCCCCGCGGAGTGGAGGTGGAAGCCGGAACCGTGAGGGGGGATGGAACCGTCTCAGGTATTGCCGCCCATGTCCGGCTCAACACCGTGGCGGGTTCCGTCACTGCGGACAGCACCTCCGGCGAACTGCAGGTCAACACGGTCAGCGGCAGCGTGGCCGTCAGGAACCACCGGGGTGTCCTTACCGCCAAAAGCATCTCCGGTGAAGTCACTGCGTCCGGCCACTTCAGCCATGTACGCACCAACACCGTCAGCGGACACCTCAGCTTCGAGCTGCTCGATTACACGCAGGATTTTGGCTCCAACTCCGTCTCGGGAGACCTCACCATCAGCCTGCCCGCTGACGTGGGCGTCGACATCGTCGCCAAGTCCGCCGGCGGGGCGGTGATCCTGGACGGCCACCAGTGCCTCCTTACGAACGGCAAGGTGGAGACGATTGCCGGGCCCGATGGGCAGCTGATGCTTGTCCGGACCAACTCGGTGTCCGGCAAAACCTCCATATCGCACGCACCGGCACCGGCGCCCGTCGACTCCCTTGGGGAAGCTGAACGCTGATGCCTCCCGTCTTCGCACACGGTGCGTTGCGCCTCTATCTCCTCTCCCTGCTCGAAAGCGGCCCCAAGCACGGCTACGAGCTCATCAAGGCGCTCAAGGACCGTTTCGGCGGGACGTATTCACCGAGTGCGGGAACCGTCTACCCCAGGCTGGGCAAGCTCGAAGAGGACGGACTGGTGTCCACCGAGCCGGCGGGACGGCGCACCAACTACCGCATCACAGCCGCCGGCCTTGCTGAACTGAACCGGCGCCGCGAGGACCTGGCGGGCGTTGAGAATGACATCGCGGCCTCGGTGCAACGGCTTTCCGGAACCCTCAGGGAGGACATCCGCAGCAGCATGCGGGGGTTCCGGAGCGACCTTGCGGCAACGGCGGAGGCAGCCCGTGCCGCGGCTGCCTCGGCCACCACTCCGCCTGGAAGCGGCCAGCCGCAGGCGCGCAGGGGGCAGCCGCTCAGGGAGGCAGAACTGCTGCTGCAGGATTTCCGCGACGAGCTCCGCGCGGACCTGCGGCGCCAGGCCATGCACCGGCCCATCAGCCCCGTGACGCTGGAGACGGTCAGGACGGCCCTGGACGACGCCCGTGCGGCCATCCGCGGCACCCTCCAGCCCTAGCACCCCGCCACGCAGCCCTGCCGCAGGTCATCCGCCGTTTCCCGGTTCGCGGGGCGCCAGATCATGTGGGAGACTTGAGGGCAGCTCTTTTGAGTACCAACAGTAAGGAGGCCAGCTATGAGCAAGCGTGCACGCAAGCGTCGTGACCGTAAGCGTGGCGGCGCGAACCACGGGAAGCGCCCCAACACCTAGGCAAATGCCAGGGACTACGGTTCAAGTGAAGGACCCCGCAAGCCACTCGGCTTACGGGGTCCTTTGCTGTCTTCGGCCCTGATGGGCGTTACCGCGTCCGGTACCTACGCCTCCACGGGACGGATCGCGTGGATCCGGTCCAGGATGGCGTTCTTGAGGTTGTCCGGTGCGGACTCGGTGCAGGACCGCTTGACCATGTTGCGGATGACGCACTCGAGGTCATACTGCTCCGTGCATTCGGGGCAGTCATCAAGGTGGTTCTTGATTTCCGTAATATCCTCGCGGGTCAGTGCCCCGTCAAGGTACTCGTAGATGCGTTGCATCCGGGTATCGTCGCAGTCGCCCAATCCCTGGCAGTCGCTCATTTCCTGTTCTCCTGTGCTTTGCTTCCTGCCGCATCCGACGCATCCGCGGCCGTTTTGAATCCCCGCTCGGCGGCGTATTCCGCGAGCATGTCCCGCAACATTCGCCGGCCGCGGTGGAGCCGGGACATCACGGTGCCGATGGGCGTGTTCATGATGTCTGAAATTTCCTTGTAGGCGAAGCCCTCCACGTCCGCGAAGTAGACCGCCAGGCGGAACTCTTCCGGAATGTCCTGCAGCGCCCTCTTGACGTCGGAATCCGGAAGGTGGTCCAGGGCTTCAGCCTCGGCCGAACGCAGTCCGCTGGACGTGTGCGATTCCGCCCGGGCCAGCTGCCAGTCCTCGATGCTGTCCGAGTTGGACTGCAGGGGCTCACGCTGCCGCTTGCGGTACAGGTTGATGTACGTGTTGGTCAGGATCCGGTAGAGCCACGCCTTAAGGTTGGTGCCCGGCTTGTACTGGTGGAAAGCCGAGAAAGCCTTGGTGTAGGCCTCCTGGACCAGGTCCTCCGCGTCCGACGGGTTCCGGGCCATACGCATCGCCGCTGAGTACAGCTGGTCGACATACTGCATGGCGTCCCGCTCAAAACGAAGGCGGCGTTGTTCCACGCTTTCCGTGGCAACGTCCACGGTGCTGTCTTCAGCGTCCGCGTCAACGGCCGGCGGACCGGCATCCGCCGGCCCTGCGGCCAGGGGTGACGTTCCTTCCCTGCCGTTCGCTTCGCCGGGAGAAGCCTCATACATGGCCGCGACGGCCGGATCCAGGGTGCTCATTGCCTTCAAGTCTACTGTCAGCCGCCCTGCCGGGGGCATGCCGTACCCGGGCGGCTCGGTGGCCAGCTTGTCCACTGCCACCGGTCCCGCCTGTCTGGTCCCGTCCAACACCTTCCGCAAGGCCCAACTCCGCTCTGTATCGGGTGATTGATCGCCGGGCCCATCCTTCAGACCCGACAGCCATAACCGTCTCCCGCGGGCAAATATTCCCCAAAAGTGCAAGACTAGGACCGACTCCGCCGCTCGCCGCGGTCCGTCCATCCAGGAGGAAATCCATGTCCTTTGTCCGCACGCTCGCCAGGCCCATGCTCGCCTCCAGTTTCGTTCTTGCCGGACTGGACAAGCTCAAGAACTCCGACGACACTGCACAGCAGCTCTCACCCCTGCTGCGCAAGGCTGCGGCCTCGCTTCCCTTCCAGACGAACGAGAAGACCCTGGCCCGCGTCATCGGCGGAACCCAGGTGGGAGCCGGTGTCCTGTTCGGCCTTGGCAAGTTCTCCCGGCTCTCGGCCGGCCTGCTCACCGTGGTTTCCCTCCTGAACACCTTCGTTGAGTGGCGCAGCGCGGACATCAGCAGCAAGGAAGGGCGCGAAGGCCGCAGGAACCAACTGCTCAAGAACCTCTCCCTCAGTGGCGGCGCCCTGCTCGCCTCCGTGGACACTGCAGGCAAGCCCGGCCTCGCCTGGCGCGCCGAACACCTGGCCGCCGACGCCCGCCGGAACGCTTCGCACCTGGCCGCCGACGCCCGCCGGACCACCACCAAGAAGCTGAACAAGGCGGACAAGGCCGTACGCCGCGCCGTCGAGCACGCCGCGGGAGCCTAAGCACGAATGACCGCAGCAGCTGCCACCCGGGACACCTCCGGAACACCCGTCCAGCACTGGGCCGCACCTTTCGCATCCCGGCCCGTCAACGCCACCGTGACCGTCCCCGGATCGAAGTCCCTGACCAACAGGTACCTGGTCCTCGCGGCCCTCGCGGACGGCCCGTCCCGGCTCCGGGCACCCCTGCACTCCAGGGACTCCGCACTCATGATCGAAGCGCTCAGGCAGCTCGGCGCCACCATCACCGAAGTGCCGGGGGACGGATCCTTTGGGCCTGACCTGGAGGTTGTTCCGCTCCCGGCGGCAGCCGCGCCGTCCGCCGCCAGGATCGACTGCGGCCTTGCCGGCACCGTCATGCGGTTCGTCCCGCCGCTCGCAGCGCTCCGCAACGGCGCCAGTGTTTTCGACGGCGACCCCCATGCCCGGAAGCGTCCCATGGGGACCATCATCGAAGCCCTCAAAGCCCTAGGCGTGGCTGTTTCCGCCGAAGACGGCGCCGCGCCGTCGTCGCTCCCGTTCGTGGTGGAAGGCACCGGCGCCGTCCGGGGCGGCCACCTGGTTATCGATGCCAGCGCCTCCTCGCAGTTCGTCTCCGCCCTCCTGCTGGTGGGAGCAAGGTTCGACGAGGGCCTGCACCTTGAGCACGTGGGGAAGCCGGTGCCGAGCCTGGACCACATCAACATGACGGTGGCCGTCCTGCGCGGCGCCGGCGTGTCAGTGGACGATTCCGTCCCCAACCATTGGGTGGTGGCACCGGGACCCATCCACGCCTTCGACCAAAGGATTGAACAGGACCTCTCCAACGCCGGGCCCTTCCTGGCGGCGGCCCTGGCCTCACGGGGTACGGTCCGCATCCCCAACTGGCCCTTGGAAACGCAGCAGGTGGGCGACCTCTGGCGCGGCATCCTGGCCCGGATGGGAGCCACCGTCACCTTGGCTGACGGCGTCCTGACCGTCACCGGCGGCCCGCAGATCAAGGGCGGTGACTTCGCTGACACCAGTGAGCTGGCTCCTACGGTCGCGGCCCTGTGCGCCCTTGCCACGGGGCCTTCCCGGCTCAGCGGGATCGCACACCTCAGGGGACATGAGACCGACCGGCTGGCGGCCCTGGTCGCGGAAATCAACCGGCTCGGCGGCGACGCCGAGGAAACCAGCGACGGCCTGGTCATCCGGCCCGCCCGGCTGCACGCCGGCGTCGTCCACAGCTACGCCGACCACCGCATGGCCACTGCCGGGGCAATCCTGGGCCTCGCGGTGGACGGCGTCCAGGTGGAGGACGTCGCCACCACAGCCAAGACCATGCCCGACTTTCCGCAGCTGTGGGCAAACATGCTGGCCCAGGATGCCGCCGGGGCGCCGGGGCCGGAAGGGCGCGGCAGTGGCGCGGAGCACTGACTCCTGGGACGAATCGGACGTCCGGATCCGCCCCAGCAAGAAAGGCTCCCGGCCCCGCACCAAGGACCGGCCCAGCCATGACGATGCCGTCACCGGACGGATCATCACGGTGGACCGCGGCCGATACACGGCAGTAGTAGGCGAAGACTCGGACAACGAGCGCGTTGTCATCGCGGCGCGGGCCCGCGAACTGCGCCGCTCGCCCGTGGTTGCCGGCGACTTCGTCTCGCTCGTGGGGGACGTGTCCGGGGCACCGGACACACTTGCCCGCCTGGTGAAGATCCAGGACCGCCACACCCTCCTGCGCCGCAGCGCCGACGACACCGACCCCGTCGAGCGCGCCGTGGTGGCCAACGCCGACCAACTGGTGATTGTGGTGGCGGCCGCCAACCCGGAACCACGCACCGGGTTCATCGACCGCGCCCTGGTGGCTGCCTATGACGCCGGGATCGAGCCGATCCTGCTGGTCACCAAGGCCGACGTGAAAGACCCCGCGGAGCTGCTGTCCAACTACACCCACCTGGACTTCCCTGTGATCATCAGCCGGACCGCCGATGCACAGGCCTCCGGGATCGATGCACGGTCGGACGACGGCCTCTCCGCCCGGCTGGACAGCGCGGCGGTGGCCGACCTCCGCGCCCATCTCGACGGCAAGGTCACCGTGATGCTGGGGCACTCCGGCGTGGGCAAGTCCACCATGGTGAATGCGCTGACCGGCGCCGAGCGGGCCACGGGCGGAGTGAACGCGGTCACGGGGCGCGGCCGCCACACGTCGTCGTCGGCCCTGGCCCTGCGCCTGGCGGACGCGCCGGCCGGCAGCTGGATCATTGACACCCCCGGTATCCGTTCCTTCGGACTGGCACACGTGGACCCGGACCGGATCCTGCGCTCCTTCCCCGACCTGTCCCCCGGCATCGAAAACTGTGAACGCGGGTGCAAGCACACTGCAAACGCGGTGAACTGCGGCCTCGACGACTGGGTGGCAGGCGGCAACGCAGGTCCCACCGGCCCGGCACGCCTGGCATCGCTCCGGCGGCTGCTCGGCACGGACCCGCGCATGGACGCACAGGAAACCAAAGAGCTCGGCAGCGTCAACTGACGCGTTCTCCCGGCAGAAGCGTCCACAGACGGTAGTTTGTAACCATGATCCAACCCGCTTCGAGCTACAACGATGACCTGCGCCTGGCCCATGTCCTGGCCGACTCCGTGGATGACCAGACCATGAGCCGCTTCAAGGCCCTGGACCTCCACGTTGAGACCAAGCCGGACCTGACGCCCGTCACCGACGCCGACAAGGCAGCGGAGGAAGCCATCCGCGGCCAGCTCTCCCGCTCCCGGCCCCGCGATGCCGTCCTGGGTGAGGAGTTCGGCAGCACCGGGCACGGTTCACGGCGCTGGATCATCGATCCCATTGACGGGACCAAGAACTTTGTCCGGGGCGTCCCGGTCTGGGCCACGCTGATCGCCCTGGTGGATGAAGGCGAGCCTGTGGTGGGCGTGGTCAGCGCCCCGGCCCTCGGCAAGCGCTGGTGGGCGGCAAAGGGCATGGGCGCGTACATGGGCCGGTCCCTGGCAGCTGCCACCCGGCTGCGCGTCTCCGACGTGTCCAGCCTCTCCGACGCCTCCCTCTCCTACTCCAGCCTGAGCGGCTGGAAGGAACGCGGCAACCTCGACGAGTTCCTCGGGCTGACCGAAGACGTCTGGCGGACCCGGGCCTACGGCGATTTCTGGTCGTACTGCATGGTGGCAGAGGGCTCGGTGGACATCGCCTGCGAACCGGAGCTCAACCTCTACGACATGGCTGCGCTGGTGCCGATCGTGGTTGAGGCGGGCGGCCGGTTCACTTCCCTCGAAGGCGAGGACGGACCGTTCGGCGGGAACGCGCTGGCCACCAACTCGATCCTGCACTCAGAGGTGCTGCACCGCCTCAACCCGTACCTGGACGACCTGCTGTAACTGCCACGGTTTGGCCCCCTTAGGCGAATATTGCGACGCCGGACACCTCCAGACGGGGGTGTCCGGCGTCGTTTATTCGATATTGCGTAACAAAGCCCTTAACAATTGCCGCGGCTTCAATCCTGGCCGCCCCATGTCCTACGCTTTTATGCAGGTCACGAGTGCCAGCGCAAAACCCCGGTTTGCTGGCCGGCAACCCTCCATTCGCGGCGGGGTGCCCCGGGTGACGACCAGGCCGGTCCGGAGTGGATGCGGCAAGCGCGGATTCCCTATGCCGGAGTCCTGTATTCAAGTGAGGTCTCTGTGACAACTGCCACCGTCTCCCCCCAGCCCGCCATTGCCGAATCCGGCGCTCCCGGAGATCGCCACGCCGTTGCCGGCCGTCCCCTTGCTGCCGTCACCGGCGCGGAAATCCAGGCACCACTGATTTCCGGCGGCCACATCCGGTACGCGAACCTTGACTACGGCGCATCCGCTCCGGCGCTCTCCGTGGTCTCCGCCTACCTGAACGAGATCCTGCCGTACTACGCGAGCGTCCACCGCGGGGCCGGCTACGCGTCCCAGATCAGCACGTCCGTTTACGAGAACGCCCGCAGCATCGTCCGGGACTTCGTGGGCGGCCGGCCGGATGATTCGGTCATCTTCACCCGCAACACCACCGATTCGCTGAACCTCCTGGCCGGCTGCCTGCCTGCTACCGACGGCCGGCATGACGGCGAGGTCCTCTACCTGGACATCGAACACCATGCCAACCTCCTGCCGTGGCAGGGCGTTCCGCACCGCAGCATCGTTGCCGCCGACACCATCACCGGCACCCTGGACGCCGTCCGGACCGAGCTGGAGCAGGGCGGCGTCAGCCTGCTGGCCGTCACCGGCGCCTCCAACGTCACCGGCGAGATTCTTCCCATCCGGGCCCTGGCCGCGCTGGCCCACCAGCACGGCGCCCGGATCGTGGTGGACGCGGCCCAGCTCGCGCCGCACCGCAGGGTGGACATCAGCGCGGACGACGTCGACTACCTCGCCTTTTCCGGCCATAAGCTGTACGCGCCGTTCGGCGCGGGTGTCCTGGTGGGACGTCCCGACTGGCTGGACACCGGTGTCCCGCACCTCGCCGGCGGCGGGGCGGTCAAGGAAGCACGGCTCGACGGCGTCAGCTGGGCCACGGGCCCGGCCCGCCACGAGGGGGGCTCGCCGAACGTCCTCGGCGCCGCCACCCTGGCCCGCGCCACCCAGGTCATCGCCGAACTCGACCAGGACCGGTGGCACGCCCACGAATCCGCCATCCGTTCCTTCCTGGTGGAGGGCCTGCAGGACATCGACGGCGTCACCGTCCACCAGATCTTCAAGGACACCAACCCGGAAACGGACACCATCGGCGTGGTCAACTTCTCGGTCGAGGGCTACGACGCAGGGCTGGTGGCCGCCTACCTTTCCGCAGAGCATGGGGTGGGCCTGCGCGACGGCCGCTTCTGCGCCCATCCCCTGCTGAAGCGCCTGGGCCTGCCGTCCGGCTCCCTCCGGGCAAGTTTCGGCGTGGGTTCGCGGCTGGAAGACGCCAAACGCCTCCTCACCGGCATCCGGACGCTGCGCAGCAACGGACTGGGATGGGACTACGTGGTGGATGCGGGCCGCTGGGTGCCCGCCAATGATTTCCGCACCTACCCGCACTGGGCGCCCAATACCCCCGGGACGGCCGGCGCAGCCCCCTGCCTGGACGACTAGGCGGCGGGGCGGCGGCTGCCTGCTGATGCCGGGCATGCGGTAAATTCGAAGGACATCCGCAGGCAGCACCAGAAGGAGGCCACGCGTGGTTCGGGGTGGCCCCAGGCTTGATCACGGCCGGCGCACGGAGCTCGGGCAGAGCTTCCAAGACGGCGGCCGCCACTACCAGCGTGTCCGTCCCGGCTATCCTGCGGAATCTGCACGGTGGCTGGTACCGGCCGGAGCCCATGACGCCCTGGACGTCGGCGCGGGTACGGGAAAGTTCACCGCGTTGCTGCTGACCATGGGACTGGACGTCACCGCCGTCGACCCCTCTGCGGACATGCTCGCCCAGCTGAAGGCCCACTGCCCCGCCGCCACGGCTGCGCCGGGGACTGCCGAGGCGACAGGCCTTCCCGACGCTGCCTTCGACGTCGCGACCGTTGCCCAGGCGTGGCACTGGTGCGACCCCCTGCTGGCAAGCACCGAGCTGGCGCGCGTCTTGCGCCCGCACGGAACACTTGGCCTGGTCTGGAACCAGCTGGACACCTCCGTCCCCTGGGTGCACCGGCTCTCCCGGATCATGCACGCCGGCGATGTGTACCGGCCCGGCCACAAGCCCGTCGTCGGGCCCGAATTCCACGGACTCGAAGGTCACGTCACCCACTGGCAGGACAGGGTGACCACCGGGGACTTGATGGAGCTCACCAAGTCGCGCAGCTACTACCTTCGGGCCGGTGAGGCGACGCGGGCAAAAGTTCTGGCCAACCTGGACTGGTACCTGCACGAGCACCTGGCCCATGCCCCCGGCCAGGAACTTGACCTTCCCTACCTCACCCTGGCCTGGCGCGCCACCAAGGCATGACGCACGCGGTCTGCGGCGGGGTGGCCGAAGCGGCGCACGCTGCCGCACCGGCCAAACCGGTAGGCTTGGGCATGTGAAGACCAGCGCGCCCTCCTCCTCGATCGAGGACTACGTCAAGGTCATCTACTCATTCACCGAATGGCAGGACAAGCCCATCACGTCCTCCCAGCTGGCACAGCGGCTGGGAGTGGCAAATTCCTCGGTCTCGGAAATGGTCCGGAAGCTGAAGGACCAGGGCCTGGTGGACCACAAGCCCTACAGCGCCGTCACGCTGACCGAGGCCGGCCTGCGCCTGGCCCTGTCCATGGTCCGGCGCCACCGGCTCATCGAGACCTACCTCGTCCAGCGGCTCGGCTACAGCTGGGACGAGGTCCACGATGAAGCTGAACAGCTGGAGCATGCAGTGTCGGATACGTTCATCGAACGCGTTGCCGCCAAGCTCGGGGACCCTAAGCGGGACCCGCACGGCGACCCCATCCCCACCGCGGACGGCCAGGTCCTGATGCCGCGCGCCCACCTGCTCGCCGCGCTGGACCAGGGACACAGCGGCAAGATCACCAGGATCAGTGATGACAACCCCGAGCTCCTGCGGTACCTCGCCGCCCAGGACATCGACCTCGACGCCGAAGTCGAGGTGATGGGACGGCGGCCGTTTGGCGGCGCGCTGATGGTCCGGATCGCCGGTTCGGGCGGCACCCGCGACTACGACCTTGCTGACGAAATCGCCTCAGCGTTGTGGGTCTCCAGCGACACCCCGCACCCTGGCTGCGTCCTCGGCGGTTAAGCGGGCTGTCCTCTGCCGATTTGGCCGGCTCCCGTATGGTGGAAGGTGATGATCAGCAGACGCGACGCAGCAATAACCCTTGATGTTCCCCTTGAGATGGCACAGCGCCACGGCCTGCCGAAATGGATGTCGGAGGACGAGCTCCGCGGCATCATGGACAATCCCCCGCCCTGGCTGGTGCAGTCACGGGCCAACCGCACCGGCAAACGGCCCGTCTGGGTACACCTGGAATGCGCCGTCTGCGGGTACGAGGAAGCCGCCCGGCCCAAGAAGTGGTGGCCGGACTTCACCTACGTGGTGTGCGGGCACCACGCCCCTTCGGACGTTCCCGCCGTGCGCCCCGGCTGCGTCCGCAGCGAGTACGACGGCGTGGGGACGCGTTTCGTGGGCATCGCTGACGTGGAAGCGCCTCCGGTCAGCCAGTAGTCTTTCGTACTTCGCCTTCCGGACGTGCCCGCCCACGGTGCCGGGCCGCCGTCGACCCTTATCCAGCGCCGTTGGCCGTCATTTCCTCCGGAACAGCCGTCAGGTGAAGCTCGGCGCCGTCCCGCAGCACGGCCAGGTCGAGGGGGCGGCCGATGGCATCGGCGAACAGCAGGCGCTGCAGGCTCTCGGCGTTGCTGACGGGACGGCCGCGGGCTGTGACGATGACGTCCCCTGCCAACAGGCCTGCCTTGCCTGCGGGCGAACCGGGCAGAACCTCAACGACGCGGAGACCTTCGCGCAGTCCGGTGCGGATCACGGCGCTGGATCCGAGCTGCATCGGGGTGCTCACCAGGCCCAGGTACGCGCGGCGCACCCTCCCGTCTGACAGCAGAGCGGAGATGATCCTGCGTGTGGTGGCGTTGATCGGGATCGCCAGCCCCAATCCGGCTCCGGCCACGGCAGTGTTGATGCCCACGATCCTGGCGTGGGTGTCCGCCAGCGCACCGCCGGAGTTTCCGGGGTTCAGGGCCGCGTCTGTCTGGATGACGTCCTCGATGACCCGCCGGTTACCGCCCGACCAAACCGGAATGGCCCTGCCCAGGCCGCTGACCACCCCCGCGGTCACCGAACCGGCCAGTCCCAGCGGGTTTCCCACTGCGACCACCAGTTGGCCCACCCGGAGCGATTCCGCCGCGCCGAACTCTGCAGGCCGGATTCCGGGCCGCGAACCTTTCACCACGGCAAGGTCTGACAACGGGTCCGCGCCCACCAGTTCCAGCTCCATCCTGCTGCCGTCGCCAAAGACCGCGAAGCCTTGCCGGGTGCCGGCCACCACGTGGGAGTTTGTGAGCAGGTAGCCGTCCTCGGTGAAGAGGACCGCGGAGCCCGCGCCCACCCTGACCCGTCCGTTGCGGCGCTGCGCCGTCATTTCAATGGCTGCGACGTGGGGCGTGACTGCTGCCGCGACGCGCATCACCGTCTGCGAGTAGGAGTCCAGGACGTCGCCTGTATCCGCTGGCATGGGTTCCTGCGCCTGTTCCATGGCGCACCTCCGGATTCAGTTCCGCTCTCGGCGGTCGGGTGCCCTCAGGGGCCTTACGGAAGTCAACGATGCAGGGCACGAATCCAGTCCCGCGCCGGCTACGCCTTCGGTGAACGGTGCCGGGGCAGCGCTGCACTTTGCGAGGGGGTACCCTCGACGCCCTCAATATTCCATCAAGTAGAGAAATACCGCTTTCGTCGCTGTTAGCTTGGGGCAATGTCACGGGGGAACCACGGACCAGCCGTTGCGGAGCAGCCGGCAAAGGTCCGCGTCGAATGGATTGATGCGGCACGGGGCCTGTGCGTCGTCGCGGTGGTGCTCTTCCACGTTGGGTTGTGGCACTTCCTCCGCTTCGAGCACGAGGCCAGCGTTGCGTTCACCTTCTGGGACATGGTGGCAACCGGACTTGGCTCGGTCCGCATGCCGCTGCTCCTTGCCGTCTCCGGAATCCTTGCCGCCTCCAAGGTCCGCAACGGGTTCGGGAACGGCAGGGCGTGGAAGTACAGCCTGAACAACTACTACCTGTACGCCGTATGGCTGCTTCTCTATGCACTGCTCAGCATCGTCCTGGCGGGTTCGCCGCGGCCGCAGCGGGTTGTCTCTGCCGGCGATTTCTTCCTGCAGCTCATCGCCCCGGACACTCCCCTCTGGTTCATTTACGCCCTGGCCGTCTACGTCCCGCTGCTGGCCCTCTGCAGGAAACTCCCGTCGTCGGTGGTCCTGGCCGCTCTTGCAGCCCTGAGCATCATCACCGCCGTACTGGTAGACAGCACCGCCGGCCAGTGGGGCAAAGTCCCGGAGCTTGCGGTCTTCTTCGCCGCCGGTGTCTACGGAAAGAACATCTTCCTAAACATCGCGGGCGCCCGCAGGCTGCGCTGTCTCGCTGTGTCACTCCCGGCCTTCGTTGCCCTGATGGCGCTGCCGGAGATCCACCCCGGACTCGATCAGGCCGTCTTCATAGTTCAGGGATTGGCCGCTGTCATTGCACTGGTAGCGGTGATCAGTGCGGTCACCAGGTACCGGCCCATTGCGGTGGCAGGGTCGTGGATTGGGCGGCGCACGCTTGGCATCTACCTCCTGCACACGCCCATCATGGATTTCCTTGTGCTGGCTTTCCACGGCCCTTTGTCGCCGGTTGGGCCGGCCATTTCGAAGTCATTGCCCATCGCGCTGATCTACCCGCTTGCCTTGACCGCGGCCGTCATCGCCGCCTGCGTGGGGGTCGAATCCCTCTTCAGGAGATGCGGGTTGACGTTCCTGTTCCGACGTCCGGGCGCCATGCCGGGTCCTGTGCCCACCCGTGCGCGGCTGCTGTCCAGGCTCTAGGATCGGTAGCATGACTGATTCGCCTGCCGGGTCCCGGACCGAACTGTTGAATCCTGACGAATGCTGGCGGTATCTTCGGTCCTCCTACATCGGCCGGCTGGCAGTCATCAACGGTGACGTGCCCGAGATCTTACCGGTGAACTTTTCCGTTGCCGGGGAAACGCTGGTGTTCCGCACGGCACCGGGCACCAAGCTGCGAGCCCTGCTCAGTGGCGCAGTTGCAGCCCTGGAAGTGGACGGGCTCAATCCGTACGCCACGGAGGTCTGGAGCGTGGTGGCCAAAGGCAGGCCGGAACCCTTCGATGAGGAACGGATGGCGTTGCCGGACGCCGATGCCGACCGGGAACCGTGGGAGCCGGGTATCAAGGACCATCTGGTGGCCCTTACCCCCACGGACATCACCGGGCGGCGTTTTGCCGTGCGGTCGCGCACGCGGTGGTGGCCGCCGGTCGACTTCTCCGCGGACTGGCTCTAGGTCCCGGCAGCCCCTCCGCAGTTCCCGCCAGGCCTGTGCAGTTCCAGCCAGGACGTCACGATGTGAGGATCACCTTGAGCGCCTTGGTCTCGGCAGCCCGGGAGAACGTGTCGTAGGCGTCGAGGAACTGGTCGAAGCCGAAGTGGTGCGTGGCGAATTTCTCCGCCTTGATCTTCCCCTGCGCCACGAGCCTGAGCAGCATGGGCGTGGTGTTGGTATTCACCAAACCCATGCTGATGTTGATGTTCTGGATCCATAGATTCTCCAGATGCAGTTCCACTGGTTTTCCATGCACCCCGACGTTGGCCACAGATCCGCCGGGCCGCACTATCCCGGTGCACATGGAAAAGGTTGCAGGGACGCCCACGGCCTCGATGGCGACGTCGACGCCGCGCCCTCCGGTCAGGGCCATGACCTGGTCCTTCCAGTCAGCGCTGCCCGAGAGAACAGTGTCCGTGGCGCCGAACTCCGTGGCCTTGAGGAGGCGGTTGGCGTCCAGGTCAATGGCTACGACGGTGGCCGCCCCATAGAGCCCGGCCGTGGTGATCGCCGCCAGTCCCACGGGCCCGGCACCGACCACCGCCACAGTGTCGCCTGGCTTCACCCGACCGTACTGGACGCCGATTTCAAACCCGGTGGGAAGAATATCGGACAGCATCACCGCCTGCTCGTCGCTGACGCCCCCGGGCAGCAGGTGCAGCGAGTTTTCGGCGTAGGGGACCCGGACATACTCCGCCTGGGTCCCGTCGATCAGGTGGCCGAAAATCCAGCCGGTGCCTTCCTGGCCCTCGGCTCCCAGGCAGTGCGAATAAAGTCCCGTCCTGCAGTTCGCACAGTGGCCGCAGGATTTAATGCAGGAGATGATGACGCGGTCGTTCACCTTCAGTCCGGCGACGGACGGACCGGTTTCCACAACGGTTCCCACGCCCTCATGGCCCAGGATGCGCCCCTGTTCGACGGCGGGAACGTCACCTTTGAGGATGTGCAGATCCGTGCCGCAGATGGTGGTGGTGTCGACTTTGACGATGGCGTCACCAGGTTGCTGGATCTTGGGGTCCGGGACGTCGGTCCAGGACTTCTCCCCGGGTCCGCCGTAGACGAGGGCTTTCATGGGATTCTCCTTAGGCTGAAGGCCGGCCCTGTGGCATGCCGGGCGGCTTGCGCGGACTGTGCAGCCCCAGCAGGCATCCCACAGCGTCCCACCGGGCCGGGCGGGTCCCAAGTGCCATAGGTCCTCCCTTTTTCGCCGGGCCTTTATGCCCTTTCCGGATGCCGGAGAGTTGCCTACGCTGTGGCCTATGACTGACAACACGAACGTACCTGTCCCGGAAATCCTCGATGCGGAAGAGTGCTGGACCCTCCTCGGCCAAACCGGGGTGGGGCGGCTGGCCGTCATCGCCGACGGCCATCCCGACGTCTTTCCCGTCAACTACAAGGTGGACCGCCAAACGCTGGTTTTCCGGACCGGTGCCGGCACCAAGCAGCAGGCCATCGAGTCGGACGCCACCGTGGCGCTGGAAGCAGATGCTGTCAGCGCACAGTTCGGCCTTGCGTGGAGCGTCGTAGTCAAGGGCAAGGCCGTTGAAACAGTGCCGACAGGGCCTGACCTTGATGACATCCGGCGGGCCCTGTTTCCTTGGCAGGGCGTGGGGCAGGAGCATTTCATCCGCATCACGCCGGAGTCGGTAACGGGACGGCGCTTCACCATGAACGCCCCACTTTTGTGGCAGAGCCCCCTGGACGACGCGACCCGGGCCGGCTTCGAGTAGGCGGGCCGCCGCGAGGCACGGGCCTGCAGGCTCCGGGCAGGAGAAACAGTGCGCGCATGGTGGGTTAATGAGCCCGGCGCCATATCCACCCGTCCACTGGTACAGGGGATCCGCGCCGCGCCCCGGCCGGCAGCCGGTGAAATCCTGGTGGAAGTGAGCGTCTGCGGCGTTTGCCGCACCGATCTCCACCTCGCCGAGGGAGACCTGCCTCCGCGGCACCCGCAGGTGGTGCCCGGGCACGAAGCAGTCGGCGTCGTCATTGAAACGGGGCCGGACTGCTCCCGCTTCAGGCCCGGTGACAGGGTCGGGGTGGCATGGCTGGGCGGTGTCTGCGGCCGCTGCGACTACTGCCGCCGCGGCGACGAGAATCTGTGCGTGGCACCGGTGTTCACCGGATGGGACCGGGACGGCGGCTATGCCGAGCAGATGACTGTCGCAGAGGACTTTGCGTACCCGCTACCCCCGGTCTTCACCGACGAACAGGCCGCGCCGCTGCTCTGTTCCGGGATCATCGGATACCGGGCCCTGAAGCGCGCCGCCCTGCCCGTTGGCGGGCGCCTTGGCATCTACGGCTTCGGCAGCTCTGCGCACATCACGGCCCAGCTCGCGCTCAAGCAGGGCGCCTCCGTGTTCGTGATGACGCGTTCTGAAAGTGCCCGGGAGCTCGCACTGGAGTTGGGAGCCGCGTATGCGGGAGACGCTTACGACAGTCCGCCGGTACCGCTCGATGCTGCCATCCTGTTCGCCCCGGTGGGCGGCCTGGTCCCGGTCGCGCTGCGTGCCCTGGACCGTGGCGGGACCCTGGCCATCGCCGGGATCCACCTGAGCGGCATCCCCTCCCTGGATTACGGCAGGGAACTCTTCTTCGAACGCCAGGTGCGCAGCGTGACAGCCAACACCCGGGCCGACGGGCGGGAATTCCTGGCCCTCGCCGCCCGGCTTTCCCTGGCCATCACCACCACGGCCTACCCGTTCGAGGCTGCGGACCGGGCCTTGGAAGATCTGGCAGCCGACAGGGTTACGGGATCCGCCGTCCTGCGGGTCCGGCCGGACGACAGTCAGCCGAACAGGACAGCGGCTTCCTGGTAGCGCGCCTCCGGCACCACCTTCAGTGCCCCCAGCGCTTCCTCAAGGCCAACGTTGACAATGTCGGTGCCCCGGAGCGACACCATGGTGCCCCACCGTCCTGCCGCAGCGGACTCGACGGCGGCCAGGCCAAGCCGGGTGGCCAGGACACGGTCGAAGGCTGTGGGTTCGCCACCGCGCTGGATGTGGCCCAGGACCGTGGCGCGGGTTTCGATGCCCGTCCTCATCTGCAGTTCCCCCTCCAGCAGCAGTCCGATGCCTCCCAGGCGCGGCCGTCCGAAGGTATCCAGGCCGCGGGGAGCGTAGGGGGCCGGGTGGCCCTCGGGCGCGAAGGCCTCGGCCACCACGACAAGGGGCGCCCGCCCGCGGTCCCGGGCTGAGACCACCCATGAGCAAACCTGGTCCATGGAGACGGGATGCTCGGGCACCAGGATGGCGTGCGCACCGGAGGCCATTCCCGCATGCAGTGCTATCCAGCCCGCATTGCGGCCCATGACCTCCGCAACCATGCAGCGGTGGTGCGATTCACCTGTGGTCCGGAGGCGGTCGATGGCCTCGGTGGCAGTCTGGACAGCCGAATCAAAGCCGAACGTGTAGTCGGTGGCACCGAGGTCGTTGTCGATGGTCTTGGGTACCCCCACCACGTTGATGCCCTGCCCGCACAATTCGCGGGCCGCCGCCAGGGTGCCCTCTCCCCCGATGGCAATCAGGCCATCGAGGCCGTTGCGGCGGAAGCAGGCACGCACACCATCGATCCCGCCACCCGCCAGGGGGTTGGTCCTGGACGTGCCCAGGATGGTCCCGCCCAGGCGTGAGATCCCCCTGACGCTTGTCCGGGGCAACGGAACAACGTCCTGCTCCAGGACACCCCGCCACCCATCCCGGAACCCCAGGAATTCGTACCCGTGCGCAACGTCCCCGCCCAGCACGGCTCCCCGGATGACCGCGTTGACCCCCGGGCAGTCGCCCCCACTGGTGAGGATCCCCAGCCTCTTCATGACGCCGCCACCCCCGGATCCTTTGCAGGTATGGGGAACTGCCGGGTCTGGCCGGGTGGAAGGACCACATCATTGCCGGACACGTGCACTGTGATGGGGCCGGCGTCACCGGGTGCGGAAGCGATGCTCATGTGCCCGTCCTTAAGGTTGACCCGGAGGCGGTGGCCCCGGTACAGGACCTCAAAGGCTACCGCACGGAGCCCCGTCGGCAGGTTGGGAGCGAACAGGATGGTGTCGCCGCTGAACCGCAGCCCCGCAAAGCTGCGCTGGACCACGTCGATGGTTCCGGCCATCGCACCTAAATGGATACCCGTGCGGGTGGTGCCGTGCTGGGTGTCGTCGAGGTCAGCGTCGAGCGCTTCCCGGAAGCTGTCCCATGCCCGGTCCGCATCCAGGCCTGCCAGGACAGAGGCGTGTGCCACCCGGCTCAGCGTGGACCCGTGGGCCGTCCGGGCCAGGTAGTACTCGATGGTCCGGTTGAGTTGTTCCTGCGTAAAGCCGTAGTGCAGCCGCTGGAGGATGGCGATCAACCCTTCATGGCCCAGGAGGTACGGGAGCATCAGGACATCCGCCTGCTTTGCCAGTTTGTAGCCGTTGGTTGCGTCGTCTTCAGCTTCGAGGATCAGGTCCAGCCGTTCAATGTCGCCGTACCGGTCCCGGTAGTGTTCCCAGTCGAGTTCCTGCAAGTTCCCGTAGCCTTCGAACTGGCTGATCACGCCGTCACTGTGAAAGGGCACGTACATGGCGGTTCCCATGTGCGCCCACCCGGCTGTTTCCTCCTCGCTGACTCCAAGGCGTTCCATGAGTCCGGCACGCTCGCTGCCGTGCAGGAAGGACATGATGCCTGCTGCCTGCGAGCAGACCCAGGCCGCCATGACATTGGTGTACGCATTGTCATCCAGCCCGGGTTTGTCGCGGCCGGGATAGCCCGTGTGGTACTCGTCCGGTCCCACCACGTCCCGCAGGTGGTACCTGCCGCCGTGGTCGTCGTAGGCCGCCAGGGAGTGGAAGAACCGGGCAACCTCGATGACCAGCTCAGCCCCCTTCTGGACGAGCCAGATCTTGTTTCCCGTGGCCTGGAAGTACTGCCAGGCATTGAAGGCCACGGCCAGGCCGGAGTGGACCTGCAGGTGCGAGTGGTCCCGCACCCACCTGCCGGACCTGTCGTTGTACAGCCATTTTGGGGTTTCTTCGGTCCCGTCACTTCCGCTTTGCCACGGGAACTTCGCGCCTGCGAGTCCCTCCGTGGCAGCCGCGTGCCGGGCCGCCGGAAGCCGGCGCCACCGGTAATCGAGCACTGAGCGGGCAATATCGGGAGTCCTTGAGGTGAGTACCGGGAGGACGAACAGCTCATCCCAGAAGACATGGCCTCGGTAGCCCTCGCCGTGCAGGCCGCGGGCGGTAACGCCGGCGTCCAGTTCAGCCGTGTGGTGTGTCAATGTCTGCAGGAGATGGAAGATGTGCAGGTTGAGGACCAGCCGCACCTGGACCGGCGCGTCAATCTCCACCAGGAACGGACGGAGCTCGCGCCGCCATGCCTCCTCGTGCGCCGCCAGCAATGCATCGAAGTTTCCGCCGGTACGCTCAAGGACCGCACGGGCCCCCGTTTCCGGCGAGGCGATGGCCCGGTCGCGGGACGTCACCACCGCCACCGTCTTGGTGATCTGGACCGGGATACCGGCCTCGAGGGAGAGCCGCAGGGTCCGGAAGTGGAAAGCCCCTTTCCTGCCCACCTCGGTTCCGGCCGCCCCAGGAGAAACATGGGTCCGGTAGGCTGCGGCGATGCGGATCAGGCTTTGGGTGGTTTCAACTTCGACGACGGAGGCGGCGTCCGGGGGCAGGTCCTGGTCCGGGCACGGCGGGGCTGTCCTGTCTGCCAGGTGGACATCGGATCCTTGGGCGCGTTCGGGCAGGTTGGCATTGCGGACACCGGCATTGATTCCGCTGCGGACCTCAACTGCTCCGCTCCAGCCCAGTGCCGTAATATCCGTTTGAAGGGCCAGCAGGTGGGGTTCGGCCATGGACGCAAAGCGGGTCTGTACCACTTCCATACGCCGCCGGTCCGGACCCTCCAGTAACAGCCTTCGCTCCAGCACCGCCCTCTTGAGGTCCAGGACCCTCCGTTCGCGCACCACGGCCATGCCGCCTTCCGACCACCATTGCCGGCCGGGCAGGCGAAGATCAAGGGGAAGGCAGTCGGGTGCGTTGACCATGTGTTCTTCCAGCAGCATCTCGTCGGCGGACTTTGCCCTGACACGGTTGTAGACGCCGGCGAGGTACATTCCTGCGTAGCTGAACGGACCACCCTCCGGCGCCGCCCCACGGACGCCCATGTAACCGTTGCCAAGGGTGGTCAGGGCTTCCCGGTGTCCCTCGTGGGCGGCGTCGAAACCTTCGAACACGAGGTGCCAGGCATTGCCGATGACCTGGCCCAGGTCCAGCTCTCCCACGTCGTTGAGGACTGTTCCGGCGCCCGCGGCTTCGAGCTGCCTGCGGTTGCCGGTGCGGTCGATCCCCACCACGAGGCCAAAACCGCCCCGCCGCCCTGCCTCAACGCCTGCAGCGGAGTCCTCAATCACCACGGCATGCGATGGAGCGACTCCCAGCCTGGCTGCCGCCTCAAGGAAAGCGTCAGGTGCCGGCTTTCCCTGCAGCCCAAGACGTGCCGCCGCCGCTCCGTCCAACACCACGGTGAAGAAGCCCTGTATGCCCGCTGCCGCCAGAACCGACGCGGCGTTCCGGCTTGACGTGACGACGGCCGTTGGCACCTCCGCGCGTGCGAGCCGTTGCAGCAGTTGCAGCGTTCCGGGGTAGCTTTGGACGCCATCCCGCTGGAGGTGTTCCAGGAACAGGGCGTTCTTCCACCGGCCCAGGCCGAATCCGGTCCAGGTTCCGGCCTCATCTGCCTCCTGGCCTATTTCAAGATGCACTCCCCTGCTTGCCAGGAACCGCACCACGCCTTCCTCGCGGGGCATGCCATCGATGAAGGTGAGGTAGTCCGACCTGCTGAGCGGGGCACGGTTGGTACCGGATGGAATCCTCGGGTCCTGCAGGATCCGGTCGAAGGCGTCCTTCCATGCGGCATGGTGGACCAGGGCCGTGTTGGTGACCACCCCTTCCAAGTCGAAAATGACGGCGTCGAACGGAGGCTTGGCAGCGGCGGCGGTGGGGGACGCGATCATAGGTCAGTGCTACCAGCAAGGAGTCGTTCAGCAAAGGGCCGATGGGCCCGCCGCCGGCTACGCAGTGTCCCTGCCCGCACGTTGCCCCACGTGGTTCCACCAGGTCAGCGGGGACCTGATGGTGAAGCGCCTGCCGCTGACGGAAGTGGGGACGATTCGGACAAAGTGGTCCTTTTCTCCGGCCTGCCAGGGAAACAACGTGAGGCCCGCCCCGGACAGGAGCTCCTCTGACGGCTCCAGGATGACGGCCTTGCCTTTGACCAGCACGCTCCACGCCTGGACGTCGTCATGGCCGTCTGCTTCAAGCGCGACGGCGAGTGGTCCCCCGGCGGCCCGCAGCTTGGTTCCTTCCCCGGTGCGGAAGATCACCGACTGTTGATCCACCTTGTAGTTGACGGGGAAGACTTCCGGATATCCGTCCACCAGCACGGCCAGATGGCCGACGGACACTCCGTGCAGGAGGTCCCAGCATGTTCCGGCGTCCAGTACTTCAGTGGGCGGTTGCGGCGGGTCGTTATGCATGGACTGGACGGTACCGGCCTGCCGGGCCACCCCGCTAGAGCATTTTGGCCCGGACGTGGATCATGGGCAAAGAAAAACACCCCGGTCCGAAGACCGGGGTGTTTTACGAAGCGGGCCGGACATCCTGTGGATGTCCGGCCCGCCGGGGTGGAGATGGGGGGAATTGAACCCCCGTCCGATGTCGTGTTGTCAGGGCTTCTCCGGGCGCAGTTTGCGTCGGATTTTCTCGGCCCCAGCCATGCCGCAAACAGCTGGCTGATCCGGGCCCAGCCATCTAAAAGTCCCGTTTACTCCGATGACGGGAGCAAACAGCAGTGGCTATCTAAATGACGCCAGGATCCGGGGCGATAGCAACCCCGGGCTGACGGACTGTCTTACTGCTTAGGCAGCAAGAGCGAAGTCAGTGCGCTTAGATTCGGCACTTATTGGTTTGCAGAAAGCGTTTACGAGATAATTCTGCATCCTCGGCCCGCTTCACCTGTCGCGACTAACACCGTCGAAACCGATCATCCCCGTATTTTGTTACCAAACCGGCTGGCAAGCCTGCCGGACTATCCATACTAACGCACGCCCTGCCGAAATAATTCCTAGCGGCGGCGGTTGCGTTCGCGCATCTCGCGCTGGGCCTCACGGTTGTCCTGCTGTTCCCGCAGCGTCTGCCGCTTGTCATACTCACGCTTACCGCGGGCCACCGCGATTTCCACCTTGGCCCGGCCGTCCACAAAGTACAGCTGGAGCGGCACGATGGTGTAACCGGCTTCCTGGACCTTGCGGGAAATCTTGATGAGCTCCTCGCGGTGCAGCAGCAGCTTACGGCGGCGGCGCGCAGCGTGGTTGGTCCAGCTGCCCTGGTTGTACTCGGGAATGTGGATCGCTTCCATCCACAGTTCGTCCTTGTAGAACGTGCAGAATCCGTCCACCATCGAGGCGTGGCCCTCGCGCAGGGACTTCACCTCGGTGCCCATCAGTGCGATGCCGGCCTCGTAAGTGTCCAGCACGTGATAGTCGTGCCGGGCCTTGCGGTTGGTGGCCACCACCTTACGGCCACTTTCTTTAGGCACGGGAAAACTCCTCGGGTTCAGGTCGGATGCTTCCGGGCCTTTGGCCCGAAGCTATACAAGTCTACGGCAGCGGCGCTTGTCCCCTAGAGCAGACCCATGGGGTCCACAGCCCTGCCGTTGAGCCAGGTTTCGAAGTGGGCGTGGCAGCCGGTGGAGTTGCCGGTGCTGCCCGAGTACGCGATCAGCTGGCCCTGCGAGACCCGCTGCCCGTTTGAAACCACGATGCTCGAGTTGTGGTAGTAGATGGTGGTCAGGGTGTTGCCTTGCATCACGCCATGATCGATCTTGACGCGCCACCCGCCACCGTCGGCGGAGTTCCACCCGGAGCTGAAGACCTCCCCGGCAGCCGCCGCATACACGGGGGTGCCGCAGGCGGCACCGAAGTCGATGCCGGTATGCATGTAGCCGCCGGTGCCGTAGAAGTCGATCGTTCCCGGCGGAGTGGTGCGGTATCCAAAGCCGGAGGTGATGGGAATGCTGCCGTCAAAGGGATGGCGGAGGCCAAAGGCCGACGGCGAGCCGGCCGCCGGCGGTACGTACGGCTGGACGGGCGGGGCGGGGCGGTTCGCTGCCGCGGCTGCGGCGGCAGCGGCTGCAGCTGCGGCCTCAGCCTGCCGGCGCTGTTCTGCTTCCCACGCCTCGCGGGCCTTGCGGTCACGTTCAGCAATTTCGTTGGCCACCTGGTTCTGGTTGGCCTGGACACCGGCCAGCTGCGCCTGGATCCCGGGCTTGGCCGCCTGGAGCTGGGCATCGAGCCGGGTGGTATCGGCAATCAGCTGGTCAACCTGGGCCTTCTTGGCCGCAGCCTCATCGCGGGCCGCTTTCTCCCGCTCCAGCGCGGCGTCTGCTTTGGCCTTAAGGTCCTTGATCTCCGCTTCGACGGCCTGAAGCCGTGCTTCGGAGTTGACGTTGGTGGCATTCTGCTGGCTGAGCTTGTCCATGGCAGCGTTTTGGCTGCGCATGGCCTGGTCCGCGAGGTCCATGGTTTCGGTCAGGCTGCTGCCGCTGTTGGAACCGAAGAAGAGCGATAGGTTGGAGGGAACGCCGCCGGACTTGTAGGCCTGGGTGGCGATCTGCCCGATCAGTTTTTTGGTGTCCGCGATCTTTTGCTTGTCTGTTTCCAGCTGCTGGGTGATCTTGGCTTTGTTCTGCTGGGCCATGTCCACGCGGGCCGACAGTGCTTCGACTTCCTTGACCGCGCCGGCGACCCGCCCCTGGGCTTCAAGCAGCGCCTGTTGGGCACCCGGCAACTGGCCCTGGTAGATCACCAGGTCACCGGCGGCCTTGGCAATCCGGGAATCGACGAACTCCAGGGACGCCTGGACACGCGCAGCCTCAGCCTCGAGCGCAGCCTTGCGGTCTTCGAGGTCGTCTGCGAAAGCGACGGGTGTCGCAACGGCCATCCCGGCGGAAAGGATGATGGTGAGGACGCCGCTGACGATCCCCAAACGGCGGGCAGCGGTCCGCCCGCGGCTGTGCCGGGGGCGGTGCAAGGTCTGATCAGTTACGTTCATGGGCATTCCTCGGTCGGTGTGCACAGCCTAAACGCGCAAATATCTGCGTAAGGTCAAGAGAGACGAAATTCCTGCCAAGGATCCGCCAAGGACCAGCAGCGCCGGTGCGAGGATCAGGGTCTGGCCGGAGGAGATGAAGGCCGTGTCAGGGTACTGGCGGGACATGTAGTCACCCAGGAAGAACTGGGCCACTGCCCACAGGGTGCCCGAGGCCAGGGCTGCACCGATGACCGCCGCTATGACGCCCTCGAGGATGAACGGCAACTGGATGACGGTCTTGGATGCACCGACAAGCCGCATGATTCCGGTTTCCCTGCGCCTGCTGAATGCAGAGAGCCTGATGGTGGTGGCGATCAGCAGGATCGCGCAGACGATCATCACACCTGCGATGCCCACTGCCACCAGGGAAGCCCCGTTCATCACCGAGAAGAGACGCTCGAGCAGCTGGCGCTGGTCAATCACCGTTTCCACGCCTGGCTGGGAGGAGAAGGTCTCGCTGATGATCTGGTACTTCTCCGGGTCCTTCATATTGATCCGGAACGATGCCGGCAACTGGTCCGGCGTCACGGAATCAACGATGGGCGAGTTGGAGAACTGGTCCTTGAAGTGCTTGTAGGCCTCATCCTTGGACTCGAACTGGAAGTCATTGATGTACTGCGCCACGGCCGGTGACTCCAGGAGCGCGTTCAAGCCCTGTTGCTGCTCAGGGGTGACGGGCCCCGAGGCGCAACCCGGCGCCGTCGAACCTTCGCTGCAAAGGAAGATGGCCACCTGGACCTTGTCGTACCAATAGCCCTTCATCTGGTTGATCTGCATCTGCAGCATGCCGGCCGCGCCCACGAATGTGAGGGACACGAACGTGACCAGGATGACTGAGACCACCATGGAAAGGTTGCGGCGCAGGCCGCTGCCAATCTCGGAAAGAATGAATGCGAGCCTCACCGCTGGGCCTCCCCTTCGGCACCGTTGCCCGGAAGACCGGCGTCGGGCGCTTCCCGGCCGCTGGCGTCCTTCAGCCGCCGGGACTGGCCGACGACGGGGATCATCGAGGTGTACAAGGCCCTGGCTTCGTCGCGGATCACCACGCCGTTCTTGAGTTCCACCACCCGCTTGCGCATCTCGTTGACGATGTCGTCGTCGTGGGTGGCCATCACCACCGTGGTTCCGTTCTGGTTGATCTTGTCCAGCACGCCCATGATTCCCATGGAGGTGGTGGGGTCAAGGTTTCCTGTCGGTTCGTCCGCGAGGAGGATTCCGGGCCGGTTGACCACGGCGCGCGCAATGGCAACGCGCTGCTGCTCGCCGCCGGACAGCTCGTGCGGCATGCGGTGTTCCTTGCCTTCGAGCCCTACTGTTTTGAGGACCTCGGGGACGGTGTCGCGGATCACGCTGCGGCTCTTGCCGATGACCTGCATGGCGAACGCCACATTGGCGAACACGTTCTTCTGCGGCAGGAGCCGGAAGTCCTGGAAGACGACGCCGATGCCGCGCCGGAGGCGGGGAACACGCCAGCTGGAAATCTTGGCGACATTCTGGCCAGCGACGTACACGGCACCGGAGGTGGCGCGGTCTTCCTTCAACACCAGCCGGAGGAAGGTGGACTTCCCGGAACCGGAAGCACCCACGAGGAAGGCGAATTCGCCGCGGTCGATCTCAAGATTGACGGAATCCAGTGCCGGTCGGGCTTTCTGGTCGTAAACCTTGGTGACATTTTCGAATCGGATCATGGCCCTAAGTACCCTGCAGGGCATGGCTGATCCGTCTGATGCAGCCCAGTTCTGCAGCCGGTGCACGGGTTTTCGTTTGGGGAAAGTAGGGCCCCGGCCCCTCGACTATACGCAGGATGGCCGGCGGTTGGGCGGGCTTTCGGTGGCGTGTCGCCGGATCAGCCGGCGGGCAGCCGGGAGGATCCGGGAGGACCGCCTACTTTTCAGCGTTGCGGTTGTCAGTACGCCAGCGGATGCCCGCGTCGATGAAATCGTCAATCTCGCCGTCGAACACCGCGGACGTATTGCCCACCTCGTGTTCGGTGCGCAGGTCCTTCACCATTTGGTACGGGTTCAGGACATAGGAGCGCATCTGGTCACCCCAGGAGGCCTTGACGTCGCCGGCCAGCGCCTTCTTTTCCGCGTCCTCCTGTTCCTTCTTCAGCAGCAGAAGCCGGGACTGCAGCACGCGCATGGCAGCTGCGCGGTTCTGCAGCTGCGATTTCTCGTTCTGCATGGAGACCACGGTGCCGGTGGGAATGTGGGTGAGGCGGACGGCGGAGTCAGTGGTGTTGACCGACTGGCCACCCGGGCCGGAGGAACGGAATACGTCCACCCTGATTTCGTTGTCCGGGATCTCGATCGAGTCTGTCTGCTCAATCAGCGGAATGACTTCAACGGCTGCAAACGACGTCTGGCGACGTCCCTGGTTGTCGAACGGGCTGATCCTGACAAGGCGGTGGGTGCCGGCTTCCACGCTGAGCGTGCCGTACGCATACGGCGCCTTCACCTCAAAAGTGGCTGATTTCAGTCCGGCTTCCTCCGCGTACGAGGTATCCATGACCGTGGTGGGGTACCCGTGCCGCTCAGCCCAGCGGAGGTACATGCGCATGAGCATTTCGGCGAAGTCCGCCGCGTCCACGCCGCCCGCACCGGCCCTGATGGAGACCACAGCTTCGCGTTCGTCGTATTCGCCGGACAGCAGGGTGACCACTTCCAGGTCCTTGAGGGCCTTCTTGATGGACTCGAGTTCGGCAGCGGCCTCCCCCATCGAGTCGGCGTCGTCCTCGTCCTGCCCGAGTTCCACCAGGACCTCGAGGTCGTCGATCCGGGACTCCAGGTTGGTGAGGCGCTCCAGTTCAGACTGGCGGTGGGACAGCCTGGAAGTGACTTTCTGCGCGGCCGCGGGATCGTCCCAAAGGTTCGGTTCCCCCGCCCGCTCGCTGAGTTCGGCGATGTCTTCCTTGAGCGCCTCCACGTCGGTGACGCGTTCGATGGACTCGTAGGTGGCGCGGAGCGCGCGGATTTCAGCGGAAAAATCAATATTGGCCATGGTGGTTTAAGCCTACGCTATCGGGGAATACCGGCCGGCTCGGCGGCCTGCGTCCTACCGGGTCAACCGCGAGCGCGCGGTTGACGTCGCTTCAATGGGGATGCCGTCGGGTATCAGGAAATTCACCACAGGCGGGTGGACGGCCGCTGTGAGGACCACGACGGCGGTGGAACCGTCCGGCGTACCCGTTGCCCCCGCGACGGTAAGGCTGGAGAAACGTTGCGAGGCAGGGCTCCTGGCAACGAAGTCGGCTGCCACGTTCCGGACGCGGGAAGGGTTGAGGACTGCCGAGGGGCTGCCGCCCTGTGTTGAGACTTCCCCCAGCGTGTAGCTGTCCGCAGCAGCAAGCGAGGCCCCGTCCGCCAGGGACAGCAGGCGCTTGTGCTCCAGATAGACGGCGGATATTCCGATGACCACCGTCGCCACCAGGAGCGCCAGGACCACATAGCCGAGGATCATGACCATCAACTGGCCGTTCTCGTCCGGTTCCCTGCGCTTCATCGGTACCGCCCTACCAGCTGGGAGGATGACGCTTGAACCTCTGTGGCGGACAGCCCCTCGGCAAAGGGGATGAACGGCAGCGGCACACTCAGGCTCACCGTCACTGTTACCGTACTGCCCGCCGCCTGGCAGTCTGCGGGGCTGCAGGCGGTGGTCATGCTGGCCCGGTCCGCCTGGTGACCGAAATCGGAGAGGGCAAGTGCCACCGCCTGCTCGGCTGCAGCCTGGGCGGTTACAGCATCGGGCTGGGCCACGTAGACCTTCGCTGCCTGGTCCGCGGCGCCCACCACGGCGAAGGAGCCTCCCTGGATCTGCCCGACCGTGATGACGAAGTACACAAGCGGGACCATCAACAGGAGTGCAAGGAACGTAAACTCGACCACTGCGCTTCCCTGATCATGTGTCAGGCGCGGCTGGTTCCCGCTTTTCCGGCAGGCAGGCGCGGACTCCTGGGATGTGTCTCCCGGGCCGGCGTCCCCGGACCGCTCTCGACAGAGTGCTTCTGCCAGGCGGGTCCGGAAGCGCAGGTGCGCCTTGGAGCCCAGCACCGGATGGCAGCCGGGCATTCCTTGGAAGCAAGGCTTTGTTTTCCAGCCGGGCATTGTTTTCCAGGTGGCTGGGTCAGGGCTGAACGGCTGCATGCCCCTTCACCTCCAGCAGGTCCCGCGGCCCAATGAGGCCAATGACAGGCATGGGAGAGCGGACCGTGACTTCCAGGGTGCGCATGCCGTGGACGTCCACTTCCTGGGTACTGATGTGTTCCGCGAAGCCCGGGTTGAGGGCCAGGCTTATGAGGCTGCGGGTCCGTTCTTCGGCGTCGGAGGCATTGCGGTCAGCGAGGGTTCCGTACCGCGCCCCGGAGGCGGCAGCATCGATGAGGGTGTTCCGGACATGGAGGACCAGTGTCAGCTGGACTATCGCCAGGAAGAACACCGTCAGCAGCCCGCCGACCAGGACGAAGTCCACCACGGCCGATCCCCGCTCGCCTGCCCGGGACAGCGCCGGCTGCTCAGCCGTGCGGGGAGCAGCCCTCCTCATGGTTCAGTTCCCCACCTTGTCCATTGCCTGGTTGAACATGGCCTCAAGTGCAGGGCCTGCGAGCGCCAGCAGGGCCGCCACCAGGACCGCTGACATCAACGTAATCATCACCCAGCCCGGTACGTCGCCGCGCTCGGGATGATCGCTTTCGGCTGCCGGCGCCTCCCGGCGGTAATCGGAACTGGCGTCGTACTGTGCGGCCTGACGCGGGTGCAGGCGAACAGCCCGGATCATCTGGAGCTGCAGCAAGGCCGCCAGGGAAAGAAGCAGCGTCGCCCAGCGGTTTCCCATGGTTTTCATCTTTGCGTCCTATTCCTGTTTCGTTGAGGGGACTTGAAGGGTGTTGCTGAAGTGCGGGCTTCGGGTTGTACTCATCGTCAGAAGCCCAGGTTGATGGCCGCGAGACCGGGGAACACCGCGAAGACCACGGTCAGGGGAAGCACTCCGAAAACCAGCGGGACCATCATCGCGATCTCCTTCTTCCCTGCGGCTTCCATGAGGTCGCGCTTCGCTGAATCGCGTACGTCCTGCGCCTGGGCGCGGAGCACGTCTGCGAGGGGTGTGCCCCGTTCCACCGCGACGATGATGCCGTCGACGAACCTGACCAGCGGTGCAAGGTCGGTTCGCGCGGAGAACTCCTGCAAGGCCTGGACCAGGGGCTTGCCTGCCCTTGTCTCCGCGAGGATCTTCGAGAATTCCTTGGACAGTTCGCCTTTCGCACTTCTGCAGACGCGGTCCAGGGCGCCTGTCGCGCTCTCCCCTGCGCCGACCGCCAGGGCCATTAGTTCGGCAAGGCTGGGGAACTCTGCCATCATCCGGGTTTCCCGTCGCCGGACCTGGACGCCGAGCCAGTAATCGCGCAGCACAAAGCCCGCTGCAGCACTGCCAATGATCACCCCGGCCGCGAGGAAAGGGCCGAACCTGCCCGCTGCGGCACCAATGAGGATGACGGTGAGCGAAAAAACGAAACCGGCCGCGGCCCACAGCAACTGCTCGGCTCGGAAGTCGATGGGTGACTTGTTGATTCCAGCCTGGGCAAGCCGCCGCGAGGTGGCCCCTGGCGAGGGGTTGAGTCTTCCCAGGGCGGACAGCCAGTCGCGGAAGACGGGACGGAGGATCCGTTCAAGGGGGCCGAATGGCGTGAGGTTCTGCTCGCCTGCGCGAAGGAGTCGCGACTCCAGGTTCTGCGACTTCAGCTGGGGCTCAATCCGCTCCGACAGTGTCAGGGGGCGCATCGGAGGGGACCGGAAAATCACGAGCCACAACCCCAGGCCGAGGCCGATTCCACACGCCACCGCTGCAGGAGAAGAGAGAATCATCGGAGCACCCTTTCGTCCTGCGGCAGCGCCCCGATCTTCAACATGATCGTGTAGCAGACCAAAGAGACCACCAAGCCCCCGAGCAGTACTGCGGCACCCATGGGCGTGTTGTATGCCTGGATTGCCTCGGGCCTTGTCGCGAGGAGGATCATCACGATCCACGGCGCAGCAACGGCGAGCCGGGCGGCATTGATGGTCCAGGACTGCCTCGCCTCGAGCTCGCTGCGGGTCCGCGCGTTTTCCCGAAGGAATTCAGCCAGTGTGCCCAGAAGCTTCCCCAGATCGGAGCCGCCTACTTCGCGCGTCAACCGGAGTGCTTCGATGATGCGGTCGGCAACGGGGTCGGCCAGCCGGTGTTTCAGCTTGTTCAGAGAGCCATCGAACTGGCCACCGGCGCGGTAGTCGGCACCGAACTCGCGAAAGAGGGGCCGCAGTTCCTCGGGCCCCTTGTCCCCGAGCTGGATAAGGGCTTCAGGCAGGGGCAGGCCTGCCCGGATTGCAGACCGCAGGTGATCGACGACGTCGGGCCAGAGCTGGCGCAGCATTGCCGTCCGTTTCCTGGCCCGCCAGCGGAGCATGGTGATCGGCAGCCACGCGCCGAAGAGCCCGAAGCAGCCGGCGATAGGCCAGGAGCGGCTAAGCGCGTAAAAGAGCAGTGCCACAAAGATCCCCAGCCCAAGGCACGTCCCCACCAGGCCGCGCGCCGAGACTTTGTCGACCCCGGCGGCCGCGAGCAGGTCGCCCACGCGGCCTGGCTTACGCTCGCGCTGACCGCGGCTCGGCGTTTCCCAGCACGACCACCAAATGAGGAAGAGGCCAACCCCGGCGACCGCTCCCACCAGAGTGGCCGTCATCGCGGTTCCAGCAAAGCGGCGACGTCGTACCCGGCCCTCGAGAATTTCTCCGCCGAAGGCATGGCGTTGGCGCGGGGATGCAGGGCGCCGTTCTCCAGGCCAAAGACCAGGGATGATTCGATGATGCCGTTCTCCACGCGGCGGCCCAGCGACAGGATCTGCGTGACTTGCCGCCGTCCGTCAGGATGCCTGCTGCAGTGCACGACGAGATCGATGCAGGATGCGACAGTGGGAACAACGAAAGCACTGGAAATGTTCTCGCCCGCCAATAGCGGGAGCGTGCATATCTTGGTGACTGCATCATGTGCCGAGTTCGCGTGGACAGTACACATTCCCGGCAGGCCGGAATACGATCAGACACAGTGCACACTCTGGCACCTGCGGGGAGAGAGGGCCGAGCCTTCGCTTCCCGCGCCCGCGGGGATGCAGGAGTGATGCTGTGGCCGGGCGCTCGAATCGTTTGGTGCGAATACAAGGACCTTTACCTACGTCCGCGGAGGCCCCAATACAGCATCGACCCAGATATTCACCTCAGCGACGCTGACGAAAAGCGACACGGTCTTGCCGCGCACCTCGCGCTTACGACGATGGGACAATCATCGTGACCAAAGTCGAACGAGTGGGGAAATGACAGAAGAATTAAGCATGGAGCCCTTGAACTGGACTGTGCGCAACGGCTCCATGCCAGTTATGCCGGGTAGCAGTCGAGACTTCAAAGAGCATTTGAAAGCCGTACTAAGCAGTGTGAAGCGTGACGTGTTCAATGACCCGCAAACGTCCATGCGCGACACTAGCGGAAAGACGCGACCGCTCTCCTGGTATGCCAATCAACTAGCGCCGGCGGGACTGCTAAAACGACAACCCGATCTTGGGATCCAACTAACGCCTTTTGCCCTAGCGTGGCTGGAAACAGACTCGCCCGAGATATTAGCCCGCGTTTTTCACCGCCACAACAGATACATTGGCGAACTCATGTCCCACTTGGCTGATGGTCCGAGGACGATTGTTCAACTCACGGCGTTGGCTAACACCGACTTTCGTCTCGGCTGGAAAAGCAACGACCCAGTTCGGCGACGAGTGAGTTGGCTTACAAATCTCGGCTTTTTATACGACGCAGGGGATCTTCGACACGGCCTCACTGAATCGGGCATGGAACTTCTAAAGTCTCTTTCGGTTGCCGAGCCGGCACTGCTTTGGCCCGAGCAGAGTGCCTCGGAGCAAGTCGAACTTTCCCGCCCAGGGCCAGAGGTAGCTGGCCTTTTGGATGCACTCCGTTCGGACGATTCGGAGCATGATAGACGGGGTCACGTCGTCTCTTACATCCCCACTTCGAGTGGAATGACGGCCGTTGATTCGTTGAAGCTCCTTACGTCTGCTGCAATTCCGGAGATCAATGTCGAGAACTTCGATGCCCTGTGCACCCAGCAATTCGGTATCAAGTCAAGTTCGGCAAAATCGGCGCTGACCACTATGCGCACCCTCGGGCTCTACAGAGCAGCAGGTCGCAATAGATTTACAGCCTCCCCGGCGGCTCAGGAATGGCTGGACGGCGGCGATGACACTGCCCTAATTCGAATCGCTCACTACCACGTCCGTTTTGTCGGCGAATTGCTTCGCCATGTGGACTCCCTTAAGCGGGCACCGAACCTGCATGAACTGGCAGCTTCTGAGTACGGGGTGGAAGCGGCCAACAGCTCGACGACATCTCGCCTGATGCAGTTGCTATACGCCACCGGCATGATCCATGATGTCGCGTACGCGCAGTATGAGACGACTCCCCTAGGAAGGCTCCTGCGGGAAGAACTGCCCCTGGCAACGCCAAAATCAGAGCGTGAACGAGCCGCGATACTCTCAGGTCTGGCGCCTTCTGAAGTAGTCAGCGATCTCGATTCCCTTGTAGCAGAACTGCGGGAGGCATCCGTCGACTCGGCCAATCCCACAAGGTTTGAAAAGAGCATCGTAGCCGCCTTTGAGAGCCTTGGTGTAAGCGCCCGGCACCTTGGAGGGGCCGGCCGAACCGACGTGCTGGTCGACTTGGGCGTGGGGGCGGTCTCAAGTGGACGCGCAATCGTCGATGGCAAGTCAGCAGGCTCTGGAATCGTGACCGAAAAGGCAATCAGCTTTCAGGCCTTGCGCGAGCATCGAAAAAAGCACGCTGCTAAGTATGCGGCGGTAGTTGCCCCATCATTCCAGGAGGGGCGGCTGCACGAGTGGGCACACGAGGAAGATGTCGCTCTGATCTCGATCGACCAGCTCGTCACTGTGTTGCAACGTCAGCTCGTCACACCACTCGCCCCATCGGAAGTTGCACTGCTATTCAAGCCCTCGGATGGGTGGGCAAACCTGGTCGACCTATGGGATGGATACGACCGAACCAACGAGCTAACTCGACTGGTGGTCGCAAGCCTAGTACGTGAAGCAAAGGAAGATGATCCCCTACTTGGATCGTCGCTGGACACTCGAAGCATCTACCGGGAACTTCGCGACCACATCCATCCCCGCCCGTCGGAAGAGGAACTACAAGGAGTTCTG
This sequence comes from Pseudarthrobacter sp. LMD1-1-1.1, assembly GCF_040676255.1. Taxonomy (NCBI): domain Bacteria; kingdom Bacillati; phylum Actinomycetota; class Actinomycetes; order Micrococcales; family Micrococcaceae; genus Pseudarthrobacter; species Pseudarthrobacter sp. LMD1-1-1.1. Next base: position 903,981 of record NZ_JBEGHP010000001.1, on the reverse strand, counting down.
TCATTTTTGTCCGCACCGTTCGTGCGGCTCGTTGAAGCGGGAAAAACCGGCTACACGCTATTGGAGTCCCCAGCAACGGCCGCCTATAGGCTGCGCTCCTTGTCAAGAGTGCTGGAATCAACGACGGAGTAACCCCCATGAGTTCTTTACCAACAGACATGCTCATTACCTATGGCTGCACCCAGTACATGCTGAGGGTGCTCGGAGGCTAGGCCGGCCGGACTTGCCTACTTCCGATTCTGTCGCGGCCCAAATGTCCACCAACCCTGTGGGAGTTACGGATCTCTTCCACATCGTCAATTTTCGGTTTGCGAAGGAATCGCGTGTATGCGGCAATCCTTCGGCTCACACCGCTAGCCGCGCTGCTTTTCCACCCGAACTTCGTATGCCAGAACGCTCTCCTGCGTCGTCCCAAACTCCCCACGGCCGCACGGAGGCGACCGCGCAGGTTCAAGTACTGCTTGACCAGTCGTTCGGGGAACCTCGCAGAGGGGCTTTCCTCATTCCCCGAGGGCGAATCTCAGCCGCGCGCTGACCCGCACCGCCTCTTCGTTGGAATAACCATCCTCGCCGAGCATGAGGTTGCACCACCGATGGGCCGTCCTGAGGTTCTCCGGGTCGTCCCCGCCATCGAACAGGCCAATAGATTCAATATGATCCAACGTCGGGTAGCGGTCGTCGGTCGGCCTCGCTTCGGGGTCGGTAGGAAGCATGCACACCTGGCATACCAATTTGTCCCGGTCCAGCACGAACTTCCGATGTTTGCTGTGACGGCTAACCGCCCGGCGCCTTCGTGCCGACGGCGAGACCGACAGAACGTCGGTAATGCCCTTTCGGCGCTTGCACTCGGGGCACCGGCAGCTATCCGACCGCCCCTCCCTGTCCAGCAACGCACGGCGGCATGTCTCATGCTCCTTTGCAAAATCGGCTCGAGATTGACCAGCTTCGTAAGGCCCTGCCCAGTAGTCGGCCTGACACCCCCAGCACATACCCAAGGAGTTGGCGGCCGCCCGCCGCATGAGCTTGCAAATGGTCGAACAGTAATCCCGGCTCCTGCTGTGGGACTCGAACTCGGCGCCGCACCCCTTACAGATCACTTGCTCGCGAATCACTAGCCCGCCGCCGTGCCCACCGATTTAGCAAACGCCCTGAGCTTTGGCATGGTAGGAAGGTCCACCCACATGCGGATCGAGTTCGGTGCAGGTGCCGCGCCGCCAACCCGGTAGGCACCGAAGCCGAGCTCGTCAAAGATGGGAGCCAGGGAGGCGGCCTTCGCTTCCGTCAGATGACCTATCTTGCGTCCCATGCCGTACACGGCGACGGCGTTGACGTCCCACTTGTTCTTCGGCTCGCGGACGAGCAGATACTCGGTGCCGCTGTGCTTGTAGCGGCCGGCGTCGGTGACCCAATACGCCGAGCCGACAATCCGGAACCGGCTGGACGGCAGCTCGCGGAGGTCGAGGATGGACATGGCGGCCTCGTCAAGCATGACCTTGTTCACGCCAGCGGCCTTCGGCGTAGGCTCCTGCTCCGGTTCCGGCCCCGATTCCTTGGCGGCGTGAGGCGGCAGCGGCGGCGCTTGTGGCTTTGGAGAGGGAGCAGGGGCAACTCGCGCTCCCCTCGGTCGTTGCGTTGTCGCCACGGCAAGCTCCGCCTCGCGCCGCTCCGGTGCCTCTACGTCCCGATGCGCGCTATTCAGCCAGCCGGTGAATTTCTTCAGCATCCCCATGAGGGCAGCGTAGCAGCGTGACCGACGCGCGAAGTGCTTCTAGCAACAGTAAGCACCCTCGTGTGTTTTCTAGGAGGTCCCTCACCGTCATAGCCACTTCAGGACGATCACGATCACGTCGGCCATGACGTATACGAGGGGCACCGTGGCGGCGACAATAGCGGTATCGAAAGAGTCCCCGACGGGACGGTATCGACGGTGCTTTTTGGCCCTAGAGCTACTCTTTCCTGGCGCTCCCCGGTCCCGGCAGTATCGCGTCGCCGCACGCCACTGGCCTTAGTTTTGCTGTGCACTGTCGACAACCTTTGTTATGAAGTTCACCATGTACTGAACCGCATCCGCCAGAGTGTCGGCAGTGGCTGTGTCGAGCGGCTCCCAAATGGCAATGTCTTCTTTTGACACTAGGCAATCCTCGGATTCCAGTTACGCACGAAAGAACCATCGGCGAAGACGGTAGTCTCACCGATGCCGTCAGCTTCCGGTACAACCGGTAAACAGTAAGCGGCCTCCGGGACTTGGAAGAGGTTCTCGCCTTCGAAGTTTTCCTCTGCCGACCAATTGTTCAACATGGAACGATGGAAGCTGCCCTGTAACAAAAGGCCGCTCTCGGCGCTCGCAGGCATTGATTCCCAAGCCGTGAGAGGGCTTTTTACTTTTCCGAGATAGGCTGCGGAAACGACTTGATTCAATTGGGGGAAACATGCAAAAAATGGCCGTGAGCGCTACCGCTCTTTCGCTCATTGCTTCTCTGTCTGGCTGTGGCGGTGCCGCCGAAAGCACCGGCCCCGCCGCCACAGCCAGTACGGCACCTGCTCCGACGCCTACTGTCACAAAGACGGTCACCGTCACGCCAACTCCAACCCCGACACCCGTCAAGACGAGCGGCTCCTACAAGGCAGACCTCGCCGCCCTCGGCGTGGTTCCGGACAATGTCCAGAGCTTCGCTGACTATATGACGAAGGAAATTTGCGACCAGACCGGGGACAATCTCGGCGTCTCCGTTAGGTCCATCGGCGGCAACTCCACCGGAGGCGGCGCCAACGGCGTCCGGCTTACCGTTGCCTACTTCTGTCCCAACAAGTTGCAGGAAGTCGAGTCCTATCTGGCCTACTTCAAGAAGTAACCCAACCGCATCAGCGGAAGAAGCCCCTCCCTCACATCGCAGTAGAGGGAGGGGCTTCTGTATGCTCTGCGGCTACTTATTAGGGCAATTCCGCTTGTCGTGGCCGTGGTAGTGACACACACTGCATTCCCCGGCAAATTGAGATACGGAGCACGACCTCCTGTCGTGGCCCGAAACCCCACACCATGAACAGCTCCGGCTACCCGGCATTGCTTCCCCTTTTACTCAACCTACAACTCCTGAAAAGCCCTATGGGGCCGCAAACAACAAGCGACTACTTATGCTGACTGGGATTCGATTTCGCCCCAACTCAGTGCGTGCGCCAACAAGAGACCGCGCAGTCGCCGTTGTTCTTTTTTGTCCACGTGCTGAAAATCAACAAAGCAGTGCCCAGGCGCCCGCATCTCACCCGTAGGTACAGGACATCCGCTGTCGTCCACGGCACGGAGAGATGCTTTGACTACTTCATCTACCGTCACCTTGAACACGCCCATTGACGAAGACCTGGCATTCTGGTTGTGCCAAGCACGGCTTTCCTGAGGCGTGACTTTTGTGGATCGCGAGTACGACGCCTTGCCCTTGTCCGCGTCGCTCGGCCCGAAAGCAGCGGCCCGAGGGCGCCCTACATTCTCGTCCCAGTGATGTGCGGGAATTTGGCGGTACAAGTCTTCCTGTTCATCCTCAAGTAACTCAATTTCACAAGACTCAAGCTCTACAAAATCGGTCACGAAAGAGCCTCCCCCACTCGCGCAATCACTTCTGACAGGTCTTCGGTATCGAATTCGGTGGCATCCCCGGAAGCCACATCAAGATGAAACAAGAAAAAATCGGGCTCCGGCGAGATTTCGAGCGTCACGACTCGCTGAGGAGAACTCCATTCAACTATCACTCCACCGTCTTCCCCGGGGTATACGCCCGGCGCGATCTCGCTCTTCTGTGTGGCTCGCAGCACTTCGCGGGCAGCATCGATCGCCGTGAACGAGATAAGCGGGCTCTTTTCCAGTTCCGGATGCCAGCTCTGTCCAAGGCTGGCCAGTTCCACGATTCTTCTCGACCAGGGCTCAGTCTCAATTTCGAGAAGTTCAACCTCATCCACAGTGAGAATCTGCTTGAGTTGATCCCCCAGCCAGCTCATTCGACCAGTAATACGAATCAGAGGAGCTTGAGCACTCGATTCGAGGACCTTTTTCAGATCCTCCAGCCTCTCGGCGTCCTTATAGCGTCCGTGCACCAGATCAAACAGCAGGGTCTTGATCTTGAAGTTCTTGGCATCTGCATTGAGTGCGATTAGGCGCCCAGCGACGGTCGAGGTGTACTTACTTCTTTCGAGCACCTCTTCCGCAGGCTCCTCGAGGTCAAGGGCAACCTGCTCGAAGATGGGACGAAAGACCCTGGGTGCAGTCTCAGATGTGATGCGTACTTCTTCGTGACTCTCGGTACCACTGAGAACCAACGAGTCTTCCTCGCGGAGGCTCGAACCGAAGTCACGGAAGGCGTCGAGTGAGGCGAGACTAAACAGAAGGCGTTGCTTCGACTGGGCAGATCTTTCCCTCTTACCACCTAATTCCGCGTCCGGTTCCTCAGGAGATTCCGTCGCCTCTGAACTAACGTCACCAAGCCCGATGCCGTCGTCGGCTTCACCTTCATTCTCGGCGATTGGCGCCTCTTCGTCCGACGCCTCGTCTTGCTCCGTGTCCGCAAGGACAACGCCGAAGTTCCGATTAATTATGTCCGCAAAAAGCGCTTCAACCTCGACACGGCCTGCATCGTAAAAACTATCGTAAGCAGACCGCGCTTTTTCCATCAATGGAACGGCACTGCCGTCCTCAATTTCTGTCACGGCTAAATCAAATGCACTGGAAAAGTCAGCCGGGACTTCTTCCCCAGGATTGGCTTCACGCCATGCCTGCTTAGCTGCCTCCAGAATCAATTCCCTGTATCGCTGCAATTCGACTAGCGCGTCGACCGGCAGTCTTCCCCCATTGAATCGTGCACCATCCAGCTTGAAGCTGGCGAAAAGGCCAGTTTCGTTGTCTGCTGGGTCTGCGTCGATTCCATCTGCGCCAATGGCGCCTTCGTCATCGTTCACGTGCTCAACATACAGGAGGGGTCTGTCAGAAGCGGCAAGCCATAGCCAAACCGTCACTAATTGTTACCCGCGGAAAACAATGCCGTGACCATTGCACACGCTCCACCGCAACGAGGAGGCTGTCGACGTACTCCAGCAGCGGCGCAAGCTTCCTGCGTGCGGAGAACTCCTACAAGGCCAGGACCAACTGCTTGCCACCCATGTCTCCCAGAGAATTGTCGAAAATTCTCTCCGACAGTTCACCCTTGCCCTCCGACCGACTCGCGCTGAAGCCCTGTGGGGCTCTGCCCTCGCGCCGACGGGCCGTGCCCTCAGTTCGGAAATATCGGGAAGCTGCATCCTCTGATAAGGCAGCCGAGGGGGAACGCTCAAGCCGAGTGCGGCAGTGTGACACCCGCAGATTCGCCTCTGCTCGAATCGTTCAGCAACCTGAGGGTCCTCCCCCCGCTGCAACTCCTGTTCGCTTGACGCGAACATTTTCACGCTTTTCAAGAAATCTGGGGGGCACGGACACTAATGGATGGCATGACCCGTTGCTTGCCAGTCCTCCAGTCCTCTCCCCATCCATGCACGGAGGGCTGCGGTGATGGGACGGCTCTCCAGCCAGCCGCCCCACCACCGCCACCCCCTGATGATGCACGGCGCCGTCAGGCGCTGCCGTGCCGATGAACGCGGTGAAGTCTGCGGGTCCGGTCAGGATCAGGGCAGCGCAACACTACCGAGTTCCCTCGACAAGGTGGAGGCATTCTGGGAAGGCCTAAGACCCAGAGGAATTGCCTCGTCAAGGACTGCAGGACTCCTGCCGTCAGCCGCAACATGTGCCCACGCCATTACAAGCAATGGGACCGCAAGTACGGCCATCTCCGCTGCCACTGGACTGGGTGCAAGGAGCATCAGGATGGCGGAGGACGCCGCATGAACGGCAAGTTCTACTGCCGGCTGCACGAGGTCGAGCACCTTCGCCAGACTCCGGAAGCAGAGCGCTTGAACTTGCTTCGCCTCGGCCTAAATCTCACGGCAAATGACAACGGATGCTGGCTTTGGTACGTCAACAACAACACCGGCAATTACGGCACATTCGTTCCCGAAGGTGCCAACGTCGCTAAGTGGCTGACCCACCGAGTCCTCTGGGACCTCCTTATTGGAGGCCATAAGCCTGGGATGGAGCTCGACCACAGGACCTGCAAACAACCTGCGTGCGCCAACCCACTGCACCTTGAACCCGTTACAAGGAGCACCAATCAGCGCCGGAAGCGCCAAGGACCTGAACGTCTTTGGCGCAATCCCGAGGCCTTGGCTTCACCGAAAGTTCTCACATTCGCGGCGACCTTCGGTCTGCCGCTCAAGGCACGGTTGTCGCCAGTAGCCCCTCCCCGCGCCGTCACGCGAAGGCCACCACGGCCTATCAAAACAGCTACTGAAACTACAACAGAAAGGAAGGCATGGCCGCCCACGACCCGGAAAGCCTCGTTCAGGCACAGGAATGGGAGCGCACGAAGCGTCACTATTTGAAATTAGGCCTCTGCGGCATGTGCGCAGCCCAGTCAGCGTGGGGTCACCAGAATGGATTCTCAAATTGCCGCCCGCCCTGCGCGGCCTGTGACGGTGTAGTAGCCCACTTTCCCACTATCGAGGTTGGTCCCTGGCGGAGCTTCGGGCGGCGCCTGGGAAGGGGAACCGCCCGGGCACGCTAGCAGGCGCTGCGTCAGGATCTATGCGTGGAGACAGGCGGCAAGGGTCCCATTCACCCGGGCGACTCTAAACCACGCGAAATCCGCTCGTGATGCGACATCCGATAGGCAGGTTGCTCCTCCAGGGAGCGACCTGCCTATCTTTCTTGGGCCTTCTGCCCTCAGAACAAGACCGGAATTGTTGTTATCCTCAAACTTTGTCCTGACAAAGTTCTTTAACCCGTACGGCACCATGAGCGCTATGACGGCCGGGCAGCCGCGTCTGTGGGTCGGGGTCTACCCCCAGGGGGTAAGCGAGGCCTCCGTCGTAAGGCGATCAATCATGGGCTTAGCGTCTTGGTGTTCGGTCGATCCCGAAGAGCTTCCCGGGCGGGAACCGGTCCGGGTATTTCGCTCGGTTCTCCCGGTCCCACTTGCGTACCAGCACGACCAGCAGGATCAGAAGTGCGACGCCTGCGACGATCACCACAGTCCAGGCTGTCATAGGGTCCATGTCCCCTCCTCTTCCATAATGGCCTTGTCCGGTGCGGCCTTCCGCTTGGCTTTCAGCACGTGCCATGCGACGACGGTGATAAGTGCTGAAGCTGCGAAAGCGTTACTGAGCGTGCTCGTCATATTGCCGCTGAAAAGGGCGGTCGTCCATACTGCGATGACGGCCCAGTAGACAACCTTGAGCGAGGTCACCATGCGGTCAGTTGTTGAGTGCTGCACGGGATTCATCGCCCCATTCCTGGTCTCAAGGCAAATTTTATCCCTGGTCCCGGCACCTGGAACAGGTGCATCTCGGCAGCCGCTCGTCCCCGCCAGCTCCGGCCTGGCAGCCTGATTGAAGTACCGATTGTTGTAGTTATAACAGTCATAACCAAGGAAAGCCGCCCACGTCCTCGTGAGACCGCTATGCTCCAAGCCATGCTCTTAAGCCCACCCCACGGGTCAGCGGAACGGGGCACTGGCGCAGGGCCTGGCGGACATCCTCCAAGTGCCCGCAAGAGACCGTGTGCTCGAAATTTTCGACAACGCCTGGGCAGGTTCGGGCGGAAGCCTCACCTGATCTCTAGGGTGTCTCCAGGGATCACTGGCGGGAGTCGCAGCGAGTTCTGGCGAGTAACGAAGGAGATGCTCGAGCAGTGCGGGGTCGGTCGATTACGGCAATCGGGAGCACAAGAGGCGGAGGTGAGCTCACGACGAGCCAAGGGCGCTTAAGACGCGGGTGACCTCCGTGCGCATCCGCATACCGACAAGAGACGCAGGTGCCCCAGGCGAATTTTCATTCCCCGTGTACCCAGTAGTTGGGGCGCATGGCCTTGGCTTGTTCCTGCGCCAGCTTTGCTCACGCCAGAGCGCGTAGGGTGGAAACCAAGTGCGACTATCTGGAAGGATGGAAACGTGAGGCAGCCCCGTCAGCCCCGTCAGCCGCGCCCCCCGCGGGAGCCCCGGGTGAAGGAGACTAATCGACTTACGCCCTGCCCCACCTGCGGGGCCCCGGTAGGCGAAGTCTGTTTCCGCGTCGAGACCGGCAAGGAGCTGGGCAAGACCCACCGCACAATCGCAAGGGACGCCGCCCGGCGCGAGGGCAGGTCCTCGTAAGAGCCCGTGCAGCTGATCGGATGGCGGGACGGGCCTTGCCTGCGCCAGGGCCGATTGGCAATTGATTTTTGGGCCCGTGAGGTCGTTGCGCGGTCGCTGATGGCCTCTTATAACCGGAAGTTCGACCGCCATGCCGTCGCGCAGGCGCACGTCAATACTTTCACAATCGCGGCTGGTCGTATTATTCACGCCACGTGATGTTGTCACGAATGTTGGTTATAACCGTCTTGGTAACGCCGTACTCCCGGGCCAAATGATTGATGGTTCCGCGTGGCCCCGGAAGTTGAGCACGGATGGCCCGGGCCTTTTCTTGGGTCAGCTTCGCGTGGGCATGTTTCTCCCCGCGCGGCACGGTGCCGTGCCGGAGCCTGTCCTGTCCAATGTTTTCCAGGGGTGTGGCCCAGCGAAGATTGTCGGGCCTGTTATCTGAAGGGTTCCCGTTGCGGTGCGCGGCATGCATTCCGGGAGCAGCAGGTGGGCCATTCCACGCCTCACAGACCAGGACATGAACGTCGCGAGGGTTGTTCTTGCCGCAGGAAACAGTGGCATAGCCGCGAGGGTCGATGTAGGGCTTCAGGATTATCCCTGTTCGCCCCCGAACTCGCCCCAACGAACTGACCCAATACCCCTCGTATAGCGTCCGGCGCCATTCTTCCCCGTCGATTTCATCATCAGGGTGGACATTGTGGGTGATCTCAGCAGCCCTGGCCCGACGGGCCTCCGCCTTGGACTCTTGTTCCAATCGTTCCAGAACGAAAGAGGAGGGTGGGGTTGTTGGTTTTGTCCTCACCTTTCCCCCCGCGAGCAAGCGAATGTATTGCGGTGTGCAGTCATACACTTGGGCAATCTTTTCGTAACTAACCCTGCGCTCGATCAAGGTGCGCATGGCGGCTACTTCGGCATCATTGAACCGCGCATGCGGGTTATTGAACCCACGCGAAGTGTTGTAGCGGCCTTGAGCCTTTCTGTCTGCCATATTCTCGGCATGCGTGCCCACGCGCAGATGCGTGATTTCCACGCAAAGGCGCGACTCGCATGATTCCGAGTGCAGCACGAACTGATCGGGCGATAGAACCTCTCCATACTCCAGTAGCCACGCAGCCCGATGGGCGGCCATCGTCCTGCCGCCCAGCACGAATTTTCCATACCCGCGATTGGTCCGTCCTGCAGTCCAGAGCAGACACCCGCCCGCGGACCTTGAAGTCTTGGCATAGAACCGCGCACGATCCGATCCGCGCGGATCTCCCGCTTCACCCGCGATGCGTAAGGGGAACGCCGTGCCGTCTTCCGGGGCGGCTTCCGATCTGCTGTCGGGAACGGGAGCAGAAGTTGTGATGCCTGCCGGCTCTTCGGCGACCATTTCATCTACCCTTCGACGAGTGAGCGGGGAATGAAATCCCTGCATGTATCACTAGTAGAGCAGACAAGACTGACAAACTTCGTTGGCATGGATGTATGCCCACTCGCCCGTACCAGTCTTCCGAGGAGCAAACGCTCCGCTGGGCGGAACGCAGGGCCGTGGTCGGAGCAAGAATTCGTGAGCTTCGCCTACAAGAGGGACTGTCTCAAGAGTCGCTGGCGTTGGAGTCCGGCCTCAGCCGCAACATGATCATTGGTATCGAGTGGGGGCGGAAGAGCGTCGCCTACGAGCGCCTCTGGGACATTGCCGCCGTATTGGGGTGCGATGTGAGAGACCTTTTTTCCCCAGCAGACCATCGGGCCAGGTCCGCTCCGTACCGAGGCGGACGCAAAGGCATGCAGCGAACGGTGTAGGCAGCGGGTCCTAAGGCCCCCGCTCCCGGAGCGATGTCACGTATTAGGGGAGCACCCGACCGCCCCTCCCCTAATAATGCACGCCCCCATCCATTCCCTTTGTGCCTTGGCTGCAGCGCGCTAGACGGGGAGTCTTCGCCCCCAATGCGCCGGAACTGTGCCTGGATTTATTGGACATGGGTCCCGGGCCCCATAAGGGTGCAGACAGCACCCTCAACGCGGCATCTCCCGGCAGAATTCATCGAACCTTATCTCCTCGTCGGTGCAATCCCCGGGGCCCGGCAATGCAACTTGCCGTGAGGCCCTGGGACGCCCTCGAGAGGCGACCACGCGTGGACCCAGGCGCGACATTCCATGTGGTGCCGCGAAGCCCAAACCACACAATTCTCCGCATGCCCGTCTCGTCAGACTTCGCACCCCATTGGAGCGTATAGAAACACATGGTTTACGAGGCACATCTGTTGGACATTCTCGCGAGGGGCCAATTTTCAAATCCGTAGGCCAAGCCTTCCGCTACGCCCTTCAGACTCGAGAAATCGCAGTGAAGTGCTCAAGCCCGGGGGGCTAAAGGGCGGAGGCTTCTGTGGACCGCTCTTGGCTCTGGCTCTGACTCGAAAAAGACATGAGCGGTTGTTTGTCGCATGCGCCGCACCTTCGCCGCGTGCCTACGCTGGCCTCGTTGACGACCAGGATCCGCCTCGGGTTCGTGTCCCATAGCTCCCCCACCTGACTGCACCACGCCGGATGGAACATCACGCCGGTCCTCGTAGCGTAGACCTGCCCGGGGCCGATCAGGGGGGCGTTGTCGGCCGGGTGGTGCCCTCGGCCCGGCTCCTCCTGCACGAGGACACCCATCTCATTGGCGCGCTTGTAGGCGAGGGTCACGCTCTTCTTCGTCCGCTTCTTCGACATGGCCCCCATACTAGAGGAAGCTGTCCGGCTCGGAGTGCTGGATGACCGTGGCGCACCGCGGCGTACCTGCCGTGCGGAATGGGACTGGCGCCGGTCACGTGGGGGCTTATCGGCGTGGCGGTTCTGAATAGCTTTGGTGTTCGCGGCGCGCATGTCGTTTTCACAAGTCGGCTGCACAAGCGCCCGCGGAATTCCGGGCTTGTGAAGCCGAGTATGGAAATTGAAATGTCAGAAGTGCCCTGCACGAGACTGCACTCTGCTCAATAGTCCTCTGCACCAAGCTGCCGGACCTACTTCTTTGGCGCCTGTGGCTCTCCTGTTGCCGGGACCCATCGGTAGAGGGTGGGTACGGAGACTCCTAGGGTGTCGGCGACCTCCCGGGGCGGTGTTCCTTGTTTGAGGAGTTTGCGGGCTGAGCGGATCTTGGCATCTGTCATGATGCGTTTGCGGCCGCCGACCCGTCCTTGTTGGCGGGCGGCCTGTAGGCCGGCCTGGGTCCGTTCGACCATGAGTTCCCGTTCCATCTGGGCCAGGGAAGCCATGACGTTGAAAAAGAAGCGTCCGGAGGCCGTTGTGGTGTCGATGGCATCGGTGAGGCTGACGAATCCGACGCCGCGGTCGCTTAGTCCGCCGGCGAAGTCCAGGAGGTCTTTCACGCTCCGGCCTAGGCGGTCCAGCTTCCACACCACCAGAGTGTCACCGTGGCGCAGGTTGTCCAGAGCCTGGTCGAGACCTGGGCGTTGGGACTTGGTGCCGCTGATGGTGTCTTTGTAGATCTTGTCGCATCCGGCCCTGTTCAGGGCTTCGACCTGCAGGTCCAGGTTCTGGTCCCGAGTGGAGACCCGGGCTGTGACTTTTGGCGCTAAACGGCGGTCTTTTCGCGGCGCTATTTGTCGCCTGGGCGGCGTTGCCGTGCTCTTTGGATGCGCAGTAGGAAGGGGTGAGGCTTTATTCGTTTCCCCTGGGCTGGGTTGCATCGAAGAACCACAGGTTGTCGCTGATGTGGGCTGCGCCCACGCCAGTACCTTTTTCGCGGATGAAGTCGAGATCTTCACTGGAGAGGATCATCTGACCGTGCTCATCGACTTCGAACTGGCCATCGGAATTGTTCTGGATCCGGGTAGTGATGGTATTCGGCACGAGCGCGCATGCTGGGTTGTCGAGAAGCCAGTTGCGTGTCTCTGAATCAAGTCGGTCCCACTCCTCTTTGAGGGTCATCTCCTTCAGCCCCATCCTCACTATTCCCGTTGAACTCGAATCCTCAAGCCGAGGGATTCCGCTTACAGTACGTCCGGGGTCCAAGAAAATACAGTGCCCCCTCGGCGAAGCCGAAAATTCGGGCAGGCATCCGGCGATGGCCCTGACTGTGGTGCGCTGGGGGTCTGGCATGCCCTACCCTGCCGAGCGACTGCTTTTGGGAGCGTCAATTCTGTGTGACCTGCCTGCCCGCCAGCCGCCGAGCTGCGCATCCAGCTTGCGTTCGTGTTCCTTGGTGAGAGTTCCGTTGCGGAAGCGTATTCGCTGCCCGTGCAGCCACGCCCCCAGCACCCGTTCTTCTTCGCTGGAGGCTTTCTGGAGCAGGGGCCAGTCGTTACCTTCCTGCCGGTATTGAACCAGTTCGGCCAGACGGCGGTCCCAACGGGCCGCGTTCTCCTCCGCCCGGGTCGGCTGCTTGTCCCAGCCGGGAATGGCGGCGAGGCCCTCACGGTATGCCGGGGAGAGCGTGCCGCGGGCGGCTGCCCTCGATCTCGAAAGGAGCCACGAAGCCAAGGCACGTTCACGCGGCATGCACCCGCCGCTGGATGGGAGCCGGCCCTCCCGTTCGTAGAAGCTGATGGTGTCGGCCATGTTCTTCAGCCCACCTGCTGTCGGCCGGGTGGCAGCACCCCTGGCTGCCTTGTGCTCGGCTTTGATGTCAGGTTCAGTCCGGGCTGCGATGGCCAGATGGTAGCGGACAGTGCTGTCCGCCACGCCCTCAATAGAAGCGATCTTCGATGTTGGAATGCCATTTCGGTACATCGTCACCCACTCCGCGTTGGGTGCTTTGCGTACGTTCCTTTGCGCGGGGAAGGGATGAGCTTGAGCGCCCTGTTCCTGACTCATTGCTCCCTCGGCTAATCGTTGCGGTCCAGCCGCTGGTGCGTACCAGCTCTCGCTTTTGCGAAATAGTATGCCTCGACAAATAGCCAGCCACGGAGTTGCGATCCTGAATGTCCATTCGTTGTTCTTGTGATTGCTTTGTATCATTTCCGTCGAAGGCCCGCGGTTCCCCCCAACCTGCGGGCCTTCTCCATAGGCTGGGATGTCCGTCCTGCTGGCTGATCATCCAAGATTGTGGACCTGGTGGAGAAATCTTGAGGCAACCTTGAGGTGCAGAAGCGAACATGGATCGGCCCCGTGAAGCAGACGCGGCGCTGGGCCCTGTGAGCCGACTTCTGTAGCAGCGCGGGAGTCGGGCCGAAGCCTGGATAGTGCGCCGTGGACGAGCAATAACGCCGCGACGCTGCGGCGCACTACTGAGCTCACACCGACTTCAGGGCGACTTCACGGCCCAGTTGCTCACCCCTCGCCCGGTAGACCACAGCTGTCGCGCCCTGCCCGATCAATGATCCGGTACCGTCCAGCAACCATAGGATCCGGCGATCCAGAGAGTAAATCCTCGGACACTGCCACTCCCACTTCCTGTAGACGATGAAACCCCGTCGGCCATAACCTGCGCCTCGGCGGCATTGGTCTCGGCCAATCGGCAGGCCGGATCTCCACCTGTTCAACTAAGCAGGGGCGCCCAGGTCAGGGGCTATTGCCGCCCGGTGGGGGCGATTATGCGGGGGCTGTTGTGGGGCGGGTTTGCCGGTGCAGGATCAGTGCGGTGGCGGCGAGGAGGACGGCGAGGCCCTGGGCTAGGGCGGTGAGGGTTTTGTCGAGAAATGTTGGAGATGGTAGGCGCCGGCGCCGTTTCAGTCGCTGCTGTCCTGACGGCTTGGTCGCATCCAGGAAGGGTTCGCAGTGAAGCTGCCTTCGCATCACTGGCCGGGGTGAATCCCTTACCTGCCTCAAGCGGTAACACCGTCAGGCACAGGCTCAACCGGGGCGGTGATAGACGCCTGAACGGGCCTTGCAAACCATCACCATGACCCGAATGGTCCACGATCCCGAAACACGGGACTACGTCGCCAAACGCACCCAGGAAGGCCGCAGCTACCGCGAGATCCGCAGATCCCTCAAGCGCTACCTTGCCCGAGCCCTCTACCGTCAGCTCAACACCCGTTTCGGCTCAACCAGGATCAGGCCGCCCAAGTGTTGCAGGGGCAGAGCCCAGGCAGCGCTTCCGAGCACAACGCGATTCCGCGCTACGCCTGGACCTCATCGCTGCCCCAGCGTCCTAGCGCGACGATCGCCTCACGCAAGGCAAGCCCGCGATCGGTCAGCACATAGGCCCGGGTGTTATGCCGGAGGGGCAGACGGGACAGTACCCCGGCCACCTCAAGCTCGCGCAGGCGGGTCGCGAGAATGTTTGTGGGCACTCCCAGATCGCGCTGCAGATCGCCATAACGCTGCGGTCCGTCGAGCAGCCGCTCCACGATGAGTAAGGCCCACCGTGCTCCCACGATTGCGAGGGCCGCGGCGAGGTCGCTCACTCGGTCGGATCGGCGTCCGGTTTCATGCAAAACGGCGAGTAGTGGTAGCCGTCAGGGTCGTCGAACTGGCGCTGGTACATGAAGGGGTAGTCGTCGGTGTCACCGATCCGCCCGCCGGCGGCGCCGGCACGTTCGACGAGCTCATCGACGGCCTCAGGGCTGCCGAGATCGAATGAGACCGTGACCTTCGAGGGCGTATCGGGTCCGCCGACCAGCTCCTCGGAGCCGCCGACGCTCGCATACATCTCGCGGCTGCCGAGCATGACGTACTGCTCGGGCGCGATCGCGAAGCATGACACGTTGTGATCGGACATTTCCGGGTTGAGGGTCCAGCCCAGGGCGGTATAGAAGGTGGTCGCGCGTTCGACGCTCTCGACCGGGCAGGTGATGAAAAGGCTCATGCGGCTCATACTTGCAAAATGCAAGTGCTCCGTCAAGACTCGGCCGCGATTCACGCCTTGTGGGCTTGCAGGAGCCCATTCAGGAGAGGCAGGGTACTGGGGACCAGACCTGCTTTTCGGCGGCGTTTAATGGGGGCTCTTTGGTGTCAGCGCCAGCGAGGAGAGTGTTTGCGGGCTGCTGCGCGGCAGCTCCGCGTGTTGTCTCTGGGCACCGTTCCCTGCTGCTGCTGGCGACGCCACTGTTCATGGAACTGCAGTCGGATTTCGCTGTCGGGTACCTGGCGGCTGCGACACGACGGTGCCGGTCCTGTGGCTTGAGTAACAGCACATTCGTGGCAGGCGGGTTGGGCCTGACGAACCAACACCGGCTGCGGCGGGGTTTTGACGGAAAGATTCTTTGGATGCATTGAGGGGCGCACCCTGGCTGAACTGGTCAGGCAAGGGGCGCCCCTCGTGGAGAGCCGAAAACTATTCGGCGAGTTTTGCTACTGACTGTGCCCAGACGAAGAACTTGTTGGTTCCGAGGTCTTTGACGGTCTTGATATTCAGGGCTTCCTTCAGCTTCTGGGCGTCTCCTTCGGAGAGGCCCTTTAGCGCTTCGACGGGAGCCTTGGCGAGCTCGTCGATTCCCTTGTCGAGGTATTCCTTGTCGAACTTCGCATTGATTCCAGCCATTGCGTCCTCCTGGTGCTAGGTGGTCCTGACCCATGCCGTAGTGGCATAGGCCACATTCAACCACGCGCACGGGCCTCTGCACCGCGAGTTGCAGTGGGCGCGTTGGGGCCGGCGGCAGGGTGGCATCCAGTCTCAGAGATGCCGCCGGCCGCCGGCCCTACCCCCATATACGGGTCCTGCCCCCAACAAGCGGGACCCTTGGCACCACGGTAGGTCCCGTACCCAAACGGCTGCCTAGGAACCGCACAAGGTTGGCTCAAGACCCGCTGGTTCTGCTGGTTATGTCGATCCGCAGGCGCCGTGTCAGGCCTGACGGTGGACGATAGGCTGGCACCATGACGTTGGGGGACGCGGCGGAGCCGCTTGTGCACATTCAGGACTTCCGGATGGACTTCGGGGACACTACGGTCATTAAGGACCTGTCCTTCGACGTGCAGGCGGGGGAGACCTTCGGGTTCCTGGGCAGTAACGGTTCGGGGAAGACAACCACGCTGCGGGCGCTGCTGGGCATTTACAAGCCCACCGCCGGGACACTGCATATCGGCGGTAAAGTCTTCGAACCCCGCGACGGGGCACGTCTGGGCTATCTGCCGGAGGAGCGCGGCCTGTATAAGAAGGAAGCCGTCCTGGACGTGATGGTCTACTTCGGCCGGCTCAAGGGCTTGTCCAAGGCCGCGGCCCGGACCTGGTCAGAGAATTACCTGGAGCGGGTAGGCATCCCGGAGAAGGCCAAGACCCGTCTGGACAAGCTCTCCGGCGGCCAGCAGCAGAAAGTCCAGCTTGGGGTGACCATCATGAACGACCCGGAGCTGCTCATCCTGGACGAGCCGACCAAAGGCTTTGACCCGGTGAACCGGCGCCTGCTGATGGACATCATCGAAGAGCACAAGCGGGCAGGGGCGACCGTCATCATGGTCACCCACCAGATGGAAGAGGTCGAACGGCTCTGTGACCGGGTCATCCTGCTCAAGGACGGCGTCTCCCGCGCCTACGGCACAGTCGAGGAAGTCCAGGAAGAGTTCGGCGGGACCGTCTACCGGGTCGGTTACGACGGCGTCCTGCCCGCCTCGGACCTGTACGAGATCATCTCCGCGATTGAGGGCCGGGCCGAGCTGGCACCAGGCCAGGGGGCATCCGAGGAGAAAGTCTTGCGGGAGCTCGTCGAGGCTGGGGTCAGTCTCCGGTCCTTCACCCCGGCACGGATCTCCCTGGAGGAAATCTTCATCAAGGTCTACGGCGAACAGCACGAACTGGCGGAGGCAAAGTAATGGCACTGAAGCAGCACAACCTCGGCACCGTGGTCGCCTTCGAATTCAGCCGGACCATCAAAAAGAAGGGCTTCGCCATCGCAACCTTGGCGATCCCCCTCCTGCTCATCCTGGTCTTCGCCCTGGTCTTTGCCTCCAACGCGAGCAGCAAGGACAGCGCGGACGCCCAGAAGAACGCCCAGTTCTCCTTCACATACAACGACGCCTCGGGCATCATCTTGGGCCCGGGCGCCAAGGCCGCCGGCGGGACGTACACGGACAACCCGGAGGCCGCGATCGCCGCAGTGCGGGACGGCAGCAGCGCGGCCTACTTCCAGTTCCCAGCGGACCCGACCAAGGAACCAGTGAAGGTCTACGGGGCTGACAAGGGCATGTTCGAGAACGGCAAGTACGAGGCCGTGGCGAAGCAGCTGCTGCAGGCCTCCGCCCAGTATGCGGTCGGCTCACCCCAGCTAACGGCCGCCCTGACAGGAAAGGTCCAGTTAGACTCCCAGACGTTCAAGGACGGCCAGCCCGCGGCCGGCATCGGGGGTGTGATCCCGCCCCTGCTGTTCCTGGTCATCTTCTACATCTCGATGATCCTGCTCTCGAACCTGATGCTGAACTCGACCCTGGAGGAGAAGGAAAACCGGGTTACCGAGATGATCCTGACGACCCTGAACCCCACCACCCTGATTACCGGCAAGATCATCTCCCTGTTCATGGTCGGACTTGTCCAGATCGGGGTGTTCCTGGCCCCGGTCGGGCTCGCGTACTTGTTCTTCCGTGATCGGTTGGCCCTGCCGGAGATGGACCTGTCCTCCCTGGTCTTCGAGCCCGGGCCCATGATTACCGGCGCCTTGCTGCTGCTGGGTGGATTCACTGTCTTCACCGGTGTGCTCGTGGCCATCGGGGCGATCATGCCGACCGCCAAGGAGGCCGGGACCATCTTCGGCCCGCTGATGGCCATGATGTTCATCCCCTTCTACACATTCAGCCTCGTCATCTCCAACCCGGGCGCGCTCATCGTGCAGATCTTCACCTACTTCCCGCTGACTGCCCCGGTCACTGCCCTGCTGCGCAACGGGTTCGGCACCCTGAACCCGGGGGAGGCCATCATTGTCATCGTCGAACTGTTCGTCGTCGGGATCCTAATCCTGCGCCTGGCGGTCCACCTGTTCCGCTACGGGTCCATTGAATACGGCCGGAAGCTTTCCATCGCCGGGACGTTCCGGCGCAGCGAACTGACCGCCAAATGACCACCGGCACCCTCGCAGAGCGGGGGTGAACAGGAACTGGTCGACAGAAAGCATGGGTGAATCGGCCATGGCAGAAATTGATCGGCATCCTGGTAAAGAGTCAGACCCCCGTCAGCAGAGCTCCGGGTGGGAAACTGTGGGCATGAACATCCAACAATGGTGGCTAAAGCTCCAGCCCTCCACCCAGCAATGGCTGATGGAGAACAACGGCGATGTTCTTCCCGACCGGATTACTGCGGAAATTATCGACGCTGGCGGTCCGCCGAAGGGTGATCCGTGGTGGGGTGAAATCCGGGAAGCGGAGGAACTTGTTCTTCCCGACGAGGCCATCGACTGGATCGAAGAGATTGCCAACGACGAAAACGCCAACTAGAGCTCTGCCACTTACCAGTGGGGGGAAACCTGACGGATGGTTGCCGGCCGGGTGGATGATGGTCGCATGCAGAGAATTCCCGGTTGGGTGGCAGCCGCTGTCATCACCACGATTGTCTTCGCGACCACGTACCTGGCCCTGCAACATATAGGCCGCCAAGCTGTCAACGATGCCCCGGCGGCGGCCGCAGCAGCACAGATCCAGCAAATCGGGTCTGATCCCGGGCTGGGACCGCGACTGGAACTGACGAAAGACAGCGGCATCTTTCTCATGGTCATTGGTGAGGACAACAAGGCAATTTCCACAACGGTCACCCTGCGCGGGAAAGTGCCAACCCTTCCGGTCGGTGTCCTGGACACCACCCGGGCAACCGGAACGGATGCTGTCACCTGGCAGCCGGAGCCTGGCCTGAGGATGGCTATCGTCACCCGGCAGGCCACCGGCAAAGTCGTTGTTGCCGGCCAATCCCTCACACCATTCGAAAACACCGATAAATGGACCCAGCTCATCCTGACGGCCGGATGGTTGACCAGCATGCTGGCTCTCGCCGCTGCCTACGCTGTCACGGCTTTTCTCACCCGGCACCACAAACCAAACCTCAGTACATCCGTCGGTGATCGCGAGGCCTAGTGCATTGCACTCCCGCTGATTCCAGGGGGCGTTTTCGCCATGTGTCCGATCCCGAGCTTAAGGCGGTCGGCCTTGGTCAGCAGCCTGCGCGCTGGCCTCTAGGATAGGAACAAAACCGCAGGCCAACAGGGGGTTAACTATGCCTGACGCTACTGCACACGGGCAGGACGGCGGCCGGCGCGACGATTTCGTAGACCGGTTCAAGTCCTGGGCCCTGCCGGTGCTGGCCGTGGTGCTGGCGGCCGGGTTTGGCACCACCAGCTTGGTCAACGGCCTTTCTGACCGGGACCGCAAAGCAGCGGAGGCCGCCGAGAGCCGCAGCGCTGAAACGATTCCGGTATGCGAAGTGACAGACCGGAAGGACCTGGCCCCGGCGTCCGGGGCCCTGTTCGGGGTCAACCTGAACCTGGACGCAAAACCACTGGCGCAATACGCGGCCGACCTTGGGCACAAGCCCGCGGTGAGCGTGTCCTTCGCTGACTTCCCCTACACCGCCGAAGAAAGCGTACACCTACAGCAGGCCGCGGCCCAGATCCGGGCCGACGGGCACATGATGCTGCTGACCCTTGAACCCAAGCAGGGCCTGGCCGCGATCACCCCCGACACCGTGACCGGCCTCGTGAACGACTTGGCGGCACTGAACGCCGAGGGCGTCCCGGTGATTGTCCGGCTCGCCCACGAAATGAACGGTTCTTGGTACCCCTGGTCCCAGCAACCCCTCGAATACAAGGACGCCTTCACCCGGGTGGCCGCCGCCGTCCACACCGGAGCGCCGGGTTCGGCGATGATGTGGGCGCCCAACTACGCCGGCGGGTACCCCTTCGCCGGAGGCCAGTACGAAGCCAAGCCCGGCACGCCGGACTTCGAGGCCCTGGACACCGACCACGACGGCACCCTGACGATGGCTGATGACTCCTATTCCCCGTACTACCCCGGAGACGAGGCGGTGGACTGGGTGGGCATGTCCCTCTACCACTGGGGCGCCCGCTACCCCTGGGGAGAAAACGAGACCCCCGAAGCCAACAAATTCGCCGACCAACTGACCGGCACTTACGCCGGGGCCAACGGTGACGACACCCTGCTCCCTGACTTTTACCAAATCTACGGCCAGGCCCACGGCAAGCCCGTCGCCATCCCTGAAACAGCAGCGCTCTACAACCCAGCCGCAGGCGGGGCCGCCGAAATCGACATCAAACGCATCTGGTGGGAACAGGTCTTCAGCCCCGACACCGCTGCCAGATTCCCAAACCTGAAAATGATCAACTGGTTCGAATGGGACAAAAACGAAGCCGAAGTCAACGGCCGGATCGACTGGACCGCCACCAACACCCCCACCATCCGGGACGCCTTCACCAACGCGCTGCCCGACTGGCTGCACTACGGCACCGGAACCAGCTGCCGGGCCGCCCAACAATAAAACCCCAGCGTTTCCCGCACTCGTGCCCGGTCTTTCGGGGCGCCAATGTCGTTTGTGTCCGTGTATGTGCAGCCCAGTAATCCGGGTATCAACCAAAATCCAGGGGGAAGGTGGGGCACTGTGAAGCTCACCGCGCGGATCAGGTCGGCCAGCGACGGATGGCTTGCCTTGGAGGTCATCGAGATGCCCGGTCTGGAGGCTGCGGCAAAGAGGTTTGAGGACATCCCCGATGCGGTGCGGGCGGCGGCTGCCCAATCCACAGGACGGCCACAGACGGAGTTCGACGTCGACATCGCGCTATAGGCGCCGGGATCAGCAGACGGTGACCGGGTTCGGGGTGCTGGACCAGGCATAGCTGGTGCCGGGTACCTTGTATTGCGCGTCGACACTGTAGGTCCATTTGTTGCCCGGGCTCGGCGCGGTGTAGCTCCCGCCGGGGTTGAGCGGGACAGGGGACGCTGCGAGTCCCGTGAAATCCTTCACGATTAACACATAGTTGTTGGCCTTGGCGACGGTGCCGTGGCTGGTGACCGTGATGGTGAGTCTGAATTTACTGCTGCCACCGTTCGGGGTACAGGTAACGGTGACGACATTACCCGTCGGGCTTGCCAGCTTGTAGGTACCCACTGAGGTGGTCCCGGCATTGAGGGTGCGGGTGAACACCGCGTTGGCGGCAGGCGCGCCGGCCATCAGGGACGCCATCAGGAGCCCGGCGATCAGGACCCGGCCCCGGTGTCTGAGGCACTTGACGATCCTCACCCCAACCCCCTCTCCCATGGACTTGCTAACTGATCTGCTGAAGCACCTCTATTGAGCTCCGTATCAACAATCCCTTTTAGACCTCAAGGATGAGTCAAGGGCGCATCATGTTGCCCGAAATTTGGTCCTCCAGGGATCCTCACGGCTCCAAAGTGGCTTTGACATGCGGAAACTTTGACGCTCTCTTGATGGAAGGCAAAGTCCTTCCTTGATGCGCCGGCGGCAGAGTTGTCCCCGGACAGGCCGATCGGGCTTGTAACAGCTCGGCCGGCCCTACTGGGGGAAGGCCCCCACACAGGAGAGCATCATGGGTATCACTCTGAAAACCACCACCGGCAAGATCATCGCTTCCGTCGCGCTGGTCGGCACGGCCGCCAGCGTCGCCGGCCTGGGCACGTTTGGTGCCTTCACCTCCACCACCTCAGCCAGCCAGGCTGTCACCGCCGGAACGGTCACGATCGCGCTGCCCGCAGCCGGCGTCGACAACACCCTGAACGTTCCCGTGACCGGGCTGCTGCCAGGCGACAAGGTGGAGAAGCTCGTCAAGCTCTCCAACACCGGCAACTCCGACCTGAACACCGTCACCCTTGCCACGGACGCCGGGGCGACCGCGTCGCTGCTGACCACCGATGGCACCAACGGCCTGCAGCTGACCATCGAGAACTGCAGCGTTCCCTGGACCGGAACCGCCGGCGCCTACGCCTGCACCGGTACGCAGTCCACGGTGCTCGCCAACGGCCCGATCATCACCGGCACCGCCAAGACCCTGGCCAACCTGACCGCACTGGCCGCCACGAAGGCGGACAACCTCAAGGTCACCACCGCCCTTCCCGCCTCCGCTGACAACACCTTTCAGGGCCTGACCAGCACCATTGGGTTCACCTTCACGGCGACCCAGCGCACCGCCGTCTCCAAGTAGACCCACCTGATTCCGGAACGGGGACCCACCCATGAGCGCCGCCATCAACAGCCCCAGCCTTACCCAACGCGGGACAGCAAAGGCAGACGGCGTGGGTCCTCGTTCCGGTACCCGCCGGGTCATTAAAGTGCTGCGCCGGGTGGTGTCCTGGCTGGCGACGGCCATGGTGTTCCTGGCCGTCGCTGCGTTCCTGGCCCTGGCGGTCGGTCCGCGCGTCTTGGGCTACCAGACCTCCACCATGCTGACCGGCTCCATGGCCCCACTGATCAACCCCGGTGACATCGTCATCACCCGGCCCGTACCGGTAGCGGACATCAAGGTCGGCGACATCATCACCTACCACATCCCGGTCGAGGACCAGCGGGTCGAGACGCACCGCGTCACCGCCATAACCCCAAAGCCGGACGGCACCTTCGTAGTGCAGACCAAGGGAGACGCGAACAACGGCGCCGACCCTTGGCTGGCCACGATCAGCACCCCTACCGTGGACCGGCACGCGCTGACCGTCCCCCACGTCGGAGAAGCCATCAGGGCCATCCGGCAGCCCCTGATACTGAACACCCTCATGTATGGGGCTCCCGCCCTCCTGGTCATCAGCATGCTCGCCGCGATCTGGCGCAAGATACCCGAGAAGACCGCAACGGGCGGCAATGACTAAAGTGCGAACCCTGTTTGATCCGCAAGTGATCCAGACGCTTGCCTGCACCATGGGCAACAAGCCCCTAGCGTTCCGCTTCCTCGGCGATTATTTCGACCTACTCCCCAGAAGGAAGCACCGCATCATCAGCGCCGTCCAGGACGAGGACCCGGAGGCGGCGATGGACGCCATCCTCAGCTTGAAAATCGCCTCAGCCATGGTCGGCGCCAGAGACGCTGAAGACCGGTGCCGGGTCCTGCAATCCCTGATCGCCAACCTAAACTTCCACGCGGCCGGCCCCGGAGCCATCGCTCTGGGATCCTCAGTCGATGCCCTGGTCGCCGACGCCCCAGAAATTCTTTCGACCCTTCGCCCCCGCCTGACCGGGTAATGACGTCCCTGCCACGCGCACAGTCCCCGACCATGAGGTGGGGACGTCCCCCCGGCCCTTACCGAGGCTCGCCGCCCGCATTGCCACCGTCGGTGACGCTGATTGTGGCTGACAGCTACTCTGAAGCTTCATCGTGTTGAACGGGAAGGCGGGCGGTTGTCATGTCCGAAGGGACGAAGGCTGATCCTTGGAAGCTTCTAACAGCCCCGGGGTCATCTGAATATCAGATGTACCGGGATCCCGATGCTGAACCTCCGGCGCTTGTCTGCCAGGTCGGAGCGACCACCTTGAAGTATCACCTCAGGGCGATCGAGGACCTGCACGCGTGGCTGACCGAACAAGGCGGCTGGGTTCCCCTGGGCGCTGCCGACGAATCCAAGCCAGCCCCGGACGGCAGCGTCGAGGCTTGGGGCCGTGACCCGGCAAACCCGGTCGGCGGCTGGTACGGGCTGCGTAAAGGCTACCGCGGCCGGTTTGGGATGTACCTTCCGCCACTGCTGGAGGCACTCGGGTTAGCAGAACTTACCCACGAGAAACGCAACAACACAGTCCGCGCCCTCCCCACGACCTAAACAACTTGTCTTGAAAAGCAAAAGCTTTTCGAGACACTGTTCAGGGCGTCGGGAGGAGCCAGCTGCGTGTCATTTTCAGAAGTCGGCTGCACAAGGGCCCGCGGAATTCCGGGGTTGTGCATACGAATATGGATATTGAAATGTCAGAAGTCGCCTGCACGAAGCTGCGTTCTGCTCAGTAGTCCTCTGCACCAACAGTCATCTTTCTGAAGCCGCCTGCACCAACCAGCAGAAGCTACTTCTTTGGCGCCTCGGTCGCGCCTGTTGCCGGGACCCATCGGTAGAGGGTGGGTACGGAGACTCCTAGGGTGTCGGCGACCTCCCGGGGCGGTGTTCCTTGTTTGAGGAGTTTGCGGGCTGAGCGGATCTTGGCATCTGTCATGATGCGTTTGCGGCCGCCGACCCGTCCTTGTTGGCGGGCGGCCTGTAGGCCGGCCTGGGTCCGTTCGACCATGAGTTCCCGTTCCATCTGGGCCAGGGAAGCCATGACGTTGAAAAAGAAGCGTCCGGAGGCCGTTGTGGTGTCGATGGCATCGGTGAGGCTGACGAATCCGACGCCGCGGTCGCTTAGTCCGCCGGCGAAGTCCAGGAGGTCTTTCACGCTCCGGCCTAGGCGGTCCAGCTTCCACACCACCAGAGTGTCACCGTGGCGCAGGTTGTCCAGAGCCTGGTCGAGACCTGGGCGTTGGGACTTGGTGCCGCTGATGGTGTCTTTGTAGATCTTGTCGCATCCGGCCCTGTTCAGGGCTTCGACCTGCAGGTCCAGGTTCTGGTCCCGGGTGGAGACCCGGGCGTAGCCAATGCGGTGCGTGGCCATGGGCGTTTTCTCTTCTCAAAACTCGGTTGGGGGGTCTTAGTTCGACTGTACCGTTTCGAGAACTATTTGTGAGAACAGGGGCCCGCGCTGCTCCTTTTTCTTCCTCAGCCCAATTTTCCGGGGCAGGACGTTACGCCACTGCGATGAGCGATCGTCCCCTGGATTCTCGATTCAAGCTGTTCTTGCAATCCTTCATTTTCGAGAAGCCCTCGCCTGACGCTACATTCGTCCCGTAACTGCCCAAATTAGGGCCATGAGCGTGTAAATAACGCCCAGAACTAGTCCCACAATCGCGAAGATCTTATTTTTCCTCGATGCCCCAAGTGGGCTCCGGACCAAGGCAATCGTAGATACGACGATGGCGGCTACGCAGATGAGCGGCCCAAGAACAGGAAATCCAAACAAGAAGAACGCCGCAATTCCCAGACCAAAACCCGTACCGGACGCCGCACTTACTCCACTTCCTGAGGAGCGCCGTGCGGCTGCCAGATGGGTGGAACCGGCAAGACCTGGAATCGCAAGTTCGGGGCCGGGTGGTGGAGCAGCCTGGACATGGTCCGTCCACCGGGTTCCGTCCCACCATCGAACTTGGTTGAAGTTCTCAGGGTTGGCATACCACCCTGCTGGAGGTTGGATCATGATGCCGCCTTCTGCTGGAGCTGATTTGGGTCGCTTGATTAGAGTTACTACACACCCTGCTGCGGCAGGGTTAGAAGGCCGCCTTGTCGTCCTTTGTTGCCGGCCTTGACGCTCTTAATTTGAAGCCAGCGGTAGCAAAAAGGGCGGCCCCCAGTCCATCAGGAATGATCCAGAAATCACGAGTTGCAGTCACCGGTATGAGTGGATTGAAGAGGAGTGCTGCGGCGGCGAATACAAGGCCCCATGCAGTTCTTTTTTGTTGGCCTGCAATGACACACATCCAGATGGCCATGGCGGACACGGCCCACCGCATTACGACGTAGAACTCATAGGGCGCTCCAAGAAAGGCCACGACGAGGAAGAAGGCGCCGATCACTGATGGGATGACAGCGGGGTACACGGTTATCAGCGGAGCGCCGTCCAACTGTTTTTCAGTAAAACCTGGGGCAGCAGGGTTCCGCTCTAGCGTGTGTATATAGGGACTAAATTCCACGGCTGGCTGTGGGTGCAAAGCGTCAACAGAAGGCTTGGGCGCAGCAGCTGGGGCAGACCCCCGATCATTACGATCGAAGGTGCGTGGGCTTCTGGACCAAGCGGGTGGTCGTTGACCGTTTTCTATACTCCTGACAAATTCCGCTGGTTCACCATCCACGGGATTTACTGCAGGTGATACCGGTCCAACTTCCCTCACGGAGGCTGCGATCGCATCGATAATTGGTCCGGCCTTCGTCTCCAGATTGCCCACTGCCCGAGGTGACGAGACGCCTCCAGTCCTGAGGCTTCCATAGCGCCAAACAGCGGCGCCTCCCTCGAGTCTGATCCATCCAACGAAGTCCGAATACGACAGCACCAGGATCGGCTCGGAAACGCCGTTTACGTAGATCGGCACAACCTGTCGGTTTAGGTCTCCGTGCACCACCTGGAACTGAATGCTCGACGTGAAGGCGCTGAATTTCTCACGCTTCTTACCCACAGGCACATCTCCAGTCCTCAGCCCTGCGGAACGCCCGCCCGGTCCCCTGGAGCTGATGGTACTCCTAGCTAAGGACAGGTGACTTCTGCCAAGAATTTCAGGTACGCGGTGCCTAGTGCAGGCGACTTTGGACATTCGTGCAGACGCCTTCGGAAACTGACAGCGTACCTGGATCGGAAACCCGTGCCAAGATCACTCGGTCAGCAAAGGTTTGCCCAAATGGATCACCAAGCCCAGCCCGGTCACACTGCCGTCTCGCAACCCATCGGTTACGAGGCACGTTGGATGAGACACGATCAGGCTCCATAAACAGCCCAAAATGTGTCTCACTACCATGTCTTGCAAGTTCCTGTTAATGTCTGAGTCTCCAACGACAGTTACGAGACAACTAGGAGGTAAATATGAGCAAGCTGATTGGGTATGCTCGCGTGTCCACGAAGGGCCAAGATTCGGAGCGGCAACAGGTAGACCTTTTGGCGGCTGGTGTGCGCCGCGATGATCTATACGTTGACCACGGCATTAGCGGCTCTCGTGCGAGTCGTCCGGCACTGGACAAAGCTTTGGATGCACTTCAGGAAGACGACACGTTGGTAATCGCGACCCTGGACCGCCTCGGCCGCTCGACGCAAAACATGCTCGCTCTTGCGAACGATCTTCAAAGCCGTGGAATCAACCTTCGGGTACTTAACTTAGGCGGCGGCGATGTGGACACGTCAACGGCCACAGGAGCGATGGTATTCACTGTCATGGTCGCACTCGCTCAGATGGAACTGGACATCAAACGCGAGCGTATCCGCGACTCAGTCAGCAAACGGCGCGCAGCAGGGAAGGACCTCGGCGGACGTCGCACGTCCTACACCGACAGTCAGATTGAAAACGCACGGCAGTTGGTGGCGGCCGGGAAACCCGCCAGCACGGTTGCTCGGGATCTGGGTATGTCGCGTGCAACGCTGTACAGGCGGCTCGCGGAACTCCCCCAGTAGGTCTACAGGAGTGGTAGCGGGCGGGACCGAAAGGTCTTGATCTCTTCTGCGGAGAGTGGCCCCCGCGCCCTACCGCGCTCCTGTGGGCGCAGCAGCACAGTGCCCGCGTCAAACACTCGTGGAGATCCCTTGCTGTGCGGATACAAGACCACATGGAACCCCCAGCGCAAAAAGTCACGGCGTGTATCGACGGGCAAATCCAGCCACTCGCGAGCATCCTCAGATGCAAGATCTACAGCCTTGGGCAACGTCATTCGGATCATGTCTGTGCGCGGAACGCCCTTCTCAGACACGAGTTCTACCATGCGGGCTTCCAGATCAGCTTGCTTCACCCTGATTTGTTCGGTCATCGTCGCTAGCTGAGCGAGCGAGATTATCCCTTCAGCGGCCATCTTGGCCGCGTCCGTCAAGCGCGTACGGAGGGCCTCTGCTTCCGCTTCCACCCCTTCCCGCTCGCCCGTATTGTCCGTCTTGACCTGCGACACCGACGAGGTCAGTATGCGATGAGCTATGACAGCACGATTGACTACCTCGTCCACATACTCAATTCTCTTGCCTACATGCCCCCTGCCCTTCTCAGGGCAGCGGTAAACAAAGTAGGACTCCCCATTGCGACCGACGACCGAGGCCGAACGCACTAGCGCCCCACAATGGCATTGGGCGATCCCAGCAAGAAGATGCCTGGCCTTATTGGACTGGGAACGGCGGCGACCGGGATCACTGAGGATGGACAGGACAGCCCGGTAAACATCTTCAGAAACGATTGCCGGGAACTCCGAGGGGCCGACGATCTCCCCTTTGAACTGGGCAAGGCCTGCATTGCGTGGGCGCTTCAGCATCTGCCCGAGCTGTGCATAGCCCCACGGCTTTCCGCGAGTGGTTGTTATTCCTTGGTCATTCAGTTCCCGGACTATTGACCCCATACTTTGCCCCTTGAGTACAGCTTGAAACGCATACCGCACCGTAGCGGCTTCAGTTTCATCGACGACCGGCCGATCACCGTCGACTTGCCAACCGAACGGGCGCGCTCCCCCCGTCCACTTACCCTTACGGGACAACTCTTCCATCTTGCGGCTGATTCGCTCGGCTTTGTGCTCCGACTCGTATCGCGCAAGGGTCCCAAGCATGCGGGCAGTCACGCGTCCCGAAGGCGTAGATAGGTCCAATTCGCCCGATCGCACCGCGAACGTCTTTACGTCATGCGCGGCACAAGCATCGATGTAATGCTCCAGTTCAACGGGACTTCGATGCAGCCGGTCCATGTGCCAGACCAAGACATAATTGACCATGCCCTCGCCTAGGCTCTTCAGCATCCTCAGGTAGGCAGGACGCGGCTTGGCACTGTAGGCACTAAGGTCGTTGTCCGCATACGTCGCGACGACCGTAAGCCCCATCGATTCCGCCAACTCTCGGCAGTCGGCCTCCTGGCGTTGCACGCCCAGCATCCCCCCGGTGCGATCCTGACTGATCCGGCAGTAGATGACTGCGTTCTTTCCCATAGGTAAAGCTTAATCTGCACTGTGCGTGAACGATAGTCGGGAAGGCCCGAGTTCAGGGCAATGAGCATGTCCAGGCTCTCGGCTTCGCGCACCTCCCCCACCATCAGCCTGTCCGGACGCATCCTCAGCGCTTCCTTCACCAGGCGCCGGAGTGGAATTTCACCCTCGCCTTCGAGATTCGGTTGACGGCACTGCAGGCCCACCACGTCCCGGAGGGCAAATTGCAGTTCGAAAATTTCCTCGACGGTGATGACACGTTCCCGGCTGCCGATGCTCGCGGCCAGGCAGTTCAGCATGGTGGTTTTACCTGCCTGGGTTGCTCCGGACACGAGGATGTTGAGGCCGCTGGACACCGCCGCGCCGAGAAAGCGTGCTGCCTGCGGCGTCAGCGTGCCCAACTCCACCAGATGTTCCAAGCGGCTGGCCTTCACCACAAACTTGCGAATGTTCACTGCCCAGTGACGGCGGGTGACATCTGGAATAACCACGTGCAGCCTTGAGCCGTCCGGCAGTGCGGCATCGACGAAGGGCGATGACATATCCAGTCTTCGGCCGGAGCTTTTGAGCATGCGCTCCACGAGATCGCGCACCTGCTGTTCCGTGAGGCTCAGCGACGTCAGTTCAGACTCGCCATTGCGCGCCACGTAGATTTCGTTGGGTGCATTGAGCCAGATTTCCTCGATGGAGGGGTCATCGAGGAGGGGTTGGAGTACACCGAAACCGGCGACGGCGTCGAAGAGGAACCGGCGGGCCGCATCAAGCGGGCCGAGGGGCGGCAGTGGCCCCATCAAAGCCCGTTCGTCATAGTCCGTGACGGCTGCTTCGACCAGCCGCCGGACCTCGCCTGCCTGCCTGAGCGGGTCCAGTCCGCGGCGGCGGATGAGCTCGCGGACTTCGTCCTCGACAATTCCCAGCGCGTTCATATGTTCCCCCATACAACTGCCGCCCCCGGCGGAGGCAGTGCGACTGGGCTACAGCCTAGGGAGCTTGCCCGGCGGCAACAAGTCATCCTCCGGCTGTGTGGATAACCGAGGAACCTCAAGATTGTCTCCAGTAGGCCTCAGGATTGGATCTGGATGACCACAGGATTCACATAAGTAACACCAGAATCACTGGTTTCGCTGGTAACACCGGTGCTATGGTGAGCGCGTTATTTATCGAAATAGCACTATCAGGTGCCTTCCTGGGGGAAATCACCTGAGCAGTATCCAAAGAGGCGCTTGGGGGAGCGCCCTCATTGTCTCCGGAGCACACATGAAGCGGAACCTGTCTCAGTCCCGTCGCCCAGTCCTGAAGTCTTTTGGGCTCGTACTACTTGCCTGCTCCCTTTTAACAGGACCGGGCCTGAGCGGAGTCGCCTTCGCCGTTGATTCCAGCCCGACGCCCGCTCCGTCACCGACGTCCACCGCGGCGCAATCCCAGACCGCGCCTTCGCCGGCACCGGCTTTGCAGGGTGCACCCTCTACAACCCCTCCGGCCGTCCCGACCGCTTCACCTGCAGCTCCCGCCCCTGCGCCGTCTCCCACCGGCACTAACCCGGCAGCGCCCTCCACCACGAAGAAGTTGTCCAGGCAGGAGCTGCTCGCTGCCGGTGGGGCCCAAATGGGACAGCGTTCCTCGCGGGTGGCACGTGATACGGCAATCGCGGCAGGCTCAGGCTTGTCGACGCAGTCTTTGTCCACGGAAGGCACTTGGAACCCAACATTTGGCGTCCTTGGACTGGACGTCAGCAAGTGGCAGCCAAGCGTGGACTGGCAAGGCGAGTGGAACAAGGGCGCGCGGTTTGCCTACGTAAAGGCGTCCGAAGGCACCTACTACACGAACGAATTATTCAACTCCCAATACCAGGGTGCACGGAACGTGGGCATGATTCGCGGTGCCTACCACTTCGCCCACCCGTCATCGACATCCGGCGCTGACCAGGCGCGCTTCTTCGTCAACAACGGAGGGGGCTGGAGCGCGGACGGCTACACACTGCCCCCGGTCCTTGACATTGAATACAACCCTTACGACGGCAACATCTGCTATGACATGACGCCCGCCCAAATGACGGCATGGATTGCGGACTTCGGCTCCACCATGCGGGCGTTGACGGGCCGGCTGCCGGTGATCTACTCAACCACCGATTGGTGGGCAACCTGCACCAACAACTCCGCCGCATTCGGGGACTACCCGTTATGGGTCGCTGCCTATCCGATGACACCGGCGTCATCGCCCGGAATGCTGCCGGCAAGCTGGAGCACCTACAGCATCTGGCAGTACAGCAGCACCGGTCCCTTTGCCGGCGACTCAAATGTATGGAACGGCGACTTCGCAGCACTCCAGCGGTTCGCGGGAAGCAGCGCTCCCACTATCCAGGTCCCGTCGCAGGCCACTCAGCAAATTGCAGCGTATGCAGGGAGCCACCCCTCCCTCGGCAGCCAAACCACCGCTATCACCTGCGGTTTAACCAGTGGCGGTTGCTACCAAGGGTTCCAGGGCGGGACCGTCATGTGGTCCTCAGCCTCCGGGGCTTTCGCTGTTTCGGCCGGACCGGTCACCGGCGCGTGGCAGGCCCTAGGCGCTGAGCGCAGTCCGGCCGGCTATCCGACCAGTGACTTGATCTGCGGACTGAAGAACAACGGCTGTTTCCAGAACTTCCAGGGCGGCAGCATCATGTCTTCCCCTGCCACAGGTGCCGCTTTCGTTCCATTTGGCGCGATCCGGGATGCCTGGGCGGCGCAGGGCTACGAAAACGGGCCATGGGGCTACCCGACGAGCAATGCGACATGCGGGCTGCGGTCGGGCGGA
Organism: Pseudarthrobacter sp. LMD1-1-1.1; assembly: GCF_040676255.1. Lineage (NCBI taxonomy): Bacteria > Bacillati > Actinomycetota > Actinomycetes > Micrococcales > Micrococcaceae > Pseudarthrobacter > Pseudarthrobacter sp. LMD1-1-1.1. Next base: position 872,458 of record NZ_JBEGHP010000001.1, on the reverse strand, counting down.
TGCTTCCAACTGTTCCAGGCAGGATCGGGGCTGTGGAGTCCTTCCAGCGGCGCGCACCTGGTCAAATCAGGACCGATTCTTGATACCTGGGCAAAAGACGGGTTTGAGAACGGCCTCCTTGGCTTCCCCAGCACGGATGCGACCTGCACAGCTTCCGACTGCACCCAGCTGTTCACCGGCGGAGTTATTGGATGGACCTCCACAGCTGGAGCCTGGCCCATCTACATGGGCATCGGTGACACCTGGAAGGCAGCGCGCGCAAAGGGCGAACCGATCGGATTCCCCTTGGCCAAGGAAGTGTGCGGACTGCGTGGCGGCGGCTGCTACCAACTGTTCCAGGGTGGAAGCATCCTGTTCTCCCCCACATCAGGGGCGTACTCGATGACAGGCCGCATCCTCAACTACTGGGCGCAATCAGGCTTCGAAAACGGCCAGCTGGGCTACCCGACGGGTCCGGCCAGTTGCGGCGCCGTTCAGAGCGAATGCTGGCAGTCCTTTGAAAAGGGCACGGTCGCCTACTCCGCGGCCACACCGATCCAGACCGTCTCGGCCGGACCCATGGCCCAGGCGTGGAAGAACCTCGGCGCCTCAGGAGGGGCCCTCGGTTACCCCTCCTCAGCACAGATCTGCGGCCTCAAGGACGGCGGATGCTTCCAGATGTTCGCCAAGGGTGCCCTCATGTACTCCCCCGCAGCAGGCGCGCAGCCCAGCCTGCTCGGACCCATCCGTGACTTCTGGCAGAAGCAGGGGTTCGAAAACGGCGCCCTTGGCTACCCCGCCTCAAATGTTATTTGCGGGCTGGTCGGTGCCGGGTGCTTCCAGAACTACCTGGGCGGGACAGTGATGTGGTCCAATGCCAGCGCGGCGCACGCCATGTCGTTCGGCCCGGTCCGGGACGCCTGGATAGCTTCCGGTTTTGAGAACGGAATCCTTGGCTACCCAACGAGCGAACAGGTGTGCGGTCTGCGGAACGGCGGCTGCTTCCAGAACTTCGTCAACGGAACCGTGATGTACTCACCTGCCACCGGAGCCCAGACCATGTCATCGGCACCTATCCGCGACAAGTGGGCCACCACAGGCTTTGAGGGCGGATCGCTGGGCTACCCCACCAGCGGCGCCATCTGTGGCCTGCGGAACGGCGGCTGCTTCCAGAACTTCGAGAAGGGGACCATCATGTGGTCCGCCGCGAGCGGCGCCCAGATGATGATACCGGGACCCATCCAGCAGAGCTGGGCGGCGCAGGGCTTCGAAAACGGTGCGCTGGCATTCCCTACTAACGGCCAGACCTGTACCGCCGACAAGCTTTCCTGCAGCCAGACCTTCCAGGGAGGCACTGTCAGCTGGACCTCCACGGGCGGGGCGAAAACCCGCCTCAACTGACCCGGCCCGCAAACAGCAGGGGCGGGACCGCTTTCGCGGTCCCGCCCCTGCTGTTTTGTTTGTGGATCAGCGGCCGTGTTCCAGCAGCTCTATGAGGTAGGAGCCGTAACCGCTCTTGACGAGAGGCTCCGCCCGCTCACGCAGTTCGTCATCCGTGAGGAATCCCAGACGCCAGGCAATTTCCTCGGGTGCCCCGATCTTGAGCCCCTGCCGGTTCTCAGTGGTCCGGACAAAGTTCGAGGCGTCGTTCAGGTCATTGAAAGTTCCCGTGTCCAGCCATGCGGTCCCCCGCGGAAGAATCTCGACCTGCAGCTTGCCGCGCTCCAGGTAAGTGCGGTTGACGTCAGTGATTTCAAGCTCTCCCCGGGCGGACGGCTTAAGGTTCTTTGCAATATCCACGACGTCGTTATCGTAGAAATAGAGCCCGGGCACCGCATAGTGGCTCTTGGGTTCCGCAGGCTTCTCTTCCAGCGAGACCGCCTTGCCGTTCTCGTCGAACTCCACAACGCCGTAGGCTTTCGGATCGGCCACCCAGTAACCGAACACTGCACCACCGTCAATGTTTTCGAAGCGCCGCAGCTGCGTGCCCATGCCGTGCCCGTAGAAGATGTTGTCGCCCAGGACAAGGGCCACGCTATCGTCACCAATGTGCTCGGCACCGAGCACAAACGCCTGAGCGAGGCCGTCGGGAGACGGCTGCTGCTTGTAGGTGATGGAGACACCAAACCGGGACCCGTCCCCCAGGAGCCGCTCGAACTGCTCAGCGTCGTGGGGGGTGGTGATAATGAGGATGTCCCGGATGCCCGCGAGGATCAAGGTGGAGAGCGGGTAGTAGATCATGGGCTTGTCGTAGACCGGGACCAACTGCTTACTGACGCCCAAGGTGATGGGGTGGAGCCTCGAGCCGGTACCGCCGGCGAGTATTATTCCGCGCATGCACCCATCTTTCCTTTAGCTAAGTGCAGCGGCAAATCCGGTAGTCTTGGGAATTATGCAGCGACTTCTTGTTACCGGCGGTGCCGGCTTCATTGGCTCGAACTTTGTCCACTACGTTATTGAGAACACCGAAGACCATGTCACTGTTCTGGACAAGTTGACCTACGCCGGCAACCTCGCGTCGCTGCAGGGCCTCCCAGCCGACCGCTTCTCATTCGTTCAGGGTGACATTGCCGACCCCGCACTCGTGGACGGGCTCGTTGCCGAGGCAGATGTAGTGGTCCACTACGCAGCAGAATCGCACAACGACAACTCCCTGCACGATCCTCGGCCCTTCCTTGACACCAACATCATCGGTACCTACACCCTCATCGAAGCAGCGCGGAAGCACAACAAGCGCTTCCACCACATTTCCACTGACGAGGTCTACGGCGATCTCGAGCTCGATGATCCCGAACGCTTCACGGAACAGACCCCCTATAACCCGTCCAGCCCGTACTCCTCCACGAAGGCCGGGTCCGACCTTCTGGTCCGCGCCTGGGTCCGCTCATTTGGGCTCCAGGCAACCATCAGCAACTGCTCCAACAACTACGGTCCGTACCAGCACGTGGAAAAGTTCATCCCGCGGCAGATCACCAATGTGATCGATGGCATCCGGCCCAAGCTCTACGGCAAGGGGGAAAATGTCCGCGACTGGATCCACGCGAACGACCACTCCTCCGCCGTCCTGGCCATCATTGCCAAGGGGCGCATCGGCGAGACCTACCTGATTGGTGCCGACGGTGAGAAGAACAACAAGGACGTTGTTGAGCTGATCCTGAAGCACATGGGCCAGGCGCCGGACGCCTATGACCACGTCATCGACCGGGCCGGCCACGACCTGCGCTACGCGATCGATTCCACAAAGCTGCGGACCGAGCTCGGCTGGGAACCCCGGTTCTCCAACTTTGATACCGGCATCGAGGACACTATCGCCTGGTACCGGGACAACGAGGACTGGTGGCGCCCACAGAAGGCCGCCACCGAGGCCAAGTACAAGGAACAGGGCCAGTAGGGCATGTCCATCGAGTTCTCCAAAAAGCTCGCCGTCCACGAAACGCCCATTCCCGGCGTCGTTCTCTACGACCTTCCTGTCCACGGCGACAACCGCGGCTGGTTCAAGGAAAACTGGCAACGGGAAAAAATGGTTGCGCTCGGCCTGCCGGACTTCCGGCCCGTCCAGAACAACATCTCCTTCAACGAGAAGGCGGGTACCACCAGGGGGATCCACGCAGAGCCCTGGGACAAGTTCATCTCGGTCGCCACGGGACGGATCTTTGGAGCATGGGTGGATCTGCGTCAGGGGCCCACCTTTGGTGCCGTCTTCACCGCTGAACTCGACCCCAGCCAGGCGATTTTCATTCCGCGGGGCGTCGGCAATGCTTTCCAGACCCTTGAAGACACGACGGCTTACACCTACCTCGTGAATGACCACTGGTCCGCCGACGCCCAGGGCCAGTACACCTTCCTGAACCTGGCGGACGAAACCGTGGCCATCGAATGGCCCATCCCGCTCTCCGAAGCCGAACTGTCCGACAAGGACAAAGCGCACCCCCGCCTCGCGGACGTCGTGCCCATGCCACCGAAGAAGACCCTGGTCATCGGCGCCAACGGCCAGCTGGGTAAGGCACTGCGGAAAAAGTACGACGGCGACACTTCCGTTGAGTTCGCATCGCGCAGTGAGTTCGACCTCGGCAGTCCGGACGCGTTCAAAGGCCGCAACTGGAAGAACTACTCCACCATTATCAATGCGGCGGCCTACACGGCCGTTGACGCGGCGGAGACTTCGGAGGGGCGCGCAGCCGCCTGGGCCACCAACGTGACGGCGTTGACGCAGCTTGCGCGGATTGCCGTTGAGCATGACCTCACCCTGGTGCACGTCTCCTCTGACTACGTGTTCGACGGGGCCAAGGAAGTCCATGCGGAAACTGAAGCGCTCACACCGCTTGGTGTCTACGGTCAGACCAAAGCAGCAGGCGACGCCGTCGTCAGCGTGGTCCCCCGGCACTACATCGTCCGCACGAGTTGGGTCATCGGTGAAGGCAACAACTTTGTCCGTACCATGGCCTCGCTCGCTTCGCGCGGAGTAGAACCTTCCGTGGTGAACGACCAGTACGGCCGCCTCAGTTTCACTGATGACATCGCGGCAGGTATCCGGCATTTGCTGGACACCGGCGCTCCCTACGGCACCTACAACCTGAGCAACGACGGCGACCCGCAGTCGTGGGCGGACATCGCCGCGGACGTCTACGAATTGTCCGGCAAAAGCCGGGCCGCCGTGACGGGCGTGAGCACCAAGGAATACTTCGAGGGGAAGGATGCCGCCCCCCGGCCGCTCAACAGTGTCCTGGACCTCTCCAAGATCAAGGCAGCAGGCTTCGAGGCACCGCCGGCAGGGCTGCGCCTGACCGAGTACGTTAATTCGACCACGAGCGGATTCCCAGCATGACCGAAGCACGCCACGACACCCTCGTCATCATGCCGGCCTGGAACGAGTCGGAAGCAATCGGCAACACCATCGCGGAAGTCCTCGAGTTTGGACCCCCATGCGATGTGCTGGTGGTGGACGACGGCTCCCGTGACAACACCGCCAGGGTGGCACGCGCGGCCGGCGCCACCGTCGTGCAATTGCCGTTCAACATGGGCGTCGGCGGCGCGATGCGGACCGGCTTCAAATATGCCCAGATGCATGGTTACCGGCAAGTCATCCAGGTGGACGCCGATGGCCAGCATGACCCCCGGGACATCAAGGCAGTCCTTGACGGATTGCGCGACGCCGATATCGCCATTGGTGCCCGCTTCGCCGAGGCGGGGAACTACACCGTCCGCGGCCCCCGAAAGTGGGCAATGAACGTCCTGGCGTGGACAATTTCCCGGCTTGCACGGACAAAGCTCACCGACGTGACCTCCGGTTTCCGCGCAGCGAACACCAAAGCCATCCGCCAATACCTGGACCATTACCCCGCCGAGTACCTGGGCGACACGATTGATTCATTGGTCGTGGCGATCCGTTCAGGCTGCACTGTCCGCCAGGTTGGCGTTTCTATGAGGGAGCGTCAGGGAGGCACCCCCAGCCATGACCCGATAAAGGCCGCGATCTACCTCGGCCGCTCAGGGATGGCGCTCTTGTTCGCGCTGACGCGCAAGAAATCCACACCTTCCACCAACTAGGAATCCACATGTCCCTCCTTATGGGCTCCATCGTCGTCGTGGCGATTCTCTTCTTCGTCTTCGAAATGCTGCGACGGCAGAAGTTGCGCGAGAAATACGCTGTTCTCTGGATCGTCATCGGCATCGGCACTCTTCTGCTGGCGGCCTTTCCCGCCCTGCTTGAGCAAGCCAGTGGCCTGCTCGGAATCCAGGTCCCCGCGAACCTTCTCTTCATCACCACCCTCGTCCTCCTTGTCGGGGTATGCCTTCACCTGTCACGCGAGCAGTCGCAGGCCGAGGACGAGGTGCGCATTCTTTGCGAAGAGGTGGCCCTGTTGAAGGTAGAGCTTTCGGCACTGCAGCAGAGCGTCGGGTCACACCCGCGACAGGAAGGAACCACCGGCCCCGCTGCGTAGCAGAAGCATTTCCGCGGGCCTGGCCAGGCGGACCAAACAAAAAAGGGAGCGACCCCGCGGGGCGCTCCCTTTCCTATGCGGCCGGTCAGCCGAAGATGTGCTTTGCCAGCCGTGGGAGGGAGTCCACCTTGCCCATGGCCACAGACTTGACCACCAAGGATGCAGCATTCAGCCGCGAGGTGGTGTGGAAGGACGCAGCGCGGGCAGCGCGGTTCCAGCCAAGTTCCTTGAACCGGGCTGCCTGCCCCTCAAAGAAGCGCCGCTCTTCATCAAAGCGGCGTCCGTCCAGGGCACGCACGGAAGAATCTGACGCCGAGTGCCTCCGGTACAGAAAGGACAACGTGGGGTCCACCACAAGGGAGCCGCCTTCGGCCGCTATGTCCAGCAGCAGCGCGAGGTCCTGAACGACGTCCAGGCCGTCGGTGAAGCCGATCCGCACAATGGTCTCCGACCGCCAGGCCAACGACGGAAAGTATGCCCAGTCAGCACGTACCAGGCTCGTGGCCATCTGCTCGCCCTTGAGCTCGATCCGCTCACGGGTCTTCGGGGCGTAGGCCTTTTTGACGGCATCAGCCAGGGGAATGCAGGCAATGCCCTTTTCATCAATGACCTGGACACCCGGCTGGACAACGCTGGCATGCGGGTAGGTCTCGAACGCATCCACGACGACGTCCAGGTAGTTGGGCAGCATGACATCGTCTGCGCCCATGATGACCACATACGGTGCCTCGACCATGGTCAGCGCCTTGCGATAGTTGCCGTTGGCGCCCAGGTTTTTCTCGTTCTTGAGGTACGTAACGCGTGGGTCAGTAATCGTCGAGAACCAGCGTTCCGGCTCGGGGTCCGGGTAGCCGTCATCGATGACGATGAGCCGCCAGTCTTCGTTTTCCTGGTTCATCACGCTTCGGGCTGCGAGCTTCATCTGATCGACATCGCCGTAGTAGGGCAGCATTACGTCAACGGTCATGGACCTGGGATTCCTTCCGTGGGCTCCGCTCGAAGAACTCGGCGGCTTCCCCACGATTATAGTTGACCGGCCCCTGTCGGGCCTGTCAGGCACGGCTTGCTAGACTGCTTGGGGTCCTGCCCGCCCCGCTGGCACCGCCCGGAGTGAGGAGAATTACTTTTGGAGCCCACAACCACACGGCCGCGCATCAGTGTGTGCATGGCTGCCTACAACGGCGCCCGCCACATCAGCGAGCAAATCGATTCGATCCTTCCCGAACTTGGCCCCCACGACGAAGTCGTGGTCGTCAACGACTGTTCCACGGACAACACTGCTGCCATCGTCGCCGCCGTTCCGGATGGCCGGATCCGGCTGATCAATGCCGAACAAAACCGCGGCTACGTTTCAACATTTGAAAGAGCCCTTGGGGAGGCGCGGGGAGAGTTCGTTTTCCTTTCGGACCAGGACGACGTGTGGCTCCCGGGCCGGGTGGAACGCATGATCTCGGCCTTGGACGGCAAGGACATGGTGGTGAGCAACTGCCGGCACTTCGACGGAGCGCCCGGCTCATTCCATGAAATCCGTCTCAGGGCCAAGGATTCCACCCACCACGTGCGGAACCTCCTGGGCATCGTGGTCGGTTACCGGCTCCACTGGGGTTGCGCGATGGCCGTTCGGCGGAACCTTTTGGCGCAGGCACTGCCGTTCCCCCACTACATGAACGAATCCCACGACCAGTGGCTTGCCACTGTGGGCAACGTCAACCGTTCCATCGTCTACATGGAAGAAGACACCATCCTGCACAGACTTCACGGCGAGAACCTGACGCCCCACGGTATCCGCTCAGCCTCAAAAATAATCCGTGCACGGATCGCCTTCCTGCGCAACGTCTACATTGCAGTACGGCGCTCCCGGCAGGCGGGGCAGGCGTGATGGTCCAGCCCGGCCCGAACCCGACCATTCCCCACCCCGACGTGTGCGGAGTTGTATCGGCCTATAACCCCGGTGATGAAAATGTTGCCAACGTAAAGTGGCTGTTGCGCTTCGTCGCCCACGTCGTGGTTGTCGACGACGGCTCCCGCGACGATGTATCGCAGGCACTGGCAGAGATGGAGCAGGCAGGTGCCGTCGTTCTGCGCCTCGGCACCAATTCCGGCATCGCCAGGGCCCTGAACACGGGAATCAAGGAAGCACTCGAGCGCTGGAACCCGGAGTGGATTGTCACCATGGACCAGGACTCCAGGTTCACTGGAGACTACATCGGCGCCGCTCTCGCCACTGTTGCAGCATCCAGTGACCCGCACAGCGTAGGCATGGTGTGCGCGGAGTCGCACAACCACATCCCCCTGCCGGTATGGGGCAGTCAGGATGAGCCCCAGATCTTCGACCCCATGACCAGCGGCACGTTGGTGCGTGCACGCACGTTCGATGCAGTTGGCCTCTTCGACGAAGGGTTCTTCATCGATTGCGTGGATTCCGAGTTCAATGCCCGGCTCCGGGAGCACGGACTTCGTGCACTGGCAGGACGGGGCTGCAATCTCGAGCACAGCCTGGGCAGTGCACGGCCAATGAAGATTCTCGGCTGGCATGCGCACATCGGAGCCAAAAAGCTCTACATCTACTACCACGCGCCGTTCCGGGTCTACTACATCACCCGGAACTCGCTGACACTCGCGCGCCGTTATGCGCTGAAACAACCGGCCTGGGTGCTGCGCCGAATCTACATGGAAATCCAAAGCAACATTGTGCGCTTCGGATTTGGTCCCAACCGGCGCAAACACGCGGTTGCCGCTGCAGCCGGCATCCGGGACGCCGTTCGTCAGCGGATGGGCAAAATAGACGACGACCTCGCAGCCCGCCTGCGCTAGGCGCCGGCTCCCCCATTCCCCTGCACTGCCCGGTCAACATCGAAAGAAAACTCATGACCACCAACTCAGGATCAATCTTCGTCCTCTACCATCGTGGCTTGCGCACCGGAGGGCCCGAAGCCCTCCACCAGCTCGTCGATATGCTGCGTGAGCTTGGGCAGGACGCCTATCTGGTCCCGCACCCGCACACAGCAGGCAACGACCGCGTTGAGCAGTACGGGATTTACGACGCCCCGGAAGCACCTGAAATCATCGATTCCACCGAAAACGTGGTGGTCTATCCGGAGACCTACGTCCACGAGATGTCCCATATCAAGCAGGCCCGCCGCATGTGCTGGTGGCTCAGCATCGACAACTCGCTGACTTTCATGGCCGAGCGCATGTGGTACCGGAATACGGCCGGCCTGTTTGAAAAGGCAAAGGAAGCGGCCGTCCCCTTCGCCCGGATGTGGAAGAACGGCGTGACGCCGGCAAAACTGCGCACGGACAAGGACGTCATCCACCTCGTGCAGTCCTCTTATGCATGGGCCTTCGTTGCCACCAGGTTGGACGTCGTGCCATCCCTGGTCTCCGACTACACCCCCACCGGGGAGTTCCAGGCCACCGCCACCGCCAAGCGCAACCGCCAGCTGGTCACCTACAACCCCGCCAAAGGCGGACACATTATCGATGCGGTGAAGGCGGCGAGCCCATCCACCATTGAGTGGCAGCCAATCGTCGGGATGACCCGTGCCGAGGTTGTTGCGACCCTGCAGCAGTGCGGCGTTTATTTGGATCTGGGGCACCACCCCGGTAAAGACCGCATGCCTCGGGAGGCAACACTTTCCGGCGCCCTGACCATCGTGGCCCGGCGCGGATCCGGCGCCTTCTACGCTGACGTTCCCATTCCCTGGGAACACAAGATCACGCCGGGGGATACCGAGGTTGCCACTGCTGCAGCCATGCTTCCGCAGCTCATCGCCAACTTCGAGCAGGAAGTGGCGAAACAAGGCAGCTACCGCGAAACCATCCTCAACGAACGTTCCCGGTTCAAGCGGGAGGTTGAGGACGTCTTCGTCAACGGCCGCCTGGGCAAGGACGCCTATGACTATGTGTAGTCGACGCACCGCGGCCGGGACCACGGCATGATCAAAAGGATCGCGGCTTTCGCGGGATTGCCGCTGCTCGCCTCTCTTGCGTCATTCATCCTTTTGCCCATCATCGCCAGAGTGGGTGGGGCGCCGGCTTGGAATTCCCTCGCCGTAGGCCAGGCTGTAGGGGCAATCGCCGCGATCGTCATAGGTCTGGGGTGGCCGCTGACAGGCCCTGCCGCCGTCGCCTCAGAAAGCGATGCCGTAACCCGGCGCCGGCTTTACGCCACCAGTTTCGTCACCCGCGCATTTGTCTTCGTCTGCGCCCTCCCCCTTATGGCAGCCGCCCTCTCGATCACGGGAGCCAAAGAACAGTTCTGGGTTGCTTTCCTGATGGCCTGCGCCCAGGCGGCGGCAGGACTAACCCCGGCCTGGTACTGCATTGCCACCGGGCACGCTGGCAGGATCGCAAAATACGACGTCGTTCCCCGTATGGTGGCGACTCTGGGCGTCATCCCTCTTCTGTTCGCGACAGGTCAGATCTTCCTCTACCCACTGGCGCTTCTGCTGCTGGGCCTCGCGGGAACCATGTGGTTCAACAAGGATCATTCCCAACGGACGGACTTCGAGGGGCTGACGCCCCGCGCAGTGGTCCGCGAGATCTGGGCACTGAGGGGCGGTGCCGGCGTGACGGTCGCCGCAGGAGCGTACGCGTCCACCCCCGTCCTTGTGGTGCAGTTCGCCGCCTCTGCCTCCGGCCTGGCTGCGTTTGTATCAGCGGAGAAGCTGTACCGCATCGGACAGCTCGCGACGGCCGCGCTGGGAAACAGCCTCCAGGGGTGGGTCAACGAGTTCGGCTCAAACCATGCTGAGCGGCGAAAGTTTTCCCTCCTGGCTCTGTCAATCCTGGGAGCAGCCGGCTGGCTGATCCTTGCTGTTCTGGGTCCATGGGTCAGCACTCTCCTTTTCGGTTCAGAGCTGGCCGCTGACTTCTGGACCTGTTTCTGGTTCGGTCTGTCGTTCCTCCTCGTCTGTGTTACAACGTCCACCGGAGCCCACTGGCTGGTGCCCGCAAAACAAATGCGCACCGTTTTCTCCAGCACCATCGCAGGAGCCATCGTTGGGCTCCCGGCCATGGTCATCCTGGCGCACTTGATGGGCGGCCCGGGCGGCGCGCTGGGTCTGGTAGTGGGCGAAGTTGCGGTAACGGCCATACAGCTGCGTGCCATCATCCGTCTGCTGCGGGAACCGTCGCCGCAGGACAGGACTGAGGAAATTCCGTCGTGAACTGGCTGACCATTCTTCCGGCCTCGGTGGTCGCAATCCTGCTCCTGTATGTCCCCGGGGCCGCCATCGCGTCGTGCCTCAAGTTCCGGTTGGGCGGGGTTCTCGGCATCGCGCCACTGCTATCAACTGCAGCCGCCGGACTTGCCGGGGTCATCGGCGGGTACCTCCATTTGCCCTGGAGCGTCCTGCCGTATCTCCTCGTCAGCGCCCTCCTGGCTGCCGGAGCGTTGCTCCTGACTCGGCGCATTCCGTGGCGCCTGGCTGCCCCCGCCTGGAGGCAATCCCTGCCCCTCGCTGCCTTGGCACTCGCAACGCTGCCCATGACCTGGCGGTTCATCCAATTGGTGGGGTCACCGGACCACCCGTCGCAGGTCTTCGATAACGTCTTCCACCTCAATGCAATCCGCTTCATCATCGACAGCGGAAACGCCTCATCGCTGACGCTGGCGTCGATACAGGGAGTGCAGGGCCTGGACGCGGTCTATCCCGCGGCGTGGCATTCTTTTGCTGCCCTCCTGGTGCAGCTGGCTTCAGTGGATATCCCTACCGCCGAGAACGTCCTGAACCTGGTCATCGTCGTGCTCCTCTGGCCCGCGTCCTGCCTGTTCCTCGTCACGAAGACCATCTCGCGCAGGCCGGCGGCCCTCATCATCACCGCGGTGGTCGCCGGCACACAGGTCGCCTTCCCCTTCCTCATGATTGTCTGGGGCCCTTTGTTCCCGTACGCCATGGCCCTCAGCATGATGCCGGTAGTGATAGTCGAACTCGCAGCGCTGGTCCGCATCGGGCGGACGCGGACGGAACCACTGCCCAGCTGGGCAGCGGCACTGGTGTTGTCGCTGGCAGGCCTCGCATTTGCCCACACGAGCTCTATCAACATCACGGTGGCGCTTGGCCTTCCGATCCTCGCCATGTTGTGGTGGCGGATCATGCCGCGCCGGGAGATGTGGCGGGTGAACCCCGCCGGCGCGTGGCTGTTCCTTGGCGGGACCGTGGGGATCCTCGCCGTCGCCGCGGTCCTGTGGTTGAAGCTGCGCCCTGCCCCGTACGACAACTGGGGACCAACCGTGAAGCCGGGCGCCGCCGTCGGGGAAATACTCACAGCCAGCACGATGCAATCAGCCATACCGGCAGTAGTGGTCTCCATCCTGTCGGTCTACGGTCTCCTCACCACCTTCAAAGTGGGGAACTGGCGCTGGATGGCTGCGTGCTACGCCGTACTCGGCGGGCTCTATGTCGTTGCGGCGTCGTTTCCGAAAGGCAGCATTCGGGACCTCCTGATCGGCACCTGGTACCAGGACACCTACCGCCTCGCTGCACTCCTGCCCCTGCTGGTGACCCCACTTGCCGTCATCGGAGGTCTGCGCCTGTGGGACTCAGCCCGCTGCTCCCGCAGCGGTGCGCGGACGTGGCAGGTGTGGGAAGCTTCCATCGACCGGGCAGGCGCGAACGGGAAAACTGTGCTGTCCACGGCCGTTGTGGTGGTCTTCGCCCTCCTCGCTTCGTTCGCAGGACCGCTGAGCCACTACATCAATGGCGCCTCCTCCGTATACCGCTTCGACGCACATTCGGAGCTCCTCACACCCGATGAGCTGGCGTTGATACAGCGGCTCCCTGGTCACGTCCCTTCCGATGCAGTCATAGCTGACAATCCGTGGAACGGGAGTTCGCTCGCTTATGCCTACACCGGCCGCCGCGTCCTGACTACTCACCTGTTTTCAACAGACGACCCTGATACGGAACTGATTAATCAAAAGCTCGGAGACGCCGCGGACAACCCCGCCGTCTGCGCCGCCCTGCGCAATAAAAACGTGCAGTACGTCCTGGACTTCGGGCCCCGTTACCTGATCGACCTGCCAGGGTCCGAAAAGTACCCGGCGTTGACCAACCTTGCGCCGGGAAACGGAGTGACCCTGGTGGATTCGCAAGGCCCGGACGCACGGCTATACCGGATTTCCAGTTGTGGATGAGCGTGGCCTGCACCGGTGCGGCGCCGCCCGTGTCCCATACTTGCAGTGCTGGACCACTAGGCTGGATAGGTGATTCCCGTTTCTCGACGAACTAAAATCGGCGCCGCTGTTGTGCTGTCCGCACTCCTGCCCCTGTCCGCATGCGCAACCATGCCGCCGGGGACAATCGAGGGTGCCCTGACCGGAATTGGAAGCAATGCCGGCCAGGGAGCTGTCAGCGCGTGGGGCCTCGCATGGGGCAGCTCCGTGAAGGGAACCTACGTCAGCTACTCCCCCGACGGGTCTGCGGCAGGCCTGAAAGCGTTCCAGGACGGGCAGTCACAGTTCGCTGTTGGTTCCGCCCCACTCCCGGAAACCGAGGCTTCCGCGGTCCGGGGAATGTGCACATCCAAGGGTGCCATGTCCCTGGCTGCCGGTGTCCTGCCCGTGGGCGTAGCCGTCAAGCTCAAGGGCGTCAACGACCTCATCCTGGACGCCAAAACCCTTGCACAGATCCTGCAGGGGGGCATCACTCGCTGGAACGACCCCAAAGTAGCGGCACTGAATCCGGAGACTACCCTTCCGGACGTAGCCATCACGGTTCTGGTACAGGAGGGGCCCTCGGATACTGTCCGCCCGGTCAATTCCTACCTCAAGGACGCGGGAACTGACTGGAACGCGCCCGCCGAAGACAGGTGGCCGGGCAGCGTCAAAGGTCAAGTCCAGTCTCCCCCTTTGGATCTCGCGAACAAGCTGGACGACACCAACGGAGGCCTGTCAATCCTTGATGGAAGCATCATCGGAAACAGGTTTGTCGCTGCCCAGCTCGTCTTCGACGGCAAGCCCCGGCGGCTCCAGGCATCCTCAGTGGTCGACGCCGTGTCCACCGGTAACGTAGCCGCGTCATCAAGTGCAGTCACCCAAGCACTCGATGGGCGCTCGGGTTATGGCCTGGGCACCGTTATCTACATGTACATGTGCAGGGAGTACACCGACGACCATATGGGCCGGCTGGCCCGCTCATTCGCTGAAAGCGCACTCAGCGAAGAAGCACAAAAGAACGCGAACGCATTCGCCTTCGTCATGTCGCCAAGCAAGAAGGCGGTGAACGAAGGGCGCGCCCTCGTCAATGCAATTGGAGACGGACAGTGAGTTTATTCCTAAGAAGTGTTCGCGCGCGTTCCCTTCCCCGGCCCCTTCCCACCTTCGCGCTCCTGACTGGGATCTTCTTCCTGCTGTTTGGCCTGTGGTCCCTGGCAACACCCTTAATGGGCGTCCCCGACGAACCGGCCCACACCATCAAAGCGGCAGCCGTGGTCCGGGGCCAGGTCCTGGTTGAGGACGGCACATCATTTGGCCATGGCGTCCACGTCCGCGTTCCCAACTACATCGCCAGTCTCCATGCCCAGAGCTGCTACAAGTTCAACAGGGCGCAGGCAGCCGACTGCGCAGCGCCCATCTACGTGGACGATACGTTCACGAACATCGGTGTCACATCCGCAGGCTCCTACAACCCGATGTACTACTGGATAGTAGGGCTTCCCACCCTGTTCATGTCCGGCGCCCCCGCAATCTATGGCATGCGCCTGGTCAGCGCGCTCCTGTGCGCCGTGTTCTTCGCCGCTGGGTTCACAGCCTTGACTGAGCTGAGGCGGCCAAAGTACGCCGTCCTTGTCGCAGCCCTTGCAATGACGCCCATGGTTCTGTTCCTCGGCGGAGGCATCAACCCCAACTCGTTGGAGATTGCCGCCACAATGGCTGCCTTCTCAGGTTTCGTCGTCGTCCTTGACAACCGACGGGGCACCAAGCGTGTCCTGCCCGCCCTGGCCACCGTCGCGGCCGCGACGGTGGTGCTGGCCAATGCCCGGCAAATATCGCTGGTGTGGCTGCTGTGCGCCCTCGTCGTAGGGGTTTGCTCCTTCCGGCTCCGCAGGGTCGTAACCGTCTTCAGCGACCGGCGGGTCCTTACCGCCGTAGCACTGGCAGTTCCGGGGGCCCTGCTGGGCCTGCTGTGGATGTACATCGCGGCGAACGGCCCCGCCAACGTCGGAGTTGCTCCTGAGGGTATTGCCAGCCCGCACCCCGACGCTCCCCTCTACAGGGGCTTCATGATCATGCTTGACCAGACCTACGACTTCTTCCCGCAATACATCGGAACCATGGGCTGGCTGGACACGCCGGTCCCCGAACTGGTTGCCCTTGTGTGGGGCGGCCTCATGATTGCAGGGCTCGTGGTCCCCTTCTGCGTCCGCCCGCTGCGGAACTGGACGGGTTACTGGGTGGCGCTGGCCATGCTGTACCTGGTCCCGGCGCTCCTGCAAACCGCGTTGTGGCGCGGGATGGGATTCATCTGGCAGGGCCGCTACACGCTTCCCTTGGTGGTAGTTCTGTTTATCAGCGTGGGCCTTGGCCTGCGGAAGCTGCGGTTTCCCGGCGGCCCCCTGGCATTGCGCATTTCCAGGGTCTTCTTTTGGCTCATCGTTGCGTGCCACACGCTCGCCTTTGTCTATGTTCTGCGCCGCTACGTCGTCGGCATCAGCGAAATAGCCAACTGGCAAACACTGTTTTCGTCACCGCACTGGCAGCCGCCCCTGGGCTGGCTGCCTCTGACCGTCCTGTACCTGCTCGTGACGGCGGTGGGAGCCCTGCTCCTCTTCCGGTACCTCCACCCAGGAAGTCCCCTGGTGAAGGGAACTTTGTCCCGGAAGGGCAGAGCCCAACACAACTCAGGCCGGGCGGCAGATACAACGCAAGAAGTCGTTGGTCGGGAGACTGCGCCGTCAGGTGCACCTGCTGCGGCTGAAGCGCCGATGAGCGCCGGCGAGAGACTGCGGCAGGGAAAATAGACTGACCCGGGGCCACCCCGCGGGTCCGAGGGACTCTACCTTCGGGGCACCCCTGGGCCGCCCGTTGTCAACGTATTACACTGCAGACTGCCTGCCCGGCATCGAACGGCGGGCAGGCAGTCTTGCGGGTGGACGGACTGGGGCGTGGACAGCCGTCCAGCCAGCCGGTCCTCTACAGAATGGTTACGCCGGGCGGAATAGTCGCGCCGGCGGGCGTGGGTGGAAGCCTGAAGCGCACCACCCGCGTCGCCTTATGGGCGTGTCTCTTCCGGTGTACGCCGGAAGATCCAGTGCCGGTACAGGAAGTAATTCCACGCCGTCGTAAGGATCGTGGCAGCTGTCTTGCCGATGACGTAGGTCCAGCCGACGGCGTCAAACCCAGTGACGATGAGATCGCTGATCACGATGTTGACGATGACCAACAGGATGTACTTCAGCGCGCTGATGCTGCCACTGTTGTTGGCGCGGAACGTGAACAGGCGCTGCAGGAGGAAGTTGAAGACCAGGCTCACGATAAACGCGATGGGAGTCGCTATCCACAGCGGGACATCGAAAATTTCGTGGAGGATGGCCAGCAGCCCGAGGTCCAGGGCAAACGAAACGCCGCCAACGAGCAGGAACCTGACCACCGGGTGCCGGTAGAGCCCCATGACCATCCCCGGAACAGCTGGAGCAGCTTCGACGGGGGTTTCCGGTGATGAAGACGTGCCTGACGGCGGTGTTGGCATGGGTGGGTGATCCTCTCATGGTTGCGGAGTGTTCAGCCTCTGCACAGCCCGCCTCCAAGTATCCTTAAAGCTATCATGCCGTATTCCACTCGCTCCTTGCCCATGCCCAAAATCAGGACTGCCGGCCCGCGCCGCATCCCGCCGTCGCCCCTCCGGGTCCTCATCGTTGCTTGGCTGATTTTCGGCTCCATTGGCAGCGTCTGGAGCTTCGCGTCCCCCCTGATGTCCGTCCCTGACGAACCCGCGCACGCCATCAAGGCCGCTGCGGTGGCCAGAGGGCAACTTATGGGTACGGGATCGGGAGTGCAGGGCGATCCGTTGGTTGTCCAGGTCCCAGGATACATTGCGAACCTGAATGTCCGCAGTTGCTTTGCCCAGCACTCGAACATCACCGCGGACTGCGCCAAGCCGGTTGACGCAACGGACCGCGGCTGGACCGCAGGAAAGACGTCCGCCGGAAACTACAATCCTGTCTATTACGCGATCGTCGGCATGGGAAGCCGGGGCCTCAGTGGTGAGCCGGCAATCTACGCCATGAGAATCATCAGCAGCTGGCTCGTCGGATTCTTCCTGGCAGCAATCTTCACGGCCGCCTTCTCGCTTCGCCACTTCAGGCGGCCCGTCATCGCCGCCGCTGTTGCCCTGACGCCGGCGGTGTTCTTCCTCTCCGGTTCCATTAACCCCAATGCTCTGGAAATAGCAACCACCGGCGCCGTTTTCCTCAGCCTGTGCGCCGTCTTTGAACAGGTG
The DNA here is from genome assembly GCF_040676255.1 of Pseudarthrobacter sp. LMD1-1-1.1. Taxonomy (NCBI): domain Bacteria; kingdom Bacillati; phylum Actinomycetota; class Actinomycetes; order Micrococcales; family Micrococcaceae; genus Pseudarthrobacter; species Pseudarthrobacter sp. LMD1-1-1.1. The sequence continues at coordinate 855,093 of NZ_JBEGHP010000001.1, read as the reverse complement.
GCTGGCAGGACATCACTGCAACAGCTCCCGCTGGTTCTCCTTACCCTGTCCGCATCGCTCCTGGCGCACACCCGTCCGCTTTCTCTGCTGTGGCTGGCGCTTGCTGCGATCGCAGCCGTGCTGTGCTACGGCTTCGGGACGCTTATGAAGACCCTGGCCCAGCGCGGCTTCCAGATCGCCATGGGCATCATTGCGTTGTCGTGCGTGTTCGCTCTGTGGTGGGTCTTCGCCGCCAGGAGCTTTGACAGCCTTCTTGCGGGCGCACCGATGCGGGCAGAAGACGCGGCCGTCGCCATGCTGGATAAGACGGTGTTCTTCATGGTCGAGTACGTCGGTGTCCTCGGCTGGATCGACACCATGCCCCCGCCGGGCACCCTTTACACCTGGGTACTCGGATTCGGCGCCCTGCTGTTTCTCGCCTACACAGCCCGCCCCGTGCGCGGCCGCTGGGTCATGGCCCTGCTCACGGTCACAGTCATCGCCGTGCCCACCGCGCTCCAGGCAAGTTCGAGTGAGAAGCTCGGCTGGATCTGGCAGGGCCGCTACGCACTCGCCATGGTGGTGACCTTGATTCTGGCAGCCGGGGTAACCACGCGGTTCCGCCAGTTCCGGATCACACCGTGGACCAAGTCCATGATCCGCTGGGGCCTGGTCCTGGGCGTCCTCGCCCACACGTACATCTTCCTGGAGGGACTGCGGCGCTACACCATCGGCATTCAGGATCACGTCAACTGGACTGAAATGTTTGATCCCCGCTGGCAGCCGCCGCTGACCTGGCAGGGCCTCGCCGTCATTTACATCGCACTTCTGGCAGCCGGTGCCGTGTGCCTGTACCGCCTGCTCACGGTGAAACCTGCAGGGGCCAGCCTGCCGAGTGCACATGCAGTATCCGCCGGGGACCGGGCCTAAGCCCCACCTGGAACGTGAAACGGCTGCCGGATGTGAATCCGGCAGCCGTTTCGTTGTTTAAGTGCAGCTACCCGTCCCCGTGGAAGGTTTTCCGCCACGCCTCCATGGATACCAGGTCCGCAAGCGCTGCGCGGTAGTCCGCCGCCAAGGCGTCCCAGTTTTTATAGAGCGCCGCGTGCTGAAGAGCGGACTGGCCCAGCATGGCTTTCAGCTTTTTTGGGTCGCGTTTATACCAGGAGGCGGCTGTTCCCTCGGCGTTGGATACTACGACGGAATCAAACTGCGCCGTACGGAACCACCTGTTGTCGACGTGGGCAAGGTAACCCTGCGGGCGTTCGAGCGAAGCCGGGGATGGCTGCTTAAGCAACTGCCGGGCCACTGTCGTCAGGCCCCACTTGACCATGTCCTTCTTCGCGGGCATCTGGCTGTCGGCCTGCCCCGAAAGTCCTGTCCCGAGGGAAGGTGCAGGAAAATCGTCAATGTCTTCACGCAGCTGTGCATCGGGGAAGGAGTCCCGCATCTTGTTGATGCTGGCCAGCTTGGTGGCGAGGGACGGATGCAGGTGGGAGGGACCGGTCATCAGGTCCGACCTCGCCGTCAGCCGGTTCTGCACCGTGAAGTACTGCAGCGAGACGAGGTGCTTTACGTCTTCCTGGAAAGATTCCCGCAATACGGAGCCGCCCTTCGGTTGGGGGCTGTGGAGGAGGGCGGTTATCAGGCGGTTCCGGTTATGGAAATATGCCTGCCAGCCAACCAGGTCGTCTTTGTCAATCCATGAGATATGCCAGAGCGCTGCGCCGGGCAACGATACGGTCCGGTAGCCGGCGGCCCGGGCGCGCAGCCCGTACTCCGAGTCGTCCCATTTGATGAACAAAGGCAGCGGAAGGCCGATGTCGCGTATGACGGAAGTGGGTATCAGGCACATCCACCAGCCGTTGTAGTCGACGTCGACGCGCCTGTGCAGCCACGGCGTCTGCCGGAGGTTCGACACACTGAAGTCGTGCCGCATCTGCATGTCCTGGTGTGGCTGGCTGGGTGAAAACCGCCGAGAATCAATCGTTTCGCCCATTGAATACAGCGTGCTGCGGCTGTACAGGTCGAACATGTGGCCGCCGACGATGGTGGGCTTACGGCAGCGGCCGGAGAACGCCATCATGCGCAGGATGCTCTCCGGCTCCATCACAACGTCGTCGTCAAGGAGCAGAACGTAATCGCTGCCGTTTTCAACAGCTTCATACATTCCGCGGGCGAACCCTCCGGAACCACCCAGGTTCGCCTGGTCGATCACTCGGAGCTTGGGGCCGATGCTGGCAGCGACTTCAGCGAAGCCGGGTTGATCGGCCACCTTTACGGTGCCCTGGTCAACAATCAGTACTTCCCGGGCCACCTCGAGCGCTTCCGGGTGTTCTGCCAGTGCACGGACGTTGGCAAGGCAGAAGTCCGGCTTGTTCATTGTGGTGATCTGAATGGTGGCTGTTTCAAGGGGGCGCTCTGCGGGAGCCCCTTCCCAGCGGGCCTCACCGAGGATAAGGTCACCCCGGCTTGAGGCCAGGTCGAACCAATACCACCCGCCGTCGCCAAAGGGTTTGATGGAAAGATTGAACTCTGTTCGTGAGTCGCCCTCGACTCTCGTGCCATCCACGCGTTGAATGGTGCCGCGTGCGTTTGATTTGTAGACGGTGATGGATCCGTGGCCGGACGTCTCGACCACCAGGCGAACCTCGCGCAGGTGTGTCCACCTCCGCCAGTAGCTGGCGGGAAACGCGTTGAAGTACGTTCCCAGCGAGATTTGCTCCCCTGAACGCACGCGGAGGGAGAACCGGGACAGCAGGTCGTCGAAGTGCACCTCCCGCTGGCTGGAACCCACAAGTTGCAGCTTGTCCTCTGCCCGTTTGGGATTCCGGGCCGACTCATCGCTTTCCCGGAAACGTATCCCTGTTGCCGGGCCGGGGTCCGCATAGAGCGACATCGTGTCGACTCCGGATTCCGGCGGGAATATCACCCGCTGGAGTGTCGCCCAGCCCGGCGAACCGCTCATGCGTCCACGCCTCCGCTTTCCAGCTTCACGCCGCTTTCGAAGTGCGGCCTGATCTTGTTGTCGAACATGCTCAGCGCGGACCCGATGGCCATGTGCATGTCCAGGTACTTGTAGGTGCCGAGGCGGCCGCCAAACAGGACATCCTTCTCCGCGTTGGCGAGGTCGCGGTACTTGAGCAGCCGCTCCCTGTCCGCCGAGGTGTTGACCGGGTAGTAGGGCTCATCGCCCTTCTCCGCAAAGCGCGAGAACTCGCGCATGATGACAGTCTTCTCACTCTGGTAGTCGCGCTCAGGGTGGAAGTGGCGGGGTTCGATGATGCGGGTGTAGGGGACGTCGTCGTCGTTGTAGTTCACAACGGACGTGCCCTGGAAGTCGCCCACCTCAAGGACTTCTTCTTCGAAGTCGATGGTGCGCCAGGACAAGTCGCCCTCGGCGTAGTCGAAGTAGCGGTCAACCGGGCCGGTGTAAACAACGGGGATGTTGCCCACCACTATGTTCTTGCTGTACTCGTGGGACTCATCGAAGAAGTCGGTGTTGAGCCGCACCTCGATGTTGGGGTGCTCCGCCATCTTCTCGATCCAGGCGGTGTAGCCGTTGGTGGGCAGCCCCTCGTACTTGTCGTTGAAGTACCGGTTGTCGTAGTTGTAGCGCACGGGCAGCCGGGAGATGATGCCGGCCGGCAGGTCCTTGGGATCCGTCTGCCACTGCTTGCCGGTGTAGTGCTTGATGAAAGCCTCGTACAGTGGGCGGCCGATCAGCTGGATGCCCTTGTCGTTCAGGTTCTGGGGGTCGGTTCCCGCCAGCTCGCCGGCCTGCTCCTGGATGAGGTCCCGTGCCTGGCCCGGTGTGAGGTTGGCGCGGAAGAACTGGTTGATCGTGGCCAGGTTGATCGGCAGCGAATAGACCTCGCCTTTATGGACGCCGTAGACCTTGTGCACGTAGTCGGTGAAGGTGGTGAACCTGTTGACGTACTCCCACACGCGTTCGTTGGAGGTGTGGAAAAGGTGGGCACCATACCGGTGGATCTCGATCCCGGTCTGTTCTTCCTTTTCGCTGTACGCGTTGCCTCCGATGTGGTGACGGCGGTCGATGACGACGACCTTCAGGCCGAGCTCGGTGGCGGCCTGTTCTGCGATTGTCAGGCCAAAAAAGCCGGACCCTACGATGACGAGGTCAGCGGTCACAAAATCTCCTGGTTCGAATGCGGGCAGCGCAAAGGCGTGCATTGTCTGCTGCTCCAGCCTACCCGAGGGACCGCAGGGCCCGTCGAATCAGCCTGCCCGCTGTGAGCTGGTGCACACGTCGTTTCAGGCAGGGCGCAGCACTCCGCCGCCCTCCAGGTAGGTGTCCCCCGTTTCCGGGCAGATCCACTGCCTGCCCTCCTGCAGGAGAGGCTTGCCCGCCTTCCCGACCCATCCGATTCGTCGCGCGGGGACTCCCGCCATCAGGGCAAAGTCCGGCACGTCCTTGGTGACGACGGCGCCTGCCGCCACCATGGCCCACGCACCGACCGTCACGGGTGCTATGCAGACGGCGCGGGCGCCGATGGCTGCTCCCTGCCGGATGGTGACGCCCACTTTGTCCCAGTCATCCTCCGTCTTCAGGCTGCCCTCCGGTGTCACCGCACGGGGAAAGACGTCGTTGGTCAGGACCACCGCCGGGCCGATGAACACTCCCGCCTCCAAAACTGCCGGCTCGTACACCAGTGCGTAGTTCTGGACCTTGCAGTTCTCCCCCAGGACCACGCCAGGGCCAATATAGGCGCCGCGGCCGACAACGCAGTTCTCCCCCAGGCGCGCTGCCTCCCTGATCTGGGCAAGGTGCCACACCTTGCTGCCTGCGCCTATGCGGGCTCCGGCGTCGACGTCCGCACTGTCAGCGATCGTGTTCAAAAGGGACTCCTTCGCTGCTGTCGGACCGCCTGGCCCGGTCCAGGGTGTAGTGATCCTAACCGGGCTGCCGCCTTCCGGGGAGGCCGGAAACCACACGTTTATCCACATAGGCCGTGAAACGCCTGCCGGGCGCGGCGCGCCCTGGCTAGCGTGTGGCTACATGCACGAAGGATCCCAAGCGATGACACTCAACTGCACACTGGTTGGCGGCCCGGGATCATCACAGGACCAGCCGCCCGTGGAACTGTCCATTAGCGCCCCGGCCGGCACGCCAGGCGAGATGATCCACGAGCAGCTGGTCCGGAAGTTCCGTACGGGCGCCGTCACCGTAGATGGGGAGGACCTGCGTTGCGTGGCCTTCGGAGTACCCCCGCTAATAGAGGCCGCGATCCTTGTCGACGGCGGCCCCATCCCGTCAACCCGGCGGCCGCGGCGCCGGCCGTCCCCTGAAGCCGCGGCTCCCCTGGCTCTTGCCGTCGACAGCGGCGCCGCCGCGGGGACGGTCGTTCCGTTGCGGCGCGGCAGATACAGCATCGGCCGAAGCGGAACGCGGATAGTCATCGCGGACCCGGAGTTGTCGCGTGAACACGCGCGGGTTGTGGTCACGGACACCGACATCCTGTTGATCGATTTGGACAGTGCCAACGGCACCTATGTTGACGGCGAAAGGATCCGGACCAAGGTCATCTCCACGGATTCCAGCATCAGATGTGGGCAATCGACCCTGTCGCTGATATTTGCAGACCCGCCAGGGCGGGCACTTGCTGACGCCGGCCAGTCCGTGACGGAGCCCATTGTCGTACCCGCCCGCGTTGACGCCGGAAACCGGGCAGCACTCGTTCTCACCGCGGTTCTCCCACTGGCAGCCGGGGTGCTGCTGGCCGTACTCACGGGGATGTGGATGTTCCTTGCCTTCTCCGCCGCTTCCGCATGCGCCGTCCTCGTTCCTGCTGCCAGCGGACGGCGGCAGAGACGGGACCTGTCCGCTGCCCTGCAGTCCGCGGTGAAGGAAGACAGGGAACGACGACGGCGGAGTGCACCGCCCCTGTCCCTCGTCGCCTTGACAGCACCACGGGGCAAGGAGACGTCCGGTCCCGGCTCCGGCGAAGGCGTCTGGTTGCGGCTGGGCCAGGCAGAGCAGGCGGCCAACGTCCGGATTGAACCGGCAGGCGCCGGTCCCGCGGTTCCACCGGCAGGGGCGGTCCCCCTGGTCCTGGACCCGGACCGCGGACTCACCACCATTGGCGGTCCGCGGTCCGCCACTGACGGCGCCATCCGGTCCATACTCATGCAGCTGGGTGGGTATCCGCGCGCAGGCGCAACTCACGTGCTGGTTCATGGGAAGCCGGGAAGCCTGCCACTCGCCGCCCGGTATCTGCCCAGGGTGACTCTCGCTGCCACACCACAGGCAGCCCTCAGTGTGGTGACCAGCGGTCATCCGCACGGCTGCGAGCGCGCCGTCCTGCTGATTCGAGGGGAAAGCGCTGAAGGGGCGGCTGATAACTCAATACGGGACGCAGCGATTCGACACGGATGGCAGGTACTCCACTTCCGGCCGGAAGAGGGGGAATGGCCCACACCGGACGTCTTTCTTTCCGAGCGCAGGTCTGTCCTCCTCGAGGATTCTTGCGAGACCTTCTTTGTTCCCGATCTGGTGCCGGAGGATGTCTTCAGCGGTTTCTGCCGGAGCATGGCAGGCGCTCCGCGGCAAGGCACGATGGAAGCGGGATCCGTTCCCGCCACCTGCAGCCTCGGCGAGATCCTGCCGTTGACGCCTGCAGCCACAGCCGACCGTTGGGGCTCCAGCGGGCAAAAGGACGGGCTGGCCGTACCCTTGGGCCTCGGTGCGGCAGGAACCAAGACCGTGGATCTGCACCACGACGGGCCCCACCTGCTGGTGGCGGGCACCACAGGCTCCGGGAAATCGGAACTGCTCCGCAGCCTTACGCTCGCACTGGCCCTCAGCTATCCGCCCGAGCGGGTCAACTTCTTCCTGATCGATTTCAAGGGCGGTTCGGGGCTTGGTCCGCTGAGTGACCTCGTCCACTGTGTGGGATTGCAGACCGACCTTTCCAGCTCCGAAATGGAACGGACACTGACCTCGCTCCGGGCCGAACTGCAACTCCGGGAGCAATGCCTTGCTGCGGCCCGGGTCCCGGACCTTTCCGCGTACCGCTCCACCAAGGCGGCGGAGGACTTTGTGCTCCCCCACCTGGTCATTGTCATCGACGAGTTCAGGATGCTGGTGGAGGATGCGCCGGAGGTGCTTCGTGAGTTGCTGCGCATAGCGTCCATCGGGCGTTCCTTGGGGATCCACCTGATCATGGCAACGCAGAGGCCGCAGGGAGCGCTGACAGCGGACATCCGCGCCAACGTTACTTCCAGCATCGCACTTCGTGTGCAATCCGACATGGAGTCGGTTGATGTGGTCAATTGCAGGAGCGCTGCGGCCATCAGTGTGGACGCACCTGGCCGGGCGTTCCTGGCCCGTGGGACGGAGGCCGCCGAGGAGTTCCAGGGTGCGTCACTGGCCGTGGCGGCGGGAGGTGACTCATGTCCCGTGGTTGTCCACCGGACGATCGATTTTCTGGCGGGCCAGGTTACCGGGCCCGGTAAGGCGCCAGCCTCTGTGCCAACTCCGGCGGAGGCTGTGGAACCCTTGGCGGCCATGGTGCGGAACCTCTGCACCCAGCAGGAGAAGCAGGTCCCGAGGAGGCCTGTCGCCCCTCCGCTGCCGGCGGATCTGGAAGTACCCGCCTCCGGTGGTCAGTCCCCCTGCTCTGCCGTTCCCGGTTCGCGGCCGCTGGAACCCGTCAACTTGTCGGGTGAAGTCCGCCTCGGCCTCATGGACGTGCCCGAACAGCAACGGGTGGAAGCCCTGGCGTGGAGTCCTGCCCGCCACAGCCACGCAGCATTTATCGGCAACCCTGCGTCCGGTGCCGGGGCGGCCTTGGAGCTGGCTGTCCACACATTGTCGACCCATGGCAGTGAATCCCACTTTTACATACTGGACGCCACGGGAGGTTTCCTCCCACTGGCCAGTGCGGGCCGGGTGGGAGCACTGGCCGGACTGGATGATCTGCGGCGTGGAGTTCGGATTCTGGAGCGGCTTGTCCGGGAGCTGGGTCAGCGGCGGAGCCAGCCAGCCTCCGGGAAGGTGCCTCTTGTTGTCGTCGTCTCCGGCTGGGGGTCCTGGGTGTCGGCTTTGCGTGCGGGACCGCTGGCATGGGCTGAGGACCTGGTCCATGACCTGGTCCGTGACGGCGCCCAGGCAGGGATAACGCTGCTGCTCTCCGGGGAGCGGGAGCTTGTCACTGCCAGGTTCTTCGGCGCCGTTCCCAATCGATTCTATTTTCCGGCTGGTTCCACCGAGGAGGGCCGTGCCATGTGGCCGCGAATGCCCTCGGTACCCGCCATTGAAGGGAGGGCTGTTGCCTTCGGCCCGGTTTCCAACGGCGGTCCGGCTGTCTGCCAGTTCTACCGGAGCCCGGCGCCGAGTGTCCTGGGCAAAAGCGGCGCGGGATATCCGGGTGCCTCGCTGCGGCCATTCCGGCTGGAACCCCTCCCCGAGCACATCACCGTGATGGAGGTGGCAGCAGTGGCGGCACCGGCACTCCGGCTGGGTCCATCAGCCGACGCCCAGCCAGGCCGGGAACCGGCCACCGCCGGTCATCAGCTGGGGCGGCCCACAACCCCCGTGAGGCAACGGGATGTCCTCCTCGGAGTGGCCGGGGATGAGCTCGCCGCGGCGTCCTTCCGCATTCCGGCCAGCGGGCTAGTTGCCGTGCTTGGCAACCCCGGAAGCGGCAAGAGCAATACCCTGCGCGCGTTGGAGGAACTCAACGCCGGCCAACTGTGGTGCGCACATGAAGGGCCGCCCCAGGACGCGGAGGGTTTTTGGGCAGATATGCTCCTGCAGGCGGGGAGTGGTTCTTTGCCGCGGGAGGCACTGCTGCTGGTTGACGACATCGACCAGCTCGCCCCTTCGGCACTGCGGGACGTGGGCCAACTACATGCCCTCGGCCATTCCCTGGTGGTAACCGCTGGTTACAGTCCTGCGCTTCTCCATCGTGTCCCGCTCCTCATGAATGCAAGGTCATCCGGCGTCGGGATACTGCTAGGCCCGCGTTCGATCGCTGACGGCGACCTTTTCGGGATACGGTTCGACGTCGAGTCCAATCCCCCACCGGGACGTGCTGCCCTCATCACCGGGGGCCGCGCCGTCCCCCTCCAGGTGGCGTGGGCTGGAGCAGGTGGGTGACCGGCCCGCGGCCCAGGAAGCGCACAGGGTCAGCCACGAATCGGGGACGGTCCAGCCTCAGAGGGCCGGCGGTGCACTCCCTGTGCGCGAGGCATGGCTGACAACCTTGTTGGTAAACAGGAGAACAATGGCGGTGACGGCGGGGATCAGCATCGCCAGGCCGGCCAGGACCAGGCCGCTGGTCATCGTGGGCACCCCGATCGTGAGGACGAATAGCTGGGCGACCAGCGCAGCCGCCCTGGTCCACCGGTAGCCCCGGTGGAGGAAGACTGCCACTGCGTACAGCCACGCCGAAAAAGCCAGCAGGAGTCCCAAAGTGAAGACCGCACCCCAGAAGGACAGGACCGGGCTGCCGCTGAACAACTCGTAGGCATACCAGCCTGCCGCCGCCAGGAGGGCAGTGGCCTCGGCAGCCGCAACGACGGCAACGACTTTAGCGGCTGCGGGCACCGGGTCCGGCCGCCCGCTGGTCCGGCGGTCGGGGACGCCGCCGGGTTGGTCGGAAAAGGATGGGGTACCTGCTGGGTCTACCGGGGGTCTTGACACACTGGCACCCTACCGGACATAGTCGGACACTGGTGAGGGCCGGAGCCGCCACTGTGATGCATCGCTCAGGTTTCACGGGATATCAGGCGTTATTACCCCTTGTTTACACAGCGTTAACATGACAGGCTTGATGCAGATGACCAAGGGGGCCCGGAGGGCCCTTTTCCTTTGTAGCCACTAGTGAATAATTTCACAAAGGCACTTCCCAGAAATGGAGCAACTGATCAGCATGGATTGGCGTAACCGCGCAGCGTGCCTCGACAAGGACCCGGAACTGTTCTTCCCCGTCGGGAATACAGGACCGGCCCTCCTGCAGATCGAGGAAGCAAAGAGCGTCTGCCGCCGGTGCCCCGTTGTCGACACCTGCCTGCAGTGGGCCCTTGAGTCCGGCCAGGACGCCGGAGTCTGGGGTGGCATGAGCGAAGACGAGCGCCGCGCCCTGAAGCGGCGCGCCGCCCGCGCACGCCGCGCCTCCTAGGAGCCCGGCGCCGGCAAGCCGGCACAGGACGACGCAACCGGCATAAAGAGGCCCTGTGACACATCCATTCCGGATTGTCACGGGGCCTCTGTCAGCTCAAGCCCGCGGCCAGGTAAACCACTGGCCGGAGCACACCTCCTACTTCCCGGCCAGGCTGAGCCGGATCTTGACTTCGGTCCCGCCGCCCTCGCGGCGCTCCCACGTGATGGTGCCGCCGAGCTCGCTCGTGACGAGCGTCCGCACAATCTGCAGGCCAAGGCCCTCCACATGCGGGGTCTGCGGAAGGCCCACGCCGTCATCGGCAATGGTTACGGTCAGCTCTTCGCCGTCCTCCGCTTCGGACCGGTCGGCAACCAGCCAGACGGTGCCGGCCCTCCCCTCAAGGCCGTGCTCCACAGCATTGGTCACCAGTTCGTTGATCACCAGGGCAAGCGGGGTGGCGAGATCGCTGGGGAGCTCCCCGAAGCTGCCGGAGCGTTCGGTCCTGACCTGCTGTGAAGGGGAAGCCACTTCCGCGGACAGCCGGAACTGGCGGCCGATCAGTTCGTCGAAATCGACGCTCTGCGTCAGCCCCTGCGACAACGTCTCATGGACCAGTGCGATGGTGGCCACGCGGCGCATGGCCTGCTCCAGGCCCTGCTTTGCTTCATCGCTCACCATGCGCCGGGACTGCATCCGCAGCAGGGCAGCCACCGTCTGCAAATTGTTCTTGACCCGGTGGTGGATTTCGCGGATGGTGGCGTCCTTGGTCACCAGCTCCATTTCACGGCGGCGCAGCTCTGAGACGTCGCGGCAGAGGACCAGCGCGCCGAACCGCTGCTGCTCATCCCGGAGCGGGATGGCACGCAGGGACAGGCTTACTCCCCTGGACTCAATCTCGCTGCGCCAGGGCATGCGGCCGGTGACTACAAGCGGCAGGGTCTCATCGACCAGCCGTCGGTCCTTGAGCAGGCCGGCGGTGACTTCAGCGAGCGAACGCCCCTCCAGGGACTCCCCGTCGCCCAGCCGGCGGAAGGCTGAAACTCCGTTCGGGCTCGCGTACTGCACCACCCCGTCGGCATCCAGCCTGATCAGCCCGTCGCCCACACGGGGAGCGCCCCGCCGGGAGCCCGTGGGCGAGGCAAAGTCCGGCCACAAGCCCAGGGTGCCCATCCTCAGGAGATCGTAGGCGCACTGCCGGTACGTCAACTCAAGCCGGGACGGCATCCGTGAACTGGAGAGGTCCATGTGGGTGGTAACAACTGCAAGTGTCCGCCCGTTGCGCACCATGGGGACAGCCTCGACCCGCAGGGCCATCTCACTGTTCCAGTTCGTCTCGCTGGAGCGCTCGATGGACCTGCTGTTCCATGCCTTGTCCACGAGCGGCTGCAGGTCGGAGCGGATGCCCTCACCCACGAAGTCACTGTGGAATGCCGTGTGCGTGGTGGAAGGACGCACGTGGGCCAGGGCAATGTAGCCAAGCTCCGGGTGGGGGAACCACAGCGCCAGGTCGGCGAACGCAAGGTCCGCAACCATCTGCCAGTCCCCCACCAGGAGGTGCAGCCATTCGGCATCGCCCGGCCCGAAATCAGCGTGCTCCCTGATGGGGTCCGTAAAGATTGCCACTGCACCTCCAGTTACGGCGCCTGCTTCCTAGCGCCGGACGATTGACCTCAAGAGCCTCAATGCTACCGACAGTGAGGCCATGTCGTCGGCCTCCAGTGCGTTCACCTCATCGAACATGCTCTTTGCCCGGCCCAGCTGCTCGGCATTCTGAGCCTCCCAGTCCTTGAGCCGCGCGTCCGGCGACCCGGTGGCGGACGTTGCGTCCAGCACCGCCGTCGTCATGTCCGACACCGTTGAGTACAGGTCATCGCGCAACGCTGCCCGTGCCAGCGCCTGCCACCGGTCCTGCCGGGGAAGGCTGCTGATCCGTTCAAGCAGCGAGTCCGCGTGGAACCGGTTGAACACGGTGTAGTAAACGGCCGCAATCTCCTCTACACGGTCCTTCCGGGAGCGGGCGATCTTGGCGATGTCCAGCAGCACGAAGCTCTCGAACAGCTCGGCCCAGCGCAGCGCAAGGCCTTCCGGGAGTTCCCACTCGCGGCCCTTCGCCAGCCACGCCGCCACACGATCGCGGTCGTCGCCGCGGAGGTAGTCCAGCAGCCGGGCCCGCATGGGATCCATCAGCGGCTTGAACTCTGCCACCACCTCGGCAATGGGGCGTGAAACACTTTCCTGGCTGAGCAGCCAGCGGACTGCCCGGTCCAGGAGCCGACGGATGTCCAGGTGCACTGTGCTCCAGTGCTCCGTGGGGAACGAGGCAGGCAGGCTGTTCAGCTCCCCCACCATCGCGTCCAGTTCATACACCTCGCGCAGCGCCACAAACGCCTTGGCCACGGCAACTTCGCTGGCGGACGTTTCCTCCATCACCCGGAAGGCAAACGTAATGCCGCCCAGGTTGATCATGTCGTTGGCCACCACCGTGGCAATGATTTCGCGGCGCAGCGGATGCGTGTCCAGTTCGGCGTCGAAACGTTCACGCAGCTGGTGCGGGAAGTAGGACCGCAGGGTGTCACGGAACCAGGGGTCATCGGCGAGGTCGCTGTCCCGCAGGGCCGACGCCAGCTCGATCTTCGCATAGGCGGCCAGTACTGACAGCTCCGGAGACGTCAGTCCCTGACCCTGCTGCAGCCGATCCCGCAGCGTTTCCGTCGTGGGCAGCGCCTCAAGGTCGCGCTTAAGGTCGGCGCTCTTCTCCAGCCAGTCCATGAGCCGCTCGTAACTTGGGCTCCACTCCGCCACGCGCGTCCGGTCGTTCAGGAGCAGGATGTTCTGGTCGATGTTGTCTTCGAGAACCAGGCGGCCCACTTCATCGGTCATGGAGGCCAGAAAGTCTGCGCGCTCCCCCGCCGGCAGCTTGCCGGCGGCAACCATCCGGTCAACGAAGATCTTGATGTTGACCTCATGGTCGGAGCAGTCCACACCGGCGGAGTTGTCGATGGCGTCCGTGTTGAGGATGACGCCCTGCAGCGCTGCTTCAATGCGGCCGCGCTGGGTCATTCCCAGGTTGCCGCCTTCGCCCACTACCTTGACCCGCAGGTCCCGGCCGTTGACCCGGATGGCATCGTTTGCTTTATCGCCAACGGAGGCGTTCGACTCGGAAGACGCCTTGACGTAGGTTCCGATTCCGCCGTTGTAGAGCAGGTCAGCCGGCGCCAGCAGGATGGCGCGCAGGAGCTCCGGCGGGCTGAGCTCAGCGGTTTCCGCCGGAAGCCCCAGCGCGGCCCGGACCTGCGGCGACACGGGAATGGACTTGGCCTGGCGGGCAAAGACACCGCCGCCTTCGCTGATCAGCGACTTGTCGTAGTCGTCCCAGGAAGACCGGGGCAGGTCGAACAGCCTCTGGCGCTCCGCGAACGAGGCTGCCTCATCCGGGTTGGGGTCCAGGAAGATGTGCCGGTGGTCAAATGCCGCCAGCAGGCGGATGTGCCGGGACAGCAGCATCCCGTTGCCGAACACGTCGCCGGACATGTCCCCCACGCCAACCACGGTGAAAGGTTCGGTCTGGGTATCCAGGTCCAGCTCGCTGAAGTGGCGCTTCACCGATTCCCAGGCGCCCCGCGCCGTGATGCCCATGGCCTTGTGGTCGTAGCCCACGGAACCGCCGGAGGCGAATGCGTCCCCCAGCCAGAAGCCGTACTCCGCGGACAGACCGTTGGCTATGTCCGAGAAAGTAGCCGTTCCCTTGTCCGCCGCGACCACAAGGTAGGAGTCGTCGTCGTCATGCCGGACAACGTTCGACGGCGGCACGAGCCGTTCGCCGTCGCCTTCGGTAAGGAGGTTGTCAGTAAGGTCCAGCAACCCGCGGATGAACGTCTTGTAGCTTTCGACGCCTTCGGCCATCCAGGCCGCGCGGTCGGTTGCGGGGTCCGGAAGCTGCTTCGCGAAGAAGCCGCCCTTGGCTCCCGTGGGCACGATGACGGCGTTCTTGACCGTCTGCGCCTTGACCAGGCCCAGGACTTCCGTGCGGAAATCCTCCCGCCTGTCGGACCAGCGGAGCCCGCCGCGGGCAACCTTGCCGAACCGCAGGTGCACACCCTCGACGCGCGGGGAGTAAACCCAGATTTCGAACATGGGCCGCGGGAACGGCAGCCCCTCAATGTGGGCGGGATCCAGCTTGAAGCTCAGGTGCGGCTTGTTCTGGTAAAAGTTGGTGCGGAGGGTGGCCTCGATCAGGTTGACGAAGGTGCGCAGCACGCGGTCGGCATCGAGAGTGGCAACTTTTTCGATGGACGCTGCCAGTTCCTGACGCACCGAAGCCTGGGCCTCACCGCGTTCACCATCGCTGATGGAGGGATCGAAGCGGGCCGCGAAGAGGGCGCTCAGCCCCCGGGTCACATCCGCGTTGGCCAGGAGCGTGTCCGCCATGAAGCCGAAGGAACTGCTGTTGCCCATCTGGCGCATGTACCGGGCGTAGGCGCGAAGCATGGTGATTTGCCGCCATTGCAGGCCTTCCCGCAACACCAGGCGGTCAAAGTTGTCCGATTCCGCAGCACCGGTGACGGCCGCGCCAAAGGAGTCGGCAAGGAGCCCGCCCGTCGACAGGGGGTCCACTCCCGCCGGGTACTTCAGCCCCAGGTCGTACAGGAAGAAGTCCCGGTGGTCTGCTGTTTCGATTTCAAAGGGCCGCTCGTCCAGGACCTCGAGGCCAAGGTTGTGGAAGTAGGGCAGGATCTGGCTCAGGCTCTTGGGCTCCAGCATGTAGAGCTTTACCCGGGCGTCTTCCTCCAGTGTTGCACCGGCGCCTTCGGGAAGATACACGTGGACTCCGGGACGGTCCTGCCGTGCCCCCGCACTCCGCTCGGCGGCGGCCCCGTACTTTTCGAACCGCGCGATGTCTTCGAGGGCGTCCTCTACTTCATAGTCCACCCGGTAGCTGGCAGGGAACGCCTCGGCCCAGGTGGCAGCCAGTTCCTTGGCTTCGGCTGGGTCCCGGCCCTCGCGCAGGACCTCCGCGATGCCTTCGCTCCAGGACCTTGCCGCCCGGACCAGCCGCTTTTCCAGCTCGTCACTGTTGACATGGCTGACGTCGGCGTCCTTGGGCAGCCGGATGCGGAAGAACAGGCGCGCGAGTGCCGATTCGGTCATGCGGGCTTCGTAGTCGATCGAGACTGCCTGGAAGGTCTCCCGAAGTTCTTGTTCGATGCGAAGCCGGACGTTGGTGGTGTACCGGTCCCGGGGCAGGTACACGACGGCGGACATGAAACGCCCGTAGATGTCGGGCCTCAGGAACAGCCGGGTACGGCGCCGTTCCTGCAACTTCTGGATACCAAGCGCAGTTGCGGCCAAATCGGGGATTTCGATCTGGAACAGCTCATCGCGTGGGTAGGTTTCCAGGATTCCCAGCAGGTCCTTGCCCGAGTGCGAGTCCGGCGGGAAGCCGGCGTTCTGAAGGACAGCATCCACCTTTTCCCGGACGATGGGGATGTCGCGGACGGAGCCGGCGTAGGCGCTGGTGGCAAAAAGGCCAATGAAGCGGCGCTCGCCGTTGACGTTGCCCGCAGCGTCGAAGCTTTTGATGCCGATGTAGTCCAGGTAGGCCGAGCGGTGCACGGTGGACCGCGAGTTGGCCTTGGTGATGACGAGGGCGCGCTTTTCCCGCGCCTTTTTACGGCCGGTATCGGTGAGGTGCTGGATGTGCGGGGAGTCCGCGGCTGCCCGCAGCAGTCCGAGGCCGCTGTCCTCGCGCAGTTCCAGGACGTCTTCGCCGTCGACGTTGAGCAGATCGTATTCGCGGTAGCCCAGGAACGTGAAGTTTCCGTCGTCCAGCCAGCGCAGCAGGTCCTTGGCCTGCCGCAATTCGGCAATCTGCGCAGAGTTGGCCACCTTGTCCAGGCTTTCGGCGATCTCCAGCGCCTTTTGGCGCATCCTTGGCCAGTCCTCGACGGCGGCCCTGACATCGTTCAGGACGCGGGTCAGGCCCGCGAGCAGGGAAGTCTTCGCTTCGTCGGAAACCCGGTGGACTTCGACGGCAATCCAGGACTCCATGTGCGAGGCATTTTCACCTTGCGCAATGAGGTGGGAAAGGTTGGGCATTGCCGCTGTGTCCCCGCTGGAAATGCCCAGATGTGCCGGAACCCTGTTGACCTTGACCAGTTCGCCCGTTTCCCGGTTCCTGGTGGCTACGAAAAGCGGGTGCACCACGAGCCGGATGGCCGCGTGCTGCCGGACAAGTTCGGCGTTGACGGAGTCGACCAGGAACGGCATGTCGTCAGTGACCACAAAGATGACGCTGCTGTCCTCTTCATCAATGATCGATATCTTCGCCTGCCCGGGCTGCCGCACGGACGCTGCCCGGCGGTGTTCCTCGGCACGGGCTTCCAGAACGTCCCGGGGGTAGCTTCGGGCATCCTCCTCAGCCAGGTGCTGGTAGTAGTCCCCCATGAAGCCTTCAAGGCCTTCAATGGAGAGGGGCTGGTCCTCCACACTGGATCCAGACGACATCGACAACGCCTCCATCAGAGATATTCGCCGCACCTTTGCAGCTCTTATGGCGAGCCTAGTCCTTTGCCCTTCGCCGTGGTGTGGAAGAAAATACAGAGGATTTGGCATTTCGCTGGGCTGGTGCACAAACCAATTCACGGATGGCACGCCGAAGCGCGGAGTCGGGGCAAGCTTCAAGCAGCAGTGACCCCGCAAGGAGTGCTGCGTCGGCGGCGCCGGCGTCGTAGGGCAGGAACGCTTTGATTTCCGACGCGGGACCGTACCGTTCCCAGGCATCCCGCAACTGGCGTTCCGGGGCTCTGCCCACGGAGGAGGAACGCACCTTGTTCATGACGATAGTGGGTGAGGCCTGCGGTACAGCGCCTTCGAGTTCGGAAAGCGCACGGACCATCCGTGGTACGCCCACGGGATCAGCCGCACCAACGGCGTAGACCTCGTGCGCCAGTTCCAGGGGACGCAGCGTCGCGGCGTTCCGCCGCGGCGCCATGGTGTCGAAGCTCAGCTCTTCATCGGCTTCGAGGCAAAAGCCGGTATCCACCACCACAACGTCCGCGATCTGCCGCGCCCGTTCAAGAACAAGTGCCAGGGCAGTGGCGCGCAGCTCGGTCCAGCGGTCCGCGCGGGTTATTCCCGTAAGCACCCGGAACGTCCCGGATGCAGTGGCGACTGTGGCGGCCACCTTCCTGAGGGCGTCCGGGTCCAGCAAACCCTGGTCGGCAAGCCTGCACGCCTGGGCAAGCCCGGCCGACTCATCCAGGAGACCCAGCACCGCCGCGACGCTTGCACCGTAGGTGTCCGCGTCGACCAGCAGGACATCCCGGCCATCGGCAGCCATCTCGCCGGCGATGTTCACCGCCACAGTGGTCCTGCCGGGCGCCCCGGCCGGACCCCAGACAACGATGAGCCTGCCCGCCGGTTCGCCCTCCGCATCAGGTCCAGGCTGCACGGGGTCCATGGCCAGCGCAGCTCCGGTGTCAGCTCCCGCGCTCAGGATGGCGGGACGGGCCGCACCTGTCAGCTGGGCAACGGCATCGGCGATCCTGTCCGAAAGCTCCGCTGAATCCACTCCCGTCAGCGCCGAGGCGACACCAATTTTGCGGAGCCGGGCCGCCTCCTCGGCATTGTCCGTCAGTGCGATGACCGCCACCCCAACAGCTCCAAGCCGGTCGACAAGGGAAGCCGTTAATCCGTCGGACCCCTCGGCCACTACGGCCGCCCTTGCCAGACCGCTTTGACAGGCAGCGAGAAGCTCGGGAAGTTCGGTGCATCGTCGAACCACTGTCACCGGACCGTGCAGCCTTTCGAGGCCGCCCACCAGGTCCTCCCGGCTTTGGCCAACGGTGACAACCGGGATACTCATCGGGCCCCGCCCGGATTCCACACAACGGATATCTTCGCGTCGTTGGCTTGGGCACCCAGCAACGCAGGCATCTGTTTGTCCTCCACCAGGACCATCAGCACGGTGGTCTTTGACGATCCGAGGGCAGTGGACCCGGTGGTGACCTCAGCGATTTCAGCTCCGGGAAGGACGAGTTTCGGCTCGCTGAATCCGTTCTTTGCATCCGGCTGCGCCACCCAGACGTCCACCCTCGCACCAGCAACCGCCTGGGACGGCAAAGTCTGCGCGATGTTGAGCGCCACCGGCTTACGGTCCAACCGGTCCACCTCCCCAAGACTTGCCCTGGGAACCAGCTGGTCCTTGGCGATCCGCTGCACAGCGACGACGTCCTGGGGCAGGCCGTCCTCCACGGTGATGTAGTGCTGCTCCGTGTCGCCCAGGCGGACCTTCGCGCGAACCACGTTCTCCGCTGTCAGGCGCTCACCCACGGCAATGCCGTCCCGCGCCGCGAAGACCTCGGTGGTGCGGTCCGCGCTGCCGACCAGGAAAGTAACCCCGGCGACGGAGACCAGGACCAGGAGAATGCCCACCAGCAACCGCGGGTCCTTCCAGGACGGGCGCTTCAGCCGTGGCGCCGTGGCGCTTGAATCAGGAACCATGCCGTTCTCCCCCTAGGTACACCGGACCTGCCCACTCTGGCCGGACTCCTCATTGTTACCGCCAGGGACCGGGAACAAAAGTCATTTGCCTAAATACCGGCTAACTGTGGAAAACGGGCACAAACAACGTCATGTGATGGCAAAATGGGCATATGCCAAGGTTCCTCACGCTCGCAGACGTCGCCGAGCAACTCCAGATCAACTCCCCCGCCGCGTACGCCTTGGTCCGCAGCGGGGAGCTGAAGGCCATCCAGGTTGGCGGCCGCGGGCAGTGGCGCGTCGAGGAGAAGATGCTGGAGCAGTACATCGAGGAACGCTATGCCGAGGCCAGCCGCATGATCCAGGAGTCCCGCTCCAAGTCAGTGTGACGCCTCTAAGCTCCGCCGGCCTTATGGGACCTGATCATCGCCAGCGCCGTAAAAGGTATCGCTGACACCTGGCCAACGCTTTGGGTCCTTCTTGCCTCGCCCGGAATCACCGCGGCAAGGTCGATGTAGTCCCGGCCAACCCGGTCAATGACGCCCTCCACCCGCGCGGCTCCGACTCCCCCGCCAATCGTCACGGTCACCTCCGTCCGATCCCGGGCAAGGGCACGCAGGGAATGGGCAAGTCCGATTGAACGGCGGACCGGGGAGTCCTCCGTCCGCACATGCCTGCCCAGGCCCACGTACCGGGCAGCGGCCGCGTAGGGAATGAGCACCTGGTGCCGTCCTTCATCCAGGACCAGCGCATCAGCTCCAACATGGGTCAGCTCCCCTTGCGCCGATTCGCCGCACAGGAGGTGGACCGTGATCCTGTAACCAACGGCCGCCCGCAGCCTGCCATCGAGCCGCAGGCCAACCATCTCGGCCCGCGTCCGCTCACTGATCTCGCTCTCGAGCGCCAGCCGGTCAGCCTCCGCTAGCTGGCTTTCCATGTCATTGAAGAGTGCATCCCAGCGCATCCCGCCAGCGTAGGTTCCCCTGCCCCGCCCGTCAACGCGCCCCTCATTTCACTCCAACGTCTGGACAAAACGCGCTTAGACGGTTCAGACTGTGTCAACCAGCATCAAACAGCATCAAACGACATCAAGGCGGTTGAAATGGGTCACTCTGATAGGACGGGAAGGTCGGATGCCGCGATAGCGCTGGCCCTGCTCGTGCTTGGAATCGTGCTCTGCATCCTGGGAGCGGGCCAGCTGGCGCAGTGGCAGGACACCGCTGCCCATCAGCAGGGGTGGACCGTGGAGGTCCTCCTGGCAGCGGCAGCAACAGCAGCCGGCCTCGGACTTTTGCTGTGGTGGGCATTTTCGATGCTGGCTGCTGGAGCCTCCGTCCTGCTGGAGCGGCTGGGCCGGAACCGGGCTGCTGCGACCGCCCGCCGGCTCTCACCTGCTTTCATGCAGCGGGCTGTGATTGCCGCCCTTTCGATGCAGCTGATAGCGGGTGCCGCGGCACATGCGGCCACCACCGCGCCGGGGCCGGAGTGGACACCCACGCACGAACAGTCCTCGGCGGCTTACGCCAATCCTGCAGCGGCGCACGTTGCTCCGACACCCCGCCAGGGCACTGGCCCGGCCCTGCATTTCTCTGTCCAACCAGGCCCAGCGGAGGTGCCACCACCCGGCCGGGAAGCCGCGTCGCCGGCATGGCAATCCACCGCGGCCCTGCCCACTGCCGCCACGCCCAGCCCGGGATGGCAACCGGCTTCCCCGGTGGTGGAGCCGGGCCTGCTCGCAGCACCGGAAACCAGGACCGCCGCCGGCACGGAGCCGGATCCGCGGGCAACGGGCGGCGGGGCGGGCCCGGTAACCGTGCTTGCCGGCGACACACTATGGGACATCGTGGCGGCCCAGCTGGGGCCGGAGGCATCGGATGTGGACATAGCCCTTGAATGGCCGCGGTGGTACGCAGCGAACCGCGGACTGATCGGCGGGAGCCCGGATGTCCTGCTTCCGGGACAGATACTCCAGGCGCCGCAGGCGCCATAGCCACTGACGCTTTCGGTGCTGCGCCGGCGCCGGGGCAGGCAATAGACCATCAGCTATTCCGCTATTCGAACCAAGGGGAACACCATGACCGCAGTGACACCTGTCCAGACCGCCCAGCGGCTGGCTGCCAACACCGTAAACGGCGGGAGGGTACTCGGGAAAACCGCGTCAGCGTCAACAACGGCGGTGACCGCAGGCCGTTCCCGCGCCGCGGACCCATCGTCCCTGAGGCCCGTCAGTGAAGCTGCGGAAGTAAGGTCCATCACCCGCGGAACGGTTCAGGCCGCCATGGAGGTCCTGGCAGGGATCCGTCCCATACACCAGCTGGCGCGCCGTCTGGATCCGCGGTGCCTGGCATCGCTGCAGCACCGGGCCGCGCTGATCAGGCGCGAGCTAACCAGGACGGGCAACCCCGCCCTGGCCCGGCTCCACCGAAACTCCACAGTCCGCTCGGTGCGGGTGTGCGAGGTGGCCGAGGGAATTTATGAGGCAAGTGCAGTCGTGGTGGATGACGTACGGGCACGTGCCGTTGCCGTCCGGCTTGAGCGCAGCAAGCAGGTCTGGCGCATCGTTGAACTCGTCATCGGCTAAGCCGTTGGGTAATTTGGTGCGCACCCGAGAGCACATGGTGCGCCATGCAAACAGGGCAGGGACCCATCGGCCCCTGCCCTGTCCATCAACGCCTGTGCACGTTTACGGCTGTGTTCTAGCGCTTTTTCTTCTTCGCCGGGCGCTTGGCGGCGTCCTGGGCAGCTGCCTTGGCAGGGTTGCCGGAGCGTCCACTTCCTGCCCGGGTTTCCACCCGGGTTTGTGTTCCGCCGGTCTCGCTGGGAGCCGTGTACTGCAACTGCGCGGGCTTTTCGGGGGCCTCAAGTCCGGCAGCATGCACCTGCGGGTCCACGTGCTCAGTGTGTCCGCCGGCGGCGTCCTGGACGACGACGTCCTGGGCCGGCGTCACCTCGACCTCAAGGTTGTACAGGAAGCCGACGCTTTCCTCCCGGATGGCTTCCATCATGCTTTGGAACATCGCGAAACCTTCGCGCTGGTACTCCACCAGCGGATCACGCTGCGCCATGGCGCGCAGGCCGATGCCCTCCTTGAGGTAATCCATCTCGTAGAGGTGTTCCTGCCACTTGCGGCCAATGACGGAGAGGACCACGCGGCGCTCGAGCTCGCGCATGCTTTCGGAGCCGATGACCTCCTCGCGGGCCTGGTACACCAGGCGGGCGTCGGAAAGGATCTCCTCCTTCAACAGCTCCACGGTGACCCTGGACTTGCCACCGGCCTCCTCGATGATGTCTTCGGGAGTAACGCTGACAGGGTAGAGCGTCATCAGGTTCGTCCACAGCTGGTGGAAGTCCCAGTCGTCGCCGTTCCCTTCCGCGGTGGCGGCGTCGATCAGGGCAGTGATGGTGTCCTCAATGAAGTACTGCACCTTCTCGTGCAGGTCATCACCTTCCAGGATCCGACGGCGGTCGCTGTAGATGGCTTCGCGCTGGCGGTTGAGGACGTCGTCGTACTTCAGCACGTTCTTGCGCTGCTCGGCGTTGCGGCCTTCGACCTGTCCCTGGGCAGAGGCGATGGCCCTGGATACCAGCTTTGATTCCAGCGCAACGTCGTCCGGCACGGAGCTGTTCATCAGCCGTTCCGCCGCCCCGGAGTTGAAGAGCCGCATGAGGTCGTCGGTCAGCGACAGGTAGAACCGGGATTCCCCCGGGTCGCCCTGGCGGCCGGAACGGCCGCGGAGCTGGTTGTCGATGCGTCGCGACTCGTGGCGTTCGGTGCCCAGGACGTACAGGCCGCCGAGGTCCAGGACTTCCTCGTGTTCGTCCTTGACGGACTGCTTGGCGGCTTCGAGCGCTGCGGGCCACGCGGCTTCGTATTGTTCGGAGTTCTCCTCCGGATCCAGCCCGCGCTTGGCGAGTTCGGCGACGGCCGTGAATTCGGCGTTTCCGCCCAGCATGATGTCAGTACCGCGGCCGGCCATGTTCGTGGCCACAGTGACGGCACCCTTCCGGCCTGCCTGGGCGACGATGGCAGCTTCGCGGGCGTGGTTCTTGGCGTTCAGGACCTCGTGGCGGATGCCCTCCTTGGCGAGCAGCTTGGACAGGTACTCGCTCTTCTCCACGCTGGTGGTGCCCACCAGGACGGGCTGGCCCTTTTCGTGACGCTCGGCGATATCGCGGACCACGGCGTCGAACTTTACAACCTCATTCTTGAACACGAGGTCCGGCTGGTCGATCCGCTGCATGTCCCTGTTGGTGGGGATGGCCACGACGCCCAGCTTGTAAGTGCTCATGAATTCGGCCGCTTCAGTCTCGGCTGTACCGGTCATGCCGGAAAGCTTGCCGTACATACGGAAGTAGTTCTGCAGCGTCACGGTGGCCAGGGTCTGGTTTTCGGCTTTGATCTCGACGCCTTCCTTGGCCTCGATCGCCTGGTGCATGCCTTCGTTGTAACGGCGGCCGGCCAGGATGCGGCCGGTGTGCTCGTCCACGATCAGCACTTCGCCGTCCAGGATGACGTAGTCCTTGTCACGCTTGAAGAGTTCCTTGGCCTTGATGGCATTGTTCAGGAACCCGATCAGCGGGGTGTTGGCGGACTCGTACAGGTTGGAGATGCCGAGGTAGTCCTCCACCTTTTCGATCCCGCTCTCCAGGACGCCCACCGTGCGCTTCTTTTCGTCGACCTCGTAGTCCTTTTCGGGCTGCAGCCGGAGCACCACTTTGGCGAATTCGCTGTACCAGCGGTTGGTGTCCCCCTGGGCAGGTCCGGAGATGATCAACGGGGTGCGTGCCTCATCGATGAGGATTGAGTCCACTTCATCGACGATGGCGAAGTTGTGGCCGCGCTGGACAAGTTCGGTCCGGTCCCATGCCATGTTGTCGCGCAGGTAGTCGAAACCAAACTCGTTGTTGGTCCCGTACGTGATATCGGCGGCGTACTGCTGGCGGCGGACGGCGGGATCCTGGTTGGCAAGGATGACACCGCTGGTCAGGCCCAGGAAGCGGTAGACACGGCCCATGAGCTCGGACTGGTATTCGGCGAGGTAGTCGTTGACCGTGACCACGTGGACGCCCTTGCCGGTAAGGGCATTCAGGTAGGCGGGAGCGGTCGCCACCAGGGTCTTGCCTTCACCGGTCTTCATTTCAGCGATGTTGCCCAGGTGCAGGGCGGCGCCGCCCATCAGCTGGACGTCGAAGTGGCGCATGCCCAGGGTGCGGGAGGACGCTTCACGCACTGCCGCGAAGGCCTCCGGAAGCAGGTCGTCGAGCTTCTCGCCGTCCTGGTGGCGGGCGCGGAGGCGGTCCGTCTCCTCGCGCAGTTCGGCGTCGGTAAAGGTCTTGAATGAGTCTTCGAGGGCGTTGATGGAATCGGCATAGTTCCGCAGCTGCCGGAGTGTTTTCTTGTCACCCGTGCGGAGAATTTTTTCGATAAGTGATGCCACGTGAAGATGCTCCCAGTCTGATGCCGCCGAATTCTGGCGTGTTCAGTCTACGGGAGAGACACGCCGCTGGTGCCCCTTTTCCCTGAGAGCGGATACTCCCTACGGACGTGCCAGCTCCTGCGCCAGCCGGGCGGCGAGGTCCCCTGCCGGCCCCACTTCCACATCCGGCAGGCCAAGCCACTGGCCCATAAGCTTCAGCTCGGCGGCAAGTTCGACGGCGGTATCCGCCGGTGCGTCGGGCTCGGCGAACGCGGCCCTCGCCAGCAACCGGCCGGCGGCCCGGTCCGCTTTCAAATCCACCCGTGCCACGATCCTGTCACGCAGCAGGAACGGCAGCACGTAATAGCCGAAGCGCCGGTTGGGTTCCGGGGTGTAGATCTCGATCCGGTAATGGAAGCCGAACAGCTCGGAAAGGCGCCGCCGCTCAAAGACCAGGGAGTCGAACGGGCTCAAGAGCGCGCGGCCGGTGGCACGCCGCGGCAGCAGCGAATCGACATGCCGGAAAATCTTCCGGTTCCAGCCCGCCACAGTGACGGGTTCCAGCCTGCCTTGCTCCACCAGGTGCTCCACAGCCAGGGCTGTGGCCTTGACCGGAGTCCGGAAGTAGTCGGCGAAGCAGCGGATGGTGCCGATTCCGTGGGCCTGGGCGGCCGCGTCGGTCAGGCGCCGGAGTGCAGCCTCGGGATCCTTCTCCCCTGCCGCGGCGGCCGCACCCGGGAGGACCTTGGAGGTCAGCGTGTACCTGCGTTCGAACTGCCCGGTCCGGGAGGCCGCCGACACCAGACCCGCTTCGAAGAGGTGTTCAAGGACCCGTTTCACCGCGTTCCAGTTCCATCCCCAGTTGTCCGCCTGTTTCTCTTCGACATGCCCAATCCGTGCCGTCAGTTCAGATGCCGTCATGGGCCGGGAGCGGGCGAGGACCGCCAGGATCCTGGCAGCAACATCGTCCCGGAGCACGGGGTCCATCCGGGACGCGCCCACCCAGGCCCGCTTTTGCCAGAGAAGGAGGTCCTGGTAATGCTCCGGCCGGATGTAGCTGGCTTCGTGTGCCCAGTATTCGAACATCCGTCGCGGGTGGCTGGCGGACATGCGCTGCAGGATGTCCCGGTCATAGTTGCCAAGGCGGGAATAGAAGGGCAGGAAGTGGCTGCGGACCAGGACGTTAACGGAGTCGATCTGGACCAGCTGGAGACGGGCAAAGGTACGGCCCACCGTCCGTGCTGTCACGGGGCCGGTGGGCCGTCCTTTGTGGAGTCCCTGCGCTGCCAGCGCGATCCGCCGGGCCTGGTCAAGGCTCAGCGTTGCCGACAATTCAGACCTCTCTGGTGGTTGGTACCACCTTGGACGTTGGCAGGTACGTCAGACAGTGGCGGCTGCGTCGTCGGAGCGGTAGGCAAGGACCTTTTCCTCCACGACAGTGTCGCCTGGCTCGCATTCGTGGTCCAGGGTGATGACGCCGTAGGTCCAGCCGCGGCGGCGGTAGACCACGGACGGCGTGTTGGTGGCCTT
Source organism: Pseudarthrobacter sp. LMD1-1-1.1 (assembly GCF_040676255.1). NCBI lineage: Bacteria > Bacillati > Actinomycetota > Actinomycetes > Micrococcales > Micrococcaceae > Pseudarthrobacter > Pseudarthrobacter sp. LMD1-1-1.1. Next base: position 829,559 of record NZ_JBEGHP010000001.1, on the reverse strand, counting down.
GTCCACGAAAAGATAGAAGTCGTGGCCGACGAGCTCCATGTTGTCCACGGCGTCGTCGAGGGTCATGGACGCAGCGGGGAAGACCTTGCGCCGGATCAGTACCGGCGAGCTCCCGGCCGGGATGTCATTCTCGACATCGTAGGGGGACTTTTCCTCCGGCGCCTGCGCTGTTTCGCTCCTGCGGTTGGCCTCGAGGTAGAGCGGTTCGTGCGCGCTGGCTGGTTCCAGGGAGGCGGTAGCTTCACGGACGGCCTTGGGCGTGTGGCGGCCATGGTGGACCTTTTTGCGGTCCTTCGCGCGCCGGAGGCGCTCAAGCAGTTTGTTGTAGGCGAGGTCAAAGGCGGCAAATTTGTCTGCGGCGCTCGCTTCGGCACGGATTACGGGGCCCCTGCCCAGGACTGTCACTTCAACGGTCAACTGGTCGCCGGTTTGCCGGGCGTTGGTCTCCTTGGAGACTTTCGTATCCACCCGCTGGATCTTGTCGCCAAGCGATTCGATCTTTGCGATCTTTTCCCCGGCGTATTCGCGGAACCGGTCTGAAACGGTCAGATTTCGTCCGCTGATCATAAACTCCATGGTGCCCTCCAAATGACTTCGGTGACACGACGGCGGCACTTCCCTGGGCCGGGCTGTTTGACAGTCGAGCCCCTCTCCGAGCCGCCATCGAAAGGTACATTCTGTTCTTGGTACCCACCACCGACGTTAGTTCATAGCCACCTGTTATTCATCCTTTCCCGGTTTATTTTTTTCTAAGTCATGGCTCCTTCCGTGCGGGCCGGCGGCGGGCGTGCCGGGGTCCCCCGCAGCGGGCGGGCGTGTCGCGGCAAGCACGACGGCGCCCCTCACCTGGGCTCCGGCCAGGTGCAGGGCACGGGCTGCTTCTCCGATGGTGGCGCCGGTTGTCAGGACGTCGTCGACAATGATGCAGGGACGGCCCACGACCTTGGTTCGGGCGCGGGATTTGACCTGCATGGAACCCCTGACACGCTGCGAGCGTGCGCCCCTGCCCAAACCTTTTTGGCCGCCCAGACCTTTCTGGCCGCCCAGAGCCTTTGGCCCTTCCAGACGGACCCGGGGCTTCTTGCCCAGGACATCCGCGACGTCGAGGCCTGGCAGTTGCCGTTCGGCCTCCTTCAGGAGCAGATGGACGGGGCTGAACCCCCGGTTGACGTACGCCGCGGTGCCGGTGGGCACCGGAACCAGCAGGAACCCGCTGCTGCCCCGGGCGGCTGCCCCGACTGCTACGGCCAGCGCCCGGCCAAGGTTCCTCCCAAGCTGGTGCTGGCCGTGCCTTTTGAATGACAGCAGGCCTTGGGCCAACTCGTCCCGGTACACCCCCGCGGCCACCACCGGCAGCATGATGGTCCCGTCGACATCCATCAGCGCGGGGGCTCCGCTTTCCGCACGGAAAGGCTCCCTGGTCAGCTGGCGGATGCGGCTGCCGCACGGGGCGCAAAGGGTGCGGTCTTCGGCCCCGCAGCAGACGCAGTCCACCGGCACCGCCAGGGCGAGGAGATCTGCCGCCGCGCCGGACACCCAGTCGGCAAGGCGCAGGAGCGCTGCGGCGTGCTCGGCCCTGTGCAGTGCCGGCCAGGGCGGCGGCGGTTCAAGGTCGGGGTCCATCCGTCGGGTCCCCTGCCGGCCAGGTCCAGCTGTTCCGCTTCCGCCGGATATTCCGTTCACTGCCCCAGCATGCATCAGATGCCCGGGCATCAGGAGGGCCTGGGGCGCCTATGTGGACAAGTCGGAGGACAGGGGTCAGCCCGGAAACGCGGGGTCGATGGGACCCTTGATCTGCGGCGACCAGCCGTTGCCGAGGCGCTGGAAGATACCCTCTCCGGACTGGACATAGATGTCGTCTGCACCGTTTCCGGCGCTGATGGCAACCAGGCCGGGCCAGGGAGCCAGCTGCTGCGGCTGTCCGGAGGTGAGGGACAGCAGCTCCGGCGTGACGTTCGCACCGGCTGCCTCCTTCATGACGGCAACGGTGGTTCCGTTCACCCACACGCCTTGGTCAGGATCGCCGGCGCTGACCAGAGTGATGGGCGCGGTCAGTTCGCGCGGTGTGCCGTCGCCGGCGCGGATCACGCCGGTCACCTGCACCTTGGACTTGCCGTTCTGCTCGGAGATGACCAGGGCGCGCACGCCGTCGCGTGAGATGCGGAACTCCTTCACCGTCCGGCCGGCAAGCCACGATGGTGCCAGCGTCACGGACGGAACAGGTGCCCCTTCCGCCACTCCGGCTGGATGGAACGCCACGACTTCGGTGGTACCCGTTGCACCCGGTCCGGCGGTCCATACCCAGTCGTTGATACTGAAGGACGGCCGGCTGAGGGTGCTCCGGGTGGTCAGGGAACGCGCCGGCTGGCCCGGGCTGATGCTGTACAGGGTGGTGCGTCCGTCATTGAGGAAGGCGGCGGTCTGCGACACCGGCGATTCCGCAGGGTAGCGCGGGTTGAGCGCAGAGACGGGCTGCATGTCGGGCAATGGGGAAATGCGGTTGTTTTCGTAGCGCACCAGGTCGTTGCCACTGATGGCGATCTGGCGCGAAGGCACTGTTTTATCCAGCACCGGGGGAAGGACGGACCCGTTGTCCTCCACCCGGACCAGGTCCTGGTTGGCGCGCAGCTCAACGTTGACCACATCCGGCTGGCTGCGGAACGTCAAGGTCAGCTGCATCTGCATGCGCAGCCGGTCCTCCGCCGAGGTTTCCGTCAGCTCCTTTGCCGTCAGGTCCACCTGGGCGGCCCCGGAGACTACCGGGACTGACTCGCGGGCCAGTTTGATTCCCGAGGGGAATGCGCTGGCGACGGCGCCGCGGAGGTAGGGGGCGGGGCCGGCCAGCAGCGCGCTGGTCATGGCCTTGACGGTCTTGTTCTTCAGGAACCAGCGGACATCCGGGATGGCGTAGGTGAACGTGGGGTCGTAAAAGTAGATGGGGTAGGCGCCGTAGATCACCTTGAATGTTTCCTCGGCAATGGCGGTCCCGTCCGGAATCGCGGAGATCCGCCACTCGCCGTCCACCTGGGTCACCGTCACCGGAATGCGTTCCACTGTTCCCGGCGGCGACTGGGTGGCGATGCCGTCGGCGTCCACTGTGTAGGAGACATCCAGCTCGTAGTTGAAGACGTTTTCCGTTGCTGTGGGGACGACGCGCGCCTCCCGGTAGACCAGGGCGCGTTTGTCCGGCTTCCAGGACACCGCCGACGCCTGCGTGAGGTACTGGCGGGCAACGGCGTAGTCGTCCTCGTAGCCGCTGCCGGCCCGGTAGAAGTAGTCGATGATTGTCTCCGGGGACGCACCGGGCTGGGGTGCTGCGGGAAGGAAGACGGGCGCGTTGACGTTGCCGGCGCTGCTTTCGCTGCTCTTCCCCACCGGGCCCGAGGTGGGGATCCGCGCGCAGCCCGACAGGAGGACGATGAGTAGCGCGAGCAGTGCCGCGGGGTACCTGGCGTGGCGCATCGAGGCCCTCATGGTGTCTCCTCGGGAGGCCGCACTGGAGCGGGACCGGCCGCACCAGTCTGGAGCAGCAGCATGTTCTTGTAGTCCTGTTCCGCGGGGATGGTTCCCGGCGCGCCGGGTATGGTGGCGTCCCTGGGTTCCAGTTGAACTGGTGACTCGGTGATTTCGCCGTCCTGGCGCAACGGAAGGGTCAGCCGGAAGTTGGCGCCATCGCCCTTCCTGCCCCACGCCTGGAGCCAGCCGTGGTGCAGTTTGGTGTCCTCCATGGCGATGGACAGTCCCAGGCCGCTGCCTCCCGTGGTGCGGGCGCGGGCGGGATCGGCACGCCAGAACCTGTCGAAGACCCTGGCCGCCTGCGATGGGTCCATTCCGATCCCGTGGTCCCGGACGGAAACGCCCACTGCCGTCTCGTTTGCCGCGACCGTGACGGTCACCGGCTTGCCCTCACCGTGCTCCACGGCGTTCAGGATCAGGTTCCGCAGGATCCTGTCGATCCGCCGGGCGTCCATTTCCACGATCACGGCATCGTCCGGGGCCGTGTAGAGGATTTCCGAGCCATACTCGGCCGCGACCGGGGCCGCGCCCTCAATGACGTGGGCGATCACTTGGAGCAGGTCCTCGGGTTCGGCATCGAGGACCGCTACGCCTGCATCGAAGCGGCTGATTTCGAGCAGGTCGGAGAGCAGCGACTGGAACCGCTCCACCTGGTTGTACAGCAGTTCGGCGGACCGTTTGTTGATGGGGTCGAAGTCGTCCCGGGCGTCGTAGAGAACTTCCGCGGCCATCCGGACGGTGGTCAGCGGAGTCCTGAGCTCGTGCGAAACGTCGGACACAAAGCGTTGCTGCATCTGCGACAACGTGGCCAGCTGCGTGATCTGCTCCTGCAGGCTGGCTGCCATGTGGTTGAAGGAGGCACCAAGGCGGGCCACTTCGTCCTCGCCCTTGACCACCATGCGCTCCTGCAGCTGGCCGGCCGCGAGCTTCTCGGAAACCATGGCGGCGTGACTCACCGGGCTGACCACGTTGCGCGTGACATACCAGGCGACGGCGCCGATCAGCAGGACCAGGACCGCACCGCCGGCCCAGAGGACGCTTTGGATCTCGTTCAGCGTTTGCTGCGCGGTGTTGAGGTCGTAGATCAGGTACAGCTCGTAGACGGTACCGTTGAAGGTCACCTTGTTGCCCACGGCGATTCCCGGCCGGTCCTCGGTCCCCACGGGAATGACCGTGGATGCCCAGTACTGGTCCTTCCCGGACTCCTGCACTGCTTTGCGCAGCTCAGGGGGGATGACGCTGACCGTCAGCTGGTCCGACGCGCGGGATTCAACCCAGCGGTTGCGGGGTTTGGTCTGGTTGGGCATCGCCTCGAAGACGTAGCGCCGTTGGATGACCGAACCGCGCCCTTCCACGGCGCTGAGCGTGTCCGAGACCAGGGTAATGACGCTCGACTGGTCGGTGACCTGGGCGCCGTCGAACGTCTCCTGAACCTGCTTCACGTTGTAGCGTGTCTCGGATTCCGCCTGCGTCAGCCGCTCTTGGAACAGGTTGTTGGCGATCTGGTTGGACAGGTAGGCACCCACCACGGCGAACGACGTCACGGCCAGCATCAGGGTGGTGAGAACGGTCCGGAACTGCAGGGACCGGCGCCAGCGCTGCTGCAGCGCCCGCCCAAGGTATCTCAGCCCCGGGAGGAAACGTCGGACTCCGGTCCGCACCAGCCGTGCAACGCGAAACGCCACGATCACGGCGCGGCGCTGCCAGATCCGTGCGCGGAAGGCAACATGCCGAAGACCGGGAGTCACGGAAGGTCCGGGCACGTCGGCCTCGTCGCCGCCCTGGGATGGGCTGTCCTGCCCGGCGCCGCTGCTCAAACCTTCATCACCGGCGTGCGGCGTTGCGCGCCGGCCGGGTTGCCCGTCCTGCGCAGCGGGGTCAGACCCCTGCTTTGTAGCCGACACCACGCACCGTCAATACAACTTCCGGAGCTTCCGGGTCCTGCTCGATCTTGGACCGCAGGCGCTGGACATGGACGTTGACCAGGCGGGTATCAGCGGCGTGGCGGTAGCCCCAGACCTGCTCCAGGAGCAGTTCGCGGGTGAAGACCTGCCAGGGCTTGCGGGCCAGTGCCACCAGCAGATCGAATTCCAGCGGCGTCAGGGAGATCCGCTCGCTGCCCCTGCTGACGGTGTGCCCGGCGACGTCGATAGTGATGTCCGCGATCTTAAGCGTTTCGGGCGCCTTCTGGTCGCCGGGGCGCAGGCGGGCGCGCACGCGTGCCACCAGTTCGGCCGGTTTGAACGGCTTGGGCACGTAGTCGTCAGCACCGGATTCCAGTCCGCGGACCACGTCTGAGGTATCGGACTTGGCGGTCAGCATGACGATGGGAACATCGGATTCGCCGCGGACCTGGCGGCAGACCTCGATGCCATCCATGCCGGGAAGCATCAGGTCGAGCAGGACAAGGTCCGGCCGCGATGACCGGAAAACGTCGAGGGCCTGGGCGCCGTCGGCGCAGAAGACCGGCTCGAAGCCGTCATTACGGAGGACAATTCCAATCATCTCGGCCAGCGCTTCGTCATCATCTACCACCAGAATGCGTGCCTTCATAGCTATATATTCCCTTATCGGGATGGGTTTGTCCTGTTGAGCGGCTTCCCGGCATGGCGGGACACTAGGCCGGCCGACGGCGGAACTATAGTCTTGGGGTCATGCCCTGCATTGCCGGTGCGCGCCTTCCGGCGGGCGGCCCGCGGGGCGGGCGGACTGATATGGGGGAGGAAATCAGTGTCAGCACAGGAGCCGGAGCGCGGGGAGCCAACGCCGGGGTGGCCCGGCGGCGGGCATGACGGTGGCGGACATGACGACGGCGGGTCCGCCGGCATCGGGGGACACAGCCCGGCAGCACCTGCCTGGGAGCAGCCGTGGGCGCCACCGGCAGGGCAGCAACCCGACGCAGGCCGGCAACCCGGCCCAGGACAACAATCCGCTGTCGGACAGCAGGGGGCGCCAAGGCATCCGGCGCAGCAGGCACCCGGGTGGGAGGAGCGGCGGCCCTGGCAACAGCAGCCGCCGCAACCGCCCCAGTGGCAACAGCGTGGACAGTACCCCTACCCTGCAGCGCCGCACTCCGGCCCGCAGTACCCCGGTCCGCCATACCCCGGTGCGCCATACCCCGGCGCGCCTTACGGAGCCTCCCCCTACGGACAACCCCGCTATGTCGCCCCTCCAAAGCCCGGCATCATCCCCCTGCGTCCACTGATGTTCGGGGAAATCCTGGATGGCTCGTTCCAGGGCATCCGGCGCAACGCCAAAGCGATGCTGGGAGCCGGCATCCTGGCCCAGTCCCTGTCGGCCATCCTCGCCGCAGTCCTTACTGGGGTCGTTGCAACGTCGTCCGGGTCGATTGAATCCTGGGCGCGGACGGCCAGCAGAGCCGACGTCGCGTCCCTCGGGATTGGGCTGATGGTTACCTTTGCCTTTCTGTCCATCCTGTCCGTCTTCATGTCCGTGGTTCTCCAGGGCGCCATGGTGGTCATCGTGGCAAGGTCCGTCCTGAACCGGCCCACCGGCTTCCGGCGCATGCTGTCACTGGTGCGTCCACGGATCGGGGCGCTGATCAGGCTGGCCGCGGTGCTGGTGGCTGCCGGGGTGGCCACGATGGCGCTTTTCTTCGCTGTCATCGTGCTCCTGTTCTCCAATGTCCGCGGCGCGGGAGCGCTGCTGGTCATCCCGCTGATGATGGGCTTCGCCGTCCTGTTCCTCTGGGTGGCGATCAAGCTCATGGTGGCGCCTGCCGCCGTCGTCATCGAAGAATTGGGCGCCCTGGCCGGACTGCGCCGCTCGTGGACCCTCACGCGGGCAAACTGGTGGCGCATCCTTGGCATCACCCTGGTGGTGGGAATCCTGGTCGCCGTGATCACCCAAGTGGTCCTGATCCCCGCAAGCATGCTGCCGACGGTCCTGTCGGGAGTCGTCTCGCCGCACGGCGGCAGCGGGCAGGACGCGGCGCTTACCGTGACCATCAGCATCATCACCGCGGTGGTCGGCGCCTTGGTGGGTGCGGTGGGCTACGCCTTCCAAACGTCTGTCATGGCCTTGCTCTATATGGACCTGCGGATGCGCAAAGACGGCCTGGACATCGTGCTGCTGCGCGATCTGGAGACCGGAGCGGATCCCGACGGGATCCCGGGCCGGAACGCCGGGACCGGGAGCACCCCGTACCCCGGGTACGGCACAGCGCCGGGGGCATGGCCGTATGGCCGCTGAGCCGCCGGTGCTCCCTGGAGCCGACGAGGCCCGGCAATGGGCGGCAGAAGAGTTGGCCAAACCTGAATACCGGGACGCCGCCCCCTCCTGGCTGGACGCTCTGTGGCGGAACTTCCTCGACTGGCTCCAGTCCCTGGACGGCTCCCCCGGGGACGCCGCACCAGTGCCCAGCCCCGTCATCGCCCTCGTCATTGCCGTCATCATCGCGGCCGCCATCCTCCTTGCCCGCCCCCGGCTGAACGCGCGGGCACGGAAGGCCAGCGACGTGTTCGAAAGGGAAACCGCGCTGACCGCCGGGGACTACCGGAACCGCGCGGAAGCCGCAGCCGCGGCCGCACAATGGGGAGACGCCGTCGTCGACCGTTTCCGTGCGGTGGTCCGCAGCGCCGAGGACCGGACCATCCTTGATCCGCAGCCAGGCAGGACGGCGGACGAGGCCGCGCAGGCGCTGTCCGTGCCGTTCGCCGGTGAATCCCGGCGCCTGGCCCGGGCGGCGGCCACATTTGACGGCATCCGCTACGGAAACAGGGCAGCGGGCAGCGGCGATTACCAGGAAATGGTGGCCCTGGACGCGGCATTGGGTGCCAAGAAACCCGCCGCCGCCGGCAGCACGGTGACGCCGATATGAGCGGACCCGCCATTGCCGGCACGGACCCGGCCCAAGGAACCCGGCAGTCCCAAGAACCTGGGCCGACAGGCCGGAACGTCCCCGTCCGCACGTTGAAGAAGTGGCTGCGGCAGCACCGTGCCGCCACCGCAGCAGCAGCGGTGGTGGCAGCTGCACTGGCCCTGCTCATCGGTACGCAGCTGGCGCCCAAGGGTGACAGGGTGCCCCTTTCAGTCCACAATGCCGGACCGGAAGGGGCCAGGGCGCTGGGCGAAATCCTGGGGCGGCACGGAGTTTCGGTCCATACGCCCGGCCGGTTCGACGCTGCGCTGGACGACCTGCACTCAAGCTCCTCCCCCACCCTCCTGCTCTATGACAGGAACGGTGTGCTGGACAGGCAGCAGGTGGCCGGCCTGATGGCTGCTGCTGGCCGCGTGGTGGTGGTCACCCCCAGGCTGGACACACTCGCCGCCCTTGACAGCGGCATCCACCAGGCCGGCGTCGTCCCCGACGCCTCTCCGGTCCTTGACCCCGGCTGCACCCAACCTGACGCGGAAGCGGCAGGACAGGTCACGGGCCACAAGGGATTCGTGTACGACGGCGGCACCACCTGCTACCGTGCGGCAGGAACCGCCGGGATGCTTGCCGTCAGCGGTGACGGCCGGCTGGCCGTCCTGGGCAGCACGGCGGTCCTGGGCAACGACAAACTGGACGAGCTGGGAAACGCCGCGCTGGCGGTCCGGCTGCTCGGCGCGGCACCGGACCTCGTCTGGTACCTGCCCTCGATCGAAGATGCAGCGGACAACGGGTCCGGGAAAACCCTCGACGACCTTGCACCGGGCTGGGCCCGCTTCCTGGGCCCCTGGCTGCTGCTGGTGGCGGTGGTCGCCATCATATGGCGTGGCCGCCGGCACGGGCCGCTGGTGTTCGAACCGTTGCCCGTGGTGGTCAAGGCCGTTGAAACGGCGGAAGGCCGCGCCCGGCTCTACCAGGATTCACGTGCCGTCGACCAGGCCCGGGACAACCTGCGCGCCGGCTTGCTGGTGCGGCTCTCCGGAAAACTGCGTCTGGGCCCCGGCGCCACCGCGGAGGACACGATTGCCGCGGCAGCCCGGCTCCTCGGCAGGGACGCCGCCGGCGTCCGCGCCCTGGTCAATGAACGCCCCACAACCGAAGCCCGGCTGGTGGCCTGGTCCCAGGCCCTGGAGAAACTGGAGAAAGAGGTCATGACCCGATGAGTGAACAGAGCAGTGGCCCGGGGGTCCTGAACCCCACAGACCCCAACAGCCCAATGAACGACGACGGCCCACGGCAGGCGCTGCTTGCCGTCCGCCAGGAGGTGGCCAAGGCAGTGGTGGGACAGGACGCCACGGTCACGGGCATGCTGATTGCCCTGCTTTCGCAGGGGCATGTGCTGCTGGAAGGCGTACCGGGGGTCGCCAAGACCCTGCTGGTCCGGGCGTTGTCCTCCGCCCTGAGCCTGGACACCAAGCGGGTGCAGTTCACCCCCGACCTCATGCCGGGCGATGTCACGGGATCGCTGGTTTACGACTCCCATACGTCCGAGTTCAGCTTCCGGGAAGGACCGGTCTTCACCAACCTCCTGTTGGCCGATGAGATCAACCGGACCCCGCCAAAAACCCAGGCTTCCCTCCTCGAAGCCATGGAAGAGCGGCAGGTGTCCGTGGACGGAGCCGCCAGGCGGCTCCCGGCCCCGTTCCTGGTGGCGGCAACCCAGAACCCGGTGGAATACGAGGGGACCTATCCGCTGCCCGAGGCGCAACTGGACCGGTTCCTGCTCAAGCTCACCATGCCCTTGCCCGGACGCGGTGAGGAGATTGAGGTCATCCGCCGGCATGCCGCCGGATTCGATCCCCGGGACCTGGCAGCAGCCGGAGTCCGGGCCGTGGCGGGCGCCGAGGACCTGGAACGTGCGCGGGAAGCTGTCAACCGGGTAGCGGTGGAACCGGAAATCATCGGCTACATCGTTGACCTGGTGCGCGCCACCAGGGCCGCGCCCTCCTTCCAGCTTGGTGTCTCACCGCGCGGTGCCACTGCCCTGCTCAATACATCCAGGTCCTGGGCCTGGCTCTCGGGGCGTCCTTTCGTCACCCCGGACGACGTCAAGGCCCTGGCCCTGCCCTGCCTGCGGCACCGGGTGGCGTTGCAGCCCGAAGCCCAAATGGACGGGGTCCGGGTGGACGACGTCCTGGGCAGCATCCTGGCCTCCGTCCCCGTTCCCCGCTGATGGCCGTCTCGGGGCGCTTCGTGGCGGTGGTGCTGCTGGGCCTGGTGCCGGTGCTGCTGTTCCCGGGATGGTTGACCGTGTTCACCACGGCCGCCGTGCTCGTTGCCCTGTTGGGCGTCGACCTGTTGTTGGCAGGATCCCCCAGGCGGGTGGGTGCGGTACGCGCGGAGCCGGAGAACGTCACGCTCAACAACGCGGTGGAAGCGGTCCTCACGCTCCGCAACGGGGGTACCCGCAGGCTCCGGGGATCGTTCAGGGACGGGTGGCAACCTTCCGCGGGCGCCCAAAATCCCATTCAGGCCATCGACGTCCCGGCGGGCGAAAGCAGGCGCTTCGCGGTCAGGCTCCGGCCGGTCCGGCGGGGGGACCTCGCCGCGCCGCACGTGACCATCCGTTCCTATGGGCCGCTCCGCCTGGCAGCCCGGCAGCGGACCATCGATTGCCCCGGCTCGGTGCGCGTACTGCCGCCATTCCATTCCCGCAGGCACCTGCCCTCGAAGCTGCGGAAGCTGCGCGAACTGGATGGCAAGGCCGCCGTCCAGATCCGCGGTGCCGGCACGGAGTTCGACTCCCTGCGTGACTACGTCCGTGGCGATGATGTGCGGTCCATTGACTGGCGGGCTACGGCCAGGCGCTCCTCGGTGGTGGTCAGGACCTGGCGACCGGAACGGGACCGGCGGGTGGTCATGGTCCTGGATACCTCCCGCACCTCGGCGGCGAGGATTGCCGACGAAACCCGGCTGGACACCGGGATCGAGGCTGCGCTCCTCCTGGGCGTGCTGGCCGAACGGGGCGGTGACCGGGTGGACTTCGTGGCCTTCGACCGCAGGACCCGGGCGCGCGCCGGTTCCGCGGGCCAGGACAACATCCTGGGCCGGCTGGTCCAGGCGATGGCTCCCCTTGAGGCAGAGCTGATCGAGATGGACTGGCCGGCTGTCCCGGCGCAGGTCCGCGCCGTCTCCGCGCACCGGTCCCTCGTGGTGCTGCTGACATCGCTGGACAGCGGAGCGCCCGAGGAAGGCCTGCTGCCCGTGGCGGAGCGGCTGGCCAGCCAGCACGTGGTGGTGGTGGCGGCGGTCCGCGACCCCCAGCTGGGCACCATGCTCCGGGAACGCACCGACGCCACCGGCGTGTTCCGTGCGGCTGCCGCCGAACGCGCCCTCCTGCAGCGCGCGGCGGTCACCGCTGAACTGCGCCGCTACGGCGCAGAGGTAGTGGACGCGGAACCCCACGACCTGCCACCCCGGCTTGCGGACATGTACATCCGGCTCAAGGCTGCCGGTAGATTGTGAAGCCGGAGGCAGACAGCGCCGCCGCAGGCAACAGGAGGTCCACGTCATGAACGTCCCCATCTACCGGCAGGCCCTGGGCACCGGGTTCTCCCGGCTGCAGCCCGAGCTCCAGGAGTACTTCTCGCTGGCACCGGGTTCCGGACAGTACGGGGTAGGGGAAGGAACGTTCGACGTCGTGGGGTGCCGCCAGCGGTGGCTGCGCCCTTTGCTGCGGCTGGCGGGCGGCGAAGAGGCCTTTTTCCCGGAATATGGTGAGAACATCCCGTTCCGGATCGAGAACCACGCCCACCAGGATCCGTTCGGCCGCTCCAGCCTTACCGCCCGCCGTGAAATCCGCTTCCCGGACCGCACCCGGCTCTTCCAGGACACCACCAGTGCCACCCATACGGGTGGCAACACCCAACTGGTGGACTACGTGGGACGCTATCGGCGCCTGGTGACGGACCTGAACCTGAGTGTCACGGCTGAGGGCAGGCTGCGCGGCGTTTCGGAGGCGTCGAGGCTCTTCATGGGTCCTCTGCGGGTGCCGCTTCCGGCCGCCCTCGACGCCAAGGCTTACGCCGAGCAGTGGTGGGACCCGGCCGAAGGCAGCAACGGACGGCACCGCATCCAGGTGAAGGTCATCCAGCCGCAGATCGGCCTGGTCCTGGTATACGCCGGGGCCTTCGACTACCGCTTGCGCCCGTACACCGGCGGCAGTTCCGCCCAAAGCTACCTGCCCCGATACGCCCAGCCGGACCGCTGGGAAAACAGCGTCTAGCTAACCCAGCGCCTGCTGGTTCAGGCCGTCGGCTACCTGGGTGAGCCGGTGCAGGACGGCCGTGGCCTGGGCAGGTGTGTGGCCGGCCAGGCCTTCCGAGGGCGTCACCCGGATGGCGGCCAGCAGCGACGGCGGCAGGCCCAGCTGGCGCCAGGGGCGCCAGACGGATTCCACGCACTGGGCCACTTTGGGCAGCGGACCGCCGGCAGGCACGTCCAGGGCACCAGCCCAGAACTGTTTCCCAGCCTCAACCGCTCCGGCCACCTGCTCCCACTGGCGGTTGGTCAATGCCTTCAGCGGCAACGCGACGCCGTCAGCCCCTGCCGAGAGGGCCAGGTCGATGGGGGCTTCGATTTCGGGGAAGGACACGACAACCTCGGCTGCACCGGCTGCACGCAGGGAGTCCAGGACCAGGCGCCATGACTCGCGTGCTTCCGATCCCGCAATCGCGCGGAGGGTGCGGTACCCGCTGGCGGTGGGTATGGTTCCGGCCAGGACGGCGGCAATGGCGGGCTCGTCCACCTGCACCACGAGCCGGGCGCCGGGCACGGCCGCGGCCACCCTGCTGAGGTAACCGGCCACGCCCGCCGCGAGGGAGGCGGCCAGGTCCCTTCGGGCGCCGTAGTCCAGCAGGGCGCGTTCACCGTTGTGCAGGTACAAGCCGGCGGCAAGGCTCAGCGGTCCCACCAACTGCACTTTGAGTTCACCCGCCGATACGTCTTCCGCGCCGACAACATCGGCCAGGACGTTCAGGTCGGTGGACAGCGCCGACGCTGACCGCCGCATGTCCTTGCCCGGGCGGTCCACGAGCCGCCAACCGTGCGGCTGCACATCCACCGCGAGTTCCTCCAGGAGGGAGGCGGTACGGCCCAGGGCGTCGGACCCTACCCCCCGGTCCGGCAGTTCAGCCAGGAAGGGAAGGTGCGGGCTGCCAAGCTCACCGCGGATGATCCGGGCAGCTTCCAGCGGATCTTCGCCCGGCCACGGGCCCATGCCGGTGGCCGTGACTTCCTTGGCCCGGGGCTGGGTGGCAGAGGCCGCGTTTGATGAGGCAGCGTTTGATGGATCACCGGTGAAAGGGGCACCCGCCGGACGCGGGCCGGAGCCCGCATTGCGCTGTTCCCGGTTCACGCCAGCGCGGAGGTCTGCGGCTGCTGGCCCGAGGAGGCCTGGTGGTCCTCGGCAATGGCCTCGTGGTGGCGGATCACTTCACCGATGATGAAGTTGAGGAACTTCTCCGCGAAGGCCGGGTCGAGGTGGGCATCCTCGGCAAGGCGGCGCAGCCGGGCGATCTGCGCGGCTTCACGCCCCGGGTCACCGGCGGGGAGTCGGTGGTTTGCCTTCAGGAAGCCTACTTTTTGCGTCGCCTTGAAGCGCTCGGCCAGGAGGTACACCAAGGTGGCGTCGATGTTGTCAATGCTGGAGCGGATGGACAGCAGTTCAGCCATCACGGAATCGTCCACGTGGCCTGCAAGGGAGCTGGCGGATGGATCAAATTCGTCGGCGCCAGGAGAGCTGGGGTTGTGCTGCGTCATGGCTCCAGTCTAGGGGAGCCGGAGGAACCACCGCGGGTGTGAAGCGCCGGTGCCGCCCATCTGGCGGCACCGGCGCTGTCCGCGGCTGGACTGCCTGCAGGACTTCCTGCGGGTCAGATTCCCAGGAGCGCGCGGTGCTCCTCCCGGCGTTTGGCCTGTTCGGCCGGGTCCGGCACCGGCAGGGAGGCGATCAGCCGGCGGGTGTAGTCGTGCTGGGGGTTGCCCATGACCTGGCTGCCGATCCCCTGCTCCACCAGTTTGCCCTTGTACAGCACGCCCACCCAGGAGGACAGGATGTCCACAACGGCAAGATCGTGGCTGATGAACAGGCAGCCGAACCCGAACTCCTCCTGGATGTCCCGGAACAGCTCCAGGACTTTTGCCTGCACCGAAACGTCCAGGGCCGACGTCGGCTCATCAGCGATCAGCAGGCGCGGGTTCAGGCTCAGGGCACGCGCCAGTGATGCCCGCTGCCGCTGGCCGCCGGACAGTTCGTGCGGGTACCGTCCCGCGTACGACGCCGGCAGCTGGACCGATTCAAGCAACTCGCCAACGCGCTTGCGGGCCTGGGCGTCGCTCGGCCGGGTGTGGATGAGCATGGGCTCGGCGATGCATTCGCCAATGGTCAGCTGAGGGTTGAAGGAAGCGGCAGGGTCCTGGAACACGAAGCCGATGTCCTTGCGCAGGGGCTTGAACGTGCGTTCCCGAAGGTTCAGCATCTCGTAGCCCAGCACTTTGAGGCTTCCGGCGGTGGTCCGGTTGAGCCCGGCGATGGCGCGGCCGATGGTTGTCTTGCCGGACCCCGACTCCCCCACCAGGCCGAAGACCTCACCCCTGGACAGGGTGAAGCTGACACCGTCAACGGCTTTGAAGGCCGGTGTCCCCAAGCGCCCCGGGTACTCGATCACCAGGTTGTCGGCGGCCACCAGCACTTCCTCATCCTGGTGGCGCCGCTCGGTGAGGCCTTCCGACGCCGAATTGCGGCCCAGGTGCGGCACCGCGGCAAGGAGGTTGCGGGTGTAGTCCTGCTTTGGTTCAGCGAAGAGCTTCTTCGCTGAAGCTTCCTCCACGACGTCGCCCTGGTACATCACCACCACCCGGTCCGCCAGGTCGGCCACGACCCCCATGTTGTGGGTGATCAGCACGATCGAGGTGCCATATTTGTCCCGAAGGTCCCGGAGGAGTTCCAGGATTTCCGCCTGGACGGTGACATCCAGGGCGGTTGTGGGCTCGTCGGCAACAATGAGGCCGGGGTTCAGCGCCAGGGCGGCCGCGATCACCACGCGCTGCTTCTGGCCGCCGGAAAACTGGTGCGGATAGTAGTTGACCCGGTGCTCGGGATCGGGGATACCCACCTTGCCCAGCGCCTCGATGGCCCGGGCTTTGGCCTCCTTGGCAGATACCCGCCTACCGCCGTTGGCACCCGCGTGGGCACGGATGCCTTCGGCAATCTGCCAACCGACGGTGAACACGGGGTTCAGGGCGGTTGAGGGCTCCTGGAAGACCATGGCCACGTCCCGGCCGCGGATCTGGCGCAACCGGCCGGGGCTGAGGCTGATGACGTTGGCACCATTGATCAGCACCGCGCCGGAGCTCACAGCCGTTTCCGGGAGCAGGCCAAGGATGGTCTTGGCGGTGACCGTCTTGCCGGAGCCGGATTCCCCCACAATGGCCAGGACCTCACCCGCCTTGACGTCCAGGCTGACATCCTTGACGGCGTATACGTCGCCACCGTCCGTGGCGAAGGTGACCTTCAGGTGGTCGATATCCAGTACTGTCTTCCGGTCCTGGTCCTGACGGCCGGACACTGAACCGGGATTTTCGTAACCGGGCTTCTCACTCACGGGTTGCTCAATTCTGTTTCGGTGCCGGATCCATGGGGAACGGCAGGAGTGGCCGGTACGGCAGCGGCTGCCGCCTTGCGGCTGCTGCGCTTGCGGCCGCGGAGCCGCGGATCGTTGAGGTCGTTGATGCTTTCGCCCACGAGCGTCAGCCCGAGGACTGTCCACACGATGGCGAGGCCCGGGAACAGCCCGGTCCACCAGATGCCCGAGGTCGTGTCGGCCAGCGCCTTGTTGAGGTCAAATCCCCACTCGGCCGCCGAGCTTGGCTCAATGCCGAAGCCCAGGAAGCCCAGCCCTGCCAGGGTAAGGATGGATTCAGACGCGTTGAGCGTGAAAATCAGCGGCAGGGTGCGGGTGGCGTTGCGGTAGATGTGCCGGGTCATGATGCGGATGTTTGACGCGCCCACCACCTTGGCGGACTCGACGAAGGGCTCCGCCTTGAGCCGGATGGTCTCGGCACGGATCACCCTGAAGTACTGCGGGATGAACACCACCGTGATGGAAATGGCCGCGGCCAGGATTCCGCCGAACAGGCTGGACTGTCCACCACTGATGACGATTGCCATGACGATGGCAACCAGCAGTGACGGGAAGGCATAGATGGCGTCAGCCACGACGACCAGGACGCGGTCCAGCCACCCGCCGATGTAGCCGCTCACCAGGCCGAGGATGACCCCGGCGAAGATGGAGAGGACCACGGCCACGATGATGACCAAAAGTGCCGTCTGGGTACCCCAGATGACGCGGGACAGGACGTCGTAACCGCCCACCGTGGTGCCCAGGAGGTGTTTCCCGCCGGGGGCCTGCTGGGTGGGGAAGCTGCCGTCGGCATCGGAAAGCTGCGCGAAGCCGTAGGGCGCCAGCAGCGGTGCTGCCAGCGCGGTGAGCAGGAAGATGCCGGTGAGGACGAGCCCCACCACCAGCATGAACCGTTGCAGGCCGACGCTTTTGTTGAAGTGCGAAACAACCGGCAGCCGCCGGAACAGGGAAGCCCGCGGGTTGGCGACGGGTTCGAGAGTTGTATTGGCAGACATTTCAGTACCTCACGCGGGGATCGATCAGCGCTGCGATGATGTCCACGATGAAGTTGGTGACGGCGACGATGACGGCCAGCAGCACAACGATGCCCTGCACGGCGACGAAGTCGCGCGCCGTGAGGTAGTTGGCCAGCTGGAAACCGAGGCCTTTCCATTCAAACGTCGTCTCAGTCAGCACGGCGCCCCCGAGAAGGACGGCGATCTGCAGGCCCATGACCGTGATGATCGGAATCAACGCCGGTTTGTAGGCGTGCTTGGTCACCAGGCGGAACTCGCTGACACCGCGTGAGCGCCCGGCCTCCACGTAGTCCTTGCCGAGGGTACCGATGACGTTGGTCCGGACCAGGCGCAGGAAAACGCCGGCCGTGAGCAGACCCAGCGCCAGCGCCGGAAGGACCGCGTGGGACATGACGTCGCTGAAGGCGGCCATGTTTCCGCTGCGCAGGGCGTCCAGCCAGTAGATGCCGGTCGGCGCCTCCAGCGCGGTCAGGGACAGTTCGGTCCTGGTCCCTGCGCGGCCGGCGACCGGAAGCCAGCCCAGCCATACGGAGAACACCAGCTTGAGCAGCATGCCGGCGAAGAACACCGGGGTGGCGTAGAACAGGATGGCGAGGATCCGGAGCACTGCATCCGGCAGGTGGTCACGCCGGTGGGCGGCGACCATGCCCAGCGGGATGCCGACCAGCAGCGCCACGATGATGGCGTTGATGGAAAGCTCCAGCGTGGCGGACCCGTAGGTGGTGAGCATCTCGGTGACCTTGCGGTTGTCCGAAAGCGTGGTGCCGAAGTTCCCTGTGACCAGTTGGCCCAGGTATTCGAAGTACTGCACGAGCAGTGGCCGGTCGTATCCGGCGGCGTGGATCCTTTCCTGCAGCTGTTCCGGGGGCAGCCGTCCGCCCATGGCGGCGGTGATGGGGTCACCGGTGATCCGCATCAGGAAGAACACCATGGTGACGAGGATGAGGATGGTGGGGAAGATCAGCAGGAAGCGGACCAGGATGTACTGGCCCAGCCCGCCTCCTGTTTGCTTTTTCTTGGGCGGAAGGAGTGCGTCGGCGTCACTGGGTGGCGCGTCAATCAAAGTTGTCATCGGTACCTGGATTCGTGGTGACCGGGAGCCAGCAGTCCCCTCGTTGCTGGCTGATGACCGGCAAAAGGCGGGACACCGTTGCGGCGTCCCGCCTCTGGCCCGTCAGAGCCCGATGGGGGTGGAGTGCTTACTTGGACAGGACGCCAAGGCGGGTCTTGAAGGAGGGATCCAGGGTCTTCTCGACACCCTTGACGTCCTTCCCGGCCACCAGCAGCTGCGAGCCCTGCAGGAGCGGCAGCGTGGACAGGTCCTTGGCAACGGCCGTCTGGACGTCCCCGATCAGCTTCTGGCGCTCGGTCTTGTCCGGCGTGGTGAGCTGCTTCTGCACGAGGTCCGTGACGGTGGGGTTCTCGTAGTGGTTCTTCAGGAAGTTGCCGGGGATGAAGAACGGCGTGAGGTAGTTGTCCGCGTCCGAGTAGTCCGGGAACCAGCCCAGCTGGTAGACGGGGTAGGCGTCGGCGGTACGTGCCTTGGAGTAGGTCACCCATTCGGTGGACTGCAGGTCCACGGTGAACAGGCCCGACTTCTCCAGCTGCTCCTTGACCATGGCGTACTCGTCACCGGAGGACTTGCCGTAGTGGTCGGGGTTGTACTGCAGCTTCACGTTGACCGGGCCGGTGACTCCGGCGTCCGCCAGGGTCTTCTTGGCCTTGTCCAGGCTGGGCTTGCCACTGCCGTCGCCATACAGGTCCTTCATCGGCTGGGTTGCACCAGGCAGACCATCGGGGACAACGGAGTACGCCGGGACATAGGTGCCCTTGTAGACCTGGTCGGAGATGGCCTGGCGGTCCACAATGTCAGCCATGGCCTGGCGGACGGCGAGTGCCTTCGCCGGGTTGGCTTCGGGAGTCTTGGCGCCGAAAGGCATGGTGTCGAAGTTGAAAACGATGTAGCGCAATTCGCCGCCCGGGCCCTTGTAGACCTTGACCTTGGAATCCTTGTCCAGGTCCGCGGCGTCGGTTGCGGTCAGGCTGCGGCCGGCAACGTCAATGTTGCCGCCCTGGACGTCCAGCTTGAGGTTGTTGGAGTCGGCGTAGTACTTGATGACGGCGCTGTCGTTGGCCGGCTTGCCCAGCAGTCCGTTGTAGTCAGCGTTGGCCTTGAGGCTGACAAGTTCGTTCTTCTTGTAGGAATCGATGGTGTAGGGGCCGGCAAAGGGCTTTCCGGCGACGATGTCCTCATCGCTCATCACCTTGTCCGCCGGGAAGACTTCCTCGTCGATGATGGGTCCGGTGTTGGTGCCCAGGACGCTGGGGAACACCTGGTCATTCCCTGCTTTGAGGTTGAACACCACGGTGGTGTCGTCCTTGACGTCAACGGACTTGAGGTTCGAGAGCAGGGACGCCGGCCCGTTGGGGTCGTCGATCTTCACCACGCGGTCGTAGGAGAACTTCACGTCCGAAGCGGTAAGCGCGTGGCCGTTGGCGAACTTCAGGTTGGGCTTGAGCTTCACCGTGAACTCTGTGGGCGAGGTAAAGGACGCGGACTCAGCGATGTCCGGGCTGACTTCAGCCGAGCCGGGCTTGGAGTTCATCAGGAAGGGGTAGACCTGGTTCATCACCAGGAAGGATCCTGCGTCGTAGGAGCCGGCGGGGTCGAGGGTGACGACTTTATCCGTCGTTCCGAAAGTGATGGCACCGCCACCGGCATTTCCGGTAGACGTTCCCCCGCCGCCGCCCGAGGGCCCTGTGCAGGCTGTCAGGGCCAGGGCGGAGATGCCTGCCAGCGCGATGGCGCGGTGCAGGGCCGTTGTGCTCTTGATCATCTGTGAACTTCTTTCCGATGAGTACGCGCACGCCCGCGGTCATAGGTTGATAGCCCCAGACGCCGGCGTGCAGTGCTGATCCCTAGATTGAATCAGAGAGTCAGCCCTCAGGACGGCCGTTTTTGTGAGTTCAAACACAAAATTTTCCTAAAAGTTACCCGGCGGAGCCTGGCAGCACCGTCAAGGGACGCCGCCCGGGCACAGCACAGCACCGCCACGGCAGAACCGTGGCGGTGCTGAAGGCGGACTCGTTACAGCGCGGCGCGCTGGAGCGAGCGGGCAGCGTCGATGGTGGCCTGCCCCAGCACGCGGCTGCCCTGGTAGAGCACAACCGTCTGGCCCGGCGCGACGCCGCGCAGCGGCGCCACCAGACGGACCACCAACTGGCTTGCCCGGGCGCCGTCAGTGGAGGGCTCCATCCGCGCGGTGGCCGGAACCGGATCCCCGTGCGCCCGGACCTGTGCGTAGCATTCGAACTCGGCGCCTGTCTCCACCTCGGCGATGGGCAGGCCCGCCCAGGAGACCTTGATGCCGCGGATCTCATCGATGGCCAGCAGCGCCTCGGGACCGACCACCACTTTGTTTTCCTTGGGCCGGATTTCCAGCACGAAGCGGGGCTTGCCGTCGGCGGCAGGGGTTCCGAGCTTGAGGCCGCGCCGCTGGCCGACGGTGAAGGCGTTGGCGCCGGGGTGCTCCCCTACCTTCGCGCCGGTTTCATCCACGATGTCACCCTGGGCCATGTCGATCTTCTCGGCCAGCCAGCCGGCGGTGTCGCCGTCGGGAATGAAGCAGATGTCATGGCTGTCGGGCTTGTTGGCCACGGAGAGGCCCCGCCGTTCCGCTTCGGCGCGTACCTCGGCCTTGGACGGGGTGTCCGCCAGGGGGAACATGGAATGCTTGAGCTGCTCGTGGGTGAGGACGCCCAGGACGTAGCTCTGGTCCTTGGCCCAGTCCGCCGCGCGGTGCAGTTCCCGGTTGCCGTCAGCGTCCTCGATGACCTTGGCGTAGTGGCCCGTGCAGACGGCGTCGAAGCCCAGCGCGATGGCCTTTTCCAGCAGGGCGGCAAATTTGATGCGCTCGTTGCAGCGCATGCAGGGGTTCGGCGTCCGGCCGGCGGCGTATTCGTCAATGAAGTCCTGGACGACGTCTTCCTTGAAGCGCTCGGAGAAATCCCACACGTAATAGGGAATGCCCAGCACGTCGCAGGCCCGCCACGCATCCCGGGAGTCCTCGATGGTGCAGCAGCCGCGGCTGCCCGTGCGCAGGGTGCCCGGCATGCGCGAAAGGGCCAGGTGGACGCCGACGACGTCGTGCCCGGCTTCCACCGCGCGGGCGGCGGCAACGGCAGAGTCAACTCCACCGCTCATGGCTGCTAGTACTCGCATGCTGGCTTTCTGTTGGGGGATGCCCGCTGCCCGGAGCCGTGCTGGGCGTACCGGCGGCGGAAACGATCTTCGCCTATCCATTCTACGGCGGCAGGCAAATCAACCCGCTCCCCGCCCGCCGGAGCGGGCGGCGGGACGCGCCGGCCGGCTCTCAAGCGCCCGGGAAACCCTGCCGCGCCGCGGTACCCGCGGTCTGGATGGAGGACTCATGTCCGGCCATGCCCGCCTGGCGGGCCCGCGAATAAGCTTCGGGCAGCGCTGCAAGGAGGGCGTCGACGTCGGCCTCCGTGGAGGCGTGCCCCAGGCTGAACCGCTGGGCTCCGCGCGCCGTTTCCTCGTCCAGGCCCATGGCCAGCAGTACGTGGGAGGGGCGGGGCACCCCTGCCGTGCAGGCCGAACCCGTGGATGATTCGACGCCGGCAAGGTCGAGGAGGAACAGCAATGAGTCCCCTTCACAGCCCGGGAACGTGAAGTGCGCATTGCCAGGGAGCCGGCGGTCGCCGGGCGCCCCGCGGAGGACCGCCTCCGGAACACGTTCGCGGACGCCGTCGACCAACCGGTCGCGCAGGGCTGCGATCCGGGCCGCCTCGGCGGGCAGCCCGGCAGCGACAGACTCCGCGGCGGCGGCGAAGGCAGCGATGGAGGCGGTGTCCAGCGTCCCGGAACGGACGTCGCGCTCCTGGCCGCCGCCATGCTGTACCGGGGTGAGTTTGACGGCCCGCCCCAACAGGAGTGCGCCAACACCCACCGGGCCGCCGATCTTGTGCCCGGAGATGGACATGGCATCCAGGCCGGAATCCTTGAAGTGCACCGGCACCGAGCCGAATGCCTGGACGGCGTCGGAGTGCACCGGGACGCCGGCGGCGTGCGCGAGTTCCACGATCTGCCTGATGGGCTGGATGGTGCCCACCTCGTTGTTTGCCCACATGACAGTCACCAGCGCCACGGCGCCGGGGTCACGCGAGAGCTCCTCTTCGAGGGCCTGGAGGTCAACAACGCCGTCACCGTCAACCGGCAGCCACGCCACGTCGGCGCCCTCGTGGCGTTCGAGCCATTCCACAGTGTCCAGGACTGCGTGATGTTCGACGGCGGAGCAGAGGATGCGGCGCCGCCTTGGGTCTTCTGCCACCCGGGACCAGTACATGCCCTTCACGGCGAGGTTGTCCGCCTCGGTGCCTCCGGAAGTGAAGATGACCTCCGAGGGATGGGCGCCGGCCGCGGCCGCGATGGCCTCCCTGGCGTCCTCGACGGCACGGCGCGCCCTGCGGCCGGAGCCGTGCAGCGATGAGGGGTTGCCGGTCCGTGCCAGTTCACGCGTCAAGGCAGCGAGCGCGGCACCGGAAAGCGGCGTAGTGGCGGCGTGGTCGAGGTAGGCGGGCATCCTCCAATTCTATCGCGGCCGGTCCTGGTGGCCGCCGCGTGGAGCGGTCAGCTCCCGCCGGTAATCCGTGCGCAGCAGTGGCCCGCAACGGGGACAACCCGGTCCTCGGCGCCGCCGCAGCCAACCGCAGCCCCCCGCAGGAAGGCGCCGTTCATGTCGCACACCACTGCCGCATGGGACCGCGACAGCCGGTGGAACGGGCAGTTGGGCAGCAGGTATCCCCCGTCCCCGTCGGGCTCCGGCTGGTAGCCCGTTTCTGCCAGGAACTCTTCCAGGCCTGCAGAACCTTCTGCCAGTTCCCGGCCTTTCCGGAAGGCGACGGCGCGCAATGACTCCCCTACCGCCAATCCTTCGCCCTCGGTGGCCTCGATGGCCTCGGCCATCAGCTCCCCGGCGAGGTCGTAGTTCCGGTCCGGTATGGACGCTCCCACTTCACTTCCAACCGGCCGGTACATCTTGGCGGGACGACCTGACCCCGGACCGGTCCTGCCGGCGGGTTTGTGGAATTCCACAGCCAGCAGGCCGTCCTGGACCAGCCTGTCCAGATGGAAGGAGACGGTGCTGCGCGCCATGCCGGCAGTTTCGGCCACCTCGTCGCGTCCCAGCGGGCGGGGTGAGGCTGCGACCAGTTCAAAAAGCTGCAGCCTCTTGGCGTCGGTCAGCGAGGCAACGGCAGCAATCCTGTCCGCCCAGGGAAGTCGGTACATGGCGCCTCCAATTCCAAAGTCAAGATGTCTTGATTATAGACCGTCATCTTTCTAAAATTGGCCTACCTACTTTTAGAAGGAGAGCACCATGAAATCAGCATCGGCAATGCGGGCCCAACATGCACCAGCCACCGTGCCGCCGGCGCGGCAGGCGTTCCTGCTCCTGCGTACCGTGTTCACCGTCGCACCGATCCTCTTCGGCCTGGACAAATTCACCAACATCCTCACGCACTGGACCATGTACCTGGCACCCCAGGCCACGGCCATCGTGCCGCTGCCGGCCCAGACCTTCATGTACATCGTGGGGGTCGTGGAAATCATCGCCGGCGTGGCCGTGGCGGTGCGTCCTAAATACGGCTCGTTGATCGTGGCCGCGTGGCTGGCCGGAATCATCATCAACCTGCTCCTGCTGGGCAGCTTCTACGACGTCGCGCTGCGTGACTTCGGGCTGTTGGTTGGCGCCCTGGCCCTCAACCGGCTGTCAGTGGGGACCAGCCGGACCACTGCGTGACTCCGCTGGCGGTTGCCGGGCGCAGGACATTGCAGCCACACAGACCCGCCGGCGGCTGAGCCCTCCAGCCGCCGGCGGTTTTGCGCCTGTCAACGCAGGGACTTACGCGGCCGGCGGCACCAGCGGCAGGTACCGGGCCACGTCCTGGCGGGCCGCGCCAAGTGTTGCCGCATCCGGACAGGACACCGACACGTAGGCCGATGACCCGGCAGTACCGAAAACCCTTGCCAGTAACGCAATGGCACGCCCGCCGGGAGCTGCCTGCTCCAGCGCCAGCACCTCCACGTTCCGGCCGGGAGCCTCCGGGGTACCACCCCACTGCAGGGTTGCCGTCTTCAAGTACGAGGGCTGGATGGTTGCGTCCAGGTACTGGAACAGGGCAACAGTGGACTCCCGGTCGTCACCGCGGACCAGCGCCGCCTGGCCGGTGGTGGCCCGTGCGGAAACGATGCAGCCATCGGCCTTGGCATATTGGCTGGCGCCGGCCACGTTTTCCTTCGCCAGCTTCCAGCCCGGCGCACCTTTGAGATCATCGGAGATTCCCACGGGCACTCCGGGAGCCAGGTCGCCGCCGGCAGCGAAGGGCATATCACGCGCTGCCACCGCCGCGGCATCATGGCCGGGGGTGATGGTGGGTGTGGCCAGCACCGGAGTGCCGGCGGGGGCTGCGGTGACGGAGGGATCCAGGACGTCAACGCTGCATCCGCTCAAAAGCACGGCCCCCAGGCAGCCGATCACCAGGGCCGCTCCCCCGTGCCATGCCCTGCCGGCCCGCTCCGCCGTCGTCGGCATCTCCATCTCCACTGCGTCACATCCCCTTCAACCGGTGTTCGCACCGCGCACGCACGAGTCTAGACTCCGGCCTTCCGGGAACCCACCAGCCCGGGATGTTCGTTGTCACCGCAGGCGCACCATCCACGATGGCTAGACTGGGCGGGCGCTCCGCTTTCCCGCCGGGACTGAGGAAGCCGCGCACCAAGAGAAGGAAGATTGCTTGACCGAGAGCAGCAGCTCCCATTACCAGGTCCTCCGGGTGGCCGTCACCGCCACCGAGAAAGAAATCAAGGTGGCCTACCGCCGCGCGGCCAGGATGGCCCATCCGGACCACGGGGGCGACGCCGCAACGTTCCGCCGCGTAACCGCTGCCTATGAGACGCTGATCGATCCGCAGCGCAGGAAGGCGTACGACCGCTCCTACGGCGCGGGCACCGTCCGGGACGCTTCGTCCGACGACGGCGCCCACTTTGATGCCCCCGCCGCTGGAAGCCGGGCGTCCGCCACAGTCCGCCGGCCGGGCAACGTCAGGAATACAGCGGGGGACCCGCCCGTATACGTTCCCCCCTACGAGGGAAACGACGCTCCGCTCATCCCGCTGGCACAGGCGCGGCAGCAGGTTCACGGAATGCCTCGGAAACGGGGAATTTTCGGCGCCGAGGCCCGCATCCAGCGGGAAATGCGCACCGTGCAGCTGCTGACCCGGCAGGTGCTGCCGGCCATCCCCGCCGCCCGGCTGATCAACGGCCTGCAGTCGCCGGCGGACAACAGCCACATCGACCACGCTGTCCTTTCCGGCTACCGGTTGGCCCTGGTCAACTCGATGCTCCTGCCCAAGGGCGCCTATGCCTGGGACGGACGGACCCTCAACCACGGGGGCCGCGCGGTGGCACCCCCGCAGCTCGCCCGGGTGGTGTGGGCCATGCAGGACATCTTTCCCGAGCTCAACGTCACGGGATGGACCGTGGTGCACAGCCCCGACGGCAACCTCCACGAGCCGGTGATCGATCACCACCGCCGCCCCGCAGGAGACCTGGAAACCGTCCAGATCGTCAACGCAGCGGGCATGGTGCGCGGCCTGAAGGAATTCCTGGCGTCCGGCCCGGCTCCCAACACCGTGAACATCCCGGTCCTGGCCAGGCTCCTGCGCGGCATGCACTGACCGTGGGTAGCTAGGATGGGGAGGTGTTCCGCATCCTTTTCCATGAACCTGAAATCCCCGGCAATACCGGCAACGCCATCCGCCTTGCCGCGATCACCGGTGCCGAACTGCACCTTGTGGAACCCCTGGGCTTCGACTTCTCCGACGCGAAACTGCGCCGGGCAGGGCTCGACTACCATGACCTCGCCGTCGTCACCGTGCACAAGACCATCGAAGACGCCTGGGAGCACCTGCAGCCCGAACGCGTCTACGCGTTCACTTCGGACGGCACCACCAGCTATACGGACATCGCCTACCGTCCGGGAGATGTGCTGCTCTTCGGCCGTGAATCAGTGGGCCTGCCGCCGGAGATGAAATCCGATCCCCACGTGACCGCCACGGTGCGCCTGCCCATGTTGCCGGCCCTCCGTTCCCTGAACCTGGCCAACGCCGCCTCCATCGCGGTGTACGAGGCCTGGCGCCAGCAGGGCTTCGCCGGCGCCAGGATCTAGCCCCGCCGGGCACCGGTCCACGCCGGCACGGAAAAACTTGCCGGCTGCCCCATCCACCCTCCACGCGGCACCGAATGGCTTTTGAAGACATTCGAGCGGACCAAGGAGCGGCAGGTGACCCTACTGGAGGCACGTTCCAGGCCGGACAACCGCAGTCGGCACGGCACTGCTGAGGATCCGTCGCCCGGAGACTTATGCTTGGAGGTAATGGAAACTCCCAACGCGCCGAACTCCGAAGGCTCCGCCGCGGTGACCGACCCACCTGCAGACCTCAGCCAACGCCTCTCGGCCCTTTTGGCGGGGATTGCCCGCGGGGACCAGGCGGCTTTCGCCGAGTTCTACCAGCTCACGTCCCGCCGGGTCTTCGGCATGGCACGCCGCGTCCTGATCGACCCTGAGCTCAGTGAAGACACCACCCAGGAAGTCTTCCTGCAGGTCTGGCAAAACGCTGCGAAGTTCGATCCGCAGGCCGGCAGCCCGTTGTCCTGGCTGATGACCATCTCGCACCGCCGCGCGGTGGACAAGGTCCGCTCGTCGCAGTCCTCCACGGACAGGGAAGCCAAGTACGGTGCCAGCACGCAGGAGATCGATCACGACAGCGTGTCCGATGAGGTGGGCAGCAGGCTGGAGGCCGAGGCGGTGGTCCGCTGCCTGGGGACGCTGACCGAAACCCAGCAGGAGTCCGTGCGCCTGGCTTACTACGGCGGCCTCACCTACCGGGAAGTCGCAGAACGGCTGAACGCAGCAGTGCCCACTATCAAGTCCCGCATCCGCGATGGACTGATCCGATTGAAGACCTGTTTGGGGGTGAGTTGAGATGAGTGGAATGGATGAAAGCCGCGACGGCATGTCACGTGCCTTCGGGGACACCGTGGCCATGGACATTGCTGCCGGCCGCGCCGTCGACCTTGCTGAGCTCTACGCCCTGGATGCGGTCACGGAGCAGGAACGCGAAGCCATCGACCGTTACATCTCGACTGCCCCGGAAACGGAACGCCGGGCCTTCCTTGAGCGTGTCCGCCAGTCCCGGGAGGCCTTGGTCCGCACGTTCCGTGCAGAGGAGGAACCGCCGTCGGACCTGTTCCAGCGGATTGTCGCCCAGCTTCCCGCCCAGTTCCCCGGGCAGGACGGCCTGACCGGCGGGGGCGCACCGACGCCGGCCGGCAGTACGGCACTGCCTCCCCGGCAGGGGCCACAGGACGAACTGGCAGAGGCCCGGAAGCGCCGGGAGCAACGCCGGGGCGGATCCGGCACCCGCCGGTGGCTGGTGGGCGTGGCAGCGGCAGCAGCCATCGCCCTGGGCGGCGTAGGCGTGGGCGCGTACATGGCTGACCAGAACGATCCCGTCAACCAGGTGGCCAGGGCCAACGACCTGCGTGAGGCCTCCGTGAACGTCGTGGGCGGCGGCAAGGCAACCCTCCTGATCTCCGCGTCAGAGGACGCAGCCGTGGTGAAGATGAGCGGTGTGCCCGCTCCCCCGGCCGGCAAGGTCTACCAGATGTGGCTGATACCCAAGGACGGCTCCGCTCCGGTGTCGCAGGGCCTGATGGACGAGCAGGCGCTGTCCAAGCCTGCCGTGGTCCAGGGCATCCACTCGGCGGCATCACTGGGCATTACTGTCGAGCCTGCAGGCGGATCCAAGGCACCGACGCTGCCGACGGTGGCGGCGGCCCCGCTGGGCGCGTAGCACCCGCAGTAACCGGAAACGCCTCAACCCAAAACGCCCCGTTCCTCCCACCGGAAGGAACGGGGCGTTTGGTTTAACTCAGAATCCCGCGATGGTGCCGGGCCCATTGATTGCCACCACATGGAACGCCTCCGCGCTGCGCCCCTCAGGGAAGCCGGCCCTGCCGGCGTTCAGGTGCATGCCCTGGCGGACGGTGGCCTCCATGGCCTCCACGTCCGGGTGCTGGCTCACATGGACGTGGATGGCGGCGAGCTTGGCTTCCACCTGGCCGGTGACGTCGACGAAGTGGTTTTCCCGTTCCCCGGGGCCGGCGTAGAGCCACAGCCACGGCAGCTTGTACGCTTCCAGGCCTGCTTCTGCCAGTTCCGGGTAGGCAAACGGGTTTTCGAGGGCCGGATACACCGCCCGGGTCACCGCCTCCCCCACGGCCAGGTGGTCAGGATGGCTCTTTTGGATCCGTTCCCAGTTCCGTTCCGGATGCATGGCAAGGACGACGTCGGGACGGATCTCGCGGATCAGCCGCACCACCCCTTTCATCACCTCGTGCGAGGCCTCGAGGTACCCGTCACGCTGGTGGAGGTAGTGGATGTCGGTGACGCCCACCAGTTCCGCCGCCCGGCGCTGCTCGGCGTCGCGCATCGCGATGATGTCGGCGCGGTGGGCGGGGTCGAAGCCGCCCGCGTCGCCGTCGGTCATGATGCAGTAACTCACCTGCACGCCCGCTGCCGTCCACGCGGCGATGGTACCGGCAGCGCCGAAGTCGATGTCGTCAGGATGTGCCGCAAAACAGAGCACCCGCCCAACCCGGTGGATATCCGGGTTGAACGGGCTCTGTGCCTGCTCGTGGGAGGCAGTCAAAGAATTAGCCTTTTCGTTTCTTGATCTCGGCGGTGGCCTGCGGCAGCACGTCGAACACGTCGCCGATGATCCCGAAGTCGGCGATCTCGAACACCGGCGACTCCGCGTCCTTGTTGACCGCAACAATGACCTTGGACGTCTGCATGCCGGCTTTCTGCTGGATGGCGCCGGAAATGCCTGCCGAAATGTAAAGCTGCGGGGAGACGGTCTTACCGGTCTGCCCAACCTGCGCGTCATGGCTGATCCATCCGGCATCCGTGGCGGCACGCGATGCACCTACGGCGGCGCCGAGGGCATCGGCCAGTTCCTCGACGGGGCCGAAGTTTCCGTCCATGCCGCGTCCACCGGCCACCACGATGCGGGCATCGGTGAGGTCGGGACGGCCGCTGGCCACCTTCTGCTCCCGCGCGGTGATCCTGGCCGCGGCGGCTACTGCCGGTACCTCCACGGTGGCGGTCTCCGGGCTGGTGGCGGCGGGAGCCGGTTCCGGAGTGACGTTGTTGGCTTTGAGGGTCAGCACGGACACAGGGGTGGTGGCCTTGCAGGCGGTGTTGTAGGAGCCGGCAAGGACGGACTTGTGCGCGGTGCCGTCCGGATCCACGGCGACGACGTCGGTGATGACGCCGGCATTCAGGCGGATACCCAGCCGTGCCGCTATTTCCTTGCCTTCCGGCGAGTTGTCCAGGAGCACGATGCCGGCGCCGCTGCTTTCAGCCGCGGCGGCCAGGTAGGCCGCTTTGGGCGCCACCAGGAAGTCGTCCAGGTCATCCGTTGCCGGACGCAGGATGGTTCCCACGCCGTACTCGGCAAAGGTGGCGGCGGCGGCGTCGGACAGGTCTCCGTTGAGCGCCACGGTGCTCTCGCCGAGGGAACGCGCCAGGGTCAGCAGCTCGAGGCTGCTCTTCTTGAGCGAGGCGCCGGGGTTATCGATGAATACAAGTACTTTTGCCATGTCGGTGTCCCTCTTAGAGCAGCTTCTGGGCGGCCAGGAAGTCAACCAGCTTGATGCCGGCGTCGCCTTCGTCGGTGATGATGGTGCCTGCAGTCCTGGGCGGCCGCTCTTCCGCACTGGTCACGGTGGTCCAGGAACCGGCGAAGCCCACCTGGGCGGGGTCCACCCCGATATCGGCCAGGGACAGCGTGCTGATGCTCTTGCGCTTGGCGGCGATGATGCCCTTGAAATTGGGGTACCGCGGCTCGTTGATCTGGTCCGTCACGGACACAACGGCGGGCAGCGGGGCCTCCACCGTTTCGGAGGAGGTGTCGGCATCGCGGCGGGCCGTCAGCCGGCCGCCGTCGACCTCCAGCGTGGAAGCGAACGTCACCTGCGGCAGCCCAAGCCGCTCGGCCAGCTGCGCCGGAACAAGGGAGGTCTCGCCGTCGGTGGATGCCATGCCGGTGATGACCAGGTCCACGTCACCCAGGTGGCGGACCGCGGCTGCAAGCGCAAGCGAGGTTGCCGCGGCGTCGGAACCGGCCAGGGCGTCGTCCGTGAGGTGGACCCCCTCGGTGGCGCCCATCTGCAGCGATTTCTTGACCGCGTTGACGGCTCCTGCGGGCCCCATGCTCAGGGCGATGACCTGGTTGCCCGCCTTGCTTCCGCCGCGTGCCTCCACCAGTTGCAGTGCTGCCTCGAGCGCGTATTCGTCAAGCTCGGACAGGATGCTTTCGTCGCGGTCCGCGGTATTGCCCTCCCCGTTGAGGTGACGGTCGAACTGGGCGTCCGGTACATGTTTGACCAGGACTACGATCTTCAATGTCTCTTCCACTGTTTCTACAGCAGCCTTCCATGCTTGTGGACAGCCAGCCGGGTGGGACATGGCCGCGAAATGCCCGGCAGGCGGGTAAACCCTAGCTAACCATATCGGCGCGTCCCGGCGCCCTCTTCCGTTAACGCCTGTGTCAGGCTTTTTACGGGACATGGCGACGGCGGCGCCCCCTCAGGTGGGGACGCCGCCGTCGTCATGTGCCTGGCGTTGATGCTGCCCTGCGTCAGCTGGCTGCAGCACCCAGCGTGACGTCGAACGTCTGCTCGCTGCCGCCGCGCTGGACGGTGATCTTCACCTTGGAGCCCGCAGGCTGTTCACGCACGGCCGCGGTCAGCTGGTTCGGTTCGCCGATGGTGAGGTCGTTGAACTTGGTGATGACGTCGCCAACCTTGATGCCGGCCTTGCCTGCCGCTGAATTGGGGTCAACGGTGGCCACGTCGGCTCCCACCGAGAATTCGGAGGACCCGCCCGCAGAGGCCTTGGCCTTGACGCTGACGCCGAGCTGCCCGTGGGATGCCTTGCCGCTGTCGATGATTTCCTGCGCCACCCGCTTGGCGTTGTTGATGGGGATGCTGAACCCAACGCCGATGTTGCCGCTTTGGGACGTTGACGTGCCGGACCCGGCGGATGCGATGGCCACGTTCACGCCGATGATCTCGCCCTTGCTGTTCACCAGGGCGCCGCCGGAGTTACCGGGGTTGATGGCGGCATCGGTCTGGATCACGTTGATGGCGATGGAGCCCTCGCTGGAGCTTTGCTGGCTCTGGCCGCCGCCGGGAGGGGCGAACTGGAATCCCTGGTCACCGCCCTGGCTGTTGTCACCGCCCTTGGGCGCTGCGGACGATGCCACGCTGATGGTGCGGTTGAGGGTGGACACGATGCCGTCCGTGACCGTTCCGGTCAGGCCGAGCGGGGAACCGATGGCAATGGCGGTGTCGCCAACGTTGAGCTTGGAGGAATCACCGAGCGTGGCAGGGGTGAGTCCTGACGTGTCGTCAACCTTGATGACGGCGAGGTCGGACAGCGGGTCGGTGCCCACCAGCTTTGCCGGCAGGACCTTTCCGTCGCTGGTGCGGATTTCCAGGGTGGCATTGGCGGTCTGGCCATCGAGGGTCACCACGTGCGTGTTGGTCAGGATGTGCCCCTGGTCGTCCAGGACGATGCCGGAACCGGTGCCCCCGGAGCTGCCGCTGGTGGCGCTGATGGTGACGACGCTCGGCGAGGCCTTCACGGCGGCAGCGGTGATGGCGTTGACATCGTCCTTGTTGTTGACGATGACAGTGCCGGGCTGGTTGCTGCTGCCGACGGCCGAGGTGCTGGACCCGGTGTTGCCAAACAATTCACCGGCACCAACCGTTGCCACTCCGCCGCCCACGAGCCCTGCTGCGAGGATGCTTGCCACCAGGGTACCGACGCCGAAGCTTGCCTTCCGGCGCGGGGCATCCTTGGGGTTTGGCGCGAGGCCGACACTTCCGTTGGGCGCCCCTTGGCCTCCGCCAGGCATAGCGTGGCCGTGCTGGTCCTGCTGCTGGCCATAATGTCCGGACTGGCCGTAGAAAGGCTGCCGCTGGGGGTAGACGGGGCGGGGTGCGCCCGGCAATTCCTGGGTTTCATGCGGCCCTGCGGGGCTGTGCTGCCGGTCCCCTGCGTTGTAGCCACGCTCCTGTCCGCCGGTGGCTCCGCCATTCCCATACTGAGCAGGTGCCGGGCGGTCTCCGGGCTGCTGCGGGCCCTGCTGCTGCCACGGGCTCCGGCTGTCCCCCTGGTTGTCCTCCGGGACCGGCCCTGGGGTTTGATTCTCAGTCATGGGACTTCCTTTCATGCTCGTCTGCCATTAACTATGACCCGTCCCGCTGGAACAAGCTCGGATGTTTGCTGAAAGCTTCCTGAATGCCGGGCCGATGGCTGTTGCGCCGCCGGAGCGTTTCGCTGGCGGCATATTCGGCCGCATGGACTGGCTGTGGGGTGCACCATAGAATCAAGATGAATTGCCACAGCGACCTGCGGCTTCACACCAAGCGTGGGGGCGCTGCTGGATTCGACGACTGATTCGTCCCGAATCGGTGTCAGGCGTGCTGAAGGGTTGCACATGCGGTCAAAGTTCAAACGTATCCTCGCCGTGATCGGCCTTGCCGGGCTGCTGGCGGTACCCGCCGGCGCCGCCTGGGCCGAAGACCCGGTAACCATTCCCTCCGGGACCAACATTGTTGATAACGCCAACGTGCTGGGCAGCCGGAAGGGTGAGGTCCAGGATGCGATCCAGAAGCTGCTGAAGGACCACAAGTACAACCTCTACGTGGTCACGGTAAAGTCCTTCGACAACCCCTCCGACCCCACGGCCTGGAGCCAGGTTGTGGCCAAGACCAAGGGTATGGGCAAGGCGGACGTCATCCTCGCCATCGCCACCGACCAGGGCAAGTACTACTTCTCCCCCAATTCGGCCAGCGCCATCTACTCCAAGCGCTCCAACATCACCCAGAATGCGGTGGTGGCCAACCTCGCAGGTGGCAAGAAGGACTACGCGCAGGCAGCCATGGACACCGCCTCCGCCGTGGGCGACGCCGCCGGCGGCGGCAGCGGCAACGTCTCTTCCGGTAATGGCGCCGGAGCCGGCCTCCTGGTGGGTGCAGGTGTGGTGGTCGCCGGAGGCGGCGCCTACCTGTACTTCCGCAACCGCCGGAAGAAGGCCGCCGGCCAGGTGGCCTCCAGCGGAAGCTACGGCCCCCAGGGCGCCGAACTCGATCCGCTGGCATCCCTCAGCGTGGAGGAACTTCGCCGGAAGAGCGGTTCCCTGCTGATCGAAGCGGATGATGCCATCAAGTCCAGCGAGCAGGAGCTCGGCTTCGCCCAGGCGCAGTACGGTGATTCCGCGGTCGGAAACTTCACCAAAGCCTTGGCGGAAGCGAAGGCCCACATGACGGAGTCCTTCAAGCTGCAGCAGCAGCTCGATGACCACATCCCGGATACCGAAGAGCAGCAGCGGACCTGGCTGGGTGAGATCATCCGCCGCTCGGAGGCCGCGCTCGAGTCCCTCCAGGAGCAGAAGGCGGACTTTGACTCCCTGCGCGAGCTGGAGAAGAACGCCCCGCAGGCCCTGGCAGCCGTCAACGCCGGAGCCCGCGAGGCCGACGGCAAGATCTCCAGCGCCGAACAGTCCCTGCAGGAAATGCGGTCCAAATACGCGGACAGCGCGCTGGCACAGGTTTCGGACAACATCGTGCAGGCCAAGGAACGGCTCGCCTTTGTGCAGAATGCGTCCGAAACCGCCCAGCAGAAGCTCGGTTCGGGCGAAGGCAGCCTGGCTGCCGTGGCCGTCCGTGCGGCCGAGGAAAGCCTGCACCAGACCAACGTCCTTTTGGATGCCATTTCCAAGGTCGCCACCAACCTCGACGAGGCCCGCAACGGCCTGGAAGCCGCCGTCGTGGACACGTCCCAGGACCTTGCCCAGGCGAAGGCAATGATCCAGTCCGGCACCCACGCGGAACTGGCCGGCCCCGTAGCCGCGGTAGAGGCTGCACTGGCACAGGTAAAGACCGAAATCCAGGGCGGCAGGATCGACCCCATCGCCACCCTGCAGCGGGTGGAAACCGCACACCAGTCCCTGGACCAGGCCCTGACCGGCATCCGCGACCAGCAGGAGCAGGCCCGCCGCGCGCAGGCATCCCTGCAGCAGACCATCATGTCAGCCCAGGCCCAGATCAGCGCCACCTCCGACTACATCACCGCCCGCCGCGGCGGCGTGGGCACCGAGGCACGCACCCGGCTTGCCGAGTCCCAGCGGAACCTCGACTACGCCCTGTCCATCGCCCGCACCGATCCCGTCACCGCCCTCACCTATGCGCAGCAGGCCCACGCCCTGGCCGCGCAGGCCACCCAGCTGGCCCAGGCCGACGTGGACCACTTTGACGGCTACGCGAACCAGGGCTTCGGCCGCGGCGGCATGTTCGGCGGCGGAGGCGGCGGCGGCCTCGGCGGTGCCATCCTGGGCGGCATCCTGATCAACTCCATCCTCAACGGGGGCCACGGAGGCTGGGGCGGCGGTGGCGGCTGGGGTGACGGCGGCGGCGGTGGCGGCTGGGGTGGTGACTCCGGCGGCTTCGGCGGCGGCGGGGACTTTGGCGGCGGCGACTTCGGTGGCGGCGACTCCGGCAGTTTCTAGAGACTTCCGCCGGATACGCCGGAAGATCCCGGCGGGCGGACAGACGCAGTACACCACTGTGCACCGGTTCCAGTGGTCAACACAGAGCAGGACGAAAGGCAAACACCATGGTTAAGCAGTCCATTTTCGGCCGGATCGCGCAGCTGGCGAAGGCGAACATCAACTCCTTGCTGGACAACGCCGAAGATCCGCAGAAGATGCTGGACCAGATGGTCCGCGACTACACCAACAACATCGCCGAAGCCGAGTCCGCCGTGGCGCAGACCATCGGCAACCTCCGGATGCTGGAAGACGACTACAACGAGGACATCAACAACGCCCGCGACTGGGGCAACAAGGCACTTGCCGCCTCCCGCAAGGCTGACGAGTTCCGCGCGGCCGGCGACGTAGCCGACGCCGAGAAGTTCGACAACCTGGCAAAGGTGGCCCTGCAGCGCCAGATGGCGGCCGAAAGCGAAGCCAAGGGCGCAGAGCCGAGCATCGCCTCCCAGCGCGAGGTAGTGGACAAGCTGAAGACCGGCCTGGACCAGATGAAGAACAAGCTCAACCAGCTGACCAGCAAGCGCAACGAGCTTGTTGCCCGGTCCAAGACGGCAGCGGCACAGTCACAGGTCCACGACGCCATCAAGAGCATCGACATCATGGACCCCACCAGCGAGGTGGGCCGCTTCGAGGAAAAGATCCGGCGCGAAGAGGCCAAGGTCCGCGGGCAGCAGGAGCTTGCAGCCTCCAGCCTGGACGCCCAGTTCAACCAGCTGGAGGACCTGGGCGAGCAGACGGAGATCGAAGCCCGGCTGGCGGCCCTCAAGGCCGGAAACTCCAAGCCTGCCCTGGGCGCCGCAAGCCCCACATCGTCCGAATCGACCGTCGACGAGGCCGACTTCGACAAGCTCTAAAGTTCGGGGCACCGCCTCCAGCTGAAGACGCAATGGCCGGGACCGTGGTCCCGGCCATTGCTGCGTCCGCGGTGTGTAGCGTGGTGCCATGACTTCTTCTGATGGCACGTCCCTGGTTTGGCTGCGCGATGACCTGAGGTTGGACGACAACCCTGCCCTCGCAGAGGCCGCCGGCCGGGATGCGCCGCTGACAGTGGTTTACATCCTGGACGAGGAGTCCGACGGCGTGCGTCCCCTCGGTGGGGCAGCGCGCTGGTGGCGGCACCACTCCCTGGCCGCACTGTCCGCCGACCTCGAAAGCAAGGGATCCCGCCTGGTACTCCGGCGTGGTCCCGCCGGCGACATCATCAGGGACCTTGCCATCCGGACGAAGGCAAGCCACCTTTTCTGGAACCGCCGTTACGGGCAACCCGAACGGACAATCGACGCCGGGCTCAAGGACTGGGCGGCCG
The DNA here is from genome assembly GCF_040676255.1 of Pseudarthrobacter sp. LMD1-1-1.1. Taxonomy (NCBI): domain Bacteria; kingdom Bacillati; phylum Actinomycetota; class Actinomycetes; order Micrococcales; family Micrococcaceae; genus Pseudarthrobacter; species Pseudarthrobacter sp. LMD1-1-1.1. The sequence continues at coordinate 793,421 of NZ_JBEGHP010000001.1, read as the reverse complement.
GGAACGGGATCGAGGCGGCCAGCTACCAGGCGAACCTCCTCTTCGAGCCCTGGACAGTGAAGACCGGGGCGGGCGGACCCTACAAGGTGTATTCGCCCTTCTGGCGTGCGTGCCTGGCATCCCAGGACATCCGTGACCCCTACGAGGCGCCGGATGCGCTGCCCGGCCCCGCGCCTGCCGGGAAGGGCCTGCCCGGCAGTGACACGCTCAGCAGCTGGCAGCTCCTGCCCTCCAAACCCGACTGGAGCGCCGGGCTGGCCGCCACGTGGGTGCCCGGCGAAAAAGGGGCCCAGGAGCGGCTTGAGGACTTCCTTGACGGTCCCATCGAGGAATACGGCACTGGCCGGAACCTGCCCGGAACCGAGGGCACCAGCCGGCTCTCACCACATTTGCGCTTCGGCGAGGTGAGCCCGTTCCGCGTGTGGCGCGAGATTCGCCGCCGGCATCCCCGCAAGGTTCCTTCCGACGTCGGCACCTACCGGGCCGAACTGGGCTGGCGGGAATTCAACTGGCACCTGCTGTACCACAACCCCGACCTGGCGACCCGGAACTTCCGCCCCGCCTTCGACAACTTCCAGTGGGCCTCCCCCAGCCGGCAGGAGCTCGCCGCGTGGCAGCAGGGAAACACCGGCTACCCGCTGGTGGACGCCGGAATGCGGCAGCTGTGGCAGACAGGCTGGATGCACAACCGGGTGCGCATGGCCGCCGCGTCATTCCTGGTCAAGAACCTCCTGACCGACTGGAGGGTCGGGGAGGAATGGTTCTGGGACACCCTGGTGGATGCCGATGCCGCGAACAACCCCGCCAACTGGCAGTGGGTGGCCGGCTCGGGGGCGGATGCCTCGCCCTACTACCGGATCTTCAACCCGGTGACCCAAAGTAAGAAGTTCGACGCCGACGGCCGCTACCTGAGGGCGTTCATCCCCGAACTCCGGGAGCTCAAAGGCAAGGAGATCCACGAACCGTGGGCGGCGGACACCGATGGATACCCCCATCCGCTCGTGGACCTGCCCGAGTCGCGGGAACGGGCCCTGGACGCCTACCAGAAGCTCAAGGACGCCTGACGCCGCCCCTGCGGCGCCGCCCCGTCAGCGGCTGACCTTGCCCATCAGGGACGCGATGGGCCTCAGGAAGACCGGCCGGGCCAGGAACCAGGCCGCCACCATGACCGCCACGGAGGCGAGGAATACCCAGAAGCCAAACCAGCCGTCGTCGTCGCGGACCCCGTACATGTGGTTCAGGTTCCGCAGTGCGCCCGTGGCGAGCACCAGGAAGACGTGGACCACGATGAAGGCAACAAAGTAGATCATTACCGGGAAGTGGACGGCACGGGCCCATTCAATGGGGAACGCCTTGTTGAGGCCGGCTGCCTTCTTGGGCCACGCTGCGGACATCCGCAGGCCCGTGATGAACGACAGCGGCGCTGCGATGAAGACGGTCACGAAGTATGCCAGCAGCTGCAGGGCGTTGTAGTTGATCCAGCCGTCCTCGGTGGGCCAATCCAGCGACGCGTACTGCAGCGCGGCTGACAGCGCGTTGGGGAAGACGTCCCAGCTGGTGGGGACGATGCGCATCCACTGCCCGGTGGCCAATAACAGGACCGCGAAGATGAGCCCGTTGAGGATCCAGAGGGCATCCAGGGTCAGGTGGAACCACAGTTCGAGGCTGATCTTGGTGGGCGCGTTCCTGGTGCGGATCAGGCCTTTGTTGTTCCTGGTCCAGTACCCGCTGGGGCGGGTGGTGGTCCGGACCTGCCACCCCGTGCGGATGATCAGGAGCAGGAAGAACGCATTGAGGAAGTGCTGCCAGGCCAGCCAGGCGGGGAATCCTACGGGCGCGTTGTCCGGAAGTTCGGACCGGCCCGGGTAGTCGGCGACAAAGGACGCCACGGCCGGCAGCCCAATGAGCAGCCTGGCCACCAGCACAACCAGGACCAGTGCCACGAGGACGGCGGGAACCATCCAGTAAAGCCGGGACCGCTTACCCGTCGCGGAGCCGGGCTTCTTCGTGGGTGTGGCCATCGAACAACATACCTCTCAGGAATGACGGGGGGCTGCCCGCAGATCGCGGGACCCTTCGAAAGAGAATACTAGGAACTGGGCGCATCCAAGGAAAAGAAAGGCCCCGACCGGCGTAACTGCCGGTCGGGGCCTTCATAAGTTGCGGGGACAGGATTTGAACCTGTGACCTCTGGGTTATGAGCCCAGCGAGCTACCGAACTGCTCCACCCCGCGTCGCTTGATCAACACTACCCTACTTTCGCGGCCGCCCTGACCACTTCTCCGCGAACCCGCCGTCACCGGTGGATCCGCCAGTCACACCACAGCACCCGGGAAAGGCAAAAGACCCCGGACAAAGCAAAAGACCCGGACATTGTTTCCAATGTCCGGGTCTTTCCTCAGTTGCGGGGACAGGATTTGAACCTGTGACCTCTGGGTTATGAGCCCAGCGAGCTACCGAACTGCTCCACCCCGCGTCGCAAGAACTACTTTACCGGGAGGTGAACCGCAGGCCAAATCGTGGCGGCGTGACGTCCGTTACGCCGGCCCGGCACCCGGCCCCGCGGGGACCGGGTGCCGGGTGCCGCCGTCGTCCTACTGCCCTGCGGACGGGGACGGGGACGGTGACGGCGAGGACGAAGGCGACCCGGAGGCAGCGGGGGCCGGGCTGGCCTCCGGAGCCGTGACCGGAATCTTGGCCTCGGCGTCCATCGCCTTCTTCAGCGCGGCCGCAACCTTCTTCTGTGCGTCGCCATAGGCAGCGAAGTCGCCGGCTGCGAGCGCCGTTTGGCCTGCCTGGATGGCGGAGTTCGCCTCGTCCAGGGCCGCCTTGAGCTGCGCCTTGGCGTCCGCCTCTGCGGGCGTGGCAGGCGCTGAAGGACCGGCCGGCGTCTGGCCATTGTTGGCCGAGTCCCCCGCGGCTGCGCCGGAATCCCCACCGAAGAGCTGCTTGAGGGCTGCATCAAGTGTGGGCGCGAAGCCCACCTTGTCGCCGAAGGCCACCAGCACGCGCTGCAGCGTGGGGTATGACGTCTCACCCGTCGACTTGAGGTAGACCGGCTGGACATAGAGGATGCCACCGCCAACGGGGAGGGTGAGCAGGTTGCCGTTCAGCACGTCGGACGCGCCCTGCCGCAGCAGGTTGAGTGCCTGCGACACGGTGGGGTCCGAGTTGAACTTGTTTTGCGCCTGCCCCGGACCGGGCACCTGGGTTTCCGGCGGGATCTGCAGCAGCCGCAGCTTTCCATACCCGTCAGCCTTCACGCCGGCCTGGTTGCCTGCATCCGAATCAGCGGCGAGGAAGCCGTACAGGACGTTGCGCGCATTACCGTTTACGATCTGCGGGATGAAGGACGACGTCAGCTGGAACGCCGGCTTCTGCTGGTCCGGCATCTGCAGCGACATGTAGAACGGCGGCTGCTTTACGTCGGTGTCCACGGTGGGGTCAGCCGGCGTGCTCCAGGCGTCGTTGTTCTTGTAGAAGCTGGTGGGATCGGTGACGTGGTACTGCCCCAGCAACTCGCGCTGGACCTTGAACAGGTCCTCCGGGTAGCGCACGTGGCTCATCAGTGCACCGGACATCTCCGAATACGGCTTCAGCGTTGAAGGGAAGACCTTCTGCCAGGCCTTGAGGACGGGGTCGGTGTCGTCCCAGGCATACAGGGTGACCGAGCCGTCATACGCATCCACCGTCGCCTTGACGGAGTTGCGGATGTAATTCACTGTGCTGTTCGGCAGGGCCACGGCGCGGCCGGAACTGGTCTGCGAATCAGCGGTGGCATCGGACAGCTGCTTCTGCTGCGAGTAGGGGAAGTATTGGCTGGTGGTGTAGCCGTCCACGATCCACTTGACGCGGCCGTCCACCACAGCCGGATAGGCGCCGCCGTCAACAGTCAGGTACGGGGCCACCTTCTGGACACGCTCGCGGGGGTTGCGGTCGTAGAGGATCTGGGACTCGGGGTTCACGCCATCGGAGAGCAGCAGGTCCGAGGACTGGAACTTGATGGCGTAGAGGATCTTGTTGAAGAACGAGCCGACGTTCGGCCCGCCGTTGCCCTTGAAGGTGTACTGGGTTTCCCCTTCCCCTTCCTTGCCGGAGGGGCGGTCCTGCTCGCGCGGCGTGGCGCCGTCCGGCGCACCCACGATCGAGTATTCAGGCGAGGATTCACCGAAGTAGATCCGCGGTTCGTAGGTGGTGTCATTACCCAGGACGCCGGTGGACGGAATGCCGGACTGCAGGAACTCAGGCTTGCCGTCGACGGTGAACTTGTTGCCCTTGGCCGCCACAACCCCGTAGCCGTGCGTGTATACGACGTGCTGGTTCAGCCAGCCCTGCTGGTTGGTGGCCACGTTCGTGGGGTTCAGCTCCCGCACCGCGATCACGGTGTCCTGGATCTTGCCGTTCACCTCATAACGGTCCACGTTGAGGGCCTTGGGGAACTGGTAGTACGGGCGGTACTGTTCCAGCTGCGCAAAGGCGTCGGAGATCAGGTTCGGGTCCAGGAGGCGGATGTTCGCCGTGGTCTGCGCGTCGGGTGCAAGCGCCCCGGTGTTGGCAGTGTTGGTGGCGTCGTAGCGGGTTTCCTGGATGCCGTCCAGGCCGTAGGCCTTGCGCGTGTTTTCGATGTTGCGCTGGATGTACTTGCTTTCCAGGGTCTGCTCCGACGGGCGGACCTGGAACTGCTGGATGACCCACGGGTAGACGCCGCCGGCCAGGATGGAGGTGATGATCAGCATGGCTGTGCCGATCACGGGCAGGCGCCAGCGGCCGATGACGGCAGCAACGATGAAGAGGATGGCCACCAGGACGGCAGCAACGGCGAGGATGGCCTTGGTGGGGATGACGGCGTTGACATCGGTGTAGAGCGCACCGGCCCAGCGGCCGCCGTTGCTCTGCACGGACGAATAGCGGTCCAGCCAGAAGTTGACGCCCAGGAGCACCAGGAACGCGGCGCCGGTGACGGCGATGTGGATCTGCGCTGCCCGGCTGGTGAACACGCCGCGCTCCATGAGCCGGATGCTGCCGTACAGGTAGTGGGTGAGGATGCCGGCGATGCCTGCGATCACCACCACGCTGATCAGGAACCCGGTGACGAACCCGAGGAACGGCAGGGTCATCAGGTAGAAGCTGATGTCCATGTTGAACTGCGGATCGGGTTGGCCGAAGCCCACCTGGTTGAAGAACAGCAGGACTTTCTGCCACTGGCTAGCGGCTGCGCTGCCCGCGAAGAGTCCGAAGAGGACCGGCAGGCCGATCATGACAATCCGGCGGACCGGCTCAAGCTGGGCCTGGTACCGGTTGAGGTTGTCCCGGACCTCAGAGTCCGGGGCGTAGACGGGCCGGGCGTTGTAGGCAATGCGGATGGAGAAGAAAACCGCCGCGAACATGATGGCGAAGCCGGCCGCGAAGGTGGCGATCTTGGCAAGGTTTTCGGTGATGAAGACCTCGAGGAAGCCCAGCTGCCGGTACCAAAGGACGTCGGTCCAGACGTTGGCGAAGAAAATGAAGCCCACTACCACCAGGGCGACGACGATGAGGGTGGGCGTCAGGGCTCCCCGTCGCGATGGGGGCCTTCCTGTGGACGTGGTGCTGGCGGGACGGGACAAACTGGGTACCTCATAGCTGGTCGTCGAAACATTCGAAGCGTGCGAGCGACGTACGGTACCGGTCAAACGGCTGGTTTCGTCCGTCATCAGTGCCACGAGTGGCGGTAAAGCTTAGTTCCTGTCGAAACTGTTTGGGCCCAGTCTATGCATGGCGCAGGCGGCCTATTTGCCCGTGCACGCCGGAAGTGCGGATGTGTCCTGCCCGCTCCCGGCCAGTTCCACCGCGTGCCGTGCTTCCGCGAGGTTCTCCACGCGGACCACCTGGAGGCCGTCGGGGATGTGTCCGGCAACCTCGTCGCAGTTGGCGGCGGGCGCCAGGAACAGGGACGCTCCGGACGAGCGCGCACCCCGCATCTTCTGGCCGATGCCGCCGATGGGTCCCACCGCACCGTCCGGCGAAATGGTGCCGGTTCCCGCGATGTGCTTGCCGCCGGTGAGGTCGCCCGGCGTCACCGTGTCGATGATGCCCAGCGAAAACATGAGTCCGGCGCTGGGGCCACCCACCTTGTCCAGGGAGATCTGCACCTGGAAGGGGAAAGTAAACAGGTACTTCAGCATGACGCCGAGAATGAAGCGGCCCTGCCCGTTGTCCTTGGGCGTCACCTCGAGGGCAACAGGCTGGCCGGCCCGTTCCACCGTCACCGCGGCCGGGGCCCCCTTGCCCGCAGCCAGTTCATCCTGGATGACGGAAAGTGAGGTGATTTCCTTGCCGTTGATGGACTTGAGGATGTCCCCCTGCTGGATCTTGCCCGCAGATGCCGAGTCCTTGGACAGCCCCGCGGCCTGGAGCTGCTGGCCGAAAGGAATCTTGAGTTCGTTCAGGGCGGAGGCCACCGCGTTCTCCTGGGACGTGGCCATGGCCACCGCGCTCTGTTCCTGGGCCTCCTCCTTGGTGGTTCCCGTGGGATAGATCAGTTCCACAGGGTAGACGGCCTTGGAGTTGTCCAGCCACGCGGAGAAGGCGTTGAGGATGCTGACGGAGCCGGTGGGGCCGCCGTCGACGTACACCGTGGTCAGGTCCAGGCTCCCGGCTGCGGGATAGGTCTCGTGGCCGCTGACGTTGATGACCGGATGCCCCTGGCTCTCCCCCAGCGTGTTGTAGGTGGGCCCGGGCGACTCGATCACGTAAGGCACCGGAAGGGTGCCCACGGCAATCCCCAGCCCCAACGCCGCCAGCCCGGCAACCATCATGGTGGAAAGCCGCCTGCCCGGGCGTCCGCCGTCGGCCGCCCTGGCGCTGCTGCCCGCGCCTGCCACGCCGCTTCCGCCCGGGCCTTCCGGCGGACTGCCGGCCCCAAAGGGGCCGGGGCTGGAGAAGGGGGAAACATCGGGAACGTGGTCCTCGGAGGGGTGTCCGCCACGGGTTGTAGTCACCCCACCAACAGTACGCGGTGGCGGCGCGCCGGGGCGCTTTGCCTAGAGCGAACGACGGCGGCGGGCGGCAGACAGCCGACCCCCACCGGGGTACCGTGAAGGTTGATCAACAGTCACACCATCGATCGGCGGGACCATGACCTCCAACCCACTCAATCCGTCCAACGGCGACGACACCCCTAAGGATCCGTTGACCGAAATGCTGCAGAACCTGATGGGCGGCAAGGGGATGGAAAACTTCGACCCCTCCGAACTCGCCAAGGCTGCCGGCCTGCCGGACGACCCCAACCTGCTGGCCCAGATGTTTTCCCAGGTGCAGGCCATGATGAGTGCACCGTCCGAGGGCCCGGTCAACTGGACGCTGGCCCATGACAACGCCCGGCGCGTTGCCGCCGGCAGCTCCGACCCGTCGGTTTCGGCCCAGCAGTCGCGGGAGGTGGACGAAGCCCTCCGCCTCGCCGAGCTGTGGCTGGACCCGGTCACGGACCTGCCCGCCACCGGCCTGATCGGCAAAGCCTGGTCACGCGCCGAATGGGTGGAGGCCACCCTGGGCACCTGGAAGCGGCTGACCGAACCCGTGGCCAACAGCATCGCCAATGCGCTGTCCTCCGCCATGACGGAGCAGATGCCGGAGGAGATGAAGTCCATGATGGGCGGCGCCTCCTCCATGCTGCAGAACATGGGCGGCGCGATCTTCGGCATGCAGCTGGGCCAGGCCATCGGCGCCCTGTCCAAGGACGTGGTGAGCTCAACCGATATCGGCGTCCCGCTGGCCGACCTTGAAATGGCACTGCTGCCGGCAAACGTTGCCGCCTTCGGCGAGGGCCTGTCCCTGCCGGAGAACGATATCCGGCTGTTCCTTGCCGTGCGGGAAGCCGCCCACGCTCGGCTCTTCGTGCAGGTGCCCTGGCTGCGCAGACACCTTCTGGGTGCGATCGAGGCCTATGCCCGCGGCATCCACATCGACACCTCGCGCATCGAGGAACTGGCCCGCGACCTGGACCCGAGCAACCCGGAGGGCATCCAGGAGGCGTTGTCCCAGGGTGTGTTCATGCCGCAGCGGACCCCCGCCCAGGAACAGGCCCTGGAGAAGCTCGAGACGGCGCTCGCCCTGGTGGAGGGCTGGGTTGACGAACTGACGGCGGCGGCCACCGAGAAGGTGCTGCCGTCGGCCGGGGCGCTCCGGGAAACCGTGCGGCGGCGCCGGGCAACGGGCGGTCCGGCCGAGCACGCCTTCGCCTCCCTGGTGGGGCTGGAGCTGCGGCCGCGCAGGCTTCGAGATGCCGCATCCCTCTGGGCCACGCTGAAGGACGAACGCGGGATCGAGGGCCGGGACGCCATCTGGCACCACCCCGACCTGCTGCCCACGGCCGAAGACCTGGACGATCCGAAGGGCTTCAGCTCACGCCGCAAGCTGGCCGAGGCCAGCGACAGCGAAGTTGATGACGCCCTGCAGAAACTGCTGAGTGGCGGGTTTGACGATGCCTCCGCTGAAGACGGCGGAGCCGCGGACACCAAAGATGCCGGGGACAACGACGACGACGGAACCGGCCAGCCCAAAGGCTGACATATAGAGACCCAAAGAAAGACCCCGGTGGGCCAGGATTTCCTGGCCCACCGGGGTTTTCAGCATCCGATCGGTGTTCCGGACGTGGGCTGGCCGGCGACGCCGCTGCCGGCCGTGCCGTCCTTCTGCAGCCCCTCCAGCCCCCGGGACGTCGCGAACGAAACGCCCTCCAGGAATGCTTTGGCCCGCTGGGTTTCCGGATACGCCTCCAGCAGCTTCCAGAATGCGGCGTTGTGTGAGGCCACCAGGAGGTGGGCCAGTTCGTGCAACAGGACGTAGTCGATGACCCATTGGGGCATCGGCCGCAGTTTGTCCGACAGCCGGATGGTTCCGTCGGCCGGCGTGGCGGAGCCCCACCGGGAGTTCTGGTTGCTGACCCAGCGGACGGACGTGGGCGCCGGCCTGCCGCCGAGGTACTGTGCCGACAGCTGTGCGGCGTGGGCTGCAAGGGCATCATCGGTGGCGGGGCGCCGCCGCCCGGCTGCAGCCCGCCGCTCCCCCTGCTTGTGCAGCTTCGCCAGCATGCGCTGCACCCACTCCCGTTCCTGGGCAGCAGTGAAACGCGCCGGAATGGCGACCACCGCCGTTCCGTCCTCCCAGAATGCGGCTACCGTCCGCGTCCGCCTGGCAGAACGCCGCACCTCAACCGGAGAACCGTGGGATGTGGTCAGTGATGCTGCCTGCGGCGTGCCGCTGCTTGCCGGGCTGCCCCGCCTCACAGGACGGAACTTTCGACCAGGACCCGGAGGACGTCTTCACCGTACTTTTCGAGCTTTGACGGGCCGACGCCCGCGAGGCCGGCGAGCTCCTCCAGGGACGCCGGCCTGGCTTCGGCAATGGCGGTGAGGGTGGCATCGGTGAAGACGACGAACGCAGGGACGTCCGCCGACTGGGCCACCTCGCGGCGCCAGTTTCGCAGGGCGTCAAAGGTCTGTTCCTCGTACGTGGGGGGACAGGCGTTGCAGCGGCCCACCTTGCGTTCGGCCCCGGTGGCGAGCATGGTCCCGCAGACCCGGCACACAGCGGGCGCGGCAGCCTTCCTCCGGGGCGGGGTTCCCTTTCCGCGGGCACTTGAACTTGCCACCGAGTCAGGCCGCAGCCCGTCCAGGAACCGGGACGGCTTCCGGTTGGCGCGGCCGCCGGGAGTCCGGGCGGTGCTCCACGAGAGGGACAGGTGCTCACGGGCCCGGGTGATGCCGACATACAGCAGCCGGCGTTCCTCATCCACCGATTCGGGAGAATCCGCGAAGGAAATGGGCATCAGGCCCTCACTGAGCCCCACCAGGAAGACCGCGTCCCATTCCAGGCCCTTGGCTGCGTGGAGGGAAGCGAGGGTCACGCCTTGGACGGTGGGCGCGTGCTGGGCCAGGGAGCGTTCCTGGAGTTCGTTGACGAAATCGGCCAGGCCAAACCCGGCACCACGGTTTTGGACGAGTTCATCGGCGAGCGCCACCAGCGCCGCGAGCGACTCCCACCGCTCACGCAGGGCTCCCCCGCTGTGCGGGGCAGAATCCGTGTACCCGAGGGACGAGACGATGTCCCGGACCAGCTGGCCCAGGGGTTCCGGTGTATCGGTTTCGGAAACGGCCCGGGTGGCTGCGCGCAGCTGGAGGATGGCGTCCCGGACCTCCTTGCGGGCGAAGAAGCGTTCGCCGCCCCGGAGCTGGTAGCCGATTCCTGCCGCCGCGAGCGCCTGTTCGTAGGCTTCCGACTGGCCGTTGGTGCGGAAAAGGACGGCTACCTCGCTGGCGGGAGTCCCGGCGTCGAGCAGTGCCTTGATCTTCTGCGCCACCGTGGCGGCTTCGGCCTCGTCATCCGAGCATTCGGTGAACTGGGGCGCCGGGCCGGCGGGGCGCTGCGCCACAAGCTGAAGGGGAGCTGCCCAGGCGGCGTCAGCGGCAGGGCCACCACTCCGTCGGCCGGCCAGCAGGTCATTGGCCAGTTTCACCACCTGCGGGGTGGAACGGTAGTCCCGGACGAGCTTGACCACATTGGCCTGCGGATAGCGGGTTTTGAAGTCCAGCAGGTGCCTGGGCGATGCGCCGGTGAAGGAGTAGATGGTCTGGCTGGCGTCGCCCACCACGCACAGTTCGTCACGGCCGCCGAGCCACAGCTCCAGGAGCCGCTGCTGCAGCGGGGAAACGTCCTGGTACTCGTCCACGACGAAGTGCCGGTACTGTTCCCGGACCGTGGCAGCAACCTTCTCGTCCTCCTGCAGGATGCCCACCGTGATCAGCAGGACGTCCTCGAAGTCGATCACGTTGCGGTCCGTCTTGACGTCCTCATAGGACTGGAAAACGCGGGCCACCGCAGTAAGGTCGAACCCGCCGGGAGCGCCCCTCCCCTGCGCGTTTTCCAGGTAATTGGCGGGGGTAAGCATGGACACTTTGGCCCACTCGATCTCAGACGCAAGGTCGCGGATGGAGGCCCGGTCCGTACTGAGCCGGAGCCGCCGGGCGGCCTCGGCAAGCATCTGGGCCTTGTGGTCCAGCAGATTGGGCAGCGTGCCGCCCACGGCCTGCGGCCAAAAGAACTGCAGCTGGCGCAGGGCCGCGGCGTGGAACGTCCGGGCCTGCACATTTCCGGCACCGAGGTCGCGCAGCCGGCTTCGCATTTCCGCCGCCGCCCGGGCAGTGAAGGTCACGGCGAGCAGGCGCTGAGGGCTGTAAACGCCCGAGTGGACGCCATAGGCAATGCGGTGGGTGATGGCACGGGTCTTGCCGGTCCCCGCGCCGGCCAGCACGCACAACGGGCCGTTCAGCGTGCTGGCCACCTCACGCTGTTCTGCGTCCAGCCCCCCAAGGATCCGGTCCTCAAGGGAGGCTGCTCCGTCAAAATTTTCTGTAGTCACTTCTGCTGCTTTGTTTCTCGACTACCGCGTGCTGGAGTCTGGTGGATGGAATAACTTAGTCGCCGGTCCGGTCCTGGATCCGGCCGCCGTACCAGTGCTCAATGAGGGAGCGGGCAATGGAGAGCCTGCTGGAAATGGTGATCTCACCACTGAGCACCGCTTCCTGGAGTTCCTCGCGGCTGAACCAGCGGGCCCTGGTGACCTCCACGCCGTCGGGCGTTGCCTGGGCGTCCTCGGTGACGGCGGTAAATCCAAGCATAAGGGAGGCCGGGAACGGCCATGACTGCGAGCCGAGATACTGGCAGGCAGTGACCCGGACGCCGACCTCTTCCTGGATCTCGCGGACCACAGCATCCTCCAAAGACTCCCCCGGCTCAACAAACCCGGCCAGGGTGGAGTAATTCCGGGCGTCCACGGGGCCACCCCCGCCAAGGAGCAGCCGGCCGCCCGGGCCGACGACCGTGACGATGATGGCGGGATCGGTCCGTGGATAGTGCTCAGAATTGTCGGCCGGGCAACGGCGTACCCAGCCGCCGGCTTCAACGTCCGTCGGTGTGCCGCAGCGGGGGCAGTGTGTGTGGGCTGCATGCCAGTTGGCGATGGCGCTGGCTTCCACGAACAGGGCTGTGGAGGTGGCGGTCAAGCCTGCTGCGACGTCACGGAAGCCGGCCCAGGACGCATCCGCGGGAATACCGGCGGTGCCGGGATCCGGAGGTGCAGGCAGGACGAACAGCAGCAGCTCGGTCCCCGCCGGAACGTCCGAAGCAGGCAGGGCGGATCCGAGGTACACCACGAGCTCCGGCGCTGATCCCGCCGCTTTGAGGTGTGCCAGGAGTTCCCTGGCCCCGGTCAGGACCAGGTTGCTGCCGCGCACCAGGCCTTGCCGGCCTGAGAGTACTGCGGCCAGCGCGTCCGGCCCGGCCAGCAGGTCATCAATCATTCCGGCCCTGATGCGGGCGGCTGATCCGCGGTCCACCAGTGCCGGCCTGACCGGCAGCAGGGTGTCCACCAGATGGTTCGCCGGCAACGGCGCCGGTACAGCCTGGTGGACGGTTACAGCGGACTCCGTGTGGCTCATGCTTCCACCGTACTGACTGCTACAGACATTTCACATTTCGGCCGGGCCCCATCGGCCCCGGGGTGCCCCCTAATTCCAGCTATCTGGAGACTCGCCGCGGCCAGACCGCCGTCAGGGACGGCGCGCAATCTACCGTGGAACGGTGAGAAGAAAACCGATTGAACTGGCGGCGATTGCAACCGCGGCAGTCCCCGGACTGACCCCGACAGCTGTTAGCTCTGCGCCGGACGACCCCGCGGACTTCGACTCGGCCCTGCTCCTCGATTCCGAAGGCAAGCGTTGGCGGGTCCGGTCGCCGCGGCACGCCGAAGCCAGCGCACGGCTGGAAACGGAGTTCCTGGTGCTGCGCGCCTTCGCTCCCGCTGTCCGGGCGGAACTGCCGTTCCTGATGCCAACGGTCGCCGGCAGTGTCCGGCTTGGAAGCCTGACCACCTTCGTCTACTCACACCTGTCCGGGAGCACGCGCAGCGTGGAAGAGCTGACCTCGGGACCGTCAGGGCTTGCCCGCGAAATCGGTTCCGCGCTGGCCGCGGTCCATGACCTCCCCCGGTCGCTGGTCAGCAATGCCGACCTCCCCAGCTACACGCCCAATGAGTTCCGCCAACGGAGGCTGAACGAACTGGACCAGGCGGCAACGACGGGCAAGATCCCCGCCGCACTGCTGCGCCGCTGGGAACATGCCATGGAGGACGTATCCCTCTGGCGGTTCAACCCCTGCGTTGTCCACGGCGACCTGCACGAGGACAACCTGCTGGTGGAGTCAGGCCGGGTGACTGCGGTAACCGGCTGGACGGACCTGCGCATCGGCGACCCCGCAGACGATTTCGCCTGGCTGGTGGCCTCCAACGAACAGGACTTCATTGATGCCGTACTGAAGTCGTACACGTCCAGCCGCCGCGACGTGCCGGACCAGCACCTGCTGCGCAGGGCCGCCCTGTCAGCCGAGTTTGCCTTGGCGCAGTACCTGGTCAAGGGCCTCGCAGCCGGCGACCACAACATGGTCAGCGAGGCCGAGGGAATGCTCGAAAGCCTTGCCAGCGACATCGCCGAATTCGGCGGCCAGCCGATCAGTGTGGAGCCGCTGCCGGCCAAAGGCACTCCCGCCGGACCGGCAGCAGCCGTACCGGCGGCGGCCGGAACGTCCGCTGCAGTCCCGGCCCCCTTGCATGGCAGTTCCGCGGTCAGTCCCGCAGTGACGGTCATCCCCGTCCCCGCCGAACCGGCAGCAGACACCACGCCGGATGTCCCGGCGCCGGCGGCAGTTCAAGCACAGCCCGCCGTCCACGTGGCCCCCATCCCGGCGGAGCCTGCCGCCACGGATGCTGAGGCCGCGGAGGTGCGGGCCGGTGACACCAAGGCGGCGGACGACACGTCCACGGCAGCTATCTCGGTCATCAACGCGAACCGGAGCTGATCCGGACAGGCCGGCCCCCTGAGGAACCACCGTGGCGTCCCTCAGGTGCGGGCGCGGCCTCAAGGCCGGGTAATCGCAGCGGCAACGATTCCTTCCAGGTCGGCTGCCGTCCCAAGGTCGTGCGGCCGCACTACCGCGTTGTCAGCAACGTAGAAGAATGCCGCCCGCACTTCCTCCAGCGGAACATCCTTGAGCCGCGCCCATGCCAGCCGGTAGACCGCCAGCTGCACCGCCCGGGTCTTCAGCTGCTGTGCGGACGGCGGCCGGCCGGTCTTCCAGTCCACCAGGTCCCAGCGGCCGTCGGCGTCCTGGAATACTGCGTCCACCCGTCCGCGGACCACCACTTCGCCCACCCTGGTTTCCACGGGAACCTCGACGAAGGCCGGTGACCTGTCAGCCCAGGGGGAAGCCTTGAAGGTGGCCACCATCTCATCAAGGTCGTAGGCAGCATCGATGTGGTCGTCCGAACCCGGTGCTTCGCCGAGGTCCAGCATGCCGGCCTTTCCGAAATACTCCTCCACCCAGGCATGGAACGCCGTACCCTTCCGCGCCGACATGCCCGGTTCGCGCGGCACAGGGCGGCGCAGGCGGCCCAGCACTGCCGTGGGGTCGTCTCCAAGGTCAACAAGGGTGGAAGCCGATATATGGGTGGGCAGGTGCACGTCCTGGCCACCTGACCTCCTTGCCCTGCGATCCAGCAGCAACGCAGCTTCGCGTGCCCAGCCTGCAGCGGCCCCCGTGAGGCCTGGCAGTGGACGGCCTTCCTCTCCGGGCTTGCCCGCCTGCCCTGTCCCCCCAGTCCGAGGCGGCCGGGCGGAACCGGCGGCCAGTAGTCCGAGCACCTGTTGCGCCGCCGTTTCCATGGCCGTCCTGCGCCCGCCGGCCAGGCGCAGGCGTTCACCCGTGCGTGGGTCGACGGGTCCTTCAAGGGGATCGTAGGGCCAGCGGGCTTCTTCCGTCTCCTGCGTCAGCGGGCTCTGTTGGGGCAACGCTGCCTCTTCCAGCGAGAACGGATGGACTACAGCCGGCACCCGGGATCTGCCATCAGCCGGTTGCGTGAGGGCTTCCAGTTCCGCGAGGAACGGGGACATTTCCGCGCGACCGGCCCGCGATCCCACCCAAGCGGCACTGGACACCCACAGGACATGCTTGGCCCTGGTGTAGGCGACGTAAGCCAACCGCCGTTCCTCCGACTCCCCGTGGGCCTGCACGCCGGCTTTGTACTCTTTCTCGGCATCCAGCCAGCCTTTCTGGTCCGGCTGGTCGAGGTCCCACTGCGGCAGGTCTGCCCGGTCCCCACGCAGCGGCCAAGGCAGCGCAGCAGAGCCGCTGCTCCAGCGTGAATCCCGGTCGCTGGGGAAGGCGCCCGCGTTCATCCCCGGGACAAACACGACATCCCACTCCAGGCCCTTGGAAGCGTGCACCGTCAGCAGCTGCACGGCTTCCCGGTTGACGCCGCTGGCCGGCGCCTCCAATCCGTTTTCCTCCGCCGACGCAGCCTCAAGCCAGGACAGGAAAGCGAGGATGTCCACCCGTTGGGAGGTGCGGAGGAACCCTGCCGCCGCATCCTGGAAGGCGTCGAGGTTGCGGCGGGCCTGATGGATGCTGATTCCGGGGCGGGCGGCCACCTCGATGTCCAGCAGCATGGCCCTTTCGACCTCCCCCAGGAGCGTGGTGAGGTCGTCCCCGAGGTAGCCACGAAGTTGCCGCAGCTCGGCTGACAACCTGGCCAGCCTGCTGCGCGCCTCCGTGCTGAGGGTGCGGCCATTGGACGAGGTCCATCCGTCCCGGGGCAGGAAGTCCAGGGCCTCCACCAGGCTGGCTCCGTCGGTCAGGTCACCCTCGAGGATGGGGGCATCTGCTTCGTCGTTGTCCTGGACGTCGTCATCGAACCCCTGCGCAGCCTTCCCCCGGCTGCGTGCCAGCTGGCCGGACCAGTCGCGCAGGGCCATGAGATCGGCAGGTCCTATCCGCCACCGGGCACCTGCGATAAGCCGCATGAGGGCATCAGACCGGCCTGGGTCTGCAAGGACGCGCAGGGTGGCCACCAGGTCCACGATTTCCGGGGTGTCCAGGAGGCCGCCGAGGCCCACGATTTCATAGGGGATGCCCCGGGCCTCGAACTGCCGCCGGACGGGCTCCATCTGCGCGCGTCGGCGGCACAGCACGGCGAGCGCAGGGGGCTCCGGTGTACCGTCCGGCTTCAGCTCGAAATCCGTCACCCGGTACCGCAGGACATCGTCAGCCAGGGCAGCAGCTTCCTCTACGTCGCTGGCGAAGCGCCCCAGCACCACGGTTCCGTCCACGGCGTGCGGGCTCGGTTGCAGCGGCGGTACTTCAGCAGCGGCCGGCCTGCTTCCGGCAGGTCCATGCTGCGCAGCTGTCCGGCCAAGGGATTGGGACATGATGTTCGCAGCTGCGAGGATCGACCGGCCGTTCCGCCATGCAGTGGTCAGGAAGGAGGTGGGCGCGGGCGCCCAGCCGGTTCCGTCCTCCGCTTCCCCGGTGCGCACGGGAAACTCGCGAACGAAGTGGAACAGCTGCCCCGCCGAAGCGCCGCGAAAACCATAGATCGACTGGTTGGGGTCGCCGACCGCCGTCACGGCATGGCCGCCGCCAAAAAGGCGGGAAAAGAGCACCAGCTGGGCATACGACGTGTCCTGGAATTCGTCGAGCAGAACCACTTTGTATCTTTGGCGTTCCATCTGGGCCGCCAAAGGAACATCCTGCGCCACCTTGGCAGCGAGGGCCACAAGGTCGCCGAAGTCGAGCGCCCCGCGGGCCCGTTTGGCGGCGGCGTAGCGGCCCACCATGTCGACGACGCTTGCCCGGGTCCGCAGCATACCGCCGAGGTCCAGCGCCGCCTTTGGTGTGTTCCTCTTCTTGTCGGCCAGGTACGGCAGGGATTCAAACTCCGAAAGACGCGCCATCAGCCACGCTTCCACGTCTTCGGGTTCCTGAAGGTGTTCGGCGCATTCACCAGCCAGCTGTATGACGGCCTTGACCAGGGTGGACTTTGCGGCGCGGAAGTGCTGGTATTCGCCGTCGTAGGCTTCAACCACCTCGCTGGCCAGCTGCCAGGCCTGCGCACCCCCCAACAGAACCACGTCCCGCTCCACCCCGAGCCGCAGGCCGTAGTCGGAAACGATGCCGCTGGCGAATGAGTGGTAGGTGGACACTTTGGGCTCCAGGGCGTCACTGCTGAGCAGCCCCGCCGGGAAAAGCTCCCGGTGGTCGTCCTTCGCGGCAAGGCGCTGCAGCGCCAGGAGTTTTGACCGGATCCGGCTGGCGAGTTCACCCGCAGCTTTGCGGGTGAAGGTCACGCCCAGGACTTCCTCAGGGGTAACCCATCCGTTGGCCACCAGCCATACCACCCGGTCCGCCATGGTGGCGGTCTTGCCCGATCCGGCGCCCGCGATGACCAGCCGGGGCGCCAAGGGCGACGAGATGATGGCGGATTGCTCGGGCGTGGGAGTGTTCTTCTCGCCGAGCAGCAAGGACAGTTCTTCGGGGCTGAAACGCACCGCCGGGGTGGCTTCCACAGCAGGCAAGGCCCCACTCATTCGGTCACCTGCCGTCCACGCACGCACAGCGGGCACACCTCGGGAAGACGGCAACCATGACCGCCGTGGCTGCCCTTGGCAGGATCGTGCCGGGCAATGAATTCACGTCCACCCATGACGGCTGCGGCCTCCTTGACCATGTCCAATGCCCAGTTCTCCTGTGGGTCGAGTGGTTCCTGCTGTTGGATCGCTGGACTTTTTGCCCCGGTCCCGAGCTGCGCCAGCACGGCCCCGCCGGACAGGCCCTGGCCGCCGCCGGAAGCGTCAAACCCGCCCGCGAGCACTGCTGCCTGGTACGCGCCCAGTTGCGGATGGCGGGACAGTTCGTCCTTGCCCGGCTGCCTCTTGCCGGTCTTGAGGTCCACCACTACCAGCCGGCCTTCCCCATCGATCTCCAGCCGGTCCACCTGGCCGCGGAGCACGGCGTCCCGCGGCGGAGCTTCATCCACCGCCACCCCTCCGAGGGCCACTTCGAAGTCCTGTTCAACACCCAGCAGGCTGCGGCCCTCGTCCCTCATGGACAGCACATACTGCGCCAGCTTCCGCACCATGGACTCGGCACGCTGGAAGTCCAGTCGGCCCTCCCAATTGTCCTTCATGCCCAGCGCAGGCCACCGGCGCACGAGTTCGGCAACGTACTCGGATCCGGGTGCGTCCGGCATGTCCTGCGCGATGGCATGTACCAGGGTGCCCAGGCTGCGGGCGAAGTCCGTGGCAGGCTCCCCTCCCGCTGCCTGGACGAACCAATCCAACGGCGACTTCTGCACCGTCTCCACCTTCGACGGGGACACGGACACAGTTCCCCCGGGCGGGACCACAGCCTCGGATGTGGTCAGGGGGGCGAGTCCCCACCAGCTGCCAGGGTGGGCTCCTGCCACAGCTGGTTCGGCCGCTGCGAGCTGCGCCAGGATCCTGGCGGCTTCCGCCGCCTGTGGCGCCGCGGCATCGAGCTGGGCATGCTGCCTGAGCTCCGCCACCAGGGCGCGGAGTGTCATGGGCCGTTCCACCTGGGTGAAAGCCCGGCCCTCGGCTTCCGGCCCCAGGGGTGAAACAAAATCCAGGAACGACGACGGTTGGTGGTCCTCCGACGAAACCGCCGTGCAGACCAGCAGTTCGCGTGCCCTGGACACCGCCGTGGAGAAGCTGCGGAGTTCGTCATAGCGGATATCCCGCAGGCGGCTGAGGGGATCGCGCTGCAGGGCATATTGCGGGCCATGTTCCACGGCGTCCGCGTACAGGGTGCTGCCGAGCAGTTCACCGCGGAGCCTCGTATTGGGCCACACCCCCTCCTGCAGCCCGGCAATGATCACCACGGGCCACTCCCGCCCTGCCGCGCTGGCCGGCGTCATCAACTCCACAGCGTCATCGAGCTGGGCCCGGGCGGCGAGGGTGTCCATGGGAAGCTCCTGGTTCAGGAGATACTCCAGGAACTGTTCCGGCCCGGCGCCGGGCATCTGGTCCACGTAGCGTTCCGCGGTGTGGAAAAGCGCCATCATCGCATCAAGGTCGCGGTCAGCCCGCGCCCCATGCGGTCCGCCCGACAAAGCTGTCGCTGTCCAGGCCGACGACAGGCCTGTTGAGTCCCAGAGCGCCCACAGTACCGACTCGGCGTTGGCCCCCGGGAGTCCGGCTGCTTCCCGCCCCGCACGGATCATCCGCGCGGTGCGCCGTGCTGCGCGCCCTTCGATCCCCAATGCGCCCAGCGCCCCCGGCTCAAGCAGGGCCTGGACCAGCAGCGCATCACTGGCGCGGCCCCCGCCGCCCAGGAGTTCCTCGCGCCGCAACGATTGCCGGAGCCTGCGCAGCTCAATGGAGGTAGCGCCGCCGATGCGGGAGGTGAGGAGGGACACCGCGGCTTCGGGCGTCAAAAGCTCCGGATCCAGCGCAATGGCGAACGCATCGAGGAGCGGACGTACGGCTACCTCATCGCGCACGGCGGATTCAGCCACGGGCACCCGTACGGGAATGCCCTGCCCGGACAAATAGCGCTGCAACTCGCTGACCTGGCCGCCGTTGCGCACGATCACTGCCATGTCCGCAAGATCACGGTTGTGGTTGATGTGCTGGTCCAAGATCCGCTGGGCAACGTACCGCAGCTCATGCACCGGAGTAGGGACAAGGTGGGCCTCGACGATGCCGGGTTCGCCGGCGTCTCCGGGCCGGCTGAGGCGGCGGGCCAGTTGGCCGCCTGCCCGCTGCGAGATGCGGCCTGCGACGTTCAACCACGCCTCTGCCACTGCAGGCGCCAGGCCGTGGGCATGCCACAGCGGACGCTCGAGGACAGCCGATTGTGCTGACAACAGCCGGGGCAGTTCAGCCACCAAGTCCGGCCGGGCGCCCCGGAACCCCTGGACCACAGTGTCTGGGGACGACGTCACGTAGCAGTCTTTACCGGCGGCGATATCCGCCAGCAATTCAAAGATGGCCGGGTTTGCTTCCTGGATATCGTCCACCAGGACAACCTGCAGCCTGGCACGTTCCGCTGCAAGGAATTCCGGCGCGTCCTGGAAGATCTGCCGGGCGGCCGTGATGATGCCGGCGGGGTCAAAGGCTTCGGGCATCCGCAGGTCGAGGACGTCCCGGTACTCGGCGTAGAGGCGCGCCGCCGCCTTCCAGTCCGGCCGGCCGCAGGCGTCCGCCAGTTGCGCAAGGTCTTCAGCCGTGCGGCCCGATTCAATGATGCGGTCAAAGAGTTGCCGCACCTCCTGGCGGAACCCCCTGGTTTCCAGGGCGCCATCAAGATCGGACGGCCACGGCAGTTCCAGGCCCGGCAGCCTGTGGCCCTCAAGGAGTTCCTTGATGATGAGGTCCTGTTCGGGGCCTGACAACAGGCGCGGCGGCCTGGACAACGGTATGACGCCTTCAGCCTTGGCGCGCCGGATCAGGTCGAATGCGTACGAGGCCCATGTCCTGGCAGGAGTGGTGCTGAGGCTCCTGTCCAGCCGGGCAGTGAAACGGTCCCGCAGGAAGTCGGCAGCAAGCCGGGTGGGCGCAAGGATCAGCATGCGTTCCGGATCCACGCCGTCGCGGAAGACCCGCTGGACCGCGGCCTCCACGAGGACGGTGGTTTTTCCCGTGCCTGGTGCACCCGGAACCAGGACTGGCCCGGAGCCTTGGGTGACGTCAACCGCTGCCTGCTGGTCGGGTGTCAGCAGGAATGACTCGGCGTGCACCCGCCGGGGCGGCAGCAACCGGAGGGCACTGCCGCCGTCCGGGCTTCCGGGCATGGGGAAAGCCGGCTCCCTGCCTGCTTCCGGCTCCTGCCGGTGCGGGTCCCAGGGTCCGGTCAAAGGAATCGTTACGGTCACAAAATCATTCCATCATCAGGCACCGACAACCTGTGGAGCCGACGCTCCAGTTCCTCGGCAACTGCGTCGATACTGTCAAAATCACTGTCTGTTGGCGCCCAGCGTGCCGTGCCCAAATCCACCCGCCACCGCCCCTCCCCCGTGCGGAGGTAGGAACTGTAGTCGCCAACCAGCGGAGTGCCTTCTTCAAGGTAAAGCAGGAGGGCCTCGGCCTCGTGCCCCGGGGGTGCGTGGCCGCTGGCCTTCAGGACGCGCCACCAAGGGACGGCGCCACCGTGATGGCTCATGACGGAACCGACCTGGCGCGGGCCGCCCGCACCCAGGAGCTCGGCAACGTCCCCATAGGATACGGCCGCCCCCGGCGGTACCAGGCCCACGACGGCCAGGACCGCCTGGACGTACTCATTCCGCATTGATCCAATCTAGCCGCAGTGGCGTTCCCGGGAATTGTCGGTGGGTCCCCTTAGCGTTGAAGCATGAGTTCCTGGAACACCCTCCCCCGCGCAGCGTTCGATCTGGAAACCACGGGCCGCAACTCGCGGGCGGCAAGAATCGTCACGGCATCAATCACCGTAGTGGACCACCAGGGTGAGGTCATCAAGGAGCATGAGTGGCTGGCCGATCCGGGGGTGGAGATACCCGTGGAGGCCAGTGACGTCCACGGCATCACCACCGAACAGGCCAGGCGTGAGGGCCGCCCTGCCCACGAGGTCACGCGTGAGGTGGCCACAGTCCTTCAGGAGCTGTTTGATTCCGGCACCCCGGTGATCGCCTTCAACGCGAGCTATGATTTCACGGTCCTCGCCGCCGAGTCGGCCCGGTACGGGATTCCGCAGCTGAGCCGGTTCCCCGTCCTGGATCCCTACATCATGAACAAGCAGGTTGACCGCTACCGCAAGGGGAAGCGGACACTCACCGCGCTGTGTGAGGAGTACGGGGTGGTCCTGGACAATGCGCATACCTCCGCGGCGGACGCCCTGGCCACCCTCAGGGTGCTGGATGCCATGGCGGGCAAGTTCCCCAAGCTGATGATGCCGGCCAGCCAGCTGCACCAGCTTCAGGTGGACTGGGCGGTCAGCCAGGCATCGGACTTCCAGGAGTACCTCCGGAAGACGAAACCGGCCGCCGTGATCGAGGGAGACTGGCCCGTGCTGCCGCCGCAGGATGCTACGGCAGGGGGCTTCTAGGCTGCGCCGGTGCTTCTTCAGTGGGAGGCATGTCACAGTCACGCCGCTTAATAAAGCGCAGGCTTGAAGCAAGGGCATCGTTCGCCCCAGCAGCGTAATAGCGCTGCAACTGCGGGCACTATCAGCCGTGGGGCGGAATAAAATTCGGCCTCACAGCGGACGGACTCCCCTTTGTTCGCCTAACCTCCGGTATCCGCCCAAGTGAGACAATAAAGTTTTGCCGGTCACCCCTGCCGCGGACAGCTGGATCAGCGCCGGGCAGGTGCCAGGCGCCACAGCGCTGCCTTGCGGCCCGGTCGACTTATGCCTCATATGAAAGTGACAACCTGATGAAAATCAAAGCGATGAAATGGCTCACTACCGCTCCTGTTGCAGTGGCCCTCGCGGTTTCCCTTGCAGCCTGCGGTGGCGGGTCTTCCCAGCCCAGCGGCACCCCCACCGATGCCCTCGCCGGCAGCGACCAGCAGACGCTGGACAAGTACACCACCGCCAGCGTCACCCCGATCGATAAGATCGACAAGTCCAAGCTCGGCCTCATCACCGAAGGCACCCTGCGTGTAGGAACCCTCTCGGACGCCCCGCCCAACATCTTCATCGATCCCTCCGGCAAGTTCACCGGCTACGACAACGAACTGCTGCGCGCCATCGGTGACAAGCTGGGCCTGAAGGTTGAATTCGCCTCCACCGATTTCTCCGCCCTGCTGTCCCAGGTGGCCAACAAGCAGTTCGACGTCGGGTCCTCCTCGATCTCCACCACCGACGCCCGCCGGAAGACCGTTGGCTTCACCAACGGTTACGACTTCGGCTACATGGCTGTCGTCACCAAGAACGGCTCCAAGGTCAACGGCTTTGCCGACCTCAAGGAAGGCGTCCGCATCGGCGTCGTCCAGGGCACTGTGCAGGATGACTACGTCACCAACACCCTCAAGCTGGAGCCTGTCCGCTTCCCGGACTACAACACCGTTTACGGCAACGTGAAGAACGGCCAGATCGACGCCTGGGTGGCACCGTCCCAGCAGGCGACCGGCCAGGTCAAGGACGGCGACAACACCAAGATCGCCGAAAAGGTTGTGAACACCCAGAACTTCACCGCGTACGCAGTGAACAAGGACAACCAGCCCCTGATCGACGCCCTCAACTCCGGCCTGGACGCAGTCATCGCCGATGGGACCTGGACCAAGCTGACGTCCGAATGGTACAAGGACCGCCCGACCGTTGCTGAGCAGACCCCGCAGGGCTGGAAGCCGGGCAGCAAGGCCGTCCAGATCCCGGCCGCCAAGTAACCAGGGCGTTCCATGGATATCCTCAAGCAACTCGCTGACACTTTCCTTGACTGGAAGGCGATGGGCGAAGTCATCCCCAAGATGTTCGCCGTCGGTTTGCCGAACACCCTCGTGCTCGCCATCATCTCCGGCATCATCGGGACAGCCCTCGGGATGCTGCTCGCCCTGATGGGGATCTCCCGGAACGCAGCAGCGCGCTGGGTCGCACGGGTCTATACCGACATCCTCCGCGGCCTTCCGCCTGTCCTGACCATCCTGGTCATCGGATTCGGATTCGGTCCGATCGTCCGTGAATTTACGGGTTCGACGAGCCCGTATCCGATGGCGGTCGCAGCACTGTCCCTGATGTCCGGCGCCTACATCGGGGAGATCTTCCGCTCCGGCATCCAGAGCGTTGACAAAGGGCAGCTGGAGGCATCCCGCGCCCTGGGGTTCGGCTACGGTGCATCCATGCGCCTGGTAGTGGTTCCCCAGGGCATCCGCCGGGTGCTTCCTGCCCTGGTCAACCAGTTCATTGCGCTGATCAAGGAGTCATCCCTGGTCTTCCTCCTCGGCCTATTGGCCAGTGAGCGGGAAATCTTCCAGATCGGCAAGGACGCGGCAGCCACCACCGGCAACCTTTCGCCCTACGTGGCGGCCGCCGTCTTCTACCTGGTACTCACCATCCCGTTGACCCACTTCGTGAACTGGATCGATGCCCGGTTGCGCAGCGGCCGGCCCGAAAAGAAAGAACCGGACGACGCCGCAGCCGTCGTTGGAAAGGGAGCCCAGGCATGAGCGAGTTCGCATCAGGAACGCTGAGCGCCAAGAACATCCACCTTTCCTTCGGAAGCAACCACGTGCTGCGGGGCATCGACCTGCATGTGCCCCAGGGCACCACGGCGTCAGTCATCGGCCCGTCGGGATCCGGTAAGTCCACCCTGCTGCGGGTCATGAACCGGCTGATCGAACCCGACCAGGGGGACATCCTGCTGGACGGCCGCTCGGTCCTGAAGGACAATCCCGACGAGCTCCGCCGCAGGATCGGCATGGTGTTCCAGCAGTTCAACCTGTTCCCCCACAAGACGGTGGAGGAAAACGTCTCGCTGGCCCTGCGCAAGCTGCGCAAGCTCTCGAAGGAGGAGGCGCGCAGCGAGGCGCTGGAACAGCTGGACCTGGTGGGCCTGAAGCACAAGGCCGAGTCCCGGCCAGCCAACCTTTCCGGCGGCCAGCAGCAGCGCGTGGCAATCGCCCGTGCACTGGCCATGAAGCCTGAGGTGATGTTCTTCGACGAGGCCACCTCTGCCCTGGACCCCGAGCTGGTCAAGGGTGTCCTGGCCTTGATGACGGACCTCGCCAAGGGCGGCATGACCATGGTGGTGGTGACCCACGAAATGGGCTTCTCCCGCAACGTCTCCGACGCCGTGACGTTCATGGATGCCGGGGTCGTGGTGGAGTCCGGGCCGCCTGAGCAGCTCTTCACCGAGCCAAGGACGGACCGGCTCAAGGGCTTCCTCTCGGACGTCCTCTAACGCCCCGCACGCAAAGAAAATCCCCGGCTGCAGCCTGCAGCCGGGGATTTTTCTTAGGGGACGACGGCGGTGCTAGCCCTGGGCGGCTGCGGCCGCTTTTGCCGCGGCAGGCAGTGCGTCGTAGATCCGGTTCATGGCGGCGTCGTCGTGGGCGGCGGAGAGGAACCACGCCTCGAAGACCGACGGCGGCAGGTAGACCCCGGACTCCAGCATGGAGTGGAAGAACGGCGCGTAGCGGAACGCCTCCTGCGCCTGTGCATCGGCGTAGTTGTGGACCCCGTTGGCGGAGGTTCCAAAGGCCACCGAGAACAGGTTTCCCGCGAACTGGATCGAGTGGTCCACCCCTGCGGAGTCCAGCGCGTTGGAGACGGCGGAGGAGAGCTCCAGGGAACGGACGTCGATGAAGGAGTAGACATCGCGGGTGGCGTGGGTCAGGGTGGCAACGCCGGCCGCCATCGCCACCGGGTTCCCGGACAGCGTACCGGCCTGGTAGACGGGGCCGGTGGGCGCGAGGTAGTCCATGACGTCGGCACGGCCGCCGAGGGCCGCCGTCGGCATTCCACCGCCGATGACCTTGCCGAAGGTGAGCAGGTCGGGGGTCCACGGGTTTTCCGCATCCGGCGCACCGCCGGTGAGGCCCCAGTAGCCCGAGTAACCGGTGCGGAACCCGGTCAGGACTTCATCGACGATGAGGAGCGCGCCGTGCTCCCGGGTGATCTGCGACAACCCAAGGTTGAATCCCTCGGCAGGGGTGACTACGCCCATGTTCGCCGGCGCGGCCTCGGTGATCACGGCAGCGATGTTCGGCCCGTGCACGGCGAAGGCTTCCTTGACGGCGGTGAGGTCGTTGTACGGCAGCACCAGCGTTTCCGCGGCGGTTGCTTCGGTGACACCGGCGGAGCCGGGCAGGGCGAGGGTCGCCAGGCCGGAGCCTGCGGCAGCCAGGAGTCCGTCCAGGTGGCCGTGGTAGCAGCCGGCGAACTTGATGATCAGGTTGCGGCCGGTGAATCCGCGGGCCAGCCGGACGGCGGTCATGGTGGCTTCGGTGCCGGTGGACACCATCCGGAGGCGTTCGACGGCGGGAACGCGCTCCTGGACGATGGCTGCCAGGTTGGCCTCGTCCGGGGTGGAGGCGCCGAAGGAGAGCCCCCGGTCGACGGCGGCGTGGACCGCCTCCAGCACGGCCGGGTGGGCGTGGCCCAGCAGGGCCGGGCCCCAGGAGCAGACCAGGTCCACGTATTCCTTGCCGTCGGCATCTGTCAGGTACGGTCCCTTCGCGGAGACCATGAAGCGCGGGGTCCCACCGACGGAGCCAAAGGCCCGCACCGGCGAGTTGACGCCGCCGGGCATCAGCCGGCGGGCGCGGTCGAAGAGTGCCTCGTTGCGAGGATTGCTGGAAGTCATGGTTTCTATTCTCTCAGTTAGCCGGGAAGCTCAGTCAGCCGGCGAGCAGTTCCGCCACCCGGGGCGCCACCGCCGTGCCCATCAGTTCGATGGAGCGCATCATGGCGCTGTGCGGCAGCGGACCGTTGCTGTATTTCAGGTCGAAGCGGTCAACACCCAGGTTCCGCTTCAGCCGGACGATTTTTTGGGCCACCGTTTCCGGTGATCCGACGTAGAGGGCCCCTTCTGCGGAACAGAGGGCATCGAACTCTCCGCGTCCGGCCGGACCCCACCCGCGCTCGGCCCCGAGCCTGTTCCGGAGTGACAGCCAGTGGGGATAGAGCTCTTCCCGTGCCTGCTCATCCGTGTCGGCAACATGGCCCGGCGAGTGCGTGGCCATCTGCTGCATGGGATGTCCGTACTTACCCATCGCCTCGCGGTAGAGGTCGGCCAGGGGCCGGAAGCCCCGCGGCTGGCCGCCGATGATGGCGAAGATGATCGGGTAACCGTACTGGGCGCACCGCAGCACGGATTCGGGGGTGCCGCCCACGCCGATCCAGGTGGGCAGCAGGTGGTGCTCCAGGGGCGGGTAAACGCTCAGCCCGTGCAGGGCGGGACGCGTGCGGCCTTCCCAGTGCACGGGTTTTTGCGCCCGGACCTTGTCGAACAGTTCGAGTTTTTCTTCGAACAGGACCTCGTAGTCCGCCAGGTCCAGCCCGAACAGCGTGAAGGACTCAATGAACGATCCGCGCCCGAGCATCACTTCGGCCCGGCCGTTGGAGATGGCGTCCACGGTGGCAAAGCGCTGGAACACCCTGATGGGATCGTCCGAGCTGAGGACTGTCACGGCGGATCCGAGCCGGATGCGGGACGTGCGCGCCGCGGCGGCGGCCAGGAAGACTTCCGGCGCGGAGACGGCGTAGTCCTTGCGGTGGTGCTCCCCCACGCCAAAGGCATGGAGTCCGACGGCGTCCGCCAGTTCCGCCTGCTCCAGCAGTTGGCGCAGGACTTGGGCGTGGGGCTGCGGGCTGCCGTCCGGGTTCGCGCCGATGTCACCGAAGGTGTTCAGGCCAAGGAGGATGCGGTCCTCCCCCACGGGTGCGGTTGGCGCGGTGGAAGGTTCGGTCACCGGGTTTCCTTCAGCCAGCCGGCCAGTTCGGCGGCCCAGTAGGTGAGGACCGTGTGGGCGCCGGCACGCCGGATGCCCAGTACGGACTCGGTGATGGCGGCGCGGCGGTCGATCCACCCGTTGGCGGCGGCGGCCTCGATCATCGCGTATTCGCCGGAGATCTGGTACGCGGACACCGGTACCGGGCTCATGGCGGCAACGTCTGCCACGATGTCCAGGTAGCTCATGGCCGGCTTGACCATGATGATGTCTGCTCCCTCGGCCAGGTCCAGTTCCACCTCACGCAGGGCCTCGGTGCGGTTTCCGGCGTCCATCTGGTAGGTCCGCCGGTCGCCCGTGAGCTGGGAGTCCACGGCCTCGCGGAAAGGTCCGTAGAACGCGGAGGCGTACTTCGCGGCATACGCGATAACGGACGTGGTGACGTGCCCTGCGTCGTCCAGTGCCGAGCGGATGGCGGCAATCTGGCCGTCCATCATGCCGGAGGGGCCCAGCATGTGGGCGCCGGCCTCTGCCTGGGCCACGGCCATCCTGGCGTAGATCTCCACGGTGCGGTCGTTGTCCACGTAGCCGTCGGCGTCGAGCACTCCGCAGTGCCCGTGGTCGGTGAATTCGTCCAGGCAGACGTCACTCATGATCACCAGGTCATCGCCCACCTCCGCGCGGACGTCCCGGATGGCTTTGTTCAGCACGCCCTCCGGATCCAGGGACGCGGTGCCCTCGGCGTCGCGGGTTTCGGGAATTCCGAAGAGCATGATGCCGCCCAGGCCGAGCTCAACCGCTTCGGCGGCGGCCCGTTTCAGGGTGTCGGTGGTGTGCTGGACCACGCCCGGCATGGACGTGATGGGGTTGGGCTCGGTGAGTCCCTCCCGGATGAAGGCGGGAAGGATGAGCTCGGCCGGGGCGAGGCGTGTTTCGGCGGTGAGCCGGCGCATGGCAGGGGTGGTGCGCAGGCGGCGGGGGCGTTGGGTGGGGAAAGTCATGGGTCCTGTCCTTCGCATGGTTGTGAAGCTTTGTGGAGGGAAAACGTGCCGGCCCGGTCAGGGCGGGTTGAGGGCCTTCGCGACGGCTGCCACCAGCCCGTCCGGTGTGGGCTCTGCCGCCACTTCGGCGACCTCAAGGCCCAGGGCTGTGGCCTGGTCCGCCGTCGAACGGCCAATTGCCACCAGCCGGCAGCCGGCGAGCGGACCAAGGGCGGCGATCCGCCGCACCGCGCTTGGCGAGGCGGCGATCACGGCGGCAATACGCCCTTCGGCGATGTCCGTGGCGGCAGCTTCCGGCGTCAGGAGGGAGTACGACGGCGGCTGCGGGCCGGCGTCGGCCGCTTCCGCCCGGACGGCGAGACGGCGCTCCGCTGCCGCCGGGTAGTCGACGGTGCGGTAGGCAGTCACAGAGGTGACGTCGGCGCCGGCGGCTTCCAAGCCCGCCGCTAGTGTGCCGGCCGCGATGTCCGCCTGCGGCAGCAGGATCCTGCCCCTCCCGGACCAGACGGCGAGCAGGCCGGCAGCTGACTGCTCGCCGGCCGGCGTGAGCGCTACGTCCAGTCCACCCGCTTCCAGCAGCCGGTGAGTTGCCGGACCGATGGCGGCGATCCGCGTGGCGGCAGGTACCAGGTGGTCCAGGCGCAGGCCACGTTCGGCGGCTTTTTCCCTCAGGACGTGCACTGTTGTGGCGCTGCTGACCACCAGCCAGTCGAAGGCGCCTGCTGCAAGGGCGTCACAGGCGACGTCCAACGCGTGCTGGTCCGGCGCCCTTTCGAAATCGATGAGCGGGAGCAGCACCGGCAGGGCACCGGCCCCTTTCAGGGCCTCCACCAGGGCGCCCGAGCGCTCCGGGCTGCGGGTGACCAGGACCCGGACCCCGCCAAGCGGCATGCTTCCATGCGGCGTGGCGGATCCGGAGTCACTGGAAGGCTGCGTCATTGCCAGGTCAGGACGCCTGCAGGTCTGCGATGTCGGCGGCTCCGGCAGCAAGGAGGACCTCCGCCAGTTCGATGCCCAGCAGGGTGGCTCCCACCTCGGTGAGCCCGTCGGTGGCACGCCGGTCCCGGACCGTGGCTGTGCCGTCAACGGCGCACACCACGGCTTCGAGGTGGAGCATGCTGCCCTTGCGGTAAGCGTAGGCCCCCACCGGGGCGGCACAGCCTGCTTCGAGCCGGGCCAGGAGCGCGCGCTCGGCCGTGACGGCCAGGCGGGTGTCGGGGTCGTCCAGCGCTGCCAGGGCCTGGGCCAGGACGTCACGGGAGCCGTCAGCCGCGCCGGGCTTTGCCGGGGCGTCCGCTGTCCGGCACTCGATGGCCAGTGATCCCTGGCCCGCGGCGGGCAGCATCACGTCGGTTTCCAGGTATTCGGTGACGGCGTCCAGGCGGCCGATCCGCTCCAGGCCGGCGGCTGCGAGCACCACGGCGTCCAGGTCACAGGACTTTCCGGGGACCACCTGGCCGGTGGAGTTGCCGGGCAGCCCGGGAACGCGGCCCAACCGGGTATCGACGTTGCCGCGGATGTCCACGATGTCCAGGTCCGCGCGGGCGGCGCGCAACTGGGCCGCACGCCGTGGCGAACCGGTGCCAATGCGGGCGCCGGCCGGCAGGTCTGCCAGCTTGAGTCCGTCGCGGGCGCACAGGACGTCGCGGACGTCCACCCGGCGCGGGGTGGCGGCAAGGCTGAGCCCTACTGCTGCCCCTGTCGGCAGGTCCTTGAGCGAGTGGACGGCAACATCGCACTCATTGCGCAGGAGCGCGTCACGCAGGGCGGCAACAAAGACGCCGGTGCCGCCCATCTGGGAGAGCGAGCCCGTGAGGACGTCCCCGTCGGTGCGGACATGCACCAGTTCCACCGGGAAACCGCCGACGGCGGCCAGCTGGTCCGCGGTCTGCTGGGTTTGGGTGAGCGCCAGCTTGCTGGCGCGTGTTCCGATCCGGACCGTCACAGCTGGGCCGTTTCCGCGGAACCGCCGGACGGGTACGGGTCATGGCCGGTGCCCACGGTGGTGTCAGCCCCTGCAATGGTGGGCTTTTCGCCGCGGAAGTTGGCGCAGCATCCCGGCCGGCAGACGTCGTACCAGGGACCAAGATCCGTCAGGGCGGGGCGGTCACTGATGTTGTTGGCCACCGTCCGCTCGCAGATCAGGTCCACCAGGCCGTCCACGAACTTCCGGTGCGTACCGGGCGTGGGGACGCGCGTGGCGGCCAGGCCCAGGTTGCCGCAGGTTTCCATTGCTTCGGTGTCCAGGTCCCAGACAACTTCCATGTGGTCGCTGACGAAACCGAGCGGAACGATGACGATGCCCTTGACGCCCTGGCCGGCCAGTTCCTCGATGGCGTCATTGATGTCCGGTTCCAGCCACGGCACGTGCGGGGCACCGGAACGGGACTGGTAGACCAGGGACCACGGTGCGGTCAGCCCGGAGTCCTTCTCGACCCGATCGATGACGGCGGCGGCATTGGCGAGGTGCTGGGCCACGTAGGCGGAGCCTTCCTCGAACACGCGGGGCTCCCCCTCGGAGCGGCCCGCAGCTTCGGCGTCCCGGGTGGGGATGGAGTGGGTGGCGAACAGGATGTGGACGGGGGCGTCCGGCGTGCCGGCTTCGGCGAGCTTTGCCCGCACGTCAGCCAGGCCGGTGGCGGTGCCCTCCACGAACGGCTCCACGAAACCGGGGTGGTCAAAGTACTGGCGGACCTTGTCCACTTCGAGCTTGCCGTCCAGGCCGGTCTCCGTCAGCGCCATGCCGATGTCCTCGCGGTACTGGCGGCAGCTGGAGTAGCAGGAGTAGGCACTTGTGGTGAGCATCAGCACCCGTCGGTGCCCGGCGTCGTACGCTTCCTGCAGGGTCTGCGGGATGTACGGGGCCCAGTTGCGGTTGCCCCACAGCACGGGCAGCTCGATGCCGCGGGCAGCCAGCTCGGCTTCCAGCGCTGCCTTCAGCTCGCGGTTCTGCTGGTTGATGGGGCTGACGCCGCCGTTGGCGCGGTAGTGGTGTGAGACTTCCTCAAGCCGCTCGTCCGGGATCCCCCGGCCGCGGGTGACGTTGCGGAGGAACGGGATGACGTCATCCTGGCCTTCCGGGCCACCGAAGGAGGCCAGCAGGACGGCGTCGTAGTTCTTGGGGGCCATGCGTCCGGCCTCGGTCACCGGGTTGACGGCGGTGGCGGCCTGCTGTTCCGGGCTCATGCCAGTACCTCGGCAACCTCGTCGGCGGAGATGCGGCGTCCGGTGTAGAACGGGACTTCCTCCCGCACGTGGTTGCGTGCCTCCGTGGCGCGGAGGTGGCGCATGAGGTCCACAAGGTCAACGAGTTCGGGGGCTTCCAGGCCCAGGATCCATTCCCAGTCGCCCAGGGCGAAGGAGGAAACGGTGTTGGAGATGACCTGGGGGAAGTCGCGGCCCAGGAGGCCGTGGTCGCGGAGCATTTTGCCGCGTTCGGCCTCGGGCAGGATGTACCACTCGTAGGAGCGCACGAACGGGTAGACACAGAGCCACTCCGCCGGAGCGACACCGCGGGAGTATGCCGGGGTGTGGTTCTTGGCGAACTCGGCCTCGCGGTGGACACCCATCGCCGACCAGACGATCTCGGTGCCGGCGAACAGGGTGCTGCGGCGAATGTCCCGGATGGCCTGCTGCAGCGCTTCCGGTTTGGGTCCGTGGAGCCACACCATGACGTCGGCGTCGGCGCGCATGGCCGAGACGTCGTAGCTGCCCCGGTGGGTGACGCCGGCCGCGGCGAGCCGCTCCAGCAGCGCTTCGAAGTCGGCGGCGGCGTCAGCGCTGCGGACCACTGACTCCGACCTCTTGAATACCGTCCAGAGGGTAAAGAACTGCTCGGCTGATTCTTCGGTTTTAGTGACAGATTCGGCAGAAGTGTGGCTCATGGTTACAAGTTTGCCCCTTCCCCGCCCCAAGACGAAACCGAAAAGTTCTACAGCTCGTAGAAGTGAGCAAAGTCACATTCCCTCATGCAGCAGGCCACCAGGTGCACCCCCTTAGAGGCGGCGCATCCGCAGGAACACCAGCCCGGCAGCCGCTCCCACACCGACCAGGCCCGCACCCAGCCACACCATGGCATCGGGCACGCCAGGCAGTGGGCCGGTGGAGGAAACTGCCTGTCCCGGTCCGGCCGGGGCGCCGGCGGCCTGCGGCGCGCGGGTGGGCTGGGACGGGCGCGCATTGATGGACAGCGACGTCGGCAGAGCGGACGCATATGCGGCATCCGGACTGCCGGCCGGCGTCTGGGCCGGCGCGCCGAATGCACTGCCGTCCGCTACGGTGGCGCCGGCAACGAAAGGACTGCCCGCCACGCCGGAGCCCGGCACTGCCGCCTGGGTACCCGGGGCCAAAGCAGCCCCTCCGGCTGGCGCTCCGGATGCGGCCCCGGCCGTTCCGGCGGCCGAAGGAACGGCTGAACGGGCCGGTGCCCCGGCCGCCGTGGACGTGCCGGTTGCTGGGTCAGCGGCCGGCGCTGACCCAGTGGAGGGCCCGGACGCCGTGGGAGACTCTGGCCGGTCCGTGGCCGGAGAGCCGGTCGGAGTGGCGGCGGCCGTGGTCCGCGGGCCAGGTGCCAGGGGCGTTCCCGAGGACGTCGGACTGGGTGCGGTTGTCGACGTGACCGCCGCGGACGGGGAACCGCTGACCGCCGGAAGGAGGGAATCCGGCACCGGAAGTATTGACCATGGCGTGCGCGGGGCACCCGTGGCCGGGGATCCCGCCGTGGGTTCGCCGGCCCCCTGCCGGCCGTCCCTTTCATGCCCGGATCCAGCGTTCCCCGTGGCTTCCTGCGTTCCGGGAGCGCTTTGACGGGCCGCCGTGGACAGTCCGAACGCCGCGGCGGTTGCGGCTACGGATCCTTGTGCCGCCGGATCCTGCGGAGGGGGGACCGCGTCGTCGGCCAAGGACGCCTGGACGCCGGTGGAAAGAACCAGTACCGCTCCGACGGCCGCTGCTGCGGTGCCGCGCCGGAGCCCCCCATGGATACCGGTCCGGGAAAGTGAAAGCTCGGACCTGTGTTGAACCATAGTCATCGACCCTAACCAGAACGGCTGGCCGATTGGAAACCGGCAAGGAGGCCCGGCCGCCCGCCACGCCGGAGCCGCGGACCGGCTTCGGGGCGCTGACCAGCACCGACGCTCAGGCGGCAGTCAGTTGGCCGATTTGCTCACGTGTGTCCGCCACCACAGCAGCCAACCCGTTCCCGGCAACCCATCCGCCCACGACGGCCAGGCCGCCCGCAGCGCTGCAGGACCGCCGGATGTCCGCCGCCCGTGCGCGGTGCCCGACGGCGGCGAACGGCAGGGCTCCGCGCCACCGGACCACGTCCCAGCCGCGCACGTCTCCGCCGGTGATCCGGACGCCCAGCAGGGCAGATGCGTCGCGCAGGGCGGCCGCGAACAGCTCATCATCGGTCTGGGGGCCGATGGCCTGGGCCGAAGCATCGTCCACCCGGCCGTAGGAAAGGCGCACCACATGGCGCCCAGGGCCGGCAGCGGCGGTCAGCCAATCCCATTTGCCCGTGGCGTGCGTCAACGCCTTCGCTTCGATGCCGGGCGTTTGCGGTGCCACCAGGATTCCCGTTCCACGCGGCCGCCGGTCCAGGTCCGGCTTGTCCAGGACCAGCGTGACCAGCTTGACGTCCGGCCCGGAGGCCGGTTTCTTTCCCGAGATTGCAGGTACGGCATGTTCGAGCAGTTCGACGGCGGCAGGGCCCTCCACGGCCATGACAAGCAGCGCGGCATGGAAGGCCGCCCCGGCGGCGTCGACGCGCCAGCCTTCCGGGGTGCGGGAAACCGCCGTGGCGGCAGTGCCCAACAACAGGGTCACGCCGCGGCGTTCGAGCTCCGCCACCAGGGCGTCCACCAGGGTGTGCATGCCGCCTTCGAGGCCTGCGACGGCGGACCCGGCCTTTGCCGGTTGGGGCGTCCCGGCTTGGCCGGTTGTCCCGGCGCCGCGCCGCTGTGCCGAAACTGCGGCAGCGAGGGAACCATGCCTCCGCAGGCCTGCACGCAGGCCCGGAGCCACCATGTCGACGTCGAGCAGGCCGGGATCGGCGGAGTGGACACCGCCCACCACGGGCGAGACGAGGCGTTCCAGCACGCGCGAGCCCATGCGGGTCCGGACCAGCGCGGAGACGCTGGTGACGCCGGCGCCGGCCCCTATGGATGCGGGCAGCAGCCGGTCCAGGGAGGCACGCAGCGAGCCGAGGATGCCCAGGGTACGGCGGACCTCAGGGTCCCAGGGGTTGGCAGGGATGCCCAGGACTCCGGTCCGGGGCAGCTCGCGGGGCCCGTCCGGAAGCTGCACCCAGGCACCCCCGGGCCGCGGGGGAACGATCTTTCTGCCGAGCCCAAGGTCCGTGCAGAGCCGGGCTACGGCGTCGGACCTGGTGGCGAAGGACTCAGCGCCGCTGTCCAGGGTGAGCCCCGCGACCGTATGGCTGCCAACACAGCCGCCCCACGCCGTCCCGGCTTCCAGGACGGTCACCTCATAACCGGCTGCTGCGAGTTCCCGGGCGGAGAGCAGCCCGGAGATCCCGCCGCCCACCACGAGCGCCTGGCCAGGTTTCGCCGGGGAGCTGGCCACGGATTACTCCGGCGAGATGGAGTGGATGAGCTCCACCACCCGGGTCAGGACGTCCGGGTCCGTTTCGGGCGGTACGCCGTGTCCCAGGTTCAGGACGTGGCCCGGGGCGCCGGCGCCGGCGGCGATGACCTGGCGGACGTGCGCCTCCAGGATGTCCCAGGGTGCTGCCAGCAGCGCGGGGTCGATGTTTCCCTGCAGCGGAACCGTTCCGCCCAGGCGGCGGTTCGCCTCATCGAGCGGCAGCCGGTAGTCAACGCCCACCACGTCCACTCCCACGTCCCGCATGGCCACGAGGAGTTCGGACGTGCCGGTGCCGAAGTGGATGAGCGGGGCACCCAGGTGGCGGACATGGTCCAGGGCACGGGCCGACGCCGGCGCAACGTATTTGGTGTAGTCGGCCAGCCCCAGCGAGCCCGCCCAGGAGTCGAACAGCTGGGCGGCGGAGGCGCCCGCCTCCAGCTGGGCCTGGAGGAACATGCCGGAGGCGTCGGCAGCCCAGTTGGCCAGCGCGTTCCATGTCTCCGGGTCCGCGTGCATCATGGTCCGCGGGCCCAGGTGGTCGCGGGACGGCTTTCCTTCCACCATGTAGGCGGCCAGCGTGAACGGTGCGCCGGCGAAACCAATCAGGGGCGTCTTGCCCAGTTCGGCCACCGTGAGGCGGACGGCTTCACGGATCGGCTCCAGGGCTTCCCACGTGAGCTGCGGCAGGGCGGCAACATCGGCCGCGGTGCGTACCGGCTTGTCGAGGACCGGCCCGACCCCGGGCACGATGTCCACTCCCACGCCGGCGAGCTTCAGCGGGATGACGATGTCGGAAAAGAAGATGCCGGCGTCCACGTCATGGCGGCGGACGGGCTGCAGCGTGATCTCAGAGGCCAGCTCCGGGCGGAGGCAGGAGTCCAGCATGGCGATGCCTTCGCGCACCTTGAGGTATTCGGGCAGCGACCGGCCGGCCTGCCGCATGAACCAGACGGGACGGCGGGACGGCTTGCCGCCGCGGTAGGCCGTGATCAGCGGGGAGTCTGCTGTGCGGCCGTCCATCAGTGGATGGTCTGCGGCGAGGGTGCCGGCAGCGGAGACGGCAGGGCTAGGAGTCATGCTTTTGATTGTGCCCAAAAAGAGCTGCAAAAGATAACGACAACCTGTCGCTGACGGCACGGGAATCCTTGAGGTGGCACGGATCACGTCCAGGTGTGGCGACTATCCTTTCCGGTGGTTGTTCTACCGGGCAACGAAAAAGCTATGATTGGTCTGCTGTGGTTCTTTTCTCATTGGTGGCTACACACGCCGACATCGATCTTGAAACCGTTGCTCAGTTGAGCAACGGTTCCTCCGGGA
Source organism: Pseudarthrobacter sp. LMD1-1-1.1 (assembly GCF_040676255.1). Lineage (NCBI taxonomy): Bacteria > Bacillati > Actinomycetota > Actinomycetes > Micrococcales > Micrococcaceae > Pseudarthrobacter > Pseudarthrobacter sp. LMD1-1-1.1. Next base: position 757,264 of record NZ_JBEGHP010000001.1, on the reverse strand, counting down.
TTGCCGCATCCGCGCTCACCGAATCCCCTGCCGTGGCCGGAGCGGTGGTCCTCGCCACCTGCAACCGCTATGAGATCTACGGCGAAGCGCCCAATCCGAACGACGTCGAAGCGGCCCGGGCTGCACTGGTGTCGCGGATCAGCCAGGCCAGCGGACTCTCCGAGCCCCTCGTGTCACGCTCCTTCAGCACCCGGACCGGTCCCGAGGTAACCCAGCACCTGTTCGCCGTCAGCGCCGGACTGGATTCCGCCGTCGTTGGCGAGCGCGAGATCGCCGGCCAGGTGCGCCGCGCCCTTATCACCGCACAGCACGACGGTACTGCCAGCGCCGGCCTGGTCCGGCTGTTCCAGGCCGCTTCGAAAACCGCCAAGGACGTCGGCGCGCAGACGGCCCTCGGTTCCCGGGGGCTTTCCATCGTTTCGGTGGCCCTGGACCTGGCCACTGATCTTTCCGAAAACCCCGACTGGACCACCAAGAAGGTTGTGCTGTTCGGGACCGGCGCGTACGCCGGCGCCACCATGGCACTGCTGCGTGAACGCGGCTGCACGGACATCTCCGTCTACTCCTCATCCGGCCGGGCCGAAGGATTCGTGGCCTCGCGCGGCGGGTCCGCCCTGGATGTGGATTCGCTGCGCCCAGCGGTGGCGGCCGCCGACGTCATGATCGGCTGCAGCGGCTCGGACACCCGGGTTGAAGCGGACGAACTCGCTCAGGTCCGCGCGGACTCACCCCAGCCCCTGATTGCCATCGACCTGGCGCTCACCCACGACTTCGATCCCGCCGTCGGCGAGCTGGACGGCGTGGAACTGCTGACCCTGGAATCGGTGCGCCTGGCCGCGCCGCAGGAGCAGGCGGAATCGCTGGCCCAGGCAAGCGGCATCGTCAAGGGCGCCGCCAAGGCCTTCGAGCAGGAGCGCGAAGCCCGCTCCGTGGACTCCGCCATCGTTGCCCTGCGCCGCCACACCATGAACGTGCTGGACGCGGAGATGGAAAAGGTCCGTGCCCGGCACGGCTGCACCGCTGCCGCTGAAGAAGTGGAGTTCGCGCTCCGCCGCATGGTCAAGCAGTTGCTGCACGTCCCCACCGTCCGCGCCCGCGAACTCGCCGCAAACGGCCAGCAGGATGATTACGTTGCGGCGCTCGAGGCGCTGTACGGCATTACCGTCGAGCAGCCGGGCACCTCTCAGCCCGCCACAGCCGCGCCCGCAGTGGTGGAGGCCGAGTGCCCGGTGGACCACAAGGGCCGCGAAACCGCCTGAGGTTCTCCCTCCCCGACGCCCCATCACCATTTGCCCCGAAATTGGAAACGCCCCATCACTTTCTTCAGGGAAGTGATGGGGCGTTTCTCAAAAAGCCGCTAAAGGTGATGGGGCGTCCGGGTCAGTAGACGGGTTTCCCGGGTTCCACGTCCCGCACCCAGGCCAGGATCCCGCCGTCGAGATGGCTGACGCGCTGGTAGCCGGCCTGCCGGGCCGCCGCCAGGACGTTGGCGGAGCGTGTCCCGGCCTTGCAGTGGAACACGATGTCCCGGTCCTGCGGAAGTTCATCCCAGGCTTCGCCGGCCAGGATGCGTCCCTGCGGGATCAGTTTGGCCCCGTCGATCCGGACGATGTCGTACTCCCCCGACTCCCTGACGTCCACCAGTTCGAAGTCCTTGAGCCCGGCCTTGCGCGAGGCCAGCATGGTGGCCAGCTGGGTGGCCGTGACAGTGTGTTCCGTGTCCGACGGGGCGGCCGGAGCGATGCCGCAGAACGCCTCGTAGTCAGTGAGTTCCGTGATGGGCTGGGCGGCCGGGTCCTTCGACACCCGGATTTCACGCCAGCTGCCGCCCAGTGCGTCAAACAGGGCCACGCGGCCCAGCAGGGAACGTCCGACGCCGGTAATCAGCTTCACCGCTTCGGTCACCATGAGCGATCCCACGGCGGCGCACAGCATGCCGAAGACGCCGCCCTCACCGCAGGACGGCACGGAACCGGCAGGCGGCGCCTCGGGGTACAGGTCCCGGTAGGTGGGTCCGTGCTTCTCCCAGAACACACTGACCTGGCCATCGAAACGGAAAATGGAACCCCATACGTAGGGCTTTCCCAGGATGGCGGCGGCATCGTTCACCAGGTACCGGGTGGCGAAGTTGTCGGCACCGTCAAGAATGAGGTCGTACCCGCTGAACAGTTCCAGGGCATTGGACGAGTCCAGGCGTACGTTGTGCAGCCGGACGTCAACCAGCGGGTTCAGCCCGGCGATGGCATCGCGTGCCGATTCGGTCTTGGGGCGGCCCACGTCGCTGACGCCGTGGATCACCTGGCGCTGCAGGTTGCTCAGGTCAACGACGTCGTCGTCGATGATTCCGATCGTTCCCACACCAGCCGCGGCGAGATACAGCAGGGCGGGGGCACCCAGGCCGCCGGCGCCGATGACCAGCACCTTGGCGTTCTTGAGCCGCCGCTGCCCCAGCGCGCCGATCTCGGGAATGATCAGGTGCCGGGAGTACCGTTCAACCTCGGCGGGAGTGAGGCCGGCAGCCGGTTCCACCAGCGGATCCAGGGCAGGGGTTGCAACATTTGCGGTGAAAGTCGAAGCCATACTTCAATGTATGCCCCGGGATACCGCCGGGTCATATTACCCCGCAGTAAAGTGAAGGGTAACTGCAATGGAAAGAAGGACAACTGTGGTCCCTGAAGCACGGGCTGACCGTCCGGCCTCCGCCGCACCCCAAACTCCCTCCCGCCCCGCAGGCCAGCGGTCCGCCCGCCTGCCCCGGGATGAGCGCCGGGCACAGCTCCTTGCCGCGGCCCAGGAGGTGTTCGTAGCCAACGGCTACCACGGTGCGGCAATGGATGAGATTGCAGAAACTGCCCATGTGAGCAAACCGGTGCTGTACCAGCATTTTCCTTCCAAGCGCGAGCTCTACCTCGCCCTGCTGGAAAGCCATCTGGCCTCGCTGACCGAACTGATGCTGGGCGCCCTGAACTCCACCACTGACAACGATGAACGCGTCCAGGCTGTCATGCGCGCCTACTTCCACTTCATCGCCAATGACGACCAGGCCCACCGCCTGGTGTTCGAGTCCGACCTGATTAATGATCCCGATGTGAGCTCGCGGCTGGAAACGTTCAACAGGACCTTCGCCGACGCCATTGCCCGGGTCATTGCGGAGGACACCAAGCTCCCCCACCTGGAAGCGGAACTGCTGGGCCGCGGCCTGGCCGGAATGGCGCAGGTCAGCGCCCGGTACTGGCTGGAAACGGACGGCAACCTGGACCTCGATGTGGCCAGCGACCTCATCTACCGTTTAGCTTGGCGCGGAATCTCTCGCTTCCCCAAAGAGTCCTAGACTACAAATAAGACAACACCTCGTAGAGAAACACGAGTACTTTCACAGGCTGGGAGGCCCCCTTGGAAATTAAGATCGGCGTTCAGAACGTTGGCCGCGAAATCGTGCTGGAATCAACCCAGGATGCGGAGACGGTGGCCAAGGTTGTTGGCGAAGCCATTAATGAGGGCAGCGAACTGCGCCTGAAGGATGACAAAGGACGCCTGATCATTGTTCCGGGCAACGCACTGGCTTACGTGGAAATCGGTGCCGAGGAGGTCCGGCGCGTAGGTTTCGGCCAGTTCTAGTCCGGCCCGTTTCACCCTCTGCCCGTCCCCGGCCACCGCAGTTTTCCAAGGAGATCCATGCTTTCGCTGACCATCGTGGTGCTGGCAACCGTCGCCGCCGGCTTCGTCGTCTGGGCCAATGACAAGCGGCATGCCAAATACGGTGCGGCAGTTCCGGCCGGTGTTGCCGCGGGTGTTGCGGCGCTGGCCTGGATCATCCTGATGACTGCGGGCTTCGGCTACTTGCCGGGGACCACGTGGCTTCCGTGGGTCCTGCCCATGGTCCTGGGAGTAGCTGCGGCCATCGCCGCCGTCATCTACCTGGGCCGTACCCGCGCCCGCCGCGACACGGAACGCCTGACTGTTATTCTGCGGCGCTGACCGCCGGCAGGGCAGTACATACGCGTGTGGCCACCACCCATCCGGGCGGTGGCCACACCTGTTTCACGGGGGTCAGAGGAACTCCGCCCGGCCCTCCATCGCGGAGGAGGCAAGGGCGTGCTCCCGGCGCGGGATGCGCCCGGCGGCCCTGGCCATCCTGCCGGCGATCACTGCGTGCTTGAATGCCTCGCCCATGAGCGCGGGGTTCTGGGCACGCGTCACTGCCGTGGCCAGCAGGACGGCGTCGCAGCCCAGCTCCATGGCCAGCGCGGCGTCTGACGCCGTGCCGATGCCTGCATCCAAGACCACCGGCACCGACGCGCGGGAAACGATCAGCTCGATGTTGTGCGGGTTCAGGATCCCCAGTCCGGTGCCGATCGGGGCGCCCAGCGGCATGACGGCGGTGGCGCCGAGGTTCTCCAGCCGCAACGCAAGCACGGGGTCGTCATTCGTGTAGGCGAAGACCTTGAACCCGCGGTTGACCAGCTGCTCCGTGGCGTCCACGAGTTCCACGGCGTCCGGCAGGAGGGTCTGCTCGTCGGCGATGACCTCCAGTTTCACCCAGTCGGTCTCCAGGGCCTCCCGCGCCAGTTCGGCGGTCAGGACCGCATCCCTGGCCGTGAAGCAGCCGGCCGTGTTGGGCAGCACGCGGATCCCATGGTCCACCAGCAGCTGGAACAGCGAACCGGTTTCAGCCGTGGAGTACCGGCGCATGGCCACCGTGGTCAGGGCGGTGCCGGAGGCCAGCAGCGCTGCGCCCAGGCCGTCCAGGCTGGGTGCCCCGCCCGTGCCCATGATGAGCCGGGATCCGAGGGCGACGCCGTCAATCACCAGGGCGTCGGCGGCGCCCGGGTTTCCGGCGGGGTTGATGGTGCTGGTTTCGGTCATGGCGTCAGCCTCCCTGTACTGCAGTGACAAGTTCAATATCGTCGCCCTCGGCGAGCGCGGTGGCGAACCATTGGCTCCGCGGCACCACCTGGGCATTATGTGCGACGGCGACGCCCAGTTTCCCGCCGTCCGTCGCCTGTCCGTTGGGTGCCAGCGGGCGTCCGGTGACTTGGCTGACGAGCGTGGTGATGGAGGCGCCGTCGGCCACCTCGTGCGTGTTTCCGTTCAGGGTGATGTTCACGCTGTCTCCTTGATGTGGGGTGTGGTGGCGGCTGCCGCCGGCCGGGAGAACCGCTCCGGGCTGAAGGGCGACCAGCGGGAATCTGATGTCCCGTCCAGCAGTGCCGTGCAGATGGCGGCTGCGGCGGGGGTGAGCAGGACGCCGTGCCGGAAGAACCCGGTGGCGATGATGAGTCCCGGGACATGCCCGGCGGCAGGGTTTCCGGACCCCGGATCCACCGGCACGCGGCCCAGCAGGGGCGCGTTGTCAGGGGTACCGGGGCGGGCCCGGGCGGTGCACTCGAGCAGTTCCAGTTCAGCGACGGCGGGCACCAGCGCCTGCGCGTCCCGCAGCATCTGGTAGACGCCTCCGGCGCTCACGGCATCGGAGAGCGCGTCCTCGCGCTGGGTTGCCCCGATCACCACAGTCCCGTCCTGCCGGGGGACGATGTAGACGGGGACTCCGTGCACCAGCCCTCGAACCGTGGAGGTCACCAGGGGCTGGAGGTGCTGCGGAACGGCGAGACGGAGTATGTCCCCGTGGACTGGGCGCAGTGGCAGGTCGAGGCCGTCGGGCAGGCCGCCAAGGTCCCCTGCCTGCAGGCCGTTGGCCACGATGGTTTCCGTTGCCAGGACGGTGCCGCCGCCAGCCAGTGAGGTGCCGACGACGCTTCCGCCCTCCCACAGCAGGCCGGCGGCCCGGTCCGGCACGGCATACCCATCCACCGCGCCCGCGGCGGCCAGCTCCGGGGACTTCAGTGCAGCGCCCGCGAGTGCCAGCCGCATGGCCGCCACCAAACGCCGGGGATCCACCTGGTGGTCCGCGGGTGTGTCCAGGGCGCAGGCGATGGCGGGGCTGAGCAGCGGCTCGCGTTTGCGGGCTTCGCGCACGGTCAGTGGCTCCACCCCCAGTCCGTTGGCCTGTTGTACCGCGCGGAGGTCCATCAGCGCGCGGCGGTCAGCGGCGTCGGCACCCACGGCGAGTGTCGGCGTCGTCAGGTATCCGCAATCCGCCCCCGTCGCACCGGCGATCCCGGCAGCGAACCCTGGCCAGCGGGACGACGCCTCAAGCATCAGTTCCAGGAGGTCCTCCTCCTGGTAGTGCAGTTCGCTGACCGGGGCCAGCATGCCCGCGGCGGCCCAGCTGGCACCGTTTCCGGGTGAGTCATCGATCAGGGCAACGGAGCGTCCGGAACGCTGCGCCTCCCAGGCGATGCCGTGGCCCACCACTCCCCCGCCGATGACGGCGACGTCGGCACGGACGGTGGAGTTTGCGCTGGCGCCTGCGGGCCCGGGGAGATCGTCAACGGGGTTGCGCATGTGGTTCCTTCCCTACGCCGGCATTAACCGGATCAGGTCAAGCGGTCGGCTCTGACGCCCTCTCAGCCCGGCGCTTTGTGACAGCTGCCGCGGGCTCCCGCAGTACCAGCCCAGTTTAGAGGAACTAGGCTTGCAGGCATGAATGTGTCCGCCTCATCCCTGCCCGCCGGCCCCCACGCCCCAGCCTCCGCTGCCCTCCCCGCCGAAGTTGCCAACGCGGGCCACATTGACGCCCTCAAGGCAGCGCGCCTGTACCTCTGCACCGACGCACGGACCGCGCGCGGCGACTTCGCGGACTTCGTTGACGCCGCGTTTGCCGGCGGCGTGGACATCATCCAGCTGCGCGACAAGACCATCGAAGCCGCAGAGGAACTGGACCTCCTGGCAGTCCTGAAGGAAACAGCGGTACGCCATGGCCGGCTGTGGGCCGTCAACGACCGTGCGGACATCGCCGTGCTGTCCGGGGCGCCGGTGTTCCACATCGGCCAGAAGGACCTTCCGCTGCCGGCAGCGCGGACGCTGGTCAACGGCAACGCGGCCATTGGACTCTCCAGCCACACCACTGAGCAGGTGGACGCCGCGTTGGCCGCAACCGTTGGGCCGTCCGGGCTGGACTACTTCTGCGTGGGTCCGGTCTGGGCCACGCCCACCAAACCCGGCAGGGCCGCCGTCGGCCCCGAACTGGTGACATATGCCGCCGAAGCCTCCCCGCAGGCCGGAGATCCCGTGCCATGGTTTGCCATCGGCGGCATCGACCACGGAAACGTCCGCGACGTTGTGGAGGCCGGTGCCGGCAGGATCGTGGTGGTCCGCGCCATCACCGAAGCACCCGACCCCGCGGCCGCCGCCGCCTCCCTTCTCGACGCGCTGGACGGCACCGGCTCCTGAGCCTGCTTAATTCCGGGACTTGGGGATACGCTGATTTTTGTGTCACATCATCGGTTGGCCCCCAACGTCCATGACCACAAGAACGCCCTGGAAGAGGCGCTGGGCCTGCTGCGGACGGAACTTGAACTGCCAGGACCGTACCCCGCCGAAGCAGTGGAAGACGCCCGCGCCGCCATCGCCGCGCTGAAACTGCCGTCCTACGACCTGACCGCCGTCGGATTCGTGACCATCGATCCGGCGTCCTCCACGGACCTGGACCAGGCAGTGTTCATCGAACCGGACGGAAACGGCTACCGGGTCATGTACGCCATCGCCGACGTTCCGGCGTTTGTTGCTCCGGGCGGCCCGCTGGACGCCGAGACGCGGCGCCGCGGACAGACGTTCTACGCCCCGGACGGACGGATCCCGCTGCACCCCGAGGTGATCAGCGAGGGCGCCGGAAGCCTGCTGCCCGGCCAGGAGTGTTCGGCTTTCGTCTGGGACTTCACGCTCGACGGCGACGCGACAGTGCTGTCCGTCGGCGTCCGGAGGGCGCGGGTCATCAGCCGTGACAAGCTCAGCTACAAAGGCGCCCAGGCCGATCTCGACGCCGGGACTGCCTCCCCCGTACTGGGCCTGCTCCGCGAGGTGGGACTGAAGCGGGTGGCGCTGGAACGGGCACGCGGGGGCGCCAGCCTGAACATGCCTGAGCAGGAGATCGTCCAGTTGCCCGACGGCGGCTACCGGATCGACGCTGTTCCGCAGCTTCCCGTGGAGGACTGGAATGCACAGATTTCGCTGATGACCGGAATGGCGGCCGCACAGCTCATGCTGGAGGGCAAAGTGGGCATCCTGCGCACCATGCCTGCCCCGGATGAACGGTCCCTGCGGCATTTCCGGCTGCAGACCGAGGTGCTGGGCAGGCCATGGGACGGGGAAGTCAGCTACGGCGAGTACCTCCGGTCCCTCGATCCCACCGATCCGCGCCAGCTGGCCATCATGCACTCAGCCGGCATGCTGTTCCGTGGCGCGTCCTACACAGCTTTCGACGGCACTGTCCCGGAAGACGGCATCCAGTCGGCCATCGGCGCAGCCTATGCCCACACCACCGCGCCGCTGCGCCGCCTCGTGGACCGCTTCGTGCTGGTCATCTGCGAGGCCCTGAGCAACGGCGGCGACGTTCCCGGCTGGGCGCGGGAAGCCCTGCCGCTGCTCCCGGGCATCATGGCGGGATCGGACCAGCTGGCCTCCCGCATGGAACGCCTGGCCCTGGACACCGTGGAAGCGGCGCTGCTGCTGAACCACATCGGGCAGGAGTTTGATGCGATCGTCATTTCCGGATCCAAGCCGCAGAACGGAAACGGCAACGGGAATAGCAAGAATGGAAACGGGAACGGGAAAAACGGCAACGGAAACGGGAACGGAAGTTCGGGGATCATCCAGATCGCCGAACCTGCGGTGACTGCACGCTGCGCGGGCGAACTGGAGTCCGGCACCAAGGTCCGCGTCCGGCTGGTTTCCTCGGACATCACCACCCGGCAGATCCACTTCGAACTCATTTCCTGACGGGCCGGCGGGCCCCTGGGCGGGCCGAAACCGTGTTTCCGCGCCCGTACGGCTAGACTGGAGGGGTAGAACTGGATGCCCGGTCGTTGATTTCCTTGATTTGAAACCAACAAGCCCGCCCCTACGCGATCTTGAGAAGTACCCGTTGGTCACCAGTGCCAGCATTTAGATAGCCCGCGATCGGCTTCCACTGGAATCGCTTGCGCGCCTGAGCGTGCTCCGGAGCGGCCAGCCATGGGCCGGCCCGTTGAGCAGGCAGCGCCATTGCCCAAATGAATAAGGAAACTCCCCTGTGAGTGAATTGCATACCCACCAGCTCCTGAGCGATGAGTCCGGCACGGAGACCATCGAGCCGGAAGAAACCATCATCTCCGACGAGACGCCGCACGAGATCGCGGAGAAGTCCTTCGCCGACTACAACGTCCGCGCAGACATCGTTGAATCCCTGGCCGACGCCGGCATCACCCACCCCTTCCCCATCCAGGCCATGACCCTGCCGGTCGCGCTGGGCGGCCACGACATCATCGGCCAGGCCAAGACCGGTACCGGCAAGACCCTGGGCTTCGGCATTCCGGCGCTGCAGCGCGTGATCGGGCAGGATGATCCCGGCTACGCCAAGCTGGCCGTGCCCGGCGCACCGCAGGCCCTGGTCATTGTTCCCACCCGTGAATTGGCGGTCCAGGTAGCGAACGACCTTCAGACGGCGGCGCGCAAGCGCAACGCCAGGATCACCACCATCTACGGCGGCCGCGCCTACGAGCCGCAGGTCGAAGCCCTCAAGCAGGGCGTCGAGGTAGTGGTGGGAACCCCCGGCCGGCTGATCGACCTTTTCAAGCAGAAGCACCTGAGCCTGAAGAACGTCAAGATCGTGGTGCTGGACGAAGCCGACGAAATGCTGGACCTGGGCTTCCTGCCGGACGTGGAGACGCTGATCGCGGCAACGCCCGCCGTCCGCCAGACCCTGCTGTTCTCCGCCACAATGCCCGGCCCCGTCATCGCCATGGCACGCCGGTACATGACCCAGCCCACGCACATCCGCGCCGCGGATCCGGAGGACGAGGGCCTGACCAAGCGCGACATCCGCCAGCTGATCTACCGTGCGCACAGCATGGATAAGACCGAAGTGGTGGCACGCATCCTGCAGGCCCGCGGCCGCGGGCGGACCATTATCTTCACCAAGACCAAGCGCACCGCCGCCAAGGTGGCCGAGGAACTGGTGGACCGCGGGTTCGCCGCCGCCGCCATCCACGGCGACCTGGGCCAGGGCGCCCGCGAACAGGCGCTGCGCGCCTTCCGCAACAACAAGGTCGATGTCCTGGTGGCCACCGACGTTGCCGCCCGCGGCATCGACGTCGAGGACGTTACGCACGTCATCAACTACCAGTGCGTGGAAGACGAGAAGATCTACCTGCACCGGGTGGGCCGCACGGGCCGCGCCGGCAACAAGGGCACCGCCGTCACGTTCGTGGACTGGGACGACATGCCGCGCTGGGGCCTGATCAACAAGGCGCTGGGGCTGAGTGTGCCGGAGCCGGTGGAAACCTACTCTTCCTCGCCGCACCTCTACACGGACCTTGACATCCCCGAGGGCACCAAGGGCCGCCTGCCCCGCGACAAGCGGACCCTGGCCGGCGTCGACGCCGAAGTCCTCGAGGACCTCGGCGAGACCGGCAAGAAGAACAGCCGCGGCGGCCGCGACGCGGGCCGCTCACGCGACCGGGACGGACGGGGCCGCGGAAACAGCGACGCCGGCAAGGGCGGCAGCCGCGAAGGCGGCCGGAGCAATGACTCGACGGGCCGCACGGGCGAGCGCCGTCGTCGTACCTCAACTCCGGAGACCGCATCCGCCGCTGAAGCTGCGGCACCCGCGGCAGAGGGCGAAAAGCCCAACCGCGCCCGCCGGACCCGCACCCGCACCCGCCGCCGCAACGGCGAAGTGGTGGCCGGTGCGGACAACGGCAGCCAGCCGGGCAACTCCGAGGCCTAACTGCCCTGATGACTGACACTGTTTGGGCGCCGGACGGCGGCAGCCTGGTGGTGCACGCGGACAACGCGGCGTACCTCCCCACGCTGCCGGACGGCGCCTTCACACTGATTTATGTGGACCCGCCCTTCAACACGGGCCGGCCGCAGCAGCGCCAGGAAACCCGGATGGTGGTGAACGCCGGCGGCAGCGGGGACCGGGTGGGCTTCAAGGGCCGCTCCTACGACACCATCAAGGGCGCCCTGCACCGCTACGATGATGCGTTCAGCGACTACTGGTCCTTCCTGGAACCACGGCTCGTGGAGGCCTGGCGCCTGCTGGCCGACGACGGCACCCTGTACCTGCACCTGGACTACCGTGAGGTGCACTACGCCAAGGTGATGCTGGATGCCATCTTCGGCCGCGAATGCTTCCTGAACGAGATCATCTGGGCGTACGACTACGGTGCCCGGGCGAAAAACCGGTGGCCCACCAAGCACGACAACATCCTGGTGTACGTCAAGAACCCCGCGAAGTACCATTTCGACAGCGCCGAGGTGGACCGCGAGCCCTACATGGCGCCGGGCCTGGTGACCCCGGCCAAGCGGGAACTGGGAAAGCTGCCCACCGACGTCTGGTGGCACACCATCGTCTCGCCCACCGGCAAGGAAAAGACCGGCTACCCTACGCAGAAGCCGGAGGGCCTGGTCCGCCGCGTGGTCGCTGCGTCGTCCCGGCCCGGTGACTGGTGCCTGGACTTCTTCGCCGGCTCCGGCACCCTCGGAGCAGTTGCCGCCAAGCTCGGCCGCAGGTTCGTGTGCGTGGACCAGAACCAGCCCGCCATCGACATCATGGCCAAGCGGCTCGGAGCGCACGCCACCCTGAGCTCCTTCCCGTCCAGCTAGCCAGGGTGTTGTCCGCCCCTCAAGGACGGACGACGGCGGCTCCCGTACCCAGTTCCTCGATCCGCGCCAGCATCTCCGGGGCCGTGAGGTTTTCGCCGAGCAGGTTGGGCTTGCCGGTGCCGTGATAGTCGGAGGAGCCGGTGACCAGCAGGCCATGCCGGGCCGCAAGTTTGCGCAGGAAATCCCGGCCCTCTTCCGGGTTGTCCCGGTGGTTGATCTCCAGGCCTGCCAGCCCGGCGTCGATCATGTCCCTGTACGTCCGCTCCCCCACGATCCGGCCCCGGGCGGAAGCCACGGGATGGGCAAACACGGGCACGCCGCCGGCGGCACGGACCAGTTCGACGGCGGTGGCCGGGTCCGGGGCGTAGTGCGGGATGAAGTAGCGGGACCGGGAGGTGAGGATGGACGCGAATGCCTCGGACCGGTCCTCCACGACGCCCGCGGCGACGAGGGCATCGGCGATGTGCGGCCGGCCAAGGGTGGCTCCGGGCGCCACGTGGTGGATCACGTCGTCCCAGGTGAGCGGATAGTCCTCGGCAAGGATGGTCACCATGCGTTCGGCGCGGGTCAGGCGGGAGTCCTTGGCCTTCGTGATTTCCTCGAGCAGCCCGGGATGGGTGGGATCGTGCAGGTAGCTCAGGAGGTGGACACTGATGCCTTCCTCGGTCCGGCAGGAGACTTCCATGCCCGGCACCAGGGCCACCCCGCACGTGGCGGCGGCCGCGGCGGCCTCCGCCCAGCCGGCCGTCGAATCATGGTCGGTCAGGGCCACCACATCCAGTTCCGCACGGGCAGCAGAGGCCATGACATCGGCCGGGGTCTCGGTGCCGTCGGAGACGTTGGAGTGGGCATGCAGGTCAATCCTCACTTATTCAGCGTAGTGGACCGGGGACAGGAGACCGGGGAGGCCTGTTCGCGTAGCCGGGATGCTGGTGAGACGATGGTGCCGTGAACGATGCCGAAAACACCCAAAACTCTGCTTCCCAGCCGCTGGAGGACCGCGTCAACAACCGCTCCCAGCGGCCCAGTTCCAACGCCTTCAAGGCCTTCATGGCCAGCAACTGGGCGCCGTCCAGCCAGGAGCTCCCCCGGCGCGACGCCGTCGCCGGCTACGCCGCATCCCGGCGCAAGGCGATCTCGGCCCAGTTCAAAGGCGAACGCCTGGTTATCCCCGCGGGGCCGCTCAAGGTCCGTTCCAACGACTGCGACTACCGCTTCCGCCCGCATTCCGGCTTCGCCCACCTGACGGGCCTCGGCCTGGACCACGAGCCGGACGCGGTCCTGATCCTGGATCCGGTGGAAGAGGGAACGGGCGACGACGGCGCGCACCACCGCGCCACGCTGTACTTCCGGCCGCTGGCCGGCAGGGACACGGAGCAGTTCTACGCGGACTCCCGCTCCGGTGAGTTCTGGATTGGCGCCCGTCCCACCCTCGAAGAGTTCGAGGCCCGGCTGGGACTGGCCACCGCGCACATCGACCAGCTGGAAACGGCAATCACCAAGGATGTGGGCGCCCCGGAGATCGGCGGGATCTCCATCCGCCTGGTCCGCAAGGTTGACGACAACATCGATGCACTGGTGGACACGGCCCGGTACAACACGGCCAAGGACCCCGAGAACCTGGACCTCGAGGTGCTCGACGCCCTGGACGAGAAGCTCAGCGAAGCCCTCTCCGAACTGCGCCTGCTCAAGGACGAGTGGGAAATCGAGCAGATGAAGATTGCGGTGTCGGCCACCGTTGAAGGATTTGAAGAGGTGGTCAAGGCCCTGCCGCGTGCCCTCACGCACGCCCGCGGTGAACGCGTGGTGGAGGGTGCCTTCTTCGCCCGTGCCCGCGAGGTAGGCAACGAACTGGGCTACGACACCATCGCGGCGTCCGGCAACAACGCCACAGTGCTGCACTGGACCCGGAACACGGGCCGGATCCACGCCGGCGAACTCCTGCTCCTGGACGCCGGCGTCGAGGCCGACTCTCTCTACACCGCGGACATCACCCGGACCCTTCCGGCCAGCGGCACCTTCAGCGACATCCAGCGCAAGGTCTACCAGGCGGTCCTCGACGCTGCCGACGCCGGATTCGCAGCGGCCCAGCCGGGAACCAAGTTCCGCGACATCCATACTGCGGCCACCACAGTCCTGGCTGAGCGCCTGGCCGAATGGGGAATCCTGCCCGTCAGCGTGGAGGAAGCCATCAGCCCGGAGGGCCAGCAGCACCGCCGCTGGATGCCGCACGGCACCAGCCACCACCTGGGCCTGGATGTCCATGACTGTGCCCAGGCCAAGCGGGATCTCTACCTCGACGGGGTACTCACCGAGGGCATGGTGTTCACCATCGAACCGGGCCTGTACTTCAAGAAGGAAGACCTCGCAATCCCGGAGGAATACCGCGGCATCGGCGTCCGGATCGAGGACGACATCCTCATGACCGCCGAGGGCCCCGTCAACCTCAGCGCAGCCCTGCCGCGCAAGGCGGAGGATGTGGAGGACTGGATGGCCGGCATCTACCGGACCGAAGAAGCCTGATACGCGCTGAAGAAATCAAAGAGCGGGGCCGCTGGAATGATTCCAGCGGCCCCGCTCTTAGATTGTGGCACCGGTTCCTGACGCCGTCCGCCCCGTGTACCCGGACGCACCTGCGCCGTTACTGCCGGTGGTCGCCCCGGCGCTGGTCCCCGTCCGGACCATACTGGTTTTCCACCGGGTGCTCCGCACCATCCTGCACGTGGTCCCCTGCCCGGTGTTCTGCTTCTGCCCGGTGTTCCGTGGTTTGTCCCACGCCAGGCTGCCCCGCATCAGCGGCAGGGCCCTGGGGCAGGCGCACGCCGTACTGCGGGCGGCCGTCCGGCAGGTCCGGGTAACGGACGGAACGGAACGGCTGCGCCGGCTGCTGGCCGCTGTGCTGCTGGCCGGCGTCGTACTGCTGCGCCGGCTGCTGGTCGGTATGCTGCTGGCCTGCGTCGTCCGGGTACCCGTGGCCTTCCTGCACCGGTCCGTTGTGGGCGGACGAACCGGAGGACCGCTGGCCGTAGGGATCGTTCCACCCGGCGGGGCGGGCCGGGCCCTGCCCCTGCTGCTGCCCGGGCTGCTGGTGGTGCTGCTGCTGGTACGGCTGGTTGTAGTAGTCATGCTGCGTATACGGGCCGTGGCCGGATGCTGCGTCCGAGCGGGACATGGGCAGCTGCTGCAGGAGCCGCCGGGCCTCGTGGGCTGCCTCGGGGGCCACGATCACGTCGTAGCTGGTGGCCACCACCTGGCTGGTGGAGGTGAAGTCCCGCTTGCCGCGCTGCATGGCGTAGGTGACGATGCCGAAGAGCATGAAGAACGCCGCGCCCATCAGCACCGAGGTCATGATGGAGAAGTACCCGGGTGACGGAGCGAAGAAGGAGAGCATGACGCCCACGAACAGGCCGAACCACATGCCGCTCAGCGCTCCCGACAACGCTACCCGCGGATAGCTCAGGCGCCCCGTAACCCGCTCCACCATCTTCAGTTCATTGCCCACGATGGACACCATCTGGACCGGGAACTGCTGGTCCGCCAGGTAGTCAACCGCTTTCTGGGCGTCGAGGTAGGAAGTGTAGGAGCCAACGGTGTCACCGGTGGGAACAGCCCGGGCATCGTCCGGTCCGTTCGCGGCGCCGGCCTTGGGAGCACCAAAAATGTTCGACATAAACCCATTCTTGCCCATCTAGGTGGGTGCCGCCTGTAAATTCAGCTAAAAGAGAGCAGACTCGGTAGCCTGTAGTGGTGAGCACAACACCTACACGCGTCTTCGTGGCACGCCTCCTGGGCCTCGACGTCTTCGACCCGCTGGGCGACCGGCTGGGCCGGCTGCGCGACGTTGTTGTGCTGTCCCGGGGAACCCGGGGAGCTCCGCACGTGGTGGGCATTGTGGTGGAAGTTCCAGGCAAGAAGCGCGTCTTCGTGCCCATGACCCGCATCACCTCGATCGACCAGACGCAGATCATTTGCACGGGCCTGGTCAACCTGCGCCGGTTTGAACAGCGTGGGGCGGAAACCCTGGTGGTGGCCGAGATGTTCGACCGCCGGGTCACCCTACGCGACGGCAGCGGCGACGCCACGATCGAAGACATCGCCATAGACCAGCACCGGTCCCGCGACTGGTTCGTCAGCAAGCTCTTTGTCCGGCGCGGCCACTCCCTGTCCCCTTTGAGCCGGCTGCGCCGCAACGAAACGCTGATCATCGACTGGGCGGACGCCCAGCAGGGGCCGCGCACCGAACCGCAGGCCGCCACCCAGTTCGTGGCCAACCACGAGGACCTCAAGCCCGCGGACTTCGCCGAGGCCCTGCAGGAAATGAGCGACAAGCGCCGCTTCGAGGTTGCCAGCGAACTGCAGGACGAACGGCTGGCCGACGTCCTCCAGGAACTGCCGGAGGACGACCAGGTAGAGATCCTCTCCGCCCTGGATGTCCAGCGCGCCGCGGACGTCCTGGAGGAGATGGATCCTGACGACGCCGCCGACCTCCTCGGAGAACTCCCCTCCGCCCAGGCAGAGGAACTGCTCCAGCTCATGGAGCCTGAAGGCGCCGAGGACGTCCGCCGCCTGCTTGAGTACGACGAGGACACCGCCGGCGGCCTGATGACCCCGGTGCCTGTCATCCTGCCGCCGGAGGCCACCGTCGCCGAAGCCCTGGCCCACGTCCGGCGCGAGGAGCTCTCCCCCGCCCTGGCGTCGTCGATCTTCATTGCCCGGCCGCCGCTGGAAACGCCCACGGGCCGCTTCCTGGGCGTGGTGCACATCCAGCAGCTGCTGCGTTTCCCGCCGTTCGAGGCACTGGGAAACCTGGTGGACAAGAACCTTGAGCCGTTGTCCGACCAGGCCCACATCAGCGAAGTGGCACGGACTTTGGCCACCTACAACCTGAACTCCCTCCCGGTGGTCAATGACGCCGGCCGGCTTGTGGGGGCGGTGACTGTTGATGACGTCTTGGATCATTTGTTGCCGGACGACTGGCGCGCCCATGACGGCGAAGCCCCGATAAGAAAGCTCGGTGGCCGCATTGGCTGATAACAGCGCTCTGAAGAACACCAACCAGCGGAACCTGGCCAATGCGGAATCAAAAGGCAGTCTCGATACACCCCTAAGCGCGCGCCAGCGGATCCTGCCCAAATTCAAGCCTGACCCGGACGCGTTCGGGCATGCCACCGAGGGCTTTGCCCGGTTCATGGGCACGCCGCAGTTCCTGGTCTACATGACCGTGTTCTGCATTTTCTGGCTCGGTTGGAACACCTGGGCGCCGGTGGAGTGGCAGTTTGATTCGCGGGACCTTGGCTTCACCCTGCTGACCCTTATGCTGTCGCTGCAGGCCTCCTACGCCGCACCCCTGCTGCTGCTGGCGCAGAACCGGCAGGATGACCGCGACCGCGTCTCGCTGCAGCAGGACCGGCAGCGGGCCGAGCGCAACCTGTCCGATACCGAATACCTGACCCGGGAGCTGGCCTCCCTGCGCATCGCGCTGCGCGAGGTAGCAACCCGCGACTACGTCCGGGCCGAGCTGCGCTCGCTCCTGGAAGACCTCCTGGAAGCGCAGGAGGAACTGCGGACCCATGAGGACTCCGGGCCCGGCTCGCACGAATCCCCGCGGGACAAGGTCAAGGACAAACTGCGCGAGCAGCGGGACCGGCAGCGCAACCCGCGCACCCAGCAGATCCCCCGGGTCAAACCCGGCCACTCTGCCCAATGACAAGCAGGCCGTCCGTCACCGGCCGGCCCGCCGCCTATACCGCACGAAAGCCGAGGCTCCGTCCATGAGCGCCCCCACCCACCCCGCAGCCGCCGGCCGGCCACCACTGGTCAGTGCCGTCAACGATGCCCTGGCCACGGTCATCGATCCGGAGCTGCGCCGCCCCATCACGGAACTGGGCATGGTGGACTCCGTCCAGGTGTCCGACGACGGGAAGGTCACCGTCGCGGTCCTGCTCACCATCGCGGGCTGCCCGTTGCGGGATACCATCACCGCCGATTCGCAGAAAGCCCTTTCCGCGGTCCCCGGCGTCACGGCCGTCGACGTCGAGCTCAAGGTGATGGACCAGGCGCAGCGCGATGCCCTCAAGGAGAAGCTGCGCGGACCGGGCGGCCAGCGCACGATTCCCTTCAACGAGCCAGACTCCCTGACCAAGGTCTACGCGGTGGCCAGCGGCAAGGGCGGCGTGGGCAAGTCCTCGGTGACGGTGAACCTGGCCACGGCACTGGCCGCCCAGGGCCTCCGGGTGGGCATCGTGGACGCCGACGTCTACGGCTTCTCCGTACCCGCCCTGCTGGGCATCACGCAAAAACCCACGCAAGTGGACGACATGATCCTTCCGCCCGTGGCCTACGGCGTGAAGGTGATTTCCATCGGCATGTTCGTGACCGGCAACCAGCCGGTGGCCTGGCGCGGACCCATGCTGCACCGGGCGTTGGAACAGTTCCTCACCGACGTCTACTTCGGCGACCTGGATGCCCTGTTCCTGGACCTCCCGCCAGGCACCGGCGACATCGCCATCTCCGTTGCCCAGCTGTTGCCCAAGGCTGAAATCCTGGTGGTCACCACGCCGCAGGCAGCCGCAGCCGACGTCGCCGAACGGGCCGGTGCCATCGCCACGCAGACCGGGCAGAAGATCGCCGGCGTCATCGAGAACATGTCGTATCTGGAGATGCCCGACGGTGGCCGGATGGAGCTGTTCGGCAGCGGCGGCGGGACGGTGCTCACAGAACGACTCAGCGCCACGGTGGGAGCGGACGTCCCCCTGCTGGGCCAGATTCCCCTGGACATCGAGCTGCGCGAGGGCGGGGATGCAGGGGTTCCGATCGTCCTTGGCAGGCCCGGGGCTCCAGCGGCGGCCGCGCTTACCGGCATCGCCGGGCAGCTTGCCGCTAAACCGCGCGGCCTCGCCGGGATGAAGCTGGGTCTGCAGCCCCGCTGAGTGGGAGGCCTAGGTAGCTTCGGTGTCGAACGGGGCGGTCTCGCCCGGGGCGAGCCGCTGGACTACCCTTTCGGGCCGGCTGGGGGCGGCATCTGCTGCGGCGGCAGCGCCGGAAACGGCAGCCACCGCGGCGGGGGCGCCTGCGCTGACGGGCTTGGTGTCGTCGTCGAGCAGTGCTTCCTTGATGATGCGCCGGGGATCGTACTGGCGGGGATCGTATTTCTTCCAGTCGACATCATCGATGTCGATGCCCACTTCTTCCTTGATTTGCTCACGGGCACCGTTGGCCATCCGGCGGACTTCCTTGACCAGGTTCGCCAGCTTCTGGGTATATTCCGGCAGCCGCTGGGGGCCGATCACCAGCACGCCAATGATCAGCAGAAGGATGAACTCCGGGCCGTTGATTCCAAACACTTTAGGAAGATTACCCTCTCCGGGCAGCGAGTGACGATTCCCACCCGGCGGGCGGGTAAACAGTCCGTGTCATTGGGTGAACAGGGCCGCGATCTTGTTGATTCCGCGCTCCAGCCGTGCATCCAGGGGTTCCGCGGCCTGCCCTTCCGGCCGGTCCGGGACGTCTGCCGCGACTCCCTCCGCCGCGGAATCGGCAAGCCGCTTGAGGATGGGCATGGCATCGTCGGCCTGCTCCGCGGGCAGGTCGGAGCGGTAGGTGATGGTCAGGCCTGCGGCCCGGTACGTGGCGGACCACTGGGAGGTGCCCGGCACCTGCACCGGTCCACCCTCCTGGCCCGCAGCGCTCTCCCCTTCGGCAACCCCGTGAACCACCGGGGCGTGGCCTGCTGGTTCATTGGCGACAGGGTGCTGCTCCGTGACAGTGGCGTGGTGTGCGCCGTCAGTGAGCCTCAACTCCACTGCGGGCTCCCCGTTGACCACCAGCGCACGCGCCGCTTCCAGATGGAATCCCATGGCCTGCAGGTCCGGACACGCCCATCCTTCGGAACGCAGGGTGGCCAGCTGCGTGGCGCTCAAGGGCCGGCCGTCAGCGGGGGTCTGCGATGAGACATGCGAAAAAGCGGCCTCGGTTCCCGCCGGTTCGCCGGCTCCGGGGTCGCCTGCTGCCGTGAAAGCACCCACGGCCAGCACGCCCGCCGCAGCTACGGTTCCGCCGGCGGTGAGCGCAAGGGCCCGGGCGGCCATGCGGGAGGTGACACCCTGGGGCGGCGGCACCGGGGCGGCCGGCTGGGCTGCCAGTTCGTGGGTCCGGGCCAGCAGCCGTGCGGTCAGGTCCTGGCTGGCGGGCGGAATGGGGGCATCCCGCAGGCGCTCAAGGTACTGCCGTTCCCGGCGCACCGTGGCGGCACACTCCTGGCAGGCCTCAAGGTGGCTGCCGGTGCGCTGATGCCTGCCGCCGAAAGGAAACTGGGACTTCATGTGCCGTTCAGAGGATGCCGGCGATGCGCGGCATCGAAAGCTTGCGGCGGGACTGCTGCGGGCGCGGATCGCGGTGGGCCAGCTTTTCGCGGAGCATGGTCCGTCCCCGGTGGATGCGCGAACGGACGGTGCCCAGCTTCACGCCCAGGGCCTCGGCGACTTCGTCGTAGGAGAGCCCTTCAAGGTCGCACAGGACCACGGCGGCGCGGAAGTCCGGCGGCAGTTCCTCCAAGGCGGCCTGCACGTCCAGGTCCAGGTTGTTCAACTCGAAGCTTTGCTCCGGACCCGGCTCCCGGCCCGGCAGCCGGGACTCGGCGTCCTCCGCCAGTGCGTCGAAACGGATCCGGGTCTTCCGCCGGGCCTGGTCAAGGAACAGGTTGGTGGTGATGCGGTGGAGCCAGCCATCGAGGGTTCCGGGCTTGAAGTTCTCCAGCGAACGGAACACGCGGACAAAGACCTCCTGGGTGAGGTCCTCGGCGTCGAACTTGTTGCCGGTCAGGCGGTAGGCCAGCCGGTAGACCTTCGCAGAGTGGTTGGTGACCACTTCTTCCCAGGTGGGACGGACCCACTCATCGTCGGGATTGTTTACTGCAGGGACAGGTGCCACAACTGAAGATGACATCGTCCACTCCCCTCGTGGAATGCTAACGCCCGGATACTGTTGACATCTCTGATTCGGCGCCGGTCACCTTTTGGATGAGCGGATACCAATCATTTCAAACTTGGCTGGGAATTTCCTGATCGGGCGCAAACTTCAGCCGTCGGCGCAACGCCCGCTTCCCTGCCCGGCCCGGCCGGACACAGTAGGCTTGAGGAGACATTCCCCCTTTACGCCCAGAAAGCGATTATTCATGAGCGCCGACAAGTCCAGCAGCTGGTCCTATGCAGAAGATCTGCCCGCTGAGGATGAGGTTATGCTTCGGGCCCGGGAACGTTCTTTTGAATTGGGCGTCAGCGCCATCAGTCCCGGCGTGGGCGCGGTCCTCACGGTCCTGGCCGCCGCGTCCAAGGCGCAGACGGCGGTGGAGATCGGCACCGGCGCCGGCGTCTCCGGCGTCTGCCTGCTGCGGGGCCTTGGCGCGCACGCTGTCCTGACCACCATCGATGTGGACGTGGAGCACCTGCGGGCTGCCCGCGAAGCGTTCGCCGAGGCCGGCAGTCCCGCCAACCGGACCCGCACCATTTCCGGCCGCGCGGGCGACGTCCTGCCCCGGCTCACGGACGGCGCCTACGATCTTGTCTTCATCGATGCGGACAAGCCCGGACTCCCCGGCTATGTGGAACAGGCCATCCGGCTGCTCAAGCGCTCGGGCCTGCTGGTCATCAACGATGCCCTGGACAAGGACAAGGTGGCCAACCCTGCAGGCCGCGAGCCCAACACGGTGACCCTGCGGCAGGTGGGCAAGGCCATTCGCGACGACGACAGGCTGGCGTCGGCAATGCTTCCCACCGGGGACGGCCTGTTGGTTGCCGTCAAGAAGTAGTCGCCGCATGAAGGTCGGGGTGCGCAGCCCGCGGGCTGCGCACCCCCACCGGCACGACTATTCGGTAACGCCGACCAGGCATTCCTTGAGGTTGGCTGCCTCGGCAGCGTTCAGTTCGACCACCAGGCGCCCGCCGCCTTCGAGCGGGACCCGCATGATCAGGCTGCGGCCCTCCTTGGTGACTTCCATTGGGCCGTCGCCGGTGCGTGGTTTCATAGCCGCCATGAGGAATTCCCCTCCATTTTGTCCCAGGACTAATCAGCCCGGGCGGGCTGTGTCCGCATGTCGATCAGGCCGCTGTGGCGGGGTGGTTGGACCACCGCCGAGGCTGCGCGTTTTCTGAATGCTTTTGTCCTTGCTTACCTATCATTATCGCGGAATTACCCGCACGTAGCTAATCGATGGACATTTCCCGGAACGTGTCATTCCCGCCCTGACCTGCGCGAAAGCCGGTTTTGCTACGGCGGATAATCCCCTCCGCCGGGCAGCGGCGCCCACGCCCACAGCCACACGATCCAGACGATCTGCAGCAGCAGGAACATGGCCACAACGGTCCCCCGGTACGCCCTGGACCGGGACAGGAAAACCGTGCCCAGTGCCAGCGGAAACAGCGGCAGCAGCATCCTGAAGGTACTGGTCTGGGGGTGGAGGAACGCCAGCAGGTAACCCATGTAGCAGGCGCACCAGAGCCGCAGTTCGACGCCGAGCCGCACCACGGGGCGCAGGAACAGCATCACGCCGAACAGGGCCACGAAAACCAAGGGTGCGAGGACGCCCAGCACAGGACCAAAGAGGTCGACGCCGGTGTCGAACCACGGCTTGAAAGGCACCAGGTCGCGGCCCCGCCAGACGGTTTCGGTTTTGGTGTACGCCTGCAGGTCCCCGGTGGCCGCCCATGCCGCAGCCGGCCACGCCAGGGCGGACAGGCCGGCGACGGCGGTGAGTCCGGTGAGTGCCGCCAGGTCCTTGACCGAGTGGGTATTGTCAGCCGGACCCCCTTGCCGCCCGCGGCGGAGATTCGCGGCGGCGTGGAAGACCAGGAGCAGCCCCAGCATGGCAGCGAAGGGAACGCCCACGGGCCGGGACAGGCACAGCAGGACCACTACGGGGGCGGCCCAGAGGTACCGGCGGCGCACCACCAGGAGCAGGGCCCCAGCGAGCAGCAGGAGGGACAGCGGCTCGGCGTAGGGCACTTGCAGAACAGCCGAAACAGGGAAGACCGAGAAGAACGCAACACCCCACATAGCGGGTGCGTGCGGGGCCTTCTGCCGGAAGAGGGCGTACACCGCGAGCGCAGCACCCCATCCGGCCAGCATGGCGACCACCGTAAGTGCGGCGGCAGGGTTCAGGCCGGTGAGGCGGCTGAGTCCGCCGGCCAGCGCAGGAAAAAGAGGGTAGAAAGCCCACGTGTTTTCCTGGACGTTCCCGGCGGCGTCCGTGGGAAGGACCGACGGGTAGCCGTTGGCGATGACCTGTGCGTACCAGCGGGCATCCCAGATGTTGATGAAGTTCCAGTAGTCCGGCTTTGGCGGAAACCAGGGGTTGGGGCCCTGGTGGAGCGCCGCGGCCATGAAAATGCAGGCTGTTACCAGCCTGGACCCGCCGTACAGTGCGGTGACCTGGAGCCACCATGGCCAGCCGCTGACGGCGGACGCAGCCCGGTGGGCCATATTGCCGGCAGAGGCCAGCGGGCTGCGGCGGGCAACCGTGCTCACAGGCCGCCCTTCCGCGGGGCAGCGCCTCCATGGACCGCCGGGTTCCCGCCCTCTCCCGCGTCCGGCACTTCCGGAACCGTGCTGGGGGCCTGGGGCCCGCCGTCGTCCGGCTGGCCTGGGCCGGCGCCGGTTTGCGCTTCCGTGGCGGCCAGCCGGTCCCGCAGTTCGGCCATTTCCGCGTCGCGTGCCGCCAGCTGGTCCCGCAGTTCGTCCAGGACCTGGTCCACCTGGTCCATCCGGTAGCCGCGCAGGCCCAGCGAGAAGCGAAGCCGGGTCACGTCCTCCGGAACGGCGCGCTCCGGCAGCAGCACCGGCGGCAGGTTGGCCGGCGGCTCTTCGAAACCGCCCAGCAGGACAGGAAGCACCGCCCCGTCCGGCCTGCGGGAGCGCCGGCCCAGGCCGGCCCAAAGGACCGCCGCCACAAGGACGACGGCGAGGAAAACCAGAAAGAAGCTCACTGCTCCATCGTGCCAGACCGGTGGCGCCAACCGCGGCCCGCGGCTACTCCGGCCGCTGTTCCCCGTTCAGTGACGGGGCCACCGCGCCGTGGAGGACCCGGTCCACGGCTTCGGCGGGGTCATCAACCAGCTGGATAAGGTCAAGGTCCTTCTCGGAGACCATGCCCTCGGCCACCAGGGTGCCCCTGATCCACTCGATCATCGGTCCCCAGAAGTCGACGCCCAGGAGGACGATGGGGAAGGACGTCACTTTCCGGGTCTGGACCAGGACCATGGCCTCGAACAGCTCATCCAGGGTGCCCAGGCCGCCGGGCAGCACAATGAAGCCCTGCGCGTATTTGACGAACATGGTCTTGCGGGCAAAGAAGTAGCGGAAGTTGATGCCCAGGTCCACCCACTGGTTCAGGCCCTGCTCGAAGGGCAGTTCAATGCCGAGACCCACCGATACGCCGTTGCCTTCCACCGTTCCCCGGTTGGCCGCCTCCATGGAACCCGGGCCGCCGCCGGTGATCACGGCGACGCCGGCTTCGGCGAGCTTGCGCCCCACTTCCACGCCCATCTCGTAGTACACGCTTCCGGGCTTGGTGCGGGCTGAGCCGAAGACGCTGACGGCCTTCCCGATGTCCGCCAGCGCGCCGAAGCCCTCGACGAATTCGCTCTGGATCCGCAGGACCCGCCAAGGGTCGGTGTGGACGAACTGGCCGGGGCCTTTCGTATCGAGCAGGTGCTGGTCCGACATTTCCACGGCCGCCTGCTTGCGGCGCAGCTCGAGGGGCCCCTTACGGCGCGGCTGGGTATTCTTGGCCGGATCTGCGTTGATGCTCATTCCCCTAGGCTAACCTCCAACTCCAGGTATCTCTTGAATCACGATCGGCATGAACTTGGGGTGATTGGCGTCATAACCCACGGTTGTTCGCTAGATTCTTTCCTATGACTACTCATGTGCCCGGCGATGCTCTCGTCTCCCTGAACGCCGTTAACAAGCATTACGGCCAGCTGCACGTTTTGAAGGACATCAACCTCCAGGTCCGCAAGGGCGAGGTTGTTGTGGTCATCGGGCCCTCCGGCTCCGGTAAGTCCACCCTCTGCCGGGCAATCAACCGCCTGGAAACCATCGAGGGCGGAACCATCAGCATCGACGGGAAAGTCCTCCCCGAGGAAGGCAAGGAACTCGCACAGCTCCGCGCCGACGTCGGAATGGTCTTCCAGTCGTTCAACCTGTTCGCGCACAAGACCATCCTTGAAAACGTCACCCTGGGGCCGATCAAGGTCAAAGGTGTTTCCAAGGCGGCAGCGGAAAAGGACGCCATGGCGCTCCTGGAACGCGTGGGCGTGGGCCACCAGGCTCCCAAGCTGCCGGCCCAGCTCTCGGGCGGCCAGCAGCAGCGCGTTGCGATCGCCCGCGCCTTGGCAATGAAGCCGAAGGTGATGCTGTTCGACGAGCCCACGTCAGCGCTGGACCCCGAAATGATCAACGAGGTCCTGGACGTCATGGTCCAGCTCGCCAAGGAAGGCATGACCATGATCGTGGTCACCCACGAGATGGGCTTCGCCCGCAAGGCGGCCGATCGTGTGGTCTTCATGGCGGACGGCCAGATCGTGGAGGACGCCACCCCGGAGGAGTTCTTCACCAACCCGAAGAGTGACCGGGCCAAGGACTTCCTGTCCAAGCTCCTCACCCACTGACTTACCGAACAACCACACTTCAGATCGCATCCAGGCCGGAAAACCCGCGGCCACCAATGAAAGGAATGTCATGAAGGCATTTATGTCCCGGCGAAAGTCCTTCGTCGTGGCGGCTACCGCTGCCCTCGCACTGTCGCTCAGCGCCTGCGGCGGCGGAGACTCAGGCGGCTCCAGCAACCCAAGCCCCGTTGAGAAGCCGTCGTTCGCTGCCGGAACCACCATGGCGAAGCTGTCCTCCGCCGGCACCATCAAGATCGGCACCAAGTTCGACCAGCCGCTGTTCGGCCAGGTGGGCCTGGACGGCAAGCCCGTAGGTTTCGACGTCGAAATGGGCAAGCTGATCGCCGCCAAGCTGGGCATCCCCGCAGACAAGATCGAATGGTCCGAGACCGTTTCCGCCAACCGCGAGCCCTTCATCGAGCAGGGCAAGGTTGACCTGGTCATCGCCACGTACACCATCAGCGACAAGCGCAAGCAGGTTGTGGACTTCGCCGGCCCGTACTACGAAGCCGGCCAGGCCCTCATGGTGAACAAGGACAACGACACCATCAAGAAGCCCGAGGACGTCAAGGGCAAGAAGGTCTGCTCCGTCACCGGTTCCACCCCGGCCGCCACGATCGTGGACAAGTACGGCGCCGAGCTCGTCCCGGCCGCCACCTACTCCGCCTGCCTGGAGCCGCTGCGCAACAAGCAGGTTGAAGCCGTGACCACTGACAACGTGATCCTCGCCGGCTTCGTTGACAAGGAGCCGGACGCCTTCAAGCTCGCTTCCGACGAGACCTTCACCAAGGAGCCTTACGGCATCGGCCTGAAGAAGGGCGACACCGAGTTCCGCAACTGGATCAACGACCAGCTCGAATCCTTCGAAAAGGACGGCTCCTACAAGAAGGCCTGGGAAGCCACTGCAGGTTCAGTCATCAAGACTGCCCCCAGCCTCCCGGCCATCAACCGTTACTAAGTAGCGTCCGCCGCGCCGCCGGGGCTGTTCAGCAGCCCCGGCGGCACCGCCTTTAATCCGTCCACGCTTACAGCCGAAGGATCTTATGGACGTCATCTTTGAAAACCTGCCCCTGTACTGGGAGGGTTTTCTCCGCACTCTTTTTCTCTCCGTTGTCTCCGGCATTTTCGCGTTGATCCTTGGCACCTTGCTTGCCGCGGCACGCGTCTCCCCGGTCGCAGCGCTTCGCGGTTTCAGCACCGTGTACGTGGAAGTCCTCCGCAACACGCCGCTGACCATCGCATTCTTCTTCGCAGCGGTGGTGCTCCCCCGGATCGGGGTCAAGTTCGAGCAGTTCGAGATCGCCGCAATCATTGCCCTCAGCACCTACACCGCCGCGTTCATCGCCGAAGCTGTCCGCTCGGGCGTCAACAGCGTGCCTGTGGGCCAGGCCGAGGCCGCACGCAGCATCGGCATGAAGTTCGGCCAGGTTCTCTCTCTCATCATCCTTCCCCAGGCACTGCGCACGGTGATCCCGCCGCTGATCAACATCCTGATCGCCCTGGTCAAAAACTCCTCGGTGGCCGGTGCCTTCTTCGTCCTGGAACTGTTCGGTTACGGCCGCCAGCTGGCCAACGCCAACGGTGACGCCGTGATCACGGTCCTGCTGGGCACGGCGTTCTTCTATCTGCTCCTCACCGTTCCGCTGGGAATCCTCGCCAACACGGTGGAACGAAAGGTGGCGATTGCCCGATGAGTTCCGTTCTCTACGACGTCCCGGGTCCCAAGGCCCGCCGGGTCTCCCTCATTGCCTCCATCATTGGCGGCCTGCTGATTCTTGGCCTGCTGGCCTGGGTCGTCCTGACCCTTTCCCAGCAGGGCATCTTCGAAGCCCGCCGCTGGCAGATCTTCACCCGTGCCGATGTTTGGCGCCTCCTCGGCAACGGGCTGGGATCCACCCTCTCGGCAGCGGCACTTGCCGCAGTCATCGCGTTCCCGCTGGGCCTGCTGCTGTGCCTCCTGCGCATTTCGGACGCCGCCGCCATCCGGGTACCCATGCGGGTCATCCTGGAGTTCCTGCGCGGCATGCCCGTGGTCCTGATGATGCTCTTCATCCTCCTGGGCTTCGGCACCTCCGCGTTCGTCGCCGTCGTGGCCGGCCTGGTGCTGTACAACGCGGCGGTCTTCGCCGAAATCATCCGGGCCGGTATCCAGTCCCTCCCCAAGGGGCAGCGCGAAGCCGGCCTGGCCATCGGCCTGACCAGCTACAAGTCGCGCATGCTGATCGAACTGCCGCAGGCAATCCGCCGCATGATGCCCTCGCTCGTTGCGCAGATGGTGGTTCTGTTGAAGGACACCTCGCTGGGCTACATCGTGGCGTACGGCGAACTGCTGCGGGCCGTCCAGGTCATGGCGGACTTCCTGGGTACCCAGTACCTGTTCCCCATCTTCTTTGTGGCGGCGGCCATCTACATCGCCATCAACATCTCGGTTTCACGGCTTGCCGTATGGATCGAGCGCCGCGGCTCCAAGAAGGCGGCCGGCGGCACGGCGAAGGCCGAACCCGATGTCCTGGAGGCTGCGGCACCCTAGGCTTCGAAGCTGCAACAGAAAAGGTCCGGAATTCCCGTGGGGAGTTCCGGACCTTTTCCGTTAAGGACCGTCAGCCGGCGAGCCAGCTTTGCAGCGCGGCGAGGCACTTGCGGACGGCATCAGCGTGGACGTGCTCGTTGTCCTTGTGTGCCAGCAGTGCATCGCCCGGGCCGAAGTTCACCGCGGGGATGCCCAGCTCGCTGAAGCGTGCGACGTCGGTCCAGCCGTATTTGGGTTTGGGCTCGGCTCCCACGGCGGCAACGAAGGAGGCGGCAGCCGGGTGCTGCAGGCCAGGACGCGCTCCCGCGGCGGCATCCGTGCGGACCACGTCGAAGCCCTCCAGCAGTTCCCGGACGTGGGCTTCGGCCTGGTCCGGCGTCTTGTCCGGGGCGAACCGGTAGTTGATTTCCACCACACAGCGGTCCGGGATGACATTGCCGGCCGTGCCGCCGTTGATCTTTACCGCGTTGAGGCTTTCCCGGTACTCCAGCCCGTCAACGTTGATGGTCCGCGGTTCGTAAGAGGCCAGGCGGGCCAGGATAGGGGCTGCTGCGTGGATGGCGTTGCTGCCCATCCATGCCCGCGCCGAGTGTGCGGCCTCGCCCGCCGTGCTGGCCTCGAACCGGCTGGTGCCGTTGCAGCCGCCCTCCACCGTGCCATCCGTAGGCTCCAGCAGGATGGCGAAATCTCCGTGCAGCAGGTCTCCGTGGTTGCGGACCAGGCGTCCCAGGCCGCTCTTGACCGCCTCCACTTCCTCGTGGTCGTAGAACACAAAGGTGACGTCCCGCTTGGGCTGCGCGCCGCCGTCAAACATTCCTGCTGCCAGCGCCAGCTGGACCGCCACGCCGCCCTTCATGTCCGTGGCTCCGCGGCCATAGAGGACGCCTTCACCCGGAACGCCGGATTCCCAGCTGGACGGGACGGTGCCCTTGGAACCTTCAGTCAGGGGCAAGGGAACCGTGTCCAGGTGCCCGGCGAGGATGACCCGTTCGGTGCGGCCCAGTTCGGTGCGGGCGACGATGGCGTCACCGTCGCGCACCACCGTGAGCTGGGGAATTTCCCGCAATGCGGCTTCGACGGCGTCCGCGAGTTGCTTCTCGTTGCCCGACACGCTGTTGATGTCCATGAGTGCGGCGGTCAGCAGCGCAACGTCCTGGTGCAGGTCAAGGGTGGACACGGAAGATTCGGGGGCAATTTCAGCAGTCACGAAGCCAGTCTAGTTCGAACCGCCTGCCCGGCCCTCGATAGACTGGAGCACATGACTGAGACTGCTTCCTCCGCCGTGCCCGAAACCCTGACCTCCAACACTGAAGACCGTTCCGCCTATGGCTTTGGTGTGGCCACCATCGCCACCACCGGCAGCGACACCACGGTCCTGGACGTCTGGTTCCCGGCACCGGCACTCGGTGTTGCGGCCGAGGACCTCCGTTCGGTGGAAAACGCCGACGAAGCCCTGACCGCCATCGCTGAGAACGGCGCAGACCAGGACCGCGGCACGGAGCAGAAGGTGGTCTTTGTCCAGATCAACCTCGACGAAGCCCCCGCCGACACCGCGGACGCCTACCTCCGGCTGCACCTTCTCTCGCACCGCCTGGTCCAGCCCAACACCATTAACCTGGACGGCATCTTCGCCAAGCTCCCCAACGTCGTGTGGACCAACTTCGGCCCCGCCGCCGTCGAGGGCTTTGAACTGACGCGCGCCAGGCTGCGCCGGCGGGGCGCTGTCACCGTCTACGGCATCGACAAGTTCCCGCGCATGGTGGACTACGTGGTCCCCAGCGGGGTCAGGATTGCCGACGCCGACAGGGTGCGCCTGGGTGCGCACCTCGCCGCCGGCACCACCGTCATGCACGAGGGCTTCGTGAACTTCAACGCCGGAACCCTGGGCACCTCCATGGTGGAGGGGCGCATCTCGGCGGGCGTCGTGACCGGGGACGGCAGCGACGTGGGTGGCGGCGCGTCCATCATGGGCACCCTGTCAGGCGGCGGCAAGGAAAAGATCACCATCGGCGAGCGGGTCCTGCTCGGGGCAAACTCAGGCGTGGGCATCAGCATCGGTGACGATTCGGTGGTGGAAGCCGGCCTCTACGTCACGGCGGGCACCCGCGTCCGCGTCCCGGGCCCCAAGGACGAGGTGGGCGAGGACACCACCAGGATCGTCAAGGCTGCCGAGCTCTCCGGCGTCCCCAACCTGCTGTTCCGCCGCAACTCCACCACGGGCGCGGTGGAGGCTCTCCCCCGCAAGGGCCAGACCGTGGAACTGAACGACGCCCTGCACGCCAACTAGTCTCTTCGTGGCACCTCTGTCTGCGGCGCGCAGGCGCGGCCTGCGCCGCCTGGCGGTGCTGCTCCTCACCCTGGCACTGGCAGCGGGAGGCATTTACACGGCGGTCTACTTTGTGCAGCGTTCCGAGACCCTCGTCTCGGAGCGCTGCACCGCCACGGCCGGCGGCCGGACCGGGGAACTGGCGCCGGACCAGGCGGCCAACGCAGCCCTGATCACCGCCGCGGCCGTCCGGCGGGGCCTCCCTCCGCGTGCCGCCACCATTGCCCTGGCCACTGCCATGCAGGAGTCAAAGCTGCGCAACATCGGCCACGGCGACCAGGCCGGCC
This sequence comes from Pseudarthrobacter sp. LMD1-1-1.1, assembly GCF_040676255.1. NCBI lineage: Bacteria > Bacillati > Actinomycetota > Actinomycetes > Micrococcales > Micrococcaceae > Pseudarthrobacter > Pseudarthrobacter sp. LMD1-1-1.1. Next base: position 726,751 of record NZ_JBEGHP010000001.1, on the reverse strand, counting down.
CTGACTCGCGGGGGCTCTTCCAGCAGCGGCCGTCCCAGGGCTGGGGCACCGAGGCCCAGATCATGGACCCGTACTACGCCGTCAACGCCTTCTATGACGCCCTGGTGAAGATCCCTGGGTACGAGACGCTGGACATCACTGACGCCGCCCAGCAGGTCCAGCGTTCCGCCTACCCCAAGGCCTATGCCCAGCACGAGGAGATGGGCCGGGCCTTCGCTTCCGGGCTGACCGGACAGACTCCGGCGGGAGTCCAGTGCACGCTGCGCTCCCCGACGGCAGGCGGGAATTCAACAACAGTGGTGACGGAGCTGGAGCAGGCGTACGGCGGCGTGGATGCGCAGGTGGACGGCGCCACCCTGGTAGTGGACGCGGACGGGGCACTGGCATGGTCGGTGGCCCAGTGGGCGGTTGCGAATGCCAAGGACCTGGCGGTGACCAAGGTGGAAGTCGCCGGCCGCAGCTGGGACCGGCCAGGCGGGGACGGATGGCAGGCGTCGGGGGCCGCCGCCGGGCAGGTGCGCATCACCGTACGGCAGGACGACGGCGGCACGTGACCTCCCGCCGTCGTACTCCCTGCAGTGGCTAGACCAGGATTTCCAGCACCGGCTGGACGTAGCTGCGGAACAGCTCAGGCTGGCCCATCAACTCATGGCTCATGATGATCTTGTCCGGTTCCAGGTACCAGGCCCGTTGCTCGTCCAGCGGCAGCTCAATGATGGTCAGCGTGAAATCCCGGGAGTCCCGCCCCACCTCCATCAGCCGGTCGTCCACCATGTCCCCGAGCAGCTGGTCCGTTCCGCTGGCCACGCGCTGGGCTTCGAGTTCGGCGTATTCGCTCCTGCGTTCCCTGGCCCAGGTGAGGGCAGAGCCGAAATGGGCCTGCAGGAGCCGTTGGAGCGCCGGCGAGTTGCCGAACGCTTCGAAATCTGGCGGAGACAGTTCCGGGGAGGTGTGGGGGTGCGCCTTGAGCAGCTGCTCCCACCAGGCCTCCCACTCTGTCTTCAGTGCGCTGAGGCCGCCAACATCCGCGGTCAGGTGCTTATGGTCCGCCGAGCGGACTTTGGGTGATGCATGGGACAGCATGGGACGGCCCACGCCGTTCAGGCCGGCGGCGTCCCGGACGTAAAGAGCAATCATCATCGGCCCGGATGTGTCGGTGGTGATCTGCCACCCTGAACCGCTTGCGTGCTGCATCCAAAGTCCTTTCCTGGCCTACCGGTGCCGGGCATCGTGATCGGTCCGGCCTACCCGGCTATCAGTCTATTCCCGCAGGCAGTCCACGGAAGTGCAGGACAGCCTTTTGATCCCTTACCGTCCGATCCCGTCCAGGTGGCGATCAAGCACGTCGCGGCACATCTGCGCCGTCATCCAGCCGGGCTGGAGCAAGGCGTGCATGCACAGTCCGTCCAGCGTTGCCAGGAGCCGTTCGGCCTCCACCACCAGGTTCTCCTGCGGTTCATCATCCGGGAGCAGGGTTGCGACGAGTGCGCCCATGATGGCTGCGATTTCGCGGTGGCTGCGGTCCGCCTCCGCGGCGAGGAACGGCCTGATGCGGGCGGCGTTCTTGAAAGCCAGCCACGCACATGCTTCCACAGCTGTTTCCTCGTCCAGGGGAAGCATGCCGCCCAGAAGGGTTGAAACAGCCTCCCGCTGTTCGGGGCTGGCTGCGGCAGCACCAAGCACGGCGGGCAGCAGGGCTTCCAGCCGGCCGGCCACCCGGTCCACCACCGTGCCGAACGTAAACGCCAGGAGCTCCTCACTGCCCTGGAAGTAGTGCCGGACCGAGCCGACCGCCAGTCCTGCTTCGTCCGCAACTTCCCGGAGCGAGGCACGCTCGAGACCGTCCACGGCAATGATGCGGAGAACCGCCTGGACCACATCCTGCCGCCGGGCATCGGCGTCTACAATTTTGGGCACCATTCTTATTAGCACACTTGTGCTTTATCTGCCTTGTCACAGTCCGCCCGCCATCCGGGACACGGCGGCGGGCAACGCTGCACGTGGGATAGCGTTGAGGCATGAAAATCTTGGTCACAGGGGGCACCGGCTACATCGGTTCCCACACTGTTCTTTCCCTGCAGGAAGCCGGCCACGACGTGGTCGTCATCGACAACCTGGTCAATTCCAGCGAGGAGTCGCTGCGCCGCGTGGCCGAACTCAGCGGCAAGACCGCGGAGTTCCACAACGTGGACCTGGTGGACGAGGCCGCCGTCGAAAAGGTGTTCGCCGGCAACGGCATCGAGGCCGTCATCCATTTCGCCGGCCTCAAAGCCGTGGGTGAATCAGTGCGGGAGCCGCTGAAGTACTACTACAACAACCTGGTGGGGACGTTGAACCTGGTCCGCGTCATGGACAGGCACGACGTCCGGTCCATCGTCTTCAGCTCCTCGGCCACCGTCTACGGGGAACACAACCCCATCCCGTACGTGGAAAAGATGGAGATCGGCGCCAACAACCCGTACGGGCGCACCAAGGAACAAATCGAGGACATCCTCTCGGACCTCGGCGCCGCTGACTCGCGCTGGCACATAGCACTGCTGCGCTACTTCAACCCGGTTGGCGCACACCCCTCGGGCCGTATCGGCGAAGACCCGCAGGGCATTCCCAACAACCTTGTCCCGTTCATTGCCCAGGTGGCCGTGGGCCGGCGCGAGAAGCTCATGGTCTTCGGCGGCGACTACGACACCCCGGACGGCACCTGCCTGCGCGACTACATCCACGTGGTGGACCTCGCCGAAGGACACGTGGCGGCGCTGAACCACATCGCGGACCGCACCGGTGTTTTCCGCTGGAACCTCGGTTCCGGCAAGGGCTCCTCTGTCCTGGAGGTCCTGCGTTCCTTTGAGAAGGCAGTGGGCCAGCCCATCCCCTACGAGATCACCGGCCGCCGCGCAGGCGACCTTCCGGCGTTCTGGGCCGATGCCACCTCAGCCCTGGCAGACCTGAGCTGGTCCACCACCAAGACCGTGGACCAGATGTGCGAGGACCACTGGCGCTGGCAGAAGAACAACCCCCAGGGCTACGCCTCCTGACCCTGCCCTCCCCATCGATTGCTCCGCACTTGTCGTTATGGAGCCCCAAAACGACAAGTACGGAGCAGTCGATGGTTCTTAACGCGGAACGGCCGCCCACCTGTGAAAGGTGGGCGGCCGTCGTCGTCATGGCTGTTGCTGTCCCTGACGGGCAGGGGATCAGCGGGCGGGGTAGTCGCGCTCCGGCTCGCCGATGTACAGCTGGCGCGGGCGGCCGATCTTGGTGTTCGGGTCGCTGATCATTTCACGCCACTGGGCAATCCAGCCCGGCAGGCGACCGATGGCGAACAGGACGGTGAACATCTTCTCGGGGAAGCCCATGGCCTTGTAGATCAGGCCGGTGTAGAAGTCCACGTTCGGGTAGAGCTTGCGCTGGATGAAGTAGTCATCGCTGAGCGCCTTCTCTTCCAGGCGCATGGCGATGTCCAGCAGTTCGTCGTTGCCGCCGAGCTTGCTGAGGATCTCGTGGGCCGTGGCCTTGACGATCTTGGCGCGCGGATCGTAGTTCTTGTAGACGCGGTGTCCGAAGCCCATCAGGCGGACGCCGTCTTCCTTGTTCTTGACTTTCTCCATGTAGTCCTCGGGCTTGAGGCCCTCGGCCTGGATCTGGCGCAGCATCTTCAGCACTGCCTCGTTGGCGCCGCCGTGGGCAGGGCCGAAGAGGGCGTTGATGCCTGCCGAAACGGAGGCGAAGAGGTTGGCGTTGGAGGAGCCCACCAGGCGCACGGTGGAGGTGGAGCAGTTCTGCTCGTGGTCCGCGTGCAGGATGAGGAGCAGGTCCAGTGCCTTGACGATGACCGGGTCCAGCTCGTACTGCTCGGCGGGGAGGCCGAAGCTCAGGCGCAGGAAGTTCTCCACCAGGTTCATGGAGTTGTCCGGGTACAGCATGGGCTGGCCGATGGACTTCTTGTGCGCGTACGCGGCGATGACCGGCAGCTTGGCCATCAGGCGGATGGTGGAAACCTCCACCTGCTCGGCGTTGAACGGGTCCAGGGAGTCCTGGTAGAAGGTGGACAGCGCGGACACGGCCGAGGACAGCACCGGCATGGGGTGCGCGTCGCGGGGGAAGCCGCCGAAGAAGCCCTTGAGCTCCTCGTGCAGCAGGGTGTGGCGGCGGATCTTCTGGTCGAACTCGTCCAGCTCAGTGGGCGTGGGCAGGTTGCCGTAGATCAGCAGGTAGGACACCTCGAGGAAGCTGGAGTGCTGCGCCAGCTGCTCGATGGGGTATCCGCGGTAGCGCAGGATGCCCGCATCGCCATCGATGTAGGTGATGGCGGAGGTGGTTGCTGCGGTGTTCATGAAGCCGGGGTCAAAGGTCACGGCACCGGTCTGCTTGAGCAGCTTGGAGACGTCGTAACCCTCGTTCCCTTCAACAACCTGGATGCGCGGGAGCTTCAGCTCGCCACCTGCGTGGAGCAGGGTCGCAGCATTGTTGGTCTCAGTCATGGAGTCCCCTTCATGAGGCGTCTTCGGCCTCTGTCGAAAGCTTGATCCAACATCAGGTGAGCCGCGCACTCGAGCCTGAGAAGACAGGTTCCAACACCCGGGCTGCCTTCTTGTAGAAAGCCACCATTGATCGTCAACTTAAAAAGTACCGCTCCTTGGCGGGTGTCACTAATCCGCAGGCTTCCCATCCAGCCTAAAATGCGCCGGATGTGGGGCGAGTCACACGAATGTTACGTGTGCCTAGGAGCCGGAACCGGCCAGCCGTGCAACGGCTGCATCGATCCGCTCGTCGGATCCGGTCAGGGCCACGCGGACATAGCCGTTGCCCGCCTCTCCGTAGAAGACTCCCGGGCCCACCACGATGCCGCGCTCAGCCAGGCGGGCCACCGTGGCCCACGTGTCCTCCCCCGCCGTCGACCACAGGTACAGGCCGGCGTCGGACTCCTTGATCTCCAGGCCGAAGTCCAGCAGCGCGGGCACCAGGCGTTCACGGCGGCCCCGGTACAGGTCCTTCTGGGCCTCAACGTGGGTGTCATCCCCCATCGCCACCCGCATGGCCTCCTGGACCGGGTAGGGGACGATCATGCCTGCATGCTTGCGGCTGTTGACCAGGTTGGGCATCAGGTCCGGATCACCGGCAACGAAGGCTGCGCGGTAGCCCGCCAGGTTGGACTGTTTGCTCAGCGAGTACACGGCGAGAAGGCCCTGGTGCGAGCCGCCTGCCACGTAGGGATCGAGGATGCTGGGGACGCGCCGGCCGCCGCGCTGGACGTCCCAGTCGCCCCAGCCAAGCTCTGCGTAGCATTCGTCCGATGCCACCACAGCGCCGATTTCACGGGCCTGGACCACCAGCGCCTTCAGTGACTCCGCGTCGCGGACACTGCCCGTGGGGTTGCCCGGGGAATTGACCCAAATGAGGCGCACGCGTGCACGCGTGGCGTCGTCAAGCTCGTCCAGGTTGTCCGTGGCCACCGAGGTGGCCCCGGCAAGGGTGGCGCCGATATCGTACGTGGGGTAAGCCACCTTGGGGCGTACGACGACGTCTCCGGACCTGAGGCCCAGCAGCAGCGGGAGCCACGCAACAAGTTCCTTGGACCCCACTGTCGGCATGATGTTGCGGGGGTCGAGGCCCGCCACACCGCGCCGGCGTTCAAACCAGCCCGCGATGGCTTCCCGAAGCGCGGGAGTGCCGTGAACGGTGGGATAACCGGGGGCATTCGCGGCCGCCTTCAGTGCATCCTGGACCAGCTGCGGGGTGGGATCCACCGGGGTCCCGATGGACAGATTGACTGCCCCGCCCGGGTGTTCCGAGGCTTTGGCCAGGTAGGGGGCCATGGCCTCCCACGGGTAGTCGGGCAGGTTCAGGCCAAACGAATTCACTGCTGCGGTCACGTTTCCCGTCCGCGTCAGTGGTCTTGGTTCTGCGGCGGCAGGGCGGCGATCATCGGGTGGTCCTTGCCCGTGTTGCCGATCTTGGCCGCGCCGCCCGGAGACCCCAGGTCATCGAAGAATTCGACGTTTGCCTTGTAGTAGTCAGCCCATTCCTCCGGGGTGTCATCCTCGTAGTAGATGGCCTCCACGGGGCACACCGGTTCGCAGGCGCCGCAGTCGACGCACTCGTCCGGATGGATGTACAGCGAACGCTCGCCCTCATAGATGCAGTCGACCGGGCACTCCTCAATGCATGCCTTGTCCTTAACATCCACACACGGCTGCGCGATTACGTACGTCACGTCCCTGGCCTCTCCACGTTGGGTTCCGGCTTGCCCGCCGGCTCTTGCATCCGGCAGCACGGCCGGACTATTGACATCTGAGCCTATTATCTCCCAGCCCTTTCCCGCTAACCTAGCCGGCGGCCTAGTATGAACTGGTGAGTCTGCCAGTGTCCGCCCCCGTCCGCTTCCTTGCCGCGGCTGAGCCCGGAACCCGGGTGGTGGTGCGCTACCGGATTGAAGGTGGCCTCACGGACGCCCTGGGCCACCTGCTGGCGTGCGACGCCGGTTCCTGCACCGTCCGTACCCGCCGGGCCGACGTCGTCATTCCCCTGGAGCTTGTGGTGGCCGCGAAGGAAGTGCCGCCCGCTCCCCCGCGCCGCGCCGCTGCGCACTGACACCGCCTCTCACTGCGCAGGGGCTGTCCCTGCGCAGCCACTCCTGCCGTCATTGCGCAGTGCGGTACGTGGCCAGCGCCCGCTGCACCATCCTCACGAACCCGTCCGGCTCGTTAATCAGCATCTCGAAGGTGACCCGGAGGGTTGGAACACCCTGGACAACGGTGACATTCCACCGCCGCCGGTCCTCGCGGTAAGCCTCCCGGCTGCTGTGGTGGGCGTAGCCGTCGGTTTCAACTCCGAGCAGGCCGTCAACGAGCAGATCCAGATGTCATCCCGGGGATCCTGACCTGCAGCTCGACCGTGTGCCCGGCTTCCTCCAACAGGTATCGCGCCATCGTTTCGATGATGGACCCGGATTGAGGGCGGATCCGGGCCACCAAGTCCCTGAGGCCCTTTTCGCGGCAGCCGGAAACCGCTCCCGCAAGGCCGGAAGTTGGATGAGCCCGTTCTTGACCGCGGACTCCGCAATGGCCAGTCCCTCCAGGGGCGCCAGGCAGCGCAACGACTGGCACACGATGTCCAGGGGTGTCAGCGGGATCCTGCTGCGGTGCACGATGCAACCAGGGACAGGCCTGCCGTGTGATGCGGCCAGATGCGTCCTGTCCGGGCGCCTGACCACCCACAAGCCCGCGGCGCTGGCAGCCGAGACGCACCCCAGGACAGCATGGTGGCGGGCTGCGTGAATGAGCACAGGATCAGCTTGCGGGTGGGCATAGACCCCACGGGCAATCCTTTGGACTGAGCCCGCAGCCACGCCGGCCTCCAGGCTCCGGCGCGAAACCCCCGCCATTGACAGTGAATGGGTACTGGCAACGCCGCCCAGGGCAGTTAGGGCTTCTGAAAGAGTTGGCATAACTGCATGCTTGCCGCTTACGGAGCCGGACGCAGGACCCGGAAACCGCCATGTGGAAAACCGTCCGTGCGCGGTGACAGCGCCGCTCGTTGAGCACGGACTGTCCCTGCGCAACGAGCGTCCGGTTCGCTGCGCAATCGCGGGCTTAGACGCAGAACGCCACCGGCAAATACCGGTGGCGTTCTGAGGACCTGCGGAGTTACTAGGCCTTGGCGCGGGCGCGGTTGGCCTTGGCGCGCTCGTTGGTGTCCAGGATGACCTTGCGGATGCGGATGGCTTCCGGGGTCACCTCGACGCACTCGTCCTCGCGGGCGAATTCAAGCGACTCTTCGAGTGTCAGGTCGCGCGGCGGGGTCAGGTTCTCGAAGGTGTCCGAGGAAGCGGCACGCATGTTGGTGAGCTTCTTTTCCTTCGTGATGTTGACGTCCATGTCGTCGGCGCGGGAGTTCTCGCCCACGATCATGCCTTCGTAGACCTCGGAGGTGGGCTTCACGAAGAAGGAGCCGCGTTCCTGCAGGTTGATCATGGCGAACGGGGTCACAACACCGGCGCGGTCGGCGATCATGGAACCGTTGGTGCGGTACTCGATGGGGCCGGCCCACGGCTCGTAGCCTTCCGAGATGGAAGCTGCGATGCCTGCGCCGCGGGTGTCGGTCAGGAACCGGGTACGGAAACCGATCAGGCCACGGGCCGGAACGATGAACTCCATGCGGCACCAGCCCGTGCCGTGGTTGGCCATGTTGGTCATGCGGCCCTTGCGGGCTGCCATGAGCTGGGTGACGGCGCCCAGGTATTCCTCGGGCACGTCGATGGTCATGTGTTCCATCGGCTCGTGGATCTTGCCATCAACGGTCTTGGTGACAACCTGCGGCTTGCCGACGGTCAGCTCGAAGCCTTCACGGCGCATCTGCTCCACCAGGATGGCGAGGGCGAGCTCGCCACGGCCCTGGACTTCCCAGGCGTCGGGACGCTCGGTGGGCAGGACCTTGATGGAGACGTTACCGATCAGTTCCTTGTCAAGACGGTCCTTGACCTGGCGGGCAGTAACCTTGGCACCCTTGACCTTGCCGGCCAGCGGCGAGGTGTTGATACCGATGGTCATGGAGATCGCGGGATCGTCCACGGTGATCAGCGGCAGCGGCTGGGGGTTCTCGGCGTCGGTCAGGGTTTCACCGATGGTGATCTCCTCGATGCCGGCGACGGCGACAATCTCGCCGGGGCCGGCGGACTCGGCCGGCACGCGCTCCAGCGCCTTGGTAGCAAGCAGCTCGGTGATCTTGACGTTCTTCAGCTCGCCGTTGGCGCGGGCCCAAGCCACGGTCTGGCCCTTGCGCAGGGTGCCGTTGTAAATACGCAGCAGGGCCAGTCGGCCAAGGAACGGGGAGGCGTCGAGGTTGGTGACGTGCGCCTGGAGCACACCCTCCGGGTTGTACGTCGGAGCCGGGATGTGCTCGATGATGGTCTTGAACAGCGGCTCAAGATCCTCGTTCTCCGGAGCGGTGCCGTCAGCGGGCTGCTCAAGGGAGGCGCGGCCGACCTTCGCGGCGGCGTAAACCACGGGGACCTCGAGGATCTTGTCCAGGTCGAGGTCGGGGACCTCGTCGGCCAGGTCGGAGGCGAGGCCGAGGAGCAGGTCCATGGACTCGTGCACGACCTCTTCGATCCGCGCGTCGGGGCGGTCGGTCTTGTTGACCAGCAGGATCACGGGCAGGTGCGCGGCGAGGGCCTTGCGCAGCACGAAGCGGGTCTGGGGCAGCGGGCCCTCAGAGGCATCGACGAGCAGGACGACGCCGTCGACCATGGACAGGCCGCGCTCGACCTCGCCGCCGAAGTCGGCGTGGCCGGGGGTGTCGATCACGTTGATGGTGATGGTCTCGCCGTTCGAGGACGGACCGTTGTAGGCGACAGTGGTGTTCTTCGCCAGGATGGTGATGCCCTTTTCGCGCTCCAGGTCACCGGAGTCCATGACGCGGTCTTCTACGTGGTTGTGCTCGGCAAAGGAATGGGTCTGCTTGAGCATGGCGTCGACCAGGGTGGTCTTGCCGTGGTCAACGTGGGCCACGATCGCTACGTTGCGCAGGTCACTGCGCGATGCAGTGGCTACCGCAGTGTTGGTGGAGGTTTCAGACATGCGTTATTGCTCGATTCAGTGGTGAAGTCAGCTGAGGTATCGCGACATTTCCAACCGGAACGCACGACGGACAAGGCCCTTGGCACAGGGCGCCTTCCTCTATTCTAGCCGCTGAGCCATTTGTTGGCCTAAATTCCAGCGGGACTGACCGCCGCCGCTTGAGCCAAGATCAGCCACCGTCCCGCACTTGGCGTGACCAAGTTCACTGCCGCCTGCGTGTGCATGGCATGATGTCTGTGACAAAAAGCCCATCCTTTGAGCACGCCGGAGACAACGATGCCCCCTGCCAAGGCCAGCACCATGCGCGGTGCCGCGTGGGCTGTGGCCGCAGTGGTCGCCGGGCTCGTGGTCGCGGGATCCGGTGGAGACGGACTTTCCGCTGGTCCGGGCGGCAGCAGCCTGTCGAGGGCAGCCCCAGGCCAGGCGGCCAACAACCAGGCGTCAGCCGTGAAGCCGGGCACCGCGAAGGTGTCGGTGGCAGCCACTGCCCACGTCCTGAATACAGGCAACGGCCGGCTGGAAGCAGTTGTGCCCGATGTGGGCAAGACTGTCCTGCTGATTGGGGATTCGCAGTCGGAACCCGTTGACGGCTGGCCCCGCCTGGGCCTGGCCGCTGCCGGGTACAACGTGTACTTTTGCGGCCGCGGGGGCACCGGCTACGTCGCGGCGAACGGCGCCACCGGTAACTACGTGGACGCCCTGCAGCGCGGGGACTGGCAGCTCCCCTCCGGCACCCCCGCCCTCATTGTGGTCGAGGGCGGTGGCAACGACGCCGCCGGAGGCGCAAGCAACGCGCAGATCGCACGGAACGCCGAGCGGCTGATCGCTGAGCTGCGGAGCCGCTATCCCGGCACACGGCTGGCAATGATCGGCACCCTGGCCCGGGGATCGAACGACGGCGGCGGCCGGCGGAGTGAGGTTGATGCTTTGCTCGGTGCCGTGGCGGCAGCAAATGGACTGCCCTTTATCTCCACCGGAGACTGGCTCACCAGGTACGGGCTGGCGAAGGACCTCGCCGATGCGGTGCACATGAACACCGAAGGCCGCACGGCACTGGGCGGGATTCTTGAGCGCAGGCTAAGGGAACTCGGACTGGACCGGAAAGCCGCAGCGGAGCAGGGCGCCCTCGCCGCCGTGCCTGCAGCCGGGAGCACCTTCCAGGACTGACAGCTGAACCGGGCTGGTTCCGCCCGCCACCCAGACAGTTTCGCCGGTCAATCAAACCAATCAATTTAAACGGCTGGAGCCGGGACCAAAAGGTCCCGGCTCCAGCCGTTCAGGGAAAACGTCCCGCTATGCCACCTCAGGCGGAAGCATCAGCTTCGCGCCGGGAATGGCGTTGAGCAGGGCCTTGGTGTACTCCTGTTTGGGCGATTCGAAGACGTCGTCCGTGGACCCGGTCTCCACCAGGCGGCCCTTCTCCATCACACAGACGTGGTCCGCGATCTGGCGCACCACGGCAAGGTCGTGCGTGATGAACAGGTACGTCAGCCCAAGGTTGGCCTGCAGGTCGGCGAGCAGGTTCAGCACCTGCGCCTGCACCAGCACGTCCAGCGCGGAGACTGCCTCATCACAGATGATGACCTCGGGGTCCAGCGCCAGTGCCCGTGCGATGGCCACGCGCTGCCGCTGGCCGCCGGACAGCTCATTGGGATACCGCTGCATGGCGGACTGGGGCAGAGCCACCTGGTCCAGCAATGTCCGGACTTTCTTCTCCCGGCTGGCCTGGTCCCCGATCTTGTGGACCCGCAATGGTTCTTCGATCGTGCGGTAGATGTTGTACATCGGATCGAGGGAGCCGTACGGGTCCTGGAAGATCGGCTGGACCCGCCTGCGGAACTTGAACAGCTCGGCAGGCTTCAGGGCCGAGGTGTCGACGCCGTCGAACAGGATCCTGCCCTCGGTCGGCTTCTCCAGTTGGAGCACCATCTTGGCCACTGTGGACTTGCCGGAACCCGACTCCCCCACGATCGCCGTCGTGGTTCCCCGCCGGACGTCGAAGCTTACGCCGTCAACGGCCGCGAAGTCCGTCGTCTTGCCCAGCCCCGAGCGGAGCTTGTAGACCTTCCGCAGGTCCTGGATCTGCAGGAAAGTGTCCGGCTTCACCGTTTCGGCGGCAGGTGCCAGCAGGTCCGACGTCTCCACGCCCTGTTCCTTGGCCACCTGGATGCGGCGGCTGGCAAGGGATGGCGCGGACTCCACGAGCCGCTTGGTGTAGGGGTGCTGCGGGTTGCGCAGCAGTTCCAGCGACGGCCCCGCCTCAACGACGCGGCCCTGGTACATGACCACGACTTTGTCGGCACGCTCGGCTGCGAGGCCAAGGTCGTGGGTGATCAGCAGCACCGAGGTGCCCAGCTCGTTGGTCATGGTTTCCAGGTGGTCCAGGATCTGCCGCTGGACGGTGACGTCAAGGGCCGACGTCGGCTCGTCCGCGATCAGCAGGCGCGGCTGGCAGGAGAGGCCGATGGCGATCAGCGCACGCTGGCGCATGCCGCCCGAGAACTCGTGCGGGTACTGGTTGGCCCGGCGCTTGGCGTCCGGCAGTCCGGCCTGGGACAACACCTTGGCGATATCGTCCGGCCCGCTGGGCCGGCCGTTTGCACGCAGTGTCTCCCGGACCTGGTAGCCGATCTTCCATACCGGGTTCAGGTTGGACATTGGGTCCTGCGGCACCATGCCGATGGTGTTGCCGCGCAGCTCGATCATGCGCTGCTCGGAGGCGTGGGCGATGTCCTCGCCGTCGAGCAGGATCTGGCCGCCGGACACTTTGCCGTTGTTGGGCAGGAGACCGATGGCGGCCAGGGCTGTGGTGGACTTGCCGGAACCGGACTCGCCCACGATGGCCACCGTTTCACCGGGCATGATGGTCAGGTGTGCATTCCGCACCGCCTGGACGTCGCCGCCGCCGGTCTTGAAGGTGATGGCGAGGTCGCGGATTTCGAGCAGCGGCCTGACGCCGGTGGCACCGGCCTCATCAATGCGGACGTCTGGACTTGTCATCTCTTTATCTCTCATCGCTGACGGCTCTTCGGGTCGAGGGCGTCACGCACGGCGTCACCCAGCATGATGAAGCTCAGCACCGTGATGGACAGCGCCGCGGCCGGGTAGAGCATGATTTCCGGCCGGGTCCTGATCGATGCCTGGGCGCCTGCAATGTCGTTGCCCCACGACATGATGCTCTGGGGCAAACCGATGCCCAGGAAGGACAGGGTGGCTTCGGCCACGATGAACACGCCAAGCTCCAGCGTCGCCAGGACGATGATGGGTGCCAGGGCGTTCGGCAGGACGTGGCGGATCAGGGCGCCGAATTTGGAGACGCCCAGCGCGCGCGCGGCTGTGACGAAGTCAGCGTTGCGTACCTCGATGACTGCACCACGGGTGATGCGCGCCATCTGCGGCCAGGCCAGGAGCGAGATGACGAACACCACGGTCCATACGCTCTTGTTCTCCCGGAACAGCGGCAGCTGAGTGATCACCAGCGCGCCCAGGACAAGCGGCAGGGCGAAGAAGATATCGCCCAGGCGGGCGAGGACGGCATCGATCCAGCCACCGTAGTACCCCGCGAGGGCGCCGAGCGTCACGCCGATAACCAGCACGCAGAGCACGGAAAGCAGGCCCACGGAGAGGGAAGCCTGCGTGCCGTGGATGACCCTGGAGTAAACGTCGCAGCCCTGGAAGGTGAAGCCAAACGGGTGTCCGGCCGTGGGGGCGCCTTCGGAGTTGGCAAGCTCGCAGCCCTCGTTGGGGGGCGTGGACGTGAAGAGGCCCGGGAACAAGGCAATCACGATCAGGGCAAGGATCAGCAGTGCCGAGATGATGAACAGCGGACGACGGCGGAGCTTGCGCCACGCGTCTGCCCACAGGCTGAGCGGGGCCTGGTCCGTCTTGACGGCGTCCGTTGCCTGCAGCGGTGTCTCGTCGATGGGGGCCACGAAGTGGCTGTTATTACTGGTCATAGCGGATCCTCGGGTCAAGCCAGGCGTACAGGAGATCGACAAGAAGGTTCGCCACGACGAACACCAGCACCAGCACGCTGACGATGGAGACGATGGTGGGGCCTTCACTGCGGAGGACAGCCTGGTAGAGCTTGTTGCCTACGCCGGGAACGTTGAAGATGCCCTCAGTAACAATGGCACCGCCCATCAGGCCGCCAAGGTTGGCGCCCAGGTAGGTCACCACAGGGATCAGGGAGTTGCGCAGGATGTGCGCCATGACCACCCGCGGCCGGGAGAGGCCCTTGGCCGTGGCGGTCCGCACGTAGTCGGCATTCATGTTTTCGCTGACTGATGCGCGAGTCAGGCGGAGGACGTAGGCGAAGGAGACAAGTCCCAGGACCACGGCCGGGAGCAGCAGGGTCCCCCAGTTGGCGTTCGCGCCCACTGTGGGTTTGGCCCAGCCAAGCTGCACGCCGAAGACGAGCTGGAAAACGAAGCCGAGGACGAAGGTGGGGACTGCGATGACAACCAGCGAGGCCACCAGGACGGTGGAGTCGAACCAGCCGCCGCGCCGCAGCCCGGCGAAAACGCCGAACGCAACACCGAAGACAGCCTGGATGGCCAGCGCCTCGATGGCGAGCATCGCCGTCACCGGGAAGACACGGGCAAGGCTGGCCGCGATGGGCTGGCCCGTGAAGTCATTGCCCAGGTTGAAGGTGAAAAGGTTCTTGAGGAACAGGCCGTACTGGACCCAGAAGGGCTGGTCCAGGTTGTACTGGCTGCGCAGGGTGTCGATGACAGCCTGCGGGGGCTGGCGGTCGCCGAACAGCGCGGCGATGGGATCGCCCGGCAGGGCGAACACCATGTAGTACACCAAAAGGGTAGTGCCGAGGAAAACAGGGATCACCTGAAGGAGTCGGCGCAGGATGAACCGGATCACAGGATCACCTGCCTTCCGGTAAAGGGGAAAACGCGTTCATGAATGCCTTCCTGCCGCTTGCAAGCCAATGGGGGCCCGGACGCAACCGGAACCCCCATCAGCCTGACGGCAAGTTAGATCTGGTGACTACTTGGCGGTGATGCCGTAGTACAGGATGCCGCCGTTCCAGCCGGTCTCGGCCTTCACGATGTTGTTGCTCCAGACGATCGGGCGTGCCTGATCCCAGAGCGGCAGGCCGGGCAGGTCCTGGAACAGGACTTCCTGTGCCTGGTTGAACTTGGTATTTGCCTCGTCCGTGCTCTTGGCAGCCAGGCCCTCCTTGAGGAGCTTGTCGAACTCAGGGTTCGAGTACTTCTCGTAGTTGGAGGAAGCGTTGGTGGCCCAGACCGGTCCCAGGAAGTTGTACAGCGACGGGTAGTCGCCCTGCCAGCCCGCGCGGGTCAGGCCGGGCAGCTGCTGGGACTTGCGGAGGTTCAGGACTTCAGCGAACTTGGCGAACGGCTGGATTTCAGCCTGGATGCCGAGGTTGTTCTTGAAGCCGTTGGCTACCGCATCGATCCATTCCTTGTTGCCGCCGTCGGTGTTGGAGGCGATCTGGAGCGGCTTGGAGCCGTCGTACGGCTTGATCTTCTCGGCCTGTGCCCAGAGGTCCTTGGCCTTGGCGGCGTCGAACTTCAGGACTTCGCTGCCCTTGAGGCCTTCCTTGAATCCGTCGATGACCGGCGGAACGAATGCCTTGGCCGGGGTGCGGGTGCCGTTGAAGACAACCTTGGCGATTTCCTCGCGGTTGATGGCGTAGGACAGTGCCTGGCGGCGCAGCTTGCCGGCTTCACCCTGGAAGTTGGGGTTGTACGGCGGGATGTTCAGCGTGGAGTTGGTCGCAACCGGCTTCGTGGAGTTGCGGTCCGGGAAGTCGGAGACGTAGGTCTTCAGGGCGTTCGACGGGAGAACATCCGTGATGTCGAGGTTGTCCGACTGCAGGTCCGTGTATGCGGGGCCCGGATCGGTGTAGAACTTGAAGGTCACGCCGCCGTTCTTTGCCTCGCGCGGGCCCTTGTAGTCAGCGTTCTTGACCAGGGAGATCGACTGGTCGTGGACCCAGGAACCCTGCTTTTCGAACTTGTACGGACCGTTGCCAACGGGGTTTTCACCGAAGGTCTTGGGGTCGGTCAACGCGGCGGACGGAAGCGGGAAGAAGGCGGAGTAGCCAAGGCGCAGGGACCAGTCCGCTTCGGGCTGGGCGAGCTTGACCGTGATGGTGGAATCATCGGTTGCTGCCAGGCCGGACATGGTGTCGGCCTTGGGAGCAGGAGTGGTGGTGGTCTTGCCGTCAGCACCCTTTTCCGAGTTCACAGCCGAAACGTCTTCGTAACCGGCGATGGACTCGAAGAAGAATCCGTTGTTCTGCAGGTTCTTGGAGTTTGCGGCGAAGTTCCAGGAGTCGACGAAGGTCTTTGCCGTGATGGCTTCACCGTTGGTGAACTTCTGGCCCTGCTTGACCTTGATGGTCCAGTTCTGGGCGTCGGAAGACTCGATGGAGTCAGCGAGGGCGTTTACCGGCTTGCCGCTGGCGTCGTACGTGCGCAGGCCTTCGAAGAGAAGCTCGACCACGCGGCCGCCGTAAACCTCATTGGTGTTTGCCGGCAGCAACGGGTTTTGTGGCTCGTTGCTGTAGGCGGTGATGACCTTGTTCGGATCGCCGGCAGCTTTGCTGGCCCCGTCAGTGCTGCCGCCGCCGCCGGCGCCGCACCCGGTCAGGGCAAGCGCGGCGATTGCCACGATGCCCAGTGCTTTGGAAGTGCGCGTAAAACGCATTCCGCCTCCTATGAGTTGTGGGAGAGATGTATAGGGGAATCTTGTGCTTCCCCGCAGGTCGGACGCAGCTCACCGCTGTGACGAAACCTACACAATACGAGTTAGCCTAACCGCACGAAGTCCAGATATTGGTACTCCGTTGCCAAACCGTGACCGGCGGCTTTTCAATGCCCCGGGCGGCGGCGATAGTTAGGCACGTCACATGCTACTCGCCGGTAGGCCGTACGGCGAATCGGTGCCGCAAGAGCCAAAGGACCCAAAAAAAGCGTGGCCCCGGCTAGGACAGCCGCCACTCCGCAACGTTCCACCACACGCCGAGGGGACCGGGGCTGGTCTTCACGCCGGCCACCCGGGAATTGAACGCAGTCGTTCCCGGGGTTTGATACAGGGGCAGGCCGTACGCGTCCTCCCAGATGTGCTTGTCGATCTCGGCCAGGAGCTCGTCCTGCTTGCCCAGGTCCGTGGTCACGGCCAGTTGTTCCATGATCTTGTCCGCGTCAGCGTCGGAATAGCCCGTGAAGTTGCTGCCGGCGCCGGTGCGGAAGATCTGGGGCACCCTGCTGACACCTGCCTCAGTCCCTATCCAGCCTGACAGGGCGGCGTCGTAGCCTCCCCTGCTCAACGCGGCCGCCCAGTCTGCACTCCC
The DNA here is from genome assembly GCF_040676255.1 of Pseudarthrobacter sp. LMD1-1-1.1. Classification (NCBI taxonomy): domain Bacteria; kingdom Bacillati; phylum Actinomycetota; class Actinomycetes; order Micrococcales; family Micrococcaceae; genus Pseudarthrobacter; species Pseudarthrobacter sp. LMD1-1-1.1. The sequence continues at coordinate 709,840 of NZ_JBEGHP010000001.1, read as the reverse complement.
CTGGCCGCCGTCGACAACCCGGAACCCCGCCAGGGCGGCCGAGTCGCGGATCAGGGCGAAGGCTTTGGCCCGGTTCGGGTTGTCCCGGTTATAGAGAATGCGGATGCTGGGGGTGGCGTCCTTGAGGAGCCTCTTTGCGCCATCGATGTCCACCTTGGCGTAATCGGACGACCCGTTGTTCTTCACGGTCTCGTCGTACTTTGGCTGTCCGGGCAGGAACACCTGGGAGTCCAGCGGCTTGTTGTCCGCCACCTGGGCGCCCACCACGGCGTCCACAATCGCCTGCCGCGGCACCGTCTTGAGGAAGGCTTCCCGGACATCCTTGTCGGCAAACGTCCCGGAGAAGTTGAGGTCAAGGTGGTCGTAGCCGGACTGTTTGTACCGTTCAACGGTGATGCCCTGGCCTGAGAGGCCTGTGAGGAGACTGTCCGTGGCAGCCGAGGGCTGGGGCGAAATGATGTCCGCCTGCCCGTTGCGCAGGGCATCAACCGCCGCCGGCACGGCCCCCGTGAACCGGACATTGATCTCGTCCAGCCACGGTTCCGCGCCCCACACGTAGTCCCGGTTCCGGACCAGCTTCATGGAAACTTCAGGCACGATGTCGCGGACGATGTAGGGGCCGCTGGACAGGTAGAGCGCAGGATCATCCGGAACGGATTTCGTGTCGAACCCGGTGTTCCAGAAGTCGCTGACCTTTTTGAGGGCCGGGTGCGACGCCGGTTTGTCCGGGTTGCCCCGGGGCGTGTCCTTGAGGAGCTTGACCAGGTCCTCCTCGTCGTTGAGTCCGCTCTTGGCAGCAACGACATGGGCCGGGAGTCCGACGTCGAACGCCACTTCCCAGTCAGCGTACGGTGCGGCGTACTCAATGGTGATGGAACGGCCGTCCGACCCGATTTCGGGAAACAGGGTACCCGCCAGGCCTGTGGTGTCGGAGGCGACCGAGAAGTACTTGGTGCCCTTCCCTGCTGCGGGGTCGACGTCGTCGAAGTAACCTGACCCTGCGGCCCAGCTCAGCAGGAGGTCTGCGGCTCCGATGGGCGCCCCGTCCGACCACTTCACGCCCTCGTTGACCGTGTACTTTACTTTGAGCGGCTGGTCGGAGACCTTCTCGAAGTGGCCGAACTTGTCGTTGCGGACCACCTTGGAGCTGTCGTCCAGGTAGAAGAAGCCCGAGTGCGTGATGGCGCCGATCTTCGAGTTGATGTCGGTGTTGCCGTTGGCGCTGTAGGGGTTGAACGAGGAGAATGCGTTGACCTCAGCCACAGTGACGCTGCCGCCGCGCTTCGCCTCCCCCACCACCACGGACGGGGCGCTGCCGCCCGAACAGCCGGAAAGAACCAGGGCAGCCGCCAACGCGGCGATGAGCAACTGCATCAGACGCCGGACCGGCATGCCGCCTCCTTGTGGTTTTCCCTCTCCGGAGGGGACTGGGGCCGCTTCGATCACGCCCTACAAACTCAGGATACTTGGTGCTGCTGCCCGCCAACCCAATCCGAACCTCCTGGCAATGGGGTACGTAGTCCGGGCCGCCGGACGGGACCTACGGCCCAAGCCCGGGCCCGGCCGGTTCCGTAGCATGCTGGCAACGGAACCTCAGGAAGGAAAAGCTCGATGAGCATCCCCCAACCGTCCAATGTGCCCGGAAGTGCAGTCCCGCCCCTCGAACTGCCGTACTACGGTGCTCCGCCGGTGGACGCGGTCAAACGCGTCTTCCAGAAGTACGCGGTCTTCTCGGGGCGCGCCAGCCGAAGCGAATATTGGTGGTGGTTCCTCGCTTCCGGGCTGTCCTCAGCGGTGCTGAATTCCATCAGTCCCACTGTGGTCAACGGCCAGGTGACGGGGTCCAGCGCCCTGGGTGGCTTGTGGTTTCTCGCCACCGTTGTCCCGTCACTCGCATTGGCGTCCCGACGCCTCCACGACGTGAACCTCAGCACCTGGATGCTGCTGCTCGCCCTCATCCCCGTGCTTGGATGGATTGCGCTCATCGTGCTGCTCGCGCAGCGGGAGAACCCGTCTGGCCAGCGTTTCGACAAGTACCCGGCACGGGAGCGTGGGCAAGCGTCATCCGCTCCCCCGTCCTGGCCTCAGCAGCAGCCTCCCTACCCGCCCGGTCCCGCTGGTCCGACCGGGCCGTAGGCCAAGGCAGACCTCCGGCAATTTTTCCGCCCGGACAGTAGCCCAGCGTCGTTCCGGGACAGGCAGTGCGCCTGTTCCTGCGGAAATCAGACGTTGAAGCGGAACTCCACCACGTCGCCGTCGGCCATGACGTATTCCTTGCCTTCGATCCTGACCTTGCCGCGGGATTTCGCCTCGGCCATGGATCCGGCGTCCACCAGGTCGTCGAAGGAGACGACTTCGGCCTTGATGAAGCCGCGCTGGAAGTCGGAGTGGATGACGCCGGCTGCCTGCGGTGCCGTGTCGCCCTGCCGGATGGTCCAGGCGCGCGCTTCCTTGGGGCCCGCCGTGAGGTAGGTCTGCAGCCCCAGGGTGTGGAAGCCCACGCGTGCCAGCTGGTCCAGGCCGGATTCGTCCTGGCCGTTCATCTCGAGCATCTCGCGGGCTTCTTCCTCGTCCAGCTCCACAAGGTCGGCTTCGAGCTTGGCGTCCAGGAAGATGCAGTCGGCCGGGGCCACCATGGCGCGCAGCTCTTCCTGCTTTTCCGGGCTGCCCAGGATGCCTTCGTCGGCATTGAACACGTAGATGAAGGGCTTGGCCGTCAGCAGGCCCAGCTCCTTGAGGTGCTCCATCTCCAGTTTGTCGCTCTTGATGGAGGAGTAGATGGTGTCTCCCCGCTCCAGCACCGCCTGCGCGGCCTTGATGGCGGCGAGCTCGGCGGCTTCCCGCTTCATGATCTTGACTTCTTTTTCGATCCGCGGGATGGCTTTTTCGATGGTCTGCAGGTCCGCGAGGATCAGCTCGGTGTTGATGGTCTCCATGTCCGAGCGGGGATCCACCTTGCCGTCGACGTGGATCACGTCGGGGTCATCGAAGACCCGGACAACTTCGGCGATGGCTTCAGCTTCGCGGATGTTGGCCAGGAACTGGTTGCCGAGCCCCTCCCCCTCCGACGCGCCCTTCACGATGCCGGCGATGTCGACGAAGGATACCGCGGCGGGCAGGACGCGCTGGGAGCCGAAGATCCCGGCGAGCTTCTGCAGCCTGGGGTCCGGGAGGTTCACGACGCCGACATTGGGTTCGATGGTGGCGAACGGATAGTTCGCGGCCAGGACCTGGTTGCGGGTGAGCGCGTTGAAGAGGGTTGATTTGCCGACGTTGGGCAGTCCGACGATGCCAATAGTTAGAGCCACGAGCATTGATTCTACCCGCCGGACCCCGCGGCCCAGTACCCGGGAATGTCACTGCCCATGATTGTCAGAGCCCCGTGCAACAGTGAAGCCATGGATGCTTTTGCCTTGATTCTGGCCCTCTTCATGCTGCTGCTGGGTGCGCTTGCCGGCGCTGCAGCCACCTACTTCTCATTGCGCCGGAACTCGCACGCCCTGGAGTCGGACTTCGACCAGGTGTCGTCACGCCTTTCCGAGGTCACTGCGCAGCTGGCAGCGGCCGACGCCGAGCGGCGGCTTTTGGCCGCACAGAACCGTGAGCTGGGTGAGGCCCGGACACAGGACGGCACGGTGCTGCGTGCCCTGGCGCCCGTGGCCGAGAAGCTGTCCGCGGTGCAGCAGCAGGTGGCGCTGCTGGAGCGGGACCGGGTTGAGCAGTACGGCCAACTGGCCCAGCAGCTGCAGGAGGCCAGGCTGTCCGATGAACAGCTCATCCGTTCCACGCATGCCCTGGAATCGGCGCTGCGTTCCAACAGCGCCAGGGGCCAGTGGGGCGAGGTGCAGCTCCGGCGCGTAGTGGAGGCTGCCGGCATGCTCCGCCACGTCGACTTCGTCGAGCAGGTCCACAGCGCAGGCCACGACTCAGCTGTGCGGCCGGATCTGGTGGTGCAGCTGCCGGGTGAAAAGCAGCTGGTTGTGGACGCCAAGGTGCCGTTGTCGTCCTACCTTGAGGCACAGGAACTGGGCTCGGTGGACCCGCGCCTGGCCCCGGCTGGACCGCAGTCGGCGAACGATGGCCGCAACAGGCAGGCCCTCCTGGCGGCACACGCCAAGGCCCTTAGGGCGCACGTGGATGCGCTCGGTACCAAAAAGTACTGGGATATCCCCGGAAACTCCCCGGAACTGGTGGTTTGTTTCATCCCGGCCGAGTCCATCCTGGCGGCGGCGCTGACAGCTGACGCCGGGCTCCTGGACCACGCGTTGTCCCGTAATGTCGTCCTCGCCTCGCCGAGCACCCTGCTGGCCGTGCTGAAGTCCGTGGCATTCACGTGGCGCCAGGACGTCCTGACAGACAGCGCACGCGAGCTCTTCGAACTTGCGCGGCAGCTGTACGACCGGATGGGCACGCTGGGCGAGAACGTCACCAAGCTCGGATCCTCGCTGAAGACGTCCGTGGACCGGTACAACGCCATGGTGGGAACGCTGGAAGCCAGGGTCCTGCCCACCGCGCGGAAACTCAACAGCCTGGAGGAAACAGGCTTGGTTGCACCACCCTTGGTGGAGGTGCAACCGCGGGCGCTGGTGGCACCCGAGCTGCAGGGCGACGGGGAAGCAGCCTGACACGGCCGCCGAAATGCAGAATGGGCCGGGCAGCCAGTGGCTGCCCGGCCCATTCCGTTGGAATTGTGTGCCGGTTTTAGCTGCGGGTCCGTCGTCCGCCCAGCGCACGGCTGACATCGCCGGCCTGTTTCAGGGTGGCCCGGAGTTCCTTGGGCAGCGAGAAGAGGAGGTCTTCCTCGGCCGTCACGACTTCCTCCACGGCTCCGTAGCCGTAATCAGCGAGCAGCCGCAGCACGTCCTGCACCAGCACCTCGGGAACGGATGCCCCCGACGTAACGCCCACGGTGGCGACGCCTTCAAACCAAGCCTCGTCAACCTCGTTGGCGAAATCCACCCGGTACGAGGCTTTGGCACCGTATTCGAGCGCCACCTCCACCAGCCGGACGGAGTTGGACGAGTTGGCCGAACCCACCACGATCACCAGGTCCGCCTTGGGCGCGATCTTTTTGATGGCCACCTGGCGGTTGGTGGTGGCGTAGCAGATGTCGTCGCTGGGCGGATCCTGCAGGGTGGGGAACCGTTCCTTGAGCAGCCGGACGGTTTCCATGGTCTCGTCCACGCTGAGTGTCGTCTGCGAAAGCCAGATGACTTTTTCGGGGTCGCGGACGGTGACCTGGTCCACTTCGTGCGGGCCATTAATGATCTGGATGTGTTCCGGCGCTTCCCCTGAAGTGCCTTCCACTTCCTCATGGCCGTCGTGGCCGATCAGGAGGATATCGAAATCGTCCTTGGCGAAGCGGACGGCTTCCTTGTGCACTTTTGTGACCAGGGGGCACGTGGCATCAATGGTGCGCAGGCCCCGGGTTTCGGCGGACTCGACCACTGCCGGGGACACTCCGTGGGCGGAGAAGATCACCAGGGCACCTTCGGGCACCTCATCGGTTTCGTCCACGAAGATGGCGCCCTTTTCCTCCAGCGAGCTGACCACGTGGACGTTGTGGACGATCTGCTTGCGGACGTACACGGGCGGACCGTAGTGTTCCAGCGCCTTTTCTACGGCGATCACGGCACGGTCAACACCGGCGCAGTAACCGCGCGGAGCGGCCAGCAGTACCTTCTTGGTGCCGTTCACGGGGGCCGCAGCTGCTACTTCCTCCGGGGAGCGGCGCCTGCGCGGAATGGTTGGCATAGAAAGGGATACAGCCGAGGTGGTCATGCCTCCATGCTACCGGCTGGCCCCAACCCGTTTCCGGGATGCGAACAACGTCACAATGCCCACCGCCACCAGGACGCCGCCGGCAACCCCGGCCGTGGTGATCCACGTTTGGAAGTCCGCGCCGGCGGCGGCAAGGAAATGGTCGCGGAACATATTGGCCACCGCGTTGCCGGTGTCCGTGGCCTGGGCGCGGGCTGAGCCAAGCTGCAGTCCCAGTCCCCACAGCCCGGCAAGCGCCAGTCCGCCGAGGCCCGCGGCCAGCAGCACCGTCCCGCGGCGGCGTGCCGCCACGAGCGCCAGCAGGAACGCTACGGCCGACCCGATGGCCAGGATGTAGCCCATGGGCGCGTAGGTGGCCAGCCGTTCAGTCCATTCCCTTTGCGCAGGCTGGCCTACATTGATCAGCGTCTGTTCCGGCGGATCGAGGGGAAGCCTGGTTGTGCGGGAGATCTCCTCCGAGCCCAGGGCAACCAGTGGGGCAACGTCCAGGGTCAGGGACGACGCCGATGCTCCTCCCTGGGATGCCGCGGCCGGATCGGCAAAGCTGAGGCGGTGGCTTCTGCGGAGGGTCTCCTCCCAGGCCGCCGGATAGCCGGGCAACCCGGTCAGCGACTCCGCCGCCTTTTCAAGCATTGGCTCCACCAGCCCGGAGAGGAACCCGGGAACCGACCCGGTGTCAATCGTTCCCACTGCGGCCGCAGCCAGCTTCTTTTGGAATTCCGTGTTTTTGCCAAGCGGAGCTGCGAGACGGACGAAGCCGTCTTCCTGGACGATGTTCCGGTCCACCCAGATGGCGGGAACGGCAACGGCGGCGAGGAGGATGCCCAGCACGGTGGCGATGGCAGAGATAAAAGTGCGCACAACAGGTCCTTAGGGGTTGGGGGCCTTATCCCATCCTAGGCAGGGTCCGGGGGCTGGCCCTGTCAGTCCCCGGTGCTAGACCTTATGGATAAGGTTGATTGACCGCCCACAACAGTTGAAGGACCGCATGCCCGCAGCACCAGCCTCCCACCGGCGTCCGCATGTCTGACCAGGCCTCGTTACCGGGTACTGCCCCCACCACCCTGCCGGCCACCGCGGCGGAAACCAGCCCGGAAAACCCGTGGCCGCTGCAGCTGCTGTCGCAGAAGCTCAAGGCGCACATCGACCGTACCCCGTCGGCGTGGGTTGAGGGCCAGGTCATTGAACTGAACCGGCGCGGGACCAACGCCTACATCACGCTTCGGGACGTGGATGCGGAGGTGTCGCTGCCGGCTTCCGTCTGGACCAAGGTCCTGGAGCGGCAGAACCTTCCACTGGAGCGCGGTTCACGGGTAGTGGCCCTGCTGAAACCGGAGTTCTGGCTGAAGACGGGCCGGCTGAACATGCTGGTACGGGACATCCGGCCGGTCGGACTGGGTGACCTGCTGGCCCGCATTGAGCGGCTGCGCCAGGCCCTTGCAGCTGAGGGTCTTTTCGCCGACTCCCGGAAGAAGCGGCTGCCCCTGCTGCCGCACCGCATCGGCCTGATCACGGGACGGGACTCGGACGCCAAGAAGGACATCCTTCGCAACGCGGCCCTGCGGTGGCCGGCGGTGGAGTTCGAGATCCGCGAGGTGGCCGTCCAGGGGAACACAGCCGTGTCCCAGGTGGTCCGTGCCCTGCGTGAACTGGACGACCGGCCTGAGGTGGATGTCATCGTCATCGCCCGGGGCGGCGGGGCACTGGAAGATCTTCTGCCCTTTAACAGCGAGGAGCTGATCCGGGCCGTGGCCGCGGCCAACACACCCGTGGTGAGCGCCATTGGCCATGAGGCGGACCGCCCGCTGCTGGATTACGTCGCCGATCTGCGGGCCTCCACCCCCACCGACGCCGCGAAGCGGATCGTGCCCGAGGTATCCGAGGAACTTGCCGGGGTGCGCCAGGCGCGGGAACAGCTGCGGCGCTGCGTGGAACGGCTGGTGGACCGGGAGACGGACCGGCTGGCGGCACTGCATTCGCGGCCCGTCATGGCGGCGCCCGAGGGCATGGTCTCCGTCCGGGGCGAGGAAATCGAACGGCTGCTGCGGCGCTCGTCCGCCGCGGTGAGCTCCACGGTGGTGCGGGCAGCGGACCAGCTGGAGCATCTGAAAGCCCAGGTCCGTGCGCTCTCACCGCAGAAGACCCTGGACCGGGGGTACGCCGTCGTCGAACTGGCAGGCGACCAGGCCGCACGGATCGTCGAGGCCGGCCACGCCGTCGTCCGCAGGCCCGCCGAAGCACCTGCGGGTGCCGCCTTGTCCATCCGTGTCGCGGAGGGCCGCTTCGGAGCCACCTCCACCGGCCCTGCGGAGTCCACCAGGGCACCGCACTTAGGAAACCCAGACCAGCACCAGGAAGTGGAAGAGAAGGCATGACCGAACAGAAACCAGAATCCGATGTCGCCGCGCTGAGCTATGAGGAAGCCCGGGAGCAGCTCATCGCCGTGGTGGGCAGGCTGGAGGCCGGAGGGGCAAGCCTGGAGGAATCCCTGGCCTTGTGGGAGCGTGGCGAGGCACTGGCCGCGCGGTGCGAGGAGTGGCTCGAGGGAGCACGGAAGCGCTTGGCCGCTGCCCGGAACCAGCCGCTGTAACCAACGAACCGCCGGACCGGGCCAGCCCTGGGAACCGCGGCTGTCAAACTGGGGGAACCTGCTCCGGCCCAAGGGCCCGGGTCAGGAACGAGCCACGAGCTCCCGTTCGATGTCGACGTCGAATTCAGCCTTGGGCCACTCCAGGCGGAAATCGGACAGCGCCGATATCACCAGTTGCTGCACGGCGATGCGGGCGAACCATTTCTTGTTGGCCGGAACCACGTACCACGGGGCAATCGCTGAGCTGGTCTCGTCAAACGCGGCCTGGTATGCAGCCATGTAGTCATCCCAAAAGGCGCGTTCCTTCAGGTCGCCGCTGCTGTATTTCCAGTGCTTGGCAGGGTTGTCCAGGCGGGCCAGCAGCCGGGATTTCTGCTCATCCTTGCTGATGTTGAGCATCACTTTGATGATCTTGGTGCCGGCGTCGGTTTGGCGGGCTTCGAATTCGTTGATGGCCCGGTAGCGCCGGCTGATTTCTTCCGGGGTGGCCCAGTTGTGGACGCGGTGGATGAGGACGTCCTCATAGTGGGAGCGGTCAAAGATGCCCACCATCCCGGCTCCGGGGACCTCCTTCTCGATACGCCAGAGGAAATCGTAGGACTTCTCCTGCTCGGTGGGGGCCTTGAACGCCTTGAACTGGACGCCCTGGGGGTCCATGGTTGCCATGACGTGGTTGACGATTCCGCCCTTGCCGGCTGTGTCCATGGCCTGCAGGACCAGGAGGATCCGTTTCTTTCCGCCGGCCCGGGATTCGGCGAACAGCTGTTCCTGCAGCTCCGAGAGCGTCCCGTCCATCTCAGCCAGCAACGCCTCGCCGTCGGCCTTGTTGCCGCTGTAGCCCGGAGTGGCGTCCGGGTCCACCGCTGCCAGGGAAAATCCCTTTCCAACGCGGAGAGTCTCAGACGGATGCTGGTCGAAGCCAACGACGCGGGCCATGGGGTTCCTCTCCGCAGGGGGTACACGGGCCCGGTGGCCCGTGAGCACAGGCTAGTTCCCCTGGTACCTGCTTAGGAAGTCCCCCATGCGCCCAATGGCTTCTTCGATGTCCTTCACGTTGGGCAGCGTCACCATGCGGAAGTGGTCCGGGCGCACCCAGTTGAAGGCGCGGCCATGGGATACCAGGATCTTCTGTTCCCTGAGCAGGTCAAGGACAAACTTCTCGTCATCCCGGATGTGGTAGACCTCGGGGTCAAGCCGCGGGAACAGGTACAGGGCGCCTTTGGCCTGCTGCGTGCTGACGCCGGGAATGGCGTTCAGCATGTCGTAGGCCTTGTTGCGCTGCTCCAGCAGCCGGCCGCCCGGGAGGATGAGGTCGTTGATGCTCTGGTAGCCGCCCAACGCCGTCTGGATGGCGTGCTGGGCCGGGACATTGGCGCACAGGCGCATGTTGGCCAGGAGGTTGATGCCTTCGAGGTAGTCGGCGGCGTCCTTCTTGGGTCCTGAAATGGCCATCCAGCCTGCCCGGTAACCGCAGACGCGGTAGGCCTTGGACAACCCGCTGAAGGTCAGGCACAGGACGTGGTCGCCCGTGAGGCCGGCCAGGTTCACGTGGACGGCGTCCTCGTACAGGATCTTTTCGTAGATCTCGTCGGCGAAAATCACCAGGCCGTGCTTTTCGGCCAGGGCCACGATGCGTTTCAGGGTCTGTTCCGGATACACAGCGCCGGTGGGGTTGTTCGGGTTGATGACCACGATGCCCTTGGTGCGGGGAGTGATCTTGGCTTCCATGTCCTCCAGGTCAGGCTGCCAGCCCGACTCTTCATCGCAGAGGTAATGCACGGGTTTTCCGCCGGCGAGCGCTACGGAGGCCGTCCAGAGCGGGTAGTCCGGCGTGGGGATGAGCACTTCGTCGCCGGAGTCCAGCAGCGCCATCAGGGACATGGTGATGAGCTCGCTGACGCCGTTGCCCAGGTAGATGTCGTCAACGTGGATGTTCTGGATACCGCGGGTCTGGTAGTACTGCGAGACGGCGGTGCGGGCAGAAAATATGCCGCGGGAATCGCTGTAGCCCTGGGCGTGGGGCAGGTGGCGGATCATGTCCACCAGGATGGCGTCGGGCGCCTCGAAGCCGAACGGTGCGGGGTTGCCGATGTTCAGCTTGAGGATCCGGTGGCCCTCCGCCTCCATCTGCTGGGCGGCTTCGAGGATCGGTCCACGGATGTCATATAGGACGTTATTGAGCTTCGTGGACTGCCTGAATTCTGCCATCCCTCAAATATGCCACAGGAAGGATGAATGGCCGTTGAGACATCCGCCACATGGCCGGCGGCGGCTGCCGGACCTTCGAAAGGCCGGCAGCCGCCGTCGTTGTCACCTACGTGTTACTGCCCGGGGGCAGGGAACGCGGACCTACTTGACGATGCCCTTCTCCTTGAGCCAGTTGGTTGCTGCCGTCTTGGCGTCCTGCTTCTGGCTGCCGCTGACGGAGCGGTTGAGGTTGATCAGGTCATCGGTGGTGAGGGTGCTGGAGACCGAGTTGAGTGCCTGCTTAGCCTTGTCCGTCATCTTGGCCTTGTTGTACAGCGGCAGGACCTGCTGGGCGATGAAGTTGTTCTTGGGATCGTCCAGCACCACGAGGTCGTTGTCCGCGATGGACGGCGTGGTGGTGTAGATATCGGCCACCTGCACCTGGTCCTCCAGGAGGGCCTTGAGCGTTACCGGGCCGCCGCCGTCGCTGAAGGGCTCAAGCTTCTTGGGTTCGCAGTTGTAGTTCTTCTTCAGCCCAGGCAGGCCGTAGGCGCGCTCGGCGAAGGTGGCCGGGGCGCCGACGACGATCTGGCTGCAGACCTTGGCCAGGTCCTCAATGGATTTCAGCTGGTACTTCTCGGCCGTTGCCTTGGTGACCACCATGGCGTCCTTGTCTTCGGCCTTGGACACGTCCAGGACGCCAAGGCCATCCGGCAGCTTGCCCGGCAGCGCCTTGGCGATGTCACCGGCGGAGACTTCCGTGGCTTCCTTGTCCACGTAGAGCAGCAGGTTGCCGCTGTAATCCGGCACCACATCCACTGACCCGTCCTGGACGGCCTTGAAGTAGACCTCGCGGGAGCCGATGTTCGGTTTGGTGGTGGCGGTGATTCCGTTGGCGTTCAAGGCGCCGGCGTACAGCTCGGCGATGATCTGGCTCTCCGGGAAGTCCGCGGAACCCACCACCAGGGATGTGGCCCCACCGGAAGCGCCGGCGCTGGATGCGGGCGCGTTCTTCAGCGGATCGGACGAACCGCCGCAGGCTGACAGCGCCACTGCCAGGCCAAGCCCGGCGGCAAGGCCGCTGAACGCCCGCCTGCCGAGGCGCTGGGGACGGCTATCTTTCATGATTTACCTCCTTGTACAACAGTCTCCGCAACAACGGGGTCTGTGAGATCAACCGCAGCCTCCTGGCTGCGGAAGGACAGCTTCGAGGCCCCTGGTGTCAGGAACAGCCTCTGGAACAGGGACAGGAGAAGGTCGACGGCGATGGCCAGCACTGCGATGAGGAGGGAACCTCCCAGCATCTGGGGGAAGTCGCTGAGGACCAGTCCGTCAAAGAGATACCGGCCCAGTCCGCCGAGGTTGATGTACGCCACCACCGAGACGGTGGCGATCACCTGCAGCACACCGGTCCGGAAACCGCCGAACATGACGGTGAGGGCGTTGGGCAGTTCGGCCCGGAACAGAACCTGCAGTTCCGTCATGCCCATGGCCCGGGCGGCATCAACCACGTTCCGGTCCACGCTGGAGATGCCCGCGTAGGTCCCTGCCAGGAGCGGGGGCACCGTGAGGATTACCAGGGCCCAGATGGGCGGCATCAGCCCGATGCCTGCCAGGAGCACGAACAGGATCAGCAGGCCAAGGGTGGGCAGGGCGCGCAGTGCGCCGGCCAGGGCCACGACAGCGACGCGTCCCCTTCCCGTGTGGCCGACGAACATCCCGACGGGTACTGCAACGGCGGTGGCGATCAGCATGACCAGGCCGGTGTACTGGAGGTGCTCCCCCAGCCGGGCGGGAATGCCCATGCTTCCGGCCCAGTGCAGGGGGTCGGCGAGCCAGGCGAAGGTATCGGCGAAGACGTTGCTCATGCTGCCTCACCCACTGTGGAAGCAGCCTCTTCAGCAGCGGTGGTTCCGGAGGGGACGCCCAGGGCTCCGTGGTTCTTCAGCTGCCCGGCCCGCTCCCAAGGGGTGAGGACGCGTTCCAGGAGGACCAGGACGGCGTCCATCAGCAGCGCGAGGACCAGGATGGCGATGATGCCCACCACCACCTCGGTGACGAAGTCGCGCTGGAGCCCGTCAGTGAAGAGCATGCCCAGGTTGCCCACGCCCAGGAGGGCCGCAACGCTGACCAGCGAGATGTTGCTGACGGACACCACCCGGAGGCCGGCAAACATGACCGGAAGGGAGAGCGGCAGGTCAACCTGCAGGAACCGGGCCAGGGGCTTGAACCCCATGGCCTGCGCGGCCTGGCTGACGTCCGCGTCCACGGAGTCGAAGGCATCAAGGGCCGCGCGCACCAGCAGGGCCACGGCATAAATGGTCAGCGCCACCACCACGTTGAGGGGATCCAGGATCCGGGTCCCCAGGATGGTGGGAAGGATGATGAACAAGGCCAGCGACGGGATGGTGTAGAGCAGGGAAGAGGCCGTCAGCACCACGGAGCGGAGCGCACTGTTTTGCCGCGCCAACTGTGCCAGCGGGATGGAAATGAGCAGGCCCAGGACCATGGGGACCAGCGCCAGCACCAGGTGCTGGCCGCCGCGCTCCAGGATCATGCCGGTATTGGCCAGGAACCATTCCATCAGAGGGCAGCCTGCCGCACCTGGCGCGCTTCTTCGATCAATGCCAGGACCTCACCGCCGCGGACCACGCCCAGGACCACGCCGCCGGCATCCACGGCGACGCCCAGGCCGGAGGGCGAGGACAGGGCGGCATCCAGGGCGCGGCGGAGGCTCTCTCCGGGGCGGAACAGCGAGCCGCCGGGAATCAATTCAGTCTCCGTGCCGGGTGCCGACCATCCCAGCGGACGCTTGTCCGCGTCCACCACCAGTTGCCAGCCGCCGGCAGCGCTGGAATCGGACTGGTACCCTCCGGAGGCCCGGATGATCGTGGGCACCGGGTGGATCGCCACGCCGTCGGACGGGGAAAAACCAAGGTGGCGGAAGCCGCGGTCGCGCCCCACGAAGGAGGCCACGAAGTTGTTGGCCGGCGCCCGCAGGATCTCCTCTGGCGAGGCGTACTGGGCCAGCTTGCCGCCGGTGGCAAAGACAGCCACCTTGTCGCCCAGGATGGTGGCCTCATCAATATCGTGGGTCACGAAAACGATGGTCTTGGCCAGATCCTTTTGCAGCCGCAGCAGCTCGTGCTGGAGTTCGTCGCGGACAACGGGGTCCACCGCGCTGAACGGCTCATCCATGAGGAGTACGGGCGGGTCCGCAGCGAGGGCGCGCGCCACGCCCACGCGCTGCTGCTGGCCGCCGGAAAGCTGCGACGGGTAGCGCCCACCCAGCGACGGCGCCAGGCCCACCACATCCAGGAGTTCGCGGGCACGCTTCCGGGAGTCCGCTTTGGAGACCCCGTTCAGGCGCGGAACGGTGGCGATGTTGTCCAGGACGGAGCGGTGCGGCAGGAGCCCGGCGGACTGCATCACGTACCCCATTGACCGCCGCAGTTCGGCCGCCGGTACCGACGTGACATCCCGGCCGTCCACGGTGATGGTCCCGGACGTGGGTTCCACCATCCGGTTGATCATCCTGAGGGACGTTGTTTTGCCGCAGCCGGAAGGACCCACGAAGACGGTGACGGACCCTTTGGCGATGGACATGGACAACCCGTCCACGGCAGGCTGGCCGCCCGGATACTGCTTGGTAACGCTCTGGAACTCGATCATCGCCTGGTCCATGGTGCGGACTTACCTGTTCTCTTGGACGGGCTGTTCCCAGCACCGCGACACTGCCATAAGCACGCTGATAGTTACGGTAACCCAAACCGGGTCAGGCTTCAGCAGCTCGGGCCCTAATCCGTACAAAGGAATCCCTACTGTAACCATTCGGAACCCCGGCCGGGATGGATGGGATTCCCTGGATCCGGCCCTGCAGCGGCTCCTGTCACGGGCGCCGCGGCCGGGCCTACAGTGGAGGCGTGACCAACTTGGAAGTATCGCCGCAGCAGGAAGTTTGCCCACCCGCACCCGAAGGAGGGATGTCCGGCCCCTGCCTGCAGCTATGGCCGGAACGTGAAGTACCCCTGGGCGGCGTCCGCGCCATGAACGTCAAGCGCACGTTGCCCCAGCGCGGCCTTCCCACGATCGGGGCCTGGTGCTTCCTGGACAGTTTCGGCCCGGACCGGACCGCGATGTCCGTCCTTCCCCACCCCCACATCGGGCTGCAAACGGTCACCTGGCCGCTGGCGGGGCACATCCGCCACCGGGACAGCGTGGGCAGCGACGTGGTGGTGCGCCCCGGGGAGCTGAACATCATGACAGCCGGCCACGGCGTCTCGCATTCCGAGTTCGCTGTGCTTCCTGCCGGCGGCGGGGAGTTGCCGCTGCAACGGGGCCTGCAGCTGTGGGTGGCCCTTCCCGACGGGGACCGGCACCGGGAACCGGCATTCGAACAGCACCGCGAGCTGCCACGCGCTGCCGGGCCGGGCTTCACGGCGACGGTCATGGTGGGCGAGCTTGCCGGGGTGGCCTCCCCCGCAACAGTGTTTTCGCCGATCGTCGGCGCGGACGTTTCCTGCGAGGGCGAGGCGGTGCTGCCGTTGAACCCCGGCTTTGAGCACGGCATCCTGGTGCTCGACGGCGGCCTGGCGGTGGACGGGCAGGACCTGCCGGCGGGACCGCTGGGCTACCTGGGCACCGGCCGCAGCGAACTCAGGGTGGAGGCTCTCCCCGGTACGAGGTTCCTGCTGATCGGCGGCGAGCCGTTTGGTGAGGAACTGCTGATGTGGTGGAACTTTGTGGGCCGCACCCATGACGAAGTGGAAAAGGCCAGGGACGACTGGGAAGCGCAGGCCGGCCTGCCGGACGCTGAGACGGCTGCAGCCCGCTACGGCCTGGTGCCGGGCCACGGCCCGGATGCCGGGGCGGAAGCCGGCCGGATTCCCGCTCCCCCGCTCCCCGGTGTCCGGCTGACACCGCGGAAGCGTTCCGTGGGCTAGGCGGGTTCGGCCACCAGCTGCAGCACGCCGAACACCGGTTCCTGGTCCAGCACCCTGACGTCGGTCACGCCGGTTTCGGCGAGGTTCCGGCGGAAGGACTCCTGCAGGGGTGCCACGTTCATGCCCAGACCGCCGCCCAGGATCACCGGACCTTCGATTTTCAGCTGGCCCAGCACCTGGCCGGCCAAAGCAGCGAGGTCCTGCCCGGCCTGCTCCAGCAACATGGCGCTGTCCCGGTGCCCGGAGGCCGCGGCTTCCACGACGTGCCTGGCCTGCTGCGCCCAGAAGCGCCTCCCGGTGTCCGGGGAGTGGAACAAGGCGATGAGCTTGTTGGGGTGGTCCAGCCCGCAGGATGCCAGGAGCGCCGCCGTGAGCTGGTCGACGGGCAGGCCCTGGTTCATCCTGCGGAGGCTGTGCCGCACCGCTTCCCGGCCCAGCCAGTAGCCGCTGCCTTCATCCCCCAGCAGGTATCCCCATCCGCCGGCCCTGGCCTCGCCGCCGTCGGCGTTGCGTCCCCACGCGGCAGATCCGGTGCCCGCGATGACCGCTACTCCGGTGGCGGCGCGGCCCGCGGCCAGCAGGAGGCGGGAGTCATGGACAACGGTGACGCGTGCTTCGGGAGCCAGGGGCTGGATCAGCGCAGCCAGGGCGGCGGCGTCTTCATCGGTATCGATTCCGCCGGATCCCGCGTATACCCGGTCCACGTGACCTCCGCCGATCGTGGCGAACAGGTCCGCAAGGTTGCGTGCCGCCTGCTCGCGGCTGACATTCTGGACGTTGGAGCTTCCGGCCGATTCGTCGGCTGCGGGGTGGCCGTCCTCGAAACGGATGCCGTGGGTCTTGGTGCCCCCGATATCCAGCCCGATCGTGATGCCGTGCAAAGGACTGGCCGCGGAGCCTGCCGCTTGGTCAAAAGGAGTGGCAGAGGAGTTCTGGGTGTTTGTCACGTCACAAGGGTACTTGCCCCATGGTGTTTGGCACCCCGCCGCCCCTGCACCGGAAGCCAGCCGCCGCCGTCGGACATTTTCCCGGCTCAGCGGCCTGCCCTCGTGACCAGCCCGGCCAGCAGCGCGGGCCCCTGCCCCACCACCAGCTCGCGGAAAAGCCTGGCCGGAACCGGCTCGCTTTCCGGTTTCCTGCGCCGCCAGCTGACGCCGACTTCCCGGAAGGCGAGTGCCGAGTCCAGCGGAACCTCCACCCACCCCAGGTCCCCGGTTTCGGGACGCGGAGTCCGGCCGGGAGCGTCGCCGCCCGGCGGCAGGATGCTGACGCCAAGGCCGGCGGAGACCAGGCCGCGGACGGTGTGGGAATCCTGGCTTTCGAAGGCGATCCGCGGACGGTACCCGGCCTCGCGGAAGAGCGCGTCGGTCAGGGAACGCAGCCCATAGCCGGGCCCGAGCACTACGACGGGCTCCATCCGGATGTCGGCCAGCCGGGCCATCCGCTGCCGGGCAAGCGGATGGGCGTGATGCACCACCAGGCGCAGCGGCTCGCGGTACAGCGGCGCCGAGCCGAGGTTCTTGCCCGGCGGCGCCACGGGTGCCGTGAGGGCGAGGTCCGCCTCCCCCGCTGACAACTCATCCAGGCAGGTATCCCGGGCGCCTTGGCTAAGGCGGAAGCCGGTCCCGGGATGCCGGGCACGGAAGGCGCTGATCAGCAGCGGCAGGGTGGCTTCGCCGAAGGTGTGCTGGAAAGACACGGACACGGTGCCCCTGACCACCTGCGACTCGTTCCGCACCAGATCGAGTCCGGCCTGGAACTCTGCGAGCGCCTGCTCGACGTACGGCAGCAACGTGCGGGCAGCCTGAGTCAGGCGGACTCCGCGGCCGTCCCTGACCAGGAGTTCGGTGCCGACGGCGGCACTGGCCCTCGCCAGCGCCCGGCTCACCGTTGACTGGGGTACTCCGAGCAGTTCGGCCGTTTCCGTCACGTGCTCCGTCCGGCCCAGCTCTGCGAGCACCGGCAGCAGCGGCAACAACTGCGCAAGTTGTTTCCGGTCAGGCTCCATCGGCAGTTCCTCCCAAGGGAAAACAATCCATAATTGCTATCACTTTGGCATAAAGCATGCATTGGATGCATTCATCCGCCGAGACTACGCTGGCTGGATGCCTCAGAACGCAAGCGCCGGCACTGACGCTTCCCCCCTCTGGAACGGCCACGCCAAGGGATCCAGGGCCTACGGGCGGATCCTGGCCGGCCTGTCCTGCGCCGGCGTGGCCACCTTCGCCCAGCTCTACTCCACCCAGGCGGTCCTTCCCCTCCTGGCGGCCGACCTGCGCATCACTGCTGCCGAGGCCGCCCTCACTATTTCCCTCGCCACCGTTGGCCTCGCCGCCACGGTAATCCCCTGGTCCTTCCTGGCGGACCGGATCGGCCGGGTGAAGGCCATGATGTGGGGCATCACCGCGGCCACCATCCTGGGACTGCTGGTACCCATGTCCACCAGCTTCACCATGCTGCTGGTCCTGCGGCTGCTGGAGGGAATGGCCCTGGGCGGCATTCCCGCCATCGCCATCGCCTACCTGAACGAGGAAGTCAGCAAAGCCCACGCCGCCCTCGCCGCGGGAAGCTACGTGGCCGGCACCACGCTGGGAGGACTGTCCGGGCGGCTGGTGGCGGGGCCGGTTGGCGAGCTCTGGGGATGGCGGTCCGCGGCGCTGGCCGTGTCACTGCTGGCGACCGTTGCCGCCGTCGCGTTCCTTGTCCTGGTGCCCCGCGCCCGGGGTTTCGTCCCGGCCCCGGCTTCCGGGCTCCGCAGTGCCATCGGGACCCTGGGCGGCCACCTGCGCAATATCAGGCTGCTGGCCCTGTACGCCCAGGCATTCCTGATGATGGGCGGCTTCGTGGCGGTCTACAACTACCTGGGCTTCCGGTTGTCCGGTGCGCCGTTCGGGCTTCCGGCGACAGTGATCAGCCTGATCTTCCTTGCCTACCTGTCCGGCACGTTCTCCTCCCGCTGGGCGGCGGGGATGACCACGCGGTACGGCCGCCGGAGCGTGCTGCTGGCAGGACTTGCGCTGGCCCTGGCAGGACTGGCCCTGACACTCACCCAGTCCCTGGTCCTGATCCTGGCCGGGCTGGTGGTGTTTACCGGCGGTTTCTTTGCAGCCCACAGCATCGGCTCCGGCTGGACGGGTGCCATCGCCAGGACCGGACGGGCGCAGGCAGCGTCACTGTACAACCTTGCCTACTACCTTGGTTCCAGCCTGCTGGGCTGGGCCGGCGGCCTGGTCTTCCAGGCCTGGGGCTGGAACGCCCTTGCGGGAGCTGTCATGGTCCTGGCCTGCCTGACTGCGGCAACTGTCGCCGTCGTCCATCCGCCGGCGGAACGCGCGTCCTGAGCCGGCGTGCCGCGGACGAATTAACCAACTTCACGAGGCCTTGGGAGGGTTTGGATGTTCGGCAGGACGCGTGCCTGCTGCGCAGCTCGCGGCGATTCTGCGGTCTAGGATGAACTAGGACCGCTTGGAAGGAACCGCAGTGAGCACGAATGCAAGGAACACCAGGCCCGGGGCGCACCTGGAGCCGCTGGACGCCATCGACGAGCGACTCCTCGCGGCCCTGGTGGCGGATGCCAGGATTTCCAACAAACAGCTCGCCGAGATGGTGGGGATTGCGCCCTCGACGGCACTTATGCGCACCCGTGCCCTTTCGGAGCGGGGCATCGTCCAGGGTTACGAGGCGAAGCTGAGCCTGTCAGCCATCGGCAGGTCCGTACAGGCACTGGTGGCTGTACGGCTCCGCGCCCACGACAGGGACCAGATCGACCGTTTCACCGCCCGCGTGCCGCACCTGCCCGCCGTGCTGTCCACCTTCCACACCTCAGGTTCGGTCGACTACCTGCTGCACATCGCCGTCGGGACTACAGAAGACCTGCGGGACTGGGTATTGGACAACCTGGCCACCGACCCCGTGGTGGGGCACACCGAAACCACCCTCGTCTTCGAGCACATCCAGGGCAACCACGGCCCGCTTCCGGACTAGCAGCGAAACAGCCCCGGGGGCCACGGTTCAGGCGGCGGACTGCCGCCTCGCCGTTTGGACCAGCGTCGCGGCGGCAAGTCCAAGGGCCGCCGCACCGCACAGCAGGACGAAGCCCTGCACGGCCGCTGCCATGCCGAACGCGGCGCTGGCCCAGCCCAGGCCCAGGACCGGCACCGCGCTTCCCAGGTAGGTGATGACGTAGACGGTGCTGATGATCTGCGCGTGGCGGGCCGGTTCCACCCTGGCCGCCACATCGTTGAACACGGTACGGAATGCCAGCCCCTGCCCCACTCCGGCGGCAATGGCTGCGCCCACCAGCATCACGGGGCTGTGCCAGGTCCCGGCGGCGCCCAGCAGCATGACGGAGATGCCCAGCACGGCCAGGCCGGCGGGCACGGTCAGGCGCCCGCGCACGGTCACCAACTGGCTCAGGGCCGATGCACCAAGCGGCAGCCCGGCGAGAACGCCGATCAGCGGCCGGGAGTCCGTACCCAGGACCTGGGCGAAGTATCCCGGGGCCAGGGACAGGGAGAAGCCAAACACGGCAAAGCTGAGGAAGCCGACGCCGGATGCCAGCCAGAAAGCGCCCCTCGCCTGGCGGGACACGGAGGGCCTGCGCGGCGCAAGGGCATGCAGCGGCCGGGACACAGCGGGAACCATGATGGCCGGGCGGGCACGGATCAGGTACAGCGGCACCAGGAGCCCGGCGAGCAGCAACGAGTGGACGGCGTACGGAGCCGTGGTGGCGCCGGGAAGCAGGGACAGCAGGCCGCCGATGACAGGCCCGGCCGCAACTCCCCCTGAAGAGGCCAGCAGGGTAAAGCGCGACGCCCATTCCGGCCGGGAGGGAAGCAGTTCACGCAGGGCAGCCGCGCTGGCCCCCGTGGCAAGCGCGACTGCGATACCCTGCAGGGCCCGGCCGGCGCACAGGGCCGCCAGCGAGTGGGCCTCGGCAAATATTCCGCCGCCCGCCAGTCCGGTCAGCACGGCCACCAGGAGGGCTGCCCGCCTGCCGATATGGTCCGACCAGTGCCCGGCCAGGAGCAGGGTCCCCACCAGCGCCAGGACATAGCTGGCGAATGCTGCTGTGACTTCCAGGCTGGACAGTCCCAGGTTGGCCTGCAGCAGCGGGTACAGCGGCGTGGCAAGGTTGGCGCCCACCAGGAGCATGAAGATGGCGGCCCCGGAAATCACCAGCCGCGCCGTGGTGGAGGCATTCCACCCGCTGGGCGTGGCCGGTACCGGACGCATGCGCAGTTCGCTGAAGACCGTCATTGTGCCGCCTTAAGGATCGCCGCGGCGGGTGGTCCTTGTGGGAGCCCTTCACGGATACAACAGTGTTGATACAAGAGTGCGGCACGGCTGCGCCATCCATCCGTTACGAGGTGGATAATTGAGCAAAATCATCAACTTACGGATCACCGCATGATGGAGAGTGACGATCTTGAACAAGTTGGACACCACAGACCTGAAGATCCTCCTGGCCCTCATCAGGGATCCCCGGATCCAGATCGGCGAGCTCAGCGACTCCCTGGGCATCGCCCGCAACACGGCCCAGTCGCGCGTGCGCCGCCTGCTCCGCACCGGCGTACTGCGCCCTGGCGGCCGCGAAGTCGATCTCGAAGCGGTGGGCTATGACGTGGTTGCTTTCGTCACCATCGAAGTCTCCCACCGCGAGCTCGACGGCGTCGTGGCGGCGCTGCGCCTCATCCCTCAGGTCCTGGAGGTCCATGAGATCTCAGGCCGCGGGGACGTCTGGTGCCGGGTGGTTGCCACCGACACCCACAACCTCCAGTCCTCCCTGCGGCAGGTCCTGAGGATCAAGGGAGTCATCCGGACAGAGACCGTCCTGGCCCTGCACACCCATATCCCCTACCGCACCGAGCCGCTCATCAGTGGCCTTAGCAGTGCCGCCGCCCCGGCTAGGATTTCCTGAATGACCATCATCGATAACGCCGTCTACGTCAACGGCGTCCGCCACGCCGAGCCCGAAAGCCTGGAACAGACCTTTGAGACCCTGGCCCGGCACGGCGGCATGGCATGGATCGGGCTCTACCGTCCCACTGCGGAAGAAATGACCGCCGTCGCCAATGAGTTCGGGCTGCACGCCCTCGCGGTGGAGGACGCCGTCTCGGCACACCAGCGGCCCAAGCTGGAGCGGTACGACGACAACCTCTTCACCGTCCTGCGTCCGGCCCGGTACCTGGATGTGGACGAGACCGTGGAGTTCGGCGAGCTCCACGTCTTCACCGGGAAGAACTTCGTAGTGACCGTACGGCATGCGGAAACGGCGGGCGTGGCCCGCGTGCGGCAGCGGCTGGAGGCCCGCCCCGACCTCCTCCAGCACGGGCCTGAAGCTGTTCTTTACGCCCTGCTGGACCGGGTGGTGGATGACTACGCGCCGGTGGTGGCGGGCCTGGAGAACGATATTGACGAAATTGAGGACCAGCTGTTCAGCGGCGATTCCTCGGTGTCACGCCGGATCTATGAACTGGCCCGCGAAGTCATCCAGTTCCAGCGCGCCATCCACCCCCTGCCGGAGATGCTGGACCAGCTGAAGCGGGGCTTCGAGAAGTACGGGGTGGAAACCGAACTCCGGCACAACCTGCGCGACGTGGAGGACCACGTGGAGCGGGTGATTTCCCGGGCTGACTCGTTCCGGGACTTGCTGCAGAATGCCCTGACCCTGGACGGAACCCTGACCGCCAACCGGCAGAACGAGGCCAGCGCCGAGCAGAACGAACAGGTCAAGAAGATCTCATCCTGGGCAGCGATCCTGTTCGCGCCGTCATTTGTGGCCGGCATCTACGGGATGAACTTCGACAACATGCCTGAGCTCCACTGGGCCGGCGGTTATCCCTACGCCTTGGTCCTCATGGTTGCCGCCGGGGCCCTCATGTACGGAATTTTCAAAAAGAAGGGCTGGATCTAGGGGCTTCGGCGCTGCGGGCCCTGCCGGCCCCGCCGGCCCCGCCGGCCTTTCCGGCCGCCAGCGCCGCCCGCGCGTTGCCCGCTGCGTGGACAAGGACCGAGACAACCAGGAACGCAACCAGGACCTGGGCCGTGGAAACAAACACCCTGGCCCACCCGCCGTCGAGCGTGGGATCCAGGAAGTCGTAGACGTACCATCCGTCGAGGCCCCCGCGGATCCAGGAGAACGCAAGGAAAGCCACGGGATAGCCCAGCCAGGCGAGGGGCCGCCACCACGCCCCGCGCAACGTCCGTGTCACCAGGAGCCAGTCGAGCGCCGTCACCAACGGGGCGAGGCGGTGGTGCACCATCTGGGGCCAATACAGATCCCAGCTCCACCACGGTTCACCCGGCGGAGCCACCAGCACCACATAGATGATGCCCGTCATCACCAGATAAAGGACCAGCGCTCCGAAAAGGTGGTCCCACCAGTGCGGCAGCCGGGCCCGCCGCCGGACACCCGAAACAATCAAAACGAGCCCCAAGGCAAGGTTTCCCTGGACGGTGAACTCCGAGTACAGCTGGGGAACATCCACGTCATTGCCCGGGAGGGTGGCATCAAACGTCTTCTGGACCAGTGCGGCGAGCACGAAGAGTCCGACAGATATGCGGACGGACCGGATCCAGGGACGGTCAGGGTGCAGGGCGCGGTTGGCAGGGGTATCCCGGCGGACCGGTGGGACCAAGGCCAAAGGACCGGCGGCGGGCTCTGTGAGGCTCATGGAGAAAGCGTGGAGCCGCGGAGGCGGAAGGGCTAGGGCCTTTTGGCAGTAAGGAGTTCACCGCCGGCCGGGCCGCCAGCCATTGGCCAGGACGGCGGATGTACCGTCAGGCGTTGGTTCGGCGCTTGAGCCAACCCCAGACGCCGGTGGCGACGAAGAGGATTAGGCCGATGATGGCGAGCCAGAGCAGGCCCTTCACCACGAAGCCGACGATGGACAGGATGAGCCAGATGACCAGCAGGCCGATGATGATTCCCATGGGCCCCACTCTAGGCCCCCATAATTCAATCGGGCCGCCCATCGGTCCCGCGTTTTGCCACGTGGCATTTTGCCCACTGGACTGCCCGCAGCGTCTGCCTCCGGCCGGCAGTGTTGGCTTGGGTCAGGCCGCGGTGACCCGCCCCGTGCTTCCGTCCACCATGACGGCCTGCCCGTCGGCCAGGGTGCTGGTGCCGTTCCCCGTGCCCATGACGGCCGGGATGCCGTACTCCCGGGCGACGATCGCGGCATGGGAGCCGGCGCCGCCCAAATCCACCACCACCGCAGCAGCCCGCTGGAACAGTGGGGTCCAGGATGGGTTGGTGTAGGGGCAGACCAGGATTTCACCGCTCCTGAGCAACCCGAATTCCTCCGGGCTGCGGATCACCCGTACTGTCCCGGTTGCCTGGCCGCGGCTGGCAGGCATGCCGCTGGCCAGGACCCCGTGCGGCCGCCGGGAGTCCGCGAACAGGGAAACGGGGTCCAGCAGCGGGATACCGTCAAGCTCCCTGCGCTTGGCAGCCCTTGCCAGCACCAGGCGGCGGTACCGTTCCCGGTCGTCCGGTGGCAACGCCCCGCCGTCGGGCATTGCGGCCAGTTCCTCGAAGCGCAGGTGGTTGACCTCCTGAGGGTCCGCCAAAACTCCTGCGATGACCAGGCGGCGCCCCAGCTCCAGCAGCCCCCGGCGCAGGGGCGGCAGCACTTTGGTGGCATGGAAGTGGCTGTCCTCCCGGAACGCCATCCCGGTTTTGGCTGCCTGGACAGTGGACAGGACGTGGCGGCGGAGGACAGCCACGCGGAGGGCAGGATGCCGCATCAGGTCCGCGAGCGCCTCGCCGGTCTGGTCCCGGACCGGCGGGCGATCGCCCATCATCGACGTGATGAGCCCGAGCACCACCTCGGGCGCGTCCGACCACGTGGGCGCGCTGCTGAGCAGCACACTGACCGTTTCGCGGTGGCCGTACTCGGCCAGGAAACCGTCGAACGCGGACCGGAAGCCGGCGAACTCCTGTTGGTGCTCAAGGGCAGCCAGTAGTTCGCCCGGTGCGAGGCTGCTGAACGCCTGCTTCAGGGCCGGGCTGGTCCTGACCTGGTCAGCCAGATTCCCGAGCGCCGTGTTGGCCTGGCTGGTGCGGGTCTCCGCACCGGCGATGAGTGCGGGTGCAAGCTTCAGTTTGCCCAGTGGGAGGAGCAGCAGGCGTAATTCCAGTTGGGGAAGGAGTATCCCGGGAAGGTACGAGATCCTGAGTTCGGTGATCCCCCGCATGGTGGTGAAGGCCTCAGTGGCGAGCGAAACGACTCCCTGCCAGGAGAGCGGGCGCGGGTCCTGGGCCGCCAGCCTGCTGACGTTGTCCAGAAAGGCCGTAAACCTGCTGTCGAGGGTCCACCGGGAAGGGTCGTAGCGCCTGGCCCGGCGGATAAGGGCCAGCGGCGCTGCCAGCGTCCGCAGGGTGGGCCGGGGTACCGGCGGAACCAGCCGCACCACCACACCGTCCTCTTCGGGCAACAGTTTCTCCACGGGCGGGAATGACACCCCCACGCTGCCGGCTATGCCGTGGAGCATGGCCAGGATGCCGCGCTGCATCCATCCGGAGACGTCCAGGGGGTAAGGGCGGACCTGGAACATCTCCAGCAAAAAGGGCGCCAGCAGGCGCTGGATCGGGTTGAGCCGCAATGGCTGCGGGGGCAGGGCCGTTATGGGCCGGGCCTGCACCAGGAATATACGGCGGCCGGCAATCGCCCATTCGATGTCCTGGGGGCGGCCGAAATGGTCCTGCACGCCCACCGCCAACCGTGCCAGCTCAGCCGCCTGGCCGCTCCCGAGTCCGCGGACGGGCTCCCCTGCCCCAACGGACCTCTGGGTGCCGCCTTCGGTCCCTGCCCGGATAACCACCTCATGCCGGCCCGGCCTGAAGGCGCGGATCCCGCCCGCCCGGTCCAGGACATACCGTTCAGGGATGACCTCGCCTGCAACCACCGCCTCACCCAGACCGGGGCTCGCATCGATGAGGATTTCGTTGCGCTCACCAGTTACCGGGTTGGCGGTGAACATGACGCCCGCAAGGTCTGCGCGCACCATTTCCTGGACGACGACGGCCATGGCGGCGCCGCCGGGGTCCACACCCTGCCTGCCGCGGTAGGCAATGGCCCGGTCCGTCCACAGCGACGCCCAGCAACCCACCACGGCCTGGACCACCGCCGTCTCGCCATGGATATTCAGGTAGGTATCCTGCTGCCCGGCGTATGTGGCCCCTGGCAGGTCTTCGGCGGTGGCGCTGGAACGGACCGCCACCGGGCTCCCGCCCATCCCCGCATATGCCGCGGCAATGTCCTTGCGGACACGGTCCGGCATCTTTGCCTCCGTGAAAAGACTGCGTACCTCCGCCGGCGCGGCGCCTGCCTTGAGCAACCGGCCAAGCTCGCCGCCCACCCCGGATTCCTCCAGCATGGCAAGGTATGCCCTGGTGGTCACTACAAACCCGGGCGGAACCGGAAAGCCGGCGCGGACCAGTTCCCCAAGGTTGGCGCCTTTCCCACCGGCCAGGGCGACGTCGCGGGCACCAAAATCCCCCAGGTTGCCGACCGTCGTCACATTCATTCCGGGGCTCCTGACACTGTTCCGCCCGCTGCTCACTCCACGCTAAGCCCCCGGGACCGGGCACACAACAACAACCCAGCCAGCGGTGCTAAGGCATGTATGGACGGGAAGCCAGCGCGGGTGTATACCGATGGAAGCCGCGACCTCGGCCGGGGAGAGGGTCGGATTCCCAGGAAGACGAAATGGCCAAGCGCATAGTAGTTTGCTGCGACGGAACGTGGGCAACCCCGGACCAGGCTGACGACGGGCAGCCGTGCCCCACCAATGTCACAAAACTCGCCCTGGCCATCGCCCCGGCCGGCAAGGACCAGGACGGCACCGACATTGAACAGAGGGTCTTCTATCATCGCGGCGTGGGCACCGGACGCCAGGGCCGTCTCGGTGGAGGCGCGTTCGGCGCAGGGCTCTCCTACGACATCCTCGCCGCCTACCGCTTCATCATGGGCAACTTCCAGCCCGGAGACGAGCTGTTCCTGCTGGGCTTCAGCCGCGGCGCCTACACAGCCCGCAGTACCGCTGGACTGATCAGGAACGCGGGCATCCTGCGCCGGCGTTTCCGTGGAAGGCTGGGCGCCGCCTTCAGCCTCTACAGGGACCGGACTGCCACCACCAACCCGCGTTCGGTCGAAGCCACGCTCTTCCGCCGGTCCTTCTCCCACGAGACCCGGATCCACTGCATCGCGGTCTGGGACACCGTGGGGGCGCTCGGCATCCCGCTCACCGGGGTACCTGTCGTTGACAGGTTCAACCGCAGGTTTGCCTTCCACGACACGGCGCTGTCCACCACCGTCGACAACGCGTTCCAGGCCTTGGCAATCGATGAAAAAAGGAAACCATTCGCTCCGACGCTCTGGCAGCCGCAGGACGACGCGGGAACCCAGAGACTGGAACAGGTATGGTTCACCGGAACGCACGGGGACGTAGGCGGCGGCAATCGGAGCACCCTGCTGTCCGACGTTGCCTTGTCATGGATCGTTGAACGCACCCGGAGCGCAGGGCTTGCCTTCTGCCCCGATGCCTCCGGGGCCGCGGCAGGGGCGCCGGTTGAGCCGTACAACCAGTACCCGCCGATCCAGGAATCCCGCGTTGGTTTTTGGAGAATGCTGCCTGCCTACGTCAGGCCCATAGGATCAACCGATCCGGCGCACGAACGGGTGGCCGAGTCCGCTCTGAAGCGGCATGATGCCGATCCTACCTACCGGCCGTCCAACCTTGTCCGCTATCTGGGGGAAAGGCCCGGCACTCCATCCCTGTCCTGAGGGGCGGCCGGTCACCCGCCGGAACCGGCCGGGTGCCTGCAAATGGTGGAGCTAAGGAGATTCGAACTCCTGACCTCTTCGATGCGAACGAAGCGCTCTACCAACTGAGCTATAGCCCCGGACGTATCCGCGCCCTGACGGACTGCTGCCCGCCGGTGCGGGACCGGTGTCCCTAGGCTACAAATTTTCCCGGCTCAACGCCAATTGACGCGCGCAGTGGGCGGCGGAGGAAGGCAAGGCGCTGCCGGGCCCTATGCGCGGCGGCGCTGCAGGACGTCGTCGAGGTTGCTGAGGGCGCTTTGAGCCTTGGACAACTGCTGTGCTTCCGCTGCAGCAGCCGTCTCTGCCGCGGGCGCTGCGGAAGCGCCCTGCTTCAGTGACGGCTTGCCGACTGCCTTGGGCGCTTCGGGAAGCTCAAGCGGCTTCGGCTCGGGACGTTCCGCCTTTGGGGCTTCCACGTACACGGGCTTGGGGACTTCCACCGGCTCCCAGGGGGTGCTGGCGGGGGCGGCCGGAGCAACTGCCGGTGCGCTGGTGTCGCCGGCAGCCACGGCAACGGCGAGGGCGGCTTCGCGAAGCTCCATGGCGGTGAGCGGTTTGACCTTCGGCTCCCCCGCCTCGGCGTCGAAAAGCCGGCTTTCCGGCAGCACGGGGGCGGTTTCGGGCTTCGCAGGCAGGGCGACGGCGTCTTCCGGACGGCGCGCCGGGGCGCTCATCGCGGAGCGGAAGGCGGCGTCCACCTTCGCCTTGCGGTCACGGATGGCGAGCCAGCGCAGCAATGCCACGGATGCAACCGCCAGCAGGGTGCAGGTGAGCGGCAGAGCGGGCGAGCCGATGCCGAAGGGAAGCAGCACACCTGAGATGAATGCAGTCACCAGGGAAAGGAGTCCCACAAGGGCCAGGCCAGTGCGGCCGTAGCGGATGCGGAACGGCGCCGCAGGTGGGGTGCTTGCAGTGCCGGCAAGGGATGCGGCACTCTTCCTGGGTTCCATGGCTTTCTCCTGCTGGGCGGCGACGTTCAGGACCAGGCCGGCATGCGGATCCGGCCTTTCATCGGCGGGGGCGTCTGCCAGGAACTCGCCGGCGGGCTGGAACTGGTGCCTGCGGTTCCGGAGGACGTAAGGGGCAACCCATACAATCCAGAGCGCGACGGCAACCACAAGGATCACTGAGCTGCTAAGGGGGAAGTCCACACTCAAAACCGTATGAGCATCATGCCTGCTCAGGCCGCATTAGCTGCGGTGTGTCGTGCCCACACTGGCAAACCGTTGGATTTATGACCGGCGCGACGCCAGCCACGGACCCAGGAGGCCTTCCGGGACCTCTTCGGAGGTGAGGGCGAACGAACGGTGGTCCGCCCATTTGCCGTTGATATGCAGGAAACGGGGACGGTACCCCTCGTCCCGGAACCCCAGCTTTTCCACCACCCGCAGGCTGGGTCCGTTCTCGGGCCGGATGTTGATTTCCATCCGGTGCAGGCCAAGCGTACGGAAACAGTGGTCCGTTACCAGCGCCACGGAGGTGGGGGCTATCCCCCGTCCCGCCCGGGATTGGTCCACCCAGTACCCCAACGTTGCCATCATGGCCGAACCCCAGACGATGGAAGACACCGTCAGTTGGCCCACGATGGCCGGATTCCTCAGGCCCGGCCTCCACTCCGTGATGACGAAGGGCAGGGCGGTAGCCTGTGCAGCCTGCAGGTTGAGCGAGCGGACCATGTGCCGGTAGTCGGGAAGTCCGCCGGACGGGTCCGGGTTGGAGGCTTCCCACGGTGCCAGCCACTCGCTGTTCCGTGACCGGACTTCTGTCCACTCTTTCTTGTCCCGGTACCGGATGGGCCGCAGGACCAGGTCGCCGCACTCGAGGGTGGCCGGCCAGATGGGACCTGTGCGCACGGCGCTACCGGGAGAGGCCGGCGGTGAAGCCCGGCAGCCATTCCCGCAGGCCGGGCCCCAGGTCATCGCTGTCGATGGCCAGCTGGACGCAGGCCTTGAGGTAGCTGAGCTTGTCGCCGGTATCGTAACGGCGGCCCCGGAACACCACGCCATACACGCCATGCCCCTCGCCGTCGCCGGAGGCGAGTTCCTGCAGGGCATCCGTCAGCTGGATTTCGCCTCCGCGGCCCGGCTCCGTGTGCTCGAGGACTTCGAACACGGCGGGGTGCAGGACATACCGCCCGATCAGCGCCAGGTTGGACGGTGCTTCCTCGGGCGAGGGCTTCTCGACGAGCCGGTTGACGCGGACATAGTCCTCGCCGTCGATGGCCTGGACGTCGGCGCAGCCGTAGGCGCTGATCTGGGAGGGTTCCACCTCAATGAGGGCGACGACGGACCCTCCGGTTTTCGCCTGCACGTCAATCATGGTGCTGAGGAGTTCGTCGCGGGCATCGATGAGGTCGTCGCCCAGCAGCACGGCGAAGGCTTCATCGCCCACATGCTGCTTCGCCCGGAGCACGGCATGGCCCAAGCCATGGGGATCGCCCTGCCGGACGTAGTGGATGTCACCCAGCTGGCTGGCGGCCTGGATGGACGCAAGCTTTTCCGTATCGCCCTTGTCCTCAAGGGTCGATTCGAGGGACGGCACCCTGTCGAAGTGGTCTTCGAGGGCCCGCTTGTTGCGGCCGGTAATCATCAGGATGTCGTTGAGGCCCACATGGACGGCTTCCTCCACCACATACTGGATGGCAGGCTTGTCCACGACGGGAAGCATTTCCTTGGGCATGGCCTTGGTGGCTGGCAGGAACCTGGTGCCCAGGCCCGCTGCGGGAATGACGGCTTTGCGGACTCTGGGTTTACTGGTGTTCACCGGACTAATCTAACGTCAGCATCAAGTATTTCAGTAACCCCCGGCACCGAAGGCCGGCACGCGGCCTCAAGGCGCGGAACACCGGACTTCAGGGAGGACAACATGCTGCAGGAGACAAACGCCGTCAAGGACGGGATCCGGGCTACCCACCGGCAGCGGCGGGCAAGCCTGACACCGGCGCAACTGGAAGCTGCCGGCCAGCCCCTGGCCACCCATGGGGAAGCCTGGGCTGGATCGGTGACGGAAGGCCGTCCCGGGATAGCATGCGTATACCTTGGCGTGGGTCAGGAACCACCTACCCTGCCGCTGATCGAAGCCCTGCACCGCAGCGGCCACCAGGTCCTGCTTCCGGTGTGCGAACCGGCCAGGGAGTTGAGCTGGGTGTTCTGGACTCCGGACACCGGCTTCGAGCGCAGCAGGTACGCGCCCATCCTGGAACCCACGGGGCACCGGCACGGGCCCGAAACCGCCGGCGACGCCGCTGTGCTTTTCATTCCCGCCACAGCCGTGGACCTGGCCGGCAACAGGATTGGCCAGGGCGGCGGCTACTACGACAAATTCCTGGGGCACCTCGCTACGGCCGGGAAGGAAATCCCGCTGGCCGCTGTTATCTACGACGAAGAATTGCTGCCCGCCGGACGGATCCCGGCCGAGGAGTTCGACCGTCCAGTCCCGGCCGTCCTGGTCCCTTCCGGGTACCGGCCCCTGGCGGGCGGCGCCTGAACACCGTCGTTCCGTGCACAGTGATAGAATTAGCACTCAGGCCCTGCGACTGCTAATGGTTTACCAGGTGGCAGCACGGGACCTCTCGTTTGCCCAAGAGGAGGAGCACCAGTGCCAACATATGCTTACGCCTGCAAGGATTGCGGCCACGCCTTCGACATCGTCCAGTCGTTCTCGGACAGCAGCCTGACGTCCTGCCCTGAATGCGAAGGCACGCTGCGCAAGAAGTTCAACAGCGTCGGTGTCGTCTTCAAGGGCTCCGGCTTCTACCGCACGGACTCCCGCGATTCCAAGGGCAGCTCCGTTTCCGCCGCGCCTGCAGCGCCTGCTGCCGCCCCCGCCGCGCCGGCGCCCGCAGCCGCCGCGAGCTAATCCGGCACAGACTTCACGACGGCGGCCGGCGCTTTCCAGCGTCCGGCCGCTTTTGTCCACATAGGCCTTATCCCGGCTCCCTTGCGCGTGCGCCCGGAGTTAGCGTGGGCGCATGCCCCTTCTTCCCCGCCGCCGTGCCGCCCTCCGGTATTCTTCGGGCCCCGCAGGCGCTGCCCGCAGCCCAAGGAACCGCCCCCTGCCCGCGCGTGTTGCCGCCTGGTTGAGCCGGAACCGCCGGCTCGCCGCTGCACTGTTGCTGTGCGCAGCCGCCGCCATCGCCGTCCAGCAGCTCACTCCTGCCCCGCTCTCCACCGCCACCGCACTGGCCGCAGCCCGGGATCTTCCTGCCGGGACCGCCGTGACGGACGCGGACGTGGTCCGAGTCCAGGTGCCCCCTGGCATGGTGGCCGACGGCTTCCTCCGGGATGACGCCGCCGCCACCGGCAAACAGCTCGCCGCACCGATGCGCAAGGGCCAGCTCCTCAGCGATGCCCAGCTGGTGGGTCCCGGGCTCCTGGCAGGTACACCGCCCGGTTCAGCCGCAGTTCCACTGCGGATGGCGGATGCCTCGTCGATTCAGCTGGTCTCCCCCGGCCAACTGGTCAACGTTGTGCTCACATCGGCCAATGGGTTCGACCAGCAAGGCCCGTCGGAGGTACTGGCGTCGGCCGTCCCCGTGCTCTGGACCTCCAACAAGGGCGGCCAGAGCGGCCAGTGGCTGGGCACCACGGAGACCGACGGACTGATCGTGGTGGCAGCCACCGCAGAACAAGCATCACGCCTGGCCGGAGCGTCAACCCATGGCCGGCTGTTCTTCGTCCTGGTCGGCCCGCCGTAAGCTTGCGCCGGTCAGCCCCAGTGCGGCGGCTTCTGTTCCTTCAACCACGTGTCGTGGTCATCCTCCCGGTCACCCCAGCTGCGGGCGTCATCCTCTGCGGCCTTGCTCGGGAGGATCTCTTCAGTGCCGCCTGTTACTGTCCGGGGCGCCGGTGCCGTTTCGGCCGGGCCTGCAGGAACGTCCCCGCCGGTTACTGTTTCTGCCTGCCCGTCCTGGAGCTCATCCTGGCGCATGTCTTCCTCGCGGCCGTCTTCATCAAGCCTGCCGTGTGCAGGTTTCTTTTCCTCGGTCATGGATCCCGCTTCCTGGTGTCCGCTGTCACCGGTCCGGCCTGCGCCGGGATCCCCGGGGAGGTAGGAAACTCCGGCGGACGGCGCGGCGTCAATTCCATTGAGCGCCTGGTCAACGTCGTCGTCAAGGAAGCCCGCAGACTGGTGGGTCCTGCCCGGCAGCACCATCTTTTCCAGGCCCAGATAGCCGGCAATGCGGTCTGCGCAGGACGACGGGTCCGTGAACACTTCGATGGTCCACAGCGGCATGTACCGCCAGCCAAGGCGTTCCAGCAGTTGGGGACGCAGCCTGCTGCGTTCCCGCACGCTCATGGTGCGGTACTGCGCAGTGCCGTCGGACTCGATGGCCACCGGCCGCGGGATGTCGGAGTCCTCCTGGCCCATGGTATTCAGGGGGTCGGCGGCTGCCACTACATCGATTGCCCCGTCGTATTGGTGCCAGACCCTGGCGCCCCGGGCACGCAGCCGGTCACCGAGATCCGCCACCAGCGGGTCCGCGCCAAGCGCCTGTTCGCTGGCGGCGGCGCGGGACGCGGGGGTGCCAAGATCCGTGTTGCCGGAAATTTCCCGGTCCAGCAGCGCGTACAGGTCCACCGCCCCGTGGGTAAGCCGGGTGTGGTCCAGGTCCTCGGGCCGGAAGCACGTAAGTACGTGCAGGGAACGCCGGGCCCGGGTCATGGCCAGGGCAAACTTCTCCCGGCCGCCTTCAGCGGACAGCGGCCCGAAGTTGTGGAGGGCACGGCCGTGCGGGGTCCGCCCGAATCCCGGCGAGAAAATGACATGGTCGCGGACCAGGCCCTGGGCACGTTCCAGGTCCACCACGCGGAAGGACTCCGGGCCGGCGCCGAAGAATCCGGCCAGGCCCGGCTGGTTGGACAGCTGGAGCCGGATGGACTCGCCAATCCTCGCGGCGTGGCGCAGGCTGGCGGTGACGACGGCGAGGGAGGTCCGCGGACGCAGGCGGGCGTGCTCGAAGACCAGCTCCACTACGCGGTTGACCTCGGCAACCACGGACTCCACGCCTTCGTGGTCGGCACTGGGAAGGCCGGTGCCGTCCGGCAGGTATTCCACCAGCAGGGACCGGTCCAGCCCCGTGGCCGACTGGCCCTCGGGCAGCCGGCGGAGGCCGCCGTCGTAAAAGTTCTTGCTGAGCTGCAGGACCAGGTCCTCGTCCACTGCGCGGTACACCACGTTGAGCCGCCACACCGGCAGCACTGCGGAGAGCGCGGTGAAGGCGCTCTCCACGCGGTGGTGGGCGGACTCGCCGGGTGCAAGCCGCTCTACCCCAACCGTGAACGTCCGGGGCGTGGCGATGCGCGGGTCGCCGAAGGCGATCACCTGCCGTGCCCTGGCAATCGACGGCAGGACAGCCTGCAGGGAGGTGGCCTCCGCGTCGAGGATCACGACGGCGTCGAAGTGCTGTTCTGCCGGAAGCAGGCCCGTCATCAGGTACGGGCTGACGGACCAGACCGGGACGAGTGTGCCGATCAGCTCAGGCGCCTGCGCGGTGAGGGAAGGCAGGGACACCCGGCCGTCCTTGAGCAGGCTGCGGAGCAGGTCTGCCTGGCGCGGCTGGGCCGCGATGGCTGTCCGCCACCGTTCCGCGAGGTCCCACCGCAGGCGGGCGGCGCCGCTGGCAATGTGGGCATTGTCGGCCAGCCGGTATTCCGCTTCCAGCTGGCGCAGGGCGTCGCCGTCGGACATCGCCAGGTAGTCGTCGCCGCTGATCATTGCCTCAAGCGCGGACTGCCACCACGCCAGCTCCAGCTCCGCGGCGACGGATCCTTCCGGAACTTCCCGTTCCGCGAGATCGGCCAGGAGTTCACCCAGGCCATGTTCGCGCATGTTCTCAATGAGGAGTGTGCGTTCGGGCAGCGTCTTGAGCGTATCGGTGTCCGCCACCAGGCGGTCCAGCCGGTCCATCAGCTGCGCGTAGGGCACCGTGGCCAAAGCCCCGCCATCTTCGGTGTGCTGCAGCGCTTCGCCCAGCTGTGCCAGCTCCTGGTCCAGTGACCGGTACATGGCGTTCATTTCAGCCAGGCCGGAGGGAACGGCGGGATGGCGCTGCGTGGTGGCGTAGCCAGCCCAGAGGGCACGCTGTTCCTGGACCAGCACCAGGGACGAGTGCAGGTCCGCGATGTGGACGCCCGGGCGCACGTATTCCTTGGCCACCCGGCGCAGCCTGGAGCGCTGCATGGCGGTCAGCTCGATGCCGCGCTCCCGCCGCCACGCGGACGGCGCCGTGGCGGAGATCAGGTCTGTCACGGGCCGGTCGAAGATGTCCGGGGTGAACTTGTCCAGGCTGCCGCGGACGGCAACCAGCAGTTCCAGCTGCTCGCCCCACTCCGCGAAGGACCCGCCCAGGCGGATCTCGGCGTGCTCGGCAACGGCGTCCATGCGGTCGCGCAGGACGGGGAGGCTCTTGGCCACCGAGCGGACCAGGTCCTGGGCTTCCTCGGTTTCCTTCCGGGTCAGCAGCCGGGCGCCGTGCCAGGGGCTGGTGGTGGCCGCCTTGCTGAAGCTGCCCAGTTCCGCGGCGCGCCGCAGCCTGCCGGCCAGCTCCTCACGGTCCCGGATGCTGTCCAGGACGCTGCGCTTGAGCCGGACGGTGGTGGCCGGGGCAGGATGGATCGAGGTGAGCTCAGCGAGTGACTGCATGGCCTGGTACGGCGAGCAGCCCCACCTCTCGCGGACGTTGTGGAGCGATGCCACGTGGTCCATCAGGGCGTGCCGGTGTTCGGTCAGGGTGGCGTGCAGGTTCCCCAGCTGGGGTTCCAGGGACTTTTCATTGCGGACGATTGCCCGGACCAGCTGGCCTTTCAGCTGTTGGGCGGTGACGTTCCCGGTCAGCTGGAAGAGGATGGACTCCAGGCCCAACGTCTCCAGGTGCCCGGAAACCTCGTTCAGGCTGGCGCGGCGATCGCCCACCACCAGCACTGTCTTGCCGGCATCCACCAGAGCGCCGATGGTGTTGATGGCCGTCTGGGTCTGGCCGGTCCCGGGCGGGCTGCTGACCACCAGGGAGTCCCCGGCGCGGGCAGCATCAACCACGTACTGCTGGTCCGTGTCGGCATCCAGCAGCAGCAGCTCGTCCTTGGGGTGCCTGTTGTCCAGGTGCGGGAAGCGGGACGGGTCCGGTTCCTCGACGTCCACCACTTCGCCTCCGGCGGCGGTGGCCAGCGCAGAGACGATGGGGTGGGAATCGTTGATCCAGGGGTCGTCGAGGTTGCCGGAGAGGTCCGCAAAGGTGGAGACCAGCAGGTTGTGCTGGGTTTCAGCGCCGTGGATGGGCCGGATCAGGGTGGCCAGCCGGTCCAGGACGGGCTGGGGGTCGAACCGCGCGGTGCTGTAGGCCAGGCGGGTCACGGCGTTGACGTCGAACACGATCCCGTGGATGTTTTTCAGGTGCCGAACCAGGGCGGGGTTGATCTGCGCCTGTTCGGTCAGCTGCAGTTCGAAGTCATCCTCCCCGGGGCGCACCGTCAGGGAGATGGCGGTCAGCATGACCGGGGCTGACACGCGCTGGGGTTTGCCCCCGACGGCGGATGTCCACACCACGGTGCCCGCCGACAGGTATCCGGCGTCGATGCCGCGGTCGTTGGCGAGTTCGAAGATCTTTGACCGGATGTTGCGTGACGCCCTCGCGGCCACCACATACTGCTGGCGGTCACGGATCAGGGTGGACAGGCGTGTGCGGCGCCCGGCCATGAGCTGGGCAAGGCCCGAGGGGTGTGCCGAGGTGAGGTCGATGGAACCTTCCGGCGTCTTGGTGAAGCGGAGCATCGTGTCCGCGCCGGTGACGGGTTTGAGCCCGGACAGCCATTTACGAAGCTCTTCCGAGCCTTCCGGGTGGCCTTGACCAACTGACACTTCTGCCTTCTTTTCTGCGTTTGCACGTGACGCCCTGGACCATACCGGCATAGATTCGAGAGTAGCCGCTCCGGCGCCGGACTTGAGCGACCGCAACACTGGGGCACCGGAAATTGCGGAGGAATTCGCTGGGAAAAAGCAGTGGCCGGCCCCCGCTGACGGAGGCCGGCCACTAGGATGCTATTCCCACTCGATGGTTCCCGGCGGCTTGCTGGTGACGTCCAGCACCACCCGGTTGACGCCGTCCACCTCGTTGGTGATCCGGCTGGAGATCCGTGCCAGCAGGTCGTAGGGCAGGCGCGACCAGTCGGCAGTCATGGCGTCTTCCGAGGAGACCGGACGGAGCACGATGGGGTGGCCGTAGGTGCGGCCGTCGCCCATGACGCCGACGCTGCGGACGTCTGCGAGCAGGACTACGGGCATCTGCCATACCTCGTTGTCCAGCCCGGCCGCGGTCAGCTCGGCACGCGCGATGGCGTCCGCCTTGCGGAGCAGGTCCAGCCGCTCCTTGGTGACCTCGCCGACGATCCGGATGCCCAGGCCGGGGCCGGGGAACGGCTGGCGGCCGACGATTTCCTGGGGCAGGCCGAGCTGGGCGCCGACGGCACGGACCTCGTCCTTGAACAGGGCCCGCAGCGGCTCAACGAGCTCGAACTGCAGGTCCTCGGGGAGGCCGCCCACGTTGTGGTGGCTCTTGATGTTGGCTGCACCTTCACCACCGCCGGATTCGACGACGTCCGGGTACAGGGTGCCCTGGACCAGGAACTTGATCTTCTCGCCGTGGGCTGCGGCCTCGGCGATGATGGCCAGTTCGGCTTCTTCGAAGGCGCGGATGAATTCCCGGCCGATGATCTTGCGCTTGGTTTCGGGATCGCTGACGCCGGCCAGGGCCGAGAGGAAGCGTTCCTGTTCGTTGGCCACGTACAGCTTCACGCCGGTTGCGGCCACGAAGTCGCGTTCAACCTGTTCCGCTTCGCCTTCACGCAGCAGTCCGTGGTCCACGAACACGCAAGTGAGCTGGTCGCCCACGGCGCGCTGGACCAGGGCTGCCGCCACTGCCGAATCGACGCCGCCGGAGAGGCCGCAGATAACGCGGGCATCCCCTACCTGCTGGCGGATGCGCTCCACCTGTTCTTCCAGGATGTTGCCGGTGGTCCAGTTGGGCTCCAGCTTGGCGCCCTTGAACAGGAAGTTCTCGAGCACCTGCTGGCCGTAGGCGGAGTGCTTGACCTCAGGGTGCCACTGCACGCCGAAGAGGCCCTTTTCCTCGTTGGCGAAGGCTGCAACTTCGGCGCCTGCCGTCGTGGCGAGGACATCGAAGCCTGCAGGGGCTTCGTGCACGGAGTCGCCGTGGCTCATCCAGGTCTTCTGGTGCTGGGGCATGCCCTCAAGCACCGAGCGGCCGTCACCGAGGATGGTGGTTTCCGTGGATCCGTACTCCCGCAGGCCGGTCTTGTCCACCTTGCCGCCCAGGGCGTTGGCCATGGCCTGGAACCCGTAGCAGATCCCAAAGACGGGGACGCCGGCTTCGAAGAGGTCGGCACCCACGCTGGGGGCGCCGTCGGCATAGACGCTGGAGGGGCCACCGGAGAGGATGATGGCGGCAGGGTTCTTGGCCAGGAGCTGCTCGGTGGAGTAGGTATGCGGAACCACTTCCGAATACACATTCGCTTCCCTGACGCGGCGGGCAATCAGCTGCGCGTACTGGGCACCGTAATCAACAACCAGCACCGGCTTCTGGGAAGTCTGGGATGCAGTGGGAGTAGTCACCGTAATAGCCTACTTTGCGCCCTTGCACCGGCGCACCTTCAGAAGCCGCGCTGTGACGCAGCAGACGTCCGACGGCGGATGGCCGGCGCGCGCCGGGCCCGTTTCAGTAGCGCTGGGGAGCCTGCGGATTGGCGGCAAGCTCGGCTTCCACCTCTGCGTGGAATTTCTTCTCCACGATGAAGGACAGGAACGGCACGACGCCGCCCAGTGCCAGCAGCACCAGTTTCAGGAAGGGCCAGCGCATCAGGGACCACAGCCGGAAGTTGGAGATCAGGTACACAACGTACATCCAGCCGTGCACGATCAGGACGGTGACGGAGACGTTCATGCCGTTGAGCACGCCCGCCGGCTCGGCGTCGGCGAATCCGAAGCCGAACGGCTGGCCGGTCACAGCGTTGGTTCCGCCGGCGAACAGGTACTGCCCGAAGCCGTACCGTGCCACCAGTTCCGCACACAGCAGCAGGAGCATGGTGCCGGTGAGGTAGGCCATGACCTTGTAGAACTTCAGGGCGGACCGGATCTGCGCCTCGGTACCGCCGAAACGGCGCTTCTTCCCGGAGGTCTTGCCGGAGGCCTGCGATGAGGGGGTGGCCGGTTTCGGATCAATCATGGCTGTACCTTCTGCTGGTGCTGTTCAGGCTGCTGGTGCTGTTCGGCCTGCTGTGGAAGCTGTTGGTTTTCGTCGTGCCCGTCACCGTCGTCCCCGGCGTCGTCAAGGGCCTCCTCCAGGTCCCGGTGGTAGTCGTCCTTGACCAGCCGCCACCAGATGAAGAGGGCGAACCCGGCGAAGACAACCCACTCGATGGAGTAGAAGAGGTTGAGCCAGTTGATGTGCTGCGCCGGCGGCTGCGGACCGATGTCCAGTGGAAGGAGGTTTCCCGGAACCGCGGCAGCGCTGACGTCCCGGCCCCCCACCACTTCCGCGGTGGCAGACACGAAGCCTGGGTAGCTGCTGACCTCCCAGTAGTTGATGAGCTCCGCCACGGAGACGGCGGAGGCCTCCCCCGGTTTCGGAGCCTTCCCCGCCACCGGCGCTTCGGACGGCAGCAGCCGGCCGGTCAGCTCAACAAGGCCCGACGGCGGTGCTGCCGCGTCCCCGGGCTGGGCGACCCACCCGCGTGCCACCGGGATCCACGTCTGTGGTGAGGCACCTGCTCCGGACAGGGCGGGGGCACCGTTAACGGCGAAGGCTGAAACAACCCAGTAGCCGGTTTTGCCGTCGTGGAGCCTCCCGGGAACCAGGACCTGCTTGTCGGGACTGTACGTCCCCTGGGCAGTGACCATCTGGTCGGCAACACTGCCGTGGAAGAACTCACCCGGCTGCAGGGTGCCGGTAAGCGGCCGGACCTGTTCGGTGGCGGGATTGACCGGCACCTCGGGTTGGGTGGAGCGGCCGAATTGCCACTGGCTCAGCAGCACGAAGACCCCGGAGAGAGCGATCGCGAAGATAAAGCCTGCGATCCATCGGGGCTTAAGGGCTGTTTTCCACACGTCTTAACCGTACTTCGTAGTTCTGTAGAACAACTAAACGCCGGGGGCGTCCGGGCCCGGAGGCGGGACCGGGGATGCGCCTAGTGGTCGAAGAACACCAGGCTGGAGTTGATGAGCTCGGCGATCACTTCGGCGTCGTAGGCACGCCGCAGCGACTCGCGGAATGATTCCTTGGAGAGTGACCGGGCCAGGGTGGCCAAGACTTCCAGGTGGTCGGAGAAAGAGCTCGCCGGGGTGGCAATCAGCAGGATGACCGTGGCTGGACCGTCGGCTGCACCGAAGTCCAGGGCGTGGCCGTACTTGGTGATGCCGACGGCGATGGAGGTCTGGGACACGAATTCGCTGCGGGCATGCGGCAGTCCGATGCCGCCCGGGAGCCCCGTGGCCAGCTGGTGCTCCCGGGCATTGACGTTTTTCAGGAACCCGTCAAGATCCGAGATCCGCCCTGCGGCGTGGAGCCGCTCTGCCAGTTGGTTGGTGGCGTCGGTCTTGTCCTTCGCCTCCATTTCCAGGATCACCATGTCGGCGGTGGTCAGGTGGGCGTCATACGGGTCCAGTGGTTCCGCCAAGGCGTTTCCCTTC
Organism: Pseudarthrobacter sp. LMD1-1-1.1; assembly: GCF_040676255.1. Lineage (NCBI taxonomy): Bacteria > Bacillati > Actinomycetota > Actinomycetes > Micrococcales > Micrococcaceae > Pseudarthrobacter > Pseudarthrobacter sp. LMD1-1-1.1. The sequence continues at coordinate 669,806 of NZ_JBEGHP010000001.1, read as the reverse complement.
GGTCAGCAGTGGGGCGAACGGCCCCTCAACGCAAGGGCACGATATCTTCCGCGCCCAGGCGGGCGGCGTCTGCGGATTCGTCGTCCGGCTGTTGCTGGCTGAGGCGTTCGGCCTCCACGCGGGCAAGGTAGTGGCGGACTTCGTTTTCACGCTGCGTGTCACTCCAGCCAAGGACGTCACCCATCAGTTTAGCGACAACGGGGGCGGCGGACACGCCGCGGTCCCATGCCTCGATGGAGATCCTTGTGCGCCGCGTCAGGACGTCCTGCACATGGCGGGCACCTTCGTGGCTTGCGGCGTAGACGGCCTCTGCCTGCAGGTAGTCGTCGGCGCCAGGGAGTGGCTCCGCCAGCTCCGGGTTCTGCTCAATGAGGGCCAGGACCTCAGGCGTCATGGACCCATACCGGTTGAGCAGGTGCTCGATCCGGGCGACGTGCACCCCGGATTCCTCTGCGGTGCGGTTCCGGCGGTTCCAGGCGGCCCGGAAACCGCTGGCGCCCAGGAGCGGTATGGTTTCGGTGCAGCTGGGCGGGACGCGTTCGTCCATGGTGCGGGTGGCCTCGTCAACGGCATCCTTGGCCATGACCCGGTAGGTGGTCCACTTTCCGCCTGCCACCACCACCAGTCCGGGAACAGGGTGCGCCACCACGTGCTCGCGGGACAGCTTGGCGGTGGAGTCGTTTTCGCCGGCCAGCAGCGGCCGCAGGCCGGCATAGACCCCTTCGACGTCTTCCCGGGTCAAGGGCCGCTTGAGCACCTGGTTGACGTGCTCCAGGACGTAGTCGATGTCCTTGCTGGAAGCGGCCGGATGGGCCTTGTCCAGGTGCCAGTCAGTGTCAGTGGTGCCGATGATCCAGTGCCGTCCCCATGGGATGACGAACAGCACCGACTTCTCGGTGCGCAGGATCAGCCCCACCGTGGACTGGAAGCGGTCGCGGGGAACCACCAGGTGGATGCCTTTGGAAGCACGGACCTTCAGCTGGCCGCGGTCGGTCACCATGGCCTGCGTTTCGTCGGTCCACACGCCGGTGGCGTTGATGACCTGCTTGGCGCGGATGCTGAACTGCGTCCCGTCCTCGCGGTTTTCCACCTTGGCCCCCACCACGCGTTCGCCTTCGCGGAGGAAGTCCACCACCTTCATCTGGTTCACGGCGTGGGCGCCGTAGTAGGCAGCCGTGCGGACCAGGTTGGCGCAGTATTTGGCGTCATCCACCTGGCCGTCGTAGTACCGGATGGACCCGACGAAGGCGTCGTTCTTGAGGCTGGGGGCGGCCCGGAGCGTTCCCCGGCGGCTGAGGTGTTTGTGGAACGGCACTCCCCTGCTGTGGCCGGCGGAGACTGACATGGCGTCATAGAGGGCGATGCCGGCACCAACATAGGGCCGCTCGATGAAGGGTTTGGTCAGCGGATACAGGAACGGCACGGGCCGGGCCAGGTGGGGTGCAATCTCGGAGAGGAGCAGCCCGCGTTCCTGCAGGGCCTCTTTGACCAGGGCGAAGTCCAGCATTTCCAGGTAGCGCAACCCACCGTGGATCAGTTTGGAAGACCGCGACGACGTGCCTGCCGCCCAGTCGCTTGCCTCGACGATGCCCACGCTCAACCCCCGGGTCACGGCGTCGAGCGCGGCTCCCGTGCCGACGATGCCGCCGCCGACAATCAGGATGTCCAGTTCCTGGCCGGGTTCCGTGGTGGCGCGCAGCCGCTGGATGGATGCTTCCCTGGCTTCCGGGCCAAGGACCCCGCCATTTGCAGGAACACTCTTCATTGAACGCCTCCAGTGCCTCTAGTGCCGGTAGTAAACCCACACTACTTGCTGGGGGCGTGCTTTGGGCAGGGCGGGAGCGCGCCCGCCCCGCCCTGCCGCGGCGTGTCAGTTCCCGGCGTACGGCGACACGACGACGTCGACCCGCTGGAATTCCTTCAGGTCCGAGTATCCGGTGGTGGCCATGGAGCGCCGCAGGGCGCCAATGAGGTTGGACGTGCCGTTGGTGTGGTGGCCTGGTCCAAACAGGACCTCCTCCAGCGGGCCCACAGTGCCTACGTTGGCGCGGTCTCCGCGCGGCAGTTCGGTGTGGTGGGCCTCCTGCCCCCAGTGCCAGCCCTTGCCGGGGGCTTCTTCAGCCCTGGCCAGGGCGCTGCCCAGCATGACGGCGTCGGCGCCCATGGCGATCGCCTTGACGATGTCACCTGAGGTGCCCATGCCGCCGTCGGCAATAACGTGGACGTAGCGGCCGCCGGATTCGTCCATGTAGTCGCGGCGTGCCGCGGCGACGTCGGAGATGGCTGAGGCCATGGGCGAGTGGATGCCCAGCGCGCGCCGCGTCGTGGTGGTGGCACCGCCGCCGAAGCCCACCAGTACGCCCGCAGCGCCGGTGCGCATGAGGTGCAGCGCCGGAGTGTAGCCGGCCGCGCCGCCGACGATGACGGGGACGTCGAGTTCGTAAATGAACTGCTTCAGGTTCAGCGGCTCGTGGTCCTTGGAGACATGCTCTGCGGACACGGTGGTGCCACGGATGACGAAGATGTCGACGCCGGCGGCCAGGACCGTCTTGTAGTGTTCCTGCGTGCGCTGGGGGGTCAGGGACCCGGCAACGGTGACGCCGGCGTCACGCATTTCGGCGAGCCGGGACGTGATGAGCTCGGGCTGGATGGGTGCCTGGTACAGCTCCTGCATGCGCGTGGTGACGGCAGGGCTGTTGGTTTCATCCTGGAGCGCCGCGATCTCATCGAGGATGGACTGCGGATCCTCGTACCGGGTCCAGAGGCCTTCCAGGTCCAGCACGCCGAGGCCGCCCAGCTTGCCGAGGGCGATTGCGGTGGCCGGGGACATGGCCGAGTCCATCGGCGCGGCGATCACGGGCATCTCGAACTGGTAGGCGTCGATCTGCCAGGAGACGGAGACGTCCTTGGGGTCGCGGGTGCGACGGTTGGGGACGATTGCAATGTCATCCAGGGAGTAGGCACGACGCCCACGCTTGCCACGGCCGATCTCGATCTCATAAGTCACTGCTCTAGGTTATCCCAGCAGGTCCGCTGGCCTGGCCTGGGCCGGCGCTGAAGGTCATCGCTGGCCCTGGCGACTGCGCCGAGCAAGCACGTAGCCTTGGGCAGGGGGCTTCGGTGGATGCTCCCGCGACAGCTTCCACGATTGGGCCTCCTTCCGATATGACGCACTCCATTCCTTTTCCCGCCGACACGCCTGTCCATTCGCTCGACCATTGGCTCTCCCCCGAACTGGCCCGTGTCAGCCCGCCGGACGCCCCCTCCCGGCTCCGCGAGCTGGCCGATGCCCAGGGCACTTTGGCCGCCGGCTGGAGCGGGGCGATCGCCGGCGGCCCCGTCCTGGCCCTGGCAGGCGCCTTCACCTCCGTGATGTCGGGGAATCCCGCGGCAGCGCTTGTCCTGCTCCCGCTGGGGGCCGTCCTGGTGCTGCTGGGCCTCTTCGGGTGGAAACGGGTCCGATCCGTCCTGCCCCGGACTGACAAGGCCCTGATCACCCGTGGCCCCGGATCTGCCCGCGGCGGCATCGGCATGGTGTCGTTCCTGGCTGTCGTTCTCGGCGGGATCATTTACCTGTACCTGCCCTCCGCCATGGCGAAGGGCGCCGGTGAGGTCACTATCCTGGTGGGCAGCTACGTACTCATGCTGGCCCTCCTGGTCGCGTGCATCATCGTCCCGTCCGCGGTCCTGGGCCGGGCCCGGGAGTCGTTCCGCCTGCGGGTGCAAACCAGCCCGAGGCTTCGGAGGGCACTCGAGGAAGATCTGGCCGTCTGGCGCGATCCCTACGGCAACGCCGCTTACGGCCCCCTCTGACATCCGGGAAGCGCAGGATTGTGATGGGCAGTCGGTGGACATTTGACGGGCATATCGCCGGGATCGGCACTGCCTCCGGGTTGCGCGCCGTAGTTGGAATGTGGCAGGACTCCCCCTTTGGGTCCTTCTCGGACGTCATGGTGCAGCAGCCTTCTGGGCATCGCCTTCTGCTCGCTCCGACATCCGAGGTGGCCGGCTTCATTGCCGCCACCTACACCTTTGATGAAGTGCGGGTGCTGGACGTTGCTGCCTCGCTCACCGACCACACGTTGACGGTCGATGCCGGCCCGCTGGCAATCCAGGCCGTCACCGGTTCGAGGACCCTGCTGGGAACAGCGCTGCGGACAGTACCCCGGCGCCTTGCAGTCCATCCCCGCTGGCTCGCCGCGGTCAATCCGTTCGCTGCCCTCGCGGCACCCGGCGCCCGCACCTACGGAACTGCGGGCAGCGGAAGGACGGAGTTCTATGGGGTGACGGACCTGCACCACGTGACGTCCGCCGTTGTCCGCTGGAATGGTGCCGATGCCGGAGCGCTGGCCCCCATCCGGCCAGCCGTCACGTTCGGCTTCAGCAGCGTCCCTCCCCGCCCGAGCATCGCCCGCGTGCGTACCACCGTGGTGGACGGCAGGCACGGAGGTTAGATCTGCCCATCGCTGCATGCGCGGGCCTGTATTAGCCTTGGCACCGGAAAATTGATTTTGGGGGGAACAGCGTGGCACCAGGCGACGAATCAACGGCATCGGCTCCTGCCTGTTCCGGCATCAGGGATCTGAGAAGGGTGCCGGACGCGACGGCTTACGGCTACGCCCAGCGCCGGTCCTGGATCTTTTTTGCCTGGTGGTACCCGGCAGTGCTGTCCATCGCCGGCCTGCTTCACGCCGTGCTCGCGCTGGCACTGGGCCAGAGCGCCGAAACCGGCATCGGTATGGCCGTTCTGGGGGCAGTGCTGGCTTCCACGGGTTGGGCCTTGACCGCCTGGCTCCGGTTCACCCGCAGGCCACCGCGCCCCGCTTCTAACCTTCTGCGGGTGGAGCGGGGGATCCGGGTTCCCCAGTGATGGTCTGGACTATCTTGGTCGCCACCACGGCCGCCGTTGTGGCCTTGATCCTGTTCACCCTCAACGGCGCCTCTCCGGAAAATTTGCCGGTGCTCGGACTGCTGGTCACGGTTCCCCTCGGCTCGGCCGCCGGCCTGCTGCACACCCGCCGCCTGATGTGCAACAACGCCGGACTCTACGCCCGCTGGCTCGAACGCCGTTCCCTGACGGAGCATTCATGAGGGGTGGCGTGGCTTCGCCCAGCACTGAGGCCGTCCCGCAACTAGCCCTGGGCCCTGCTCATCGCAGGGCCCGTGTCTTCTGGTTTTGGTGGATGGGCATGGTCTTCGCCGTACCCGGCGCGGTTCAGGCGATTGTATTGGCCGGCACTGGCCAGAATCCCGGGAACGGACTTGTGCTGCTGGTGCTGGTTTCACTCCTGGTGGTGGCCACGCCGCGAGGGACGTCCCCTGATGTCCTGCCCATCCTTGCGTTGCGTTTTTGGTTGCCTTTCCCTTGTCGGTTGGAGCAGGAATGCTGTACCCGCGGCATCTGCAACAGCACCGGGACCGCCTGTACGCCGCCTGGTTGACGCTGACAGAAGTGCCCGATCGGCGGGCGGGCTCCCCCGACCTGCATCAGACTCCTTCAGGTTCCTCCACGGAAAGCTGGGACTCGAACATCCTGAAGTACCGGCCGCGCAGGGCCACCAGTTCCTTATGGGTGCCTTTCTCCACAATGCGGCCATCCTCCAGCATGTACACCACGTCCGCCTTCTCGATCGTGGCGAGCCGGTGGCTGATGGCGATGATGGTGCTGCCGCGGTCAGCGAAGAGCCTGGTGAAGATTCGGTGCTCAGCGAGGGCATCGATGGCCGAGGTGGGCTCGTCCATCACCATGAAGGATGCGTCGCGGTAGAAGTTCCGTGCCATGGCCAGGCGCTGCCACTGGCCTCCGGACAGGCCACTGCCCTTCCGTCCGCGCGGATCCTCCATCCAGTTGCTCACGTGGTTGTCGAGTCCGTTCGGCAGCCTATTGATGAAGTCGAGCGCCTCGGCGTCGGCTGCAGCCTTGCGGACGCGGGCGTCGTCCCGAGGTGAATCAACGTCGCCGAAGTAGATGTTCTCGGCCGCCGTGGCGAACTCGTACTTCAGGAACTCCTGGCTGAGCACGGCAAGGTGGCGGTGCCAGGATTTAACGTCGACGGCGGCGAGGTCCACGCCATCGAGCAGTATCTGCCCTGAGTCGGGCCGGTAGAGTCCGGCGAGGATGCGGATGAGGGTGGACTTCCCGGCGCCGTTCTCCCCGACGATGGCGATGTGTTGGCCCTGCCGGATGGTGAGGCTGATGCCCTTGATCACCTCGATGTCGCTGCCCGTGTAGGTGAAGCGGATGTCCTTCAGCTCCACTTCCCTGGGCGCCTCCAGGAGGGGTGGGGCATGTTCCGAGTGCACGGGCATCGCCATGAACAGCTCGTAGTCCTTCAGGTTGGCCAGGTCTTCATCAATGGAGCTGAGCGAGGACACCAGGCTGTTTGCGGTGGACAGGGCACGGCTGACGATCTGCTGGACGTAGAGGAACTGGCCCACCGGGGCTGCGCGGGCAATGATCTGGCCCACCACCCAGATCAGCGAGACCACTTCCGCGCCGTACTGCAGGGCGTCCGCCGCCAGCTGCCTGGGGATGTATCGGCGCTGGTAGTCCAGGCGCCGCCGTTCGTCGGCGTCCCGGAGCCGGGACCGAAGGTCCATGAGGAAACCGACGATGCCATAAAGCCGCATTTCGGCAATGTGCTGCGGCCGGAGGAGGTTGGTCTCGATCATGCGGCGCTGGCGCCGCGAGTCCACCTGCGTGTTCCAGTGCGCAATCTGTTCCCTGGACAGCTTGAACTGCAGGTACACGCTCGGAACGATGGCCACCAACACGATGACGGCGATCCACCAGCTGACCAGCAGCAGGGCGCCCACGGCCAGGATGACCGAGACCAGCTGGGTGAAGATCGCGGCAATCCGGTCCAGGACGCGGGCGTAGGAGTCGGAGAACCGTTTGGCGCGGTCGTAAAGGTCCACTGTCTCCTTGTCGTCGTAGCGCCAGAAGTCCAGGGAGAGGAAGCGCTCGTACATCTGGTCCCCCACGATGGCGCCTACTTTGAAACTCATCAGCTGCTGGATGTAGCGGTCCACGCTGTTGAAGGCGCCCCAGAACAGGCCCAGCGCGGCAGTGACGACGACGTACACGATGGCAAGCCGCCCCGCTCCGCCGTCGCCCGCGTACGCTGCCGCCAATGCTGTGGTGGTGAGGGACGCGTAGAAGGTGGTGACCAGCGGCAACACAGCGGAAATCAGGGAACCCAGCACCTTCATGACGACGGCGCCCGGGGAGGCATGGAAGCTCACCCGGAGCACCTGGGCCACGGCCTTGGCATAGGGGCGCACGGCAAGCCGCTTTTGCGGGTCGCGTTTAGGGGTCAGCTCCGCCGGATGGCGCGGTTGGGACATGGAATCAGCCTAATGCGGGGCGGTCCGTCACGATGTGGAATGGAGACAGCGCAGCAGGGCATCTTCGCCTGGCGAGTGTGCCATGTAGTGGAAGTCCGGCGGCCCACCGGCCAATCGACGTGCTCCACCGCTGTGGTACGCCGCGCTCATCCACTCCGGGCCACGCCATTGTGGCCAGTGGGATGGTTCGGGGTCGGGGTGTTCGGGTTTGTAGTGGCGTCCGGTGGGTGAGGTCCAGCCGGGCGGCTCGTTCTTGGTGGCCGGGTCGGGTGTCCATTGGCTGTGGTGTTTGAGTCGATGGTGTTTGGGGCAGAGCTGGGCCAGGTTGCTGACGTTGGTGGTGCCGCCGCGTTGCCACGCTTGTAGGTGGTCGGTTTCGTTGTCGGGGGTGCGGTTGGTGCAGCCGGGGAAGGTGCATTTGGTGTCGCGCATCCTGATCCAGCGTTTGATGGTTTCGGTGAGCCGGTAGTTTTTCCGGCCGATCTCCAGCGGTGACCCGTCGCGGGGGTCGACCAGGACCCGGTAGAACGATTCCGCCCCGTCGGCGACAAGCCTCCGCGCCATGGAGGCCGGGATCGGTCCGAAACCGTCCAGCACTGCTGGTTCGTCGGTCGCTCCGAGGAGGGAGAACACCGGCACAGTGACCAGGACGTCGGCCCGCGGGGTGGGCACCTTTCCCATCGCGGTCGTGCTTGCGGTGGCCGCGGTGGTGCCAGAGGAACGTTCACCCGCAACCTGCCCGGTGCCGACGAGCAGCGAGGCTGCGATGTCGGGGCGGAGTTGGGTGAGGGTGCGCTCTTCGGTGGGCCCTTGGAGGCCGCGGGCGGTGGCGGTGGTCCGGTTCCAGATGGCGCACGCGGTGTCCCCGGGCAGGTACAGCGAGATCCAGGCCATGCCGTCCCGGTCGGGGACATATTCCATCCGCCGGTCCGCCGCACCCTTGGCGTGCCGCTTCTCGATGGAGTCCGGATGATGGCGTTCCCTCCACCCACGGACCTTGGCCCGGAACCGGGACGGGAGGAGCTCGCCGGGAGCCGCACCCCGGGCGGGGTTGGCAGCGGCGGGGTCGAAGAAGTGTGCCACCAACCCGGCGGCGCCAGCGGCATCGAGGCCGTCGGTTTCGTCGGCGATGATCTTTGCGTGCTGCCAGGACAACGACCCGGCCGACAGGGCCTCAAACACGGGCGGGAACAAACAGATCCGGCGGGACTGGTCCACGAGGGCGCCCGCTGCGGCCGAGCTGATGGTCAGGACCCCGGCGACCTCCTCGACAACGGAGACGTAGGCGTAGGTGCGGTCTTGAACGGAAGCGTCCGGCGGGGTCATCGCCTGCTGGAACTCCACTGCCTCGGCGGCGTCCCGTGCTTTCATCGCAGCGAGTTGTGCTTCCAGTCGGGATGCAGCTTCCAGTCGTGCAAGCCGAACCTCATACCGCCGCTGCAACACATCCACACCGACACCGACATCCACGCCAGCACCAGCGTGAGCCCCGGAAGCCAGGAAAGCGTCCTCTTTCTCCAGGGCGCTCAGGGCAGCAACAGAGGCACGAACACCCTCCAACGCCACCCCAGCACTACCGCCGATTCCCATAAGAACATCATCCAACGGGGGTCCGACATTCAAACCGACCGCGTTCTCCGGTACCCAACAACAAGAGGAGGCGGGAAAATCCCGCCTCCTCTTTCACACGCCTCAGCGTGAAAAACCCTTCGCCGTTAGCGCGATCCGTAGTTCGGCGCCTCGACGGTCATCTGGATGTCGTGCGGGTGCGATTCCTTCAGGCCGGCGGAGGTGATCCGGACGAACTTGCCGCGGACCTTCAGCTCGGGAATGGTGGGCGCTCCGGTGTAAAACATGGTCTGGCGGAGGCCTCCCACCAGCTGGTACGCCACTGAGGACAGCGGGCCACGGTACGCCACCCGGCCTTCGATGCCTTCGGGGATCAGCTTGTCGTCACCGGACACGTCGGCCTGGAAGTACCGGTCCTTGGAGTAGGACGTGTTCTTGCCGCGCGACTGCATGGCGCCGAGGGAGCCCATGCCGCGGTAGGACTTGAACTGCTTGCCGTTGACGAAGATCAGGTCGCCCGGAGACTCGTCGCAGCCAGCCAGGAGGGAGCCCAGCATGACTGTGTCGGCGCCGGCCACCAGGGCCTTGCCGATGTCGCCCGAGTACTGGAGGCCGCCGTCGGCGATCAGCGGCACGCCGGCCGGAATGGCAGCCTTGGCGGATTCGTAGATGGCCGTGATCTGCGGGACACCCACGCCCGCCACCACACGGGTGGTGCAGATGGAGCCGGGACCAACGCCCACCTTGATACCGTCGGCGCCGGCGTCAATCAGCGCCTGGGCACCTTCACGGGTGGCAGCCTGGCCGCCGATAACGTCCACGTGAGCGGCGACGGGATCGGACTTCAGCCTGCGGATCATATCCAGGACACCCTGGGAGTGGCCGTTGGCGGTGTCCACGAACAGCGCGTCCACGCCGGCGTCCACCAAGGTCATGGCGCGCTCCCAGCCGTCGCCGAAGAAGCCGATGGCGGCACCCACCCGGAGGCGGCCTTCATCGTCCTTGGTGGCCAGGGGGTACTGCTCGGCCTTGGTGAAGTCCTTGGTGGTGATCAGGCCCTTGAGCCGGCCCTGCTCGTCCACGAGCGGGAGTTTTTCGATCTTGTTGGTGGCCAGCTTGTGCGAGGCTTCCTCGCGGCTGATGCCCACGTGCCCGGTGACCAGGGGCATCTTGGTCATGACGTCGCTGACCAGCCGCAGCGGAAAATCGGACTCCGGCACAAAACGGGTGTCGCGGTTGGTGACGATGCCCAGAAGGCGGTTGTCCTCGTCCACCACGGGGAGGCCGGAGACGCGGTAGTGGGCGCAGAGATCATCGAGCTCGCGCAGCGTTGCCTCGGGGCGGATGGTCAGCGGGTTGGTGATCATCCCGGACTCGCTCCGCTTGACCCGGTCCACCTGGTCCGCCTGGTCGGCGATGGACAGGTTGCGGTGCACGACGCCCAGGCCGCCCTGGCGGGCCATGGCGATGGCCATGCGGGACTCGGTGACCGTGTCCATCGCCGCGGAGAGCAGCGGGGTCTGAACGGTGATGCGCTTGGAAATTCGTGAGGACGTGTCTGCCTCGGACGGGATGACGTCGGTGTGGCCCGGCAGGAGCAGGACGTCGTCGTAGGTCAGGCCGATGAAGCCAAAGGGGTTGTGTTCGGGCTCGGTCATGAGTGCGCCTCTTACCTTGGTTGCTGGGTCACGGGTAGGGGTTGCAGCCGATGACCAGACCGTAATTACGGAACTGGCCTGTGCAGACGATCCTGCGGGAGCACCGTGCAGGACGGCGTTCCGGGGGCAGAAAGTGTTGAGTAAATATTAGAACCTCGGCGCCAATCCCCCTATTCCAGGCCGGCAATGTGAGCAACCCCACGAGCCCGGCAGGCGGAATGGTTCAGCTCCAGCCGGTGGCAGCCAGCAGCCGCTGCTCGAACATCGGGATCATGGTTTCCACATAGGTCCTGGTGAGGTGGTTGTCGTCCTTGTAGACGTACACGTTTCCCACCACGGCCGGGCAGACGCCCCGCGCGCAGATGAAATCGCTCATGTCCATCAGGTGCAGCCCCGGCAGTTTGCCGCGGTAGTTCTCCAGCGGTGACGGCTCCACAAGGGACTCCGCCAGGGACGGGTTGCAGGCAGGGGCGCTTGCACCGTTCCGCTGGGCACACTGCGGCATGTTGAAGGTGAACCGCGGGTTGTCCCGGATGCCGACGATTTCGATCCCGGCGTCCGCGAACGGCCGGACGCCATCGAGGTATCCCGGCACTTCGGTTTCGAACGGGGCGTCCTCGTGGGTCAGCGACGCCACGGTGAACACGGCGTCCGGCCGGTGTTCCAGGACATAGGCGGAGCTGGCCCTGTTGTAGGCGTTGCATTCGGCGTTCCTGGTGTCCGATTCGGCGCCGAAGCGGCAGGCAGGCATCAGCAGCGTCACCAGTTCCCAGCCACGGGCCGCTGCCACGGGCGCCAGCGCGGCGAGGTACTGCTGGGCGTGGGAGTCGCCCAGGACCACGATGCGCCGGGTGGCCGGTTCCTCCGGCAGCTCCTGCCGGCAGCCCTCAAGGATCGGATCGCCGGTGGCGTTGGCTCCTGTGCAGGGCGAATCGATGCCGGCCCAGTCGTTGTCCAGTGCGGTGGGCCCGGGGATGGTCCGCGCCCTTGGTGCGGGCGAGTTTTCGTTTTCCGGGGTGAGCGCCAGGGCACCTGGCGTCAGCTCCCGCGGTTGGGCCGCCGTCGCGCTTTCCTCTGCGGTGAGCGTCGTCTGCCAGACCGCGACAGGCCCCGCCAGGACGGCGCCGCAAGCGACGATGACGACGGCGGTCCGCCAGGCGCGCAGCTTGGGCCAGTGCCAGTCGCGCAACGGCTTTTCCACGAAGCGCGTGGTCAGCACGGCAAGCACGATGGAGGCCCCGACGATACCAAGACCCTGCTTGAGGTTCGGCGCTTCGACGCCTGTGGCGGCCAGCACCAGCACCAGGACGGGCCAGTGCCAGAGGTACAGGGCGTAGGAGTTGTCCCCCAGCGCGACGGCGGGCCGGCTGCTGAGGAGGCGGTCCACCCCGTACCGGCTGCCCGACTGGCCCGCGACGATGATCGCTGCTGCCGCAAGGGTTGGCCACAGGGCCACATATCCGGGGAAGGAACGGTCAACGGTAAGGACCAGCCCGCAGGAAACCATGGCCGCCAGGCCGGCCCAACCCAACGCCACGCGCAGGACGCGGCCGGGCTTGAGGTACGGCAGCGCCAGTGCCAGCAGGGACCCCAGCGCAAACTCCCACAGGCGGGCCCGGGTATCGAAGTAGGCGTACGCCTGGTTGGTGGCGGTCTGGTCAATGGAGTAGGCCAAGGACACCGCAAATACGGTACCGAACACCAGCGCCAGCAGGCCCCGGTACGTCAGCCAATGCAGGCGGGGTACCCTGCGAAGCCCGGCCAGCACGGCCGCCGTGGCGGCAAAGACCAGCGGCCACAGGATGAAGACCTGGCCTTGGATGGACAGGGACCAGAAGTGCTGCAGGGGGCTGGCACCGGCGTGGTCCTGCGCGTAATAGTCCACCGACAAATCCGCAAGGAGCCAGTTTTGGCTGTACAGCAGTGACGCCCAGGCCTGGTCGAGCACTTGCGGCCACCGGCCCTGCGGCAGGATCAGCCAGGTGCCGGCGAGAACTCCGAGAATCACCACGACGGCGGCTGGCAGCAGTCGCTTGAACAGGTGCAGCCAGTGCGCCAGGAGCCCGAAGGGTTTGCCTGATTCCGCCTTGCGGACGAAGGACAACGTGAGCAGGAAGGCCGAAACCAGCAGGAAGATGTCCACGCCACCGGACACGCGGCCCAGCCAGACGTGGTAGGTGACAACCATCAGGACGGCCAGGGCCCGCAGCCCCTGGACCTCGGGCCGGAAGGTGGGCTTCCGTTGGCGGGGGGCGGCGCCGGGGCCGGGTTCGGGTGCCTTCGGGGTTTCCGTTATCGACACTAGAACCTCTCACAATGCCCGCCAGCCAAAGCCCCAAGCCTAGCCAACGCGCTGTTCAACAGCCAATCACGCCGCCGGTTCAGACTATGCTGGCCCCAGTCGTGGAAGGGAGCGGGCGTGGTTGTCCAGCTGCGGATTTGTGTGCCCGGGGAGCTGTCCGACGTGACCCGGCAGACCTGCCGCGACCAGCGCGGAACGGCAGAGGTCGCTGTGGTCCGGGGCGCCTCCGTGGTGCCGGAGGGCGATGTTATTGAAGTCCTGATCGCCCGGGAGGCAGTGGAGGAACTGCTGGAGAAGCTGAATATCCTGAAGGTCCGCGATGTTGGCTCCATTTCCATGTCCACACCGGAATTTGTGCTGTCCAGGAATGCGGACCGGGCAGAGCGGGACGCCCCCGGGGATGGCGCCGACGCGGTGATCTGGGATGACGTCACCCGCCAATCCGGCGAAGACTCCCGGCTGACGTGGAACTTCCTCGCGTTCCTGGTGCTGGCCACGCAGCTCGCGGGGATCGGCATCGTGACCGATTCCCCCATCGCCATCGTGGGCGCCATGGCGGTGGGCCCTGAGTTCGGACCGCTGGCCGCGCTGGCGGTTTCGATCGCCACCCGGAAGTGGAGGCTTGGCCGCCGGGCTGCAGTCGCCCTGGCCGTGGGCTTCCCGGTTGCCATGCTGCTGGCGGCACTGACGGCGTGGCTGTCGATCCCGCTTGGCCTCTTCCCGCGGGATGCCCTGGACAAGGGATCCGCCGTCGAGTTCATCTACCATCCCGGCCCGTATTCGTTGATCGTGGCCCTCCTGGCCGGAATCGCCGGAATGCTCTCCATCATTGGCCGGCGTTCGGCGGCACTGATCGGCGTGTTCATCTCCGTGACCACGGTGCCGGCCGCCGGATACGTGGCGGTGGCCTTGGTGCTGGGCGAGTACCAGAAGGCCGCCGGTTCCGCGCTCCAACTGCTGCTCAACCTCGTGGGCATCGTGGTGGCCGCCCTCGCGGTGCTGCTCTTCTACCGGGTGGTCGCACGGCGCCTGCCCGACGGGGTGGCACGCAGCCTGAAGCGCCAGCGGACCGGAACAGGCCGCTGACCGCTCGCCTCTAGGAGCGCAGCAGGGCGCGCAGGGCCTGGATGGTGTCCGCTTCCGCCGGGGCCTTGTCGTCCCGGTAGCGCTTGACGCGAGCGAACCTCAAGGCGATCCCGCCCGGGTAGCGCGGCGACTGCTGCACGCCGTCGATGGCTATTTCGACGACCGTGACCGGTTCAATCCAAACAGTGCCTGCCGTGCGCCGCACCTCAAGCTCCTGGAACCGCTCCGTCTGCCAGCGCAGCAGTTCATCGGTGAGTCCCTTGAACGTCTTGCCCACCATCACGTAGCCGCCGGGTTCGCCGAACTCCCCGGTGGGGTCAAGGGCACCCAGGTGCAGGTTGGAGAGCATTCCCGTGCGGCGTCCGGAGCCCCATTCGCAGGCGAGCACCACCAGGTCATACGTGTGGACCGGTTTCACCTTCACCCAGTTGGATCCACGCCTCCCGGCGGCGTAGGTCGATTCGATCGCCTTCACCACCACGCCCTCGTGGCCCGCGGCGAGTGCATCCCGCGACACCCGTTCGGCAACGGCCGGATCCGCCGTGACCTCCCCGGGAATCCGGTGTGCCGGTGCAACGCGTTCCAGGACGTCGATGCGGGTGGACAGCGGTTCATCCAGCAGGTCACGTCCGTCAATGTGGAGCACATCGAAAAACCAAGGATGGAGCAGCGTTTCGCGGACTGCATCGGCGCCGAAGCGGGACATCGTTTCCTGGAAGGGCCGCGGGGCGCCGTCCTCATCCAGGGCGAGCGTTTCGCCGTCAAGGATCACGTCCTGCACGGGCAGCCCGCGGACCAAGTCAACCACCTCGGGCAGCCGGTGCGTCACCTCCGCGAGGTTCCGGGTGTAGATGCGCACGTCGTCGCCGGAGCGATGCACCTGGATGCGGGCGCCGTCGAGCTTGAATTCCACCGAGGCCTCCCCCGTCGCTTCCAGGGCGGCACCCGCGCTGCCGGCGGTGGCCGCGAGCATGGGCTGCACCGGGCGACCCACCACCAGGCCGACGGCGTCAAGCTCGGCCGCGGTGCCGGTGAGCGCCAGGAAGGCGGTTCCTCCGAGGTCCCCGGAAAGCATTGCCGCACGCCGCACCGCCTCGACGGACCTGTCTGCGGCGCGGGCGATGGCGTCCGTCAGTACTCCTTCCAGGGCGCCGGTGCGCAGTTCCCCGAGCAGCACGCCGGCGATGAACGACTGCTCCGACGCGGTGGCCGCTCCCATTAGCGTCCCGAGGATGGAGGCCCGCCCCGCACCCGACCCGCTGCCCGCCGTTGCCAGGAGCCGGTCCAGCGCGGCATCAAATTCCGCCACGGTGAGGCTTGGCTCCGCGGCGGGTTCTTCCTTGGCCGCCGCCACGGCGCTCCAACCGACGCCAACCCGGCCCTGACGGGGCTTGGCGCTGAGCAAACCCACCGCCGTCGGGATCTCCGCCGGTTCCAGCCGGCGCAGCAGGTGGGCCAGGGCATCCACTTTCGCGAGCCGGGACCGGGTCGATGCAACGGTTTTCGTGGTGTCCACGAGCTCAAGGAGCAGCATGGCACCATCCTGCCACGGGCACCGGACCGGGACACTGGACAGAGCCCCGGTGCGGGTCCACAATGTGCGCGTGGGGATCATCGTGGCGAACCTGTTCATCACCCTCGACGGCGTGTACCAGGCGCCGGGCGGCCGTGAAGAAGACCCCGAAGGCGGATTCGCGTTCGGCGGCTGGCAGGCGCCGGTGTCCGACGACGAGGCCGGCGCCTCGATAGCGGACGAGATCAGCCGGATGGATGCCCTCCTCCTCGGCCGGAAGACCTATGACATCTTTGCGTCCTACTGGCCGCACCAGTCCGGTGACATAGCCGATGCCCTGAACCGGGTCCCCAAGTTCGTTGTCTCCGGCACGCTGGCGGACCCGGACTGGGCCGGCACCACCGTCCTGCCGGATGCCGCGGCCGCCGGCGGCCTCCGGGACGGGTTCGGGCAGCTGCACATGTTCGGCAGCGGGATGCTGATCCGTTCCCTCCTGGCTGCCAATGTGCTGGACCGCCTCCACCTCTGGCTGTACCCGGTGGTCCTGGGCCAGGGCAAGCGCCTGTTCGATGAGGGAACGGTTCCCTCCACTTTCACGCTGGCCGAGCAGGCCCGCAGTTTTCCCAAGGGTGCGGTGTCGCTGGTGTACGAGCGTGCCGGAGAAGTTGAGACGCGGGAGATGGACGCCGGCTAAGCGCCCACCGCCCCCTAACCTCGCTTCGCTCAGCCAGGGAACCCTGGCGGCGTGGGCCCACCCACCGCCCCAGAAGCAGCAACGCAAAAGGCTGGCCCGGCAGATGCCGGACCAGCCTTTTCAGCGGTAGGCCGCCAGGGCGCAGCGTTAGTGGCTGTGGCCTGCGTGCTCGTCCTCTTCGGCCGGCTTCTCCACGACCAGGGTCTCGGTGGTGAGAACCAGGGCGGCGATGGAGGCCGCGTTACGGAGGGCTGCACGGGTGACCTTGACGGGGTCGATGACGCCCGCGGCAATCAGGTCCTCGTACTCACCTGACTTGGCGTTGAAGCCGTTGTTGGTCTCAAGGTCGGCAACCTTGGAGGTAACAACGTAGCCATCGAAGCCGGCGTTCTGGGCGATCCAGCGCAGCGGCTGCACCAGTGCGCGGCGGACGATGCCCACAGCTGCGGCGGCGTCGCCTTCGAGGGCCTTGACGGAAGCGTCCTCATCCAGTGCCTTGAGGGCGTGGATCAGGGCGGAGCCGCCGCCGGCAACGATGCCTTCTTCGAGGGCAGCGCGGGTGGAGGACACAGCGTCCTCGATGCGGTGCTTCTTTTCCTTGAGCTCAACCTCGGTGGCAGCGCCGACCTTGATGACTCCGATGCCGCCGGCAAGCTTAGCCAGGCGTTCCTGGAGCTTTTCGCGGTCCCAGTCGGAATCGGTGCGGGTCAGCTCGGCGCGCAGCTGGGCAACGCGTGCAGCGACGTCCTCGGCAGAACCGGCGCCGTCCACGATGGTGGTGTTGTCCTTGGTGACCGTGATGCGACGGGCGGTACCCAGCACCTCCAGGCCCACGGAGTCCAGGCTGAGGCCCAGTTCCGGGGAGACAACCTGCGCACCGGTGAGGGTGGCGATGTCCTGCAGCATGGCCTTGCGGCGGTCGCCGAAGCCGGGAGCCTTGACGGCTACGACGTTCAGGGTGCCGCGGATGCGGTTGACGATCAGCGTGGACAGGGCCTCGCCCTCAACGTCCTCGGCGATGATGAACAGCGGCTTGGAACTCTGCAGCGCCTTTTCGAGCAGCGGCAGGAATTCCTGGATCGAGGAGATCTTGCCCTGGTTGATCAGGATGAGTGCGTCCTCGAGGACTGCTTCCTGGCGCTCCGCGTCGGTGACGAAGTACGGGGACAGGTAGCCCTTGTCGAACTGCATGCCCTCGGTGAGGACCAGTTCGGTCTGGGTGGTGGAGGACTCTTCGATGGTGATGACACCATCCTTGCCCACCTTGCCGAAGGCCTCGGCGAGCAGTTCGCCGATTTCGTCGCTCTGCGCCGAGATGGCGGCAACGTTGGCTACCTGGGTGCCTTCGACCGGGCGGGCGTTCTCCAGCAGGCGGGCGGCCACGGCCTCAACCGCAACCTCGATGCCGCGCTTGATCTGGCCGGGGGCAGCGCCGGCTGCAACGTTGCGCAGGCCTTCCTTGACCAGCGCCTGTGCCAGGACCGTGGCGGTGGTGGTGCCGTCGCCGGCAACATCGTTGGTCTTGGTGGCTACTTCCTTGGCCAGCTGTGCGCCAAGGTTCTCGTAGGGGTCGTCCAGCTCGACTTCGCGGGCGATGGTGACGCCGTCGTTCGTGATGGTGGGGGCACCCCACTTCTTGTCCAGGACGACGTTGCGGCCGCGGGGGCCGAGCGTCACCTTGACGGTGTTCGCGAGCTTGTCGATGCCGGCCTCAAGGGACCGGCGGGCAGCGTCGTTAAACGCAAGCTGCTTTGCCATGGTTTTGTCCTTTCAAAGACAGAAACCCCGCGCTGCCGGCCAGCGTGAGCATGGCCGGCAGCACGGGGATCCGGAAGAGTTACTTGACGACGATTGCCAGGACGTCGCGGGCGGACAGCACGAGGTACTCGGTGCCGCCGGTCTTGACTTCGGTTCCGCCGTACTTGGAGTAGATGACGACGTCGCCAACGGCTACGTCAACGGGAACGCGGTTGCCATCTTCGAAGCGGCCGGGGCCTACGGCGACAACTTCGCCTTCCTGCGGCTTCTCCTGTGCGGAGTCCGGGATGACCAGGCCGGAAGCCGTGGTCTGCTCGGCTTCGAGCGGGCGGACAACAATACGATCCTCAAGAGGCTTAATAGAGACCGACACTCGGACCTCTCCTTTTCGTCAGCAAATTCGTGGACTGGAAAGCTTTCCGCCGTAGCTGGCAAACCGTCGTCGCGGTGCCGGCAGCAGCCTGGCTGGCAGCTCTCCATGTGTTAGCACCCTCCTAGGGAGAGTGCTAATGAAGACTCTATGTATGAGTTAGCACTCGGTCAAGGTGAGTGCCAACGTTTCGTCATGGGCGTACAGCCCGGGGCGGACGACGGCAGGTGGCCGGGGACGCGAAATGGCGCCCTGTCCCTACCGGCCCAGGTCGTCGAAGTCCACGTCCTCGCCGCCCTCCGTGTCGCTGCCGCCCTGCTTCCGTCCCCGGAAGAGCACCCAGCCGGACACCGCTGCGGCGAGCAGCGCAGCAGCGAGGAAGAAGATGCTCCCGGCCCGCGCGCCGTCGTACAGCCCGCGGATGTCCCGGGCCTCCTGGGTGTTGTCCTGGACGTCGTTGCCTCCCACCGAGTAAACGGTGGCGTTGAACGTATCGAGCAGGAAGATGATCACCAGCAGCGCGATGCAGACCACGGCCACGACGGCGGCGGCGATCAGCACAGGACGGGCGAACCTGGCCGGATGGCGGTCCCCGGACTCGTGGTCGCCGGTCTCGCGGGGGGCTGCGCTCTCATCCATGGATTCAACACTATCCGCATCCCGGCCACGCGCTCCTCCACTAGGCTGGAACCCATGGCTCAAGCTCCCCAGGACCAGATTGCACAGGACCAGATCGCACCATTGCTGACCCCCGAAGGCTGGGAGTTGCTGGCGTCCCTGGGCCCCTACCGGGACGAGGACTCGTTCGAGCTGAACTCCGCGCTCCGGAAAGCCGGACACCCCGCCGTGCTCGTGTCCGCCGTCCTGACGCAGTCACGGCTGCGGACCAAGGCAGAGGGGAAATTCGGGGAGTTCGCCCGGCAGATGCTGTTCACCCAGGCGGGCCTGGAGCAGGCCACGCGCCTCAACGTCGCCGCCCACCACGCCCAGCGGTTCGCTGCCGCGGGGATCAGCCGCGTGGCGGACCTGGGCTGCGGCCTCGGCGCCGATTCCCTGGCGCTGGCCTCCCTGGACATCAATGTCACCGCCGTCGAAATGGACGAAACCACGGCGGCGTGCGCCACGGTGAACCTCATCCCGTTCCCCAACGCCACAGTGGTGCATGCGGATGCGGAATCGGTTCCGCTGGACGGGGTGGATGGCGTCTGGCTGGACCCTGCCCGGCGGGTCACCTCCACTTCCGGCACCAAGCGGATCTGGGACCCCGAGGCATTCTCCCCGCCGTTGTCCTTCGTGGAATCACTGGCCGCCCGGGGCAAGGCAGTGGGCGTGAAGATGGGACCGGGCATGCCGCATGAATCCGTGCCCGCGGGCTGCGAGGCGCAGTGGGTCTCGGTGGCCGGTGACGTCACCGAGGTGACCCTGTGGTTCAACGCCGTGCGCCGGCCTGGAGTCCGCCGCGCCGCGTTGGTCCTGGGGCCGAAGGCTCCGGCGGAGCTGACCAGCCCGGAGGATTTCGGCGGCGGCCCGTCAGCGCCGGTGGGACCGGTGGAGGGATACCTGTACGAACCCGACGGCGCCGTGATCCGCGCCGGACTGGTGGCGGACGTAGCACTGCAGCTCGGTGGCCACCTGGTGGACGAACACATTGCCTACATCTGCGCTCCGGAACTCCTGGCCACCCCGTTCGCCCGGGCCTACAAGGTCCTGCAGGTCATGCCCTACAACGTGAAGGCGCTCAAGGCCTGGGTGAAACAGGAGGGCATCACCGTGCTGGACATCAAGAAGCGCGGCACCGCCGTCACCCCCGAAGAGCTGCGGAAACAGCTGCTGCCCGGCGGAAAGAACGCCAGGAAGGGCGGCAAAACGGCCACCCTGGTCCTGACGCGCATCGGTGAGGACCGGGTGGCCATCGTGGTGGAACCCGCCTAGCTGCCCCTACTGGGCGCGCATGAACTCCTCGGCGGCCCGCACCTGGTCCGGGGTGGGCCGGACGCCCGTGTACAGGACGAACTGTTCGAGTGCCTGGATGGTGGCCACTTCGGCCCCCGTGATCACCGGCTTGCCGGCCGCGCGGGCGGCCTTGATGAGGGGGGTTTCGGCGGGCAGCGCCACCACGTCGAACACCAGGCGGGCCGCGTTGATGGCTTCCGCCGGGAAAGCCACGGTGTCCGCTTCCGTCCCGCCGGCCATCCCCAGCGGGGTGACGTTGATGAGCAGGTCGGCCGTCCCGCCGTCGAGCGCTGCCCGCCACTGGAAGCCGTACTGGTCCGCGAGCGCACGCCCCGCGGCCTCGTTCCGGGCCAGGACGGTGACGTCGGTGAATCCGGCGTCCCGGAGGGCGGCAACCGTGGCCTTGGCCATGCCCCCGGCGCCCTGCACCAGCACCGAATAGTCCGTGGGGACTGCATTGGTGGCGAGGAGTTGTTCGATCGCGGTGTAGTCGGTGTTGTACGCCTTGAGGTGCCCGTCCGTGTTCACGATGGTGTTCACCGAGTCGATGGCCTTGGCGGAGGGGTCCATCTCGTCCACCAGGGCGATGACGTCTTCCTTGTACGGCATGGAGATGGCACAGCCACGGATGCCCAGCCCGCGGACACCGGCAATGGCCTGTTCCAGGTTGGTGGGTGCGAAGGCCTTGTAGATCCAGTTCAGGTCCAGCTGCCCGTAAAGGTGGTTGTGGAACCGGGTCCCGTTGTTGCTGGGACGGGCCGAGAGCGAGATGCAGAGGGTCATGTCTTTATTCAGAATGGGCACCAGACCATTAAACGCGTTCCAGCCCAAGTGGGTAGCGCCAAGTGTCGTTTTGACGCCTCAAAACGACAGTTCGCGCTACTTAGTTGGGTCGGGGGCAGCCGGCTCCCGCGGGGAAAGGCCCGACGGCGGCGGGCAGCTTTCCCGGAGCGGGCGCCTTCCCTGCCAGCACGGCGGCCAGCGCGTCGAAGGCGGCGTCGGTCCGGCCATAGAGTGCCACCTTCACCGGCGCACTGGACCCCTGGAGCGGCCACGGAGCGTCGAGGGACACGGCGATGTCCCCACCGGCCGGTTTTCCACCAAACCCGATGAGGTTGACCAGCGGGCCTGATCCCACGGTGAGCCCGGCGCGCGCTGCGGCGGCTTCGAAGCGCTCCCGGTCCCCCGGTCCCCCGCCGGCCACCCGCACGGAACCGGGCACCAGGGGTCCGCTGCAGGGACCGGAAACAACGGTAACGGCCGACGCCGAGACCTGGGCGGACAGGGCGGCCCCGCTTCCGGCCGGCGCACCTGAGCCCGCTGTTCCGGCAGGCGGGGTGGTCCGGGCATGCCAGATCATCATGGTGGCCACCCGCTGCGCTGCTTCATCCAGGCGTGCGGCGGGAAGGGTGCCGGCAGCCAGGGCCTGGACGATGGCGGCGTGCGCCTGCTCAACGTCCGCAGGCATCAGCAGCAGGTCGGCACCGGCGGCCAGTGCCTTCACTGCAGCCGCGCCGGCCGGGTACTGCTTGTCAACGGCGCCCATGTTGAGGGCGTCCGTCACGGCCACGCCCTTGAAGCCCAAACCCCTGAGCGCCGAGTAGCTGGGGGCAGAGAGCGACGCCGGGACGCCTGGTTCCAGCGCGGGTACGGCAATGTGCCCGGTCATGACCACGGGGAGGCCCGCTGCGACGGCAGCCTCGAAGGGTTTCCAGTCCCGGCCCCGGAGCACGTCGATGCCTGCCGGCTGGACGGGGAGGCTGAGGTGGGAATCCGCCGTCACCGAGCCGTGTCCGGGAAAGTGCTTGACGGTGGGGAGCACGCCGGCGTCCAGCATGCCCTGGGAGAAGGCGGTGCCCTGGGCCGCCGCCGCGGCCGGGTCGCCGGACATGGAGCGCGCCCCGATGGTGGGGTCTGCAGGACCGACGGTCACATCCGTGTCCGGCGCGAAGTCGAGGTCGAAGCCCAATGGCACCAACTCGCTTGCCAGGCCCTTGCCGGCCTTGCGCGTCAGGTCCAGGTTGCCGGCGGCCCCGTAGCTCATGGGAGCGGGCCACTCGGTGAGGGGCGGCCCCAGGCGTGCCACCGCGCCGCCTTCCTGGTCCACGCTCATGATCCCGGGCCAGCGCCGTCCGTCGGCGGCCACAGCCTGCTGCAGCCGCTGGTTTACGGCGCCCATGGCGGCCACGTCCACCTTTCCCTGCGGGTCGCGCGGCACGTTGTCGCCCATGATGATGGATCCGGCCAGGTGGAGGCGCTGGATGAGCGCGGCGTGGGCTTCCACCTGGTTGCCCTTGAAGAACGGGAGCAGGACCTGCCCGGCTTTCTGCTCCGGCGACATCGCCGCAACGGCCGCCACGGCGGCCTCCTGGTCCCGCTGCTCCGGTCCCCACCCCAAAGGCCGGGAACCCGGGTCAGGCGACGGGGAAGCCGGAGGAGGCGCCGGCGTCGTACTTGCTGATGCGGTGGGGGACGCGTCGGCGGGCGGGGCGGAGGATGAGGGCGGTGCGGCGCTTGGGGCGGCTGAACAGGAGGCCAGCGCCATTGCGGACAGGGCCAGGAGGAGGGGGAAGGATTTGGCAGGACTGTGACGCAGGGGGAACGGTGCCATCAGTACGATGCTACCCCTGCACTAGACTTGAACCATCCGTTCGCCTGCCGGCTGCAGCCTGTGAGCGGCATCAGCCAGCGGCAAACCGGACAGTAAGGAAACGTGTGAAGATCGACTTCGCGTCATCGAGGCAATCCACCCTCGGTGTTGAGTGGGAGCTGGCACTGGTGGACGGGAAGACGGGCGAGCTCGCTTCCGTGGCCAACCAGGTGCTCCGCGGCGTGGCGTCCCGCCACCCCGAACTCAACGAAGACGACGAACATCCGCACATCAAGCAGGAACTGCTGCTCAATACGGTGGAACTGGTCACCGGGATCTGCGAAACGGCAGCCGAGGCCAAGGAGGACCTCAGCCGGTCCGTCGCGGCCGTCCGTGAAATCACCGATCCCATGAACGTGGAGCTGTTCTGCGCCGGCAGCCACCCGTTCAGCCCTCCGCAGCTGCAGCCGGTGACGGACAAGGCACGCTACGCCAAGCTCATTGACCGGACCCAATGGTGGGGCCGGCAGATGGTCATCTATGGCGTCCATGTCCACGTGGGGCTGGACCGCCGGGACAAAGCCCTCCCCGTCCTGGACGGCCTGGTCAACTACTTCCCGCACTTCCAGGCGCTGTCCGCGTCCAGCCCGTTTTGGGGCGGCGAGGACACCGGGTACGCCTCGCAGCGGGCCCTGATGTTCCAGCAGCTTCCTACCGCGGGGCTGCCCTTCCAGTTCAAGTCCTGGGAGGAATACGAGTCCTACGTCCAGGACATGTTCACCACGGGCGTCATCGACACCATCTCGGAAATCCGGTGGGACATCCGGCCGGTGCCCGCCCTGGGCACCATCGAGATGCGGATCTGTGACGGCCTGGCCACCCTGGAGGAAGTGGGGGCCATTGCGGCGCTCACCCAGTGCCTGGTGGACGAGTTCTCCACCACCCTGGACAACGGCGGCACCATCCCCACCATGCCGCCATGGCACGTCCAGGAGAACAAGTGGCGCGCCGCCCGGTACGGCCTCGACGCCATCATCATCCTCGACGCCGCGGGCAAGGAGCAGCTGGTCACCGACCACCTGCTGGAGACCCTGAACCGGCTTGAACCGGTTGCCGCCAAGCTGCGCTGCTCCGACGAGCTGGCCGACGTCGAGAAGATCATCCGCCGCGGCGCCGGATACCAGCGCCAGCGCCGGGTGGCTGCCGAGAACGGCGGAAACCTGCAGGCTGTGGTGCTGGACCTGGTCAAGCAGATGCGCAACGGCCCCACCGCCTGACCACCCCCCTTACTTGCCCCATCAGATATGGCTCCTAAACCGGCGGGTTAGGAGCCATATCTGAGGGGGCGTCGCAGGGTTTGCCGGGTGTCAGGCCGGGAGCGACACCGAGGTGACGGGCATCGACGAATCCGGGGCGAATCCAATGCCGCTGGGTTCGGCGCCGGCCATCACCAGCTGCGCGCCGAGGGCGGCCACCATGGCGCCGTTGTCCGTGCACAGGTCCAGCGGGGGAACATGCAGGCGGATGCCGGCGGAGGCGCAGCGTTGCCCGGTCAGTTCACGCAGGCGGGAGTTTGCCGCCACGCCCCCGCCCAGCAGGACGTCCTTGATGCCCTGCTCGCGGCAGGCCAGGACCGCCTTGGAGGAGATTACGTCCACCACTGCTTCCTGGAACGCTGCCGCGATGTCGGCCACCGGGATCTCTTCGCCGCGGGCCTCGAACTGCTCCACGCAGCGGGCCACGGCCGTCTTCAGGCCGCTGAAGGACCAGTCGTACCGGTGCGGGCCGGGTTCGTCGGCTGTGCCCATGTATTTGGGCTGGGTCAGGCCGCGGGGGAAGCGGATCGACTTGGGGTTGCCGGAGCGGGCCATCTTGTCGATGGCCGGTCCGCCGGGGTAGCCGAGTCCCAGGATGCGGGCCACCTTGTCGTAGGCCTCGCCAGCGGCGTCGTCGATGGTGGAGCCCAGGAGCTCCACGTCACTGGTGATGCTGTTGATCCGCAGGATTTCGGTGTGGCCGCCGGAGACCAGCAGGGCGCCCAGGTTCTCCGGCAGCTCCTGCCTGCGGCCGGTACCACGGTCGTCCAGCAGTCCGACGCCCACATGCGCCACCAGGTGGTTGATGGCGAACAGGGGTTTTCCGGTGGCCACGGCGAGCGCCTTGGCAGCGCACACCCCGACCATGAGCGCGCCGGCAAGCCCGGGTCCGGAAGTGACGGCGATCGCGTCCACCTCGTCCAGGGTGACCCCTGCATCCGCGAGGGCCTGCTCGAGGGTGGGAACAAAGGCGTCCAGGTGGGCCCGGGAGGCGATCTCAGGGATGACGCCACCGAAGCGGACATGCTCGTCCATGGAGGACGAGACCGTGTTGGCCAGGAGGGTGGTGCCGCGGACCAGGCCGACGCCGGTTTCGTCGCAGGATGATTCAATGCCCAGTACCAGGGGCTGCGTACGGTTCATGCCTGGCCTGCTTCCGTTGCTTCGTGTCCTTCAGGGTGTGCTGCGGGCAGCTGGAGCCGCATGATGAGGGCATCCACGCCGTCGCGGTAATAGCGGGGGCGGACGTGGATCTGTTCGAATCCAAACCGCACATAGAGCTGTTGTGCCCGCGGGTTGTCGGCACGGACCTCGAGCAGGACATCGGCGGCGCCGCGGTGCCGGGCCTCCTCGATCAGTTGCGTGAGCAGGGTGCTGCCGATGCCCCGCCCCTCGTGCTCAGGGACGACGGCGATGGTCTGGACGTCCGCGATGGGTTCAATGCACATCAGGCCGGCGTAGCCCACGATGCCTCCGCTGGTCTCCGCCACGAGGTAGCGGCGGGTCTCCGGCTGGGAGAGTTCGTCCAGGAACATCTGGACGGGCCACGCGTCAATGGGGAAGAGCTTGTGCTCCAGTGCGCCGACGGCGGGCACATCGTCCAGCGTCATGTCGCGGACGGTCACGTCCGCCGCGCGCGGGTCCGGGGTGCTGCTCACAATGCCCGCTTCCGTGGTCCGGGGACCTGCGCGTCGGATTCCCGCAGGTACAGGGGGGTGGAGTCCAACAGGGTGTCTCCTGCCGCCAGCCGCGCCAGGGCGAACTGGCCAAGATACAGGGCGTCCGGCTGCTCAGCGGCGAAATCCGGGTGGGCCTGAAGCACCCCGGCGTAGAGGCCCGCGCCGGCGCCGAACGCAGGCAGGTCCGGGAGGGCAGACGCGAACCCGACGTGGGGGCCGTCCTCCAGCACGGGCAGCTGGCCGTCATCCAGGCTGTACCGGGCCCAGTAGACCTCTTTGCGGCGGGCGTCCGTCACCACCAGGAACTCGGAAGCGGCTGCGGTGGACTCCGCAACTTCCAGGGCCATCGCGTCCAGGCTCACCAGGCCATGCAGCGGCTTGCCCCACACGAAGGCCAGCGTGCGGGCGGTGGCAATGCCGGAGCGCAGCCCGGTGAACGGGCCCGGGCCAACGCCCACCACCAGGGCGTCCACGTCCTGCCCGGTCACACCCGCCGACTCCAGCATGGCGTCGATTCCGGGCGCAAGCACCTCAGCGTGGCTGCGGGTGTCCTCCGTGGCGAAGCTGGCAAGCACGCTTTCCGGGGCATCATCGGTGACCAGCGCAGCGCTGGCTACGGCCGAGGTGTCAATGGCGAGGATCAGCATGCCGCTCCCCCGTCGGGTCCAGCCAGTTCAGGAAAGTTCGCCCAGCGGGGACCGTAGCCGCGCATGACGATGGTCCGGGGCTCGTCGGTGTCTTCGGCGTCGAAATCCAGGCTTGAGGAGGTGGACGCCGCGGCGCCGCCCAGGCCGATCGCACGGTGCAGGTCGATCTCCAGCCGGCTGTCGCTCAGGTGCTCCACGCGCTCATGTCCCCACTCGACCACCGTCACCGAGGAATCCATGGTGTTTTCGAGGTCGATGTCGTCAATCTCCGCAGCCGAGCCAAGCCGGTAAGCGTCCACGTGCACCAGGTCCGGGCCGCCCGGACGCGGGCCGTCCGGGAGGTTGGGATGAATCCGGACCAGGACGAACGTCGGCGAGATGATGCCCGGGCGGACACCCAGGCCTTCGCCCAGGCCCTGGGTGAAGGTGGTCTTCCCGGCACCCAGTTCGCCGGACAGCACCAGCAGGTCCCCGGTCTGCAGCACCTCCGCCAGGCGTGCGCCGAAAGCGTGCGTCTGTTCCGCCGTCGTCGCCGTGAAGGTCTTTTCCCAGTTGGCGGGCAGGTCTTCGGGCGTGCTCATGCCGCTCCCTTGCCAGGGACGCCCACCAGGTTATTGCCGGCGTCCGCGCGCTCGTCTTCGTTGATGAAGCGGCGGGGAACACGGGGACTGATCCTGGTTACGACCTCGTAGTTGATGGTCCCGGCGGCGCGTGCCCACTCGTCCACCGTGGGTCCGCCGTCGGCGCCGTTACCGAACAGCTCCGCCTCCGCGCCATGCAACGCGGCGCCGGGGGCCTCCGGACCAAGGTCGATGACCATCTGGTCCATGGCGATGCGCCCCACTACCGGGTACGTTTTCCCGGCCACGCGGACGGGGCCGCCGGTGGCGAGGCGCGGAACGCCGTCGGCATAGCCCAGCGGAATCAGCGCCAGGGTGCTCGCCGTCCTGGTGCGGTAATGCAGCCCGTAGGAGACGCCCTGCCCCTCCGGCACCTCTTTGCACTGCGACACCAGGGTGCGCAGCGTCATGGCGGGGCGGAGGCCGAGCTCGGCGGAGGTCTGCCCGTCGAACGGCGAAAGCCCGTAGATGCCTAGGCCTACCCGGACCATGTCGAAGTGGGTGTCCGGCCGGGAAAGGGTGGCGGGGGTGTTGGCAAGGTGGCGGACCTCAGGGTCCACGCCCGCGTCCTCGGCGATGGCCAGGGCTTCCCGGAATGCGGCCACCTGCTGGTCCGTTTCGGGCCGCTCCGGCTCATCGGCCACGGCGAGGTGCGAGAAGATGCCCACCACGCGCAGCAGGCCCTGGTCCTGGTACTCCACGGCCTCCCCCACCAGGCGGTCCCAGGCCTCGGGGGTTGCGCCGTTGCGGCCCAGCCCGGTGTCCACCTTGAGGTGCACCCGTGCGGGACGTTCCTGTTCGCGGGCGGCAGCCACGATGCGTTCGAGCTCCCAGCCCGAGCAGCCGATGTCGATGCCGGCAGCCACGGCGGCGCCGAAGTTGCTGTCGGTGGTGTGCAGCCAGGCGAGGAGGGGCGCGTCGATGCCGGCGGCGCGGAGCGCGAGGGCCTCGGAAATGTGCGCCACGCCCAGCCAGGACGCGCCGGCCTGCAGGGCCGCACGGGCCACGGGAACGGCGCCGTGCCCGTACGCGTCGGCCTTGACCACGGCCATGACTTTCGCGGGGGAAGCAGCGGCGGCAAGCCGGCGGACGTTGTGCCGGATGGCCTCCAGGTCGATCACGGCGGACCGCTCATGGCGGGGGTCCGGCCCGGAGGCAGCGCTGAATTCACCGGTTGTTGCGGGGTAGGTCACCTAACTGATTCTAATGCGGGCACTTCGCGCCGAATAATCGGGGCGTCACGCGCTCCTCAGGCGTCGGACAGGTGCGCTATGGTGGCCGACGCCCGGCGCTGCGCCGCCAGCGGCACGTCCTCGATGATGTCCGAGAGGAATCCAAAGCGCCGCAGCCATTGGCTCATCTGCCGTTCCGGGCGGGCATTGGCACGTTTCCACCAGTCAGCGATGTCCCCCCAGCCAGGAGCGGCCAGGGATCCGCCAACCTCCTGCACGGCCAGGGAGGCGCACAGGTTGGCAAACCGCAGCCTGTCCCCCAGCGGCCAACCGGCCAGGGTGCCGACGATGAACGCTGCGTCGAAGCAGTCACCGGCTCCGGTGGGGTCGTGCGCCTTGACCGGAAGCGACGGGACCCACTCCTCCTCCCCGGTTTCCGAGTCAACGGCCATGGCCCCCTGCGCTCCCAGGGTCACCACGGCCACCGGTACGCGGTCCGCCAGAGCGTAGAGCGCACTCCAGGGATTGTCCTTGCCGGTGAACGCCATGGCCTCGCGCTGGTTGGGCAGGAAGGCGTAAAAGTACTGCAGGTTTTCAAGCCGCACCGGCGCCCACTCGCCGCTGGGATCCCACCCCACGTCGCCGAACAAACGCACTCCGGCCCCATGGGCGGCCCGGACCCACGGTTCGATTTCCATGCCCACCTCCGCGATGCCGGCGAGCGCCTTGGGCGGGCTCCCGATCAGCTCGGAGTTGGTCACCGGCGCTGAATGCCCGTGCGTGACCATGGACCGGTCCTGGTCCACGCAGAGGGACACGGTCACCGGGGAGTGCCAGCCCGGGACGCGGCGGGAAAGGCTGAGGTCCACATGTTCCTGGCCGGAGAGGATCTTCCAGTTGAAGTCGCCGTATCCGTCATCCCCGAACGCCGCCGCCAGGCCGGTGCGTAGCCCCAGCCGCGCGGCGGCGATGGCCTGGTTGGCAACCCCGCCGGGGCAGCTGCCCATGCCGTCACTCCAGATTTCCGTGCCGGGTTCGGGCCCGTGCGGGAGGCCGGTGAAGATGATGTCCTGGAAAACGGTCCCGGCCAACAGGAGGTCGAATCCGGGTTCCCCCGGCGAGCGGACGCCAGCCAGCGGATCGAAGGGGCGGGCTGGCATCGCGTCCATAGTGCGCAGGATACGCCGCGCGGCAGTGCTCCGGTAGGGGCTTTGGACACGGTATGGACACGGTGTCGGAGGCTGGTCCTAGACTGCATGCATGCGGCTTCTGATTGCCGGCGGCGGGGGTTTCAGGGTGCCGCTCATCTACCGGGCGTTGGTGTCCGGGCCCTTTTCCGGGCTGGTCACGGAGCTGGTGCTGCACGACGTCGATCCCGGACGCCTTGACGCCGTCACCGCCGTGCTGCGCAGCATGCCGGCAGGCCAGGGTGCGCAGCTTCCGGTGCATGCCACCACAGATCTTTCCGCAGCACTGTCCGGCACCTCCATGGTCTTCGCTGCGATCCGGCCCGGCGGCACCGCAGGCCGCGTCGCGGATGAAGAAGTGGCGCAGGACCTCGGGCTGCTGGGCCAGGAGACCACCGGGGCCGGCGGTATTTCCTACGCTTTGCGGACCATCCCCCACATGGTGGGCCTTGCCTGGCTGATGCGCGAGCGCTGCCCGGACGCCTGGCTGGTCAACTTCACCAATCCGGCCGGGATGGTCACCGAGGCGCTGCGCCCTGTCCTGGGGAACCGGGTCATTGGGATCTGCGACTCTGCGGGCGGGCTGGTGCAGCGGGCGGCGCGCGCTGCCGGTGTGCCCTTGCCGGCGGGACGGCTCGACGGCGTGGGCTACTACGGGCTGAACCACCTGGGCTGGCTGTACCGGCTGGAGTCCGGCGGACGGGACATGTTGCCGGGCCTGCTGGCGGACGCCGCGGCGCTGCGGTCCTTCGAGGAAGGCCGGTTGTTCCCGCAGCCGTTCCTTGCCGGGCTGGGACTGCTTCCCAACGAGTACCTGTATTACTACTACCAGCGCGATGCGGCCCGGCAGGCAATGCAGGCCATGGCACGCACCCGCGGGCAGACCATCCACAACCAGCAGCAGGAGCTGTATCCGCGGCTGGCCGCCGCCGGGCCCGACGCATACCGGTTGTGGGAGGCGGCGCGGCGTTCCCGCGAAGAGGGGTACCTTGCCGAAGCCCGGCACGACGGCGAGCGCCGGAATGAGGAGGACCTGACCGGCGGTGGCTACGAACGGGTGGCGCTGGCGGCCATGCAGGCACTGGCCGGCGGCGGCGATACGCAACTGATCCTCAACACGGTCAACGCATTGCCGGCGGCCCGGGCACCGGAGCCCACCGACGCTGCCCCTGCCCCTCCCCAACCCGCCATTCCCGGCCTGCCGGCGGACGCCGTCGTCGAGGTTCCCTGCACCGTCACCCCGGCCGGAGCCGTCCCTCTGCCCCAGGAGAAGCCGGCGGAACCGCAGCTGGGCCTGCTCCGGCAGGTCAAGGAGGTGGAACGGCTCGTTGTCCTGGCCGCGGGCACCGGCAACCGGGATGCCGCCGTCGAGGCCTTCGCCCGGCACCCGCTCGTGGATTCGGCGGACCTGGCCGCGAAGCTGATGGCCGGTTATGAGCGGGCGTTTCCGGACCTGGGGAAGACGTGGGAGGGCGGTGGGCGTTAGGGGAAGGAGTAATGTTTTATCGGATGCGCACTGAGCCGGCTCCCCTGACACGCGCCGGCGGCCGGAAGGAGGTCCCGTGGCACTGATCCGCAGGGTCGCTTTGCTTTCCCTCCACACCTCCCCCATGGAACAACCCGGTTCCGGGGATGCCGGCGGAATGAACGTCTATATCCGCGAGCTGGCCTCGGCACTGGCCGAGGCAGGCGTGGAGGTGGAGATCTTCACGCGGGCCACCTCAGCCGACCAGCCCGCCGTCGAGCATCCCGACCCCGGCGTGTGCGTGCACAACGTCCTGGCGGGGCCGCCAAGGAAGGTCCCCAAAGAGGAACTTCCCGGGCTGCTGCATGCCATGGTCGCGGAAATCGAACAGATCCGCCGCCGCCAGCCGCACGGCCGGTACGACGTCATCCACTCCCATTACTGGGTGTCCGGGATAGCGGGGCTGGAGCTGTCCGAGCTGTGGGGTGTTCCGTTGGTGCACACCATGCACACCATGGCCAAGGTCAAGAACCTGCTGCTGGAATCCGGTGAGCAACCCGAGCCCCGGCGCCGCGAACTGGGCGAGCACCGCATCGTGGACGGCGCTGCCAGGCTCATTGCCAACACCAGCTCCGAGGCCGCCGAACTCGTGTCCCACTACGGCGCCACCTACGACCGCATCGACATCGCGCCGCCCGGCGTGGACCTGGCCACGTTCACCCCCGCGTTCCGGGCACGGTCCAGGGCGGAGCACGGCGTCAGCCCGGACACGTTCCATCTGGTGTTCGCCGGCCGCATCCAGCGCCTGAAAGGCCCCCAGGTCCTGGTCAAGGCCGCGGCGCTGCTGCGGAAACGCCGCCCGGACATCGACCTGCGCGTCACCATCCTGGGCGCTTTGAGCGGCAACAAGGAGTTCAACCTCCGCTGCCTGGTGGCAGAGGCGGGAATGGACGACGTCGTCACGCAGCTTCCGCCGGTGAAGGCACCTGAGCTGGCGTCCTGGTTCCGTGCGGCCGACGTCGTGGTGATGCCCTCCTTCAGCGAATCCTTCGGGCTCGTGGCACTCGAGGCCCAGGCCTGCGGGACCCCCGTGGTGGCCACCCGGGTTGGCGGACTGTCCCGCGCCATCTTCCACGGCCGGACCGGGCTCCTGGTGGACGGCCACCATGCTGCCGATTGGGCCGATGCCCTGGAGGCCCTGTACGACGACCCTGTCACCCGCGAGGACCTGGGCCGCGCTGCCGCCATCCGTGCCCAGAACTCCGGCTGGCAGCGCACTGCTGCCATCACGCTGGAAAGCTACCATGCCGCCGTCGACAACTTCGTGGGGCGGCACCTGGCCCCGGTGGTGCCGGCTTCCTGACGGTCGTTGGCTTGTGCGTTGCTGGTATCGGGTGCCGTTGGAGCCGGGTGCTGTTAGCTTAGGGGCAGGTCTCCGGCGCCGGCCGGTGCAGGAAAGACTGCGCAGGAAAGGACAAGGATGTCTGCTCTCCCCTCTGATCTGGAAATAGCCCGCGCCGCCCGTATCCGCCCCATCGGGGAAATCGCGGCTGCAGCCGGGATCAATGCCGATGCACTGGAACAGTACGGACGGTACAAGGCCAAGATCGATCCCGCCCGGCTTGCGGCCCCGGCTCCGCACGGCAAAGTGGTGCTGGTCTCGGCCATGTCGCCCACCCCGGCCGGCGAGGGCAAGTCCACCACCACTGTGGGGCTGGCGGATTCGCTGGCCCGCGCCGGCCACAAGGTGATGATCGCCCTGCGGGAACCGTCCCTGGGCCCGGTGCTCGGCATGAAGGGCGGAGCCACCGGCGGCGGCTACTCGCAGGTGCTGCCCATGGACGAGATCAACCTGCACTTCACCGGCGATTTCCATGCGATCACGTCGGCCAACAACGCCCTGATGGCACTGGTGGACAACCATATCTACCAAGGCAATGCGCTGAACATCGATCCGCGCAGGATGACGTTCAAACGCGTCCTGGACATGAACGACCGCTCCCTGCGGGAGGTGGTCATCGGACTGGGCGGACCGACGCAGGGCGTGCCGCGGCAGGACGGGTTCGACATCACCGTGGCTTCCGAGATCATGGCTGCCTTCTGCCTCGCCACGGACCTGGCGGACCTCCGCTCACGGCTGGGCCGGATCACGTTCGGCTACACCTATGACCGGGCACCGGTGACGGTGGCGGACCTCGGCGTGGAGGGAGCCTTGACGCTGCTCCTGAAGGAGGCGGTCAAGCCCAACCTGGTGCAGACCATCGCCGGCACCCCCGCACTGGTCCACGGCGGTCCCTTCGCCAATATCGCCCACGGCTGCAATTCGCTCATTGCCACGCAGACCGCCCGGCGGCTGGCGGACATCGTGGTGACCGAAGCTGGCTTCGGGGCTGACCTTGGCGCCGAAAAGTTCATGGACATCAAGGCGCGGTACGGCGGCCTGGCCCCGTCCGCCGTCGTGGTGGTGGCAACGGTGCGCGCCCTGAAGATGCAGGGCGGGGTGGCCAAGGACCAGCTGGCCCGCCCGGATGTCGCTGCCCTGGAGGCCGGGGTGGTTAACCTGCGGCGGCACGTGCACAACGTGGAGAAGTTCGGCGTCACCCCCGTGGTGGCCATCAACAAGTTCTCCTCCGATGCGCCGGAGGAACTCGACTGGCTGCTGAAGTGGTGCGCAGCCGAGGGCGTGCGCGCCGCCGTCGCCGACGTGTGGGGCCGGGGCGGCGGGGGCGACGGCGGTGACGAACTCGCGGCCCTCGTTGCGCAGGCGGTGGAGGCGCCCAGCAGTTTCCGCCACCTGTATCCCCTGGAGCTGTCCGTGGAGGACAAGATCCGCACCATCGCCCAGGAGATTTACGGAGCCGACGGCGTGGACTTCTCCGTGCCGGCGCTGAAGCGGCTTGCCGACATCGAGCGGAATGGGTGGGGTTCGATGCCCGTGTGCATGGCCAAAACCCAGTACTCGTTCACTGACGATGCCTCCCGTCTGGGCGCCCCCAAGGGGTTCACCATCCACGTGCGCGACCTGCTGCCGAAGACCGGTGCGGGCTTCATCGTTGCCCTCACCGGAGCAGTCATGACGATGCCCGGCCTCCCGGCCGTCCCGGCTGCGCTGCGCATGGACGTGGACGCGGACGGCAACCCCGTGGGCCTCACCTAGCCCAACGCCCGATCACCTTCCGCCCCCAAATCACCAACGCCCCATCACCTCCCGCCCTTAATCCACCAACGCCCGATCGCCTTGGAACCATCCAGGTCTGTTCCTGTGGATAACTCCTGCAGTGGTCTAGCCTTCTACGCCAGAATGCCAGCATGCATAAGCGCGCTGATCTACCGTCGACCCTGGCAACCTCCCCGTTCACATACGACTCGGCGGTGACTGCCGGTGTGTCAGCGAAGCGGCTGCGGAAGGATGACGTGGTCCACGTCAGCAGGCGGTTGTACCGCCCGTCGACTTGGAGCTTCGAGCTGGAAGCCGCGGCACGGGTCCTCTCCGAGGTTTCGCCAGGCGCGTGGATTTCACACGTCACAGCTGCACGTTTGCACTGTCAACTGCTCCCCGCGTGGCTGTCGGATTCTACTGAACTGCATATGAGCAAACCGAAGCATTTACCGCAGGTGCGCCGGAAAGGTGTGGTTGCCCATAAGGTCATAGCCAGTGCTGACGAAATTGAAACTGTCGATGGTATCCGCATCAGTACCCGTTCCCGAACCTGGCTCGACTTGGCCCGGCGGCTGTCGCTGGCTGAGCTGGTCTGCCTTGGAGACCAAATCATCCGCATCCCGCGAGCGGAGTTTGAAGCCAGGTCACAGCCCTTTGACACATTGGAGGGTCTCAGCGCTTTGGTCAGCCGGCACCCTAATCTTCAGGGGGTCGTGCGTGCCCGGGAAGCTTTGGAGCTGATGCGGGTCGGCGCTGATTCGGCACCGGAATCGATGCTGCGGCTGGCCATGCTTGACGCGAACCTGCCAGAACCTGACCTGCAAATCGCACTTCGACCGAATGATGCAGCTTCCCCTACTGCCGACCTGGGCTACCGTCACCGGCGCCTTGCAGTCCAGTACGACGGCGGTCACCATCTTCTTGAGGCTCAGCGACTGAGTGATCGACGGCGCGACAAGGCCTTCGAGTCAGCTGGGTGGACGGTTCTGGTATTCACCAAGGACGATGCCACGGACGGTTTTCAACGAGCTGTAGCGGCAATCAAACGGCACCTTCGCACGGCGTGGATTGACCATTCCTACTCGGCCGGTTTTGCCGGAAACGGGTGACCAAAACACCACCACCGCCTCCAAAAACGCGGCCGCGGGGTTTACGCTCGTCAGGGGACAAATAGTGATGGCGCGTTTCGGGAGAATACGCCGGAAGTGATGGCGCGTCCCGGAAAAGCCGGCCGGAAGTGATGGCGCGTGTTAACGCAGGACGCTCCCCCACCCGGTAAGGGTGAGGGAGCGTCCGGGCACCGGGAAAAGACGGTTTAGCGCTCCAGGTCGCCACGGATGAATGCTTCGACCTTCTCGCGGGCGAGGTCGTCGTTGAACTGCTCCGGCGGGGACTTCATGAAGTAGCTGGACGCCGAGAGCAGCGGGCCACCGATGCCGCGGTCCAGGCCGATCTTGGCGGCACGGATCGCATCGATGATCACACCTGCGGAGTTCGGCGAATCCCAGACCTCCAGCTTGTACTCCAGGGACACCGGGGCGTCGCCGAAGTTCCGGCCTTCCAGGCGCACGAACGCCCACTTGCGGTCATCAAGCCACTGAACGTAATCGGACGGGCCGATGTGTACGTCCTTAGCAGCCAGCTCGGCTTCCACGTTGGAGGTCACGGCCTGGGTCTTGGAGATCTTCTTGGACTCCAGGCGGTCACGCTCCAGCATGTTCTTGAAGTCCATGTTGCCGCCGACGTTCAGCTGGTACGTGCGGTCCAGGGTCACGCCGCGGTCTTCGAACAGCTTGGCCATGACGCGGTGCGTGATGGTTGCACCGATCTGGCTCTTGATGTCGTCGCCGACGATCGGAACACCGGCGGCGGTGAACTTGTCAGCCCACTCCTTGGTGCCGGCAATGAACACGGGCAGTGCGTTGACGAATGCTACGCCGGCGTCGATCGCAGCCTGGGCGTAGAACTCGGCAGCCTGCTGGGAACCCACGGGCAGGTAGCAGACCAGGACGTCAGCTTTGGCGTCCTTCAGGGCCTGGACCACGTCCACGGGCTCTTCGGTGGACTGCTCGATGGTCTCGAGGTAATACTTGCCCAGGCCGTCCAGGGTGTGGCCGCGCTGGACCGTGACACCCGTCGGCGGAACATCGGCGATCTTGATGGTGTTGTTTTCGCTGGCCAGGATGGCATCGGAAAGGTCAACGCCGACCTTCTTGCCGTCAACATCGAACGCGGCGACGAACTCGACGTCGCCCACGTGGTACTGGCCGAACTCAACGTGCATCAGGCCGGGGATGGTTTCTGCCGGGTCGGCATCCTTGTAGTAGTGGACGCCCTGCACCAGCGAGGCGGCGCAGTTGCCCACGCCAACGATTGCAACACGAATGGGATGTGAAGACACAGAACTCCTTTGGGGACAAACGTCAGCCGGCCTGGTTGGCCTCCGAGGAATGGACGACGGCGGCCGGCTGGCTTGGCGCCGCGCGGCGCCTTTTCATACTACCCAACACAGCGGGACCGGCAGTTGTTCCGCCGGTCCCGCTGTGTAATGAAAACAAGCTCCTTAGGCGTTCTGCTTCCAGAGGTTGATGTCCGATTCCACGGCGAATTCATCGATCGCCGTGAGCTCCTCATCAGTGAAGCTGAGGTTGTTGATGGCGGACAAAGTGTCCTCGAGCTGCCGCACACTTGAGGCGCCAACCAGGGCCGAGGTGACGGGAGAACCCTTTGGCTGGTCCCGCAGGATCCAGGCAATGGCCATCTGGGCCAAGGACTGCCCGCGGCCCTCGGCGATCTTCCGCAGTCCCCGGACCCGGTCCAGCTTCTCCTCCGTGATGGAGTCCTCGGAGAGGAAGCGTGCCTTGGCTGCCCGGGAGTCTTCCGGGATGCCGTGGAGGTAGCGGTCAGTGAGCATCCCCTGCGCCAGGGGCGAGAAGGCAATGGACCCGGCGCCCACCTGGTCCAGCACCTCGTACAGGTTGGGCGAGCCGTCCTCGGTCCAGCGGTTGAGCATGGAGTAGCTGGGCTGGTGGATCAGCAGCGGCGTGCCGAGTTCCTTGAGGATCCGGGCGGCCTCGAGGGTCTGTTCGGGGGTGTAGGAGGAGATTCCCGCGTACAGCGCCTTGCCGGACCGGACAGCGTAATCCAGGGCGCCCATGGTTTCTTCCATGGGCGTCTCGGGGTCCGGGCGGTGGCTGTAGAAGATGTCCACGTAGTCCAGGCCCATCCGCTGCAACGACTGGTCCAGGCTGGAGATCAGGTACTTGCGGGAGCCCCATTCTCCGTACGGGCCGGGCCACATGTAGTAGCCGGCCTTGGTGGAGATGACCAGCTCGTCACGGTAGGGCCTGAAGTCGTCCCGCAGGTGCCGGCCGAAGTTCGTTTCCGCGGATCCGTCCGGAGGACCGTAGTTATTCGCGAGGTCGAAGTGGTTGACGCCCAGGTCGAAGGCGCGGCGGAGGATGTCCCGCTGTTCCTCGAAGCGCTTGTCGTCGCCGAAGTTGTGCCACAGGCCCAGGGAGATGGCCGGGAGCTTGAGCCCGCTGCGGCCCACCCGGCGGTAGGGCATGGTTTCATAGCGGTTGTCCGCTGCTGAATAGGTCATGCGTTCTGTCCTTCCTGTTGGGTTGCGATGATCGCGGCACTCCAGGGCGCCATGGCGAGGGCCCCGCCGTCCAGGCCGGTCCCGTCGTCCGTTGCCAGCAGGACGCTGCCGGAGGCGCCGTCAAGCCGGACCTTTGAGTCGGAGAAGTTCACCAGCACCTCAACGGGGCCGCGCCGGAAGCGCAGCCAGCCCGCGTCGTCGTCGAACGAAACGTCTGTCCCGTCAAAGCCAAGCCCGGCCAGATCCGGATGGGAGCGGCGCAGCGCCGTCAAGGACCGGTACAGGTCCAGGAGCCGCGCATGGTCGCCCGTTGAAGCCTCGGCCCAGTCCAGCTTGGACCGGCGGAAGGTTTCCGGATCCTGGGGATCGGGCACGACGGCGGGATCCCACCCCATGCGCTCGAATTCCCTGATGCGCCCTTCCGCGGTGGCCTTTCCGAGCTCCGGTTCGGGGTGCGAGGTGAAGAACTGCCACGGTGTGGAGGCCCCGTATTCCTCGCCCATGAACAGCATGGGCGTGAACGGCGAGGTCAGGGTGAGCACCGCGGCTACGGCAAGCTGCCCGTAGGACAGTGACTGGGAGAGCCTGTCCCCCGTGGCCCGGTTGCCGATCTGGTCGTGGTTCTGGTTGCAGACCACCAACGCCGCCGGGTGCACCAGCGAGCCGTTGATGGGGCGTCCGTGGTGCCGGCCGCGGAAGCTGGAATAGCTGCCGTCGTGGAGGAACCCGTCCTTGAGGACCTTGGCCAGCACGGCCAGGGAGTCGAAGTCCGAGTAGTAGCCGGTGGTTTCGCCGCTGACGTTGACGTGGACGGCGTGGTGGAAGTCGTCGCTCCACTGGCCGGCCAGGCCGTACCCGTTGGCGTCACGGGGGTAGATCAGGCGCGGGTTGTTGAGGTCCGATTCCGCGATGAGGGTCTTGGGCAGCCCGGTTTCGGCCGAAATGGCGTCGCCGAGGGCCCCCAGGTCCTCCAGGATGTGCACGGCCCGCTCGTCCCGCAGCGCGTGCACGGCGTCCAGGCGGAGCCCGTCCACGTGGTAGTCGCGCAGCCACAGGGCTGCGTTGTCCAGGATGTACTCGCGGACAACGTCCGAGCCGGGGCCGTCCAGATTCACCGAGTCGCCCCAGGTGTTGGCGTCGCCCTGTTTCAGGTACGGGCCGAACTTGGGGAGGTAGTTGCCGCTGGGTCCCAGGTGGTTGTACACCACGTCCTGGATGACGCCCAGTCCTGCAGCGTGCGCGGCATCAACGAACCGCTGGTACGCAGCAGGACCGCCGTAGCCTTCGTGCACGGCGTACCACTGGACACCGTCGTAGCCCCAGTTGTGGGTGCCGTTGAAGCCGTTGACCGGCAGCAGTTCCACGAAATCGATGCCCAGGTCCGCCAGGTAGCCCAGCTTCTCCACGGCGGCGTCGAGGGTTCCTTCAGGCGTGAAGGTGCCCACGTGCAGTTCGTAGATGACGGCACCCTGCAGGTCCTTGCCGCGCCAGCCGGAGTCCCGCCACACATAGGCCGCAGGATCGTAGGTCCGGGACTGTTCATGCACGCCGGAAGGGATCCGGCGGGACCGGGGGTCCGGAACAGGGGTGGTGTCCCCGTCCAGCAGGTAGCCGTAGTCCACGTCCCCGTCGGCCGGGGCGTCAGGGGCAGTCCACCACCCTTCGGAGCCAGGCGCCGTATCCTTCTTCCGCATGGGATATTGCCGGCCGTCGGCCAGCAATACCACCGAGGAAACGTCCGGGGCCCACACGTCGAAACGCTCGGGTCCTACGTTGACCAGGGTCATGCCTTTTCTCCATCCACAGGTACCAGCAGGGCCACCGGGAAGGTACCCAGCACCTCTGCCACCGAAACCTGGCCCGGGCCGAAGCTGGCTCCGGTCAGTTCGTCACGCATGGCAGTGGAAAGGTCGACGGCGGTGTCCCGCCACCCGCCGGCAGCCTCCAGTCCGGCGGGGAGCCGGGTGGCAAGCGTCAGGGCACCGGAGGTCGCAGAGGTTCCGCGGGTGAACGCGAGCAGGTGCCCGGCCGCCGCGCCGGTGGCCGCCACCGGGGTGTAGCCCTGGAACAATTCCGGACGGTCGCGGCGCAGGCGGAGTGCCCGCGAGGTGACCAGCAGCTTGCTGGCCTCTGTGCCCGAGTCCGGCAAGGCGCCGGCGTCGAGCTTTGCCAGCTCTGCCTGCCGTGCGGCGAAGTCTACGGGACGGCGGTTGTCCGGGTCCGTGAGTGACCGTTCCCAGTACTCGCTGCCCTGGTAGACGTCCGGCACGCCCGGCATGGTCAGCTGGACCAGCTTGGCGGACACCGAATTGGTAGCCGAGTAGGCGTCGATGCGGGCCACGAAGTCCCCAACCACCTTGGCCACCGTGGCGTCGTCGAAGACCGCATCCACGGCAGCCTTGACCTTGGCCTCGAAATCCTCGTTGGGCTCGGTCCACTTAGTGGAGTTGCCGGCCTCCCTGGCCGCCTTTTCCGCATAGCCCTGCAGCCGCTCCCGGCTTGCCGGCCATGCACCAATGATTGCCTGCCACAGCAGGTTCTCGTAGGTTCCATCCGGAATCGGCGCCAGTCCGCGGAGCGTCTCCAGTGTTTCCGCCCATTCCTGCGGCAGTTCGGCGATAACCGAGATCCGCGCCCGGGCATCCTCGCTGCGCTTGGTGTCGTGGGTGGACAGGGTGGTCATGGACAGCGGCAACTCCTGCTCGCGCCGCTGCATCCGCCGGTGGAATTCCTCGGGCGCCACAGCGAACTCGGTGGGCTCGGCACCCACCTCGGTCAGCGTGCCCAGGCGTGTGTAGCGGTAGAACGCGGTATCTTCCACGCCCTTGGCCATGACCATGCCGGAGGTCTGCTGGAAGCGGACGGCGATGGGATTGGCGGGGTCCAGCAGCAACGGCAGGAGGGTTCCCACCGCCACTTCCAGGTCCGGCCGGTGCGCCGCGGCGGACTCGCAGGCTTCCTTGAGGACGTCCGCTCCCACCGGCAGGTAGGACCGGTAGACCGGGAAGGACGCGATGATCTCGGCAATGGCGTCGGCCGCCTGGTCCACGGTGATGCCGTGGGACTCGGGGACCAGCCGGGCAAGGCGCAGCACCTCGGAGCGCAGGATGCCGTCGGCGATCATGCGCTTGGTGCCGCGGATCATCTCCGCGTAATCGGCGGGCCCGGACGTTCCCCGCAGGGATGCGTCAAGGGCATCCAGGGCCTGCTGCCCGGCAGGGTCCACGAAGACCCGGTCCACGTCCGCCAGGGCGTCGTAGCCGGTGGTCCCTTCGCAGGCAAAGTCCTGAGGCAGCACTTCGCCCGGTTCGAGGATTTTCTCCACCAGAACGTACGCGCCGCCACTGAGGTCCTTGAGCCAGCGGAGGTAGCCCGCGGGGTCAGCCAGACCGTCCGGATGGTCCACGCGGAGCCCATCCACCAGGCCTTCGGTGAACCAGCGGCCCACCTCGGCGTGGGCCTTCTCGAAGACCGACGGCTCTTCCACCCGGATGCCGGCGAGGGTGGTGACCGCAAAGAAGCGCCGGTAGTTCAGCTCGGCATCGGCCCGGCGCCAGTCCATGAGCTGGTAGTGCTGGCGGCTGTGGACGTCCTGCGGGGAGTCACCCTCGCTGTACGTGCCCTCGGCCAGCGGGAACCGGTGGTCGTAGTAGCGCAGTTCACCGTCCTTGACCTCGAGTTTGTCCAGGTCGGAGTCCGAGCCCAGCATCGGCAGCCGTACCTTTCCGCCGCCAAGGTCCCAGTCGACGTCGAACGCTTCAGCGTACGGCGACCCGCGGCCTTCCTTGAGCAGGGACCACCACCACGGGTTCTGCGCCGGGGTGGCAACGCCCACGTGGTTGGGCACGATGTCCACCAGGACGCCCATTCCGTGCTCGCGCGCAGCCTTGGAGAGGGCCAGCAGGCCTTCCGGGCCACCGCGGTCCGGGTCCACCGCGGAAGGGTCGGTCACGTCGTAGCCGTGGTCCGAGCCCTTCTCCGCGGTGAGGATGGGCGACAGGTACACCCAGTCCACGCCGAGGTCCTTCAGGTACGGAACCTTGTCGGCGGCGTCGAACAGGGTGAAGCTGCTGCGGATCTGCAAACGGTATGTGGAGACCGGAGTCCTCATGCTTTAGCTTTCTTGTCAGCGCCCGTTGCCCTCGCCTCGCTCGCTTCCGCGGCCTTGGTCTGGGCCTCCGCCATCTCCTCCTGGGCCTCCTCGTGCTCGGCCATGGAGGCCAGGGACGCTGCCGCGGACGTATCCACTTCGGCTTCGGGGCCGGAGTAGGCGCGCAGGACCACCATGGACTTCGCGTCCAGCGTCAAAGTGGCACCGGCCTTGAGCGGTTCGTAGGCGTCGGCCTGGGCGGCAGTGTCAATCAGGACTTCCCAGTACTGCGAGTACTCGTCGGACGGAACGCAGAAGTCCACCTCATCATCGTGGGCGTTGAAGGCCATGAGGAAGCTGTCGTCGGTGATCCGGCGGCCGCGTGAGTCCTGTTCCTGGATGCCGTCGCCGTTGTAGAACACGCCGATGGTCCGGCCAAAGCCGCTCCCCCAGTCCTCCGGCAGCATCTCGGTGCCGTCGGTCTTGAGCCAGACGATGTCCGGCAGCTTCTCGCCTTCGCCGCGGCGCACGGGGCGGCCGTCGAAGAAGCGGCTGCGGCGGAAGGTGGGGTGGTCGTGCCGGAGCTTGTTGACGAATGCGGTGAACTCCACCAGCGGCTGGTCCATGGCTTCCCAGTGCACCCAGCTCAGCTCGGAGTCCTGGCAGTAGGTGTTGTTGTTGCCCTGCTGGGTACGGCCGAGTTCGTCGCCGTGGAGCAGCATGGGGACACCCTGGGAGAGCAGGAGCGTGGCGATGAAGTTCCGCTGCTGGCGGGCACGCAGGGTCAGCACCTTCTCGTCGTCGGTGTCTCCCTCCACGCCACAGTTCCAGGACCGGTTGTGGGATTCGCCGTCGTTGTTGCCTTCGCCGTTGGCCTCGTTGTGCTTCTCGTTGTAGGAGACCAGGTCCCGCATGGTGAAGCCGTCGTGGGCGGTGACGAAGTTGATGGAGGCCACAGGGCGCCGGGCGGAGCTTTCGTACAGGTCCGCGGAGCCGGTCAGGCGGGACGCGAACTCGCCCAGGGTGGAGGGTTCGCCGCGCCAGAAGTCACGGACGGTGTCGCGGTACTTGCCGTTCCATTCGGTCCACTGCGGCGGGAAGTTGCCCACCTGGTAGCCGCCGGGGCCAACGTCCCACGGCTCGGCGATAAGTTTGACCTGGGAGACTACCGGGTCCTGCTGGATGAGTTCGAAGAAGGTGGAGAGCTTGTCCACGTCGTAGAACTCGCGGGCCAGGGTGGAGGCGAGGTCGAAGCGGAAGCCATCCACGTGCATCTCGGTGACCCAGTAGCGGAGGGAATCCATGAGCAGCTGCAGGGAGTGCGGGTGGCGCACGTTCAGCGAGTTGCCGGTGCCGGTGTAGTCCATGTAGTGCTTGAGGTCGTTGTCCACCAGGCGGTAGTAGGCCTGGTTGTCGATGCCCTTGAAGGACAGCGTGGGGCCCAGGTGGTTGCCCTCGGCCGTGTGGTTGTAGACGACGTCGAGGATCACTTCGATGCCGGCGCGGTGCAGGTCGCGGACCATGGCCTTGAATTCCTGGACCTGGTGCCCCACATCGCCCGTGGAGCTGTACGTGTTCTGCGGCGCGAAGAAGCCGATGGTGTTGTAGCCCCAGTAGTTGTTGAGGCCCTTCTCTTCCAGGGTGCCGTCGTTGACGAACTGGTGAACGGGCATGAGCTCGATGGCGGTGACGCCGAGCTTCTTCATGTGGTCGATGACCGCGGGGTGGGAAACGCCAGCGTAGGTGCCGCGCTGCTCTTCGGGGATCTCAGGGTGGAGCTCGGTGAGGCCCTTGACGTGGGCTTCGTAAATCACCGATTCGTGGTACGGGATCTTCAGCTGGCGGTCGCCGTCCCATTCGAAGAACGGGTTGATGACCACGCCGTGCATGGTGTGCGGCGCGGAATCGGCGTCGTTGCGGGAGTCGGGGTCGCCGAATTCGTAGGAGAACAGCGCGGGGTCCCAGTCGATCTGGCCCTGGATGGCCTTGGCGTAGGGGTCCATCAGCAGCTTGTTCGGGTTGAAGCGGTTGCCGGCGGCGGGGTCGTACGGCCCGTGCACCCGGTAGCCGTACTTCTGACCGGGCTGGATGTGGGGCAGGTAGCAGTGCCACACATAGCCGTCCACTTCGGTCAGCTCGATCTTGGTTTCGGTCAAGTCATCGGCCAGGAGGCAGAGTTCGACCCGCTCCGCCCGTTCGCTGAACAGGGCGAAATTGGTGCCGGTGCCGTCAAAGGTAGCTCCCAGCGGGTAGGCAGTTCCAGGCCAGACTTCCATCGTGCTCCTCATTATTTGGTCAGCAGCAGACGGCATTGGAACGCCCCTGCTGCTGGTGCGAACTAATGCCTACCGTAGTGGTTGGCTGTGACTATTACGTTTCCAGGCTTCATAGTTACTAAGCATGCTGACTTTACCCCAGGTTTCGGGTAGGGCATCTGCAATTCCGCCAGCGGCGATCGGCCCGCCGGACGCCGCCTCCGACGCAGCCCTCCCGGCCCGGCCGTGCAACGCGGCACCCAGCGCGGCAATGGCAGCCCAGCGGCTGTCCCCTTTGATGCCCACCTCGCTGAAGCGCCCGACGTCGGGCCCGGCCTGGGCGAGCAACGCACCGATGACGCCGGCCAGGACGTCCCCGCTGCCGGCGGTGGCGAGCCAGGGCGTGCCGTCCGCCTGGCTGAAGGTGGTGCCCCAAGGCGCGGCCACGAGCGTGGTGGCGCCCTTGAGCAGGACGGTGGCCCCTGTGCGAACAGCCGCCTGGCGG
Source organism: Pseudarthrobacter sp. LMD1-1-1.1 (assembly GCF_040676255.1). Taxonomy (NCBI): domain Bacteria; kingdom Bacillati; phylum Actinomycetota; class Actinomycetes; order Micrococcales; family Micrococcaceae; genus Pseudarthrobacter; species Pseudarthrobacter sp. LMD1-1-1.1. Next base: position 625,266 of record NZ_JBEGHP010000001.1, on the reverse strand, counting down.
ACTGCGGCAAGCGTGCCTGCTTCCACGGCTTCCCTATCCTCCCCGTGGCCCAGGCGCTGGAACAGGGATGCCAACTCACCGGCGTGCGGGGTCAGCACCACGTGCGGCGCGAGCATGGCAGGCAGGGCGGGCAGCGCGCCGGCATCGGCCACCACCGGAAGGTCCGATGCAATGGCGTCCCGGGCGCGGGTCAGCTGTTCATGGTCGTGCGGGCCCATCCCGGAGCCCACCAGCCAGGCCTGCACGCGGTTCTCTGCAACGGTTCCCGTGCTGCAGACCACCTCGGGGCAGGACTGGCGGACCAGGTTGGCCACGGACGGCGGACCGAGGTACCGGACCATGCCCACTCCGGCTGCCAGTGCTCCCCGGCAGGCGAGGACGGCAGCGCCGGGGTAGACCTCGGATCCGGCCACTACGCCCAAGACGCCGCGGGAGTACTTCTGGGCGCGCCGGGCGGGGTGCGGCAGGAGTCGGGCCAAGTCGGCGTCCTCGAGCCGGCGCAGGGATGGTTCCGGCAGGTGCTCCTCAATCCCGATGGGCACAACCACCACGCGGCCGGCGAAGTCGGCCCCAGGGTCGGCCAGCAGGCCGTTTTTCGCTCCCCCGAACGTGACGGTCAGGTCGGCCGGCAGGACCGGCTCGGTGGCCTCGCCGGTGTCCGCGTCCACGCCGCTGGGAAGGTCGCAGGCCACCACAAGTCCGCGGCGGTGTGCGCCGGTGAGAGCCTGGACCAGGTCCGCGGCACTCCCCCGCAGCCCGCCCTTGGCGCCGGTTCCCAGCACCGCATCGATCACGACGTCGGCGCGGGCGGCTTCGGCGGACAGTCCGGGCAGTGCTTCTTCGGATAGCCGCTGCACCAGGCCGCCCGCGCGCTCTAAGGCGGCCAGTCCGGCCGGATGGGCCGCGTCCCCGGTGAGCACCGCCGTCGTACGCATTCCACGGGCGGCCAGGAAGGCGCCGGCGAACAGGCCATCGCCGCCGTTGTTGCCCTTGCCTGCCAGCACCACCACTCGCGAGCCGTTCAGGCGGCTGCCGCGGGACTTGAGTTCATTGACGACGGCGCCGGCCAGCCCGTGTGCGGCGCGCTGCATGAGCACGTCCCCCTTGCCGGCAGCCAGGAGGGGTTCCTCGGCGGCCCGGACCTGCGTTCCGGTGTAGGCGCTGATCATGCGGCGGAGGCCTGGTCAGCCCTCGGCCAGCACCGTGGCGGTGGCGATGCCGCCGTCGTGGCTGATGGACAGGTGCCAGCGCTTGACGCCCTTGGCCTCGGCAACGGCAAGGACGGTGCCCTTTACCTGGACGGTGGGGCCGTTACGGTCGAGGCCGATCCAGCAGTCCTGCCAGTTCATCCCGGCGGGCGCACCAAGTACCTTGGCCACCGCTTCCTTGGCGGCGAAACGGGCGGCGAGGGAGCGGGTGTTCAGCTCGCGTTCCGCGGGCACGAACAGGCGGTCCCTCAGGCCCGGCGTCCGTTCCAGCTGGCGGCCGAACCGCTCGATGTCTACTACGTCTACCCCAATGCCAACGATCATGGGTGTCATTCTACGGTGAGGCTCCCTGCGGAAAGCGGGCGCGCACGCGGGTCATTCGGGCTGTCCGCCATCAGCGGAAAAGCGTGACTTTCAGGCTGACGCGCGGAGAGCGCCCCGACATCCCGGGGCTTCGATGGCCGGGGCGGGCCAAAAGTTACGCAAACCCGCTCGGCACGCAGGCGTTAAAGCAGAAGCCCCGGGCCGTGGGGCCCGGGGCTTCTGTTTTACGATATTCCGCTTATTCGACGGTGACGCTCTTGGCGAGGTTGCGGGGCTGGTCCACGTCGTAGCCCTTGGCTGCGGCGAGTTCCGCGGCGAAGATCTGCAACGGGACGGTGGTCAGCAGGGGCATCAGCAGGGTGGGGGTCTCGGGGACGTAGAAGACGTACTCGGCGTAGGCCTTCACGGCTTCGTCGCCTTCCTCGGCGATGACCAGGGTCCGGGCGCCGCGGGCGCGGACTTCCTGGATGTTGGAGACCACCTTGGCGTGCAGCGAGTCACGCCCGCGCGGGGACGGGACCACGACGAACACGGGCTGGCCTTCATCGATCAGGGCGATGGGGCCGTGCTTGAGCTCACCGGCCGCGAAGCCTTCGGCGTGGATGTACGCGATTTCCTTGAGCTTCAAAGCTCCTTCGAGGGCCACGGGGTAGCCCACGTGACGGCCCAGGAACAGCACGGACTTCTCGTTGGCCATGGACCGGGCCAGCTCGCGCAGCGGGCCGGCGTTGTCCAGGATGGTCTGGATCTTCGCGGGGATCTTGTTCAGGTCCGCCAGGACGTCCTTGATCTGGCCCGAGAAGATGTTCCCGCGCAGCTGCGCCAGGTACAGGCCCAGCAGGTACGCGGCCGTGATCTGGGCCAGGAACGCCTTGGTGGAAGCCACCGCGATCTCCGGACCGGCGTGCGTGTAGAGCACGGCGTCGGATTCACGCGGGATGGTGGAGCCGTTGGTGTTGCAGATCGAGATGGTCTTCGCACCCTGTTCCCGGGCATACCGGACAGCCATCAGGGTGTCCATGGTCTCCCCGGACTGGGAGATGGAGACCACCAGGGTCTTCTCGTCCAGGATCGGGTCCCGGTAACGGAACTCGTGCGCGAGCTCCACCTCGGTGGGGATCCGGCACCAGTTCTCAATCGCGTACTTCGCCACCATGCCCGCATACGCGGCGGTGCCGCAGGCCAGCACGATGATCTTGTTGACCTCCTTCAGCAGCTCCGGGTCGATCCGCAGCTCATCCAGCGTCAGCTTCCCGTCCAGGTCCGACCGGCCCAGCAGGGTCTGCGCGACGGCGTCGGGCTGGTCATGGATTTCCTTCTCCATGAACGAGGAGAACCCACCCTTTTCCGCCGACGCCGGATCCCAGTCCACGTGGTATTCCTTGCCCTGCGCCGGGTTGCCAAAGAAATCAGTGATCTCCACACTGTCAGCGGTGATCGTGACGATCTGGTCCTGGCCCAGCTCCACCGCGCGGCGGGTGTAATCGATGAACCCGGACACGTCCGAACCCAGGAAGTTCTCCCCCTCGCCCAGGCCCACCACCAGCGGTGAGTTACGGCGCGCGGCCACGACGACGTCAGGCTGGTCCGCGTGCACGGCCAGCAGCGTGAAAGCACCCTCAAGGCGCTGGCACGCCAGCTCCATGGCCCGGGTCAGGCCACCGTTGGCGGTATCCCCGCCCAGCTGGTTGCGGAGGATGTCCGCCAGCAGCGCCGCGGCGACCTCCGTATCCGTCTCGGACAGGAACGTCACACCCTTCTCCAGCAGCTCAAGCTTGAGCTCGGCGAAGTTTTCAATGATGCCGTTGTGGATCACGGCGAGCTTGCCGCCATCAGCCAGGTGCGGGTGCGCGTTGCGGTCCGTCGGACCACCGTGCGTCGCCCACCGCGTGTGGCCAATACCGGTCAACGTCTCCGGCAACGGCCGGGCCTCCAGCTCACCAATCAGGTTGCTCAGCTTCCCGGACTTCTTCCGCGACTCGATAGCCCCCTGGGACACCACAGCCACACCGGCAGAGTCATAACCGCGGTACTCCAGACGCCGCAGCCCCTCCAGGACAACATCCAACGCACTGTGACCATTAATTGCACCGTCAACCGAACGGCCTACGTAACCCACGATTCCACACATAGGCACAAGACTATCGGCAGCGTGCCCCTTGCTCTAAACCGGGAGGCTCTCCGGCGGTGCCTCCGTGACGGGTGCCGCCGCACTGAGCAGGGGCGTCATTTCGCGATGGGCCGGGAGCGGGGCAGAATCTTTAGCGTGACTTCGCAACGCAATGAAGCGAACGGGGAGGGTGCCTCGCCGTTCGTGGAGCTGGACAGGCATACCTGGTCCCGGCTCGCAGCCCAGATGGAACAGCCCCTTAATGAAGAGGATGTGCTGCGCCTTCGCGGGCTTGGCGACCCCCTGGACATCAAGGAAGTCAGGGATGTCTACCTGCCGCTCTCGCGGCTCCTGCACCTGTACGTGGAGGCTGCCGGTCAGCTGCACGCAGCCACCACCACGTTCCTGGGCGAGCAGACCCAGCGCACCCCGTTCGTGATCGGCGTCGCCGGCTCTGTTGCCGTGGGCAAGTCCACCATCGCCCGCGTGCTGCGGGAGATGCTTCGCCGCTGGCCGGGCACCCCCAACGTGGAGCTCATCACCACCGACGGGTTCCTCTACCCCCTGGCCGAGCTCAAACGCCGTCAACTGCTGGACCGGAAGGGTTTCCCGGAGTCCTATGACCGGCGGGCGCTCCTGCGCTTCGTGAGCGAGATCAAGGGCGGCGCCGAGGAAGTGCGCGCGCCCTGGTACTCCCACGTCACGTACGACATTGTGCCCGGCAAGGAAGTGGTGGTCCGCCGCCCGGACGTGCTGATCGTTGAGGGCCTGAACGTGCTGGCCCCTGCCCGTCCCCGGCATGACGGGCGCCAGGGCCTGGCCCTGAGCGATTTCTTTGACTTCACCATCTACGTGGACGCCAAGACCTCCTACATCGAGGAGTGGTACGTGGACCGGTTCCGGAAGCTGCGCAGCACCGCGTTCGCGCAGCCGGAGTCCTACTTCCACCGCTACGCCACGCTGTCCGATGAAGAGGCGGAGAACACCGCCCGGGACATCTGGAAGCGGATCAACGAGCCCAACCTGGAGGAGAACGTGCTGCCCACCCGCGGCCGGGCCCAGCTGGTGCTGACCAAAGAGGCGGACCACTCCATCCGCCGCATGCTGCTCCGGAAGGTGTAGCACAGGTGTGCTACCAATGCGGGTCCGCCAGCCGGCGCAGCTTCACGCGCTTCCTCGCGGCGGGGGCCGGGCTGACTGTCCTGGCTGCCTGCACACCGGAGGCACCCAAGGCGGCGGCGCCGTCGTCGTCCGCTGCCCCTTCTCCTTCCCCCTCCCCTGCGGCCGCTACCGCGTCAGCCGGCCCGACGGCGAACGCGGCCACAGTGGGCCAGCCGCCCGAGGCGCCGGCCCCCACACCGTCGCCATCGGCGGCCTTGGCGCGGCAGTTTTCGCTCGATGATCCGGCGAGCCCCTGGGTCATCGTGAACAAGCACCGGGCGCTGAAGCCGGCGGACTATGTGCCGGCTGACTTGGTGCGTCCCGCCGTCGCGATCTCGGCCGCTGGTGAGGCGTCGCTGCTGAACAGCACCACGGCGGCAGCGGCCGAGGCGATGTTCGCGGCGGCCGCGCGGGACGGTGTGACGACGGTCCTGGCCAGCGGCTACCGCTCATACAGCACGCAGGTGACCACGTACAACGGGTATGTCGCGGCGCGGGGGCAGGCCGACGCCGACACCGCCAGTGCGCGGCCCGGCCACTCGGAGCACCAGACCGGGTGGGCGTTCGACATCGGGGACGGCGGAGGTGCCTGCAGCTTCCAGCCGTGCTTCGCGGAGCAGCCTGCCGCCACGTGGGCGAAAGCGAACGGGCACCGGTTCGGATTCGTGGTGCGCTACCCGTGGATGCTGCACCCCATCACGGGGTACTACTACGAGCCGTGGCACCTGCGGTACGTGGGGGTGGAGGCGGCCACGGACATGCTGAACCGCGGCATCGGCACCCTCGAGGAATACTTCGGCTTGGAAGCGGCACCGGCGTACCTGTAATCCCGGTGCGCTAGGTTGGTTCTCATGCTTAGTGGATTCAAGAACTTCATTATGAAGGGCAACGTTGTTGACCTTGCCGTGGCCGTTGTCATGGGTACCGCGTTCGGAGCGGTGGTCACGGCGCTGGTGAACAAGGTGCTGATGCCGTTCATCTCAGGCCTGGTGGGGGCACCGAATTTCGACAGTTTTGCGAAGGTAAACCTGAACGGCAACGCCATCGAATTCGGAGTACTGCTGACTGCAATCGTAAACTTCCTGCTGATCGCGGCTGCCATCTACTTCGTGGTGGTGATGCCGATGAACATGATGATCGAGCGCCGCAACCGACGGCTGGGGATCAACAAGGACGTCAAGAAGGATGCTGCCGAGGACCCGCAGGTTGCATTGCTGACCGAGATCCGGGATGCACTGAAAGACCGCGCTATCTAATTTTTCCCAAACGCAAGTGGCCCGTCTCCCGGCTGGGAGGCGGGCCACTTTTCTTGCTGTGCCTAGTTTGAGGCGAGTTCCAGTGCGAGTTCGGTCCGGACCACCTGGGCCAGGTGTTCGGCGATGGACTGGGCAGTCTCTTCGTCGGCGGCTTCCACCATCACGCGGACCACCGGCTCGGTGCCGGAGGGACGGAGCAGGACGCGGCCGGTGTCGCCGAGGGCGGCTTCCGCAGCTGCCACGGCCTGGGCCAGGACGTCGCTGCTGCCCACGCGGCTGCGGTCGACACCCTTGACGTTGATGAGCACCTGCGGGAGCTTGGTCATGACCGTGGCGAGTTCCTTGAGCGGCTTGCCGGTCAGGGCCACCTGTGCGGCGAGCTGAAGCCCGGTGAGGAGGCCGTCGCCGGTGGTGGCGTGGTCGGAGAAGATCACGTGGCCGGACTGTTCGCCGCCCAGGTTGTAGCCGCCGTCGCGCATGCCTTCCAGGACGTAACGGTCCCCCACCGCGGTTTCCAGGATGGTGATGCCGGCGTCGCGGAGGGCGAGCTTCAGGCCGAGGTTGCTCATGACGGTGGCCACCAGGACGTCGTCCTTGAGCTTGCCGGACTGCTTGAGCGCGATGGCGAGGATAGCCATGATCTGGTCACCGTCCACCTCGTTGCCCTCGTGGTCCACGGCCAGGCAGCGGTCGGCGTCGCCGTCGTGGGCGATGCCCAGGTTCGCGCCGTACTTGACCACGGCCTCCTTGAGGGGGCCCAGGTGGGTGGAGCCCACGCCGTCGTTGATGTTCAGGCCGTCAGGGTCGGCGCCGATGACGATGACGTCGGCGCCGGCGTCCTTGAAGAGCTGGGGTGAGCAGCCGCTGGCGGCACCGTTGGCGCAGTCCAGGACGACGGTGAGGCCGTCCAGGCGGTGCGGGAGGGTGCGGAGCAGGTGGACGATGTAGCGGTCCTCTGCGTCGGAGAAGCGCTGGATGCGGCCAACGTCGGGCCCGGTGGGGCGGACGGCTTCCTTGGTCATCTGGGCCTCGATGGCGTCCTCGACGTCGTCCGGCAGCTTCTGGCCGCCGCGGGCGAAGAATTTGATGCCGTTGTCCGGCGCCGGGTTGTGGGAGGCGGAGATCATGACACCGAAGTCGGCGTCTAGGTCCGCGACCAGGTAGGCGGCGGCGGGGGTCGGCAGGACGCCGGCGTCATAGACGTCGATGCCAGAGCTGGAGAGCCCGGCTTCCACGGCGGCGGCGATGAATTCACCGCTGGCGCGCGGGTCGCGGGCCAGCACGGCGCGGGGCCGGGAGCCGTTGGAGTTGCGGTCGTGACCAAGCACGACGGCGGCCGCCTGGGCCAGCTGCAGGGCCAGCTCTGCTGTCAGCAGGCCATTGGCCAGCCCCCGGACACCATCAGTTCCAAATAATCTAGACACCGGTCAAGTGTAGAGGATGGGTGCCGCCAAGATCTGCGTAGTCGGCGTTCCGCAGCTGGCCCTACCTGTCGAGTACCTGCTGACGGTCTGGGCACATTACTGGGACTACTTGGTTTTTTTGCCTGCTACCTGTCTTTACTCGAAACCCTCGCCACGCCTATTTGGCGGCCCCTACGATCCATGCATGACACCTAGCTATGGGGGCTTGGCGCTCGAAATTGTAGTACCGGTCTACAACGAAGAAGCGGTACTGGAACGAAGCATCACAAGGCTCGCCGAATATCTGACGAATGAAATGCCGTCGACGTGGAAAATCACCATCGCCGATAATGCAAGCACTGACCGGACACCGGTGATTGCCGCTCGACTTAGCGAGCACCTGCCAAACGTTGAGTATCGGCGTCTCGAGGTCAAAGGACGCGGGTACGCGCTAAGGGACGCCTGGTCTGCCTCCGATGCAAAAGTGCTGGCCTACCTGGACGTCGACCTCTCCACGGATCTTGCAGCGCTTCCACCTTTGGTGGCCCCCCTGCTGTCCGGGCATTCTGATATTTCCATCGGCACCCGTTTGGGCCAGAGTTCCAGGGTGAGCCGCGGTCCCAAACGGGAGTTTATTTCCAGGTCCTACAATTTCCTGCTGCGGCGCACGATGCAGGTCAGGTTTTCCGACGCCCAGTGCGGGTTCAAAGCCATTCGAACCGACGTGGCAAAACGGTTGCTTCCCCACGTTGAGGACAACGGTTGGTTTTTTGACACGGAGCTTTTGATTATCGCTGAGCGTTCAGGGCTTCGCATTCACGAGATTCCTGTCGACTGGGTGGATGATCCGGACAGCCGGGTGGACATCAAGCAGACAGCTCTGGATGATCTCAGAGGCATGGTGCGCGTAGCGGGCTCGCTGGTAAATGGTGTGATTCCCGTTCAGGCTCTTTACGCGGAGCTCGGGCGTCGACCGATCGTGCCCCTGGGCCGTCCAAGCTTCTTTGGTCAAGTGCTCCGTTTCGGGCTTGTGGGGATTGCCTCCACCGTGGCGTTCGCCGTGCTTTATTTGTTGCTTCAGGGTCCGTTCAGTTCTCAAGAGGCTAATTTTCTGGCCTTACTTCTGACCGCTGTTGGCAACACCGCAGCGAACCGGCGCTTCACTTTCGGGATCATCGGGCCTTCGAGACTAGTAACCCAGCAGATTCAAGGACTGATTGTCTTCCTGCTCGCATGGGGCATCACTTCTTCGGCCCTGCTCATCCTCCATGCCGCCAACCCGGATGCACTGCCGAGCATGGAACTACTGACGCTAACAGGCGCCAATGTCCTTGCGACCTTAATGCGGTTCGTATTGCTGCGCCTCTGGGTCTTCCGGGCCCGCGGTAATGATCAACGGTCAGGCCTGGTTGCGCTGCAGCCCTTTGCGGAATCCGCACAATGAGTGTGGCAGAGATGAGCCGCGGCGCGGCTTCCCCACTAGGCGTTGACGCTCGCGGACCTTGGCCTTGGGAGAAAGTTGGGCTTGCCGTCCTCCTAACCGCCACGGCTGCAATGTTCCTTTGGGGGCTGGACCGCAACGGGTGGGCTAACCCGTACTATTCGGCGGCTGCACAAGCCGGCTCACAAGACTGGAAGGCCTTTCTTTACGGTTCCCTAGACGCCGGAAATCTTATTACGGTGGACAAACCGCCTCTCAGCATCTGGATCATGTCCCTCTCAGTCCGAGTATTCGGACTAAACTCCTGGGCATTGCTGGTCCCCCAGGCGCTCATGGGCGTCACCACTACCTGGCTGATTTATAGAATCATCCGCAGAAGCCACACCGCTGCACCGGCACTTCTGGGCGGCCTTATCTACGCAACCACACCCGTGGTCGTCCTCATGTCCCGGTACAACAATCCGGAACCGCTCATGGGGCTGCTGACTGTTGCAGCGGTCTATTTCATGCTCCGGGCCGTCGAAAGCAACCTCTGGCACTGGTACCTGATCGCAGGTGTATCACTGGGCCTGGGCTTCATGGCCAAGCAAATCCAAGCACTTCTCCCCATCCCGGCTCTAGTGCTCGTGGTCCTGATTTTCGGCGCAGGGACCATCTCATCACGACTCCTTCGGCTCGTCGGATCGTTTGTCGCTTTGGTCATCAGTGGCGGCTGGTGGATGGCCCTCGTCGAACTTACGCCGGCGGCAAATCGACCATTCGTCGGAGGATCAGCAACGAACAGCATCCTGGAACTCACTCTCGACTACAACGGCCTCGCTAGATTTATTCGCATCCCGACCCAAATAAGCGGGAATCGAGCTACTTCGAAGGATGAACTTGCACCCTACAACGGCGGCTTCACGCGAATCTTCGATGGCAACTTCGCCCCTGAGATAGCGTGGCTTACGTTCACGGCAATAGCTTTGACGATCGTACTGGTGGTTTTGTATCGAACCTTGAGACTTGCACGACTGCAAAAGTGCCTGGTCGTGGTATCCACCAGTTGGTTTGCGATCACGTTCCTTTTGCTCTGTTTCATGGGATCCATGATCCACACCTACTACACCTACTCACTAGCCGCGCCGGTCGCTCTGGTGATTCCAGTCGGACTCGCCGTTCTCTGGCAACAGCGGGACAGGTTCGCCCTTCGGATGATTGGCGCTCTGGTTGTTGGTTCGTCCACGTATATGTGCGTCAGAGTTCTCAATTACAGCGATCAGTGGCCAACGTGGTTCCGGGTGCTCGTTGTCATAACCGGGATCGCCGCCGCGGGTGGATGGTTAGTGAGTAAAGACCAAAAACAAGCACTAATCGCCTCCACTGCCGTCGCAGCGGCCCTAGTGATAGCCCCCTTTGGAGCTGATGTCTACACCATTTCCACTACGCAAAACGGCACCAACCCCCAGTCCGGCCCCATAGCCAACGATCCAATGGCCATGTCCCGGCTCCTGTTGATGGCAAAGGCCGGATCCCCAGCTTGGGCTCTACAAACCGCCTACGGTTCGACACCAGTTGAATCCATAACAGAAATGCTTAGCCTGACCAGAGGCAAAAGCACCTGGGCCGCAGCCACTTTCTCAGCCCAGAATGCAGCCCTGTACCAACTTGAATCAGGCCAGCCTGTGATCGCTGTGGGCGGTTGGCTCGGAACGGACCCGGCTCCGACTCTAGCTCAGTTCGAGGCACTTGTGGCTGAAAGAAGAGTTGGCTACTTCATCTGGCAACAGGACCTTCTGGACCGGGGCGAACTGAGCCAGAACACGATTGATATCTCACGATGGGTGCAGGAAAACTTTAGGGAGCAGAACGTTGATGGCGTCACGATCTTTGACCTCGGTTCCTAACGGCGAAAAGTTGTCATCGCGACCGAAATATAGAAGTGGGGCAAAACGTTGGGCTTCCTTTGCACGGCAACTCTTTCGAGGCACCAGGGAAGGCTCGGCTTGGGAGCGACCTGCTCTTCTTCTACTGCTCCTCACGAATACGGGCCTCTATTTCACCAACATCGGCATAAATGGGTGGGCCAACTCTTTTTATTCGGCAGCAGTCCAATCCGGGACAATGAATTGGAAAGCATTTTTCTTTGGCTCGTCCGATTGGGGAAACGCAATCACGGTGGATAAACCCCCTCTCAGCTTATGGATAATGGGGGCATCGGCCAGATTGTTTGGATTATCGCCCACAAGCATACTGATCCCCCAAGCAGTCATGGGAGTTACAACAACGCTTTTGATCTACGTGATTGTCCGCCGTAACTTTTCGGCTGTTACCGCTTTAGTGGCAGCAACGACATTCTTCACGACCCCAATCATCACCCTTCTCTCCCGATACAACAATCCTGACCCTTTGATGTTGCTGCTTATGGTCGCGGCGACCTATTTTGTGATACGGGCGGTAGAATCCGGAAACTGTATACCTTTTGCGTTTGCAGGCGCCCTGCTGGGGCTCGCCTTCATGACTAAGCAGCTCCAGGCACTCCTTAATGTGCCCGCACTCGGGGTAGCCTTCATGGTTTCGGCCACTTGTGTATGGACAAAGAAACTTCGAGCCTACACGTGTGGGGCCGTCTCCCTGGTGCTTCTTGGTGGGTTGTGGACAGCAGCAGTTGAACTGATACCGCCCAACAGCAGACCATTTGTCGGGGGTTCGACTAATAACAGTGCAGTTGAACTCACACTCGCTTATAACGGCCTAGGTCGACTCTTTCCGACGCAGAAGGACCCAACCGTTGGTTTGATTCCGGAGGCTTTCAAATCTGCGGAAAGCGACGCTGGTTTTCTGCGGTTGCTCAACGGCAACTTTTCACAGGAGATAGGCTGGCTGCTCGTGGTCGGATTGTTCTCGTGCGTATGGCTGCTGCTCGCATGGCGGGGTGTGGCCAACACTCCGGCACGTCGGGCTACCGCTGTTATCTCTCTGGTCTGGTTCCTGACCGCTTACATCATGCTGTCGTTCATGGGAGATGGCATTCACACGTATTACACTGCGACATTGGCCCCTCCCATGGCACTCATGATTGGCATGGGCCTCGAGTCAATCTTGGCTATGAAGTCTAGGATACTCGGCCGGATCCTAGCCTCATGTAGCGTACTAATTGGGTCCCTGGTGGAGTGGGCACTCCTGAGTGGAGTCGAAGGCTGGCATGCTGCTTTCATCAGTGCGTCACTGGTCTTGGGCCTTGTGGGTGCCGCGCTCCTGGCAATCAGGCCGCCCGCAAAGTGGATAAACGTCGTCGCGTGTGCCTGTGCGGCTGGCGGTTTAATAGCCGGTCCCGTAGCAACGTCTGTGTACACGACGTCAGTGGCTCACCAAGGTTCAAACCCAGTTTCGGGCCCACTCACCAAAAGCAGCACCTCGATTAGTCGATTCCTGGCAAATGTAGAAGCTAAGGGAGCAGGGTGGTCCTACGATCTGGGTTTCGGGTTTGATCCATCACCGGCATTGACTGCGCTAACTCGTGATACTTCTTCATGCGATTGGGGAGCGGCTACGTACCCGTCACAATCAGCAGCGAAGCTTCAGCTGGCTAGCTCCAAGGCGGTGCTACCGCTTGGCGGTTTCAACGGCACGGACCCTGCACCGACACTGGAGCAATTTCAATTGCTCGTCCAAGAGGGAAGGATATGCCTACTCGTCTGGCACCAGGACCATTTGGACCTTCCCGGCCGGAGCTCTGACCTTCTCGAAATATCTCGCTGGGTCAAATCCAGGTTTTCATCCACCCTAATAGACGGTGCGACCGTCTACGACCTGAAGGCGCAGCAGAAGGCATACAGATGAAGGCTGGAGGACGGTAATGCCCGCCTCTCAAATTGTTCATGTAACCAGTAACGCAAGAAGCCCGCCCCGCCAATGGCGAGACGGGCTTCTGTGCTAGCGGGTTTAGCGCTTGGAGTACTGCTGAGCCTTACGGGCCTTCTTGAGACCGGCCTTCTTACGCTCGATGACACGGGCGTCGCGGGACAGGTAACCGGCCTTCTTCAGCGTCGGGCGGTTGTTCTCAACATCGATCTCGTTCAGCGAACGGGCGATGCCGAGGCGCAGGGCACCGGCCTGGCCAGAGATGCCGCCGCCGTGGATGCGGGCGATGACGTCGTAGGCGCCTTCGAGATCAAGGATCTTGAAAGGCTCGTTGACGTCCTGCTGGTGCAGCTTGTTCGGGAAGTAGTTCGCCAGCTCGCGGCCGTTGATGGTCCACTTGCCGGAGCCGGGCACGACGCGGACGCGTGCAACGGCTTCCTTACGGCGGCCAACGGCTGCGCCGGCAACGGTCAGTGCCGGACGCTCCTTCTTGGGAGCAGCTTCAGCAGCTGAGCTCTCAGAGGTGTAGCTGGTCAGGTTTTCCTCGGCCTCTACGACCTCGGTGGTCTCTTCGTTCTGAGCCACGATTCTCCTTGTATAGATAAGTTGTTTGGTGGCCAGGACTACTGGGCGACCTGGGTGATTTCGAAAGTTTTGGGCTGCTGGGCAGCGTGCGGGTGCTCAGCACCGCGGTACACCTTCAGCTTGCCCAGCTGCTGGGCAGCGAGGGAGTTCTTGGGGAGCATGCCCTTGATGGCCTTCTCAACGGCGCGGACCGGGTTGGATTCCAGCAGTTCCGCGTAGTTGACGGAGGTCAGGCCGCCCGGGTAGCCGGAGTGGCGGTATGCGCGCTTCTGCTCCAGCTTGGCGCCGGTCAGGGCTACCTTTTCAGCGTTGATGATGATGACAAAGTCGCCCATGTCCATGTGGGATGCGAAAGTGGCCTTGTGCTTGCCGCGCAGCAGGATTGCGGTCTGGCTTGCAAGACGACCAAGGACAACGTCGGTGGCGTCAATGACGTGCCACTGGCGGTTGATATCGCCGGGCTTCGGGGTGTACGTACGCACGGTGTTTGCCTCGTTCTTGTTCTGGCGTTCTTGTTTAGGTGTCGCTAGCTCGCGCACCTACTGTCTGCGCGCTACCGGAACAGAGGTGAGGGCTCCATGTAACCAGTCATCCTGAAGTTCCGAATGTGCACGTTGAGTAGTTATCCTGCAACCGGATCCTCAAGCGGGCACGCACCATCGGAATAGGACACGCACAACGACTCCCAAGATTAGCGCGTCAGGTGGTTCGGGGTCAAAATGAGGTAGCCGGAGGCCGCTGGGGCCACGCCGGCCCAATCAACGCAGGGGGATGCAGTGCTGTCAGCGGCGAATGGGGATCCCACCAGCACACTGCTAGTCGTCGGCGCCGGGATTCTGGGAGGCATCCTCTCCCCCATCGCCGAACTCCTGATTGCGAAGCTTCTTCCGAGGCTCGGCGAGACGCCGGGACTGCAGGCAAGAATTACGACGGCGACGCTCACCGGCATCGCATGCGCGGCCTTTGCCGCGCATTTCGGCAACGCATTGACCCTTCCAGCCTTCCTTTTACTTTCCGTATTGGGCACCCAGCTGGCACGGATAGACATGGCGCTCCATTTGCTGCCAAATCCCCTCGTGTTAATACTGCTGGCCGGCGGTCTTTCACTGCTTTTATTGCCGGGACTATTTGGTAAGCAATCTGACGATCTGCTCCGCGCATCCCTGGGAGCGGTTATTTTGTTCGCTGCCTACCTGATTTTGGGACTCGTTTCCCCCGGCGGCATCGGGATGGGCGACGTGAAGCTCGCCGCGCCTGTCGGCCTTTACCTGGGGTACCTAGGTTGGAGCCAACTGCTCTACGGCGGCCTCATTGGCTTCGTCTTGAATGGCATCGTCACAGTGCTTGTGCTCAGTCGAAAAGGCCGGAATAAGGCCACCGAAGTACCCCACGGCCCCTCGATGCTCGGAGCTGTCGCCGCAGTCACGTTCTTCATCGGCTAGCAAACCCAGCCGATTATCCTGCCGCACGCCGGCCGCTTCATCAACAACAGCAAGTAACCAGCCTGATACATATGAACGGCGACTGAGTACTCGACCCCGTATTCGAGTACGTACTTTTGGTGTCTGCCCCAAAAGTCGAGTACCACTACGCATTGTTGCCCCATACCCCCCAGTGACAATCTCTTCTTAGCGAAGTCCAGCCGCTAAATATTTATGGGGGCAGCTGGAAATTCGTTGGAATAAAAAAGAACCAATTTCACCGAATTAAAGGAAAATACAATGACTTCTCTTATGGTCTCAATGACTGCGTTCATCGCCGGCGTCAAGGATCGCTTCTCTTCGGAAAAGGGTGCAACAGCTACCGAGTACTCGCTTCTTGTAGGGCTCATCGCACTGGTGATCGTCGCCGGCGTCACGCTCTTCGGTACCAACCTTCAGACCTTCTTCAGCAGCCTTGCTACGAAGGTTGGCGGCTGGTAACAGCCCCAAATTGAAGGGAACAAAAGCGATGCGCAATCTCAATGCATACGTCCGACAAGTGATAACCGCGTTTCGCGCTGTTGTCACCACGGAGAAGGGCGCGACGGCAACCGAATATTCGCTTTTGGTTGGCCTCATTGCTCTCGTCATCGTCGCTGGGGTAACGCTCTTTGGAACGAACCTTCAGACCTTCTTCAGCAGTCTCGCGACCACGGTCGGCGGTTGGTAGTTCGAGATGCACCCGGTGTGCCGCGCTCATCAGCGCGGCACACCACATCATTTTCACGCTGCAACCGTCCAGGGGGACACATTGAAACGCAGCCCAAGAAATCGCAAAGACGCAGAGCGCGGCGCCGTTGCCGTTGAGTTTGCGCTCGTGGCGCCAATTCTTGTCGCTTTGATTATTGCAATTGTCGAGTTCTCCAATGCATACAACGTTCAGGTCTCGGTCACCCAGGCGTCACGTGAGGCGGCCAGAACCATGGCAATCACGCACGACGCAGCGAAAGCAACTGCCGCTGGCAAGACTGGCGCACCATCGATCAATACAGCTTTGTTGAGTTTTGACTACTCTGCTGCTTCCTGCCCCACAGTAACCCCGACTCCGAGCGCGGAAGTGACCGTGACATATACGGGATCATCCCTCACCGGATTCTTCGGATCATCTCTCGTCCTTAAGGGCAAAGGAGCAATGCAATGCGGTGGGTAACTAAGCGTGTCGGCGATGACGAGTCCCGCGAACACGGCGCTGCCGGCGTAATGGTCGCCGTCATGATGCTGGTCCTCATCGGTGCCGGCGCCATGGCTGTTGATGTCGGACAGATCTATGCGGAACGCGCGCAGCTTCAAAACGGAGCTGACGCTGGCGCGCTTGCAGTGGCCAAGAGTTGTGATCCTGGCCCGTGCGTGGCTTCCCTGGCCGGTCCGTTGGCCAACGCGAATTCGAATGACGGCACCAGTGACGCTTCTGTAGATCTGAGCGTCGCCGGCCAGGTAACGGTCACTACATCGACGAGAAATGGCTCTAGTAGCTTCTTGACCAAGATGTTTGCCAGCGCCCTGAACGCCGGGCCGGTCACGGTTGGCGCCACCTCGACGGCCGCTTGGGGGTCGCCTGGATCGGGTCCAGCTACGTTGCCCATTACATTTGCGCCGTGCCAGTTTGACGTCGATGGAACCGTGCACACGATTTTGACTCACGGCAGTGAGAACTGTGTCAGCGACAGCCCGTCGGGGGCGACCATACCAGGCGGATTTGAGTGGTTGATGCCGGACCCGGGCAAGTGCCAGGCCACCGTGTATCCGGACGATCCGTCAACAGCAGGAGTCACCGACCCCTATGCCAAGACAAACACAGGGCTGAGTATTCCCTCGGAATGCAAGGCACTCATACCCACGTATCTGAACAAGGTGATCCTGTTTCCCGTCTTTACGCCTGCCACCGGCACCGGCGCGGGCGGTAAGTACTACATCAAGGGTTATGCCGCCTTTCTTCTCCTCGGATACAGCTTCCCCGGAGCCGAAGGCGGCGACCTTACAGGTCTTGGCGGCAGCAACCGCGGCGTCCGAGGCAAGTTCGTCGAATGGGTAGCCGACCCAACGCTGTACGGCGGCGGCGGCTACGACGGCGGCGGCGCCGATCTGCCGCCACATCTGGTCAAGTAGGAACCTAAGGGGAAAGTAATGAAAGCACGCCTACTGGGAGGCATTGCCGCACTGGTTGTAGCAGTCATTGGCACAGTCCTTCTCTTCAATTACGTCCAAGGCGCGGACCGACGCGCGTTAGCTAATACCGAAACAGAGGATGTTCTGATTGTGAAACAGAACATCCCGGCAGGAACGCCGGCCAGCCAACTCGCGCAGTACGTCACTACTAAGGCGGTGCCCCGCACCGCCGTCGCAGCGGATGGCGTTCATGACCTGGGCTCGTTGGGATCAACCGTTACTTCAGTGGCGTTGGTGCCCGGCGAGCAGCTCCTCAGCAGCCGCCTCGTTGACGCAAATGCTTACCTCGGCCCTTCACGAGTTGCTGTCCCTGCCGGGCTCCAGGAGATCACTCTTCGCCTAGGGATTGAGAGGGTAGTGGGCGGCAAAATCCAGGCCGGCGACACAGTAGGCGTCTTCATCTCCATGGCCGATCCTTCGGGCGGTGGCAACGGAACCCAGCTGACATTCCACAAGGTTCTCGTCACTGCCGTTCAGTTCAGCTCGGGGGCCGCCGCGCAGACGCAGGCGCAATCAACTCAGGGGAGCTCATCGGGTGCCCTCAACGCCGCCAGCGAGAACAAGCCGGCAACCAGCGACTCCTACCTGATCACATTTGCCAGGGACGCCGTTGACACCGAAAAGCTGGTCTATGCCGCTGAGTTTGGAAAGGTCTACCTCTCGAAGGAGCCGGCCAACGCCACCGAAGGCACCCAAGGTGTCGTCAACCAGACAAAGGTATTCAAATGAGCCGCTTCATCTTGATCTCGCCCTCCACCGACTACGAACGGAAAGTTCGGGCGTCTGTAGCGCCCCTCAGCGGTTCATTGCAGTTTTTCCAAGCCGCCTACCTCCCCGAGTCCCCTGACGACATCCTTCGGCAGCAGGCAGGCGAACCTCCTGAGGTGCTGATACTTGGTCCCGGCCTTCCGCAGGACGAGGCTCTCAAATTCGCTGCGGTGATGGACCTGCAATACCCAGAAATCAGCATAGTCCTGGCAGCGGAAGATGACGGCGAACTGGCATTGAACGCCATGCGTTCCGGCGTCCGCGACCTGATACCGCCGGCAGCCGACCTGGACCAGGTCCGAGCATTGGTGGAACGGGCCAGCCTTGCCGCCGCCGGACGGCGGCGCGGTTTGGCCCCCAACACGGCTGAGCGGCCTGCCGCTGAAGGAGGGCGGGTCATCGCCGTCATGTCCCCCAAAGGTGGAGTGGGAAAGACGACGGTGGCGAGCAACCTGGCAATCGGCCTTGGACAGGTTTCACCGATGAGCGTGGTGGTGGTCGACTTAGATCTCCAGTTCGGCGACATCGCAAGCGGCCTAATGCTTGAGCCTGAATTCACGATCACGGACGCTGTAGTGGGTGCCGCGAGCCAGGACGCAATGGTGCTAAAAACATATTTGTCTCTGCATCCCAGCAACATTTACGTCCTGTGTGCGCCCCGCAATCCCATCGATATGGACCGGATCTCCGGCGAAAACATCAGCCACCTGCTTTCCCAGCTGCGGGCTGAGTTCCAGTATGTGGTGGTCGATACCGCCCCCGGCCTGGGCGAGCACGTGCTGGCAACGCTGGAGCAGGCCACGGACGCTGTTTGGGTTTGCGGCATGGACGTCCCCAGTATTCGTGGATTGCGAACCGGATTCCAGATCCTCTCCGAACTCGACCTGCTCCCTGATAACCGGCACGTGGTCCTCAACATGGCTGATCGACGAACAGGCCTTACGGTCCAGGACGTGGAGGCCACCATTGGCGCTCCGGTTGACGTTGTCCTACCGAAGTCCCGCGCCGTGCCGTTCTCAACAAACAAGGGAGTCCCACTGCTTCAGGACGGAAGCCGGGATGGAGCGGCCAAGGGCTTGCGGAAGTTGGTCGAGCGTTTCAAACCAAATTGGGAAGCGCCGCGCAAGAAGGTCCACAGAAGGGCGGTAGTGCAGTGAGTCTCTCAAACCGTTTTGCAAAGATGCGCGGCGAGTCCGATCCAGGGGCTCCCGCAATTTTCCCACCTGCCGCATCTACTTTGGGCGCCATCCAGCAGGCCCAGGCAGCAGAGCAAGCCCAAGTCCCGGTGACAGTCGAAGTTACCGGCGGGATAGCAAGTGAGGCGCTTACAGGCCTTAAGGAGCGTGCCAGTCAGGCACTTTACGAGAGGCTTGGCTCCCGCATCACAGACTCATCCCTTGAGGAGGCCGAACTCCATCAGTTCGTGAAGGATGAACTGAAGGCAGTGGTTGATGAGGAACAGGTCCCCCTGTCGCAGGGTGAGCGGCAGCGACTCACGCGGGAAATCATTGACGATGTTCTGGGTCACGGGCCCTTGCAGCGGTATCTGGACGATCCGTCGGTCACAGAAATCATGGTCAACAGGGCTGACCAGATCTATGTGGAGCGAAACGGCCACCTGTTCCTCACTGACACTAAGTTCAGCAACGAGGAGGCGCTGCGGAGGGTCATCGAACGGATCGTCACGCGAATTGGTCGACGGATCGACGAATCCTCCCCCCTTGTGGATGCACGCCTGGCTGACGGTTCGCGCGTTAATGCCATCATCCCCCCGTTGGCAGTAAACGGAGCGTCTTTGACAATCCGTAAGTTTGGGCGGGAGGCGCTAACGGTACAAAAATTGATCGGATTCGGAAGCCTGTCGCCCGAAATGGCCGAACTGCTTCAGGCTTGCGTACTGGCCCGCATGAACATCATCGTTTCGGGCGGAACTGGCACCGGAAAGACGACAATGCTGAATGTCCTTTCGTCTTTCATCCCTGCCACAGACCGCATCGTGACGATTGAAGATGCCGTCGAACTGCAGCTCCAACAGGACCACGTGGTCAGGCTGGAGAGCCGCCCTGCGAATATTGAGGGCAAAGGCGAAGTTTCCATTCGTGACTTGGTCCGCAACTCCCTTCGTATGAGACCTGACCGCATCGTCGTCGGTGAGGTCCGTGGAGGCGAATCGCTCGACATGCTCCAGGCGATGAACACCGGCCACGACGGGTCAATCTCAACCGTCCATGCCAACTCACCTCGTGATGCAGTAGCCCGCCTGGAAACCCTCGTCCTGATGGCAGGAATGGATCTGCCGCTGAGGGCAATCCGGGAGCAAATCGCGTCAGCCGTCAACTTGATCGTGCATATCTCCCGGCTCCGCGACGGAACTCGCCGGGTCACGCACATTACTGAAGTGCAGGGTATGGAAGGAGACATTGTCACGCTTCAGGATGCTTTCGTCTTCGACTATTCCGCCGGCATTGACGCGAACGGAAGGTTCCTTGGAAAGCCCGTTCCGACCGGGGTCCGTCCGCGGTTCACGGACAGGTTCGAAGAACTGGGGATCAGGATTTCTCCCTCCGTATTCGGAGCCCAAGGGCCAAGGAGCCGATAGATGGAAACTCCAGAGACCCCGATCATGATCCTGGTAGCGGGGGTGCTAATGATCTTCACGTCGATCATCGTCACTTTCGTCGTCGTTCTGAAACCCGGACATGCAATCCCGCTCTCACGCCGCCGCCCGGATGTGCCCGCAAGCGCTTCCAGGCTGACGGTGCTGACCGATACTGCCGTTGGCGTCATTAATAAGCGCCTCAAGGGGAAGAACAACTTCCTAATTACTCGCGAGAAGCTGGAACGGGCGGGGCTGAAGGCCCAGCCTGCTGACTTCCTACTCATGATGGGTGCTGGCGCGCTGGCGGGTAGTGTCTTCGGATTCCTTCTCGGAGGACTCTTCTTCGCGATCATTCTGCTCGCAGTAGTTCCCGCCGGAATGCTCGTCTATCTTTCGGTCCTTACCTCCAGGCGCAAGAGCAAGTTCGACGAGCAACTGCCGGATACCTTGCAGATGCTGACGGGAAGCATGCGGGCCGGTCATTCCCTCCTGCGGGCTATCGACGCGTCCGCGCGTGAAAGTGACGCACCCATGTCGGAAGAACTGAGCAGGATCGTCAACGAAACCAGGATCGGTCGCGACTTGGGGGAATCGATGGCGGAAGTGTCTTCCCGCACAGGCAGCGAAGACTTTGGCTGGATCTCCCAAGCCATCGAGATCCACCGGGAAGTGGGCGGCGATTTGGCGGAAGTACTTGATCACGTCGGCGAAACCATCCGTGACCGTAACCAGATACGCCGTCAGGTAAAGGCCCTAAGCGCCGAAGGAAAAATGTCGGCTGCCGTTCTTATGGGACTGCCGGTGGTTTTGTTCTTCGCCCTGATCCTGATCAACGGACAATATGCGAAGACGTTCACGAGTACAGTTCCCGGTTTCCTGATGCTAGGCGCTGCGGCTGTAATGCTCACCGCCGGTGGCTTTTGGCTTAGCCGGCTGATTAAGCCGAAGTATTAGGAGAGCAACATGTCACCCATTGCACTCGGAGCCATACTTGCCATCGTTTTGCCCGTCACGTACCTAGTGTGGTCGGTAGCGGCTATAGATAGGGTCGCCCTTCGGAACATTCAGGCGAACCTGGGACAACGGGCCAGGAACGCAGCTCCGCAAAGCATGACCCTGGAATTCAGGGAAATGGCCCGCAAGGTAACGCCCGTTCGATATGTCGCCTGGCTTGACAAGCAGCTCGCCGCCCTGGGACGTCCCAAGGAGTGGCCGCTTGAGCGACTCCTCGTGGTAAAACCGCTGCTCGCTCTCGGAACCGGACTTCTGGCTCTGTTGTACTTCCTCGCCTCGCCGGAGCCGGCACGCTTCGCGGTCCTCATTGCCGCTCTTGCGTTTGGCTATTTTGCACCGGACCTGTTGATACGCAGTAATGCCGAGAAGCGGAGAGACCAGATTCGGCAGGAGCTGCCGAACACTCTGGACCAGATGTTGATCTCTGTCCAAGCGGGTCTTGGATTTGAAGCGGCCATGGCACGCACAGCGCAGAACGGAGGCGGCCCCCTGGCTGACGAAATGATGCGGACGCTGCAAGATATGCAGGTAGGGCGTTCCCGCAAGGAAGCCTATTTGGCCATGTCCGACCGTGTTGACGTTCCGGACCTGCGTTCATTCATACGTGCCATTGTGCAAGCGGATGCATACGGAATCGCGATCGCCAAGGTGCTGAAAGTCCAGGCCCACGAAATGCGGATGAAGCGCCGCCAGCGTGCCGAGGAACATGCCATGAAGATACCGGTGAAGATCCTCTTTCCATTGATTTTCTTCATCTTTCCGACCCTCTTCATCATCCTGCTGGGGCCGGCAGTCATGAACATCATCGCTGCATTCTCCTAGGAGGAGATATGAAGAACCTGGTCACAACCTTGTCCCTGGCCCGAAGCATCACACAGCGGCTTAGGAGTGAAGAAGACGGGGCCACCGCCACCGAATATGCGATCACAGTAGGTTTCATTGCCATCGTGATTGTGGCCGGTGTGGGCCTATTTGGAATCTCGCTCAACGGCTACTTTGGCAACCTCACCACCGGAATTAAGACCGCACTCGGCATCCCCTAGCAAGGTTCGCGCCTCCGGGCGCTACCCAAGGCGCCCAAAGACCGGACCCCCTCGGCACCCAGAACCGAGGGGGTCCTTTTGTGTGTCCAGCCCTGACAGAAATCCATCAGCAGCACAGGACAAACCCAGCAAAAGCGCAGGAAAAGTACACGGCGTAAAGGCTTTGCCAAGGATGCTGCAAGTTCCGGTCAAGACCGCCAAAGCCGTTGCTAACTTCGATCCAGTGCTGGTGCAGGGCCAGCCAATCCGTCTCGCTCAGGAGTCAAAATGCTTTCTCTCTACACCAACGTCATGATCCGTCTTCGCAGCGAAAAGGGCGCAACCGCCGTTGAATACGGCATCATGGTCGCCCTCATCGCAGTCGTCATCATCGTCGCCGTCAGCACCCTCGGCGGCCAGCTCAACACCCTCTTCAGCGGCGTCACCAAAGACATCGCGCACCCGACCTCGACCCCTATCCCCTCCCCGTAGCACCCCCGGGCAGCCGTTCCGGACCCCATATCGAAACGGCGGCATTCTGCCCAGCAGAACCAAGCGAACCAGAAGGAGGTGCAGCAGGTGAAACGTCATTCGGAGCGCGGCGCGGCCGCCGTCGAATTCGCGATCCTGCTGCCCCTCCTCTTGATGCTTGTGCTGGGAACCATCGAATTCGGCCGGGCCTACAACGCCCAGATCACCCTGACCAACGCAGCCCGCGACGGCGTGCGCGTCATGGCGATCAACAACGATCCAACCGCCGCGAAAACCGCAGCCAAGAACGCAGCGGCATCAGTAAGCAGCACCATCCCCACTTCCGATATCACTCTCAGCACCGCCACGTGCAGCACGGGGAACCAGGTAACGCTGACCATCAAGTACACGCTGTCCACTATCACCGGTATCGCCGGCCCATTCCCGATGACCGGCAAAGGAGTCATGCTGTGCGGCGGTTGAGCTGGAGTAATCGGGGCGCCACGCTGCACCGCGAGCGCGGCGCCATCAGCGTCATCGTCGCCATTCTCATGGTGGCTCTCCTAGGGTTCGTGGCAATCGCTGTGGACGTGGGTCTGATTTATTCCGAACGTGCGCAGCTCCAGAACGGGGCCGATGCTTCTGCAATCGCCTTGGCGCAAAAATGCGCAAGGAACAGTGCCGATACAACGATGTGTTCACCGACGTCGACGCTTGCCGCAAGCCTTGCAAACCAGAATGCCTTGGACGGCATGAGCAACGTGAACAACATCCAGCTGGACACAAAGGCCAGGACTGTTTCGGTCACCACAACTGCCAAGGAGAAGGGAGCGCCAGACAACTCGGTCTCCCTCTTCTTCGCCGGGGTGCTGGGCATTCCTTCGAAAGAGGTTGGCGCCAAAGCCTCGGCCGTATGGGGCAGCCCAAAGGCGGGTCGCACGGCATTTCCCTTGGCTTTCTCAATCTGCCAGGTCAAGGACAACATCGATGGCGCGCTGCAGCTTTTGCAGGACCACGGCCAGAATGCCAACGCCTCGTGCAATTACGGACCCTCCGGAGCGGCGGTGTCCGGCGGCTACGGGTGGCTGGTCCAAGACGCCGGAAAATGCGGCGGCACGATTGACCTGGCCGTGAGCGAGGGCGGCAGCGACCCGGGCAACAACGCTCCCGGCAACTGCGATGCCACCCTGAACGGCTGGGGAAAGGACATCGCGGCCGGCAAGAAGGTTATCGTGCTGCTCCCGGTCTTCGACAAAATCACCGGTACTGGCTCCGGGGCCGTATACAGCTTGGTTTCCTTTGCAGCCTTCGATGTCACGGGCTGGAAGTTCAGCGGCGGCACAGGCCTCCCTTATGAATTTCAAAGCACCAAGTCCACAACTACCGGAGTCACCACAGCTACCCAATGCACCGGAAACTGCCGCGGCATCATCGGCAAGTTCGTCACCTACGTCTCACTTGCCGACGGGTACACCCTTGGCCCCGTGGACCCTTACGGCGCCACAATCGTCCGCCCTACCCTCTAGCGCTACCCCCTTCAGGAGAAAAAGTGAAGTCTCGCATGCTCGCCGGCACGGCCGCAGTAGCCCTGGCGCTTGTGGGAGCCATCCTCATCATCTTCTACGCGAACGGCGCCGACGCACGGGCCATGGCCAGCACCAACCCCAAGAAAGTGCTGGTTGTCCAAAAAGCCATCCCCGCCGGAACTCCTGTGAATGATATGACGGCCTCGCTCGTCATTGAGGACGTCCCCGCGGCCGGTGTGGCTACCACCGCGCTCACGTCACTCGATGGCAAGGGCGGAATGGTTGCCTCCGTGGACCTGGTCCCGGGCGAACAGCTCCTGGCGGAACGCCTCGTAGCCCCCAAGGACGCCAAGAGCAGCAGTGCCGCCAAGGTACCCGCAGGGCTGCAGGAAGTGACCTTCGAGCTGGAACCGAAAATGGTGGTCGGCGGCCGTCTCGAGGCGGGCGATCACGTTGCGATCGGATTCAGCTTCCCGGCCGGTGCGGACAAGAGCAAGCCAGCCGAGCCCACCACCCAGCTCGCCCTCCGCAAAGTCCTGGTCACGGCCGTCCAGCGGGCCGCGCAACCAACTGCCAAGCCCACCGACGGAACCAACCCGCAGGACACCACTCTTCCCCAAGGCTCCTTCATCGTGACCGTGGCAGTGAGTGACGTGGACGCAAGCAAAATCATCTTTACCACCATCAACGGAAGCCTCTGGCTCACCAAGGAACCCCTCGACGCCCAGGACAACGGAGGCTTCATCGCCAGGAAGGACACGGTGTACAAATGAGCCGCTTCGTCCTTCTCTCCCCCAGCGCCGAGTTCGACCAAAAGCTGCGCGCCGCCGTCGCCCACGGCCTGCGCGGCACCGTCCAGACCATCGCGAGCGACATCCTTCCCGCAGGCCCGGCGGAACTGTTCGCCCTCCTCAACCAGGAGCAGCCGGAAGTCCTGATCATCGGCCCGGACGTCCCCTACGAGGAGGCGCTGCGGTTCGCCAAGGTCTTCGATGTCCAGCTCCCCGGCCTGAGCCTGGTCCTGGTCAGCGACGTGGACCCTGACTACCTCCTCTACGCCATGCGCGCCGGCATCCGCGACATCCTCAGCCCGCAGGCCGACGCCGCGGAAATCAGGGTGCTGCTGGAGCGCGCCTGCCAGTCCTTCGCCACGCGCCACCGCGGCCCGGAGACCCAGCAGGCAGAGAACGGCAGCGGCCTGGTCATCGGCGTCTTCTCCCCCAAGGGCGGCGTGGGCAAGACCACGCTGGCCACCAACATCGCCATCGGCCTGGGCCAGATCGCGCCCATGAGCGTGGTCATCGTGGACCTGGACCTGCAGTTCGGGGACGTCGCCTCCGGCCTCTACCTCAACCCACAGCACACCGTCACGGACGCCGTCACCCCCGCCGCCGCCCAGGACTCCCTGGTTTTGAAGGCCTTCCTCACGGTCCACCCGGCCGGCATCTACGCGCTCTGCGCCCCGCCCAACCCCGTGGATGCGGACCACATCACCCCGGAACAGATCGGCCACCTGCTGGAACAGCTGGCCCACGAGTTCCAGTACGTGGTCATCGACACCGCCCCCGGCATGCCGGAAATCGGCCTCGCCGCCATGGAACAGTGCACCGACGTGGTCTGGGTCAGCGCCATGGACATCCCCAGCCTGCGCGGCCTCCGCTCCGGCCTGGAAGTCCTCCGCCAGCTGGACATCATGCCCGAATCCCGCCACGTGGTCCTCAACATGGCCGACGCCAAATCCGGCCTGAACGTCCGCGACGTCGAGTCCACCATCGGCGCGCCCGTCGACGTCAGCGTCCCCCGCTCCCGCGCCGTGGCCCTGTCCACCAACCGCGGCATCCCCGTCCTCCAGGAATCCAAGAAGGACCCGGCCGTGAAGAGCCTCCGCCAGCTGGTGGAGCGCTTCAACCCGGCATGGCGCACGCAGGCCCAGCGGAAACTTCACCGAAGGGTGGTCATCTGATGAAACTCTCCGAACGCATCAACGCGGTGCAGTCACGCAACCAGGCGGCGGGCACCGCGCTGCTGGAGCCGCCCCTCCCCGCACCCGCGCCCTCGCCAGCCCCCGCGGACAGCATGGAACGGCACCCGGCGCACGCCGCCGTCGTGCATTCAACGTACGACGCCGGCACGCAGCAGGTGCCCACGGCACCCAGGGTGGACGTCTTCGCAGCCATGAAAGACAGGGCGGCCACCGCACTGTTCGAACGCATGGGGACGCGCTTCAACGACGCCGCCGTGAGTGAACAGGAACTGCGGAGCACCGCCAAGGAGGAACTCACCCGCATCGTGGACGCCGAGCTGGTTCCGCTGACGCCGGAAGAGCGCACCCGCCTGGTTCAGGACGTTGCCGATGACGTGCTGGGTTACGGGCCCCTCCAACGCCTCCTGGACGATCCCGCCGTCACCGAAATCATGGTCAACCGCATGGACCAGATATATGTGGAGCGCAAGGGAAAGCTCACGCTTAGCGAATCCCGGTTCAGCTCCGAGGAGCACCTGCGCAAGGTCATCGAACGCATCGTGTCCAAGGTGGGCCGCCGCATCGACGAATCCTCCCCCTTGGTGGACGCCCGTCTGGAGGACGGCTCCCGCGTGAACGCAGTCATTCCCCCGCTGGCCGTTGGCGGCTCCTCGCTGACCATCCGAAAATTCAGCAAGACCCCGCTGACCGTCCGCAACCTCATCGACTTCGGCACCCTGACGCCGGAAATGGCCGAGCTCCTGAACGCCTGCGTCAAAGCCAAGCTGAACATCATCGTCTCCGGCGGCACCGGTACGGGCAAGACCACCCTCCTTAACGTCCTGTCCTCCTTCCTGCCACATGATGAACGGATCGTCACCATCGAGGACGCCGTGGAACTGCAGATCCAGCAGGACCACGTGGTGCGGCTGGAAAGCCGGCCGCCCAACACCGAGGGCAAGGGCGAGGTGACTATCCGCGAGCTCCTCCGCAACTCCCTCCGCATGCGCCCGGACCGGATCGTGGTGGGTGAGGTCCGTGGCGGTGAATCGCTGGACATGCTCCAGGCCATGAACACCGGCCACGATGGCTCCCTCTCCACCGTGCACTCCAACTCGCCCCGTGACGCCGTGGCCCGCCTGGAAACCCTGGTACTCATGGCAGGCATGGACCTTCCACTGCGGGCCATTCGGGAACAGATTGCCTCCGCCGTGAACCTCATCGTCCAGATCTCCCGCCTCCGCGACGGCTCCCGCCGCATCACCCACGTCACGGAGGTCCAGGGCATGGAAGGCGACATCGTCACCCTCCAGGACGCCTTCGTGTTCGACTACTCGGCAGGTGTGGACGCACAGGGCCGGTTCCTGGGCAGGCCGGTGGCCACCGGCATCCGGCCCCGCTTTATTGACCGGTTCGAGGACCTGGGCATCCACGTGTCCCCCGCGGTGTTCGCCACCCCGCTGGGTCCAGGCGCGAAGTAGGGACGGGCCCATGATCATCGCCATTGGAAGCGTCATCCTCCTCGCTGCCATCTGCCTGCTGGGCGTGGCGGTGCTCCTGCCGAGCGCCCCCACGGTGCCGCTGGACCGCCGTCGTCCGTTTGAACCCGAGCCGCCGTCCTCGCTGACCCGCCTGGCACTCTCCGGCGTCAGGTCATTCGAACGCCTCCTCGCCGGCCGGAACGTCAAGCTGTTCTCCCGCGCGGAACTGGAAAACGCAGGCCTGCGGCTCAGCCAGGCCGAGTTCTTCCTGCTGGTGGGGATCGGCGCCTGCGTCGGCATGCTGGTGGGCCTGGTGACCGTCGGCCCTCTCATGGGACTGTTGCTCGCCCTGCTGGCACCCTTCGTGGGCAAACTGGTCCTCGGATTCCTGGCCGGCAAGCGCCGGACCGCCTTCGACAGCCAGCTGGGCGACACGCTGCAGCTGCTCTCCGGCGGCCTGCGCGCGGGCCACAGCATCCTGCGCGCCATCGACGCCGCCGCGAACGAGTCGCAGAAGCCGACGTCGGAGGAGATGCGGCGGGTGATCACCGAGACCAGCCTCGGCCGCGACCTGCTCGCCGCGCTCAACGACACCGCCGACAGGATGAAGAACGAGGACTTCGTGTGGATTTCGCAGGCCATCCAGATCAACCGGGAGGTGGGCGGCAACCTGGCGGAGGTGCTGGACCAGGTCAACGAGACCATCCGCGAGCGCGCGGAGATCAAGGGCCACATCAAGGCCCTGGCCGCGGAAGGCAAGTTCTCCGCCTACATCCTGATCGCCATGCCGTTCGGCATCGTGGCCATGTTGCTGGCAGTGAGCCCCAGCTACATGAACTCGATGTTCACCCATCCGCTGGGCTGGGTGATGATCGGTGCCTCATTTGTCCTGATGGCCATCGGCGCGCTGTGGATGCGCAAGATCATCGACCTGAAGTTCTGAGGACCCCATGAACCTCATCGTCCTGCTCTCAGTCCTGCTGGTCTGCCTCCCCCTGGGGGCCGTGGCCTGGTCCGTCCTCACCGTGGACAAGCAGGGCCGCGTGGCGGTTACCGACCTGCTTTCCCGCGGTGCCCCGCCGGCCGCAGTTGCACCCGCCTCCAAGCGGGGACTGCTCGAAGCCCTGGGGCGGCGCCTCACTCCCCCGGCCTACGTCGCGTTCCTGGACCGCCTGCTGTCCCTCGCCGGGCGCCCGGCCTCCATGCCACTGGGAAAGGTGCTGGGGTCCAAACTGGGGCTCGGCGTGGCAGGTGCGGCGGCTGGCCTCTACCTGACCTCCATCGGCAGCTCGCCGATTAT
Organism: Pseudarthrobacter sp. LMD1-1-1.1; assembly: GCF_040676255.1. NCBI lineage: Bacteria > Bacillati > Actinomycetota > Actinomycetes > Micrococcales > Micrococcaceae > Pseudarthrobacter > Pseudarthrobacter sp. LMD1-1-1.1. The sequence continues at coordinate 596,144 of NZ_JBEGHP010000001.1, read as the reverse complement.
GAAGCTTGCCGGGATCTTCGTCCTGTTCCTTGGCTACTTCATCCCGGACCTGCTCCTCTACAGCAAGGGGCAGGAGCGGCAGAAGGCCATGCAGCTTGAACTGGCCAACACGCTTGACCAGATGCTGATCTCCGTGGAAGCAGGGCTTGGCTTCGAAGGCGCCATGGCCCGGGCCGGTGAGAACGGCAAGGGCCCGCTGGCCGAGGAACTGGTCCGCACCCTGCAGGACATGCAGGTGGGACGCAGCCGCCGCGAGTCCTACATCGCGCTGGCGGAACGGACCAGCATCCCGGAACTGCGCAGCTTCGTGCAGGCCGTGGTCCAGGCCGATACCTACGGCATCGCCATCAGCCGGGTCCTTCGCGTCCAGGCCAAGGTGATGCGGGTAAAGCGCCGCCAGCGGGCGGAGGAAAAGGCCATGAAACTGCCGGTCATGATCCTTTTCCCGCTGCTGTTCTTCATCTTTCCGGTCCTCTTCATCGCCATCCTGGGACCCGCCGTAATCAATACGGTGATGACATTCAGCGCACAATAAACGATACGCAGGGCGACGGCAAGGTTGCCTCAAGGTTTACACAGAATGATAAGAAATTGGACCCCGAGCGATTTCCAGGAAGTAGCCTTGAACAATGCAGAGTCAGGATCCCGGTTCCAGCGGAAAGAGCCCCGCTGTGGACTCCCCGCCGGCCGGGGTCTCGTTGCCTGCAGCCCCCGGCCCGGCCGCAGGCGCGGCCCTCTCACTGGAAGCGGCTGCGCTCTTGCCGCTCATTGACGCAGCCGTGCTGGAGGAGCTCGAGGACGAGCTGGCCGGATCCGGACTGGCCCAACGCTTTGCCCGTGACTACGCCGCCATGTGGGACCTGCGCCTGGCCCGGCTGGGAACAGCCGTGGACAGCCAGGACGAGGCCTCGGCCCTGGATGCCGTCATCAGCCTGAAGATCAGCTCCGCCATGGTGGGCGGACTCCGGTTGGCCAGGCTCGCCGAACTCCTCGAAGGCCTGATCCGGCAGGGCGACTTCGTCCGGGGCCAGGCCATGATGGCCGGCGTGGCCCAGGACGGGGCACGGACGGTGTCCGAGCTGCAATCGACCTACATCCTGGAAAAGGGCTGACGCCTAGGCGTCATCGGGGCGGCGGGGCGCCAACCGGTACCCCACCCCGCGGACCGTCTGCAGCCAGCGAGGTGACAGCTGGTCCTCCTTGAGCTTGCGCCGCAGGTTTCCCACGTGGACCTCAACGGCCCGCTCGTCGGCCTCGCTGATGTACGTGTCCCGTTCATAGAAATCGCCCCGCACAGCCCTCACCAGGTCAGCCCTGGTGCAAACGGCGCCGCCGCCCTTGAGCAGCACATGCAGCAGGTCGAATTCACTGCGGGTCAGTCCCAGCGGCTCACCCTTGACCTCCACGGTGCGTGTCCGGTGGTTCAGCAGGAGACCGTTGTGCCGCAACACGCCGGACTCGCCGTGCATGTCAGGAACCGGCGCCTGTCCCAAGCGGGCCGCCGCGTCCCCGGTTATCTCATGCCGGGGCCTGCGCATCATTGCCGCCACCCGAGCCCGGAGTTCCCTTGGCCTGAATGGCTTGGCGATGTAATCGTCCGCGCCTGTGTTCAGCGCCGAGAGCAGGTCCGGTTCCTCCGTCCGTCCGGTCAGCATCACTACATAGGCATTACTGAAATTCCGGATTCGCCGTAAAACCTCGAACCCGTCAATGTCCGGCAGGCCGATATCGAGCGTTACAACGTTGGCCTGCTTGCTGCGGACCACCTCAACCCCGGCCCGCCCATCAACAGCTGTATGCACTTCGAAGCCCGCTTGGGTCAGTACGCCTTCAAGGAGGTTGCGTACATCCGCGTCATCTTCGATTACTACAGCTACACCAAGATCGTCCATTGCTATCCCTGCGCCAGGCGGAGATGGCCCCCCATTGGCCCAGCGCCAATGCCATTCCCGCTCCAACCATTTATACGCTACTAGTAAGCCCCGATGATCACAGCTGTATTCGTCCGGAAAATTGAAAAGTCAATTATTATGACAAGACATGTGCACTATGGATGGGAAAGGGTAAGTACCGGGGTAAGGAAAGCAATTCAAAGACCCGGCAGGGCCTGTAATCTAGTTGCGAAAGGGTACGAGTCAGAAACATGGCTGAGCCATTGTTCCACCGGGGGCCTGGCCGGTTCTTCGGCGGGCTGGGGCCCCGCGCCCAGGTGGCGTTGTGCCAGCTCCCCCTCACCCTTGTAGTGCTGGTCCTGGCGGTGATCACACCGTTCGCGTGGCCCTCCCTTTTGCACAGCCCGTTATTCGGCGCAGGGCTGGCACTCCATGGCATCCTGTTCCTTGCCTGCTTCCTGGTGCCCTGGGAGCGATTGCCGCACAGGCCGTACCTGGTGATCCCTGTGCTGGACTTTGCGGCGATCGCGTTCCTGCGCAATGGCGCCGCACCGCTCCTCCCGGGCCTGGCCGTCCTGGTGGTCTTTCCGGTCATCTGGCTCTCCGCGTCCGGAGTGCTGGCACGGAGCAGCCTGGTGCTCAGCTTCCTGGGACCGTTCTTCATCATGGCTCCCTCGGCCGTGGACCACTTGCCCGCTGTCACGGCATCGGACCTCACCACGGTGGTTCTTTTCCCCGTGATGATGCTTGCTGTTTCGCTGGCCATCCGCTTCGCGAGCGTCAACCTGCGGCTGCAGCAGCGTGAACTGGCGGAGAAGGACCGGGAACTCCGGGACCTGCTGGCGGCAAGCCGGGAACGGGAAAAGCTGCTCGAAACCGTCCTGGACGCCACCGACGTCGGTATTGCCGCCGTCGACCGTTCCGGCCACTTCCTGGTGTCCAACAGCCGCCAGCGCAGCTTCCGCCGCGCCACAGGCGCTGACGAGGCCTTCCCCGGCCAGGGGCACCAGCTCATCTTCGGCCAGGACCGCCGCACCCTGCTCCCCCCGGACCGCAGGCCCATCAGCCGGGCCATGGCGGGGGAATCCTTCGCCGACTACCTGGTGTGGGCCGGTGAGGGGCCGGAGCAGCGCGCCGTCTCCACGGCGGCACGTCCGCTTGTCAGCGAGGATGGCCGGCTCACCGGGGCGGTGGTGGTTTACACCGATGTGACCGGCTGGGTGGAGTCCGTGGCCGCGAACCAGGAACTGGTCTCCAACGTCTCGCACGAGTTCAAGAACCCGCTGAACTCGATCATTGGCAACGTGGACCTTGTCCTGGATGAGGCAGACCTGCTGCCGCCGCACGTGGCCAAGCGACTCGTGGTGGTCCAGCGGAACGCGGAGCGGTTGATGGACCTGGTGGCCGACCTGACGGCTTCCGCCTCCACCACCTTGAATGTCCACCCCAAACGGACCGACCTGGCCAGCCTGGTGGAGACCAGCCTCAGTTCGGCCCAGGCCTCGGCACAGCGGTCCCACGTGGAGATCGCCGCCGATGTCCCCTCTCCCCTCTGGGCCTACGCCGACCCGCTCAGGATCGGGCAGGTCCTGGACAACCTGGTCTCCAACGCCATCAAGTACTCCCCCGGCGGCGGCAGGATCAGCATCAGCGCCACAGCGGACAGGCAGTGGGTTAGGCTGAGCGTCACGGACACCGGGATGGGCATGTCGCACGAAGACGCGGCAAAGGTCTTCACCCGCTTCTTCCGGACGCAAGCGGCCCAGCAGGCGGCCATTCCCGGGGCGGGGCTGGGCCTGTCCATCACGCGGATGATCGTGGAGCGGCACGGCGGCAGCATCATGTGCGAGAGCGGCGAGGGCCAGGGCAGCACTTTCACGGTGACGCTGCCGGCGGAGGGCCCGCCTCCGGCGTTTTAGGAGATCAGGGCGCGGCCCGGGTCAGTGCTCGCGCACGGCCCTGGTCTGTTCGGCGCGGGCCAGCAGCTCGCTGTCCGAGGGATATGCCACTTCCTCCAGCACCAGGGGATGCGGGGCCGCAAGGACAGACTTGGCATCCCGCTTTTGCAGCAGCAGCCGTTCGTACAGCCAGCCGGGTTCCTCCACGCCCTCCCCCACGTACAGGGCCGAGCCAATCAGCGCGCGCACCATGTTGTGGCAGAAGGCGTCGGCCTGGACGGTTGCCACGATGACGCCGTCCTCGCCGCGCCGGAACTCGAAGCGCTGCAGCTCGCGGATGGTGGTGGCCCCTTCGCGGGGCTTGCAGAAGGAAAGGAAGTTCTGCAGGCCCAGCAGCCGGGCGGCGCCCTCGTTGAGCAGGTCCACGTCCAGCGGGTTTTTGTGCCACAGGGTGAAGTACCGCTCCAGGGGATCCCAGAGGGCAGGCCCGTCCGCGATCCGGTAGCTGTACCGCCGCCACAGCGCCGAGAAGCGTGCGTCAAAGCCGGCGGGTGCCGGCGAGATGTCGTGGACCTCCACCGCGCCGTGCAGGTCGCCGAGGGCGCGGTTCAGGGCACCGCGGAGGCGCCGCAGCATGGCGACGGCGGGATCGAGTTCGTGCCCGCGCGGCAGTCCCAGCCACTCGGCTTCGGTGAGGTCCAGATGGACCACCTGGCCGCGGGCGTGCACGCCGGCGTCGGTGCGCCCCGCGACGGTGACCCGTACCTGGCGCCGGACCAGGAGCTCGATTGCTTCCTCCAGCACACCCTGGACGGTCCGCCGCCCCGGCTGGAGCGCCCAACCGCTGAACGGGCCGCCGTCGTACGAAAGGTCAAGCCGGATACGCAAAAACCCGCCGCCCCCTGAAACGGGGGCCGCGGGTTTTTGGTGGTTCACAGACCTAAGTCTATGCGAAGAGAATCAGCGAATTACTTCGCGTCCTTCTCCTCGGCTGCGGGAGCCTCGGCAGCTTCCTCAGCGGCCGGAGCCTCTTCGGTTGCAGCTTCTTCAGCAGCAGGTGCCTCTTCGGTTGCAGCAGCTTCCTCAGCGGCCGGAGCCTCTTCAGCGGGAGCTTCCTCGGCAGCCGGAGCAGCCTTGGCAGCAGCCTGGGTAGCCTCGGCTACGACGGCCTGCTTGGCGGAAACCGGCTCGAGGACCAGTTCGATGACAGCCATGGGAGCGTTGTCGCCCTTGCGGTTGCCGATCTTGGTGATGCGGGTGTAGCCGCCGTCGCGGTTCTCCACAGCCTGCGCAATGTCGGTGAACAGCTCGTGGACGACGCCCTTGTTGCTGATCAGGCCGAGGACGCGGCGGCGGGAAGCCAGGTCGCCACGCTTGGCGAAGGTCACCAGGCGCTCTGCGTACGGCTTCAGGCGCTTGGCCTTGGTCACCGTGGTGGTGATCCGCTTGTGCTCGAACAGGGATGAGGCCAGGTTCGCGAGCATCAGACGCTCGTGAGCCGGGCCGCCGCCGAGGCGCGGACCCTTAGTGGGGGTAGGCATAATTGTTTCTCCTCATGTGGAAGCCGTGGGCGGCACACCATGGTGCTGCCCGCCGGCCAAGGTCTGGTTTAGAGTTCGTCGTCGCCGAACGCGGCGTCGTCCTCTTCGATTGCTGCGGCGCGTGCTGCGAGGTCAAAACCGGGAGGCGAGTCCTTGAGGGACAGGCCCAGTTCAACCAGCTTTGCCTTGACCTCGTCAATGGACTTTGCACCGAAGTTGCGGATGTCCATCAGGTCAGCCTCGGAGCGGGCAACGAGTTCACCCACGGTGTGGATGCCCTCACGCTTGAGGCAGTTGTAGGAACGGACGGTGAGGTCCAGATCCTCGATCGGCAGTGCCATGTCGGCTGCCAGGGCAGCGTCGGTGGGCGACGGGCCGATCTCGATACCTTCAGCTGCGGTGTTCAGCTCACGGGCCAGACCGAACAGTTCCACCAGGGTGGTGCCTGCGGAAGCAACGGCATCGCGCGGGGCGATGGCCTGCTTGGTCTCGACGTCGACAATCAGCTTGTCGAAGTCGGTGCGCTGCTCAACACGGGTTGCTTCCACGCGGAAAGTAACCTTCAGCACCGGCGAGTAGATGGAGTCAACCGGGATACGGCCGATCTCTGCGTCGCCGGACTTGTTCTGAGCTGCCGAAACGTAGCCGCGGCCGCGCTCGATGGTCAGTTCAAGTTCGAACTTGCCCTTCGAGTTCAGCGTGGCAATGTGCAGATCCGGGTTGTGGAATTCGACGCCGGCCGGCGGAGCGATGTCCGCGGCGGTGACGACTCCGGGGCCCTGCTTGCGCAGGTAAGCCACGACGGGCTCGTCGTGCTCGGAGGAAACCGACAGGCTCTTGATGTTAAGGATGATCTCGGTGACATCTTCCTTGACACCCGGAACCGTGGTGAACTCGTGCAGCACACCATCGATCCGGATGCTGGTTACGGCAGCACCGGGGATGGAGGAGAGCAGGGTACGGCGGAGGGAGTTTCCGAGGGTGTAGCCGAAGCCCGGTTCCAGCGGTTCAATGATGAAACGCGAACGGTTTTCGGAGACTACCTCTTCGGAGAGGGTGGGGCGCTGTGCAATGAGCACTTAGGTTTCCTTTCGGCGAGCATCCGCTATATGACGCAACACAGGTGGTGGAAATTCGGTCTGAAGACTTAACGCGCTGGGCTTGCCCGGACCATCACTGGTCCGGGCAAGCTCCTGCTGCGGAAAAGAATTAGACGCGGCGGCGCTTCGGCGGGCGGCAGCCGTTGTGCGCTGCGGGGGTGACGTCCTGGATGGAGCCAACCTCGAGGCCTGCGGCCTGCAGCGAACGGATGGCGGTTTCGCGTCCGGAACCCGGTCCCTTGACGAAAACGTCTACCTTGCGCATGCCGTGCTCCTGCGCACGCTTGGCAGCGGCTTCGGCGGCCATCTGCGCAGCGAACGGGGTGGACTTGCGCGAGCCCTTGAAGCCAACCTCACCGGAGGAAGCCCAGGAAATAACAGCGCCGGTCGGGTCCGTGATGGAAACGATGGTGTTGTTAAAGGTGCTCTTGATGTGCGCCTGGCCAAGCGCGATATTCTTCTTGTCCTTCTTACGCGGCTTGCGAACCGCGCCACGAGTCTTCGGGGGCATTTTTTCTCCTACAGAAAGTTATTGGGGAAAGTCCGTAAATCCCGAGCGGGGATTTTAACGGGCCTTCTTCTTGCCGGCGACGGTACGCTTCGGGCCCTTGCGGGTACGTGCGTTGGTCTTCGTACGCTGACCGCGTACGGGCAGGCCCTTGCGGTGGCGCAGGCCTTCGTAGCTGCCGATTTCAACCTTGCGGCGGATATCTGCTGCTACTTCGCGGCGAAGGTCACCCTCAACCTTGTAGTTGCCTTCAATGTAGTCACGCAGCTCAACCAGCTGGGCGTCAGTCAGGTCCTTGACGCGGACGTCAGCGCTGATGCCAGTGGCGGCCAGGGTTTCGTGTGCACGGGTCTTGCCCACGCCGTAGATGTAAGTAAGCGCAATTTCCAGCCGCTTTTCGCGGGGAATGTCTACGCCAGCGAGACGAGCCATAGTGGCAGTACTCCTTGATAAACCGGAGGTCGTAGGCAGTACACCCGCACGTTCCGTGCGGCCCCAGCCTCCGACCGGGGGTTAGCTGTCCGGACTCTTTCGAGCTCAATGTTCCAGATCAGCTTGTGCTGCCTTTATTTACTTGCGTGGGTTAGCAACCCAGGATTTCCTTCAGGGAAGGAAATTAGCCCTGGCGCTGCTTGTGGCGCGGGTTCTCGCAGATCACCATGACCCGGCCATTACGGCGGATCACTTTGCACTTTTCGCAGATCTGCTTGACGCTCGGCTTGACCTTCATGGCGTTCCTTTGCGTGTAGCAGTTTGGTCAACTGGAGCAGCAGTCAGTTTGCACTGCCGCCGCCCAGCAATTTACTTGTAGCGGTAGACGATACGACCACGGGTGAGGTCGTACGGGCTCAGCTCCACCACTACGCGGTCCTCAGGGAGGATTCGGATGTAGTGCTGACGCATCTTTCCAGAGATGTGTGCCAGAACGATGTGCTTGTTGGTGAGCTCAACGCGAAACATCGCGTTAGGCAGCGCCTCGGTCACAACGCCTTCGATCTCAATGACCCCGTCCTTCTTGGCCATACCCTCCGCTAACTGTTGTTGCCGCAGCCCCGCCGGATAGCACCGGGCATGACCACGAACGTTTTTGTTGGATCGATTGCCGTCTCCAAGCCCAAAAGGGCGTGGCAGTCCAGACAACCAACAAACAACACTACCCTGTTGGCCGGTAAAAGTTAAATCGGCCATAGTAGCCTACGCGGTGCCGTACGCACCATATTCGCCGGCCGGAGTGCTCACGGCACCAGCCGCCGCCACACCGTCCAGGATGGCCAAACGGACGACGTCGGCTGCCGCGCTTTGGAGCGTGATGAGACTGACCTGGCGGGCAGCGTCGTCGGAGCGGCCGAGTGCCACAGCACCGGTTGCCAGGCAGAAGACTGTGTCCCCGTCGGCCAGGGTATGGCTCGGGTTCAGCGCCCGGGCAATCCCGGCATGGGAAGCAGAGGCAGTCCTCTTACATTCGGCCACATCCAGAACGGCATTGGTGGCCACAACGACAAGGGTGGTGTTAAGGGGCGGCGCATCAGTGGTCTCCACGGAGAACTGCACCGCTGGTTCAAACGGGAGTCCGAGTGCGTTGACTATGGCCAGGGCTCCGACCACAACCCCGTCCCCGAGCGTGGCCGACGCTGTGCCAACTCCCCCTTTATATTGCCCCCGGCCGATCAGTGCCCCGGTGCCGGCACCCACGTTGCCCCGCCCGGCGTCGTGCCCCTCCTTTTGTGCTGCCGCGGCGGCCGTTGCCGCGTAGCCCATGTCCGGCGTCGGCCGTGCGGCGAAGTTCCCGCCCCTGCCGAGGTCGAAGATGGCCGCGGCGGGGACGATGGGCACCACTCCCCCGGGAACGGCAAAGCCGCGGCCGTTTTCCTCGCACCAGCGCTGAGCGCCCGCAGCGGACGCCAGCCCGTAGGCGCTGCCGCCCGTGAGGACCAGGGCGTCCACGGTGCCGACCAGGGTGGTGGGGTCAAGGGCGTCCGTTTCGTGCGTGGCCGGGCCGCCGCCCTGGACATCCACCGAGCCCACCGTGCCCGGCGGCGGCAGGACAACGGTAACGCCCGTCAGCCATCCGTCGGTGTCCTTCTGGACGTGGCCCACGCGGATGCCCGGGACATCGGTAATGGTTCCCATGCCCCTATTGTCCCCTCCGCTGGCGCGCCCCTGCCGCAACGGCGAACTTTATGCGAGACTGCAATCAACACAGCGTTAACGGGCGACGAAGCCTTGGATAACAGTTCCCTGACAAGGGCATATGCGGGTTTCAGCCCCCTGACGGTCTGGTGTAGTAGTCCCTAGATCAAGCCAGGGCCGGCCACGAGCAGGCTCCCAACCCGGGAGAGACACGCATGACCCGTCAACTCGCCCAGCACCCCGCCACCAAACCCAAGAGGCCCCCGGGGCGTTCGGCAAAAGTTCCACGACGGCGGTGGACCGCAAGGACCCGCCGCGACTTCTTTGTTTTCCTTGCCATGGCGCTGCCCAACCTGGTGCTGATCGCCGTCTTCACCTACCGGCCGCTGTTCAGCAACATGTACTACTCCACGTTGGACTGGACCCTCGGTTCCCCCACCGCCAGCGTGGTGGGCTTCGCCAACTACGTCACCTTCTTCACCAGCAACGATGCCCCGAAAGTCCTGGGCACCACCGCAGTGTTCACGCTGGTGACGGTGGGCGGTTCGATGATCCTGGGCCTGCTGGTTGCGCTGGCCTTGAACGCGAAGGTCCGCGGCACCACGTTCGCGCGCTCCGCCGTCTTTGCCCCCTACGTCCTCTCCGGCGTCGGCGTGGGCCTGGTGTGGCTGTTCATTTTTGATCCGGGCTACGGCGTCCTGGCCTGGCTGCTCCGGGGCATCGGGCAGCAGAGCCCGCAGTGGATCAACGATCCCCAGCTGTCGCTGGTCATGGTGATCCTGGTTTACGTGTGGAAGAACCTGGGCTACTGCGCGGTGGTGTACCTCGCCGGGCTCCAGTCGCTTCCGCAGGAGGTCATGGAGGCGGCGTCCCTCGACGGTGCCAACGGGTTCCGCCGCTTCGTCAGCATCTCGCTGCCGCTGCTGTCCCCCACCACGTTCTTCCTCCTGATCACCACCATGCTCAGCTCGCTGCAGGCCTTCGACCTCATCCGGATCATGACACCCCTGGGCACCGGCACCAGCACCCTGATTTACGAGGCATACCTCCAGGCCTTCGGGGCCTACAACAGGGCCGGCTACTCAGCGGCCATCTCGGTGGTCCTGTTTGCCATCCTCCTGGTGATCACCGTGCTCCAGCTGCGGTTCGTGGAACGAAAGGTTCATTACTCGTGACATCCCTATCACCGGTGAGCCCGGACCCCGCCGCTCCGGCCATCGCCGCACCGGACCCCGGCCTTCGCCGCGACCGGCCGTTCTCCCGCCGGAACCTTGTCCAGACCCTGGTCGGCGGCTACCTGCCGCTGCTGATCGCCACGCTGGTGGTGTTCCTTCCCCTGCTGTGGATGGTGCTCAGCTCCTTCAAGCAATCGGGCGAAATCGTCACCACCGACCTGAAGATCCTTCCGGAAAGCCTGAACCTGGAGAACTACCGGACCGCCATGACTACGGTCCCCTTCGGGCAGTTCTTCCTGAACAGCACCATCGTCACCCTGTCAGGGGCAACCATCAAGGTGCTCCTGGCCATCCTGACGGCGTACGCCCTGGTCTTTGTCCGCTTCCCGTTCCGGAACTTCATCTTCCTGCTGATCCTGGTGGCCCTCATGGTGCCGCCGCAGGTATCCATCCTGCCCAACTTCATCCTGATCGCGGGGATCGGCGGGAAGAACACCCTGTGGGGCATCATCCTGCCCGGCCTTGGCACCGCGTTCGGCACGTTCCTGCTGCGGCAGCACTTCCGTACCCTGCCCGCCTCCATTCTCGAATCTGCAGAGATGGACGGTGCCGGGCACTGGCGCCGGCTGTGGCAGATCGTGGTCCCCGTCTCCGTGCCTTCCATTGCCACGGTAGCCCTGGTGACCATCGTGACCGAGTGGAACGACTACATCTGGCCGCTGATCATCACGGACCGGCCGGAAACCATGACCTTGCCGGTGGGCCTCACCCTCCTGCAGAACAACGAGAGCAACGCCGCCGGCTGGGGTGTCCTCATGGCCGGGGCAGTCCTGGTCATCGTTCCCATCCTGATCATCTTCGCGGCCCTGCAGCGCTACATCGTGGCGGGCCTCACCCAAGGCAGCGTGACCGGCTAAGCCGCCGGCCGCCGTCGTACTACCCAACCTCCAAGTACTCCCCCTTCCGCAGGCAACAACCGAAAGGAACTGTCATGACACTTCACCTGGACCGGAGGCACTTCCTGGGCCTGGCAGGGCTCACCGCCTCTGCCGCAGCCCTGGCCGCATGCGGCGGACCTTCTACAAGCGGCGGTGGACAGGCCACGTCCCAGGCGGCCGATATCGACTTCAGCGGCGTGAAGCCTGCTGCCAAAATCGACTTCTGGTCCAGCCACCCCGGACAGTCCCAGGATGTGGAAAAGAGCCTGATCGAGAAGTTCCAGGCCAAGAACCCGGGCATCGCCGTCAACCTGGTCACCGCCGGGGCCAACTACGAGGAAATCGCCCAGAAGTTCCAGACCGCGCAGGCAGCCAAGTCCGGCCTCCCGGGTGTCGTTGTCCTCTCCGACGTTTGGTGGTTCCGGTACTACACCAACGGCAGCATCATTCCGGTGGACAGCCTGACCAAGCAGCTGAACATGAAGATGGACGATTTCCAGCAGTCACTGGTCAATGACTACAAGTACGACGGAAAGCAGTGGGCGCTGCCCTACGGCCGGTCAACGCCGCTGTTCTACTACAACAAGGACCACTTCGCGGCAGCCGGGATCCCGGACCGTGCTCCCAAGACCTGGCAGGAATTCGGCGAGTGGGCACCCAAGCTGAAGGCAAGCTCCGGCGCCCAGTACGCCTACATCTATCCGGCTCTGGCCGGCTACGCGGGCTGGACCCTGCAGAATATGCTCTGGGGCTGGGGCGGGGGCTGGTCCAAGGAATGGGACATCACCTGCGACTCCGCCGAATCCGTCGCCGCGCTGCAGTGGGCCCAGGACTCGATCTACAAGGACAAGTGGGCGGGTGTCTCGTCCAAGGAAGCGGCCGACGATTTCTCCGCAGGCCTGACTTCGGCCACCATCGCCTCCACGGGCTCGCTGCTGGGCATCCTGAAGTCGGCCAAGTTCAACGTGGGTGTCGGCTTCCTGCCCGGCGGCCCCAAGGCGACCTCCAACGTCTGCCCCACGGGTGGTGCAGGCCTGGGCATCCCCAGCGGCATTTCCAAGGAGGAACAGCTGGCCGCCGGGATGTTCCTGGACTTCGTCACCCAGCCGGAGAGCACCGCGGAGTTTTCCGCCGCCACCGGCTACATGCCCACCCGCAAGTCGGCCGACATGAAGGCGGTCCTGGCCAAGACGCCGCAGATCCAGACCGCAGTGGACCAGCTCGCGGTGACCAAGGTCCAGGACAACGCCCGCGTGTTCCTGCCCGGTGCTGACCAGGAGATGGCAAAGGCCGCTGCGAAGATCCTCACCCAGCAAGGCGACGTCAAGTCCACCATGACGGACCTGAAGACCACCCTGCAGGGTATCTACGACCGGGACGTGAAGCCGAAGCTGAAGTCCTAGCCGCTGTCGAAACGCGAAAGCCCTGGCGGGACCCGGATCCGGGTCCTGCCAGGGCTTTTGTGCGTCACGCAGAAAAATGCGCGTAGAAGAGGGGGAAGCGTGTCCCCTTAGGGGATCGGCACCGGGGTGACGCCCAGGGGCACCAGGTGCTCCGCACCGCCGTCGGGCGCCGACAGCACCCAGATGCCCTTCTCGTGCACTGCCACGGAGTGCTCCCACTGGCAGGAGCGCTTGCCGTCGGTGGTTACCACGGTCCAGTCATCCTCCAGGACTGCGGTCTCGATGCCGCCCCGGACCAGCATGGGTTCAATGGCAAGGCACAGGCCAGGCTTGATCTTGGGGCCCCGGTGGTTGGTGCGGTAGTTCAGGACGTCCGGGGCCATGTGCATCTCGGAGCCGATGCCGTGGCCCACGTAGTCCTCCAGGATGCCCAGCGGCTTGCCGGGGACGGAGGAGACGTAGTCGTCAATGGCGGCGCCGATGTCCCCCACGTGCGAGCCGCCGGCCAGGGCAGCGATCCCCCGCCACATGGCGGCCTGGGTGACGTCCGAGAGGCGCTGGTCTTCCGGGTCCGCTGTTCCCACGATCACCGTGCGCGCGGAATCCGAATGCCAGCCGTTGACGATCGCGCCGCCATCGATGGAGATGATGTCGCCGTCCTGCAGGACGCGGCTGCCCGGAATGCCGTGCACCACTTCCTCATTGACGGACGTGCAGATGGTGGCCGGGAAGCCGTGGTAGCCGAGGAAGTTGGACTTGGCGCCTGCCTCGTTGAGGACGGCGGCGAAGACATCGTCCAGGTGCTTGGTGGTGACCCCCGGCACCGCGGCGGCAACGGCGGCATCCAGTGCACGGCTGAGAACCAGGCCGGCCTCGTGCATGGTGCGCATCTGGGCGTTGTTCTTGTATTCGATGCGGGGCTGGCCGAAGGCCATGATGTTTCCTTTCAAATGGCTGAGGCTCCTCCCGGATGCCGGGAGGAGCCTCGATAAAACCGGGCGCCTTGGGTCAGGCGGCCTGTGCGGCCTTGATGGCCTGCATCACGCGGTTGGTTACTTCGTCGATCGGACCGATTCCGTCAACCTTGGTGAGGATGCCGCGGTCGGCGTACTTCGCCACCACAGCTTCGGTCTGCTCGTGGTAGAGGTCCAGGCGGTGGCGGATGACGGCTTCGTTGTCGTCGCTCCGGCCCGTTTCCTTGGCCCGGCCCAGGAGGCGGTGTACCAGCTCCTCGTCGTCGGCAGTCAGCTGCAGGACCACGTCGAGCTTCTCGTCGCCGTCGGCGAGGATCTCGTCAAGGTAGTCCACCTGCGCGGTGGTGCGCGGGTAGCCGTCCAGCAGGAAGCCGTTCTCGACATCGGACTCGTTCAGGCGGTCACGGACCATCTTGTTGGTCACGCTGTCCGGGACGAAGTCACCGTTGTCCATGTACTTCTTGGCCTCGACGCCGAGCGGGGTTTCGCCCTTCACGTTGGCACGGAAGATGTCGCCGGTGGAGATGGCCACAACGCCGAGGCGTTCTGAAATCCGCTCCGCCTGCGTTCCTTTTCCGGAACCGGGAGGTCCAATAATCAGCATTCTCGTCATCGCAAAAGCCCTTCGTAGTGACGTTGTTGTAGCTGCGCATCAATCTGCTTTACGGTCTCCAACCCAACGCCCACCATGATCAGGATCGAGGTGCCACCGAACGGGAAGTTCTGGTTTGCGTTGATCAGCACGAGTGCCACCAGCGGGATCAATGCCACGAAGCCCAGGTAGAGGGCGCCGGGCAGGGTGATCCGTGAGAGCACGTACTGCAGGTAGTCAGCGGTCGGCCTGCCGGCGCGGATACCTGGGATGAAGCCGCCGTACTTCTTCATGTTGTCTGAGACTTCTTCAGGGTTGAAGGTAATCGCGACGTAGAAGTAGGTGAAGAACACGATCAGGACGAAATAAACCGCCATGTAGATCGGGTGGTCACCGCGGGTGAGGTTGTTGTTAATCCACTCAACCCACGGTTGCATGGGCTCGCCGTTCCGGGGCTGGTTGAACTGAGCGATCAGTCCGGGAATGTAGAGCATGGAGGAAGCGAAGATCACCGGAATGACACCGGCCATGTTCACCTTGATGGGAATGTAGGTACTGGTGCCGCCCACAGTGCGGCGTCCGATCATCCGCTTGGCGTACTGCACCGGGATGCGGCGCTGTGACTGCTCGACGAAGACCACCAGGGCCACGGTGAGCAGACCCACCACCAGGACCAAGAAGAAGGTTCCCGGTCCCTGCGAGGTCCAGATGGCACCCAGGGAGGTGGGGAACTGGGCGGCGATGGAGGTGAAGATGAGCAGCGACATGCCGTTGCCCACGCCCTTCTCCGTGACGAGCTCGCCCATCCACATGATCAGGCCGGTGCCTGCCGTGAGCGTGATGATGATCAGGATGGTGGTGATGATGCTGCTGTCAGGGATCACCGGCAGCTGGCAGCCGGGAAGCAGCTGCCCTGAGCGGGCCAGGGACACCAGCGTAGTGGCGTTGAGCAGGCCCAGGGCGATGGTGAGGTAACGGGTGTACTGGGTCAGCTTGGACTGTCCCGACGCGCCCTCTTCGTATAGCTGCTGGAACCGGGGAATGACCACCCGGAGCAGCTGCACGATGATGCTGGCCGTGATGTAGGGCATGATGCCCAGGGCGAAGATGGACACCTGGAGCAACGCGCCGCCGCTGAAGAGGTTAACGAGCTGGTACAGCCCGCCGGCGGTCTGACCGTTCTGCAAGCATTGCTGGACATTCTGGTAGTTCACACCGGGCGAGGGAATGAAAGCACCCAAGCGGAAGATGGTGATGATTCCCAGCGTGAACAACAACTTGCGTCGCAGATCAGGCGTGCGAAAGGCCCGGCCAAATGCGCTAAGCAAGCGTCCTCCTGTGGTGTCAATAAGGGTGGGGGTGGCGGAATTTGATAAATCCCGACATCCGAGTCTAACGGGTCTATGTGCCGAGCGAACAATCCGGGCCGGCCGGCATGCGCCGGAAGGCGGGAATTGTTCGCCAGGCGGATACGAAAAACTCCCGGTATCCGGGGCCGAAGCCCGCGGATACCGGGAGTTTTACAGCTGGCGCCGTCCTTTACAGGGCGGTGGTGCTTCCGCCTGCTGCAGCAATCTTTTCGGCGGCGCTGGCCGAGAATGCGTGGGCGGTGACGTCAACCTTGACGGTGATGTCGCCGGTGCCCAGCACCTTGACGGGCTGGTTCTTGCGAACGGCACCCTTTTCGACCAGGTTCTCCACGGTGACTGCGCCACCTTCCGGGAACAGCTCGTTGAGCTTGTCCAGGTTTACCACCTGGAACTCGACCCGGAACGGGTTCTTGAAGCCACGCAGCTTGGGCAGGCGCATGTGCAGCGGCAGCTGGCCGCCGGCAAAGCCAGCCTTCACCTGGTAGCGGGCAGCCGTACCCTTGGTACCGCGGCCGGCGGTCTTACCCTTGGATGCCTCACCACGACCAACACGGGTCTTGGCGGTCTTGGCACCCGGTGCGGGACGCAGGTGGTGAACCTTCAGGGCGTTCTGCTTCTCAGCAGCCTGCGCCTTATCAGCAGTGTTCTCTGCCATTTACTTCGCCTCCTCTACCTTTACCAGGTGCGGAACCGTGTTGAGCATTCCAACGGTTACGGCGTCGGCGGTGCGGACAACAGTGTGTCCGATCCGCTTCAGGCCGAGGGACCGCAGGGTGTCGCGCTGGTTCTGCTTGCCGCCAATGGCGGACTTGATCTGAGTGATTTCCAACTGAGCGTCCGAGGGGACCAGGTTCTTAGCCAAGACTAAACACCTGCCTTCGGAGCCAGGAGGGCCTTCACCAACGCTGCCGGAGCGATCTCGTCCAGCGGCAGGCCGCGGCGTGCTGCCACTGCTGCCGGCTCTTCGAGGCGCTTCAGGGCATCAACGGTCGCGTGAACGATGTTGATGGCGTTGGAGGAACCGAGCGACTTGGAGAGGATGTCGTGGATGCCCACGCACTCCAGTACTGCACGGACCGGACCACCGGCGATAACACCGGTACCGGCGGAAGCCGGACGCAGCATTACGACGCCGGCAGCGGCTTCACCCTGAACGCGGTGCGGGATGGTGTTGCCAACGCGGGGAACGCGGAAGAAGGACTTCTTGGCCTCTTCAACGCCCTTGGCGATAGCAGCGGGAACTTCCTTGGCCTTGCCGTAGCCCACGCCGACCATACCGTTACCGTCACCAACGACGACCAGTGCGGTGAAGCTGAAGCGACGACCACCCTTGACGACCTTGGAGACGCGGTTGATGGTGACAACGCGCTCTACGAACTGGTTCTTTTCGGCTTCACGGCCACCGTCGCGGCCGCCACGGCCACCGCGGTCGCCGCGGCCCTGGCCACGGTCGCCACGCTCGCCGCGACGGGCGCCACCACGGCGGTCCTCGGCAGCGGGGGCAGTGGTCTCAGCAGCTGCGGCTTCGGGCGCCTTCTGATCTGCAGACACAGTGTCCTTTTCCTTGTTTGCTTCGGTCACAGTGACAGCCCACCTTCGCGTGCACCGTCAGCGACGGCGGCGATCCGGCCGTGGTACTTGTTACCACCACGGTCGAACACAACAGCCTCGACGCCGGCAGCCTTGGCACGTTCGGCAACGAGCTCGCCAACGCGCTTGGCCTTGGCAGTCTTGTCACCGTCGAATGCACGAAGGTCAGCTTCCAGAGTGGACGCGCTTGCTACGGTCTGGCCAATGGTGTCATCGACAACCTGGACAAATACGTGGCGTGCGGAGCGGTTGACCACCAGGCGGGGGCGGACAGCCGTACCGGAAATGCGCTTGCGGATACGAAGCTGGCGGCGGCTGCGACCAGCAGCCTTGCTCTTGTTCGTACGCTTCTTGTTAATGGAGATGGCCATGGTTACTTACCAGCCTTTCCGACCTTGCGGCGGATGACTTCGCCGGCGTAACGGATGCCCTTGCCCTTGTACGGGTCAGGCTTCCGCAGCTTGCGAATGTTGGCAGCGACCTCGCCGACCTGCTGCTTGTTGATACCTGAGACAGAGAGCTTGGTCGGTCCCTCTACTGCAAAGGTGATGCCGGCCGGAGCCGAAACGTTGACCGGGTGGCTGTAGCCCAGAGCGAACTCAAGGTCAGATCCCTTGGCCTGAACGCGGTAACCGGTACCGACGATTTCAAGCTTCTTCTCGTAGCCTGCGGTGACGCCCTGGATCATGTTGGCGATCAGGGTGCGGGTCAGGCCGTGGAGCGAACGGGAGGCGCGCTCGTCGTTCGGGCGGCTGACGGTCAGGGTGTTCTCGTCCAGGGCAACCTCGATGGGGCTGGCCACAGTGTGGGTCAGCTCCCCCTTGGAACCCTTGACGCTGACGACAGAGCCGTCAACCTTGACCTCAACGCCGGCAGGAACGGTGATGGGGAGACGTCCAATACGTGACATTATTCTCTTCCTTTCCCGTTACCAGACGTACGCGAGGACTTCGCCGCCCACGCCCTTCTTGCCGGCCTGCTTGTCAGTCAGGAGGCCGGAAGAGGTGGACAGGATAGCGATACCCAGGCCACCGAGCACGTGCGGGAGGTTAGTGGACTTCGCGTAAACGCGGAGACCCGGCTTGGAGATGCGGCGTACACCGGCGATGGAACGCTCGCGGTTCGGACCGAACTTGAGGTCCAGGGTCAGCTTCTTGCCAACCTCGGCGTCCTCTTCCTTCCAGCCGGCGATGAAACCTTCGGCCTTGAGGATGTCGGCAACGCGCGCCTTGAGCTTGCTGTAAGGCATAGACACGGAGTCGTGGTATGCCGAGTTTGCGTTACGCAGGCGCGTAAGCATATCTGCGACAGGATCTGTCATTGTCATGTGGGCTCATGCCCTTCCTCATAACGGTTTCCGCCGTTCCATTCCCGGGGGAGCGGAGCGGCCGGACCTTTTACGTAGTTAATTAAGCTTCGGTTTTGAACGGGAAACCAAGCGCCTTGAGCAGCGCGCGGCCTTCGTCATCGGTCTTGGCAGTGGTGACAACCGTGATGTCCATACCGCGGACGCGGTCGATCTTGTCCTGGTCGATTTCGTGGAACATAACCTGCTCGGTCAGACCGAAGGTGTAGTTGCCGTTGCCATCGAACTGCTTGCCGCTGAGGCCGCGGAAGTCGCGGATACGGGGCAGAGCCAGGGTGACCAGGCGGTCCACGAATTCCCACATGCGGTCGCCACGCAGGGTAGCGTGTGCACCGATGGGCATGCCTTCACGCAGCTTGAACTGTGCGATCGACTTGCGGGCCTTGGTAACCTGCGGCTTCTGGCCGGTGATCTGGGTGAGGTCGCGGACAGCGCCGTCGATCAGCTTGGAGTCCTTGGCGGCATCTCCAACACCCATGTTCACAACAACCTTCACCAGACGGGGTACCTGGTTCACGTTCTCGTACTTGAATTCATCCTGGAGCGTTGCCTTGATGGATTCGGCGTACTTGGTCTTCAGACGAGGAACGATCTTCGTTGCCGGAGTCTCGAGAGTCTCAGTCATTAGATGTCCTTCCCGGAGCTCTTGGACACGCGGACGCGGACGGTCTTCTTGACACCGTTCTTCTCCACAGTGTCGAGGCGGAAGCCCACACGGGTCGGCTTCTTGGTCGACGGGTCAACCAGGGCCACGTTCGAAATGTGGATCGGGGCCTCTACGACCTCGATGCCGCCGGTCTTGGTGCCGCGCTGCGACTGTCCAACACGGGTGTGCTTGGTGACGCGGTTGATACCCTCAACCAGCACGCGGTTGGTGTCGGTGAAGACGCGCAGAACCTTGCCCTGCTTGCCACGGTCGCCGCCGCGCTCAGCCTTGGCGCCAGTGATGACCTGAACCAGGTCACCCTTCTTGATCTTTGCAGCCATGGACTAGAGCACCTCCGGAGCCAGAGAAACGATCTTCATGAACTTCTTGTCACGCAGTTCACGACCAACCGGTCCGAAGATACGGGTACCGCGGGGGTCACCGTCGTTCTTCAGGATCACAGCTGCGTTCTCGTCAAACTTGATGTAGGAACCATCCGCACGGCGGCGTTCCTTCTTGGTACGGACGATGACGGCCTTGACCACATCGCCCTTCTTTACGTTGCCGCCCGGGATTGCATCCTTGACGGTGGCGACAATGACGTCACCGATGCCTGCGTAGCGACGGCCAGATCCACCGAGAACGCGAATGGTAAGGATTTCCTTAGCACCCGTGTTGTCGGCGACCTTGAGTCGCGACTCCTGCTGAATCACTATTTACTCCTTGCGTCGCGCCGGTTCTCAGGCCGTGATGTTGCTACGGAATGAGCCTTGCGGAACGGTTGATCGGGGTGTCTCTTGACCTGCCTGGATTTTGCCAGACCAGGCCTAAACGCCCGTGCCAGAAGCAGTTGCTCCCACCCGGTCCGGGACGGATCCCGGGCGCACAGGGGCACTATGCTGTGGCACGCTTGTTTACGAGGTTGATGATGGCGCGCGAAAGGCGCCATACAAACTCAATATCCTAGCATGTTTTCCGCCAGTCCCCATATCACCACCGTCCCCTGCCCGGCAAGACGGACGACGGCGTGACGCAGGCCAGCCTTTCCGCCCGCCTAAGGTGCCGCTCCCCCGCCAGCACAACGCCCCATCACCTCCTGCAGCAAAACAACCAACGCCCGATCACCTCCAGCAGCAAAACAACCAACGCCCGATCACCTCCAGGCGTACCGGCGACGGGAAGTGATGGGGCGTCGCCGAAAAGGCGGTAATAAGTGATGGGGCGTCGCCGAAAAAGCGGTAGTAAGTGATGGGGCGTTTAGGCGGGACGGACGACGGCGTCACGCAGGGCAGCCTTTCGGCCCGCTAACGGTGCCGCTCCCCCGCCAGGCGTGGCGCCGCCGTCGTCCGCTTCACTCAAAAGCTGCCTGGCGTGACGCCCGCGTTAAGCGAGGAAGCCCCCGCTCCCGGAAGGGAGCAGGGGCTTCCAGCGAAGCAGCAGGTGCTACTTGGCCTTTTCGAGGATTTCCACGAGCCGCCAATTCTTGGTGGCGGACAGCGGACGGGTCTCGGCGATGACAACGAGGTCGCCGATGCCGGCGGTGTTCTCTTCGTCGTGTGCCTTGACCTTGGAGGTGCGGCGGATGACCTTGCCGTACAGTGCGTGCTTCACGCGGTCTTCAACCTCGACAACGATGGTCTTTTCCATCTTGTCGGAGACCACGTAACCGCGACGGGTCTTGCGGTAACCGCGCTGCCCAGCCTTGGCTTCGGTAGCAGTTTCGGTCACGTTCTGGTCCTTTTCACTCACTTGGCGTCCTCCTCGGTCTCAGCCTTTTCAGCCTTTTCGGCCTTCTTGGTTGAAGCCTTCTTGGACTTCTTCTCTTCCTTGGCTTCCACAACCGGTGCGGCAACCTCGGCACGAATGCCCAGCTCGCGTTCGCGGAGAACGGTGTAGATGCGTGCGATGTCCTTCTTTACCGCGCGCAGGCGACCGTGGTTCTCCAGCTGTCCGGTGGCGGACTGGAAACGCAGGTTGAACAGCTCTTCCTTGGCCTTGCGGAGTTCTTCAACGAGACGCTCGTTGTCGAAACCGTCCAGCTGTGCGGGAGCCAGATCCTTGGATCCTACTGCCATTTCTATTCACCACCCTCGCGACGCACGATGCGTGCCTTCAACGGCAGCTTGTGGATTGCCAGGCGCAGGGCCTCGCGAGCTACCTCTTCATTGACACCGGAGAGTTCGAACAGAACCCGGCCCGGCTTGACGTTGGCGACCCACCATTCCGGTGAACCCTTACCGGAACCCATGCGGGTTTCGGCAGGCTTCTTGGTCAGCGGACGGTCCGGGTAGATGTTGATCCAGACCTTACCGCCACGCTTGATGTGGCGGGTCATTGCGATACGAGCGGACTCGATCTGACGGTTGGTGACGTATGCCGGGCTCAGTGCCTGGATGCCGTACTCACCGAAGGAGACCTGGGTGCCGCCCGTAGCAGCGCCGGAACGACCCGGGTGGTGCTGCTTACGGTGCTTTACTCGACGTGGGATAAGCATTTAAGCCTGTCCTCCTTCTGCAGCAGCAGGTGCTGCTTCAACTGCCGGTGCTTCGGCAGCAGGAGCTGCTTCAGCGGCCGGACGGTCGTTGCGACGGCGGCGGTCACCGCGGTCCGCGCCACCCGGGCGGCCGGGACGCTCGCCACGGCCACCGCGGGACGGTGCGGCAGCAGCCTGTGCAGCCAGTTCCTTGGCGGTGACGTCACCCTTGTAGATCCAGACCTTCACACCGATGCGGCCGAAGGTGGTCTTGGCTTCGTAGAAGCCGTAGTCGATGTTCGCGCGGAGGGTGTGCAGGGGCACACGGCCTTCGCGGTAGAACTCCGAGCGGGACATTTCAGCGCCACCCAGGCGGCCCGAGCAGGCGATACGGATGCCCTTGGCACCTGCACGCTGTGCGGACTGCATGGCCTTCTTCATCGCACGGCGGAACGCCACGCGGGAAGTCAGCTGCTCTGCAACGCCCTGGGCCACAAGCTGGGCTTCCATCTCGGGGTTCTTGACCTCGAGGATGTTCAGCTGGACCTGCTTGCCAGTGAGCTTTTCGAGCTCGCCGCGGATGCGGTCTGCTTCTGCTCCACGGCGGCCGATGACGATGCCGGGACGGGCCGTGTGGATGTCCACGCGGACGCGGTCACGGGTGCGCTCGATCTCGACCTTGGCGATGCCGGCGCGCTCCATGCCCGTGGACATGAGCTGGCGGATGCGGATGTCTTCGCGAACGAAGTCCTTGTACCGCTGGCCGGCCTTGGTGCTGTCAGCGAACCAGTGCGATACGTGATCGGTGGTGATGCCGAGTCGGAACCCGTGCGGGTTTACTTTCTGTCCCACTTAGCGAGCCTCCTCTTTCTCCGGGGTAGCGACTACCACGGTGATGTGGCTGGTGCGCTTCTTGATCTGAAATGCACGACCCTGGGCACGCGGCTGGAACCGCTTCATGGTCGGGCCTTCATCAACAAACGCTTCGCTGATGATGAGGTCGCCTTCGTCAAACGCCACGCCGTCGCGGTCCGCGAGGACCCGGGCGTTGGAGATTGCTGACTGAACTACCTTGAATACCGGCTCCGAAGCTGCCTGCGGGGCAAACTTCAGAATTGCCAGAGCCTCATTCGCTTGCAATCCACGAACAAGGTTGACGACGCGCCGGGCCTTCATAGGCGTTACGCGGATGTGGCGCGCAATTGCCTTGGCTTCCATTGCTTTCCTTCTCTCGTCTTTGACGTAAACGCAGGCGCCTAGCGGCGCTTGCCCTTACGGTCGTCCTTGACATGGCCGCGGAATGTCCGCGTGGGAGCGAATTCGCCGAGCTTGTGCCCGACCATCGACTCAGTGACAAACACCGGGATGTGCTTGCGTCCGTCGTGTACGGCGATCGTGTGTCCGAGCATGTCGGGGATGATCATCGAACGGCGGGACCAGGTCTTGATGACGTTCTTGGTGCCCTTTTCGTTTTCCCTGGCTACCTTCACAAAGAGGTGCTGGTCAACGAAAGGACCTTTTTTCAGGCTGCGTGGCATGTGTCCAGGCTCCTATCGCTTGTTCTTGCCAGTACGACGGCGACGCACAATAAGCTTGTCGCTCTCTTTGTTGGGGCGGCGGGTGCGGCCTTCCCGCTTACCGTTCGGGTTGACGGGGTTACGTCCACCGGACGTCTTACCCTCGCCACCACCGTGCGGGTGGTCGACCGGGTTCATGGCGACACCACGGACGGTCGGGCGAACGCCCTTCCACCGCATACGGCCGGCCTTGCCCCAGTTGATGTTCGACTGCTCGGCGTTGCCGACCTCGCCGACGGTTGCGCGGCAGCGCACGTCAACGTTGCGGATTTCGCCGGAAGGCAGACGCAGCTGGGCGAAGCGGCCTTCCTTGGCAACAAGCTGGATGGATGCGCCGGCGGAGCGGCCCATCTTGGCGCCGCCACCCGGGCGCAGTTCAACTGCGTGGATGACAGTACCCACCGGGATGTTGAGCAGGGGCAGGTTGTTACCGGGCTTGATGTCAGCACCGGCACCTGCCTCGACAACGTCACCCTGGGCGAGCTTGTTGGGAGCGATGATGTAACGCTTGGTGCCATCAACGTAGTGCAAGAGGGCGATGCGAGCCGTGCGGTTCGGATCGTACTCGATTTCGGCAACGCGGGCGTTGACGCCGTCCTTGTCGTGGCGACGGAAGTCGATCAGACGGTACTGGCGCTTGTGTCCGCCACCCTTGTGACGGGTGGTGATCTTACCGGAGTTGTTACGGCCGCCCTTTTTGGGCAGCGGACGTACCAACGACTTTTCCGGCGTCGACCGCGTAATTTCGGTGAAGTCCGCTACGCTCGAGCCACGACGGCCCGGGGTAGTCGGCTTGTACTTACGGATTCCCATAATTTATTTCCTCGTTAAAGTGGTCTCCGCTACGCGAGCGGACCGCCGAAGATGTCGATGGTGCCTTCTTTGAGGGTGACAATCGCACGCTTGGTGTTCTTGCGGGTACCCCATCCGAATTTGGTGCGCTTGCGCTTACCGGCACGGTTGATGGTGTTGATCGATTCGACCTTGACGGAGAAGATCTTCTCCACGGCCAGCTTGATCTCGGTCTTGTTCGAACGGGGGTCCACCAGGAAGGTGTACTTGCCCTCGTCGATCAGGCCGTAGCTCTTTTCCGACACGACGGGTGCAAGCACGACGTCGCGGGGATCCTTGATGGTGGCTGCACTCACTTGGCATCCTCCTCGTTCTTAGCTGCCTTAGCGGCAACGAATGCGTCGTAGGCAGCCTTGGTGAAGACAACGTCATCAGAGACGAGAACGTCGTAGGTGTTCAGCTGGTCTGCGTACAGAACGTGAACGCCGGCGAGGTTGCGCACGGACAGTGCAGCAACGTCGTTATCGCGCTCGATGACGACCAGCAGGTTCTTGCGGTCGGAAACACCGCGGAGCGTTGCCAGCGCGGTCTTGGCGGAGGGCTTGGTGCCTTCAACCAGTTCTGCGACAACGTGGATGCGACCGTTGCGGGCCCGGTCAGACAGTGCGCCGCGCAGTGCAGCAGCAATCATCTTCTTGGGGGTGCGCTGGCTGTAGTCACGCGGGGTCGGACCGTGGACAATGCCACCGCCGGTCATGTGAGGAGCACGGATGGAACCCTGACGGGCGCGGCCGGTACCCTTCTGCTTGAACGGCTTGCGTCCTGCACCGGAAACTTCAGCGCGGGTCTTGGTCTTGTGGGTACCCTGGCGTGCAGCAGCGAGCTGGGCAACGACGACCTGGTGCAGCAGCGGCACGTTGGTCTGAACGTCGAAGATCTCTGCAGGCAGGTCAACCTGGACAGTGTTAGCCATTGAACTAGGCTCCCTTCACGGCGGTGCGTACGAAGACGACCTGGCCGCGGGCGCCGGGGACGGCACCCTTGATCAGGAGCAGCGACTTCTCGACGTCAACCGCGTGGACCGTGAGGTTCAGCGTGGTGTGACGAACGGCGCCCATGCGGCCGGCCATTTTCATGCCCTTGAAGACGCGGCTCGGGGTGGATGCGCCACCGATTGAACCGGGCTTACGGTGGTTCTTGTGGGCACCGTGGGAAGCGCCAACGCCGTGGAAGCCGTGACGCTTCATAACACCGGCGAAGCCCTTACCCTTGGTGGTCCCGACGACGTCGATCTTCTGGCCGGCTTCGAAGAGCTCTACAGAGAGCTCCTGGCCCAGCTCGTACTCGGCAGCATCTGCGGTACGAAGTTCGACGACGTGGCGGCGAGGCGTGACGCCTGCCTTTTCAAAGTGACCAGCCAGCGGCTTGGTGACCTTGCGGGGATCGATCTGGCCGTAGCCGATCTGAACGGCGACGTAGCCATCAACATCTGCGTTGCGCAGCTGGGTGATGACGTTCGAGTCTGCCTGGACCACAGTGACGGGGATGAGCTTGTTGTTCTCGTCCCAGACCTGGGTCATGCCGAGCTTCGTGCCCAGCAGGCCCTTTACGTTACGGGTTGCGGTCATAGTCTCTCAGCACCTCCCTACAGCTTGATTTCGATGTTCACGTCAGCCGGCAGGTCGAGACGCATGAGCGAGTCGACAGCCTTCGGCGTGGGATCGATGATGTCGATAAGACGCTTGTGCGTGCGCATTTCAAAGTGCTCGCGGCTGTCCTTGTACTTGTGCGGAGAGCGGATAACGCAGTACACGTTCTTCTCCGTCGGCAGCGGCACGGGGCCGACTACCGTTGCGCCTGCGCGCGTGACCGTCTCAACGATCTTCCGTGCTGAAACGTCAATGACCTCGTGGTCGTATGACTTCAGCCGGATGCGGATTTTTTGTCCCGCCATGTCGCCTGACTCTCTTTCAGTCTGTGCTTCCCCGGTTTAGGGCTGCCCTGTTCACTTACTCGTTGTATGGCTGCCGAAGCATTTGAGGTCGTAACCACCATCCGCCGCACAAACTGAATCCGGATAAATCCGGGTTCCTCACCTTGCCGGCGCAACCGACCCCCGCGGTCGGGCGTGTCGCGCTGAACACGCATACAAATCCGCAATTCCATTGGGGTGGGTTATGTTTGGTCTTCAACTTGGACCCTGCACCCGGCATTATCCGGATCGGGACGCGAAGAAGCGCTTGAACAACTCATCTAGTATGCCGGAAAAGCCGGGCAGATGCGAATTGGCACCCGGGCCGCCGCCTGCACGCCCCATTGCAGTGGAAAGAAACCGGCTGGATGATAGGGGCATGACCCTGGAAGGCACTGAAGCGGTGACGGAACTGGCCGGGCGCGTGCCGGCGTCGTTCACCCTGGGCGTCGCCGCCGCGGCGTTCCAAATCGAAGGCGCGCTGAAGGACGGGGGCCGCGGCCCCTCGGGGTGGGATGCCTTCGCGGAAAAGCCCGGCGCCATCATGGACGGGCACTCCCCCGCCGTGGCCTGCGACCACTACAACCGGCTGCCGGAGGATGTGGCGCTGCTCAAGGAGCTGGGCGTTGATTCCTACCGGTTCTCGCTTTCCTGGCCACGGATCCAGCCCGACGGCCGGGGCAGCTTCAATGCCGAAGGCCTGGATTTCTACGACCGCCTCATCGACCAGCTCCTCGATGCCGGCATCTCCCCGATGGCCACCCTGTACCACTGGGACACCCCCCTGCCGCTGGAACACCGTGGCGGGTGGCTGAACCGCGACACCGCCCAAAGGTTCGGCGACTACGCCCGGGCCGCCGGTGAGCGGTTCGGCGACCGTGTGGCCCAGTGGGTCACCCTCAACGAACCGGTCTCGGTCACCCTCAATGGCTACGCCCTCGGGGTGCACGCGCCGGGGCGCCGGTTGATGTTCGATGCCCTTCCCGCCATCCACCACCAGCTCCTGGCGCACGGGCTCGGCGTGCAGGCGCTGAGGGCGGCCGGAGTGGCGGGCGGCGTTGGCCTGACCAACCTGCACTCCCCCGTCAGGCCCGCCACCCGGAAGATCGGCGACCGGCTCGTCGCGCACCTGTACGACCTTCTGATGAACAGGATCTACGCCGATCCCGTCCTGCTAGGCCGCTATCCCTCACTGCCCCTGTACGCCAAGCCCTGGCTGCGCTCCATCGGCAGAATCTCCGATGCCGACCTGAGGACCATCCACCAGCCCCTGGACTTCTACGGGCTCAATTACTACTTCCCGGTGAAGGTGGCCCTGGGGCCGGGCATCACCCCCATGCCTGCGGACATGCACAAGGAAATCGCCAAGCTGCCCTTCCACGAAGTGGGTTATCCGGAGTACGGCAGCACCGGCTTCGGTTGGCCCGTGGCACCGGAGCACCTGGGGGTCCTGCTGCGGGAAATGAGGGACCGGTACGGAGAGGCGCTTCCGCCGATGTACATCACCGAGGGCGGAGCCAGCTTTCCTGAACCCGACAGGGTTTCAGAGACGCTGGAGGACACCGACCGCGTCGAGTATCTGGCTGCGCACTTGGGGACAGCTCTTGAAGCTACTGCTCCCGGCGGCATGGCCGAGGGCGTTGACCTGCGCGGCTATTACGTGTGGACACTAATGGACAATTTCGAGTGGGCCGCCGGCTACTCGCAGCGTTTTGGCCTGGTGCACGTGGACTTCGATTCACTGGAGCGGACCCCCAAACGGTCCTTCTACTGGTACCAGGCGCTGTCACGCGCCCGGGGCCACCGGCGGGACTAGCCGGCGGGCTACCAGCGGCATGTCACTGCCGACATGTCACTGGAGGCCCAGCACTGTAAGGAAGATCAGCACGCAGTTCAGTCCCACGATGAGCGTGGCGCTCGTCCAGCCCGCAATCCGAAGCGGTTTCGAGTCCGCGTGGATGCCCATCACCTTGCGGCTGCCGGTGAGGCGGATCAGCGGAATGAGCGCGAACGGGATGCCGAAACTCAGGAGGACCTGGCTCAGGACCAAGGCCAGCGTTGGTTCAATGCCGGCGCCCAGGACCAGCAGAGCCGGGATCAGGGTGAGCGTGCGGCGCATCAGCAGCGGAATCCTGACCTTCAGCAGCCCGCCCATGATGGTGGCCCCCGCGTAGCACCCCACCGACGTGGACGCCAGGCCCGAGGCCAGGAGGCCAATGGCGAATACGACGCCGATGACGGGCCCCAGTGCCGACGTCACGGCTGCGTGCGCTCCGGCAATGGTGTCCGTCCCCTCCACTCCGCGAAGGCTGGTGGCGGCCAGCAGCAGCATGGCTATATTGACGATTCCGGCAAGCAGCAGGGCACCGGCGACATCCACGCGGGTGGCCCGGATCAACCGCGTCCTGACTGCCGGGTCTTCGGAGAAGCCGTGACGGTCGCGGGCCAGGGCCGAGTGCAGGTAGATCGCGTGCGGCATGACGGTGGCTCCGAGCATGCTGGCTGCGAGCAGGACGGTATCGGTTCCCTCGAAGCGTGGCACAAGGCCGGCGATGGCACCACCGGCATCCGGTGGCGCGACGAACAGGCCCGAAACAAACCCGACGGCAATCACGCCGAGCAGGGTCAGAATGGCGAGCTCGAAGGACTTCTGGCTCCGGTTCGACTGCAGTGCCAGCAGCAGCATGGACGCCAGGCCGATGATGAACCCGCCCGTGAGCAGGGGCAGGCCGAACAGCAGGTTGAGCGCAACGGCGCCGCCAATGACTTCCGCCATATCCGTGGCCCCGGCAACGATCTCAGCCTGCACCCAGTAGGCACGGCGCCGCCCGGTTCCCAGGCGTTTGCCGAGGATTTCCGGAAGGCTCATTCCGGTGGCCAGGCCCAGCTTGGCCGACTGGTACTGGATCAGCACCGCCATGGCATTGGCTGCCACCAGAACCCAGACGAGCAGGTACCCGAAGTTTGCGCCGGCAGTCAGGTTAGCCGCCACGTTCCCCGGGTCCACATACGCGATGGCGGCCACGAACGCGGGCCCCAGCAGCAGGAGGCGGGACCACACTTTGGTGGAGGCGGATTCCGCCGCCAATGTTGAAACAGCCATCACGTGTCCTCGTCGTTGCGGGCGTCAATAAGACGAGGATACCGCGAATTTAGGTATACCGAAAAGTAGGAATAAGGCATACCAGCAATGGGCGCTGCCAACCCACGTTACTGGTTCTTGTTTGCCCTGTTGATCCGCTTGGCCCGGTCGATCTCGTGCCGGAAATTCCTTTTGACCCAGAACACCCCGGCCACGACGGCCACCGCGATGATCAAGAAAATAAGCCACCCCATAAGGATCTCCTTTCAGTGCTGCAACAGTATCAGTGGCCCCTCCCGGCAGCACCCGCGGGGTCCCCGCCAAAAAGGGTAAAAGAAAGCCCCGCTGCTTGGAGCAGCGGGGCTTTCTTTGTGGATTCAGCGCGGGCCGGGGCCCGGTGGATCCTCTATCAGCAAGTACTACTTGATGATCTTGGTAACGCGTCCCGACCCAACGGTGCGGCCGCCTTCGCGGATAGCGAAGCCGAGGCCCTCTTCCATAGCGATGGGCTGGATGAGCGCAACGGTCATCTCAGTGTTGTCGCCAGGCATAACCATTTCCGTGCCCTCGGGCAGGGTGATAACGCCAGTTACGTCCGTGGTACGGAAGTAGAACTGCGGGCGGTAGTTGGAGTAGAACGGGTTGTGACGTCCGCCTTCGTCCTTGGAGAGGATGTAGACGTTGGCCTCGAAGTCGGTGTGCGGGGTGATGGAACCCGGCTTGACGACAACCTGGCCACGCTCGACATCGTCGCGCTTCAGACCGCGGAGCAGCAGGCCACAGTTCTCGCCGGCCCATGCTTCGTCGAGCTGCTTGTGGAACATCTCGATACCGGTAACCGTGGTCTTCTGGACCGGGCGGATGCCGACGATCTCGACCTCGGAGTTGATGGCGAGGGTTCCACGCTCGGCGCGGCCCGTAACAACGGTGCCACGGCCGGTGATGGTGAAGACGTCTTCGATCGGCATCAGGAACGGCTTGTCGCGGTCACGTACGGGGTCCGGAACGGACTCGTCGACAGCAGCCATCAGGTCCTCAACGGACTTGACCCACTCGGGGTCGCCTTCCAGGGCCTTCAGGCCTGAAACGCGGACAACCGGAGCGTTGTCGCCATCGAAGCCCTGCGAGCTGAGGAGCTCACGAACTTCCATTTCGACGAGGTCGAGGAGTTCCTCGTCATCGACCATGTCAGCCTTGTTCAGTGCGACCAGCAGGTAGGGAACACCAACCTGGCGGGCCAGCAGAACGTGCTCGCGGGTCTGAGCCATCGGGCCGTCGGTAGCGGCAACCACGAGGATTGCGCCGTCCATCTGGGCAGCACCGGTGATCATGTTCTTGATGTAGTCAGCGTGACCGGGGGCGTCTACGTGTGCGTAGTGACGCTTCTCGGTCTGGTACTCCACGTGGGAGATGTTGATGGTAATACCGCGCTGACGCTCTTCGGGTGCAGAGTCGATCGACGCGAAGTCACGCTTCTCGTTGAGATCCGGGTACTTGTCGTACAGCACCTTGGAAATGGCGGCCGTCAGCGTCGTCTTACCGTGGTCAACGTGACCAATGGTGCCGATGTTGACGTGCGGCTTAGTCCGCTCGAACTTTGCCTTTGCCACAGGTTCCTCCTAGAACGTTTTCAAATAGCTTGCCCTCCAGCCGCGCTTATCGCGGTAGAACTCAGGCAAGTCTACTTGGGGGGCTTTGGATTGGTGAAATTGCAGATTCAGGAACTAATACTAATCCCCTGAGCCTGTTCGTGCAGGGGCCGGAATCCGGCCGGATTACTCCGGCCGGCCCGGCCACCTGCACCGGCCACGCTGTCCGCTGGCAGACAGCGCCACCGAGGTGTTCGCTTCGAAAGTCCGGAAGGACTACTCGCCGCGGGACTTCTGGATGATCTCGTCGGCAACTGCCTTCGGGACCTCGGCGTAGCTGTTGAACGTCATGGAGTACACAGCACGGCCCTGGGTCTTCGAGCGCAGGTCACCGATGTAGCCGAACATGCCGGACAGCGGAACGTGCGCACGGATGACCTTGACGCCCTGTGCATCTTCCATGGACTGCATCTGGCCACGGCGGGAGTTGAGGTCACCGATAACTTCACCCATGTATTCCTCAGGGGTGCGGACCTCGACATCCATCAGCGGTTCGAGCAGAACCGGGTTCGCCTTGCGTGCAGCTTCCTTGAAAGCCATACGGCCGGCGATCTTGAACGCCATTTCCGAGGAGTCAACATCGTGGTACGCGCCGTCGATCAGCGTGGCCTTGATGCCAACAACCGGGTAGCCGGCCAGGACGCCGTCGTTCAGTGCATCCTGGATGCCCGCGTCAACAGACGGGATGTACTCGCGGGGAACGCGGCCACCAGTGACCTTGTTCTCGAACTCGTACAGCTCGCCCTCGGCGGTGTCCAGCGGCTCGATGGCAATCTGGATCTTTGCGAACTGACCCGAACCACCGGTCTGCTTCTTGTGCGTGTAGTCGTGGCGTTCGACGGCGCGCTTGATGGTTTCGCGGTAAGCAACCTGGGGCTTGCCCACGTTGGCCTCAACCTTGAACTCGCGGCGCATGCGGTCCACCAGGATGTCCAGGTGGAGCTCGCCCATGCCGGCGATGATGGTCTGGCCGGTGTCTTCGTTGAGGGACACCTGGAAGGTGGGGTCCTCAGCGGAGAGCTTCTGGATGGCCGTGGACAGCTTCTCCTGGTCACCCTTGGTGTTCGGCTCGATGGCAACCGAGATCACGGGCTCCGGGAAGCTCATGGACTCGAGCACAATCTGGTTGCTGGCATCGCACAGGGTGTCACCGGTGGTGGTGTCCTTCAGGCCGATGGCTGCGTAGATGTGGCCGGCGGTAGCGCCCTCAACGGGCATTTCCTTGTTGGCGTGCATCTGGAACAGCTTGCCGATGCGCTCCTTCTTGCCCTTGGTGGAGTTGACCACCTGGGCGCCTGCTTCCACGTGACCGGAGTACACGCGGATGAAGGTGAGCTGGCCGAAGAAGGGGTGGGCCGCAATCTTGAACGCCAGGGCCGAGAACGGCTCGTCAGCGGAAGGCTTGCGGGTCAGTTCCTTCTCTTCGTCACGGGGGTCGTGGCCGACCATCGGGGGCACGTCGAGCGGGTTCGGCAGGTAGTCCACAACCGCGTCGAGCATGGGCTGAACGCCGCGGTTCTTGAACGCGGAGCCGCAGAAGATCGGGTAGAGCTCGGAGTTGATCGTCATCTTGCGGATGCCGGCCTTGAGCTCGTCGATCGAGATCTCTTCACCCTCGAGGTACTTCTCCATGAGTTCCTCAGAGGACTCTGCGACGGTCTCAACGAGGTTCGCGCGGTACTCCTCAGCCTTTTCCTGGAGGTCAGCGGGGATCTCGCGGATCTCGTACTTGGCACCCATGGTCACGTCGCCCTTGGCGTCGCCGGGCCACACCAGTGCACGCATGTAGAGCAGGTCCACGACGCCGATGAAGTCGTTCTCGGCACCGATGGGCAGCTGCATGACCAGCGGCTTGGCACCGAGGCGGCTGATGATGGTGTCTACGGTGAAGTAGAAATCAGCACCGAGCTTGTCCATCTTGTTGACGAAGCAGATACGCGGAACGTTGTACTTGTCCGCCTGGCGCCAAACAGTCTCGGACTGCGGCTCAACGCCTTCCTTGCCATCGAAGACGGCAACTGCACCGTCGAGGACGCGCAGGGAGCGCTCCACCTCAACCGTGAAGTCCACGTGGCCGGGGGTGTCGATGATGTTGATCTGGTTGTTTTCCCAGAAGCAGGTCACGGCGGCAGACGTGATGGTGATGCCGCGTTCCTTTTCCTGTTCCATCCAGTCGGTGGTCGACGCGCCGTCGTGCGTTTCGCCGATCTTGTGGTTCACACCCGTGTAGAACAGGATGCGCTCGGTGGTGGTGGTCTTGCCGGCATCGATGTGGGCCATGATGCCGATGTTGCGGACCTTACTAAGGTCGGTAAGCACGTCCTGTGCCACGGGGTCTCCTTTTGGGATGGACTACACGTTCGCCGCCGGCTCGGTTGAGCCGGCGGCGCCCGGGGAGTATTACCAGCGGTAGTGTGCGAAGGCCTTGTTGGACTCGGCCATCTTGTGGGTGTCTTCGCGACGCTTCACAGCGGCACCGAGACCGTTCGACGCGTCCAGGATTTCGTTCTGGAGGCGCTCGGTCATCGTCTTCTCGCGGCGGGCCTTGGAGTAGCCAACCAGCCACCGCAGGGCGAGTGCGGTGGAGCGGCCCGGCTTGACCTCAACCGGAACCTGGTAGGTGGCGCCACCGACACGGCGGGAGCGGACCTCGAGGGAAGGCTTGACGTTGTCCATGGCCTTCTTCAGGGCTGCAACGGGGTCGCCGCCGGACTTGGCGCGTGCGCCTTCGAGTGCACCGTAGACGATGCGCTCTGCCGTGGACTTCTTGCCGTCAACGAGTACCTTGTTGATGAGCTGGGTTACCAGCGGGGAACCGTATACCGGATCCGAAACGAGCGGCCGCTTGGGGGCCGGACCCTTGCGAGGCATATTACTTCTTCTCCATCTTTGCGCCGTAGCGGCTGCGGGCCTGCTTACGGTTCTTCACACCCTGGGTATCGAGGGCGCCACGGACGATCTTGTAGCGGACACCCGGGAGGTCCTTAACACGACCACCGCGAACGAGCACAATGGAGTGCTCCTGCAGGTTGTGGCCAACACCGGGGATGTAGGCGGTAACTTCCACGCCGCCGTTGAGGCGCACACGTGCCACCTTACGCAGAGCCGAGTTCGGCTTCTTCGGGGTGGTGGTGTAGACGCGGGTGCAGACACCGCGGCGCATGGGGCTGCCCTTAAGCGCGGGAGCCTTGGTCTTTGAGACCTTAGGCGTGCGGCCCTTACGGACCAGCTGGTTAATCGTAGGCACTCTCGTGTTCTCCGTTTTATCCGGAGTGGCTGTTTCCGGCCACTCTCCTGTTGCGTTGCCCCGCCGCCCGGGCCCTGAAGGGAATCTCCATGGCGGCGAAGGCGAAGCCTTAATAGTCGGATCGCACACCGGCACGAAACGTACATTCCTGTAGTTCCCTAGGCATGCAAAAATGTGGCATACGTTGCACAAGAACCCTGCAAACCGGAAACGTCGCTCTGGTCCAGCTTCTCAGCTGGTACCGGCGCACTCATCCACTGCCACAATAACAATTGGTAACAAGTCTAGCATGGACGGGCTCCATGCCTTAATCGACGGGTTAAACGGGGATGGTCCCCCACCTTTCGGTGCGGGACCATCCCTCTTGCATCCTAAGGGCGGGGCGGAGGGTCCCTACGTGGCGCGGAACGCAACACGAAAGGGACCGCCCTGCCCGTCAGCGGAAGTCGTTGCCCAGGTCGTAGTCATCCAGCGGGATGGCGTGGAACTCGGGAGCTCCGTCACCGCCCAAGGTGTCGTACGAGAAGTCACTGAATGCGCTGGGGCCGGTGAACAGGTTGGCCTTTGCTTCCTCAGTGGGCTCCACGGTGACCTCGGTGTAGCGCGGGAGGCCCGTGCCGGCCGGGATCAGCTTACCGATGATGACGTTTTCCTTCAGGCCGAGCAGCGGATCGCTCTTGCCTTCCATTGCCGCCTGCGTCAGGACGCGGGTGGTCTCCTGGAAGGAAGCTGCGGACAGCCAGGACTCGGTGGCCAGCGACGCCTTGGTGATGCCCATGAGCTCAGGACGTCCGGAAGCCGGAGTCTTGCCCTCGGACACAACGCGGCGGTTGGCGTCCTCGAAGCGGCTGCGCTCGGCGAGCTCGCCGGGCAGCAGGTCCGATTCGCCGGACTCGATGACCGTGACGCGGCGCAGCATCTGGCGGACGATAACCTCGACGTGCTTGTCGTGGATACCGATGCCCTGGCTGCGGTAAACGCCCTGCACTTCGTCCACGAGGAACTTCTGTGCCGCACGCGGGCCCATGATGCGCAGGACCTGCTTGGGGTCGACCGGGCCGTTGATCAGCTTCTGGCCCACGGAGACGTGGTCGCCGTCTTCGATCAGCAGGCGTGAACGGCGGAGGACCGGGTAGGCGATCTCTTCCGTTCCGTCATCCGGGGTGATGACCAGGCGCATCTGGCGCTCGGACTCTTCGATGGTGATGCGGCCGGCTGCTTCAGCAATCGGGGCGACACCCTTCGGAGTACGGGCTTCGAAGAGCTCCTGGATACGGGGCAGACCCTGGGTGATGTCGTCGCCACCACCGGCGGAAACAGCACCACCGGTGTGGAACGTACGCATGGTCAGCTGGGTACCGGGCTCACCGATGGACTGTGCGGCGATGATGCCCACGGCCTCGCCGATGTCCACGGTCTTGCCGGTGGCCAGCGAGCGGCCGTAGCACAGGGCGCAGGTGCCGACGCTGGACTCACAGGTGAGTACGGAGCGGACCTTGACCTCGGTGATGCCTGCCTTGAAGAGCTCATCGATCACGACGTCGCCGCAGTCGGTGCCGGCGGCTG
Source organism: Pseudarthrobacter sp. LMD1-1-1.1 (assembly GCF_040676255.1). Lineage (NCBI taxonomy): Bacteria > Bacillati > Actinomycetota > Actinomycetes > Micrococcales > Micrococcaceae > Pseudarthrobacter > Pseudarthrobacter sp. LMD1-1-1.1. The sequence continues at coordinate 560,663 of NZ_JBEGHP010000001.1, read as the reverse complement.
CGAGGACGTTGCCCTCGGAGTCCACGACGTCGACGGCCAGCGTACGTGCGTAGGCGCTGTTCTCGACGTTCTCGTCCAGGACCAGCTCACCGTTGGAATCGGCGACGGCGATGGGCGTGACCAGGCCACGCTCGGTGCCGCAGTCCTCTTCACGGACGATGACGTCCTGCGAGACGTCCACCAGACGACGGGTCAGGTAACCCGAGTTGGCGGTACGCAGTGCGGTATCGGCCAGGCCCTTACGGGCACCGTGCGTGGCGATGAAGTATTCCAGCACCGACAGGCCCTCGCGGTAGGAGGACTTGATGGGGCGCGGGATGATCTCACCCTTCGGGTTGGCCACCAGGCCACGGATACCCGCGATCTGGCGGACCTGCATCCAGTTACCACGTGCACCGGAGGACACCATGCGGTTGATGGTGTTCATCGGGGACAGGCTCTCACGCATCACGGAGGCGATGTCGTTGGTTGCCTTGTTCCAGATCTCGATCAGTTCCTGGCGGCGCTCGTCGTCGTCGATCAGGCCCTTGTCGTACTGGCCCTGGATCTTGGCGGCGCGTTCTTCGTACCCGGCAAGGATTTCCGGCTTGGCAGCAGGAACCTCGATGTCGGAGATGGCGACGGTGACGCCTGAACGGGTGGCCCAGTAGAAACCGGCATCCTTCAGGTTGTCCAGCGTTGCCGCGGTGACGACCTTGGGGTAGCGCTCGGCGAGGTCGTTGACGATCCGGGACAGTTCGCCCTTGTCGGCAACGGCTTCAACCCACGGGTAGTCCTCGGGCAGGGTCTGGTTGAAGACAACCTGGCCCAGGGAGGTCTGGACGAGTGCCGGCTGACCGGGCTCCCAGCCTTCCGGGGCTTCCCAGCCGGCGTAGGGGACGAATCCTTCGAGCCGGATCTTGACCTGCGAGTTCAGGTGCAGCTCGCGTGCATCGAAGGCCATGATGGCTTCCGACACGGAGGAGAAGATCCTGCCTTCGCCGGCGGAACCCTTGCGCTTGGTGGTCAGGTGGTACAGGCCGATGATCATATCCTGCGAAGGCAGGGTGACCGGGCGTCCGTCAGAGGGCTTCAGGATGTTGTTCGAGGACAGCATCAGGATGCGAGCCTCAGCCTGCGCCTCGGGGCTCAGCGGCAGGTGGACTGCCATCTGGTCGCCGTCGAAGTCGGCGTTGAACGCGCCACAAACCAGCGGGTGCAGCTGGATTGCCTTGCCTTCAACAAGCTGCGGCTCGAACGCCTGGATGCCCAGGCGGTGCAGGGTAGGTGCACGGTTGAGCAGCACCGGGTGTTCGGTGATGATCTCTTCGAGCACGTCCCAGACCTGCGGGCGGTAGCGCTCCACCATCCTCTTTGCCGACTTGATGTTCTGGGCGTGGTTGAGGTCAACCAGGCGCTTCATCACGAACGGCTTGAAGAGCTCCAGGGCCATCTGCTTGGGCAGGCCGCACTGGTGCAGCTTCAGCTGCGGGCCGACGACGATGACCGAACGGCCGGAGTAGTCGACGCGCTTGCCGAGGAGGTTCTGGCGGAAACGGCCCTGCTTGCCCTTGAGCATGTCGCTCAGGGACTTCAGCGGACGGTTGCCAGGTCCGGTGACCGGGCGGCCGCGGCGGCCGTTGTCGAAGAGGCTGTCAACAGCTTCCTGAAGCATGCGCTTCTCGTTGTTGACGATGATCTCCGGAGCACCCAGGTCAAGCAGGCGCTTGAGGCGGTTGTTGCGGTTGATCACGCGACGGTACAGGTCATTGAGGTCGGAGGTCGCGAAGCGGCCACCGTCCAGCTGGACCATGGGGCGCAGTTCCGGCGGGATCACCGGGACGGCGTCGAGGACCATGCCGAGCGGGCTGTTGTTGGTGGTCAGGAATGCGTTGACCACCTTGAGCCGCTTGAGGGCACGGGTCTTGCGCTGGCCCTTGCCGTTGGCAATGACGTCGCGCAGCAGGTCGGACTCGGCCTGCATGTCGAAGTTCTCGAGGCGCTTCTTGATGGCCTCGGCACCCATGGAGCCTTCGAAGTACATGCCGTAGCGGTCGCGCAGTTCGCGGTACAGGCCTTCGTCACCTTCGAGGTCGGCGACCTTCAGGTTCTTGAAGCGGTCCCAGACCTGCTCGAGGCGCTCGATGTCGGCGTCGGCACGCTTGCGCACGTTGGCCATCTGGCGGTCGGCGGAGTCGCGGGCCTTCTTCTTGTCGGCAGCCTTGGCGCCTTCGCCCTCGAGGCGTGCGATTTCGCCTTCAAGGTCGCGGGCAATCGCGGCGATGTCGGCATCGCGGTTGTCGATCAGCTGCTTCTTCTCGATGTCGTGCTCAACCTGCAGGTTGGGCAGTTCCTCGTGGCGGGCAGCTTCGTCGACGCTGGTGATCATGTAGGCAGCGAAGTAGATGACCTTTTCGAGGTCCTTCGGGGCCAGGTCAAGGAGGTAGCCCAGGCGGGACGGAACACCCTTGAAGTACCAGATGTGCGTAACGGGGGCGGCCAGTTCAATGTGGCCCATGCGCTCACGGCGGACCTTGGCGCGGGTGACTTCAACGCCACAGCGCTCACAGATGATGCCCTTGAAGCGCACGCGCTTGTACTTGCCGCAGTAGCATTCCCAGTCCCGGGACGGGCCGAAGATCTTCTCGCAGAAGAGGCCGTCCTTCTCGGGCTTGAGCGTGCGGTAGTTGATGGTTTCCGGCTTCTTAACCTCGCCGTACGACCAGCCGCGGATGTCTTCCGCGGTGGCGAGGCCGATCTGCATGAGGCCGAAGGAGGATTCGCTGGACATATGGTCCCTGTTCTCTCTTGTTCTCTAAATTCTGAAGTCTTGGTGCGGGATGAGGGAGGTGGGGTTCGACGGCGGGTGCGCACCCGCCGTCGAACGCCCGCCTGCTAAACCTCTTCTACGGAGCTGGGCTCTGCGCGAGACAGATCGATGCCCAGTTCTTCCGCAGCCGTGAAGACTGCGTCATCAGAGTCACGCATTTCAATTGTGGTTCCGTCCGTGGAAAGAACTTCCACGTTCAGGCACAGCGACTGCATTTCCTTGATCAAGACCTTGAAGGATTCTGGAACGCCCGGCTCGGGGATGTTCTCGCCCTTGACGATCGCTTCGTAGACCTTCACACGACCGTGGATGTCATCGGACTTGATCGTGAGGAGTTCCTGGAGGGTGTAGGCGGCGCCGTAAGCTTCGAGCGCCCACACTTCCATTTCACCGAAGCGCTGGCCACCGAACTGTGCCTTACCACCCAGCGGCTGCTGCGTGATCATGGAGTACGGGCCGGTGGAGCGTGCGTGGATCTTGTCGTCCACCAGGTGGTGGAGCTTCAGGATGTACATGTAGCCGACCGAGATCGGATCCGGGAACGGCTCGCCGGAGCGGCCGTCAAACAGGCGGGTCTTGCCCGAGGAGTTGATCAGGCGGTCACCGTCGCGGGTCACGTTGGTGGAGTCCAGCAGGCCCGTGATTTCCTCTTCGCGGGCACCGTCGAACACCGGCGTGGCAACAGTGGTGGGACCACTCTCGCGCGGCAGGTTCGGCAGCTGCTTGACCCACTCGGGCTCGCCTTCGATCTTCCAACCGGTCTTGGCAACCCAGCCGAGGTGCGTTTCGAGCACCTGGCCCACGTTCATACGGCCCGGAACACCCAGCGGGTTCAGGACGATGTCAACGGGGGTGCCGTCGGCAAGGAAGGGCATGTCCTCGATCGGAAGGATCTTGGAGATAACACCCTTGTTGCCGTGGCGGCCGGCGAGCTTGTCGCCGTCGGTGATCTTGCGCTTGGCGGCCACGTAGACGCGGACCAGCTGGTTCACGCCCGGGGGCAGCTCGTCGTCGTTGTCGCGGTCGAAGACGCGCACGCCGATGACGGTTCCGGACTCGCCGTGGGGAACCTTCAGGGAGGTGTCGCGGACTTCGCGGGACTTCTCACCGAAGATGGCGCGCAGCAGGCGCTCTTCCGGGGTCAGCTCGGTTTCACCCTTCGGGGTGACCTTTCCGACCAGGATGTCCCCTGCTTCAACCTCGGCACCGATGTGGATGATGCCGCGCTCGTCCAGGCCGGCCAGGACTTCCTCGGACACGTTGGGGATGTCACGGGTGATTTCCTCGGCACCAAGCTTGGTGTCGCGGGCATCGATCTCGTGCTCCTCGATGTGGATGGAGGAAAGGACGTCCTCGGCAACGATGCGCTGCGAGAGGATGATGGCGTCCTCGAAGTTGTGGCCTTCCCATGACATGAATGCCACGAGCAGGTTCTTGCCCAGTGCGAGCTCACCCTGGTCCGTAGCCGGGCCGTCGGCGATGATGCCGCCAACTTCCAGGCGCTGGCCTTCGTTCACCAGGACGCGGTGGTTGTAGCAGTTGCCCTGGTTGGAACGGGCGAACTTGTTGATGCGGTAGTTGGTCTCGGTGCCGTCGTCGTTGAGCATGATGACGAGCTCGGCGGAAACCTCGGTGACCACACCGGCCTTCTTGGCGATGACAACGTCACCGGCGTCGACGGCGGCGGCGCGCTCCATGCCGGTGCCCACGACGGGGGCCTCGGAACGGACCAGCGGCACAGCCTGGCGCTGCATGTTGGCACCCATGAGTGCACGGTTGGCGTCGTCGTGCTCCAGGAACGGGATCAGGGCCGTAGCCACGGACACCATCTGGCGCGGGGAAACATCCATGAACTCGACGTCGGCGGCGGGAACCAGCACGGGCTCGCCTCCACCACCGCGGGCACGGACCAGGACGGTCTCTTCAGCGAACTTCTTGTTCTCGTCCAGCGGCGCGTTGGCCTGGGCGATCAGAACCTCAGCCTCGTCGTCGGCCGTCAGGTACTGGACGTCGTCGGAGACGACGCCGTCCTTGACGAGGCGGTACGGGGTCTCGATGAAACCGAACGGGTTGATGCGGCCGTAGGAAGCCAGCGAACCGATCAGACCAATGTTCGGGCCTTCAGGGGTTTCGATGGGGCACATACGTCCGTAGTGGGACGGGTGCACGTCACGGACTTCCATGCCGGCGCGGTCACGGGACAGACCACCGGGGCCAAGGGCCGACAGGCGGCGCTTGTGGGTCAGGCCCGAGAGCGGGTTGTTCTGGTCCATGAACTGCGACAGCTGGGAGGTTCCGAAGAACTCCTTGATGGCCGCAACCACGGGGCGGATGTTGATCAGGGTCTGCGGCGTGATGGCCTCGACGTCCTGGGTGGTCATACGCTCGCGGACAACGCGCTCCATGCGGGACAGGCCGGTGCGGACCTGGTTCTCGATGAGCTCGCCGACGGCGCGGATGCGGCGGTTGCCGAAGTGGTCGATGTCGTCGATCTCGACGCGCAGGTCCACTTCCTGGCCATCGCGGGTGCCCTTGATGGTCTTCTCGCCGGCGTGCAGCGCGACGAGGAACTTGATCATGGCGACGATGTCTTCAACGTGCAGGACAGAGGCTTCCTTGTCGCCAAGGGAGCGGTCGATGCCAAGCTTGCGGTTGATCTTGTAGCGGCCAACCTTGGCCAGATCGTAGCGCTTGGAGTTGAAGTACAGGTTGTCCAGCAGGGAATGGGCAGCCTCGACGGTGGGCGGCTCGCCCGGGCGCAGCTTGCGGTAGATGTCCAGCAGGGCGTCTTCGCGGGTTTCGGTGGCGTCCTTCTCCAGGGTTGCCCGCATGGAGTCGTACTGGCCGAACTCTTCGAGGATCTGGCCTTCGGTCCAGCCCAGGGCCTTCAGCAGCACCGTGACGGACTGCTTGCGCTTGCGGTCGAGGCGGACACCGACCTGATCGCGCTTGTCGATCTCGAGCTCGAACCATGCACCGCGGGACGGGATGATCTTGGCGGTGAAGATGTCCTTGTCGCTGGTCTTGTCGGCGGCGCGCTCGAAGTAGGCGCCCGGCGAACGGACCAGCTGGGAGACGACGACACGCTCGGTGCCGTTGACGACGAAGGTGCCCTTCTCGGTCATCAGGGGGAAGTCACCCATGAACACGGTCTGCTGCTTGATTTCGCCCGTGTTGTTGTTCATGAACTCGGCCTTGACGTACAGCGGAGCCGAGTACGTTGCGTCCCGGTCCTTGCACTCAGCCATGGTGTACTTGGGGTCAGCGAACTCCGGATCGGAGAAACTCAGGGACATGGTGCCCTGGAAGTCCTCGATCGGGGAGATCTCTTCGAAGATGTCCGACAGGCCGGACGTGGTGGCGACGCTGAGATCGTTTTCTTCGACAGCCTTTGCCACGCGTGCCTGCCAGCGCTCATTGCCGACCAGCCAGTCAAAGCTGTCCGTCTGCAGGGCAAGCAGATTCGGAACGTCAAGGGGTTCGTGAATCTTTGCGAATGAGAGCCGGCGAGTGGCACCATCAGTGCTGTCGGCAGTGTTAGCGGTTTCGTTATTAGAGGTGCTCGAGGCGACCAAGAGGGATCCTTCCACAGACCTTCAGGCGTTTTCAGATCTCCCCCGCTGTGCACCCTGCGAAGTGACTCCGCAGCGCTACCATCCGGTTCCGCTATATGACCCGGGGCCTGAACTGACTATGCTGTGACCGTTGTTACGGCACGTTGATTGCCAGCTGCCAGGCAAAGCCCACCGCTATATGAAGGCTGAAGGTAAACAGGGAAGACGCAAATATCTACGATACGGCAAAACAACCTACGTGTCTACCCCACATCCCGCCGGATTGCAAGCACCCAGTTTCCGGCGGCCTGCACCAGGAGTGCCGGACCGCCTAGAGGCGCAGCGTGACGCCCTCGGCCGTGCAGGTGCCGGCGTTCACGAAAACGGCATCCCTTACGGCGTCCTTGGATTCCTGGGACGGCTTGCCCCCGGTTTCCGCCACCGACGAGTGGTCGATGGCCAGCAGGCTCAGCGAGGTGAACAGGCCCCTCAAGTCCCCGGAAACAGTGTCCTTGGCGTCCTGGGCCCGGGAGTACACGTCCTCGTAGCCCTGTGAATCGGTGGGGGAAACGGCGCCATAGTCCGCCACCAGTTTGTTGAAGAGTTCGCAGGCCGCCTTGGTTCCCCCTGACCGGGCCGCACCGGTACTTCCAGGCCCGGTGGAGACGGCAGGGCTGGTGCTTGCCGCGCCGTTGTCCGAGGGTGCCGGCGTGGCCTGGGTTGTTTCCGCCGGCGCCGGCGTGGACATCGAGCAACCCGCCAGCGCACTGCCCGTCAGTACGGCCATGGCGGCGATGGCAGCCGCAGTAAATGTCTTGTTCACGATGTCGCTCCGTCCGTCCCGGCTCCGGACCTGGTGTCCCCCTGCAAAGCGCGTCCCCCTGCAAGGCCTCGCCGTCCACCCTACGCAAGCGGCCGCCGTCGTGCACAACACAGTGGATGGGTACCTCTCCCCTGCCGTCCGGGGCTGCAAAGCCCGGCGGCACGGTGCCGCGCAGGAATGCACGTGGCGCTCCCGGCGTTTGAATAGTTGGGTGACCAGGCTCACGATAGCCTTGGTGGCTTAGACCGAAACCGGACTGAAAGTGGTAACCATGGACAACACTCCCCACAGCAATGACGTTGTCATCCTCGGGGCCGCACGGACTCCGCAGGGCCGGATCAACGGCCAACTGTCCAGCCTCACGGCAGTGGATCTCGGTGCGCACTCCATCAAGGCCGCACTGGCCTCCAGTGGCGTCGATGCCGCGGATGTGGAGGCTGTCATCATGGGCCAGGTCCTGCAGGCAGGCGCCGGGCAGAACCCTGCGCGGCAAAGCGCCATCGGCGCCGGCATCGGGTGGAATGTGCCTGCCGTGACCGTCAACAAGGTGTGCCTTTCCGGGCTGACCGCGGTGATTGACGCCGCCCGGATGATCCGCGCGGGCGAGGCTGCCGTGGTGGTGGCCGGCGGCCAGGAGTCGATGAGCCGGGCACCGCACCTGCTTCCGGGATCGCGGCAGGGGTGGACCTACGGCTCCATCCAGGCGCTGGACGCTGCCGCCCACGACGGGCTGACCGATGCCTTTGACGGGGAGTCGATGGGCCTGTCCACCGAGACGCGGAACCTCTCGCTGGGTATCGACCGCACCTCCCAGGACAACGTCGCCGCCCAATCGCACCAGCGCGCGGCGCTTGCGGCGAAAAACGGAACGTTCGACGGCGAGATCGCACCTATCAGCGTCAAGCAGCGCAAGGGCGAGCCCCTGGTGGTGGACACCGATGAAGGGGTCCGCCCCAATACCTCGATCGAATCACTGGCCGGCCTGCGCGCTGCATTCGTCACTGACGGCACCATCACCGCAGGCAACTCCTCTCCCCTGTCCGACGGCGCCGCCGCCCTGGTGATCGCATCCCGCGGCTACGCAGAGGAGCACGGGCTCGAATACCTGGCGGTGGTCGGGAAGCCGGGACAGGTGGCCGGGCCTGACAACTCCCTGCATTCCCAGCCGTCCAACGCCATCATGAACGCCCTGGGGAAAGCAGGGTGGAGCACCGCCGACCTTGACTTCATCGAGATCAACGAAGCCTTCGGCTCGGTGGCCGTGCAGTCCCTCAAGGACCTGGACTACCCGCTGGAGAAGTGCAACCTCCACGGCGGCGCCATTGCCCTGGGTCATCCGATCGGCGCCTCGGGTGCCCGGCTGGCCGCCCACGCCGCCCATGAGCTGAAGCGGCGCGGGACCGGCAAGGCTGCAGTGTCCCTCTGCGGCGGGGGCGGGCAGGGCGAGGCCCTCCTGCTGTACCGCGACTGATGGCGGGCTCATCCGGAAACGGAGCGGACGGCGTCGGGCGGGAACGGTTCCTGGCCGACGCCGCTGCCCGCGGCCTGGCAGTTGACGTGGTGGAACGGCCCGCAGCGAAGAGCCTCGAAGAGGCTGCGGACATCATGGGAATCACACCGGCGGACATCGTCAAATCCCTGGTGGTGAAGCACAAGGACGGGACGTTCCTCTTCGCGCTCATCCCGGGCGACCGGCAGATTTCGTGGCCCAAGCTCCGTGCCCTGGTGGGCGTGAACAAGCTGTCGCTGCCGCCCGCAGGAACTGCACTGGAGGCAACCGGCTACGAGCGGGGCACCATCACCCCGCTGGGCAGCACCACCGCCTGGCCCGTCTATGCCGACGCCACGATCACCGGGCGGCGCATCTCCATGGGCGCCGGGGCACTCGGCTACAGCGCGTTCGTGGATGCCGATGAGTTGACCGCAGCCCTGGGCGCCGTGGTGGCGGACATCAGCGAACCGTCCTGAAACGGAAAGCCTTTGTTAAAGCAGGAAACCCCGCCCACCGAAGTGGACGGGGTTTCCGAAGGAAAAGGCGTTGTTACTTGAGGGTAACGGTGGCGCCTGCAGCCTCGAGCTGCTCCTTGGCCTTCTCGGCAGCTTCCTTGTTGGCGCCTTCGAGAACAGCCTTGGGGGCGCTGTCAACCAGGTCCTTGGCTTCCTTGAGGCCGAGGGAGGTGATGGCGCGAACTTCCTTGATGACTGCGATCTTCTTGTCACCGGCAGATTCGAGGATGACGTCGAAGTCGGTCTTCTCTTCAACCTCTTCAGCAGCTCCGCCACCGGCGGGGCCGGCAACTGCAACAGCAGCGGCGGTAACTTCGAAGGTCTCTTCGAAGAGCTTGACGAACTCGGAGAGCTCGATGATGGTCAGTTCCTTGAAAGCTTCAATGAGCTCTTCGTTGCTGAGCTTCGCCATGGTAGGCGTCCTTCCTGTTGTGGTGTCCCGCCGGCGTTAGGCCGGGATAACACCGGAGTCTGGTGGGGTAAAGAGAATTAGTTCTCTTCGGCAGCAGGAGCTTCAGCGGGAGCTTCAGCTTCAGCGGCAGGGGCTTCTTCAGCGGCAGGCGCTTCGGCAGCTGCCGGTGCACCGTTCTCTTCTTCAAGCTTGAGGCGCAGTGCGTCGATGATGCGTGCAGCTGCGGCGGCAGGTGCCTTGAGGACGCCTGCAACCTTGGCGAGCTGCAGCTCGCGGGACTCGAGGGCAGCCAGTGCGGCGACCTCGGTGGCGTCCAGCGCCTTGCCCTCGAAGTAACCGGTCTTGATGACCAGCTGCTTGTTGGCCTTGGCAAAATCCGTCAGGCTCTTGGCAGCGGCAACTGCGTCACCCTTGATGAACGCGATTGCAGTGGGGCCGGCAAGCTGGCCGTCGAATGCTTCGACGCCGGCTTCCTTGGCTGCAATGGCGGTCAGGGTGTTCTTGACGACCGCGAACTTGGTGTCCTGGCCGAGAGAAACACGCAGCTGCTTGAGCTGTGCAACGGTGAGCCCGCGGTATTCGGTCAGGACAGCGGCGTTCGATTCCTTGAAATCGTTAGTGATCTCAGCTACTGCTGAAACCTTGGTAGGCGTTGCCATAACCCTCCTTCCGGGGATAGTGCCGGTATTCGACGGTCCCCGCTCAAGAGAGCTAAAACTAAAAACGCCCCGCGCAGATGCACGGGGCTTGGCTCAACACGTTTATCCCGTGGAGCTTTGCTTCGTTCACCTGCGCCGGCCGCCCTGCGTTGAGGGTCCTTCGTCCGGAAAGCCACTGTGGTCCCCAGCGCACAACTGCAGAGTTGAGCCATGTTCAGGAGAGTGGATTTCCAACAACCGACGGTCTTTGGTACTCCCAGCTTACGCGAGGCATTGCCGGTCCGCCAAATCGGCGCTCAGCTGGTGCTGGTGCGCAGCGTGGGGAGCTCCTTCTGCCAGATACCCGTCACGCCGGCCGTCTGGAATCCGAGCTGCTTGTTGACCGTCAGCAGGTACCGGTTCTCCGGCGCATTCCAGGTGTAAATGATGCGTGCGTCCGGGAACTGCTCGCTGAGCCGCTCCATGTTGGCCACCTTGATCAGCAGCCCGAGCTTGTTGCCCCGGTGTTCCTGCAGGACCAGGGTGTCGTCCTGGAACACCACGTCAGCCCGGTGCGCCAGGACCGTGATGGTGGTCAGGCCCACCAGCGCCCCGGTGGCGATGTGCTCGACGGCGGTGACCACCGTTCTCCTGCCCTGCGCGATGGCGACGTCCTCCGCCTCACGCAGGATGCCGCCGTCGAACACCATGTCCTGTTCAATCGGCGCATCCAAGGACGGGTCAACGTCGGCGCCGGCCTGGTTTTCGAGCGCGGCCACGGCCTCCAGCCAGCGGTCCGGGCAGCGGTCCGTCCAGTGGTGCAGCCGGTACCTGCCGTTATTGGCTTCCTCGGCTTCAGCCTGGAGGTCGGCCACGAGCTTGGTGTCCAGGGGCAGGAGACAGGAGCTGAACTGCTCAATGTGCTGCAGCGTGTACCCGGTCTTCTGCGCGAACTCCACTTCGCGGCTCTCCAGGGGCACAAACCCCTGTCCGGAGCCGGGCACCAGCTGGGCCCGTTCAAACTCATGCAGTGACGCGCCCGGATGGTTGGTATCAACCAGGATCATGGTGCGGCCTTCACCCCTGGCCAGCTGTTCGGCAGCCTCAAGCAGGCGGCGCCCCACCCCCTGCCGCTGGAACTCGGGCAGGATGTCCAGGGTGAGCTCGGCCAAGTCCAGGTGGTCGGTCAGGGGCAGCGCGATATCAACCGTGCCTACAATGGCGCCGTCCACCTTGGCAACGAGGATCAGCTGGCGCTCGTACGGGTCCGCGAACTCAAGCAACTTTTCCTGCGGACCGTACGCAAGATCGTCGCTGCCCCACGTCTGCATCCGGACCTTGCGGCCCACCTCCACGGCGGCGAGGAAGTCCGCCGCGTCCGGGGTGTCCAATGAGTCGGGTACATACAGCTGCTCGATCTTCACGTCTATTGCCATGCGGGCATCATCCCAGCCGTTTCTGCCACTCACCTTCATAGCCGGCGGGCCTGAATCCAAGGGCGGTATTTATCGCCAGCATATGCTGGTTTTCGCTGGCATTCCATGTCAGGACCGAGCGCGCCCGGGGCCATTTTTCCTGTGCACGCCGCAGGTTGGCCGCCTTGATCAGCATCCCCAGGCGGTGGCCGCGGTGCCCCGCCGCGACAAGGGTGTCCTGCTGGAGCAACGACTCCGGAACCTGCGGGCGCCAGGCCAGGACGGAGTAGGCGACCAGTTCACCGGTGGGGCGGTACACCGCCGCGGCCACAGAGGTCTGCACACCGCTGCGGACCAGGGCCTGTTCATCGTCCCGCACGCGGCGTACGTCCCAGTCCTCCCGCTCCCAGTCCATTCCGGCTGTGGGGGCGTCCGTGCTCATCCGCGCGCGCAATCCGGCATAGCCGTCAACGAGCGTGTCCGGGCAGTGGCCGTCCCAGGCCGTCAGGATGTAATCGCCGCTGCGGGCCAGGGCTTCAGCCTCCAGGCGTGCCAGCCGGGCATCCGGTACGGGCAACATGAGCCGGCTGGAACGCTCCACCTGCTCAAGCGCATACCCGGCGGACAGGGCAAAGGCGGTTGCAGGGTCATCCCCCGGCAGTTGGCCGGCCCCGGATCTCGCGGCGACCATGGGCGAATCACGCCGTACAGCGTCCAGCGGCACCTCATGGAAGGAGTCCAAGGATGACCTGCCGCGTGCCCGTGCCACGGTTTCGGCGTGCTCCAGCAGGGCGCGTCCCAGTCCCCTGCGGCGCCGGGCAGGTATGACCAGGACGTCGATGCCTGCAGTGGCCAGGTTCTCGCGCAGGGGCAGCGTCACCGAGCACATTCCCACCGGTTCCCCGCCGGCCCGGGCCAGGAACAGGTGCCGTTCCTCGTACTCGTTGCCGCGCCAGAACTCCAGCGCTTCAGCCGGAGTAAGGCAGCGTTCCAGGCTCCCCCAGACAGCCAGCGCCTCTGCCTCCTTCAAGGCCTGGCAGGCCAGAAGGTCCGGAGACGGCTCGGTGCCAGGGAGGTCCTGGCCGCGCGGAGGAATGACGACGGCGGCAACCGCCAGGGCAGCGGACGGCGGCGAAGACGCGGGCTGGGTTCGCTTGGGCTGGTCCATGCCGCCAGCTTAGGCACTGCCCGCGGGTATGGACGCAAAAAAGAAGACCGCCCCGGCACATGAGCGCCGGAACGGTCTTCAGTTGCTCCGGAATCACTCCGGGAGCAGGAACTTCAGTGAGGGACTATGCCTCGGTGAGCACCTTGGTGACGTTGGGGTCCACGGAGATGCCGGGGCCGAACGTGGTGGCAACGGTGGCCTTCTGGATGTAGCGGCCCTTCGCAGCGGACGGCTTGAGGCGAAGAACCTCTTCCAGTGCTGCTGCGTAGTTCTCGGCCAGCTTGATGGCGTCGAAGGAAACCTTGCCGATGATGAAGTGCAGGTTGGAGTGCTTGTCGACGCGGAAGTCGATCTTTCCACCCTTGATGTCGTTGACGGCCTTGGTGACGTCGGGGGTCACGGTGCCCGTCTTCGGGTTCGGCATCAGGTTACGCGGGCCCAGGACCTTACCGAGGCGGCCAACCTTGCCCATGAGGTCAGGGGTGGCAACGGCGGCGTCGAAGTCGGTCCAGCCGCCGGCGATCTTTTCGATCAGGTCGTCGGAACCAACGAAGTCGGCGCCGGCTGCGATTGCGGCCTCAGCCTTGTCACCCGTTGCGAAAACCAGGACGCGGGCGGTCTTGCCGGTGCCGTGGGGCAAGTTGACGGTGCCGCGGACCATCTGGTCAGCCTTGCGGGGGTCGACGCCGAGGCGGAAAGCGACCTCAACGGTGGCGTCGAACTTGGACGGGTTGGTGTCCTTGGCCAGCGTTACTGCCTCGAACGGTGCGTAGTGCTTCTCCGCGTCGATCTTGGCGGCTGCTGCCTCATATGCTTTGCTGCGCTTTGCCATGCTGCTTATTTCTCCTTGTGCAGTTGTGGTCTGCGGACCGCGCTGGGCCCTGCCACAGTCGGCGATCCGGTTCGTTATCCGGCCCGGATGGCCAACATTTCAATTTTTTTGGTGCCGGTGTCCCGGCGGTGCCGCCCGTCGTCGTCAATTACCACGACGCTGGACAGCGGTCAGGGATGTTAGCCCTCGACGGTGATGCCCATGGAGCGGGCGGTGCCGGCGATGATCTTCGCTGCGCCTTCGAGGCTGGTGGCGTTGAGGTCTTCCATCTTGGTGGAAGCGATCTCATTGACCTGGGCCTGGGTCAGCTTGGCAACCTTGACGGTGTGCGGGGTGGATGAACCCTTGGCGACGCCTGCAGCCTTCTTGATGAGCTCTGCAGCCGGCGGGGTCTTGGTGATGAACGTGAAGGAACGGTCCTCGTAGACCGTGATTTCCACGGGGATGACGTTTCCGCGCTGGGCTTCCGTCGCAGCGTTGTACGCCTTGCAGAATTCCATGATGTTGACACCGTGCTGGCCAAGCGCAGGACCGATCGGCGGGGCCGGGTTGGCGGCACCTGCCTGGATCTGCAGCTTGATGAGGCCGGTGACCTTCTTCTTGGGAGCCAATGTAGGGTCCTTCTCTCAATAACGTCCTGGGGCACAGGAGCGTGCCTCAGGTTTTTGGCCGCCATGGCAAGGCGGCCGGCCGTTCCGGTGCCACTAAGCGGGCGGCACCGGGACGAATTCTAGGATTCTCAGATCTTGGTGACCTGGTTGAACGCCAGGGTGACCGGCGTTTCGCGCTCGAAGATGGAGACCAGCACCACGAGGGTCTGGGACTCGGGCTTGATCTCCGAGATCGTGGCGGGGAGGGTCTCGAACGGACCTTCCTTGACGATGACGGACTCGCCGACCTCGAAGTCGACGGCCACGGGAACCTGGTTCTGCTTGTTGACCGGCTTGCCCTTCTCGGCCTGCTCTTCCTCGAACACGGGAGCGAGCATGGAGAAGACCTCGTCCAGGCGCAGCGGGACCGGGTTGTGGGCGTTGCCCACGAAGCCCGTGACGCCGGGGGTGTGGCGGACGGCGCCCCAGGAGGCATCCGTCAGGTCCATGCGGACCAGGACGTAGCCGGGGATGCGGACGCGGTTGATCACCTTGCGCTGGGCGTTCTTGATCTCCACGACTTCTTCCATGGGCACCTGGATTTCGAAGATGTAATCTTCCATGTCCAGGGTCTGGATGCGGGTTTCAAGGTTGGCCTTCACGCGGTTCTCGTAACCGGCGTAGGAGTGGATGACGTACCAGTCACCCTCCTGGCGGCGCAGCTTGGCCTTGAACTCCTCGGCCGGGTCAGCGGCTGCGGTGGCTGCAGCGGCGGCAAGGGCGTCTGCGGGCTCGTCTTCACCCTCGGCGTCGGAAGCGGCGGCTTCGTCGGCGTCAACAACTGCTGCGTCGGAGGCTGCGTCGTCGGATTCGGGCGTGGAGGACTCAACCTCGGACTCTTCACCGGCTTCTGCCGTGACGTCCGGGGATTCTTCCAGCCCAGTCTCGGTTACCTCGAGCTCCTGCTCAGACACTTGGTCTCCTGCTTCCTCATTGCCTAACATGCCTATTTAAATGGCTCAATTCCGCACGCCGGCGCTTCCTTCCGGTTTCCCGGGCGAAACACGCGGCCTGCGGACCGTGCAGCCTTAGCTGTCCTTGGAGCCGGTGCCGCCGAAGATCCAGCTGACAGCGGTTCCAAAACCAATGTCCAGCAGGCTGACGATGACCATCATGATGGTCACGAACACCAGCACCACGAGCGTGTAGTTGATCAGTTCCTTGCGGGTGGGGGCAACAACCTTCTTCAGTTCGCCGATGATCTGGCGGACAAAGAGTGCAATGCGGGCGAAGAAGTTTGCCTTGGCTTCCTTCTTAGCTGGGCGGCCCTTGGAGCTGCTGGCAGCTGTTTCGGTCACCTGGTCCTCGCTCATCTTTGCAATGGTGGATTACCCGGCCCTGATCAGAACCATGGTTGCTGCGCCTGCTCCGGGCTTTCGCCCGGAGCAGCTTGCGCAGGGCAGACAGGACTCGAACCTGCAACCTGCGGTTTTGGAGACCGCTGCGCTACCAATTGCGCCACTACCCTATGGAGTGAATTCCACTTCTTTGATGGCCCAACACCAGTTTGGACTGGGGCGCACGCCATCATCTGTGTTTCAACACCGGTGAACCAGTCTACGCAAGAACTTCGCGTAGGTAAAACCAGCCCGTTCCGGCCCATCCGCAGTCCGGCCTGAAACGTGCTGCGTGGGGCAGTCATAAATCAAAACCGGCACCCCGGAGGGTCCGGTGAACAGCATAGAGTAGAACTCGTCGAATCCCACATTCCAGCCTCCGGGCTGCAAGCGAAGAACGGACCTGCCAATGTCTTCCGCCCGCGTTTCCCAACGCATTTCCGCTATTGCCGAATCCGCAACCCTGGCCGTTGACGCCAAGGCCAAGGCGCTGAAGGCAGCTGGCCGGCCGGTTATTGGTTTCGGTGCGGGCGAACCCGATTTCCCCACCCCGGACTACATCGTCCAGGCGGCCATCGAGGCTGCCGGCCAGCCCAGGTTCCACCGCTACTCCCCTGCCGGCGGCCTGCCCGAGCTGAAGAAGGCAATTGCGGAGAAGACGCTGCGCGACTCCGGCTACACCGTGGATCCCTCACAGGTGCTGGTCACCAACGGCGGCAAGCAGGCCGTCTACAACACCTTCGCCACCCTGGTGGATCCGGGCGACGAGGTCATCGTGCCTGCCCCGTTCTGGACCACCTACCCGGAGGCCATCCGGCTGGCAGGCGGCGTGCCCGTGGAGGTCTTCGCCGGGCCCGAACAGGACTACCTGGTGACTGTTGAACAGCTCGAAGCGGCCGTGACGGACCGGACCAAGATCCTGCTGTTCGTCTCGCCGTCGAACCCCACGGGTGCTGTGTACTCCCCCGAGCAGGTGGCGGAGATCGGCAAGTGGGCCGCGGCCAAGGGCCTGTGGGTGGTCACGGACGAAATCTATGAGCACCTGACCTACGACGGCGTCCCGTTCACGTCCATCGCCACCGCTGCCCCGGAACTGGGCGACAAGGTGGTCATCCTCAACGGCGTTGCCAAGACGTACGCCATGACCGGCTGGCGGGTGGGCTGGATGATCGGCCCGGCAGACGTCATCAAGGCCGCCACCAACCTCCAGTCGCACGCCACGTCCAACGTGTCCAACATCATGCAGATCGCCGCCCTCGCCGCCGTGTCCGGCCCGCTGACCGCCGTCGATGAGATGAAAGTGGCGTTCGACCGCCGCCGCAAGGCCATCGTCGCGGGGCTGAATGCGATTGACGGCGTGGAATGCCCGACGCCGAAGGGCGCCTTTTACGTATACGCCGACGTCCGTGCGCTGCTTGGTAAGGAATTCCCCACCGCGTCCGGCACCGCCACGCCGCAGACCTCCGCGGAGCTGGCCTCGCTCATCCTCGACGAGGTTGAGGTGGCAGTGGTTCCGGGCGAGGCGTTCGGCCCCTCCGGCTTCCTGCGCCTCTCCTACGCCCTGGGCGACGACGACCTCGCCACGGGCGTCCAGCGGCTGCAGGACTTCCTGGGCAAGGCCCAGTAACGCCCCATCACCTTTCGCAGGAAGAACCAGAACGCCCCATCACCAAGTGATGGGGCGTTCTGGTTTAAGGCCCGAAAGGTGATGGGGCGTTGGAGATATAGGGGCGGGAGGTGATGGGGCGTTTAGAGGAGGCGGCGCTCCGCGGCCCACTTGGTGAGTTCGTGGCGGCTGGAGAGCTGGAGCTTCCGCAGCACCGCCGAGACATGGGTCTCCACGGTCTTGATGCTGATGAAGAGTTCCTTGGCCACTTCCTTGTAGCTGTAGCCCCGGGCGATAAGCCGCATGACCTCAAGCTCACGGGCGGAGAGCTTGTCCAGTTCATCATCGGCGATGTCCGCGGGGGCGGTGCCGAAGGCGTCCAGGACAAAACCGGCCAGGCGGGGCGAGAAGACTGCGTCGCCGCCGGCCACCCGGAACACGGCATCGGTAATTTCGGCGCCGGAGATGGTCTTGGTGACATAGCCGCGGGCGCCGGCACGGATGACGGCGACCACGTCCTCCGCGGCGTCGGACACACTCAGGGCCAGGAACCGGGTGCTGGACAGGAGCGCGGCGGAGCCGGCGATGACTTCCCGGCCGCCGCCGCCCAGTCCGCCGGGGAGGTGGACATCCAGGAGGACGACGTCGGGCCGCTGCTGGGCAATCACGGCGATGGCCTGCTCCACGGTGGCAGCCTCCCCCACCACCTGGATGCTGGGGTCGAGGTCCGCTTTCAGGCCGGACCGGAAAATGGCGTGGTCGTCCACGATGACCACCCGGGCCGAGTTGGCCGGCCGGGCACTTCCGGCACCTGTTCCCTGGGTTGTGTTCATGATTTTCCTTCCGCGTGTTCTGCTGCGGCAGGCAGCCGGAGGCGGACCTCGGTGCCGTCGCCGGTGCTGAGGATGGCAGCCGAGCCGCCGTGCCGTTTCATCCGGCCGATGATTGATTCCCGGATACCGAGCCGGTCCGCGGGCACGTCCCCCAGCTCAAAGCCCGGTCCCCTGTCCTTGATGAAGATCTCGGCCTGCCCGTCAGACGCTTCAAGGTAGACCGAGACCGTCCCGCCACCGTGCCGTGAGGCGTTGAGCATGGCCTCCCGGCTGGCCTGGACCAGGGCCTCGTGCGCCTCGGTCATGACGGCGTCACCAACGGTGACCACTTCCACGGCATTGCCGAGCAGGTCCTCGACCTCGCCGGCAACAGCCTTGATCCGGTCCGAGAGCTGGCCGCTTTCGCGGCCTGGATCCTGGAACAGCCAGCCCCGCAACTCGCGTTCCTGGGCACGGGCCAGGCGGACGACGTCGTGCTCGTTGCCCGCCCGCCGCTGGATCAAGGCGAGGGTCTGCAGCACCGAATCATGGAGGTGGGCGGCAATCTCGGCACGTTCCGTTTCCCGGATCCGGCCCGCGCGCTCCGCTTCCAGGTCACGCCAGAACTTCAGGGCCCAGGGCAGCAGGACCAGCACCACGCCGCCCAGGACGGCCACCGAAGCGAGCAAGGCGAGCCAGGTCTGTTCCCAGGAACCCGAGCCGGACACCATCACCAGAACCCCGGCCACCACCAGCGCCAGACCGGCGGCGAGCCGGCCCCAGCCGCCGGCCTGGTCCGCCTTGGTCTTGTCCACCAGGCCTGCACGCCGGGTCTCGTCCAGCTGCATCCACGCGATCGAGGCACCGCCCAGGACCGCGGCAGCCGGGATCAGCGTTCCCAGGGACACGTCCACACCCAGCAGCTGGGCGATCATGATGCCGGCGACGAGCAGGAGCCCGCAGCCCAGCAGGATTTCCTTGCCGTACCGCATTCCGCGCGCGCGGAACCAGGGGGGAACCGGAGCCCCGCCCCGGTCCTCCGGGACGGGACCAGCGGCACTTGCCGGGGTTCCGGCGTCGGCCGCTCTTCCTGGGCCGGGCTGGCTCACCGCGGGGGCAATGGGCGACGCCGGGCGGCGGGCGTTGCGGCGGGCGGCCTCGTCCGCAGTGGGCACCATGACCCAGAGCCAGGCATAGAAGACCAGGCCCGCCCCTCCAGCAAAGGACGCCAGGACCATGCCCAGGCGGACGTTCTTCACCGGCCAGCCCAGGTGCGCGGCAAGGCCGGAGCACACCCCCGCGATCACACGGTCGCTGCTCCGTGCCAGGGGCGGCCGCGCCGGAAGGGTTGTCATGAGTCAATCCAAACACGGATCAGGGTTGCCCGGACCGCATTCGGCCGCTTCCCGGGGACAGCTCAGGGACGGTTCAGGGTTTCCCCCAGTAGAGCGCCAACCGGCCTGGACGGGAGGATCGAGGTATGAACCCGCACACTCCCTCCCCCGACGACGAACACCCTGCCGAACCCCTCCCCGACGGGCAGCCCGGCACGAACAGCGAGCGGCCTACCGAGCCCCTGCCGTCCTCCGCCTCCACGCCTCCGGAGCCCGCCCCGGTCCCGCCTGCGGACGACTCCCAGCGCTACGCGTTCCAGGGCACCCCCGCCCCGGCGCCGTCCACCGACTTCTTCGGCTGGATCCGCAGCAACGGCATCTACCGGGGCAACGACCGCTGGGTCGGCGGCGTCTGCAGCGGCATCGCCCACCGGCTCGGCGTTGATCCGATCATCATCCGCGGCGTCTTTATCGTCCTGACCCTCCTGGCAGGCATTGGCGTACTGCTGTACGGCCTGGCCTGGGCCTTCCTTCCGGAACCGGACGGCAGGATCCACGTCCAGGAAGCAGGGGCCGGCCGCTGGTCCAGCGGCATGACAGGTTCCCTGATCGCTACGGTCCTGGGCCTCACCGGCCTGGGGGGAGGCTTCTGGGGCTGGAGCCATAATGGCCTGAGCGGCCTGCTCTGGACCCTCTTCTGGGTGGGTGGCGCCATCTACCTGATCTACTACCTCTCCCAACGCAACAAGGCCCACCCCACCATGGCCGGGCACGGCACGGCGGCCCCGGGCGGGACCTACCCGATGGGCAGCACCGCCCACACCTCAACGTTCACCGCCGGCACGGCTCCCGGGCCTGCCCCCGCAGCACCCACCTACGGCAGCGGCACCACCGGTTCAGCGCCCACCGGCTCCTACGGCCACGGCAGCTACAGTCCCGCCGGGAGCGTCCCGGCCGCTGGCGGCGTTGGCGGCGCCGGAGTTGGGGCCGGCGGCGTTGGAACCGGCGGCGTTGGCAGCGCAGGCACCTCCCCGGGCGGCCCCGGCAGCGGCATACGCGGTGAAGCCGGATACCCCACCCCGTGGGTCCCGCCGCGGCCGCCAAAGCCCCGCCCATCCGGTCCCGGCGCCCCCGCAGTCGCCATCGCCACGGGATCTGCCCTGCTGGTGGGCGGCGGACTCAAGGCCCTGGACGCCGCGAACATCATCAACCTGGGCGGCTCCGGCAACGCCGTCGTGTGGGCCAGCGCGGCGGCCGTCCTCGGCCTGGGCATCCTGGTGGCGGGCTTCCGCGGCCGGACGTCCGGCATCCTGAGCCTCTTCGCGGTGATCGCGCTGGTCACTGGCGGCATCTACAACACCCTGGACGACGGCCGGATGCGGTTCCAGCAAGTTGACTGGAACCCGGCCAGCATCGAGGAAGCGCGCGGCGGCATCGACATCACCGCCGGCCGGGGAACCGTGGACCTCACGGGACTCTCCCCAACCGCCCCCCTGACGTCCGACGTCGTGGTTCCCCTGGACATCACCGCCAGCAACGTGACCGTGGTGATCCCGCAGAACCTGCCCGTTGACATCAAGGCGGACATGACCATGGGCAACCTGAACGAAGGAAGCGGCCAGCGCGGCGGCACCACCACCCGCGAAAGCAGCTACAACACGGACCGGCCAGGCAACCACCTGGTGGTGCAGATCGACGGCACCTTCAGCAACGTCACGATCCAGGAAGGCAACTGACATGGACAACAGCAACATTCCGACGACGGCGGGCCAGGACACTGCCGGACCGGCACCGGCCAGGGTGGGAACGGTGGTGTGGGGACTGATCGTCCTGGCACTGGCCGCGCTGATCATCGTGGCCCAGCTTGGCATCGTGACGCTCAACGGCACCTACGTCCTGATCGGCCTCATGATCGGCGCGGGCGTGGCCCTGGTGGTGGGTGGCCTGCTCTCAGCCCGGAAACGTGACAACGAACCAACTACCGGGAAGTCTTGAACCATGGATAAGTTCTTCAGCATTGTCAGGGGCTTCGGCCTGAAGCGCGGCCCCGAGCGCTGGCTTGGCGGGGTTTGTGGCGGCATCGCTGCCAAACTCAACGTGGACGTGGCGTACGTCCGCATCGCGTTCCTGCTCTTCGCCCTGCTTCCGGGCCCGGCATTCGTCTTCTACGTCCTGGCGTGGATCACCCTCCCGGACCAGCGCAACGAGATTCCGCTCCAGGCGTTCCTGGACCGCCGGTCGCTGAACCGGCCCTGACCGCCCGGGACCACGGCCCCGGCCCCGTGAATGATCACGGGGCCGGGGCCTTTTCCGTCTCCCCCGCGTCCGGGGCCGGGCCGGCCCCCATGTAACCGGTTTGTGTCGTACCCCACACACCCCACTACACTTCTAGGTGAGCTCAGCGTGGCGCTCTGCCTGTAAACCTTCTCCCCAGGATTTGAGCCGAACATGAAAATTGGAATCCTCACCAGTGGTGGCGACTGCCCCGGATTGAACGCAGTGATCCGAGGTGCAGTGCTCAAAGGCATTGCGGTCCACGGCCAGGAGTTCGTCGGATTCCGTGATGGCTGGCGGGGCGTGGTGGAAGGGGACATCATCGATATCCCCCGCACCATGGTCCGCGGCATCGCCAAACAGGGTGGCACCATTTTGGGCACCTCCCGCACCAACCCGTTCGAAAACGGCGGCGGCCCGGAGGCCATCAAGGCCCACATGGACCGGCTGGGCATCGACGCCATCATCGCCATCGGCGGTGAGGGAACCCTGGCCGCGGCCAAGCGGCTGACCGACGCCGGGCTCAAGATCGTAGGCGTCCCCAAGACCGTGGACAACGACCTCGACGCCACCGACTACACCTTCGGTTTCGATACCGCCGTCCAGATCGCCACCGAGGCCATCGACCGGCTCCGCACTACGGGTGAGTCCCACCACCGGTGCATGATCGCGGAAGTGATGGGCCGGCACGTGGGCTGGATTGCGCTGCACGCCGGAATGGCTGCCGGGGCGCACGCCATCCTGATCCCGGAGCAGAAGGTCAGCATCGAGCAGATCACCGAATGGGTCAATGAAGCCCACGCCCGCGGCCGCGCGCCCCTGGTGGTGGTGGCTGAAGGGTTCGTTCCGGAGCACATGGAGAGCCCGCACTCCGAGCGCGGCCTGGACACCTTCGGCCGTCCCCGCCTGGGCGGCATCGCAGACCAGCTCGCCCCCGAACTCGAAGCCCGGACCGGCATCGAAACCCGTGCCACCATCCTGGGGCACATCCAGCGCGGCGGCGTCCCCTCGGCCTTTGACCGAGTCCTGGCCACCCGGCTGGGCATGGCCGCCATCGACTCCGTGGTCGAAGGCTACTGGGGCACCATGGTGGCACTGAAGGGCACCGACATCCAGCATGTCGCCTTCGAGGAAGCCCTGGGCCAGCTCAAGACCGTCCCGCAAAACCGCTACGACGAAGCCGCGGTCCTGTTCGGCTAAGCCTGCAGGCCCCCCTAGGCTGGGACCATGACACTCGATCCCGGCTCAGCGGCCATCATCCAGTTGGCGTGGGCACGCCGGCTGGGCCTTGACGACGACGCGTTCGGTGACTCCCTGGCATCGGGGGAACGGATTGTCCGGGCCGACGAATCGGCCCGGACTGTCGACTTTGTGCGGCTGTTCGGAAGTTCCGCCCTGGTGGGACCACGGAGCGTCATCGACGCCGCGGCGGACATTCCCGATGAGGAAATGGCCCAGCACGTCACCCTCCTAAAACTGACCAGGGAGCAGGGCGGCCACGGACTCGGTGCCGCAGCCCTGTTCTTCGCCGACGACCTGCCCCTCCAGCAGCCCTCCGAGGAACTGACCGTCTCGCACGGTAATCCGGAAGCGATCGAGCTGGAGGGAAAGTGCCCGCCGGACGACGTCAACGAGGTGGGTCTTTCCGACCTCGAGAACCGGTACACCATCGTCCATGAAATCGATGGCAGGCGCGTGCCCCTTGCCTGCGGCGCTTATGGCGAGTGGGAAGGCCTGCTGGCCAACATGGGGGTCCTGGTGGATCCTGAGTGGCGGCGGCATGGTCTTGGGGCCCTGGCCGGATCCATCGCCGCCCACGAGGCCCTTGCCGCAGGGCTGACGCTGCAGTGGCGTGCAGACGTCAGCAACACCGGCTGCCTTGCCCTCGCCCGGAAACTGGGCCTCTCAGCCGGCGGAATCCAGACCAGCGTCCACCTTCGCTGACGCAGGGCTCCCCGCGGCGCCCCAGTCCTGGACCGGCTTCGGCTTGGCAAAGAACAGGGCAACGGCTGCGGCAACCAGCACCACTGCGGCGGGGAGGAGGATCGACTGGGCCATTGCCGTCGAAAACCCTGCGTGCAGGAACCCGGGAAGCGTACCGCCGCCCATGCCCATGCCCTCACCGGATGGGGCGCCGGGGCCGCGGGACGGGAGTTCGGCCGCCAGCCGGGACTGGATGAGGACGGCGATCGCAGCGCTGCCCAGCACGGCCCCGAACTGCCGGGTGGTGTTGTACACCCCGGAGCCTGCGCCGGCCTGGCGCGGCGGCAGGTTCCGGGTTGCGGTTGTGCTCAACGGTGCCCAGATGCCGGCGTTGGCAAAGCCCAGGACTGCGCTGGGAAGCAGGAACAGCAGGATGGGCGTGTCCGGCTGCATGAGCAGGCCATTCCAGACCAGGGCGACAGCCATCAGCGTCAGGCCGCCGGCGGCCAGATATTTCGGGTTGACCCGGTCCACGATCTTGCCCACCACCGGCGCCATGCCGCCTGAGATCAGCGCCATGGGCACCATCAGGAGTGCCGACTGGGTGGGCGTCAGACCGCGGACCAGCTGGTAGTAGAAGATCAGCGGCAGGCTGAAGGACGTGACGGTGAACCCCACCATCGTGATTCCAAGGTTGGCGAGGGAGAAGTTCCGGTCCCGGAACAGACCCAGCGGCAGGAGCGGCTCGCCCTTATTGAACCGCTGCCACGCCACGAACGCGGCCAGGACAACAAGGCCGGCAATAATGAGTCCCCAGACGCTGATGGGTCCGGTGATGGTGCCCCAGTTGTACGTCTCGCCTTCCTGGATGCCGAAGACCAGCAGGAAGAGCCCGACGGCGCTCAGCAGGACGCCGGGGATGTCGAACCGGTGCGGGTGCGTGCTCAGCGCCGGGACGTTGCGCATTGCCAGGATGAAGCCCACGACGCCGATGGGCACGTTGATGAAGAAGATCCACTCCCAGCCCAGGCCGTCCACCAGGACACCGCCCAGGATGGGCCCCACCAGGGTGGCCATGCCGGCCGTGGCACCCCAGATGGCCATGGCGGAACCGCGGCGGTCCGGCGGAAAGATGCGGGTGATGACCGCCATGGTCTGGGGCGTCATGACCGCTGCGCCTAGCCCCTGCACCACGCGGGCGGCGATAAGGGTTTCCACGTTTTGGGCCAGGCCGCACCAGAGGGAGGCCAGGGTGAACACCACCAGTCCGAGCAGGTACAGCTTCCGGGGGCCGAACCTGTCACCCAGCCGGCCCGTGATGAGCAGGGGAACGGCGTAGGCCAGCAGGTAGGCACTGGTCACCCAGATCACCGAGTTAATGTCGGCGTTCAGGCCCTCCATGATCCGGGGATTGGCCACCGAGACGATGGTGCTGTCGATCAGGATCATGAAGAACCCGATCACCAGGGACCACAGCGCCGGCCACGGCTTTTCTACGTTTTCCACTCTGTCATCCTTCTGGAGTTTTGTTTGGTGCCGGTCAGAAACCCGGAAAAGTCAGCCCAGCAGGTCCAGGATCTCCGTGCGGGCAAACATCTGCGCCGCTGCCCGTGCCGACGGCGCACCGGCGTCCGGATCCGCTCCGGCGCCCAGCAGAACCCGGGCCACGTCCGTGTAGCCCTTGAACGCCGCTCCTGCGAGCGGGGTCTGGCCCCTGTCGTTGGCGGTGTTGGCTTCCGCACCGTGCTGCAGGAGCAGCCCAACGGTGCCGGCGTGCCCGTGGTAGGCCGCGAGCATCAGAAGGGAATCGCCGGCGGAGTTCGTCATGGTGGCGGGCACCCCGGCGTCCAGGTAGGCACCCAGCAGCTCGTCGCTGCCGTCACGGGCAGCTTGGAAGAGCGTGTGCGCCAAAGCCAGCGCGTCGTCGTCGTGCCCCTCCGTTGCCTCCGCCCCGGCGTGGACGGGCGCGGTGTTCTCGGTCATCAGCGTGGCCCCCTCAGGAATCCGGTCTGGCGCCCCACGACCTGGCCGGCGTCGGGGGCGACGATGAGTTCCTGGACGGCCGGATACGGCTCGTCGCCGTCCAGGACCGTCAGTATTTCATCCGAGGCCACGGAACGCTTGATGACTGCCAGGGCGACGGGACCCATTTCGTAGTGCTGCGCCACCGAGGTCACGGTACCCACTTTCCGCTCCTCGGCCATGACGGGACTCCCGGCAGCGGGCAGGGTGTGCTGCGAACCGTCCAGCTGCAGAAACACCAGCCTGCGCGGCGGGTGGCCAAGGTTGTGGACGCGGGCGATGGTTTCCTGCCCCTTGTAGCAGCCCTTGGCCAGGTGCACGGCGGTGCGCAGCAGGTCCAGTTCGTGCGGGATGGTCTTGTCGTCCGTCTCGGCCCCGATCCTGGGGCGCCACGCTGCGACCCGGAGGGCCTCGGCGGCGAGCACGCCGGCCAACGCCCGCCCGGCGACGGCGTCCTCCAGCCCGGCGGCGGGGATAAGGTACTCGAACCAAGGGCGCTCAAGCCCGGGATGGTTCTCCTCTGAGACGGTGGCATAGGAGTATCCGCCGGCGGAGACGTGCGGCCACGGATCCTGCCAGGCGAGGTGGCCGGACCATTCGGGCACGGCACGTGTGCTGCCCACAACGGCCCAGTCCGCCGAAACGTCGGCGATCTCCACCCGCAGCATGAACTTCATGCGGTTGAGGTACTCGGCAAGCGGGGCGGCTTCGGCTGCCTCCACGATCAGCCAGGTGCTCTCCCCGTCGTCGACCACCCTGGCGTCGAAGTCGATGCGGCCCTGGACGCTGAGGAGCAGTAGTTCGCTGGACTCGCCGGGTTTCAGGGCTGCCACCTGCTGTGAGGACAGGGTATTGAGCCAGCTGAGCCGGTCCGGCCCGGTGACGGTGACCACGCCGCGGTGGGAAAGGTCGACGACGGCTGTTCCGGCAGCAAGGGCGCGCTGCTCGCGCAGCGGCTCGCCGTAGTGGGCGGCGACCCCGGCGTCAGGGCCGGCGGCCTCGACGGCCCCGGGGCGCGACAACAAAGGGCTGGGCGTAGTCATATGAAGTAGAAGTCCTTGGAGGTCAGCGGTATTCCGGGTTTTCGAAATCGAATCTTGTACCGGCAGCCCATTCGCCCGGCAGGTTTCCGTACGCGGGATAGCCCCCGGCGTCCTTCAGGATCCGGGCCAGGTGCAGGAGGTTCCACGTCATGAATGTGGTGTTCCGGTTGGTGAAGTCCGTCTCCGGGCCGCCCGAGCCTTCATCCAGGTAACTGGGCCCGGGGCCCACCGGCCCGATCCAACCGGCATCGGCCTGCGGGGGGATGCTGAAGCCGATGTGCTGAAGGCTGTACAGGACGTTCATGGCGCAGTGCTTGATGCCGTCTTCGTTTCCGGTGATCAGGCAGCCGCCGACTTTCGGGTAGAACGCCCATTGGCCCTTGCCGTTGAGCTCCCCCGAGTGGGCGTAGAGGCGTTCGATCAGCTTCTTGGTCTGGGAGGAGTTGTCCCCCAGCCAGATGGGTCCGGCAACCACAACAATGTCGGCTTCCTGGACCGCGGGGTAAAGCTCGGGCCATTCGTCGGTGGCCCAGCCGTACTGGGTCATGTCCGGGTAGACGCCGGTGGCGATGTCGTGGTCCACCGTGCGGATCACCGTGGTGCTGACGCCCTGCTTTTCCATGATCCGGCGGCTGATGCGGATCAGTCCATCCGTGTTGGAGGTCTGGGGCGACTTCTTGAGCGTGCCGTTGAAAAAGACAGCCTTGAGGTCGCCGTAACCGGCCGGCGCTCCTGCTGCTTTCCTGGTGCCTTCTTCCACGGTGCCGCTCCCTTTTTCGCGGGTCAGGAGACCCTCTTTTTGGTCAGGAAACCCTCGTTGGTCAGGAAACCTTGTGCAGGAACGCGGAAGCGTGTGCCTCCAGGCCCTTCCCTGCCTCGCCGCCCGCGGCAACGTCCCACCGCCACAACAGGTTGCCGTCCACCAGCCCGAAAATGCGGGTGGCCGCGCTGTAGTCCTTCGAGTGGCTGCCGCGCATCACCATGTCGGTGGTCAGCTGGATCTGGGGACCCTTGATCTGGCCGTAGTACAGCTCCGAGATACCGCCGGGATGCGAGATGGACACGGAGATGTCGAAGCCGCCGTCCTTGTTGCGCAGTGCCTCAACCTCGTCGGCACTCTTCAGCACCGGCACGATGTCGGCGGGCACCAGGCCGGGACCGCCGTCGGCATCAAGCTGCTTGCGCTCCAGCGCCCAGAAACCCGTCTCGACGGTGAGCGGCCGCAGGCGCGTGCCTTCGTCGTCGGTCAACCAGCTTTCGGCACGGTACTGCAGGTACGGCAGGCCGTTGTGGGTGAAGGAAACGTGCTGCAGGAAGTGTTCGGAATCCTCGTCGCCGCTGCCCAGCCGGCCCCGGCCCTCCCACTCACCGATGAGCCAGGAAAGGGGGACGAGTTCGGGGGTCAGGTCTGTAGGAATCTCAATGGGCATTGGTCTTACCTCCAGATACGGCCGGTCCTTGAAAAGGGGTGGCTACTTCTGGCCCTTGAAGAGGCGGTAGACCACGAAGCCGGCGAACCAGGCCATGGACAGGCTCGCAATGCCGAGCAGGACAAGGAAGAAGATTTCAAAAGCAAGTACGGACATGGTGCCATCCTAACCCGTTAGTAGATGAGTAGTTTGTCTATGAAGTACGCGAGGGATCCGACGGCCGAAACCGGGGCAAGGCCCATGCCCAGCGCGGCCGGGATGTTCAGCGGGGCACCGCGGAGCGTTGTTAGCCGCCGGAAGCTGGCCAGGACCGCACCGACCACCACGCCGAAGACGGCGGCCGGCAGGACGGCGATGTCCGACAGGACCAGCCCGGCAAGCGGTCCGGCCAGCCCGGCAAGCACCACTCCCAGCGGGGCGACGATGCTGTCCGGCCAGCGGATAAGCCCTGCCAGCAGGGCCACTGCGGCGCTGATCGCCGCCACCAGCAGCATTTCCCGGACACCGTTGAACCGGGAGCCGGCAATCCAGCCCGCGCCGAGGCAGGACAACAGGACACCTGCACAGCATCCAAGGGTGGACTCCAGCCGCTGCGCCTGCCCGGTCCCGCGGATCAGCTGCACTACGAAGACGGCCATCATTCCCAGGGCGACGAAGGCCGGCGTCCAGTCCAGGTACCCGGGGGCGGGCGCCAAGCCCGCCGCCACTGCGGCGCCTGCGCCCGGCAGGGCGATGACGGCGGCGAGGGTCTTTTTAGCGGGAATGCGCAGGAAGTGCGGCCAGCCGATGCCCACGGCCGCGGCGATCAGGATGCCCACCACCACGAGTGCTTCCGGCGAGGCGTAGACCCCGGCGATGATCGCAATAAGGCCGGCTATCCCGACGACGCCAACGGTCCAGGAGCCAAGCGAACGGACGGGCGCCTGCAGTTCCGCCGTCATGCGGAGCCCGGCCTGTGCTTCGTCGGTGCACTCACTGCGCTGTTTTCCCATCCTGGCGATCGGCCGGAAGGCTGGTCAGCCCCCTCACGGCAGGGCGGTCCGCCCTGGTCCAATCCTGCCTTATGTGAACTGGATATGTCGCAAAACGTGCTGGTCCACGTCGCGGATCTGTGGTCTGGAAGGGGCTGACGGGTATACTCAAGGTTCAGCTACGCTCCCTGCTGAGGTGGCTGGCCGGCGGCATGCTGACGGACCAAAACCTCCTGCAGGAAGCCAGTACCGGCCGGTGAGAATCCGGTTCAGTCGCCCAACGATGCGCGGACGGCCCTTGGAGGAACAATGTCGCACATCCTGTTACTGACCAACAGCACCGGTTCTTCGGTGGACATCCTGCCTGCCCTTGAGCTGCTGAACCACAGGGTCCATATCCTCCCCGCCGAGCCGACGGCCCTCCTCGAAACAGACCCCTGCGACATTGTCCTGCTGGACGCCCGCAAGGACCTGGTGGGCGCCCGGTCCCTCACCCAGCTCCTGAAGGCCACTGGCCTTAGCGCCCCGCTCGTGCTGATCCTCACTGAGGGCGGCATGGCTGCGGTGTCCTCCGCCTGGGCCG
The DNA here is from genome assembly GCF_040676255.1 of Pseudarthrobacter sp. LMD1-1-1.1. Classification (NCBI taxonomy): domain Bacteria; kingdom Bacillati; phylum Actinomycetota; class Actinomycetes; order Micrococcales; family Micrococcaceae; genus Pseudarthrobacter; species Pseudarthrobacter sp. LMD1-1-1.1. The sequence continues at coordinate 531,020 of NZ_JBEGHP010000001.1, read as the reverse complement.
TTGACGACATCGTCCTCGATTCCGCAGGCCCCGCCGAGGTGGAGGCCCGCATCCGGCTGTCCGTTGCCCGGGCCGTACCCGAGCAGGAAGACACCCCGAGCGAAATCCGTGCCGCGGGCGTCGTCATCGATGAGGCAAGCTACACGGCCCGGGTCAACGGGGCGCCCCTGAACCTGACCTTCAAGGAGTTCGAACTCCTGAAGTACCTGGCGCAGCACCCCGGCCGCGTCTTCACCCGGCAGCAGCTGCTTACCGAGGTTTGGGGTTACGACTACTACGGCGGCACGCGCACCGTGGATGTCCACGTCCGGCGGCTGCGGGCCAAGCTCGGCGCGGACCACGAGAACCTGATCAGCACCGTCAGGAACGTGGGCTACCGCCTCACCCTGGTCCGGCAGCAGGAAGATGAACTCACCGAGGCCTGAGCCTGGACCGCCGCCGGCGTATAGCCTTGGCTCATGACTCCAGCGCATCCGCAGAAGTGGCCCGTCCATGTCGTCCGGGGCGGAGCTGACCAGCAACTGCTGAAAGACTGCCGCGACCTTTTGGCCGCGGCTGAGGAATCGGACGGCAACCCCTCCATTTCCGAGCAAACCCTGGTGACCATGCGCGCCGGGGATTCGGCGGAGCACACGCTGCTGACGCTGGCCCTCTACGCCCCGGACGAGGATTCCGACCCGGTGACCGGCCAGGATCTGGCGGGCTTCGCCGTCGTGGTTGAAGAGCAGGACGGAACCGGCATTCTGGAAATCGCCGTCCATCCCTCGTACCGGAACCAGGGTGTGGCGGACCGGCTGGTGGGCGCGCTGAAGGAGGTCCGGGGCTTTGAGGGGCTGAAGGCGTGGTCCCACGGCAACCACGAGGCCGCGGCCGACCTTGCCGCCCGCTACGGGTACGCGCCGGTGCGCGAGTTGTGGAAGATGCGGATGACGACGGCGGGCGCGGCCCTGCCCGACGCCGGCCTTCCGGACGGGGTGGCCATCCGTCCCTTCGTCCCCGGCAAGGATGAGGAGGCGTGGCTGGCCGCCAACCGGGCGGCGTTCGCCCACCACCCCGAGCAGGGCGGCCTCACCAGGGCCGACCTCGACGCGCGCATGGCCGAGGACTGGTTCGACCCGTCCGGCTTCCTCCTGGCGGAAGACCGGGACGGGCGCCTGCTGGGGTACCACTGGACCAAGGTCCACCCCCGCCACGGTGAGCACCCTGCGATCGGCGAGGTTTACGTGGTGGGCGTGACGCCGGAGGCGCAGGGCATGGGCCTGGGCAAGGCTTTGACCATTGCCGGCATCAAACACCTCCGCGACGCAGGACTAAACGGCGTGATGCTTTACGTGGATGCTGACAACGCCCCGGCCGTTGCCCTGTACCGCCGGCTCGGCTTCACTCGCTGGGACATGGACGTCATGTACGGCCCGGCCGGCGGGTAGGCAGGCCGCGAACCAATCCCCGGCGCCGCGTAAAACAAAGGCCGTGGGGCCGGTGAATGCTTGTAAGGTTGAAATGGAGCCGCGCGGGGCGGAAGCGCCGGCACTGGAGCGCCAGCTAAAGGAGAAGCCATGAACCCGGAACCGTCCGGAACAGCCACGTCCCAGGATGTTGCGGTGCCTGTCCGGGCCCGCTTCGGCTCCTCCGAGGTACCGGCATCACGGGCCACCCAGGACCGGATCGACATCCCTGAGTTCGCACCGAACCTGCAGCCGGAAGGCGACATCCGCCCTGACCGGTTCCTGGACCGCGAGCTGAGCTGGCTTGCCTTCAATTCCCGCGTGCTGGAACTGGCGGAAGACCCCACCCTCCACCTGCTGGAACGGGTGAGCTTCCTGTCCATCTTCGCCTCCAACCTGGACGAGTTCTTCATGGTCCGCGTGGCAGGCCTCAAGCGCCGCATCGCCACCGGACTCGCCGTCCCCTCCCCTGCCGGCCTGAGCCCGGTTGAGGTGCTGGAGCGGATCAGCGAGGAAGCCCACCGGCTCCAGCAGCGGCATTCGCAGGTCTTCGCGGAGCAGATCCGCCCCGCCCTGGCCTACGAACACATCCACGTCATGCAATGGGGGGAACTGGACGACGCCGCCCAGCAGCAGCTCAGCGTCATGTTCGCGGAAAAGGTCTTCCCCATCCTCACGCCCCTTGCCGTGGATCCGGCGCACCCGTTCCCCTACATCTCCGGCCTTTCACTGAACCTTGCCGTGGTGGTCCGGAACCCGGTCAGCGACAAGGAGCTCTTCGCCCGCGTCAAGGTCCCCGACCAGCTGCCGCGGCTGATCTCCATCGACGGCCCGCGCGCCGGTGCCGTGCCGGGCCGTGTGGCACGGTTCATCGCGCTTGAAGAAGTCATCGCCGTGCACCTGGACAAGCTGTTCCCCGGCATGGAGGTCCTGGAGCACCACACCTTCCGCGTGACGCGCAACGAGGACGTGGAGGTGGAGGAGGACGACGCCGAAAACCTCCTGCAGGCACTGGAGAAGGAACTCCTCCGCCGCCGGTTCGGCCCGCCCGTCCGGCTGGAAGTCACCAACGACATCAACCCCAATATCCGGGCACTGCTGATCCGTGAACTGGGGGTCGAAGAGTCCGAGGTGTACTCGGTGCCCGCACCACTGGACATGCGGGGCCTGTCCGTTATTGCCGGAATCGACCGTGCGGACCTGCACTACCCCAAGCATGTCCCGCACACGTCGCGGTATCTGAACGAGTCCGAGACATCCAAGGCTGCCAACGTGTTCGCCGCCATGCGGCGCCGGGACATCCTGCTGCACCACCCGTACGATTCGTTCTCCACATCAGTCCAGGCGTTCCTGGAACAGGCCGCGGCGGACCCGAAGGTCCAGGCCATCAAGCAGACCCTGTACCGCACCTCCGGCGACTCCCCCATCGTGGACGCCCTGATCGACGCTGCCGAGGCCGGCAAGCAGGTCCTGGCCCTGGTGGAGATCAAGGCCAGGTTCGATGAGCAGGCCAACATCTCCTGGGCCCGCAAACTGGAACAGGCCGGCGTGCACGTGGTGTACGGCATCGTGGGCCTGAAAACCCACTGCAAGCTTTCGCTGGTGGTCCGGCAGGAGGTGGACGGCCTTCGCCGCTACTGCCACATCGGCACCGGCAACTACCATCCGCGCACCGCACGGTACTACGAGGACCTGGGCCTGCTGACTGCCAACGACCAGGTGGGCGAGGACCTTTCCAAGCTGTTCAACCAGCTTTCCGGCTACGCGCCCAAGTCAACCTTCAAGCGCCTGCTGGTGGCACCCCGCTCCGTGCGCTCCGGGCTCATCGACCGGATTGAGACGGAGATCCGCAATGCCCGGGCAGGCGTGCCGGGCCATGTGCAGATCAAGGTGAACTCAATGGTGGACGAGGCCATCATCGACTCCCTGTACCGTGCATCCCAGGCGGGTGTGAAGGTGGACGTGGTGGTCCGCGGCATCTGCTCCCTGCGCCCCGGCGTTCCCGGCCTGAGCGACAACATCACGGTGCGTTCCATCCTGGGCCGGTTCCTTGAACACTCGCGGGTGTTCGCCTTTGCCAACGGCGGGGACCCCGTGGTGTACATCGGCTCCGCGGACATGATGCACCGGAACCTGGACCGACGGGTGGAGGCGCTGGTGCAGCTCAGCAGCCCGGACGACATCACCTACGTCCTGGACCTCCTGCGCCGCTACATGGACCCGGAAACCTCCAGCTGGCACCTCGACAACGAGGGCCGCTGGATCCGGCACCACCTCTCCGAGGACGGGAAGCCGCTTGAAGACGTCCAGTCCTGGCTGCTGGCGTCCCGTCCGCGGCAACGCAGCCTGAGCCGGCGATAAGGGCCGCCGCGTTGTCGAGCGATGCACTCGTAGCTGACCAGACTGACCACCCGGGGGAACCCATAGCTGTAACTGCTGCGGGCGCCATTCCGTGGCGCGCCGGCAGGGACGGCCTGGAGGTCCTGCTGATCCACCGGCCCCGCTATGACGACTGGTCATGGCCCAAGGGAAAGATCGACGCCGGCGAGACAATCCCCGAATGCGCCGTCCGTGAGGTGTGGGAGGAGATCGGCCTCAAGGCGCCCCTGGGGATACCGCTGCCGCCCATCCACTACCACGTGGCGTCGGGCCTCAAGGTGGTCCACTACTGGGCGGTCAGGGTCAACGGTGACAGCCTGGTTCCGGACGGAAAGGAAGTGGACAGCGTCATGTGGTGCGCCCCCGAAAAGGCCGCCCGCCTGCTGTCCAACCCGTCCGACGTCGGCCCGCTTGAATACCTGCGCGACGCGCACGAACGCGGTGAGCTGGACACCTGGCCCTTACTGGTGCTCCGCCATGCCAAGGCAAAGCCGCGCTCGTCCTGGAGCAAGGCCGAGGGCGAACGCCCGCTGGCGGCCACCGGATCCCGGCAGGCCCAGGCCGTGGGCCGGCTCCTGGAGGTATGGAAGCCCATGCGGGTGGTGACCAGCCCCTGGCTGCGCTGCGTCGCAACCGTGGCCCCGTATGCCCGGGCCACGGGCGCGAAAGTGAAGCTCGCGGAGGGCTTGACCGAGCACAAGCACCAGCGCAGTCCGAAGAAAACCGCCGCCGTCATCGAGTCCCTGGTCGATAAGCAACGGGCCGTGGTGGTCTGTACCCACCGGCCTGCCCTGCCCACAGTGCTCAAGCAGCTTGCCACCCACATGCCATCACACCTGGCGAAGCTGCTGCCCGCCCATGAGCCGTTCCTGTCACCGGGCGAGGTGGTGGTCTGCCATGTGGCCAACAGCGGTAAAAAACGGGTTGTAGCGGTGGAACAGTTCAAGCCCTTTGACGACTAAGGAAACCCGCGCCGCTTGACCCGGGGCCGGTATCCCCCTTGACTTGGGTGAACGATGCACAGTTCTGGGGGATAACGTGCCGGCTGCCATGACCGCTGTTCTTTCTGATGCTCCACCCGTTGCCGTCCTCTGGCCGTTCCTGCTCGCCGGCGGCGCGTACCTCCTGCTCCGATCCCTGATCCGTGGCGCCCGGGGCCCGGATTTCACCGCAGCAGCATCCCGGCACGCGTTTTGCATCGGAGTGATCGGCTGGCTGGGAAGTTCGCTGCTGCCGGCTGCCAACGCAGGCATCCTGCCATTACCTGGATCATCGACGGTTCCCGTGGACATTGCCCCGGCCCTCGCGTGGCCGGTTCTCGGCTGCCTGGCCGCACACGTGCTGGGGCAGGCAAGCTACCCCAAAGCACGCCCCCGGCCGGTCCTGCAGAGCGGAAAGCCTCCCCGGCTCCGAGGGTTGGTTTCCCGTCCCCTCGCCTGGACGGTGACGGTGATCTTCCTACTGTCCGCCGCCCAGATCGCGTGGACGTCCACCCTGCCCGGTTTCGACCCCCGCCCGTATGGCTCACGTCCGGATGGTGACGGCGGCTATGCCACCTTCGGCGGGGAAGGCCGCATACCCGGCATAGACCTTGGGATGTACCTGGGCGGAGCGTTGTTCGTCCTGGCTGGGGGAACCCTCGCCGTGCTGTTGCTGATCAGCCGCAGGGCGCCGGTGGACGGACTTGCTCCCGGACCGGACAGAGTCCTGCGGACCCTCACCACGAACCGCCTGCTCCGTACGGTGGCGACAATCGCGTCCGGGTTGGCGGCCATTGCGGGGAACCACGCAGCCCGGCCCGATCCGGCCGTTGGCCCCGTGAACTGGTTCAACCCGGCCGGTGCGTTGAATCTGGCGGTGCTGCTACTGATGTTGCTGTGGGCACCGCCCAGGTTTCCCGGGGCTCCAATATCCCCCCGGGATGCCAGCGCGCGGGCCCAGCCGGCGACGCGGCTGTCGGTATCAATCGGCGCCGCGATGGGGCTGGCAGCGTTCGTGCCAATACCCGCTGCATTCTTCGCCCCGGGAGTCGTGACGGGGCATCCCGCGCTTTTCGTGGCGGTATCCGCAGCTGGAGTCCTGGCCGTTGTTTCACTCGGCGAACTGCTGGTCCACCGGAATTACGGGACCGCGGACGAGCCCCGGCACTGGCCCCGCCAACCGGTTTCACCCGTCCTGGCCTGCACCCTGGTTGCGGTTACTACCGTTCTCGTGGCTGTCGTTTTCCTTGTTGCCTGGCGGCAGGTTGAGCTGGGAGTGGAGCAGTCATGGCCGGTCACTGTTTGGACCAGTGCCGGGGTTGTGCTCGTTTCGGGCTTTCCCCTGCTGCTTGCCCGCCGGCGCAGCAGCGTTCCAGGGGCTGTCCCGGGACTCGACGCCGCACTCCGCGCCATCGCCGTGCACCGGGTGGTCCGGACGCTGGCGGCGTTCCTGGCCGGCCAGGCCGGGGTGCTTCTGATGAGCGCCGGACCAAAGCTGTACCGGGCATCGCCACTCAGTCCGGAACCGTGGGACATCTTCTGGCAGGCTGCCCCAGCCGTGGGGGCCCTCCTCGCAGCCGCGGGCGTGGTGATCGCCGTGATCCCCGTCGGTGGAACAGCCCAGCGCGGCGGCGTATCACCGCCAGCCGGACATCTTCAGCCAGTAGACTTGGGGCGTGAGCATCCCAACGCCTTATGAAGACCTCCTGCGCGATGTCCTGGCCACCGGCACCCATAAATCGGACCGCACGGGCACCGGAACCACCAGCGTTTTCGGGCGGCAGATCCGCTTTGACCTCTCCAAAAGCTTTCCGCTGATCACCACCAAGCGGGTCCACTTCAAGTCAGTGGCAGTTGAACTCCTGTGGTTCCTGCGCGGCGAGACCAACATCAAGTGGATGACGGACCAGGGCGTCACTATCTGGAACGAGTGGGCAGATGCCGACGGCGACCTGGGCCCGGTCTACGGCGTACAGTGGCGAAGCTGGCCCACCCCTGACGGCGGCCACATCGACCAGATCGCCGAACTGATCGAGAACCTGAAATCGAATCCGGACTCCCGCCGGCACATCGTGTCAGCGTGGAACGTTTCCGAACTCAACGACATGGCGCTCCCGCCCTGCCACGCGTTCTTCCAGTTCTACGTGGCCAACGGCAAGCTCTCGTGCCAGCTCTACCAGCGCTCCGCTGACATGTTCCTGGGCGTCCCCTTCAACATCGCCTCCTATGCGCTGCTCACCTGCATGGTCGCCCAGCAGGTGGGCCTCGAGCCCGGCGAATTCGTGTGGACCGGCGGTGACGTGCACATCTACGAGAACCACATGGACCAGGTCCTCAAGCAGCTTGAACGCGAGCCCTACGAGTACCCGCAGCTGAAGATCACCCGCAAGCCGGCCTCGATCTTCGACTACACCTTGGAGGACTTCGACGTGGTGGGCTACCAGCACCACCCCACGATCAAGGCGCCGATCGCCGTATGAGCACCGAAAACTTCACTGATCCCCAGTCCTTCACGGAGGAGCTGGCTGCCTCGATCACCGGCGTCGGCCTGGTCTGGGCGCAGACCTCCGACGGCGTCATCGGCAAGGACGGGGACATGCCCTGGCACCTGCCCGAGGACCTCAAACACTTCACCCGCCTCACCAACGGGCATCCGGTCATCATGGGCCGGAAAACCTGGCTGTCCTTCCCGGACAAGTACCGCCCGCTGCCCGGGCGCACGAACATTGTCATCACCCGGCAGAAAAGCTGGGCCAACACGCCCGAGGCGGAAGGCGCCGTCGTGGTTCCCTCCCTTGATGACGCGCTCCTTGAGTCGCAGTTTGTCGACGGCGGCGAGACCGTCTGGATCCTGGGCGGCGGTGAGGTCTTCCGCCAGTCCACCGAGCTCGCCAACGTCGCGGTGATCACCACCATCGATGTGAAGGCCGACGGCGACACTTTCGCCCCGGAGCTTGGCCCCAGCTGGGAGGCCACTGCCTCCGTCCCGCCGGACGGCTGGCTGACGGCCGCCAACGGCACACGCTACCGATTCACCAAATGGTCACGGACCGAGGGCTAGGAACATGCTGAAGAAACCGGAAACCCTGTTCGTCCTGGGCTACATGCTGCTGCCCCTGCTGGCGCTGCTGTCCGCGATCGTGGGGCTGACCATGATCCTGGGAGGCAACAAGATCGCCGGAGCCATCGTGCTGGTGGTGGTCACGCAGGTGTTCACCTTCGGGGCGTTCTTCGCTCTGCGCGCGCGGAAGGCAGCCGTACTGGAGCAGTCAGACCAGGGCTGACGCTCACTGCAGCGGCATGGGGAGGCCACCCCATCGCGCGTGGTTCTGTCCTGGCCTAGGCTGGGGCACGCAGCACTCTGGGGGCTGTTGAATGAATATTGGGGGGAATCCTGATGGCAGGAACTTTATGGGGTGCCGACGTCGAGCAACTGCGGGCCCTCGCGCAGCAGTTCAACAAGACGGCGGATCTGCTGCAGCAGCAGTCGACGCAGCTGAGCAGTCAGATCAACAACAACCCGGCCTGGAAGGGCTCGGATGCCCAGCGGTTCCGCTCGGACTGGAACACCAGCCACCGGACCCTTCTCCAGCAGACCGTCTCGCGGCTGCAGCAGGAATCGAAAGTACTGCTCAACAACGCTGATGAGCAGGAGAAGGCGAGCGGCGGGGCACCCGGCTCCGCGGGCGGCCCGGGCTTCGGCGGATCTGGCGGGCCAGGTTCCGGATCTCCCGCGGATCCTTGGGGGCCCGATTGGCTGGCCAAGGGTTCGCCATTCCGGGACGGGTGGGGTCTTCGCGGCCAGATCAAGGCGGGCTTGGATCTGCCGAAAAGCGTTTTTGGTTTGGGCACGATGGCCGCCAAAGGCCTGGACAGCTTTACTGATGCTGAACTCTGGGCCAAGCTTCCGGGCAAGAGCATCACTTACAATTTGCTGGATTCCGCGACAGATATCCTCGGACTCAAGAATCTTCAGAAATATATCCCGGCACTCAACCAATTCGGCGGTGTCTTTAAAGAGAGTCCATGGTTGTTCAAGGGTCAGGGTGCAATTCTCGAAGGCCTTGGAAAAGGCGGGCTCGGCCGGGGCCTGGGGTGGGCCGGCGTGGGCCTGAACGCTTTCGACACGGCGGGGTATATCGCGGCAGGCAAACCGGAGGAGGCCTTGTGGTCGGGCGCCAAGACGGCACTCGGCGTGGCCTGCTTCCTTCCGCCGCCTGCTGGAACCATCTGCACGGTGGTCAGTGCCGGAATCGCGATTTACGAGATCCCTGCCGTCAAGGAGTTCGTGAACAACGCGGCCAGCAACGTCGCGGATACTATGGCCAGCGCTGTGAAGGATCCTGGCCGGTTCGTCGAAGACACCGGCAAGAATCTGGCCGACCTCGGCAAGAGCGCCGCCAGCTTCCTCGGCTTCGGATAACTCAACTAAAGGACAAATTCGTGACAGCCAGCACTGAATCCATCAACCCGCCGGACACGGCGGTTGGCTTCGGCTTTGCCGAAATCGCATACCTGATCAGGAGGTTCGATACCGACGCCGCGAGGAAGTCCGCCCAGGTACTCCGGCTGGAAGAGGAAGTCCAGTCGGACCCCATCTGCGTCGCGGGAGGATCTTCGCTTCTCGCCCGTGGCTTTGCCAGCGTCGATGACGACCTTGAATTGGAAGGGCCCGCGGTACCCACCGCGTACGCCTTGTCCAGGGCGAGCCGCTGGACGGAAATCAGCCTGGTCGACGGCGAGAAAACGGACACTGTGGTACACGTGGAGTCCGACAAAGTATCTGTGCTGATGCAGCCCAGGACCCTGGGGACCTGGTTCGTCTTTGCCCAGGACCCCTCTATCGACGGCGCAGACGCCCAACTCTCCCTCATCAAGGAACATCGGCGGACTCATCCCGAAGGGACCGCCTTTATCCGGGTCAAGTCGATCTCTGGGGAAGACCACCTGCTCATTCGACCGGAAGGCCTCGGCTGGGCGGTTGGCAAGGTTATCGATCCCACCCGGGATGTCGAGGAAATCACGGGCCTGGACACATACGGCCTGCTTACCCGTATTCGGGAAACCCGCGGAGAAACCACATGAGCAGCGAAGACCCACGACCGGTTCCTCCGGTCAAGCGCAAAGGCTACTACAAGCGCCAAATCCAACTGGAGGCCGAGAGGCAGGGACTCACGCCCGAGGAATACGGGGTCTATAAAGGCTCAACGGGCAGCGTGATCAAACCCGTCAATTCAGCAGGCGGACTGCTCTTCCTTGCCATCTTGATCTCCCTGTTCTCTGGCATTGTGGTGGGTGCGGCAATCATCGTCCTTACCGGTGACGGGGTCACCAACTGGGTGCAATTCGTCATCGCCTGTGTGATTGTGCTTTTCCTGGTGCCCACCTCATGGGCTTACTACTTCAAGGAACGCAAAGCGGCACGGCTGCGGAAGGCGGCTGGAAAAACACTTGAACCTCCCACCCGACGCTCAAGCAGGCCGGACTGGTAGCCGAATTGGGTCTCCGACGGTGCCGGTGAAGCACCGCCTGGCCGAGAACGGTGAGATCGTCAGCTACACGGACGAAGAGTACGGGGTCAGGAAGGGTGACGGCCCTGTTCGGCCTGATGGTTTACGGCACGGTCCGGATGGCAGTGACAGACAGTGGGAAATTCTGGGCGAGATCTGGTGAATGTACCTGCTCGTCCTCTACCCGCTGTTCGCAGGCCGGTCCGGATACTTCCGGGAGCGCAAGGCGGAGAGGCTCCGCAAAGCCAGGAACCTCCCGCGGCCCGTTGGATAGCGCCTTACCCAGCCGGCCGACGTCGTAGGCTCATGGCGGCACGCAGTGACGTAACCGACTGCGCCCTTCCGGATGCGAAGTCTAAACTGGACCAATGACTACAGCAGCTACCCCTTCCGTCGGCCTGGTCGGATGGCGCGGCATGGTCGGTTCCGTCCTCATGCAGCGCATGCAGGACGAGGGCGACTTCGCCAACATCAACCCGGTGTTCTTCTCCACCTCCAACGCGGGAGGTGCCGCGCCGTCGTTCGCTGACGGCGCCGGCAAGCTCGAGAACGCGTTCGACCTCGACACCCTGGCCAAGCTGCCCATTATCGTCACCGCCCAGGGCGGCGACTACACCAAGCAGGTCCACGGCGAGCTCCGCAGCCGCGGCTGGGACGGCCTCTGGATCGACGCCGCCTCCACCCTGCGCATGAACGACGATTCGATCATCGTGCTGGACCCCATCAACCGCGATGTCATCGACAAGGGCCTGGTCAACGGCACCAAGGACTTCATTGGCGGCAACTGCACCGTCTCCTGCATGCTCATGGGCCTCGGCGGCCTGTTCAAGAACGGCCTGGTGGAGTGGGGCACCTCCATGACCTACCAGGCAGCCTCCGGCGGCGGCGCCCGGCACATGCGCGAGCTCCTCAGCCAGTTCGGCACGCTCAACGCCGAGGTCAGCACGGAACTGGACGACCCGGCGTCGGCCATCCTGGACATCGACCGCAAGGTCCTGGCCCACCAGCGCACCGACATCGACGCGACCCAGTTCGGTGTCCCCCTGGCCGGCTCCCTGATCCCCTGGATCGACGCGGACCTGGGCAACGGCCAGTCCAAGGAAGAGTGGAAGGCCGGGGTGGAAACCAACAAGATCCTGGGCACCTCCGAGGAAAACCACGTGATCATGGACGGGCTCTGCGTCCGCATCGGCGCCATGCGCTCCCACTCCCAGGCCCTGACCTTGAAGCTCCGCGAGGACCTGTCCGTGGCCGAGATCGAAAAGCTCCTGGACGAGGACAACCAGTGGGCCAAGGTGGTTCCCAACACCAAGGAGGCCTCCATGGCCGAGCTGACCCCCGTGGCCGCCTCCGGCACCCTGGACATCCCGGTGGGCCGCATCCGCAAGATGGAAATGGGCCCGCAGTACATCAGCGCCTTCACCGTGGGCGACCAGCTCCTCTGGGGCGCCGCCGAGCCGCTGCGCCGCATGCTCAACATCGCCACCGGCAACCTGTAGCTTCCAGCTGCCTCACTAGCGGCCCTCGCCCGCATAACCGTTGCTGCCCGGCACCGGTTATGCGGGCAAGGGCCGCTTTTGCGTTCCGGAATGGCGCGCCAGGAATGCGTACAGCCGTTGCCGCAGCTCTCCTGGCCGGTTCAGCTGCTGCCAATTGATCCGGAAGACTGCCCAACCCAGCTCCTGCAATGCGTTCTCCCGGCGCCGCTCCGCGATCAGCACATCCGCCGCCGGCTTGTAGTCCGTGTACTTGGCGACGCCGTCGAACTCGATAATCACCCGGGCGTCGGGGTCCGCGAAATCCGCCCGGAAAATGCCCTCGCGGGTGGTGATCCCAACCTGCGGTTCGAACATGCGCAGGCCAAGAGAATGCAGCATCAGCCTGGTCCGGGTCTCCCCCGGGGACTCGGACCGGGCATCCAGAACAGCCAGCAGGTCCCAGGCGAGCCTGCCGCCGCGGACCACTGGACTGTCGTTCAGCAGCTGCCGCATGGCCTCGATGGACGCACCCTTGCGCAGCGCGTGGTCACCGATCACAGCGGCCTTTTCCAAGGGCAGGATACGTGCGCAGTCCAGCACGGTCCGCTCGGCACTGGTGGTAAGGACTTCCCGCCCGTCGGGCGTCCACAGTGAAGCCTTCTCAGCTTCCGCGAGCGGCAGCCTGTGAGTCCGGACGTCCCTTCTTGCGCTGGCCTTCGAGTTGGCGTACTGGGTTGTCACGTGCACGGCGGGCCCGCCTTCCCAGACAAAAAGCCCCCGCAACAATGCCGCGCTCACGTGGCTGTACCGGGACCGGCCGTGGGTGGACTCGAAGTGGGCCATCAGCCGGGCCTGGTCCCGGTCCCATTCTTTGAGCCCATGCCAGTTTCTGCTCCGGACGTAGGCTCCCCGCCGCAACCGGAGCACGGTACCGCTCTTCACGGCCGCAGTCAGCACACGGTCGTCCAGCCCGGCAGCCGCCAATTGGCGGGTTGACGCCACCACCTGCTTGGGCCAGCGATGGTCGACGTGGGCCTGCAAATCACCGGAATTCATTGTCCAAGGGTCGACGGCGGACACCGGCATCGGAAGCACGGGACGCCGCTATGTGGATGGCCCGCGGTACGAGCGGCCCTTACCCGCACAACCGTTGCTGCCCGGGGCCGGTTATGCGGGGCGGGACCGGTTAAGCGGCCAAGGACCGGTTATGTGGTGCTGGAAGCCGCTCAGGTGGCCAGGAACGTCGTGTAGCGCCGGCCGGTCTTGGCCAGGGCTGCCTGCGCCGCCGGACCAAGCGGCCGGGCTTCGTCGAAGAGTTCGGGTACGACGGCGGCACCCGGCCCGGTGCCCTGCAGCGCCCAGGTGCCAACTACCTTCCCCGCGGCAACCACCGTCTTCTTGAAGACACCGTTCCCGCCGGGCACGATCAAGTCGGAGTGCTCCGGCGACAGGACGAGGCTGCGGTCCGTGTAGCCCAGGACAAACTCATCAAAACCCGGCAGCAGCTGGACGGACCGGCCGCCGGGCACGCCGGAGTCCAGCAGCGCCGCCACCTCCGGGGACAGCCAGTAGCTGGTCCCCGCGAACTCCAGCTCCACCAACTCGCGCCGGACGTGTTCAAACGCCGTGCGTACCTCGGTCAGCGGCAGCTGCGTCCACCAGGCGAAGTCGCGGAGGGTGGCCGGCCCATGGCTGCGGAAGTAACGGAGCAGGAACTCCGCCAGGGCCGCCTCGCGTTCCAGGCTCCTCGATACCGGAATCCACTCATCAAACGCCGCGATCAGCTGCTGGTTCCCGCTCAGAGGCCCCAGCACCAGCCAGCCGTGCCGGCAGAGCGAACCCAGGAGATGAATCCCGCGCTGGCCCAGCGTCGGCTGGCCTCCGTCGTCGAACACCTTGAACAGCCCCGCTCGGCCGACGGGTCCGTCCGCCAGGATGCGGTCCAGTGCCAGGTCTCGGGCCTTCTCTACATCCGCCCACGTAATCTCCAGCTGCCGGTGACGGCCCGCGATGCTCCTGGTGAGCCTCTCGGCCGTGAGGTCCAGCATCCAGCGCAGGTCCTCCGGAGCCACGAGGTGCAACGTCCCGCGCATCGGCCAGGACCGCACCACTGTGCCGGCATGGATGGCCGCCCGGACATCGGTGATTCCCGCCCCGGGCACGCGGACACCCACCGCCCAGAGTGCCGCGGGCAGGTCCTGGGCCTGCATGGCGGTCATCCAACGGACCAGCCCGGGCACAGAGGTGGCCTCAATCCCGGCGAGCCGCTGGGACACCAGCCGGAGCCTGCCGACCATCCTGCCGTCGCGCAGGGCACCAAATGCAGCCATGCGCCCATCCTAGGCCGGGCGCGGCCCTGCGGGGACGGCTAGAGTTCGAGGCCGATGAGCAGCGGCTCCGGGTGCAGCGAAATGCCGAAGTGGCGTTCGACGCCGGCCCGCACCTCCCGCGCGACGGCCACCATGTCGGCGGCGCTGGCGGAGCCACGGTTGGTGATGGCCAGGGTGTGCTTGGTGGACAGCGACGCCCGGCCTCCGGCCACGCCGTCGTCTTCCAGGCCGAAGCCCTTCCCGAAGCCTGCCTGGTCAATCAGCCATGCGGCGGAGAGCTTCACCATCCCGTCCTGCCCGGCCGGGTAGCGCGGAGCGTTTTCCGGCAGCTTGTCCGCGACGTCGGCCGCCACGATGGGGTTGGTGAAGAAGGACCCGGTGGAGTAGGTGTCCCGGTCAGCTGCGTCCCACACCATCCCCTTGGAGGCGCGCAGGCGGAGGACTTCCCGGCGGACGTCGTTCGCGTAGGCGCGCTGGCCCACTTCCACCCCCAGGGCCCGGGCCAGCTCGGCGTACCGGATGGGCGCGCTCATCCGGCCCAGCGGCAGCTGGAACTCGACGGTGAGGACCACGTACCGGGGCGAACCGTTGACGGTGGTCTGTTTGAGGATGGAGTCCCGGTAGCCGAACTTCAGCTCCGAGTTGGTGAAGGTCTGCACGGCGTTCCGCTTCCGGTCCCAGGTGCGGACGGCGGCGATGGTCTGGGAAACGTCAGCACCATAGGCACCCACGTTCTGGACAGGCGTGGCCCCCGTTGAACCGGGGATGCCGGACAACGCCTCGATACCGGACCAGGCGTGCAGCACCGCGTGCGCTACCAATTTGTCCCAGTTGTGGCCGGCCTGCACCACCACTGCCACTCCCCCGCAGGAATCCTCGGCGTTGACCGTGAACCCCTCGGAGGCGATCCTGATGACCGTCCCGGGAAACCCGTCGTCGGACACCAGGAGGTTGGATCCGCCGCTGACGATCAGCACCTGTTCCGCGGCGGCATCCGCCGAGCGGACCGCGTCGATGATGTCCGCCTCGGTGCGGGCCTCGATGTACTTGCCGGCAGGGCCTCCGACGGCGGAGGTGGTCAGGGAGGAAAGGAGCGTGGAAGTCACCTGTCCACGTTACTTGAAGATAGTGTGCAGGCGCAGTGACGCGCAGTACCTTCAGGCCAGCTTCCGGGCCACCGGGGAGAGGACAAAGCTCACCGCGAGCATCACCATCACGGCCAGCAGCGAATGCAGGATGCCCACGTGCTCGGCCAGCAGCCCCAGCAGCGGCGGCCCGCACAGGAATGCGGCATAGCCGATGGTGGACACCACGGACACCCGGGCGGCAGCCATCGCGGGGTCGTCGGCTGCGGCGGACATGCCCACCGGGAAGCCCAGGGATGCTCCCAGGCCCCACAGTGCGAGCCCCACGTAGGCAAGCCACGGCACCGGCGCAAAGACGAAAATGCCCAGGCCCAGCACAGCCATGGCAGCGCACCACCGCATCACGGGGACCCTGCCAAACTTGTCCAGCAGCACCGTCCCGGCAAAGCGCCCGATGGTCATGAACGTGACAAAGAGTCCGTAACCGGCGGCGCCGGCAGCGTCGCTCTGCCCGTGCCCGTCGGCCAGGGCCAGCGCCACCCAGTCCCCCGCGGCGCCTTCGGCCAGGGCCAGGCCGAGGACCAGGACGCCCAGGAGCAGGGTCCGCCGGTCCCGCCACGCCTGTGCGATCTTCCGCTTGTTGTCCAGCGGCGCGTCACCGGAGGCGGTTGCGGGAGCGATGACCGGAATTGGCCCGGTGCTGGGATCCTCGAAGGTGTCCGGGGAGTAGCTGCGCTCCCCCGCTACCGGGGTGATGTCGGCACGGAACCAGGACGCCGCCGTCGCCACCGAAACAGCCACCACCGTCCCTGCCGCCGCGAGGTGCCAGAACACGGGCAGCGACACTGCGGCGGCGAGGGCACCCAGCCCCGCGCCTGCCACCGTTCCCAGGCTGAAGGCACCGTGGAGCCGCGGCATGATGTGCCGGCCCACCGCGCGTTCCACCGCGGCACCTTCAACGTTGGATGCCGTGTTCCAGCTTCCGGTGCCCAGGCCAATGATGGCCAGGCCGATGGCGGTTGCCACCGGGCTTGCCAGCACGGTTGTGCCAAAACCCGCCGTCAGCAGGCCTGCACCCACCAAGATGCTGCCTGTCCGGATGGTCCGCTTGGAGCCCAGCCGCAGCACGATCAGCCCGGACGCAGACACGGAGGCGAAGGACCCCAGCGTCATGCACAGCAGGATGACGCCGATGTTGCCTGGGGTGAGGTCCAGGGTGTCCCGGATAGCGGGCAGCCGGGACACCCAGGAGGCAAAGGCAAGGCCGCTGGCGCCGTAGGCCACCACGACAGCGTTCCGCCAGGCAGTGACCTGCCCGGCCGTTGCGGTGGTTCCTGCAGGAGTGGTCAAAAGGTGCAGCTCAAGACAGCTTGACGAGGGCCTGGGCCTTCATCAGGACTTTTTGCCCGGCGGAAACAACGGTGAGGTCGACGCGCGCGGTGCCCGCGTCGGCGTCGAGCTTTCCGATGGTGCCGCTGACCTCGATGGTGGCCCCGGGCTGGTCGGTTCCGGTGGTGTCCGTGACCAGGACCGGCTTGGTGAAGCGGGTCTGGAAGTCGACGACGGCGGCCGGGTCGCCCGCCCAGTCCGTGACCAGCTGGACGGCGGAGCCCATGGTGAACATGCCGTGGGCGATGACGCCGGGCAGTTCCACGCCGGTGGCGAAGGCCTCGTTCCAGTGGATGGGGTTGAAGTCGCCGGACGCCCCGGCGTACTTGACCAGGTCGGTGCGTGTGACCTCGATGGTGCGGCTGCCGATTTCCTGGCCGGCGCTGAGTTCGTTGAAGGTGGGGCTCATGGTTACTGTCCCTCTCCGCGGACCAGGATGGATGACGTGGTGGTGGTGACGGGTTCCCGCGAATCACCGGAACCGAGGGCGAAGATCTCCGAGCGGGTGGTGATCATGGCGCCGCCGCCCATGGCACGGACGCCGTCAACATGCAGTTCGGCAACGAGCCGGTCACCGGCGACGATGGGCCGGTGGTGGGTGAAGCGCTGGTCTGCATGGACCACGCGGGAGAAGTCGATGCCTGCTTCCGGGTCCTCGATGAGCTGTGCGTCGGCACGCTGGGCGATGATGATGGCGAAGGTGGGCGGTGCCACCAGATCGGCGTGGCCCAGGGCCCTGGCTGCGTCCACGTCAAAGTGCGCGGGATGGGTCGCCTTCACGGCGCGGGCGAACTCACGGATTTTCTCGCGGCCGACGTCATACACCTCTGCGGCAGGGTAGCTACGGCCCTGCAGGTCCGGATTGATAGTCATGGATTCCAGCCTATCGTTGCCACGCCCTTCAAAAGACGCCCGCTGCACTGGTATGATGATTTCATCATTCCATCAATCCGCTGTCCGGGATATGACCGGCCGGCCATCGCGCACAGGAGCGCCACCTTTGATGCTGTCTTCCGCCCAAGCCCCGCTCTACGAGATCAAAGCGAACCTTTTCAAGGGCCTGGCCCACCCGGCCAGGATACGGATCCTTGAGCTGCTGGCCGCGGCGCCGCAGGAGTCTGCCCCGGTGAGCTACCTCCTGGCAGAGACCGGGCTGGAGGCCTCGCACCTCTCCCAGCACCTGGCCACCTTGCGGAAGCACAAGGTGGTGACCTCCGCACGCAGCGCCAATGCGGTGACGTACCAGCTCGCCCACCCAGGAGTCTCGCAGCTGCTGGCCATCGCCCGGACCTTCCTCGTAGACAGCCTGGCCGGCTCCAATGAGCAGCTGCGGCTGGCACAGCAACTGCCGGCAGAACACCTGGCCGGCGGGTCAGCCAAGTGACCGCCGACCCGGTCACGGCCCGGGGCACGGCCGCGGGGAGCATCACCCGGTTCCTGCCCTCCCGGAAGGATTACGCCGGGCTTGCCGGCACCTGGCGTACCGACCTGCTGGCAGGAATCACCGTGGGCATTGTGGCGTTGCCGCTGGCCCTGGCGTTCGGCGTCAGCTCTGGGGTGGGTGCCGAAGCGGGCCTCATCACGGCGATCGTGGCCGGGCTGGTGGCAGCCGTCATGGGCGGCTCCCCGGTACAGGTGTCCGGTCCCACGGGAGCCATGGTGGTGGTGCTGGCCCCCGTGGTGGCGGTCCACGGCATCGGCAGCGTCGCCCTTTTGTCCCTGATGGCAGGGCTGCTGGTCTGCGCGCTCGGCTTCAGTGGCCTGGGCCGGGCCGTGGCCTTCATCCCCTGGCCCGTCGTGGAAGGCTTCACGCTGGGCATTGCCGCCATCATCTTCCTCCAGCAGGTTCCGCTGGCCACCGGCACGTCCGGCACCCCGGGGCACAACACCCTCCTTGCCGCAGTTGAGGCGGCAGCGGGCGCTGCCGCCCCGACCGTGGTGCTGACGCTCGCGCTCGTGGCGGGAGTCGCCCTCGTGATGGTCCTGGTGCAGAAGCTGTTCCGCGCCCTGCCGGCCAGCCTGCTGGCGGTACTCCTGGCGACCGCCGCCGCCGAAATACTGCAGCTGGACGTCCCGCGGATTGGTGCACTCCCGCATTCCCTTCCGGCACCGTCCATCCCGTCCCTGGACCCTGCTTCCCTTGGCAACCTGGCAATGCCCGCCGTGGCTGTCGCCTTCCTGGCTGCCATCGAGTCACTGCTCTCGGCGCGCGTGGCCGCCGGGATGGCCGGGCCGGACGGCAGGCCCACCGGCCCCTACAGCCCCGACCGTGAGCTGATGGGACAGGGCCTGGCTTCCATCGCGGCCGGCCTGTTCGGCGGAATGCCGGCCACCGGAGCCATCGCACGGACCGCGGTCAACGTGCGTTCCGGCGCCAGGACCCGCCTGGCCGCAGCGGTGCACGCCATCGTGCTGCTGGGCATCACCTACCTGGCCTCCGGAATGGTCAGCCGCATCCCGCTGGCAGCACTGGGCGGGGTCCTGATGGTCACGGCGGTACGGATGGTCTCGCGGCGCACCATCACCGCCATCCTGCGTTCCACCCGGGCAGACGCCGCGGTCTTCGTGCTCACGGCCGTCATCACGGTGGCATTCGACCTCATCGTTGCCATCCAGATAGGGCTGGCCGCGGCCGCCCTCTTCGCACTGCGGAAATTCGCTTCACTGAGCGGGGTCCAACGCGAGGAGATTCCCGGTCCGCGGTTGGAAGGAGACGAACACATCGCAGTTTTCCGGCTGGATGGAGCGATGTTCTTTGGTGCCGCCGAGCGCATCCTCCAGGAGATCAGCCAGGTCAAGGACGTGCAGGTGGCCATCATCAGGTTGTCCCAGTTACGGATGCTGGACGCGACCGGCGCCCACGCCCTGGTGGAGGTCATTTCCGCGCTGGAGCTGCGCGGCATCACCGTTTTGCTCAAGGGTGTGCGGCCTGACCACCTTGACCTGGTGACCAACGTGGGCGTGATCCGTTCCCTGCGGCACCACAAGCACCTGTTCGACCAGCTCCCGGATGCCGTGGAACATGCCCGCAGCCACGTGCTGCGGAACGCGGCAGCTAGCGCCTGAGGTTTTTGCGGATCGCCTGGCCGCGCACCACGATGCCCACGACGTGGAGGACCAGCCCCAGCCCGATGAGGGGCAGGGAAGCCATGGCCAGTGCCTGGTTGCCGCTGGTGTTGCCCACCAGATTCAGGATGATGCCGACGGCGATCAGTCCCATCGCGCTGAAGACCAGGACTTTGTAGCGGGTGGGCGCGGTGGCCCAGAATTCGTTCAGCACCGTCCAAGTCTACCGAGTGCCCGGCCACCCCGGCGGGCGGGCCGGGTCCCGGTATCAGAACAATGCTTCCTGCACTGCCGGCACCTCTGAGGCATACTCCCCCAGCACGACGGTCCGGGCAGCCAGCTGGGACAGGTTCACCACGAATTCGGCGTCCGTTCCGTCCAGCCGGGCCAGCGCGTTGGCCCCGCCCAGGGCTGCGATGCTGAAACCGTGCCGCCCCTGGTCCAGGGCATGCGGATAGGCGTGGCGGGACGCGCTTCCGTACAGGGCATCAGCATGCGCGGGACGCAGCCACTGCTCCTCCACGGCCTGAAAGCCGTCGACGGCGGTGCGCGCCAGCAGGGCCCGTACGTCACCGGCGGCGCGGGAATTGGCTTCGTCCACCGCGGCGGCCGGCAGCGGCCGGAGCAGCGCCTCCGCCTTCGCGGCCGAGCGCACCTGCTGGGTCAGGCCGACGCCGGCCGTCACCAGGTCCTCGAGGACCCGTACCACCCGGCCATCCTCCGCCCTGGCAACATACCTCGCCACTGCGGCCCCCTGCTCCGCCAGCCGGTTCCACTTCCGCGGGCCGGAGGCCGTTCCCACCTTGGTGGCGCCTCCCGCGAACGTGGCCACGTAGAGCCAGTGTTCCTGCATCAGGTAGTCCCGCAGGCCGGGGGTCACCCTGCCGCCACGGTGGAAGTCGTGCATCAGGCGGGACTCGTCAAGTACGAAGCACCGCTCGCACTGCTTGCCCCGAAGGGCCGGGGCGGCGGAGCCGCACAGGATGTGGCGGCGGGAGCCCGCTGACTGGACCTGGACGTGGCCCAGGCAGAACCGGCCGGGTTCCACCACCTTGAAGCCGAGCCGGCTGCCCGCCCTGAGGCTGAGCTCCCGGAAGTCCCCCTCGGGTGACTGGAGGCGCAGGACCGGGCCGCCGGCGTCGTCCGCTGGGGTTGAGGCAGGCGGGCCATCCCAAAAGACCCCGTGGACCAGATAGCGGGTATCGGTCACGGGGTCTCCTGAAGTGATGGGTGGCGCTACAGCGCGGGCTGCACCCCAAAGGCTACCGCGAGCTTCATGATCTTTTCGGCGCGGCCCAGGCGGGGCAGGTCGGAGCCGTCACGGATGACGCGCCCGTTGGCTTCGAAGTCGTTCATGAAGTCGGTGGCCCAGGCGACGTCCGACGGCGTGGGGCTGATGACCTCGTTGATCACCGGGGTCTGGTCGATGGCCAGGCAAAGCTTGCCGGTCATGCCCATCATCACGGTGATGCCGGTCTGCTCGCGCAGGATGGGGTGGTTGGTGCCGACGGTGGGGCCGTCGATGGGGCCCGGCAGGTTGCCGACGCGGCTGGCGACGACGAGCTTGGCGCGCGGGTAGGCCATGGCCTCCGGGGTGGCAGCCATGCCCGTGTCGCGGCGGAAGTCACCGGAGCCGAAGGCCAGGCGGAACGCGCCCTGGGCCTTGGCGATGTGGTTGGCTTCCTCGATGCCGAGCGCGGATTCCACCAGCGGGATCACGGGCGTCTTGCCGTCCATGCGGTGGTAGCTCTCGGTCACCTGGTCAGCGGATTCGGTCTTGGCGAGCATGACGCCCAGCAGGCCGGGCGTGCCGCGCAGGCCGGCCAGGTCATCGGCCCAGAACGGGCTGGTGGCGTCATTGATCCGGACCCAGGCCTTACCACCGGCGGTCAGCCAGTCGATGACGTTGTTGCGGGCCTGGTCCTTCTGCGACGGGTCCACCGCGTCTTCAATATCCAGGATGATCGAATCGGCCCGGGATACGGCCGACTGGTCGAAGAGCTCCGGCTTCATGGCATTGACCAGCAACCAGGAACGGGCGATCTCTGCAGGGATATTGCGTTCCGGCCTAACGGTTTCGGCGGCGATGGTAGACGTCATGCTTTCTACAGTATCCGGCCTGCAAGCGGCACGGCGAAGAAAACGGCCGGCTTGTGAGGATCAATACGAACTAAACGGGTTATGACCGGGCCCTAACGGGAAGCAGGTAGCAGTAAGTGTCGTTATGAGGCTCCATAACGACACTTACTGCTACCCAGTCGGGCGGAGTCAGGGGATATTGCTGCCCCGCGCGGTGACCCACAGCTTGTACCAGTCGGCACGGCTCAGCGCCCCGGCCACGCGGGCGGCGTCCGCGCAGGCCCGGATCCGGCCCGGATTGACCGTGCCAACGACCGGTGCGATCCCGGCCGGATGCTTCATCAGCCATCCCAGGAGGACGGCCTCGCCGGAGGTGCCGTATTGGTCCGCAAGCTGCGCCACGAGTTCTGCCGTGGCGGCCCCGGCTGACGTGGGGCTCCCGGGTTCGGCACCGGTGTAGGCGCCGCGGGCCAGCGAGCCGTACGCCTGCAGGGTGATGTTGTTGCGGGTGCAGTATTCCAGCGTGCCGTGCGGAAAACTGTAGTCCAGGTGTTCCGGGTGGTTGACCAGGACCTGGCTTTCCAGCCACGCCCGCTTGAGCAGGCTCATCCCCAGCTGGTTGGCCACCACAGGGGTCTCCAGCCGGTCCTGCAGCACGTCGATCTGGGCAGCGGACATGTTGGACACGCCCAGTTGCCGGACCTTGCCTTCGGCCATGAGCTGCCCGACGGCGGCTGCCACCTCCGCCGGGTCCGCCAGGGGGTCCGGGCGGTGCAGCAGGAGGATGTCCACGTAGTCGGTCCGCAGCCGGCCGAGGCTGCCGTTGACCCGTTCCAGGATGGCCTCCCGGCTCAGGTCGTAGTGGGTCTGCAGGCCACGCTCGTTCAGCCGGATGCCGCACTTGGTCTGCAGCCGGATGCGCTCCCGCAGGCCCGGGGCCGCGGCCAGCACCTCACCGAAAACGGCCTCGGACTTTCCGCTGCGGTAGATGTCGGCGTGGTCGAACAAGGTGATGCCCGCGTCCAGGGCGGCCTGGACGGCAGCAGCGGCCTGGTCCACATGGTCAGCCCCATGCGGCTCGTCAGACCAGCTGCCGCCCAGTCCCATGCATCCGTAGATGACTTCCTGCATCAGCCCCGGTCCCCCGTCCGGACTCCCTGCTTTGGCAGTCCCCGGGTGCCCGCGGGCTCCGGGATCAGCGCAGCCATGCGGTGGTGTTGGCCGGCAGCTTGCCGTCCTCCAGCGGGGCACTGCTGACCAGGACCGCACCGGCGGGAAGGTCGACGGCGGTGTTCCCGAAGTTGGTCACGGACTGCCACCCGTTGGGGCGCTTGAAGTGCAGGACGTCCGGGTTGCCGTTCTCCACCCATTCAAGGTCCTCGTCGGTCAGCAGTTCGCGGCGCAGTTTGAGTGCCTTGCGGTAAAGCTCCAGCGTGGAGCCCTCGGTCCCGTCCTGGGCCTCGACGGCATACTTGCTGAACCAGTCCGGCTGCGGCAGGTGGGAACCGCCATCGCCGAAGCCGAAGGATGTGCCTTCCACCTTCCACGGCAGCGGCACGCGGCAGCCGTCACGGCCGATTTCCACGCCCTTGTTGCGGAAGAAGGACGGGTCCTGGCGTTCCGATTCGGGAATCTCGGCCACTTCCTGCAGGCCAAGTTCCTCACCCTGGTACAGGTAGGCGGATCCGGGGACAGCCAGCATCAGCAAGGTGGCGGCGCGGGCGCGGCGCTCACCCAGTTCAATGTCCATCTGGTCCTTGGGGCCGCCGGCGAGCAGCCAGTCCTTGCCGTCCTGGCCCTTGGCACCGGCCTTCGCCTTGGCCACCTGCGGCAGGCCGTAGCGGGTTGCGTGGCGCACCACGTCGTGGTTGGAGAACACCCAGGTGGAGGAGGCACCGGTGGCCGCCGCCTCGGCAAGGTTCCGGGTGATGATTTCCTTGTACTCGGCGGCGTCGAAGTCGGCCTGCAGGAGGTCGAAGTTGAACGCCTGGCCCAGGCCCTGCGGGCTGGCGTAGCGGGCCCGGCGGGTGGCGTGGACCCAAGCTTCAGCGACGGCGGTGCGCGGCGGGTTGTACTCGTTGAACACCTCGCGCCATTCGGCGTAGATCTCGTGGACTTCGTCGCGGTCCCAGAACGGATGCGTTCCGTCGTCGAATCCGTCCACGCCGGTGTTGGCGGCGCTCAGTTCAAGCTTGGACAGCAGCGGCTCGGTGAGGTCCTTGGTGAGGGCGTGCGCCACGTCAACGCGGAAGCCGTCCACGCCCCGGTCCGACCAGAAGCGCAGCGTCTTGAGGAAGTCATCCCGGATTTCCCGGTTGGACCAGTTCAGGTCCGGCTGCTCCTTGGCGAAGATGTGCATGTACCACTGGCCGGGGGTGCCGTCGGGTTCGGTGATGCGCTCCCAGGCCGGTCCACCGAACACAGAGTCCCAGTCCGAGGGCGGAAACTCGCCGTTGGGGCCCTTGCCGTCCCGGAAGATGTAGCGGTCGCGGGCCGGGGAGCCCTTCGGGGACGCCAGCGCTTCCTGGAACCACTTGTGACGGTCGGAGGAATGGTTGGGGACGATGTCCGCGATCAGCTTGATCCCGGCGTCGTGCAGTGCCTTGGCCATCTCGTCGAAGTCAGCCAGCGTGCCCAACTTGGGGTCGACGTCGCGGTAATCATCGACGTCGTACCCGCCGTCGGCGAGCGCGGACGGGTAGAACGGGCTGAGCCACACGGCGTCGATACCCAGCGTCTTCAGGTAGGGGACCTTGGCGGTGATGCCCTTCAGGTCGCCGATGCCGTCGCCGTTGGAGTCGGCGAAGCTGCGGGGGTAGATCTGGTAGACGGAGGCCTGGCGCCACCAGTTGGGGTCGGCCAGACGGTCAGAGTCGGACAGGGTTGCCAGAGTGGCGGTGGTGGACAAGGACTGACCCTTTTCTTCAGTGCGGCTATATTTATATTGAGTCTAAATTTACTTACTCAAGTATTATCTGGTGCTTTGGACAGGAAGGTCAACAGGATGCCTGAACCGGTTCCCGCTACTCCCCAACTGCTGCGGCGGGTCAGTGCCGGCGCGGTCCTGGAGTTCATGCGCGCCTCAGGGGCTGTCACCGTCACCGACGTCATGGCAGCGACGGGCCTGACCCGCGCCACCACCATCGCCGTCTGCGAGGACCTGGTCCGGCGGGGCTGGCTCCTGGAACTGGAAAACCAGCGCGAGTTCGGCGGGTACCGGAAGGGCCGCCCGGCCCGGCGCTTCGAGCTCAATGAGCGGGCCGGCGTGGTGCTGGGCATGGACATTGGATACTCAAAGGTCACCGTGGTGGTCTCCGATCTCCGGGGTACGACCATGGCTCGGTCCAGCCGCCCCTTCCAGGCCGGCGAGGTCGGCTCCCGGGAGCGGATCGCCTTTATTGACGGCGTCGCCATGGCCGCACTGCGCTCGGCCGGGACGGATCCCGGGCAGGTGCTGGCCGTGTGTGCCGGTGTGGCAGCACCAGTGGACCGGCACGGGGAGGTGGTCGCCACGCAGGAATTCTGGGGACTGTTCGACCTGGGACTGCCGCCGGCACTCAAAGCAGCCCGTGGATGGACCGTCCTGCTGGAAAACGACGCCAACCTCGCTGCCCTGGGTGACCGGTGGCAGGGGGCCGCCGCCGGCATCGACGACGTCGTGGTGATTTTGGCCAGTGAACGGCTGGGCTCCGGCATCGTGGAGGGCGGCCGGCTGGTGCATGGAACCCGGGGCAGCGCCGGGGAGCTCGCCTACCTGAACCTGGTGGAAGGCGTAGGCGATACATACGGCATCGCCCATCAGGCCCGCACGTGGGCCGCCGAAGCGCTGGCCACCGCCGCACCGACTGCCCTCCGGGCCTTCCAGCCCGGGCGTGTGGAGGCCGAACAGGTCTTCGCAGCAGCAGCCCAAGGCGATGCGGTGGCGTTGGGGATCCTGGACCGGCTGGCGGACAGGATGGCGCGCGTTATTGGCACCGTGGCCACCATGCTCAACCCGGAACTGGTGGTGATCGGCGGCGGTGTGGCGGATTCCGCGCACGTGCTCCTGGCCCCGATCAGCGAGCGCCTGGCCGGGTACACAGCCACCCCCGCCCGCGTGGCAGTATCCCCGCTGGGCGATTCCATCGTGACCGTAGGCGCGGTGCGCCGCGCCCTGGACTACGTGGAGGGGAATTCCCTGGACCTGGTGCTGGCTGCGGCCGCTACTCCGGCATGACCATGGTGCGCAGGTCCAGCTGACGGAGCACCCGGTCCGCCACCTCGGGGTCCATGTCCGGCTCGTTCCGTGCCGCCACCACTTCCTGCCGCGCCGCGTCCAGTGCGATGGTCTGGACGGCGATGGCCAGTTCGCGTCCCCGCTGGCGCTTTTCGGCCAGCGGTTCGTTCCGCAGGCTGCCGTCCGTCAGTTCCGCGTGCAGGCGGCGCATCCGGTCCTTGACCAGCGTTACCTTTTCCGGCGGCAGGTCCGTCATCAGGTCGTGCTGCTTCAAGGCGGCGACGGCCGCGGCCTGGGCGCGTGCGGCGAGCAGCCGGACAGCGTCGCGTTCCGCCGTTCCATCCTCGGAGGCCTTGAGGACACGCATCAGCCACGGCAGGGTCAGGCCCGGGAGGACCAGCGTGGCCAGCAGCACCGCGCAGGCAATGACCAGCAGATAGTCCCGCCCCGGGAACGGCGTGCCGTCCGCCAAGGTCAGAGGAAGCGCCAAGGCCAATGCCAGGGTGGCCAGGCCGCGCATGCCGCACCAGGTCAGGATGAGGACTTCCTTCAGGGACGTGGGCTGCAGGACGTTCTTCCGTTTCCGGGCACCCAGTGCCAGGACGGCCAGCCACAGGAACCGGACAGCGAAAACCAGGACGCAGACCACCGCGGCCACTCCGATCATGCCGAAGATCTCCGCCCCCTCATCGCGAATGACATGCCTGATTTCCAGCCCCACCAGGCCGAATGCCAGCCCGGTAACCAGCAACTCCACCACATCCCAGAAGGCGTTCCGGGTGACACGCTCCGCCGCGTCCTGCGGGCGGGCATGGCGCTGCATTTCAAGGGCCGTGACCACCACGGCGATAACGCCGGAGGCGTGCACCTCCTCGGCGAGGATATAGGCGGCGAAAGGCACCACCAGGGTCACCGCGCTCCGGGCCACCATGGACGTGACCAACCGGGTGACCAGCGCGATCAGCCAGCCCATGGCGATGCCCACCAGCACGGCGAGCGCCGCGCCCATCAGGAACTGCAGGACGACGTCGGGCCCCACCTTGGTGCCGCCCACGGCTGCTGCCACGGCTGCCTGGAAGATGACGATGGCTGCGGCGTCGTTGAACAACCCCTCGCTCTGGAGGACGGTGATGAGGCGGCGCGGCATGTGCACCCGGCCTGCAACGGATTCCACCGCCACAGGGTCCGGCGGCGCCACCATGGCACCAAGGGCGATGGCCGCGGGGACCCCGATGCCGGGAATCATCAGCCACGCCGCGCCGGCCACCACCGCCGTGCTGATCACCACCAGGGCCACGGCCAGCATGATCAGCGTCCGCCACCGGACACGGAACACCGCCCACGAACTCCGCTGGGCGGTGGCGAACAGGAGCGGCGGAAGGAAGATGGGCAGGATCAGGCCCGGTTCAATCTCCAGGTCCGGGAAGCCGGGAATGAACGTCAGCGCCGCCGCCAGGAGGAGCATCAGGACCGGGTATGGCAGCCGGAGCCTGTCCCCCAGGCCCACGGCCACCACCGTGGCCAGCAGCAGTCCAATGATGAGTGCGAGCTGGTCCATAAGCCTCTTCGCCGCCGGCTATGCGCGGGGTTCCAGGGCTGCCGCCACGGGAAGGGTGCCGTCGCGGAATTCGATGGTCCGGCCTGCAGTCTGGGGAAGGTCCAGCACGGCCGCTGCCACGATGGCCGTATTGGCACGGGAGGTGTCCCGGTCCCCTTCCGGTGAAGGGTCGACGTCGATCAGACCGGTTCCGGGCTTGTCCGTCAGCGCGCCGGGCCCAAGGATGGTCCACGCCAGGCCGGTGCCGCGCAGGTACTCGTCCGCTGCAGCCTTGGCTTCCGCGTAGGCAAAGAAGCTGTTGTCCTCCGGCACCCCGTGATCCTTGCCGGCACCGAAGTAGGAGACCATGATGTACCGGTCCACGCCGGCCTGGGCCGCGGCATCCATGGAGCGGATGGCGGCGTCCCGGTCCACCGCGTAGGTGCGTTCGGGATTGCCGCCGCCGGCCCCGGCCGACCAGACCACGGCGTCATGCCCGGCAAGGGCATCGGCGAGGACGGCCGTCGTCGAATTTTCCACGTCCAGGACCAACGGCGTGGCCCCGGTGCCGGCGACGTCGTCTGTGTGCTCGGGATTCCGGATGAACGAGGTGACGGAATGGCCCTCACCGGTGAGAAGGGCGGACAGGAGGAGGGCCACTTTGCCGTGGCCGCCGATGATGGCGATGCGTGTCATGCACCCATTCTGCCTGCACGGCACCTTCACGCAGAGCCATTTGGCGTTGAACAGGGCCTTTATGCACTGTTGGGAATTTCCGCCTTTTCCTGTTTCGACTACTTCCCCAGGCAAGTGCGCTGTCTGGATAGCTGAAGCGTTCGTTCTGGTTGATGTGTTCACCCTCTTCGCGGTGCAGCCACGGGCCGGGACGGCAGCGGTTCAGCGGGCACGGTAACGCAGGTACACCACCCCGTTGCCGAACCGGTGGTCCTCCAGTAACTCCAGCCGTGCCTGCAGCCCGTCCGGCAGGAAGCGCAGGCCGCCGCCGACGGCCACCGGATTAATGAACAGCCGGCATTCGTCCACCAGCCCGGCTTTGAGGGCGTGTGCCGCGAGGGTGGGGCCGCCGATGCTGATGTCCCGGCCGCTGTCCTTTTTGAGGTCCCGCACGGTTTCCGGGAGGAACTGCCGCTCAAGGCGGGTTTTCGAGGTACTGGGCGTGTCCAGCGTGGTCGAGTAGACCACCTTGTCCGCCCCCTGCCAGATGCGGGCGTAGTCCTGGATGACCGGCGGCTCATCCCGGGTGTCCATGGTTTCCCAGACCGACATCACCTCATACATCCGGCGGCCCAGGAGGTACGTGCCGACGTCCCGTTCCATGTCATTGATGAAGGCGTGGACTTCCTCATCCGGAGCGGACCAGTTGAAGTTGCCATCCCTGTCTGCCGTGTAGCCGTCGATGGACATGATTGCGGAGTAGATCAGCTGCGCCATGGGCCCATTCTGCCGGTCCAACCCTTCGCGGAACAGCCATGCCGGGAGGTTTGCGGCCGGCAGGCGCCCTGGCCGGGTCAGAGCAGGTTCGCTGCCAGGGTCCTGGCGATGAACGTGCCGTAGCGGTCGGCGGACCATCCCCGCTTGATCACCAAGGTCTCGTAAAGTTCGGCGGCGGTGGAGGTGAACATGACGTCGGCAGCTTCGGCCGTGGTAAGTCCGGGCTTGAGGAGCCCCCTGCCCACCAGCTGCCGCGCATTGTGCAGCATCCGGCGGTAACGGGCCTCGTCCACATCCCGCAGCAGTGCGGCCATGGAAGCGTCCCCGCTGGCCGCCGCGTCCCTGATGAGGAGGTAGACCGGGGCGCCGATGGGACTGATCTCCGTGGTGAACCGGCCGAACCGCTCCATCAGCCGTGCCGGATCCGTTTCCGTCGCCTGGGCCAGATCAGACCTCTGCTCCGCCGGCGGACCGCCCGCACCGAGGAGGCTCTCCTCGTAGATGGCGCGGACCAGCCCCGCCTTGCTGCCGAAGTTCTTGTAGACCGACTCGGCGGATACGCCGGCAGCGCGCGCAATCTCCGCAATGGTGGTCGCACCAAATCCTTGCGCAAGGAACAGTTCCCGGGCGTGCGCACGGACGCTGTGCAGCGACTCCGCGGCCAGCTGCCGGCGCCGCCGGGCGTCATAACTCCGCTTGGCGGGGCGTTTGCCGGAGGCATTGACTGGGCTCTGCATGCGGTCTTAAACTCCAATCAATACAGTTCACTGTATTGAAATTAATCTAACAGGTCACAGCCTCGCCCCGCGAGGCACCAAGGAGCATTTCCATGGACACGCCAAACGGCGTGGACCGCCTCCCCGACGGCCCTGTTCGCCGAATGTTTTCCGCGACACAGCGGCGCGACCTCGATGCCCTGGTGGCCGAGTTCGCCGACGACTACGTCAACATCACCCCCAACCACCCCGCCCGCAGCTTCACCGGAAGCTCACAGGTGCGGAAGAACTGGTCCGCACTGTTCGCGGGGATCCCGGACATGACCGTCACAGTGCTGGACTCGGCAACCGGTACCGGCGGAAACGTATGGGTCGAATGGGGGTCACATGGCAGCCGCCTGGACGGCACCGCCGTCGAGCAGGCCGGCGTCGCCATCTTCAGCCTCCGCAACGACCGGATAGCGGCCGTGAGGTTCTACCTGGAGCCTGTCGAAAGGGACACGGCGGACGTGAATGCCGCCGTCCAGGCCGTCACCGGAGCAGGAACGGAAGGAGCAAGGCCATGATCCTCCTGGTCGGAGCCACGGGTGACCTGGGCGGCCGGGTGGCACGGCTGCTGCGTGAATCAGGGCAGGATGTCCGCTGCCTGGTCCGGCGCACCACCGACGATTCGCCACTCCGGGCGATCGGCGCGGAAGTTGCGCGCGGAGACCTCACCGAGCCTGCCACGCTGCCGCCCGCGTGCGAGGGCGTCCAAACCGTGGTTGCCACGGCGACGGCGATAAGCCGCCGGCTCGCGGGGACCAGTTCCGCCACCATTCGGGACGTCGACGAGGTGGGCATGGGCCACCTCATCGACGCTGCGGAGGCCGCCGGCGTGCAGCGCTTTGTCTACCTGTCCTTCCCCATCGGCAGCGCCAGCCTCCGGACCCCACTGGAACAGGCCAAGCTCGCCATTGAACGGCGGCTGGCGGGCTCCCCCATGCGGGCCGTGGTGGTCCGCTCCGACGGCTTGCAGGAAGTCCAGCTCAGCCGCGCCGCCCGGTTCGACCTCGCGGCGGGAAAGGCAGCCGTCATCGGCAAGGGCGACAACCGCCGCCGGCTGGTGTCCACCGGGGATATTGCCGCCCTCCTCGCCGCCGTGGCGCTGGAGCCCGATCCGCCGTTACAGATTGACGTGGGCGGACCTGAGCCGCTGAGCAAGAAAGAGATTATTGCACTGGCAGGGGAACTGGCCCACCACCCGATGAAGGTGCAGCGCATGCCACGCCCCGTGGCGCGCGTGGCCACGCTCATGCTGCGGCGCAGGAACGACGCCATGGCTTCCGCACTGGGCGCCGGGTTGTCCTCGGACATCGAGGTGGCCACCTGGGATGACACGCCCCTCCGCCGGCGCGGGATCGACCCGAAGTCCGTCAGCGACTTCCTCAAGGAGCAGGCGCAGGCGTTGTCCGGCCGCTGACGGCGCGCTCAGGGCCGGCGCGACACCAGGGATTGCTGGCCCAGGGTCCACAGGTTGGAGACCGTCCAGTAGACCAGGACGCCGATGGGGAAAAAGATCCCGCCCACACCGAAGATCAAGGGCAGGACATACAGGAGGATCCGCTGCTGGCGCATCAGCGGGCTATCAAGGTCCTGCCCGGCCATGGTCCGTGCCGCCACCAGCTTCTGGGTGAGGAACTGGCAGGCAATCATCACCAGGATCATGGCGACGGCGAGCACCGCAACGGCGGTGGGGTCACCGCCGCCGTGCAGCAGCGAGGCGGACAGCGGAGCTCCAAGAATGCTGGAGGAATCGAACTGGACCACCTGGTCCCTGCCCAGCGCGCCAATGCCCTGGTCCTGCCGCGCGGCACTGGTGATCCCGGACAGCACCTGGAAGAGGGCCAGGAAGAATGGCGCCTGGATCAGCAGCGGCAGGCATGCCGAGAACGGGTTGGTGCCATGCTTCCTGTACAGGGCCATCTGTTCCTGGGCCAGGGCCTGCCGCGAGGCCTGGTCCGTCCGGCCCTTGTACTTGTCCTGGAGCTCCTTCAGGTCCGGTTGCAGGAGCCGCATCCGGCGCTGGGCCCGGACCTGGGCCAGGAATACCGGAACCAGCGCGGCGCGGATCACCAGCACCAGCCCGACGATGGACAGCGTCCAGGTCCACCCGTCCCCCGGCGGCATTCCCGCCGCGCCGAGGCCGTCGTGGAAAGCCACCATGATGACGGACACCAGCCACCGGAACGGCTCCATCACCGCCGCCAGAAAGTCCACCGATTCCCCCGTCCGCAGTTGCTGCCAAGCTACTGCGGATCCCGGGTACAGGAAAGCCCCCGGGATCATTCGATCCAGGGGGCTTAGCCTGTAGCGGTGGGGAGGCTCGATCTCCCGACCTCACGATTATGAGTCGTGCGCTCTAACCAACTGAGCTACACCGCCACGAATGAGAAAAACCTGCGTCAAGCCGGTCAAACCGCCTTGACGCAGGCCCTCATTCAGAGCCCCCCACCGGAATCGATCCGGTGACCTCGTTCTTACCAAGAACGCGCTCTACCACTGAGCTAGGGGGGCAACGAGTAAATACTCTACCGGAAGATTTACGCACCAACAAATCGGCGTCCAGGCCCTCCCTGCGCCTGGAATGGCACCCATTGCCAGGACCGCCAAAGCGGCATTTTCCGCGTAATTCCGGGGCTGGAGGGGCACGGACAGCGGAGCGGCCGACGCCGGGAAGGGCCTTCCAGAGGCCCGTTGAGTACATTCCGCGGCGGGAATGTGTCCAGCCCCACATTCGGCTTCGACTTAAATGCCGATGGGCCGGCTCGAAAGCCGGCCCATCGCCATCGTCAATCCCTCAACGCGCGGAAGTGTTTACCACTTGCCCTTGCGGTTGAACTCGCGGTGGCCGCTGTCGCCGCCGCTGCGGGGCTTGCGGGAGCCGTCGCCGTGGCCGGCGAAGCGGGAATCACCGCGGTCGCTGAAGGACCGCTCTGAACGCTCGCTGTACGAACGGCCGCCGCGGTCAGCGGAGGTCCGCTCGCCGTCGTTCTTGCGGAATTCCTTCTTGAACCCGCCGTTGCCCTTGAAGTTGCCGCCGCGGTTGCCCTGGTAGGCGCCACGGTCGCCGGAGGGCTTGCGGCCGTTGTCCAGTTCGAGGTGGATCAGCTCGCCGCCGATCCGGGTGCGGGACAGGGCGCGCAGCTGCTCGGGGCTCAAGTCCGCGGGCAGCTCCACCAGGGAGTGGTCCGAACGGATGTCGATGCCGCCGATCTGCGCGGAGGAGATGCCGCCCTCGTTGGCGATGGCGCCCACAATCGAGCCGGGCATGACCCGCTGGCGGCGGCCCACCGCGATGCGGTAGGTGGCGTTGCCCTCGGTCAGTGCACGGGTCGGCCCGCGCGAACCGAACCCGTCCTTGGAGCGTTCGCGCTTCTGGAACTCGGGTGCGGCGGGCAGTTCCTTGACCAGCAGCGGCTGCCCGCCCTGGGCCATGACGGCCAGTGCCGCAGCGATTTCTGCTGCCGGCACCTTGTGCTCCTCCTCGTAGGAGGCGATCAGGTCGCGGAACATCGAGACGTCCTCGGATTCGAGGGTCTCGGTGATGCGCTCGGCGAACTTGCCAAGGCGCAGCGTGTTCACGGTCTCGGCGGTCGGCAGGTGCATCTGCTCCACCGGCTGGCGGGTGGCCTTTTCGATGGCGCGCAGCAGGTACTTCTCCCGCGGCGTCATGAACAGGATCGCGTCACCGTTGCGGCCCGCGCGGCCGGTACGGCCGATCCGGTGCACGTAGGACTCGGTGTCGTGCGGGATGTCGTAGTTGACCACGTGGCTGATGCGCTCCACGTCCAGGCCGCGGGCAGCAACGTCGGTGGCCACCAGGATGTCGATGCGGCCTTCCTTCAGCGCGTCAACAGTGCGTTCACGCTGCTGCTGCGGGATGTCGCCGTTGATGGCGGCAGCCTGGAAGCCGCGGGACTTCAGCTTGTCAGCCAGGTCCTCGGTGGCCATCTTGGTGCGCACGAAGGCGATGACGCCGTCGAACTCCTCCACCTCAAGGATGCGGGTCAGCGCGTCCAGCTTGTGCGGGCCCATGACCTGCAGGTAGCGCTGGCGGATGTTGGTGCCCGTGGAGGTCTTGGTCTTGACCGAGATCTCGGCAGGATCGTTCAGGTACTGCTTGGACATCCGTCGGATCTGGCTGGGCATGGTGGCCGAGAACAGCGCCACCTGGCGGTCCTCGGGGGTCTGCTGGAAGATCTGCTCCACGTCTTCGGCGAAGCCCATGCGCAGCATCTCGTCGGCCTCGTCCAGCACCAGGTACTGCAGTTCGGACAGGTCCAGGGAACCCTTGGAGATGTGGTCGATCACGCGGCCGGGGGTACCCACAACCACCTGGGCGCCGCGGCGCAGGCCGGCCAGCTGGGGACCATAGGCGGAGCCGCCGTAGACGGGCAGCACGGTGAAGTCATCGATGTGCTTGGCGTAGGAGGTGAAGGCCTCGGCAACCTGGAGGGCCAGCTCGCGGGTGGGGGCCAGGACCAGGGCCTGGGTCTTGCGGGACGGGCCGTTGAGGTCGTGGAGCTCTGCCAGGCGGGACAGTGCCGGCACTGCGAATGCTGCAGTCTTGCCGGTACCGGTCTGCGCCAGGCCCACCACGTCGCGGCCTTCAAGCAGCAGCGGGATGGTGGCTGCCTGGATGGGGGACGGCTTTTCGTACCCGACATCCTGCAGGGCGGCCAGGACGCGGCCATCGATGCCGAGGTCGGCGAACTTGACGGTGTTTTCGTCAGCGTCGGCGGCGGGGGCGTCCGTTGCGGGAGCCTCGGCGGCGGGAGCGGCTACGGGAGCCTCAGCGGCAGCCACGGGGGCATCCTCGACAACAGCAGTGGTTTCGTTCTGATTTTCGGGCATAGAGAGATATTCCTCATCCATAGGGGGCCAGGCGGCACTACCCGAGGTGAGCGGAGCCGCAGTACACGTGCCGATGATGCCGGGCAAACGTTGACCGGCCGGTCACAGAAGTCCGGCGCTTTCGCAATCCCGTGGCAGGACTTCGCGCTGCATCTCTTGGCTGCTATCCCAGCAGTCTGTACAGCGTTTTCTTTAGCCGGCTCTCCCTATGAAAATGCCCGCATCGCTTGCGCGGGCCCCAACACTTGCCAGTCCTGCCTCAAGAATTGGGCAGGAAAAAGGGATTTCCGGAGTGGGGGATGTTTCAAGTGTAGGGCACGGACGCCGCGGACCGGAAATTGAACAGCCGACGACGGCGGGTGAGCTTGCGCACACAGCCCGCCGCATGGCCGTGGGGCCGGGCGGTGCTACCGTCCCAGCCGCCGCAGCAGTGCCTCAAACTTGGTGTGGTACTCGTCCTGGAGCCGGATCTCGCCGTCGGCCTCTGCTCCGCGGAGGGCTGCAATGATGCCCGCGTCCGGCTCACTGAACCACTGGCCAATGGTGACGCCGTG
This sequence comes from Pseudarthrobacter sp. LMD1-1-1.1, assembly GCF_040676255.1. Lineage (NCBI taxonomy): Bacteria > Bacillati > Actinomycetota > Actinomycetes > Micrococcales > Micrococcaceae > Pseudarthrobacter > Pseudarthrobacter sp. LMD1-1-1.1. Next base: position 495,908 of record NZ_JBEGHP010000001.1, on the reverse strand, counting down.
GCGCGGGACGAACGTGCGCTCGATGGTGTCGCCAGCCTGGATGCTGCCGGTGCGGAGGACGCGCAGGTAGGTCCCCACCCGTCCTTCGTCGGTGAAGCGCTTCACCCACTGTGGTTCCTTCATGCGCCGCTGGAACGTGGCGCAGGGCGTGCGCGGGGAGGTGACTTCCAGTTCGACGCCGGAGCCCACCATCCAGCGCTCCCCGATGACCGCGTGGGTGGCCTCGATGCCGGACACCCGCAAATTCTCGCCGAAGAAGCCCGGGGGTACCTCCCGCCCCAGGGCCTCGGCCCAGTAGTCGGCGTCGGCCTGGGAATAGGCGTAGACGGCTTGGTCCTCCCCGCCGTGGTGGGCCCTGTTGGCCTGGATATCCCCGCGCAGGCCCAGCTTGTGCACCTTGACCGGACCATTCGCTGGGCGCTTGTCGATGGCCGTGACGCCCACGCTGCCCGCATCCCCCAGGAGTTGGTGGACGCGGCAGACGGCAAGGACAGAACCTGATTCCATGGCATCAGTCTAGGGTTTCCGCGGGACGCGCCTGCAGGTCCGAACCATGGGCACTTCTCCCCCGTTGCCGCAGTGCGTTCCTGCTCGCAGGCGGCACCGGCAGGGACTACGCTGATTCGAGACTTGCATTGGGGGTGCAGTGCTGTGCCCACATCGCGTGACGAATTTGAGGGGGACGCCGTGGACTCGAACCAGAAAGACCCAAAAGAGGAGCCGGAGACCGGGCCTGCACCTGACGGAAGCACTGGCGCCGGCAGCACCGCCAAGCCACCGCCCTGGCAGGTCCCCAAGCCGGACCTGCGTCCCGAACTGCTCAACGAACCCGTCACCCCCGTGGATCCGTTTGCACGCGAGCGGGAGAAGCAGCTCGACCAGGCCGCTGCCCGCAAGAAGCGCTCACAGCGGCGCACCGTGGTGGTGGGCCTCGGTGTGACCGCGCTCCTGGCCGGCACCATCACGGCGGTGGTGGCCAGCAATGAGGATGACCCCGAGTACGCACAGGTCTGTTTCAACGACGAAACCGGCGAGCGCGTGGCGGACACCAACTGCGACAGTTCCGCCGGCCGCGGTGGCGGCATCTACGCCTGGTACTTCTACTCCCGCGGGGCGAGCGTTCCGCCCATCGGCCAGAACAGGTCCACCGCACCCAACTTCACGCGCAGCATCCCCACTGGCGCCAAGGCATCCACGGGTTACAGCAGCAAGGGCGGCACGGTCAGCCGTGGCGGGTTCGGTTCAAGCGCCAAGAGCGGTTCAAGCGGCGGCGGCGGCAAGGTCTCGGGAGGCTGAGGGATGAAACGGTTGTTGTCTGAGCCCCGGCCGGGCTGGAAGCAGAAGATCGAAGAGCAGGGCTTGGTCTTTTCCACCACCACCATGGATGACGGGCGCAGGATCGAGTACTGGAACGAATCGGCGTACTACGAGTTCACCATGGACGAGGTGGAAACCCTCGAGCTCGCCGCCGAGGACATGCACCGGATGTGCCTGGAGGCGGCGAAGTTCCTGGCCACCGGCGCCATGGGCAGCATCGGCATCGGACCCCAGGCCCTGGAGCTGGCAGCGGAATCCCTGCAGGCCGGCGACGTGGACGTGTACGGCCGGTTCGACTTCATCTACGACGGCCAGGGCGGTCCCGCCAAGATGCTCGAATACAACGCGGACACCCCCACCGGGCTCATCGAGGCCGCTGTGGCCCAATGGTTCTGGCTGCAGGACGTCCACCCGGAAAAGGACCAGTGGAACGGCATCCACGAGGCCCTGATCCGGCAGTGGAAGAAGTTCCAGTACCGCACGGGAATGAGCACGCTGCACGTGGCCCATTCGGAGGTTGAGGAATCCGGGGAGGACTGGATGACCGCCGCCTACATGCGCGACGTCGCCAGCCAGGCCGGATGGACCACCATCGGCATCAACATGTCCGATATCGGGTGGGACCCCAACCTGAACCGCTTCGTGGACCTGGACAACTTCATGATCAGCACCATCTTCAAGCTCTACCCCTGGGAGCTGATGATGAAGGAGGAGTTCGGCCCCCGCCTCCTGGAACGGTCCCACAACCCCCGCTGGGTTGAACCGGCCTGGAAAATGCTGCTCTCCAACAAGGCCCTGCTCGCCGCACTGTGGCACCTCTACCCCAACCATCCCAACCTGCTGCCGGCGTACCTCACGGACCCGGGGCCGCTGAAGGAATGGGTGGCCAAGCCCCTGCATGGCCGTGAGGGCGACAACATCCGCATCCACGCGTACGGCCTCAAGCTGGAGCAGCCCGGCGGGTACGGCCGGGAGGGCTGGTGCTACCAGCAGTACCACCCGCTGCCGGACTTCGACGGCAACCGTCCGGTCCTGGGCCTGTGGGTGGTGGACGGCGAGTCCGTGGGCTGCGGCATCCGCGAATCGGACGGGCCGGTCACGGACTACTTCTGCCGCTTTGTGCCCAACACCATTGACGCGCCGGCGCCGCTTTCGGCGGTGGCTGACTCCACCAAGGCAGGAATCACCTTATGAGCACGGACATTTCGACGGCGGGAAGCCAGGGCCGCGGGGCCGGCACCCCGGTGCCGGCCAAGGGTCTGCGGGCCGGGATCCTGGACCTGGGCGACTCCGTGATGCTGGGGCTGGCCTCTACCGCCCCGGTGTACTCGCTCGCTGCCACCCTGGGCCTGATTGTTGCCGTCAACGGCAACTACACTCCCCTGATCCTGCTGCTGGGCTTCATCCCCGTCCTCTTCATCGCCTACGCCTTCCGCGAGCTCAACAGCGCCATTCCTGACTGCGGCACCACGTTCACCTGGTCCCGGCAGGCCTTCGGCCCCTGGGCCGGCTGGCTGGGCGGCTGGGGCGTGGCGCTGGCCGGGATCGTGGTCCTGGCCAACCTGGCGCAGGTGGCGGGCCAGTACCTGTGGCTGCTGATGGGCGACGGGTCACTGGCACAGAACAAGCTGCTGGTCACCGGAACCGGCCTGCTGTTCATCGTGCTGATGACCCTGGTGAACTACCGCGGGATCAGGCTGGGCGAGCACGTCCAGCGCGTCCTCACGTATGTCCAGTACATTGCGCTGGGCATCTTTGCGCTGGCCATCGTCATGCGGATCGTCGGCGGGGCGCCCGAGGGCCAGGCCTTCGACTTCGAATGGTTCAATCCGGTGGGCGCTTTTGCCGACCCCGGCGCCGTGGTGCACGGCGCCCTCCTTGCCCTGTTCATCTACTGGGGCTGGGACACCTGCCTGGCGGTCAATGAGGAAACCGAGGACCCGTCCAAGACGCCGGGCCGGGGCGCGGTCATCTCCGCTTTCGTGCTGGTGGCCATCTACGTTTCGGTGGCGCTGCTGGTGATGATGTACGCCACCGTGGGGTCCGAGGGCATCGGCCTGGGCAATGAGGCCAACCAGGACGACGTGTTCCTGGCCATGAAGGATGTGGTCCTGGGGCCGTGGGGCTGGCTGATCGTCGTCGCGGTCCTCGCCTCCGTCCTGTCCTCCACGCAGACCACCATCCTGCCGACCGCCCGCGGCACCCTGTCCATGGGCGTGCACGGCGCCCTGCCGGCGAAGTTCGGCGAGGTGCACCCGCGCAACCAGACCCCTGGTTTTTCCACCAAGGTGATGGGTGCCGCCGCGGCCGCCTACTACGTGGCCATGAGCTTCCTCAGTGAAAATCTGCTGGCGGACTCCATCAGCGCCATCAGCCTTTTTATCGCGTTCTACTACGCCCTGACCGGCTTCGCCTGCTTCTGGTACTTTCGCGGAACGCTCAGGGACTCGGCCCGCAACCTCTGGTTCCGCGGCATCCTCCCGCTCGCGGGCGCGCTGCTGCTGACCTCCGCGTTCTTCATCTCGGCCGTCCAGATGTGGGACCCGGCGTACGGCGATACCCGGATCTTCGGCGTCGGCGGTGCCTTCGTGAGCGGTGTGGTGCTGCTGGCGCTCGGCGTGGTGCTCGCCGCTGTCTGCCGGTTCCTGCCCGCCACCCGCGGCTACTTCCTGGTAAAGAAATGACGGGTAAAAAATGACTGCTGAAGAGATGCCCCGTGATGAGATGCGCGGTGAAGCCGTGACCGCGGGCCCGTCCGACATCCTGGACCTCGACTCCCTGCTGTCAGCGGAGGAACTGGAGCTCCGGCAGAAAGTCCGCGACTTCACCCACCAGCGGATCAAGCCGGAGATCGCCCGCTGGTACGAGGACGCCGTCTTCCCCCTGGAGCTGGCGGCGGAACTGGGTGAGCTGGGCGTCCTGGGGATGCACCTGGAGGGCTACGGCTGCCCGGGCCGGTCCGCCGTCGAGTACGGCCTGGCAGCCATGGAACTGGAAGCCGGGGACTCCGGCATCCGCACGTTCGTGTCCGTCCAGGGTTCGCTGGCCATGACCGCCGTCCACACCTGGGGCTCCGAGGAGCAGAAGCAGGAGTGGCTGCCCCGGATGGCCGCCGGCGAGGTCATCGGGTGCTTCGCCCTGACGGAGCCCACGGCAGGCTCGGACCCCGCCTCCATGGCCACCTCCGCGGTCCGGGACGGCAGCGGGGACGACGCCGGCTGGGTGCTCAACGGCACCAAGCGCTGGATCGGACTGGCCTCCGTGGCCGGCGTCATGGTGGTGTGGGCCATGACGGACGACGGCGTGCACGGCTTCCTGGTGCCCGCCGGCACGCCCGGCGTGACGGCCACGCCCATCCGGCAGAAGCTGTCCATGCGCGCCTCCATCCAGTGCGACGTGGTGTTCGACGACGTCCGGCTGGGTCCCGAGGCCCTGCTCCCGGCTGCGCGCGGGCTCCGGGGCCCGTTCACCTGCCTTAACGAGGCCCGGTACGGGATCGCATGGGGTGCCATGGGCGCCGCCCGTGATTCGTACGAGGCAGCGCTGGAATACTCGCTGGGACGGCTGCAGTTCGGCAAGCCGCTGGCGGGCTACCAGCTCACGCAGCAGAAGCTGGTGGACATGCTGGTGGAGATCCAGAAGGGCACCCTGCTGGCGCTGCAGCTGGGCCGCCTCAAGGACGCGGGGACTATCCGGCCCGAGCAGATCTCGCTGGGCAAGCTGAACAACGTCCGCGAGGCCATCAGGATCGCCCGCGAGGCCCGCTCCATCCTGGGCGGCAACGGCATCACCACCGACTACTCACCGCTGCGGCACGCCGCGAACCTGGAATCAGTGCGGACCTACGAGGGTACCGACGAGGTGCACACCCTGGTCCTGGGCCGGCACGTCACGGGCCTCGACGCCTTCCACTGACCCCTCCCCCAACTGGGTAGCGCGAGGTGCCGTTTTGACTCCTCAAAACGGCACTTCGCGCTACCCAGCTGGGGTGGTCAGGCGGAGAAGCCTCCGTCGGACTTGATCAGCTGCCCGGAGACCCAGCGTCCGGCTGGTGAGAGCAGGAAGGCCACGGTCCCGGCAACGTCCGGCGGGGTGCCCAGGCGGCCGCCCGGCTGCCGCGCCGTGAGCTCTTCACGCACTTCCTGGGTCATCCAGCCGGTGTCCACGGGACCGGGGTTCAGGACGTTCGCGGAGATGCCCTGTGGTCCCAGCTCGCGGGCTGCGGCAATCACGATCCTGTCCAGGGCGCCCTTGGAGGCGCCGTAGGGAAGGTTGAACGCTGTGTGGTCGCTGGTCAGCGCAACGATCGCGCCGCCGTCGTCCGTTGCCTGCCGCGCGAAGGCGGCAATCAGCTGCCAGCTGGCGCGGGTGTTGACCGCAAAATGCCGGTCGAAGGATTCAATGGTGGTGTCCAGCACGCCGGAATCCACCGACTCGGCATGGCTGAGCACCAGGCCCTGCAGCGGACCGGCCAACTGGGCGGCCTCCGCCACGAGCCGGTCCGGGACCCCGGGATCCTGCAGGTCGGCCGACAGGACGTGGACCTGGGCGCCGATGGCTTCCAGCTCCGCGGTCAGGCGGACCACGTCTTCGGGTTCGCTCCCCCACGGCATGCGGGCGTCGTAGTCGGCCCAGTAGGACAGGACCAGGTCCCAGCCGTCCGCCGCGAGCTGGCGGGCAATTCCCGCGCCGATGCCGGCCAGCCGGCCCACACCGGTGACCAGGGCAACAGGGCGGGCTGGGGCGGCTGCGAGGGGTTCCATCCGACCAGCCTAGCGGCGCCGCGTTTCAGGCCGCTGCGGGCTCCGCTTCCCGCGCGGTGTGGTGCCGGCGGATGGTGGCGCTGATGACGGCGGCGATGGTGCACATCGCGGCCGCGCCGAACCAGGCGTAGGTGTAGTGGCCGGTCGCGTCCCGGAGGGCCCCGGCGGCGATGGCGGCTGCTGCGGCGCCCAACTGGTGCGCTGCAAAGACCCATCCGAAGACCACGCTGCCGTCAGCTCCGAACGTTTCGCGGCAGATGGCTGCCGTGGGTGGAACGGTGGCCACCCAGTCCAGGCCGTAGATCACTACGAACACGATCATGCTCGGCTGGACCTCGGCGTTCAGCAGCAGCGGAAGCACCAGCAGGCCGATCCCGCGGAACTGGTAGTAGACGGCCAGCAGGACGCGGGGGTTGAACCGGTCCGTCAGCCAGCCCGAGGCGATGGTCCCGATGATGTCAAAGATCCCGACGACGGCCAGCAGGCCCGCGGCAGTGGTTTCAGGCATTCCGTGGTCGTGCGCGGAGGGGATGAAGTGGGTGCCGATCAGGCCGTTGGTGGTGGCGCCGCAGATGGCGAACCCCGCCGCGAGGGCCCAGAAGGTCCTGACCTTGCTGGCGCGCCGCAGCACCTGGAGGGCGCGGACGGCAGCGTTGGTGCGGGGTCCGCTGTCCTGGACCGGTGCAGCCTCTTGAGCCTCGTCGACCGGCACAGCACCATATGGCAGCACCCCGACGTCGGCAGGCGAGTTCTTGAGGAACTTCAGCACCAGCGGGACCACGGCCAAGGCGCCGGCAGCGATGAGCAGCGAGGCCTGCCGCCAGCCGGGGTCCTGCGCGAGCATGGCGATGAAGGGCAGGAAGACCAGCTGGCCGGCCGCGCTGCCGGCAGTGAGGATGCCAATCACCAGTCCGCGGCTCTTGGTGAACCACGTGTTGGCGATAGTGGCGGCGAAGACGAGGGCCATGGAGCCGGTGCCAAGGCCGATGAGCAGGCCCCATGTCAGCAGGATCTGCCAGGACTGGTTCACCAGCACCGTCAGCGCGCTGCCCATGCCGATCAGGACCAGGGCCGTTGCCGTCACGGCCCGGATGCCGAACCGTTCCATCAGGGCTGCGGCGAACGGGGCGGTCAGGCCGAAGAGGACGAGGTTGATGCTGACTGCCGCCGACAGGACCGTGGTGGACCAGCCGAACTCCTGCTGGAGCGGGACCATCAGGACGCCGGGGGCAGCCCGGAAACCGGCGGCCCCCACCAGGGCAAGGAAGGCGACGGCGGCGACAATCCAGGCGGGGTGGAAGCGGCGGCGCGGTCCGCGCGGGGTCTGCAGCGTTGACGTGTCCGCCGCTTCCCCGGGCAGGGCGCTCACGCGGCCGTTCCTTTCCCGGAGGCGGTGGACAGCCGGATGGGCTGTTCGGACCGGGCGCGGCTGTGCCAGCTGGTGTTCGCCGCGGTGAGCCGTTCCCCGCATTCGGTGCAGGTGTCCGCCGAACTGGTGGCTTTTCCGCAGCCGGAATGGATGACGTAGAGATGCGCCTGGTCCGAGGGCGCCGGCAAGTGCTTCTCGGCCCAGATGGTCACCGCGTTCAGGACCGGGAGGGCGTCTTCACCTTTGGGCGTGAGGACGTACTCCTGGCGGGTGCGGCCGCCGTCGTCGTACGCCCTTTTCTCCAGCAGCCCGGACTCAACCAGGCCTGCCAGCCGCTTGGTGAGGACCGAGTCCGCCACTTCCAGCCGGCTCCTCATGGCGTCGAAGCGCCCGTTGCCGAAGAAGACCTCGCGCAGGACCAGGATGGACCAGGGGTCACCCAGGATGTCCAGGCCGCGGGCCATGCTGCAGGTGCGTTGGGACCAGTCGGATCGAAGAGGCATACCGGAACACTAGTTGACTTTCTTCAAGAAAGCCAGAGATTCGGCTGCCGTTACGGGATGTGGGAGAACGCCTGGTCGAGGTCTGCGATCAGGTCTTCCTTGTCCTCGATGCCGCAGGACAGGCGCAGCAGGTTCACCGGGACGGCCAGCTCGGTGCCCTTGACGGACGCGTGGGTCATCTCGGACGGGTAATTCATCAGTGACTCGATCCCGCCCAGGGACTCCGCCAGCGTGAACACGGACGTTGACTCGGCCACCTTGCGGGCAGCGGCCTCACCGCCCTTGAACTGCACGGAGACCATGCCGCCGAACTTGCGCATCTGCTTTTTGGCGAGCTCGTGGCCCGGGTGCTCCGGCAGGCCCGGGTACAGGACGGCCTCAACCTCGGGGCGCTCCAGCAGCCACTCGGCCACGGCCTGGCCGTTCTCGCTGTGCCGGTCCATCCGGACGCCGAGCGTCTTCAGGCCGCGGGTCGTCAGGAAGGCGTCCATGGGGCCGGACACGGCCCCCACCGCGAACTGGACGAAGCCGATCTTCTCCGCCAGTTCCTCGTCCTTGACCACGACGGCGCCACCCACCACGTCGGAGTGGCCGCCAATGTACTTGGTGGTGGAATGGACCACCACGTCGGCTCCCAGGGCGAGCGGGTTCTGCAGGTAGGGCGAGGCGAAGGTGTTGTCGACCACCAGGAGGGCCCCGGCGTCGTGCGCAATGTCGGCGAGCGCCACGATGTCGGTGATCTTCATCAGCGGGTTGGACGGCGTCTCCACCCAAACGAACCGGGTCTTGTGCGCAGCCACTGCGCGGCGGACCCTGTCCAGGTTGGCCATGTCCACCGGGGTGTTGCCGATCCCCCAGTCACCCAGGACACGGCTGATGAGCCGGTAGGTGCCGCCGTAGGCGTCGTTGCCCAGCACGATGTGGTCCCCGGGGCGGGTCAGTGCGCGGATCAGGGCGTCCTCCGCGGCGAGCCCGGAGCTGAAGCTGTAGGCGTGCGTGCCAAGCTCCAGTGCCGCGAGCTGTTCCTGGAGCGCGTCCCGGGTCGGGTTGCCGCCGCGCCCGTACTCATAGCCGCTGCGCAGGCCGCCGATGCCGTCCTGGGCGTACGTGGAGGAGAAATGCAGCGGCGGGACCACGGCGCCGGTGCGCGGCTCGAAGGCCTGGCCGGCGTGGACGGCGCGGGTGTTGAAACCCTGGTTTTCAGAGGCAGTCATGATGCTCCTTTTGGGTGACGCAGATCAGTTGCTGAGGTAGGCCAGCAGGTCGTGCCGGGTGAGGATGCCCACCGGCGCGCCCACGAACGTGACCATCAGGGTGTCCGTGTCAGAGAGCAGTTCCCTGGCAGCGGAGATGGTTTCCAGTGAGCCGATCACGGGCAGCTTGGGGCCCATGTGTTCGGAGATCTTGTCCGTCAGCTTCGCTTCGCCGCGGAACAGTTTGGCGGTCAGGGTGCGTTCGTCCACGGCGCCGAGGACCTCGCCCATGACCACCGGCGGTTCCTGCGAGAGGACCGGGATGTGGCTGACGCCGAACTCGTTCATGATGTTGATGACGTCGCGGACCGATTCGTTGGGGTGGATGTGCACCAGGTCCGGCAGCTCGCCGTTCTTGGATTTGATGACTTCCCCCACGGAGGTTTCCTCGCCGCCGGAGAGGAACCCATAGGAGCGCATCCACTGGTCGTTGAAGATTTTGGCCAGGTAGCCGCGGCCGGAGTCGGGCAGGATGACCACGACGACGGCGCTCTCCGGCAGGTCCTTGGCCGCCTGGAGCGCGGCTACTACGGCCATGCCGGAGGAACCGCCCACCAGCAGGCCCTCCTCCCGCGCCAGGCGCCGGGTCATGGCAAACGAGTCGGCATCGGAGACGGCGATGACGTCGTCCGGGATGGTCTTGTCGTAGTTCGCCGGCCACATGTCCTCGCCGACGCCCTCCACGAAGTACGGGCGCCCGGTGCCGCCTGAGTAGACCGAGCCTTCGGGGTCCGCGCCGATGATCCGGACCACGCCGCCGTCGGACTCGGGCCTGTCAGCCGAAACCTCCTTGAGGTACCGGCCTGTGCCGGTGATGGTGCCGCCCGTGCCGGCGCCGATGACGCAGTGGGTGACCTTGCCGTCGGTGTCCCGCCAGATCTCCGGACCGGTGGTCTTGTAGTGGCTGCCGGGCGCGGCAGGGTTGGAGAACTGGTCCGGCTTGAAGGCGCCCGGGGTCTCGCGGGTAATCCGGTCCGAGACGCCGTAGTAGCTCTGCGGGCTGTCCGGCGGCACGGAGGTGGGCGTGACCACCACTTCCGCGCCGTAGGCCTGGAGCACGGCACGCTTGTCCTCGCCCACCTTGTCCGGGACCACGAAGACGCACTTGTAGCCCTTCTGCTGCGCCACCAGGGCAAGGCCCACCCCGGTGTTGCCTGAGGTCGGCTCCACGATGGTGCCGCCGGGCTTCAGTTTGCCCTCGCGTTCGGCGTCCTCGATCATCTGCGCCGCGATGCGGTCCTTGATGGACCCGCCGGGGTTCAGGTACTCCAGTTTGACCAGGACAGTGGCCTTGATGCCCTCAGTCACGTGGTTGAGTTTGATGAGCGGGGTGTTGCCGATGAGGTCCAGGATGGACTGGGCGTACTTCATAGGTACAAAGCTACCGCTTCCTGCGCTGCCTCCCCCGCCCGGGGTGCGAGGATAGGCCGGTGAAGCAGTTCGCATGGCTGAGAGCCACCCGCAGCTACCTGCTGCCCGGCGCAACCCTGGCAGCGGGCGTGGCCACCCTGGCATCCGGGGTGCTGCCCTTTCCCGCCTTCGGGGACCTGGCGTCCCGGACCATTCCCATCCTGGCCTTCGTGCTGGCCATGTCCCTGGTCACCGAACTGGTGGACGAGGCAGGGCTGTTCCGGGTGGTGACGGACCGCCTGGCCACCCTGGGCCGGGGCCGCGTCTTCCTGCTGTGGCTCCTGGTGGTGGCTGTGGCTACGGTGTCCACGGTGTTCCTGTCCCTGGATACGACGGCGGTGCTGGTCACACCCGTGGTGGTCCTGCTGGCCGTCCATGCCCGGATCCCGCCGCTGCCGTTCGCGTTGACCAGCATCTGGCTGGCCAATACCGCGTCCCTGCTGCTGCCGGTGTCCAACCTGACCAACCTCCTGGCGCAGGACCGGCTGGGCCTGAGCCCCTTGCGCTTCGCCGGGCTGGTGTGGGCTCCGGCCCTGGTTGGCCTGCTGGTCCCCCTTGCCCTGCTGTGGCTGGCGTTCCGGCGGGACCTGCGCGGAACGTACGGACCCCAACCTGCGCATCCTGTCCGCGACCGGACCCTGCTGAAAGCCGCGGGGATCACGCTGGTGGTCCTGCTGCCGGCGCTGGTGTCCGGACTGCCGGTCCAGTATCCGGCACTGGCCGCCGCCGCCGTCCTGGTGGCGGTCTTCCTCCGGCGCCGGCCCTCTGCTCTGCGGTGGTCCATGGTGCCCTGGCGGCCGCTGATGCTGACGGTGGGGCTGTTCATGCTGATGGAGGCCCTGCACGCGCACGGCCTCACCACCCTGCTGGCGGGTGTGGCCGGGACCGGGGACAGCCTGCCTGCCCTCCTGCAGCTGGCCGGCCTCGGCGCCGGCGCGGCCAATGCTGCCAACAACCTCCCCGCCTACCTGGCGCTGGAGCCGGTAACCGGTTCCCCGGCACGGCTCGCAGCACTCCTCATCGGGGTGAACCTCGGCCCGCTGGTGACCCCGTGGGCCTCGCTGGCCACGCTGCTGTGGCACGAACGGCTCCGGGTGCTGAACGTGCCCATCAGGTGGGGCGGGTTCGCAGCGGCGGGGCTGGTGGCGGCGGCCCTGACCGTGCCGCTGGCCGTCCTGGCTCTGTGGGCAGTGTCCGGGATGCCCTGATCCGGCCCTCGGATCAGCTGTCTCGGCTCAGCTGACTGGGGCCTGGCCGCCCTCACCGGCGGGGAGGTTTTCCCAGAGGCCCATGACGTTGCCTTCGGAGTCCTTGAAGTAGGCCGTGTACCCCATGCCGGGAACTTCGTTTTTGGGTATGAGCACGGAACCGCCGGATTCCTCTACGGACTTCAGGGTTGAGTCGATATCCGGCACATCGATGGTGATGACCGGGCTGGTGATCTGTCCTTCGCGGGCCATCATCCCGCCGTTGATGGCCCCTGGAGTTGTTGATTGCCCGGCGTCGTCCATGTCCGTGGTGATGACCATGTTGTAGTCCATGCCGGGCACCGGTTCGATCCGCCAGCCCAGGGCGTCCCGGTAGAATTTCCTGGCCCGTTCCTGGTCGTCCGCCGGGATCTCGAAATGCACTACGCCGCCCATGGTTGCCCTCCGTGTTCCTGTGCTTGTCTGCTGGTTGGGTGCCTTGCCGCGCAGGCGCCCGGGTGCCACACGCGGCGATCCTAATCCGGGGCCGCAGTGCGCGTAAGGGCCGATGGTCCCGCCGCTGTCAGTGGTCCGTGGGACGATTGAAGGCATGACGATCGCAGAGGCACCTCCCCGGCTGGCAGCCGCGGCGGACGTGTCCCTGCGGTGGTATCCGGAGGCCCCCTACAGTCTTTCCCGGACCATTGGCCCGCTCCTGCGCGGCAACAGCGATCCCTCCTTCTGCGTGCAGGGGGACGTCGTCTGGAATGCCTTTACGACGCCGGACGGTGCGGCCACCATGCGGCTCGCCCCCTCGGGTGGCGGCGATGTGGGCGCGCCGTTGGTGTATATCCAGGCGTGGGGCCCCGGCGCCGCAGCTGCCGTGCAGTCGGCGCCCCGCCTGTTGGGAGCCGACGACGACTGGCAGGGTTTCGATGAACCGGCCTTCCATGCCACGCTGCCGCGCATGGTGCGGGAGGCCCGGCGCCGCAGCCTGGCGGTCCGGCTGCCTTCAAGCGGCCGCATGGTGGACCAACTGGTGCCGATCATCCTGGAGCAGAAGGTGACGGTGATCGAGGCGCGGCGTGCCTACCGCTACCTGGTGCACCGCTACGGGACTCCCGCACCCCTGGCAGGGACGTCCACGCCGGGCGGTTTGCTCGTGGCACCGACGGCCTCCCAGTGGCTGCAGGTTCCCAGCTGGGAGTGGCACAAGGCCGGCGTGGGACCCCAGCGCTCCGCCACCGTCATGCGCGCCCTGCGCTCCGCCGCCGCGCTTGAACGCCTCGCGGCGCTCCCCGCGCTGGAGGCAGCGGAGAAGATGCAGGCCATCCCGGGGATTGGGGTGTGGACCGCCGCGGAGGTGGTGCAGCGCACCCACGGCTGCCCGGACTCGATCTCGGTGGGCGACTACCACCTCGCGGCCTACGTGGGGGCCGCACTGACCGGACGCCGGACCGACGACGCCGGGATGCTCCGCCTGCTGGAGCCCTGGCGGGGGCACCGCCAGCGCGTGGTCAGGATGATCCAGGCCACCGGCTTCCGCAAACCCACCTTTGGCCCGCGGATGACCATCCAGGACCACCGGGGGCACTGACCTGCACGGCACTTCCGGCCGCCTGGAAACGCTTGATCTCCGTGCCAGAGGGTACGGAGCCGGTATGGGGTGCCCCGCGGGGTGCCACACCCGTCCGGCTGGACGGCACCAGGCTGGCAGGCAACCTCGACCGAAAGGATCCCATGAGCTCCGAAACAGGCAGCACCAACCCAAACGCCGAGGCTGTGCCCGGGACGTCCCAGGATCCCGCGGTCCTGGATCCGGACGCCCAAGACCCGGACGCGGAGCAGAAGCTCAAGCTGCAGCTGGCCATCTTCGACGTGTCGCGCGACGCCGGAGGCAGGAGCCTCGAGGAAATCCGGGACATGCTGCATACAGCCTTTGCCGCGCGCGGCGTCGCCCCGCCTCCCGGCACCTGGGTGGAGTCCGTGGCGTCGTCGGCGTTTTACGGTGAGCCCTACATCATCGACTACCCCACGGCCATCGCCGCGGACAACCTGGAACCGGCCCCGAACCCGGAGGTCCGCGAGCGGCTCGCCGCCCGGCGGGAACTGCGCGAGGTGCAGCTCCCACCCGGAATCTTCCCCTCCCAGGAGGAGTGGAATATCCCGGCCAACGAAGTCACCAGCGCGGACCGGGGACGCGGCGGGCGAGGTGCCCTCCGAGCCCTGACGGCACCTGAAGGCCCCTCCCGGCAACTCTTGGCAGCGGTAGGGCTGGCAGGAGTCGTGCTGGCTGCCCTTGCGGTTATCCAGGTATCACGCCGCACCTCCAGGGGCTCCTTGGAGGGCTAGGGCAGTTCTCCCCATCCCGCCTTTGTCCGCCGTCCCATAGGCTGTGTTGGAGGCTGGGACTGATCTGGGGGAAAGACGTGGCAGTAATTCATAGGGCCCGCGAGGCCTGCACTGCGTAGTGCGGTGATGGCCGCTCCTGCCATCGCGACAAGTTCACGCCGACTGTGGGGCTGGGTGGCACGAAGGCCGCTGCCTCCCCTGCAACTGCCGACTTGTCCATGGCGGCCGATGCTCCTGATCCCACTCCGGCCTACTTCAATGGCCTGCAGCCCGGCTCCGAAGCTTCCCATAACGGCTGCACCATCAAGATCACCTCGATCTGCGACGGCGAAGTCCGCTTCGATCTGGTGCAGCAGCCCGATGGAAAATCCTGAGGCCGGCTGGCTCATGGCGAGAAATTCGGAGGCGTGGGGCTGGCTCCTTGTCCTGGCAGCCCTGTCCTCGGCCCTGCCCCTCGCTGGCTGTGCCCAGACCGAAACAACGGTTGATTCGAAGCCGCAGGCAGTAGCCACGAAAGGCCAAGGGAGCGCTTCCAGTCCGAGCTGCACCAGCACTGGAAACTACAAGGTGTTCCCATCAGCCAACGGCTCATTCCCGCTGCTTCCAGCAACCTCCACAGCGGAGCCACCCCTGGTCCGGCTTTCCAGTACGCACCTGAAGAATGACCCGGTGACCGCGGACTTGTCGGTTGCCCTCCTTTCCGGTGGCAGCCCTGCGTCAAAAGAGTTCCGCGGACTCGCTCTCGGCCAGCAGGCATCCTTCGACGGCTACACGGTCCGGGTCACCTCCATCTGCGAGGGCGAAGTCCGCTTCGACCTGGTGCAGCAGCCCGGGTAGTCAGAGGCCCAGCCGGGCCACGGCCTCCTCGCGCATCTGGACTTTGCGGATCTTCCCCGAAACCGTCATGGGGAAGCTCTCCCGAACTTCCACATAGCGGGGAATCTTGTAGTGGGCCAGCCGCCCGCGGCAGAACTCTGCGAGGGCCCCGGCGTCGAGGGGCCCGGCCCCCGGCTTGAGGATAATGCAGGCCATGAGTTCCTCGCCATACCGCTGATCCGGGACCCCGATGACCTGGACGTCCTGGATGTCCGGGTGGGTGTAGAGGAATTCCTCGATTTCGCGGGGGTAGATGTTTTCGCCGCCGCGGATCACCATGTCCTTGATGCGGCCCTCCACCACCACATAGCCGTCATCGTCCATGCGGGCCAGGTCCCCGGTGTGCATCCAGCCCTCTGCGTCGATGGCCTCGGCGGTCTTGTCCGGCTGGTTCCAGTATCCGGCCATGACGGCGTAGCCGCGGGTGCAGAGTTCGCCGATCTGCCCGCGTTCCAGGTCCTCCCCGGTGGCAGGATCCACGATCTTGCTTTCCAGCTGCGGCATGGTGCGGCCCACGGTCTCGGTGCGCTGCTGCAGGGTGTCGCCCTTGCGGGTCATGGTGGACACCGGCGAGGTCTCGGTCATGCCGTAGCAGATGGCCACGTCCACCATGTTCATTTCCGAGATGACCCGGTTCATCACCTCGATGGGACACAGCGAACCCGCCATGACCCCTGTGCGGAGCGTGGACAGATCGTAGGAACCGAAGTCGGGCAGTGCGAGCTCGGCGATGAACATGGTGGGCACGCCGTACAGGGAGGTGCCGTGGAAGTCCTGGACGGCCTCGAGCGCGGCGGCGGGTGAGAAGCCCCGGCCCGGGATGATGGTGGCGGCGCCGTGGCTGAGGGCGTTGAGGTTGCCAATCACCATGCCGAAGCAGTGGTAGAACGGCACGGGGATCACCACGCGGTCATGCTCGGTGTAGCCCAGCAGCTCGCCGATCGCAAAACCGTTGTTCAGGATGTTGTGGTGCGTCAGCGTGGCCCCCTTGGGGAAGCCGGTGGTTCCGGAGGTGTACTGCAGGTTGATGGGATCGTGCGGGCTGAGTTCGGCCATACGGGCCACAAGGTGCGAATGCGCGACGGCGTCAGCGCGCTTGAGCAGCTCGGCGTACGTGAGTTCGGCGTCGCTTTGGGGGCTGCCGGCTTTCAGCGCGTCCAGGCCATGGTCCGGCAGGAAGACGAGTTCCCGCAGGTCCGGGCAGGTAAGGAGGGCCTGGCGGCCCATGGCCACGTAGTCGCTGTTGGCGTCCGACGGCGCCGTGACCAGCATGCGCATGCCGTTCTGCTTGACCACGAACTCCAGTTCGTGGCTGCGGTACGCGGGGTTGACGTTGACCAGGATGGCACCCATCTTGGCGGTGGCGTACTGCAGCAGCGTCCACTCGGCGCAGTTGGGGCTCCAGATGCCCACCCTCTCCCCCTTGGCGACGCCCAGGGCGAGGAGCGCGCGGGCCAGCCGGTCGACGTCGTCGTTCATCTTGGTGTAGCTCCAGCGGCGGGCGTCAGCGCCCGGCACGGGTGCGGCCTCGATGAGGGCGTCGTGGAGGGGAAACTGCGCGGCGACGCGCTCGAAGTTCGCGCCGATGGTTTCCTCCAGGAGCGGGACGTCAGTGTCCCCGGCTGTATAAGCACGCATGATGGCACGCTACCAACAGGATCCCGGCAGGAGAAGCATGCCGGCACCGCAACACTGCCGGTTCGTTCCCGGGCGCCCGGTATTGTGAAATCCATGAGTGCACCCATTGACCTGATAGCAACGTTCATCCCCAACGACGGCGAGTTCCACCGCGTCAAGCTGGCCCTGGAAATCGCCATCGACGAGGTGGTGAAGGAGCCAGGCTGCATCCAGTACGAACTGACCGAAGCCACTGAAGAGAAGCTGGTCCTGACCGAGCAGTGGGCCTCCGAAGAGGACTTGGACAGGCACTCCAAGGGCATCGCCGTGCAGGACCTGAACGAATCGCTGAGCGCGCTGCTGGCCGAACCGGTCAAGGTGGAACGCGTCTAGCGCAGCCGTTAAACGCAGAATGCGGGACCTCCTGTGGGAGGTCCCGCATTCTGCGTTTATTGGGTTTTAGAAGTCGGGGATCTGCGTGCCGTCCTGGGGACCGTTCTGGCCGGCAGGCTTGCCGGCGGCGGCTGCTGCTTCCTCGCGCTGCTTGGCCACATGGGCGTGGACCTCGTCCATGTCCAGCGCCTTCACGGCGTCCACCACCTGTTCAAGCTGCTGGGCATTGAGGGCGCCGGGCTGGGAGAACACCAGCACCTTTTCACGGAAGGCCATCAGCGTGGGAATGGAGGTTATGCCTGCCTCCGCCGCGAGCTGCTGCTCCGCTTCGGTGTCCACCTTGGTGAAGAGGACGTCCGGGTGCTTCTCGGAGACTGACGAGTAAGTGGGGCCGAACTGCTTGCAGGGGCCGCACCATTCTGCCCAGAAATCGACCAGGACAATGTCGTTTCCTTCAATCGTCGATGCGAACTGTTCACCTGTGATGTCAAGGGTAGCCATGTGTCCACGGTACGCGTCCGGCCGGGGACTGTCGCGGTTGTTCGCTCCCCGCGTCATTGGGAATACCGGGAAGGACGACGGCGGCCGCCGGGTTCAGGCGGTGGCATCCCAGAGATGCGGGGCCGGGGTGCGGCTGCCGGGCAGGGCACTTGAGGCCCGCCATTCGTGGATCCATTCGGGAAGGACCAGGTCCGCCGGCGGGGCGCCGAACTCCTCAAGGATGTCTTCCTGGCTGACCGGGCCCGTCCTGGTGACCAGCCGGGTGGCGATATAGGCACGGGCGTAGATTTCGCCGTCGGACACCATGCGCTGCTCGAAGAAGATCGCCTTGGTGTCCAGCCCGATGATGCGGGTCTCGATGGCGTACTCGTGCCACAGCTGCAGGGATTTGCGGAAGGAAATGGTCTCCGCGGACACCACCGGGCTCCAGCCGCGGCGGCGCATCCGCTTCCAGACGCCGCTGCGCACCATCAGGTCGAACCGGCCCAGGTCCATCAGGGACAGGTACATGCCGTTGTTGACGTGCATGGCGATGTCGATGTCCGTGGGCAGGACGCGCAGGGGCAGGGACGACGGGTCCCACATCGCCAACGGCGGACGGCGGCCGGAGCGGAAGAGCATAAGGAGGGTTCTCAGGAGCTGGTGCATGCCTCAATGTTACCCGCCGGTAACATTTTGCGGGAGGGCGGGCCGTACCCCCGCCCCGTAGGATTTCCTGCATGACGCAGCAACGCTACCGGGCCCTGGCGGAGTGGCCTTTGATGGCTACCGCCCTGGTGTTCCTGGCCGCGTACGCCTGGCAGGTGATCGGCCGGATCGAAGGCACAGGAGCGGACTGGCTCGAGGGCGCCATGTGGGTCACCTGGTGCGTCTTTGTCCTGGACTACGCGGCAAACCTGTGGCTGGCGGAAAACCGCAGGCAGTGGTTCGTCCGGAACCTGCACGAGCTGGTGATCGTGGCCCTGCCGTTCTTCCGGCCCCTGCGGCTGCTGCGCTTGGTGACGCTGTTGTCCGTGCTGCACCGGACCGTGGGCGAAACGCTGCGCGGCCGGGTGGTCACTTACGTGGCGGCGTCCGCGGCGTTGCTGGTTTTCGTGGGGGCCCTGGCCGTGCTGGACGTGGAACAGTGGGCACCCGACGCCAAGATCACCACATTCGGTGACGCCCTGTGGTGGGCCACCGCCACCATCACCACCGTGGGCTACGGGGACATGTACCCCGTGACGCCCATCGGCCGCCTGGTGGCCACCGCCCTCATGATGAGCGGGATCGCGGTCCTCGGTGTGGTGACGGCGTCCATCGCCTCCTGGCTGGTCCAAAGGGTGGAAGACACAGCCGAAACGGTGGCCGAGGCCGTGGAGGAACCGGTGCGGGCCGAGGTGGCCGAACTGGTCAGCGAGATCGCCCTGCTGCGGCGGGAGATCGCGGAACTGCGGGAACGCCGGCCCCTTTAACGGCAAGTATCCAACGTTCCGGCGTCGAGTAGCGACCCCGTTCCGGGCGAGTAGCGGGCCAGCAAAATCGGGTAACCCCTACTGGTGCCCCTGCGTTGCCCCATTCCTAGACTCGGGATTCCTAGGACCAACACGCACTGGCAGGTCCCCCGGGCGGCTTCCGGGAGCTCCTGCCGTCACGCGGAGCCCCGCATTTTCTGGGTATGCGGATGCCTCCAACCTGCGCCGCTTCCGACTCCGGCACCCGCCGGAGCCGGCGGCGCAATAACATCTCGCTTCGTCCAGCGTCCTGGTGTGCACGCAGCGCCCCGGCGGGACCGAACACTGATGGGCAACCCATGAACCAGCCTTCCTTCCCCTCCCCCGACGGCACCAGCAGAAGCTTCGCCACCGACGAACCCCGGACCGACCTCACCACCGGCCGGCCGGTCATCAGCAACAAACTATGGGCCGGCATGGCCACGGCAGCGGTGGTGGCGGCGGTGGGCGTCGGCGCCATGGCGGCGCCCCCCGCGTCCCTCAACGGGAGCACGACGGCGGCGGCGCAGGTAGCAGAGGCACCCCCGCCGCCGTCGGCAAGCAGCGCCGCCCCAACACCTCCTGCAGCCGCTCCCGGCGCGGCGGAAGCAGTGGCAGCGCAGGCGGCCGCTCCGGCCGCCGAAGCGCCGGCCCCACCGGCCGACCCGGCTCCGGCTCCGCCGCCCGCAGCACCTGAGCCTGCGCCCGCATCGGTCCCCGAACCTGCCGGCGACCCCAACCTGTACACGGTGGTCCCGGGCGACACCGTTGGGGCGATCGCGGCCAGCCATGGCGTGGACATGAATGCCATGCTCGCGGCCAACGGATTGAGTGCCTACAGCTTCATCTACCCGGGCGAAACGCTCCTGTTGACGGGCCCGCCGATCGCAGTTGCCGAGCCTGCCCCTGCCCCGGCTGCCGCGCCCGCCCCCGCAGCGGCACCGGTTGCTGCTCAGGCATCCGCTCCGGCCGCCGTTGCGCCGGCGGCTCCTGCCGTCCGGACCATCTACGTGGCCGGTTCGGGTGGCCAGTCCATGGTGGACGCCTGCATCGGGCCCATCCACTACACCCCCAATGACGGCTACTCCCTGTTCATCACCGAACACGATTTCTGCGGTGGCTGGGCCCGGTTCTCAGGAATCGGAGTGGGTGAGACTGTGAGCATCCCGGGTTACGGAACGTACACGGTGACCGGGCGCGGCACAGTGCCAAATCCCGGAACCACCAATGACGTCATCTCGGTGTTCGGCGGCTTTCCCCGGGCGATCCTGCAGACCTGCATTCCGGGGACCAGCACCATGCTCCTGGTCGCGCTGAACTGAAATTCCGGAATTCATAAGCTTGTCCGCGGGTCCGGGCCTTCAAGGGCCGGATCCGCGGACAAGCCAATGATGCGCCAGTGGCACGCTACACGCCGTGGCGTTCTGAAATGTGTTCCACCAGTTCGCCCACGCGCTGTTCGGAGTAGTTGCGGGCAATATCGCCCTGGCTGATGATGCCTACCAGTTTGTGGTCCGAGATCACCGGAAGCCTGCGGACCTGGTGCTGCTCCATCATGTCGATGGCTGCATCAACGTTGGCGTCGGCGTCGATGCAGAACGGCTTGCCGGCAGCGAGCTCGCGGGCCATCATCTGGCCGGGGTCGCGGCCGGCGGCAACGCACTTGAGCACGATGTCACGGTCAGTGATCATGCCCTTCAGCTTGCCGTCGTCACCGCAAATGGGAAGCGCTCCGCAGTCGAGGTCCATCATCATGCGGGCCGCGTCCGTCAGTGACTCTGTTTCCCTGACGCACCGCGCGTCAGTGGTCATGAATTCACGTACAGCACTCATTGAATCCTCCTTCATCGATGGATTATCGACGCAGGGCATCGGAGCACTTGCGCCGATGCTGCCAGATTACGCCCGCACCAACATGGTGTCGACGGCGGGTGGAGCGTTGCCGCCACTTCCCTTCCAACGCCCCATCACCTCCCGCCGCTTCCGCGCCGATGCCCCATCAGATTTGGTGAAGCGCGCCGACATACTGCCGCGGCCACGTGCCCTGCGGACTGAGGGATACGCGGGAAGTGATGGCGCGTCCCCGGATCCGGGACCGGACGTGATCGCGCGTCCCCGGATCCGGGACCGGACGTGATCGCGCGTCCCCGGGATTGGGACGGGAAGTGATCGCGCGTCCCCGGATCCGGGACGGGACGTGATCGCGCGTCCCCGGGATTGGGACGGGAAGTGATGGCGCGTTCGGGGCGGGAACGAAAAAGCCTCCGGAACCTGATGGTTCCGGAGGCTTCTCATTGGGTGGCAGATGAGGGATTCGAACCCCCGTAGGCGTTGCCAGCTGATTTACAGTCAGCCCCCTTTGGCCGCTCGGGTAATCTGCCGAACTTCAAAAGAAGTACCCGCCGATGCAGTGGGCGGAAGGGTCCGTTTCCGGTCCTTCCCGCTTCAGTAACCGCGGGCAAGACAACTTTACAGAACTTCCGGCGAAGAATCGAATCGAGCCCTCCATGGCCGCAAAACCAGCAAAACGGCGGGGAATTTCGGCCCTTAAGCCTCCCCCAGGATCCGCCCCGCCAGCTTGGCTTCGAAGCTGACCGCCTGCTCCTCGGTGATCTGGTTGAGCTGCACAGCCCTCTGGAGGTCGGCGCGGACCCCGTCCATCCGGGCCGAGGCATCCGCCACGGGACTGAAGACAATTGAGGCCGCCACTGCAGCCGCCGCCACCGAGGACGCTGCGGCAGCCACCGCCCCTGCTGCCGTACTGGTGCTCCGGGTAACGTAACGGGCGGCTTTGCGGTGCATGGTGTTCCCTTCAACTGCGGTCCAACTGCTCCAACTCTCGCCAGCCCTCCTTCGTTCCCCCGGTGCGTCCGCTGAGAGGGAACTGTGAATGCGCCGCCCCCACCGGCCCGGCCATCCGTATTAGGCTGGATGCCAGTGATCCAGGCCCTGTATCCGCACGGGGCTCCCATCAACAAAGGAGAGTCATGGCAGGCGAGTCAACGTTCGACGTCGTAAGCAAAGTGGACAAGCAGGAAGTGGCCAACGCGCTCAACCAGTCCCAGAAGGAAATCGCCCAGCGCTATGACTTCAAGGGCGTGGGCGCCGAGATCGACTTCAGCGGCGAGAAGATCCTCATGAAGGCCAACTCGGAAGAGCGCGTCAAGGCCGTCCTGGACGTTTTCCAGTCCAAGCTGATCAAGCGCGGCATCTCGCTGAAGTCCCTGGACGAGGGGGAACCCTACGCCTCGGGCAAGGAGTACCGCCTGGAGGCCTCCATCAAGGAAGGCATTGCCCAGGACCTGGCCAAGAAGATCAACAAGCTCATCCGCGACGAAGCACCCAAGTCGGTCAAGTCGCAGATCCAGGGCGACGAACTGCGTGTTTCCTCCAAGTCGCGTGACGACCTGCAGGCCACCATGGCGCTGCTGAAGGACTTCGAGGAAGCAGACCTGCAGTTTGTGAACTTCCGCAGCTAGTCACCCGCCGCCGTCGTTTTCGACGCGGAAATAGTTACACGCCACGCCTAGAGGCCGGTGCAGCCCGCATTCCGGGTGCGCCGGCCTTTCTGCATGTTCCCCCTGCTTTACGCAGCGCGGAGCTGCCAGGGCGCTTGGGGCCGTGGCGTTTGGGACCCGGAAGGGTAACCTGGGGACAATTACGGCACGTTTAGTTTGCGTAATCGACGGCGCCGGGTAATCTCTTCCTTAGGCCTGCCTAAGTAAGGGCAGCCTGAGCGAAAGAACACTCCATGACTGCCAACTTCCTGATCGGCCTGCGCGAAGGACTCGAAGCCACCCTGGTGGTGGTCCTCCTCATGGCCTACCTGGCCAAAACGGACCGCCGCCATCTCATTCCCCGGTTGTGGGTGGGCGTGGCAGCGGCCGTTGCAGTGTCCGTTGCCTTCGGCGCCCTGCTGACCTTCGGCCCCAAAGGGCTCACCTTCGAAGCGCAGGAGGCCATCGGCGGCACCCTGTCCATCGCCGCCGTCGGCCTGGTGACGTGGATGGTCTTCTGGATGGCACGCACCGCACGAACCCTGGGCAGCGACCTGAAATCCCGCGTGGACAGGTCCGCGGGCGGAGCAGGTTGGGGGCTGGCCGTCGTGGCCGCCATCGCGGTGGGACGCGAGGGCCTGGAAACAGCCCTCTTCCTCTGGGCAGCAGCCAAGGCCACGGGCGAATCCACCCAGCCGCTCATCGGCGCCCTCCTGGGCCTGGCCGCCGCGGCCGGCTTCGGCTACCTGCTGCACCGGGGCATCCTGAAAGTGAACCTCTCGCGTTTCTTCACCTGGACCGGCGCGGCCCTGATCATCATCGCCGGCGGCGTCCTGTCCTACGGGATCCATGACCTCCAGGAAGCCGGACTGCTCCCGGGCCTGCACTCCCTGGCCTTTGACATCAGCGGCGCCGTCCCGCCGTCGTCCTGGTACGGCACCCTGCTCAAGGGCACCCTCAACTTCTCCCCCGCCACCACCTGGCTGGAAGCCGGAGCCTGGCTGCTCTACGTGCTGCCCGTGCTGTTCCTGTACCTCCGGATCAACCGCAAAGCACCGCCCGGCCCCGCCGGCTCCCACAACACTGCCGTCAAGGCCGTAGCCGCCGCCTAAATCCCCCTCACCCGCACCAAAGGAATCCCCATGCCTGGCTTCACCCTGCCCAAAAACGCCCGCGTCCCCGGGACGAAGATAGCTTCCCTGGCCGCCGCCGTCGTCGCCGTGCCGTTGATCCTCACGGGCTGCACGGACAACACCAAGGCCCCGGACACCGCCGGGGGCGCCATTGACGTCGTCAGCTCGAACAGCGAATGCAAGGTCTCCGCCACCAGCGTACCCAGCGGCAACCTCACGTTCTCGGTCAAGAATGAAGGCACCGAGGTCACGGAGTTCTACCTGCTGGCCGCGGACGGGCTGCGCATCCTTGGCGAGGTGGAGAACATCGGCCCGGGCCTGAGCCGCAACCTGGTGGTGACCGCACCCGCCGGCACCTACACCACCGCGTGCAAGCCCGGCATGGAAGGCGACGGGATCAGGGCTGCGCTGGAGGTCACCCCGTCCGGCAACCAGCGGCCGGCGGACGCGGATTTCCAGCACCTCCTCGACACCGCCACCACGCAGTACGCGTCCTACGTCAAGGACCAGGGCGAACAGCTGCTCACCGGGACCGAACAGTTCGCCGCGGCCTTCGCTGCCGGTGACGCGGCGACGGCGCGCGGGCTGTACGCCGCAACGCGCCAGCACTGGGAGCGGATTGAGCCCGTCGCCGAGTCCTTCGGGGACCTGGACCCGCAGCTTGACGCCCGCGAGGCCGATCTCGAGCCGGGCCAGGAGTGGACCGGGTGGCACCGCGCGGAGAAGGACCTGTTCCCGCCTGCCGGCTACACGGCGTTGACCGCCGCCGAGCGCTCAGCCATCGCCGACCGCATGGTGGCCGACACAAAGGACCTCGTTGAGCGCACCCGCACGCTGGAGATCTCCGCGGACATGCTGGGCAACGGCGCCAAGGAGCTCCTGGATGAAGTTGCCACCGGAAAAGTGACAGGTGAAGAGGAAATCTGGTCGCACACGGACCTTTGGGACTTCCAGGCGAACGTGGATGGTGCCCGCATCGCGTTCGAAAACCTCAAGCCGGCCCTGCAGCAGAAGGACGCCGCCCTGGCCGCATCGCTGGATGAGAAGTTCGCCGCGCTGCAGGCCGAACTCGCCACCCATGCCCAAGGCGCCGCCTTCACCTCCTACGACAAGCTGACGCCGGAACAGGTCCAGCGGCTGGCCTCCCTGGTGGACGCCCTTGGGGAGCCCCTGTCCCGGCTGACGGCGGCGGTGGTCCTGTGACCGGCTGCCCGTTCAGCGGCCGGGCGCCGGAGGCATCGGAGCCAACCACCGGGCCCGCTTCCGCCCAGGCACCGTTGGACCCCGCCGTAGGGGAACGGCCGACGGCGGGCGCACGTCTGAGCAGGCGCGGACTGTTTGGCATCGCCGGACTGGGCGGGGCTGCGGCAGGACTGGCGGCCGGCTTCCTTGGCCACGACGCGGTGGCGGCCTCCGCGGCACCTCCCGCCGCCGACAGTCCGGTGGTCCCCTTCCACGGGGACCACCAGGCCGGCATCACCACCCCCGCCCAGGACCGCCTGCACATGGCCGCGTTCGACGTCACCACCACCAAACGCGACGAGCTCATCCAGCTGCTCAAGGACTGGACACGCGCGGCCGAAGCCCTGACCGAAGGCCGCCCGGCCGGCGCAACCGGCGCGGTGGATGGCCCCTACGGCGCTCCGCCCGAGGACACCGGCGAGGCCCTGGACCTCAACGCGGGCAAGCTGACCCTGACCTTCGGCTTCGGCGCCGGCCTGTTCGAGAAGGACGGCGTGCCCCGGTTTGGCCTGGACGGCCGGCGGCCCGAGGCCCTGATCGACCTGCCGCACTTCCCCGGCGACGACCTGGACCCCGCCCGCAGCGGCGGCGACCTGGTGGTCCAGGCCTGCGCCGACGACCCCCAGGTTGCCGTCCACGCCATCCGGAACCTGGCCAGGATCGGGTTCGGAAAGGTCCGGGTGCGGTGGTCCCAGCTGGGATTCGGCCGGACCTCATCCACCACCCGCGCCCAGCAGACCCCTCGGAACCTCTTCGGCTTCAAGGACGGCACCAACAACCTCAAGGTCGAGGACGACCAGCTGCTGGACCAGCACGTGTGGGCCACGGCCGGCCGGCCTGAAGATGCCTGGCTGGCGGGCGGCAGCTACCTCGTGGCGCGGCGGATCCGGATGCACATCGAGACCTGGGACCGGACGTCGCTGGGCGAGCAGGAGGGCCTGATCGGCAGGACCAAGGGCACGGGCGCGCCCCTGTCCGGCGGCGAGGAGTTCACCGAGCCCGACTTCACCCGGCAAGGCAAAGGCGGCAAACCCCTGATTCCGCTCGATTCCCACATGCGGATGGCCCACCCGAGCCAGAACAGCGGCGTCCGGATGCTGCGCCGGGGCTACAACTACACGGACGGTTCCGACGGCGTAGGCCACCTCGATGCCGGCCTGTTCTTCATCGCCTTCGTCACCGATCCCCGGAGCCACTACGTCCCCATGCAGATGGCAATGGCCAAGGCCGACACCCTGGCCGTGGAGTACCTGAAGCACACGGGTTCGGGGCTGTTCGCCGTTCCCGGTGGGGTGAAGCCCGGCGGATTCATTGGGGACGGGCTGTTCGCATAGCCGTTCGGGTGTCCGACGGCGGGTCCCGGCTACTGCTGCCGGCCCGCCATCCGCTCCAGCCGGGCGATCCGGTCCCGCATGGGCGGGTGGGTGGCGAACAGCTTGTTCATGCCGCCGCCGCGGAACGGGTTGGCGATCATCAGGTGCGAGGCGTTGACCAGCCGCTGGTCCTGCGGCAAGGGCGCAAGGCTGACGCCGCGCTCAATCTTGGCCAGGGCTGAGGCGAGGGCCAGCGGATCGCCAGTGAGCTGCGAACCGTCCTCGTCGGCGTCGTACTCCCTGGTGCGCGAGATGGCCATCTGGATCAGCGACGCCGCGAAGGGTGCCAGCAAAGCCATGGCGATCATGGCCAGCGGGTTGGCGTTGCGGCGATCGCCGCCGCCAAAGAACAGCAGCATCTGCCCCACCGAGGTGATCACGCCGGCGACCGCTGCGGCCACGGACGAGGTGAGGATGTCGCGGTTGTAGACGTGCATGAGCTCGTGGCCCAGGACGCCGCGGAGTTCGCGCGGGTCCAGCAGCTGCAGGATGCCCTCGGTGCAGCAGACGGCGGCGTTCTGCGGGTTGCGGCCGGTGGCGAAGGCGTTGGGGTTCATGGTGGGCGAGACGTAGATGCGCGGCATGGGCTGGTTGGCGCGCATGGAGAGCTCGCGGACAATCTGGTACAGCTGCGGCGCCTGGGCTTCGGTCACCGGGAAGGCCTGCATGGAGCGGATGGCGATCTTGTCGCTGTTCCAGTACCCGTAGAACGTGGTGCCGACGCCGATCAGGGCCATGATCCAGATGGGCGCCGAACTGCGGGTGCCGACGCCGATGATCGCACCGAGGCCCAGCAGGACTGCCCACAGCACCCCGAAAAGCGCCGCGGTCTTCAGGCCGTTGTGATGGTTGTGCACGTTTCCTCCTTGCTTAAGGAACGGCTTGCTAGGGCACCGGGTTCCGGGCATCGTACTTCCGGAAGCCGGGCTGGAGTTTCGCCGCGAGCCATGCCCCCGCAATGCACAGCGCACCGCCGAGCAGCAGGACCCAGCCCTCATTCAAAAGCTTAGTCGCGCCGCCGGCCAGCAGGTCCCCGATCCGGGGGCCGCCGGCCACCACCACGATGAACACCCCCTGCAGGCGTCCTCGCAGGTGGTCCGGGGCCGCGGCCTGCAGGATGGTGTTCCGGAAGACGCTGCTGATGGAGTCGGCGATCCCGGCCAGCGCACAGCAGAAGGCGGCCGGCAGGAGCCACAGGGTGACGGCACCGTCCGGTGCGGGGCCTGCGAGCAGCACCACCAGGCCGAAGGCGGCGATGGATGCGCCCCATCCCATCACGGACACCACCACGGCGGTCCCCTGGCGGCGCACGCTGCCCAGGGGACCGGAGAACAGCCCGGCCAGGAAGGCCCCGACGGCGGTGCAGGCCAGCAGGATGCCCACGGTCGCCTCGCCACCGCCGATCATGAGGGCAGCGACGGCGGGGAGCAGCGCCCGCGGCTGGGCAAGGATCATGGCCACGAGGTCGATGATGAAGGTCATCCGCAGGTTGGGGCGCGTTCCCAGGAAGCGGAAACCCTCAACCACTGAACGAAGTCCCACTTTGCTGCGGGTTCCGGCGGGTGGCATGGGCGGAAGCCGGTAGACGGCCCAGAGGACGAACGCGAAGCTGGCGAAGTCGATGGTGTACGTCCAGCCGAACCCCAGCCACGCCACCAGGACACCGGCCAGCAGCGGCCCGGCGGTCATGGCCAGGCCAGGGACAGCAGGCTCAGGGCGTTGGCCGCCGGCAGGAGTTCCTTGCGGATGAGCATCGGGATGATGGCACTGCGGGCCGGCTGGTTGATGGCCTGGGCCCCGCTTTGCAGCGCCACCAGCAGGTACAGCACCCACACGTTGCCCAGCTGCAGCCATGCCTGCAGCGCGATCAGCCCGGTGGTCAGCCAGAGGACCGTGGAGGCCAGCAGGGCGATGCGCCGGCGGTCGTGCGCGTCCGCGATGGAGCCGCCCATCAGGCCGCCCACCACCAGGGGAACCAGCGCGAAGATGCCCAGCAGGCCAACGTAGAAGCTGTCCTGGGTCAGCCGGTACACCTCAAGGCTCACCGCCACCAGGGTGAGTTGGCTGCCGACGGCGGACACTGCCGATCCCAGCCACAGCCGGCGGAATGCGGGGCTTTCCTTGAGCGGCGTGACATCGGCAAGAATTTTCCCCACCCCGCAACATTAGCGGGCGACACGGAAAGGTAAGCCGAGCCTTATTGTGAGTTATTAATAATAAGTGCTTCAATGGAGCCATGACGGAGCACTTTGATGGCCAGGAAGCGTGGGCTGCAGCCCTGCGCGCCCATGGCCGCAGGGTGACCAAGCAGCGGCTCGCTGTACTCGCCGCCGTCGAACGCCACCCGCATTCCCCAGCCGAAAGCATCCTTGCCGCCGCCCGGACGGAACTGCCGGAACTCACGGCCCAGTCCGTCTATGTGGTCCTCGGCGACCTGACGGACCTGCACATGCTGCGCCGGTTCGAGCCGCCCCACTCCCCCGCCCTGTACGAAACACGGGTGGACGACAACCACCACCACGCCATCTGCATCAGTTGCGGCCGCGTGGAAGACGTGGACTGCGCCGTCGGCCACGCCCCCTGCCTCACGCCGCACTGGAATCCGGACGCCAAGCCGATGACCATCCAGATCGCCGACGTCATGTACCAGGGCATCTGCCAGGAGTGCCAGCAGGCCCAACAGCTTCCTCCCCACAGTCCCTCGCAAGAAAAAGAGAAATAGGAGAACAATGACTGCCGTTTCCACAACCCAGTCAGGTGCACCGGTTACGTCGGACGCACACTCGAAGTCAGTTGGTGCCGATGGTGCCATCATCCTGACCGACCACTACCTGGTGGAAAAGCTCGCCCAGTTCAACCGTGAGCGGGTTCCGGAGCGCGTAGTGCACGCCAAGGGCGGCGGCGCATTCGGTACGTTCAAGGCCACCGAGGACATCTCCAAGTACACCAAGGCAGCGTTCCTGCAGCCTGGCGTCGAGACCGAGATGCTGATCCGCTTCTCCTCCGTGGCCGGCGAGAACGGTTCCCCGGACACCTGGCGCGATCCCCGCGGTTTCGCCGTGAAGTTCTACACCACCGAGGGCAACTACGACCTCGTGGGCAACAACACCCCCGTCTTCTTCATCCGCGACGGCATCAAGTTCCCGGACTTCATCCACTCCCAGAAGCGCCTGCCCGGCACGCACCTGCGCGACGCCGACATGCAGTGGGACTTCTGGACCCTGTCCCCCGAGTCCGCCCACCAGGTCACCTGGCTGATGGGCGACCGCGGCCTGCCCGCCTCCTGGCGCGAGATGCAGGGCTACGGCTCGCACACTTACCAGTGGATCAACGCCGAGGGCGAGCGTTTCTGGGTCAAGTACCACTTCAAGTCCAACCAGGGCGTGAACTCCATGACCTCCGAGCAGGCCGAACAGCTTGCCGGCTCCGACGCGGACTTCTATATCCGCGACCTGTCCGAGAACATCGAAGCCGGCAACTTCCCGTCCTGGGACCTGCACGTGCAGGTCATGCCGTACGAGGATGCCAAGACCTACCGCTTCAACCCGTTCGACCTCACCAAGGTGTGGCCGCACGCGGACTACCCGCTGATCAAGGTGGGTACCATGGAGCTGAACAAGAACCCGGAGAACTACTTCGCGCAGATCGAGCAGGCCACCTTCGCGCCGTCGAACTTCGTGCCCGGCATTGCCGCTTCCCCGGACAAGATGCTGCAGGCCCGCATCTTCTCCTACGCGGACGCCCACCGCTACCGCGTGGGCACCAACCACGCCCAGATCCCGGTGAACCAGCCCAAGAACCAGGTCAACAACTACAGCCAGGACGGCCAGGGACGTTTCCTCTTCAACGCCCCCTCGGTTCCGGTCTACGCCCCCAATACCTTTGGCGGCCCGGCTGCCGTTGAGCCGCAGAACCCGGCCGGCGGCTGGGAGAACGACGGCGAGCTGACCCTCGCCGCGCACTCCCTCCACGCCGAGGATGGCGACTTCGTTCAGGCCGGCGCGCTGTACCGCGAGGTCTACGACGAGGCCGCCAAGGCCCGTTTCCTGGAGACCATCACCGGTGCTGTGGGCGGCGTGAAGCGCTCCGACATCAAGGAACGTGCCATCCAGTACTGGACCAACGTCGATGCCGAGCTGGGCGCCAAGCTCCGCGCCAACCTTGGTGCCGCTGCAGCCCCGTCGGCTCCGGCTTCGGACGCTGAGTCCGCCAACAAGATCGGCTAGTCAGGCCTCCTGCCGGCTGAATTAAAGAACACCCCGTCACGGTCTTCCGTGGCGGGGTGTTCTGCTGTCCGGCTCCGGTTGTGCACATACGCCGCCGGGGATCTGGCCGGTTGGGGACGGCGGCCCTAGGCTCCGTAGATGAACACTTTCGCAGGCATTCCCCCGGAAGCCTTCCGCTTCTACGCGCAGCTGGAGGACAACAACAACCGCGACTGGTGGCTGGAACACAAGGCAACGTATGACGCCTCGGTCAAGGAGCCCCTCACCCTCCTCCTCTCCGAGCTGGAGCCCGAGTTCGGACCTGCCAAACTCTTCCGCCCCAACCGGGACATCCGATTCTCACTGGACAAATCACCGTACAAGACCGCCCAGGGAGCCTTCGCCGCACGCCAGGAAGGCGTGGGTTTCTACCTTCAAATCAACGCGGACGGGCTGTTGATCGGCGGCGGCTACCACTCCCACACGCCGGCGCAGCTGGCCCGGTTCCGCGCGGCCGCTGACGCTTCCGCCAGCGGCGCAGCCCTGCAGGACATTGTGGATGCCGTGGCCGTGGCCGGTTTTGCCATCGAGGGTGAGAAGCTGAAAACCATCCCGCGGGGTTTCGACAAGGACCATCCCCGCGCCGAACTGCTCAAGCACAAATCGCTGTCCGCGGGTGTCGAGGTGGGCCAGCCGGAGTGGGTGTCCACACCGGCCGCGAAGGAGCAGATCGCGGAACGCTGGCGGCAGCTGCGGCCGCTCGTGGAATGGGTGGGACGGTACGCGGCGCCGTGACCGGCCGGGAGCGCTGAACCGGGCTGGGCGGACCGCCCGGAAACGCGGCTGCCCGCCCGGCGCAGGCCGGGCGGGCAGGTCAACAATGGGAGTTGCGGGCCGTCAGGTCCGGCTCAGTTCGTCCTCGTCTTCAGGCTCCGCGGCTTTCCGGGGAGCCGCGCCGGGCGCGCCATTGACGCTCGCGTTGGCCTCGGCGAAACGCTCATTGAGCCGCGAGTGGCGCTGGCCGTAGGCGAAGTAGATGGCCAGGCCCAGCACCAGCCAGAAGGCGAAGAAGATCCAGGTCTCCACAGCGAGGTTGGTCATCAGGTAGAGGCACAGCACCGCAGAGACGATGGGCAGCACCTTGCCGAACGGAACCCGGAAGGCCGGCTTCAGGTCCGGGCGCTTCTTGCGGAGCACCAGGATGCCCAGGCTGACCACCACGAACGCGGACAGCGTACCGATGTTGATCATTTCCTCGAGCAGGTCCACGTTGGTGAGGCCTGCAACCAGCGCCACGGCGGCACCGCAGATGACCTGGAGGCGCACGGGAGTGGACCGCTTGTCGCTGGTCTTGGACAGCGCCCGGGGCAGCAGGCCGTCGCGGCTCATGGCAAGCACCACGCGGGACAGGCCCATGAGGAGCACCATGATCACGGTGGTCAGGCCCACCAGGGAACCGAAGGCGATGACCTTGGCCGCGGAGGTGTCTCCCACTGCCTCGAAGGCCGTGGTGAGGGTGGGGCTCTTGGCTTCGGCCAGCTGGGTGTAGGACACCATGCCGGTCAGGGCCAGGGACACGAGGATGTAGAGCAGCGTGACCAGGGCCAGGCCGCCGAAGATGCCGCGGGGCAGCGTCTTCTGTGGGTTCTTCACTTCCTCTGCGGAGGTGGCCACCACGTCGAAGCCGATGAAGGCGAAGAACACCAGGGCGGCACCGGCGAAGATGCCCATGGTGCCGTACTGGGCAGGGGCAGCTCCGGTCAGGAAGCCAAAGAAGGACTGCTTGAGGACGTCCGCAGCGCCGGTGCCGCCCGTGGGCTCAGCTGCCGGAACGAAGGGGGTGTAGTTCTCGAACTTCACGTAGGTGAAGCCCACCACGATCACGAACAGCACCACCGCGATCTTGATCAGGGTGAAGACGTTGCCTACACGGGCGGAGAGCTTGGTGCCCAGCACCAGCAGCACGGTAAAGATGGCCACGATCAGAAATGCGCCCCAGTAGAGGTCCACGCCCCCCAGCGAGATGGCCGGCGGGATGTCCAGGCCGGTGAGGGCGAACACCTTGCTGAGGTAGATGCCCCAGTACTTGGCGATCACGGCGGCGGCGGTGAACAGTTCCAGGATCAGGTTCCAGCCGATGATCCAGGCAAGGAGCTCACCCATGGTGGCGTACGTGAAGACGTAAGCGGATCCCGCTACGGGAATGGCCGTGGCGAACTCGGCGTAGCACATGATGGCCAGCGCGCACGTGACGGCCGCAATCGCGAAGGACAGCGTAACGGCGGGACCTGCAAAGTTGGCGGCGGCCTTTGCGCCGACCGAGAAGATGCCGGCGCCGACAGCAACGGCGACGCCCATAATCATGAGGTCCCAGGTGCTGAGGGAACGCTTGAGCTTGCGTCCGGGCTCATCGGCGTCGGCAATCGACTGCTCGATGGATTTTGTCCGCAGAAGGTTCATTGGGGGTCACAATCCTGGTTTGTGAGGGAAACAGACCTATCAACGATACTGTCCATCCACTGGACGGTCCCAATCGTCCCGAATAGTGAGACGGTCCCGATGCCGAATATTCTTCCGCCAATGCACTCGGGGCCCTCCGAATGGAGAGCCCCGAGTGGCATTTGGTCGAACTTCCTAGGACGGCCAGTCCATCAGCGTTGACCGGATCAGGAAGCGTTTACCTTCAGGCGCTTCAACGGAAAAGCCGCTCCCGCGTCCGGGTACGACATCGATGGTCAGATGGGTGTGGCTCCAGTAGTTGAACTGCTCCCGGGACATCCAAAACTCCAGCGGCAGGGGCTGCAGACCGTCCGAAAGGTCGAACAGCCCCAGCAGGACATCCGCGTCCCCCGTGATGAAGTCCCCAGCCGGATAGCACATGGGCGAGGACCCGTCGCAGCAGCCGCCGGACTGGTGGAACATGAGCGGGCCATGCTTGTCCCAAAGCGTCCGGAGCAGATCCACGGCAGCCGGCGTGAGTGCCACCCGGGAGAAATCTTCCCCGGGCAGCGTCACGGCGGCAGCGAGCCCTTCAGCCGGCATCAGAACCTCAGCACCACGCGGCCGTCGATCTTGGCGTGCTTCATCTCATCGAGCACGGCATTGACCTCCGACAGCTCCCGCACGGACACAGTGGGGTGGATCTTCCCGCGGGCATAGAAGTCAAGGGCTTCCTCCATGTCCTGCCGGGTGCCGACGATCGAGCCGCGGACAGTCAGTCCCTTGAGCACAATCTCGAAGATCGGCGCCGGGAAATCCCCCGGCGGCAGTCCGTTGAACACGATGGTGCCGCCGCGGCGGGCCATCCCAATGGCCTGTCCGAACGCTGACGGGTGCACCGCAGTGACCAGGACTCCATGGCAGCCTCCTGTCTCCCGCTGGATTACTTCCACCGGGTCCTCATGCAGGGCGTTGACCGTGAGTTCAGCGCCGTGGGCCTTGGCCAGGGCCAGCTTGTCGTCAGCGATGTCCACGGCGGCAACCCGGAGTCCCATGGCCACGGCGTACTGGACCGCGATGTGCCCCAGGCCGCCGATGCGGAAATGGTGACCCACTGGCCCGGCCGGGTCTCGGTCATCTTCAGCCCCTTGTAGACGGTGACGCCGGCGCAAAGCACCGGCGCCACCTCGACGGGGTCGGATCCCGCCGGTATGCGCGCCGCGAACCGGGAGTCCACCAGCATGTACTCCCCGAAAGAGCCGTCCACGCTGTACCCGCCATTCTGCTGCGCCTCGCACAGTGTTTCCCACCCCGTACGGCAGTACTGGCAGTCGCCGCAGGCTGACCACAGCCACGCATTGCCCACCAGGTCACCGACGGCGAGGTCGGAAACTCCGTCGCCGAGGGCAACCACCTCGCCCACGCCCTCATGGCCGGGAACGAACGGAGGCGAGGGCTTGACCGGCCAGTCGCCTTCCGCTGCATGGAGGTCGGTGTGGCAGACGCCCGTGGTCAGGACCTTGACGAGGGCCTGTCCCGGCCCCGGCGTGGGAATGGCGATGTCCTTGACCGACAGGTCGGCGCCGAATTCGGTTACTACTGCTGCTTGCATTGTCGTCGTCATTGGCGAAGTCCTTGCGTCGTTGTAGTGGTGCGGGCTGGGGCTTAGAAGAAGCCCAGCTTGTTTTCGTCGTAGCTGACCAGGAGGTTCTTGGTCTGCTGGTAGTGGTCCAGCATCATGGCGTGGTTCTCGCGCCCGATGCCTGAGGACTTGTAGCCGCCGAAGGCGGCGCCTGCCGGGTAGGCGTGGTAGTTGTTCACCCAAACGCGTCCGGCCTGGATCTCGCGGCCGGCGCGGTAGGCCACATTGCCGTTGCGGGACCAGACGCCGGCGCCCAGGCCGTACAGGGTGTCGTTGGCGATGCCCATGGCGTCGTTGTAGTCACTGAACCGGGTCACCGCCACCACGGGGCCGAAGATCTCCTCCTGGAAGATCCGCATCCGGTTGTGGCCCTCGAACACGGTGGGCTGGACGTAGAAGCCGCCGGCGAGGTCGCCCGGGAGTTCGGCACGGGCGCCGCCGGTGAGCACCTTGGCGCCTTCCTGCTTTCCGATGTCGATGTAGGACAGGATCTTCTCCAGCTGGTCGTTGGAGGCCTGCGCGCCAACCTGCGTTTCGGTGTCCAGCGGGTTGCCCTGGATCATCTTCTCCACCCGGGCCACGGCGTCGGCCATGAAGGACTCGTAGATGTCCTCCTGCACGAGGGCCCGCGAGGGGCAGGTGCAGACTTCGCCCTGGTTGAAGGCGAACAGGGCAAAGCCCTCCTGGGCCTTGTCGTAGAAGGCGTCGTTTTCCTGGGCAACGTCGTTGAAGAAGATGTTGGGGCTCTTGCCGCCCAGTTCCAGGGTGACGGGGATGAGGTTCTGGCTGGCGTACTGGCTGATGAGCCGGCCGGTGGTGGTTTCACCGGTGAAGGCGATCTTCCGGATCCGGGAGCTGGAGGCCAGCGGCTTGCCGGCCTCGACGCCGAAGCCGTTGACCACGTTGATCACGCCGGCGGGCAGCAGGTCCCCAATGAGTTCCATCAGCACCAGGATTGATGAGGGCGTCTGCTCGGCGGGCTTGAGCACCACGGTGTTGCCGGCGGCGAGCGCGGGAGCAAGC
Organism: Pseudarthrobacter sp. LMD1-1-1.1; assembly: GCF_040676255.1. Taxonomy (NCBI): domain Bacteria; kingdom Bacillati; phylum Actinomycetota; class Actinomycetes; order Micrococcales; family Micrococcaceae; genus Pseudarthrobacter; species Pseudarthrobacter sp. LMD1-1-1.1. The sequence goes on along the minus strand of NZ_JBEGHP010000001.1, from coordinate 460,341 downwards.
TTCCAGACGGCCATCAGGATGGGGAAGTTCCAGGGGATGATCTGGCCCACCACGCCGAGCGGTTCGTGGAAGTGGTAAGCGGTGGTGTTGTCATCGAGCTGGGACAGGCTGCCCTCCTGGGCGCGGACCGCGGAGGCGAAGTAGCGGAAGTGGTCCGAGGCCAGCGGCAGGTCGGCGTTGAGGGTTTCCCGGACGGGCTTGCCGTTGTCCCAGGTTTCGGCCACGGCGAGCATCTCGAGGTTCTCATCGATGCGGTCGGCGATCTTGTTCAGGATGGCGGCGCGTTCCGCCACGGAGGTTTTGCCCCAGGAGGGTGCGGCCTTGTGTGCCGCGTCCAGGGCGAGCTCGATGTCCTCGGCGGTGCCTCTGGCCACCTGGCAGAACGCCTTGCCCGTCACCGGGGTGATGTTCTCGAAGTACTGGCCCTTCACCGGGGCCACCCATTCGCCGCCAATCCAGTTCTCGTAGCGTTCCTTGAAGGTGACCTTCGAACCGTCGGTTCCCGGCTGTGCGTAAACGGTCATGTGCTTAGCTCCTTTGCTGTGCAGAAGGCTGGCCCATAGGGGCGCTCGCCGATGAAGCCAGCGTAGGAGCGGGGAGGTTGCAGCAAGGTTGCAACGATGCGACGCCGGTCACAACGGGCGCCGGCGGGGCCGGGTTTCAGGCGCGGAGTTCGGCTTCCAGCCGTTCCAGGTCGGCGACGACGGCGGCCCGCTTGGGTGAGCGCGGCGGCAGGAGGCGGAGCGCGGCGCGGCGGATGACGACGTCGTCCCTTGCCTCCGGGAGCGCAGCGTACTTGAGCAGGGACTCGGCGCTGCCGTCCGTGAGGACCGCTTCCCGGAGCAGGGAGGACACCCTGCTCCTGAGATCGAGGATGCCCGGCGCTTCCGAGCGCGGAAGCACCTCACCCCGGTAGATCTCGAGGGCGATGCGGTGCGCACCGCGCTGCAGGCAGCTGAGCACCTGGCCGGTATCCGGCACCAGGTCCAGCGGGAGCCGGTACGGGCGGGAGCCGGGGACAGCGTCGGGACTCAGCTGCTGGATGACCTTGCGCAGCCGGACCATCTCGGCCCGGAGCGTGATGGTGGAGCCCTCCCCCGGGTACAACAGCAAGCCCAGTTCCTCGGCGCTGAGCCCTTCCGGATGCGCGCTCAGCAGGGCCAGGATCTCGCTGTGCCGCGCGGACAGGGAAACGGTCCTGCCGCCCAGGCTCAGCAAGGCCTGGTTGCGGCCCAGCAACTGCAGGCTGTTCCGGTAGAGGCTGCCTTCGACGCCGCCCTGCCCTTGCCTGGCGGCTGCGGCCGGGGACCGTCGTCGTACAGGTTTCCTGGCGAGCTCCGCCGCAAGCTGCAGGCGCTCCACCCGCAGCTGCGCCTGGGCGGCAGCAACGGTGGCCTCCACCAGCGACAGCGTGTGAGGCGCCACCGCGGTGGCCGTCCCGGTGATGTCCACGACGCCGAGCACGGCACCTGAGTCGGGGTCATGGAAGGGGACGGCGGTGCAGCTCCAGGGGTGGACTGCCCGCTGGTAGTGCTCGGCGCCGGCGATCTGGATGCCCCTGCCCAGGGCAAGGGCGGTGCCCGGAGCGCTGGTGCCGACGCTGGCCTCGGACCAGTCGGCGCCGGGGACGAACATCATGCCTTCGGCCCGGCGTTGGAGGGTAGGGTCGCCATCCACCCACAGCAGCCTGCCCACCTCGTCACCCACCGCAACCAGGAGCCCGCTGTCATGGCTGGGCTGGACCAGGAGTTTGTTGATGACCGGCATGATCGCGGCCAGGGGATGCTGCCGCCGGTAGTCCTCCAGCTGCTCCCAGTCGAAAGCCAGCGGCGCGGCCGCGTTGTCCGGGTTGGCCTTGAAGCTTGCCGACCGCTGCCAGGACTCCTTGATGAGGTTGCGCAGCCCGGGGATCTCGGGGGTGAGGTTGCCGGGGTCCGAGCCCAGGCGCTCGTGGCCGGCCAGCGCGGCACGCTGGCGCGGTTCAGGGTGGAGCAGGTTCGTCATCGAACTCCCGTTCCGGAGTCTTGTCCGGCTGTGCAGGGCTGGAGGGTGGCCAAGTCAGCATAGCTGGACAACAACCCTCTGTCACCGGCCTGCCCGGACCAGCTCTTCCAGGGCGTCCGCGCCCGCCGCTGCTCCCCCGGCGGCCGCGTAGCCCTCCGCCACCCGTCGCGCCCCCGGCGCCTTGCCCAGGGCCTGGTGGACGGCTTCCCGGAGCCGCTCCGGGGTGAGGCGCTTCCGGCTGAGCCGCACGCCGGCGTCGGCCGCCACTACCCTTGCGGCTACCTCGTGCTGGTCGCGGCCGAACGGGACCACCACCACGGGCACTCCCTTTGAGAGGGCCTTCTGCGTTGCCCCCATGCCGCCATGGGTGATGGCAACGGCGGCGCGGTCGAGGACAGGGCCGTGCGGCACGAAATGTTCCAGCCGGGCATTGGACGGAACGGGCTGGAAGCGGTCCAGGCCGGACGCCCTGGCGGCACCCGCAGAGCCGGCCTGGGCAGCAGGCAACGTGGCGACGACGGTATAGGGCTCCCCGGCCAGGGCTGCCAGGGCGGTCCGGACAATGGCGTCATCGGCCTGGTACTCGGAGGACGTGGTCACCAGGACCACCGGGGCGGTGGCCTCCCCGAGCCAGGTAGGATTTTCGGCCGGCGGCTCCCAGTCCAGGGCGCCGATCATGCGCACATCCGGAGCCCAGTCCGGGTGCGGATATTCGAACGGCCCGGCGGTGGCCACCAGCATCAGCGGGGCGGTGCGGAACATGGAGTCGGCGCCGGTGACCGGGGGAAGCATGCCGCCGGAGATGTCGTCCCGCAGGGCGTTGATCCGGGGCAGCATCAGCTTTTCGACGGCGCCAATCACCAGGCGCCGCACCACCGCATCCCGGGCCATGCCGAGCGGCCCCGGCAAAGGAGCCAGTCCCGGCCCGAACGGGGGCGTACCCCTTGACGGCAGCGGCGGGGTGTAGGGGCTGAAGGTTGCCCACGGCAGCCCCGAGTGTTCTGCAAATATTCGGGCACCCCAGGCGTTGATGTCGATCAGCAGCAGGTCCGGCCTGATCCCGGCAATGGCCCGTTGCAGGTCCGGGGCATCGAACCGGGCACGGGCCGCGAAGGTCTCAACACTGGAGGCCAGGGCAGCCTTGGCGTTTGTGGCGCGGTAGTCCGTGGCCTCGATCGCAAGAATCCTGCCGTCCACCGGCCCGGCGTGGAACCCTGACTCCGTGAGCTGGGGAACCTGCCGTGGCAGGGTGCGGATGTGGACATCATGGCCTCGGGCCTTGAGTTCCTCGAGCAGCGGAACCATGGGGAAGAGGTGTCCGATGGCGGGCGAGGTGTAGGCAAGGACGGTGGACATCAGGGCCTCCGCGTGAAGGTTTCCAGCATTTCGAGCAGGGAGCGGGCCACCTGGCCGCGGCTGAGCCCGGCGTCCAGGCGCAGGAGCTTCCAGGTGTAGACGTCGCAGAGGGCGACGAACTGGGCCAGCCGGCGGTCGTGGTCGGGGCTGCCCTTCAGGGGGTCGAGGAAGGGGGCGAAAACGCGGCGGCACCATTCGCGGTGCAGGCGGCGCGCTCCCCCGGTGATTTCCGCCAGGACGGGGGAGGTTTGTTCCTCGGCGAGCAGCTTCAGGGCCAGCGCGCCGGTGGTTTCGTAGTGTTCCAGGAGGTTGGCGACGGCGGCGGGCACGTCGCCGGGAGGAACGGCGCTGCGCTGGTTGTCCACCCGGGCCGTGGCCGCCTTGGCGCTGGCGTCGATGAGGCCGGCGCGGTCCCCGAACCTGCGGATGATGGTCTGGACGGTGACGCCGGCGCGGGCAGCCACCGCGCCCAGGGTGATGTCGGCGAGCGGCCCCTCCATGAACAGGTCTTCGGTGGCCTGCAGGATCCGGCGCCCGGTTTCCTGCGCGGAGGTGGCCCGTTTTGGGGAGCTGTAGGGACGGGTTCCGGCCCCGGCAATATTCATGTTAATGAGACTAACTCGAATACTCCGCCAGGGGTAGGGGTCAGCCGCGGGAAATGCGGATCATCTCCTCGCGCGGCACCACCTTGATGCGCTCGCGGACCACGTGGTCCAGGCCCTCAGGTCCGGTCCAGGCGGCACCCAGTCCCGCCTCGTGGGCGTCGAGCTTGTTCCACCCTTCCCAGGTGGTGTATTCGATGCCGCGCTCTTCCAGCAGGTCGATGATGGCCTGGGGATCCGGGTTCCTGGCCGCCGGGAGGGTGAGCCGGTCCTCCAGCAGGAAGCCGATGGTCTCCAGGGCGTCGCCCTTGGTGTGGCCGATCAGGCCCACAGGTCCGCGCTTGATCCAGCCCGTGGTGTAGATGCCCGGAACGGGGTTGCCGTCGGCGTCGAGGACCCGGCCGCCTTCGTTCGGGATGACGCCCCGCTTGGCGTCGTACTCCAGTTCGTCCAGCGCGGAGCCGTGGTAGCCGATGGCCCGGTAGACAGCCTGGACAGGGTATTCAACGTACTCCCCGGTGCCCTTGGCGTTGCCGGTCCCGTCCAGCTGCATGCGCTCGAACTTGATGCCGCCCACCTTGCCCGTGCCGTCGTCGAGCACTTCAACGGGGCTGTGCAGGAAGTGCAGGTGCAGCCTGCGGGACGAGGGGTTCTCCGACTCCGCATGCTCCTCCACCAGCCAGTTGGTGAGGGTGTTCACCATGGTCTTGACCTGGTTGTTGGTGCGGATGGCGTCGTCCGAGGCGTCGTCGAATTCAAAATCCTCGGGGTAGAGGACGATGTCGACGTCGTCCATATGGCTCAGTTCCCGCAGTTCCAGCGGGGTGAACTTGACCTGGGCGGGGCCGCGGCGGCCAAAGACGTGGACATCCGTCACCGGGGACGCCTTCAGGCCGGCGTAGACGTTGTCCGGGATCTCGGTGGTGAGCAGTTCCTCGGGGTGCTTGACCAGCATGCGCGCCACGTCCAGGGCCACGTTGCCGTTGCCGATCACCGCGATTTCCTTTGCCTCCAGCGGCCACTCGCGGGGCACGTCCGGGTGGCCGTCGTACCAGGACACAAAGTCGGCACCGCCGAAGGAACCGCGCAGCTTGATGCCCGGAATGTCCAGGTCAGCGTCCTTGATGGCGCCCGTGGAGAAGATCACGGCGTCGTAGAAGGCCCGGAAATCGTGCAGCGTGAGGTCCCGGCCGTAGGTGACGTTGCCCAGGAACCGGATGTCGCCCCGGTCCAGGACCTTGTGCAGGGCGTTGACGATGCCCTTGATCCGGGGATGGTCCGGGGCCACGCCGTACCTGATCAGGCCGTAGGGTGCCGGGTAGGCCTCGAAGAGGTCGATGCTGACCTGGAAGTCGCCGTCCTTGACCCCGCTGGACTTGGTGAGGATGTCCGCAGCATAGACTCCTGCCGGTCCCGCGCCGATAATGGCGACGCGGAGGGGACGGTTGGCGGCGGTTTCGCTGTGATTGGACACCGGGAACCCTTCTGAACTGGTCCTGCTCATGTTTCATGAGGGTGCGCCGCATGGTGCAGCGCACAGTCCCCCATTCTAGTTGGCGGCCAGGGCCACTACCTTGCCTTCGCGGTACAACAGTGCCCTGAGCTCAGCTTCCGCCGAGTCCAGCCGTTTCGGATCGATGGTTTCGCCGTCATGGTAGTGGTCCACCACCCGCGGGTCCACGTAGCTCTTGCGCGCAATAGAGGGAGTGTTTCCCAGCGTCTCCGCCGCGTCGTACATGGCGCGGCTGATGGCCCGCTTCCGCTTGGCCGCCGTCCGCTGGACTCCGGTCCTCGCCAGGCTTTCCGCAGCTGCCACGGTCCCGCGCAGGGTCCGGAAGTCCTTGGCGGTGAAGTCTGAGCCGGTCCGCTCCTTCACGTAGGCGTTGATGTCCGCACTGGTGACCGGGCGCCAGGTCCTGCCCTCCTTGTAAGCCAGCAGCCTCGCGTTCGGTCCCCGCCGCTTGAGCAGGCGCAGGAGGGCGGCGAGGTCGGCGTCGCGGATTTCCGATTCCCAGTCCTTGCCGCTCTTCGCCGGGAAGCGCAGGGAGATCCGGTCCTTGCGCACCTGGACGTGGGCGCAGAGCAGGGTGGCCAGCCCCCGACTGCCGTTCTCGTTGGTGTACCGCTCCGAGCCAACCCGCAGGGATCCGCTGTCCAGCATCCGGAACGCCCCCGCCAGGACACGGTCGCGGGTGAAGCCCTCGCTCCGCAGGTCCATGGTGACCAGCCGCCGGGCTGCGGGCAGCGATTCGGCAAGCTGGAGGGACCGGTCAAACTTCACCCGGTCCTTCCGCTCGCGCCACTCCGGATGGTAGATGTACTGGCGGCGGCCCACGGCATCCACACCGGTGGCCTGGATGTGGCCGTTATCGAACGGGGCGATCCAGACGTCGGTCCAGGCCGGCGGGATGCCGATGCTTTCCAGGCGGTCCCGGATCGGGCCCGGCGGCAGGGTGGAGCCGTCCAGGTCCCGGTAACTGAAGCCTTTGCCGGCGGCCACCCTGCGGTAGCCGCGGCCCGAGGCGTTGCTGCGCCGGAGCCTCATGGGGTGGGTTTCGGGAAAAGCGCACGTGTCATGAAAGCAAGCCTACTGATTATTTTCCGGAATACCGCCTGCCTGCTGGAATACCTGCCCACAGGATGCTGTTATGGACTTCGTGCCCACGCCAGAAGGAACCTCCCCCGCCACGCCCGCTGTTGCCACCACCGCAGCACCCGCGCCGCCTGCGCCGGAGGGCCCCCGGCCCGTCGCCAAGGACTCGACGTCGGGCATGCTGTTCGGCATCGGCGCGTACGTTTTGTGGGGGCTGCTCCCGCTGTACTTCTTCATCCTGATGCCGGCCGGCGCCGTCGAAATCGTGGCCAACCGGGTGGTGTGGTCACTGCTGTTCTGTGCTCTCCTGATCACGGTGACCAGGGCGTGGGGCGTGCTCGCGGTGGCGCTGAAGGACCGCCGGGTCTTTGGTTCCCTGGCGCTGGCGGCGTTCCTGATCGCCATCAACTGGCTGACCTACACGTACGGCGTCACCACGGGACAGGCCGTGGAAACGTCCCTGGGCTACTTCATCAACCCGCTCGTCTCTGTGCTGCTGGGTGTGCTGGTCCTGAAGGAAAGGCTGCGGCCGCTCCAGTGGGCCGCCGTCGGCGTCGGCTTCGTGGCGGTGGGTGTGCTCACCTACTCCTACGGGAAGCTGCCATGGATTGCCCTGACCCTGGCGTTCAGCTTTGGCCTGTACGGCTTCGTCAAGAACCGGGTGGGATCGAGGGTGGACGCCATCACCAGCCTCAGCGTGGAGACCATGGTGCTGGCCCCGTTGGCCGCCGTGGCCATGGTGGTCCTGGCGGCAGGCGGCAGCTCCACGTTGACGTCCCAGGGAGCGGGGCACTTCTGGCTGCTGCTGGCATCGGGCGTGATCACCGCCGTACCGCTGCTTTTCTTCGGTGCGTCCGCACGGCGGCTGCCCATGACCACCATCGGACTGCTCCAGTACTTCGCCCCCGTCCTGCAGTTCCTGGTGGCGCTGCTGGTCTTCCGGGAGGCCATGACCGTTGAGCGCTGGATCGGTTTCGGGGTGGTGTGGCTGGCCCTGCTGCTGCTGACCCTGGACATGCTCCGGACGGCACGCAGGAACTCCCTCGCCCGCAGGGCAGCGGTCCGCCAAGGCGCCTGAGCCCGGCCTTCCCGCCCAGGGTCAACCGCCCAGGGCGCGCTTCACGGCATCGTACGCCGGCGTGGGTTTCCCGTCGTTGAACAGGTGGTCGTGGCCCTGCCGCAGGCTCCCGCCGTCGTCGATCCACCAGTCGTAGCGGTCATCCACTCCCCACGTGGTGTAGGAGATGCAGGTGCGCGAGCGCAGGCAGGTGGCCAGCACCGTGGCGTACTGCTTCGCCTGGGCGTCCGTCCCCTGCCCGTCCGTGACGTCGTTTTCGGAGATGCGGACGTGGAGCCCGGCGTCCCCAAAACGCTTGAGCGTCCGGGTGAGGTCGTCAGCGGAGATGGCGTCGGTCTTGAGGTCGTAGACGTGGGCCTGGAGGCCTGCCCCGTAGATGTGCCCGCCCTGCGCGTTCGTGTCCAGGATGAGCTTGAGCAGTGCGTCCTGGCGGCGCCCCGGCACGTCGGCGCCGTTCTCGTTGATGTACTGCTTGACGTCCGGATCGGCCGCATAGACGGCCTTGGAGACCACGGCCGGATAGCCCGGCCCGAAGACGCGGTACCAGATGTTCTGCTGCATGCCGGTCCCCTGGTCCACGTCGAACGGCTCGTTGACCACGTCAAGGGAAGCCAGCTGTCCTTTGAAGTGCCCCACCACTGCGGAGATGTAGTCGAGCAGTGCTGCGCCGCTGGTCCGGCGCTCCGCGTCCGAGCCTGCTGGGAGTTCCTGCATCCAACGGGGCATGGCCTCCGTGAAAGCGATGGTGTGGCCGTGCACCGCCATGCCCTTGCTCCGGGCAATCGCCAGGATCGCATCAGCCTCTTCGAAGGTGTACACGCCCGGCTGCGGGGAGAGGAACTGCGGCTTCATCGCGTTTTCCGGCGTGAGCGCGCCGAAGTTTTCGACGAACTCCCGGGCATAGTCCGTGTCCCCGGTGAGGGGCCCCAGTGCCACGGCCGCGCCTACCGGGAAGTCCGGACGGGTCCTCGCGGCGAGTGCCTGCAGGCCGTCCTTTGACGGCTGGACGCCGGCTGCCGCGGCCCCTGAGGTGCGCAGGCCGGCGCTTCCCGGCGCTACCGCCGTGAGCGAGGTGATCTCGAAGTCGCCGGAATCGCTGGAAAACCCCAGCCACAGTTCCCCGGACGAGAACACCTTGCCCAGGGGGAGGGAAGAAAGGGTGTCGTTGCCGCTGGCGACGGCCAGCGTATCGCCGGAGCGGCGCACGGTGAAGGGCGCCCCCGGGTCCTTTACCGTGACGTGTTCATCATGCACCGGCACCGGCTGGGTCACGTCTTTCTTCTGCGTCCCGTCGAAGACGGCGATCTTCAGGTCGTTTCCCTGAAGGGTAAGCCGCAGGCCCGCCGGCTCCACACGGAACTCATCGGCGATGACGGGCGGCCGGTCGTACAGCGCCCAGGACGCGTCCGCGGTAACGTCCGCGAACGTTGCGCTGAGCGAAAAGTCTCCGCCGACCACCAGGTGCGTGCCGGCGAGGTTGAGCGGGGGGTTCGGCTGGCCTCCCTCCCCGCTCTGCTCCACGATGCGCCTGGCGGTGGGCGTCACCTGGAGTGCGCCGTTCCCGGCCCGGACGCCCGGAACGTCCTGCCAGTCCCCGTGCAGGAGGTCCAGCGTCACGTCGGGCTTGGGCGGGGAGCATGAGGCGAGGACGGCGAGGAGGGCGGACACCAGCACCACCGTCAGTGCGTGCGGGCGCCCGGCCATCCTTCGTCCTCTCCCCTGCTGCCAGGACCTGGTACAGCTAGGACTTGGTCCAGCGGACGTCGTCGAAGTACGCCTGCAGTCCGGAATTGCCCTGGACAATCACCTGAAGGCTCGCCTTCGCCACCGCGGTGCTGCTCGGCGAGTACGTCAGGTCCACATTGGTCACGCCGCCGGCGGAGATCCCGAGCTTCCACTGCCCGGAGATCCACTGCCCGGCGGAGTTGTATTCGTCAATGTAGAAGCCCATCTCGCCGCTGGTCCGCGCCGTGATGTTGAGGTAGCTGGCGATCTTGTAGCTGCCGGCTGCCACCGCCACCTGCGGGGAGAACAGGTGTTTGTTGGCCGTGGTGGCCGTCATCTTGACCGAGTTCACCGGGTTGGCCGGGCTCCCGTGGTTGGCTGCGTCAGCCAGGATGGTGGATGCGGAGTCTGTCCGCCATCCCGAGCCGATGCCGGCGTCAAACGTGCCGTTCGCCACGAGGTTGGGCGACGGCGTGGTGGAACCGCTCCCGAGCGTCATCATCTGCATGTTGTCCAGGTACGCAGTGATGCCGGTGCCGGTCACATAGACCTGCAGGCTGGCGGATGCCACGCTGGTGGAGCTCGGAGTGTAGGTGAAGTTCATCGACTCCACCCAGCGGCTGTTTTCCCGTTTGCGGAACTGCCCGGAAATCCACTGGCCGGCCGCGTTGTACTCGTCCACATAGAAGCCCACTTCTCCAGTGGAGATTGCCGCCACGTTGAGGAAGGCCTTGTACAGGTAGCTGTTGGCCGCCGACACCGGAACCTTCGGCGAGAACAGGTGGCCCGCAGCGGAACCCGACACCAGCTTCACGGACTTGGCAGGATCAGGGTAGCTCCCGTTGGTCCCGGCGTCCGCGGTGATCGTGGCCGGGGCGTCCGTGCGCCAACCGTCGGCGATGCCGTTATTGAACGTCGCGTTCGGCAGGAGGTTGGGGCTGCCGGTTACCAGGCCCTTGCTGACATTGACGTTCCTGATCTGCCCGGCCGCCACTTTGGTCTGCACATACGCTGCCAGCTGGTCCAGCTCAGCCGTACCGTACTGGTAGTCATCCGGGGTCTGGCTCGGCGATGTCCTGACGTCGTGGAACGTGAAGATGGCCCACGTCCTGTTGGCGATGGCCTCGTCAACCTTCGCCTTCAGCGTGGAGACCGGAGTGGTGACTTCCTGCACCGGCGTGTTGTGGAGCAGCAGGTCGCCGAGCGGCCAAATGTTGTTGCCCACGTCCGCAAAACCGCGCATCGACGTGTAGTACTCTGCGATCCGGGCGAGCGCCGACATGTCGTAGTCGCCGTAGGGCGTGGCCAGGGCAGTGGCATTGAACCCGTGGGCCGACAAAGCGGCCCTGCTGTTGGCCAGCTCGGCGTCCACCTGGGCGGCCGTCAGCTTGGTGGCCTGGCAGTCGTTGCCCACGCTGACAAGGCACTGGTGGTCAACGGTGTGCGAGCCGATCTCCCAGCCGTAGGTGTTCTGCAACTGGGTGACCTGGTCCCACGTCATATAGGGAACGTCGGTGTTGGCGCGGCAGGTGTTCGGCACGGATGTCATCCCCACGCAGTTGGTGATGACGTAACTGGTGCCGGTGAGCCCGTACTTCTTAAGGGTGGGGGCAGCCTGCGTTAAGGCACTTTGCATGCCGTCGTCGAAGGTGAAGGACACGAGCGGAGTTGGGGCAGGGTTGTCCACGGCGGCGTTCGCGGCCGCAGGGGTCAGCAGCGCGGCGGCCATGGCCCACACGGCTACCCCAAGGGTCAGGAGCCCGGCGCGGCCTCGCGCCAGGCTGGATCTGGATTTGATCATGACTTTCTCCTTCTTTCGGGTGTCGAAGGCGCCGCGTTTCACCGCCTGGTGGTGGTCACGGGCCCTGCAACTGCTCGAACGCCTGGGCAACCGGTTTCACTTGGATGCCGCTTTCGTCGATGAGCTGCAGCTGGGTTGCGAGGACGTCGCTGGTGATAGTGCTCTTGTCCGCCGCAATAGTGTTCTTCTGGGTCCCCGACGCGTCGGGGGCAGCGATCTGGTGATAGACCAGGATGAGCCAGCCGTTGGACCGAGAGGTCTCGGCGAGCGCTTCCTTCAGGGTTTCCGGCGTGGTTGCGTCGGTTACGTACAGGACCTTCAGGTCATGCGGGTTGAGGTTTTGCCTCGTGTTGATGCCGTCATCCGTCCCCCGCATGATCTTGAAGTACTTGGCCGCATACCAGTCCACCTGCGGGTCGGAGCGTCCGTACGGCGGTGCCAGGTCATCGGTGGGAAGGCCGGCCGCGGCCAGCGCTTCCTCACTCTTGCGCAGTTCCTCATCCAGGCGCTCCGCCCCCACGGAGGTGAGGTCGACGTGCTGGTAGGCATGGGCTGCAATTTCATGTCCCGCCTGGTGCAACTGCTGGACCTCGGCGCCCGTGATGAAGTTCGGCGTCTCAATCGAACTGGCGTTGACGTACTGGGTGGACTTGAACCCATGCTTGTCCAGCAGGGGCAGCGCGCGGTCGTACACGGACTGCCACCCGTCGTCGAACGTGATCGAGACCAAGGGCTGGTTCCACCGCAGCGGCCCGGGCCTGGTGATGTCCGTCAGCGAATAGTCGCGGACCGCGGTGGTCCCGTTCCCATGCGCAACCAAGGTGACCATCGCGTTGGCCGCGCCATCGGGGACCTGGAATGCCTCGCTGATGGTGGTCCACTCCCCTGCCGGCGGCACGGACTCCAGGTTCTTGAAGGTGCGTCCGCCGCCCGCAAGCTCGAACTCGGCCACCACATCCACTTCGCGGTCCGCCTTGTAGGCCGCGCCGAACCTGAAGTAGCGGTCCGGGGTCACCGCGATGGGCTGGTACTGCCACTTCGCCTCCCCGTTCTGGTAGTTTCCGATGCGGGTCCAGAGGAAGCTTCCGCGCCCGTCCTCGCCGCGCCCGGACTCCACTGTTGACGTCCCGGAGGAATAGGGGGACCAGAAGGCCGGCTGGTTCGGCTGGGTACCGGCGAATCCCGGGTTGGGGATCACGTTCGGGCCCACCGCTGCGGGTGCCGGAGGCTGGACGTCGTCCGCTGCCTCGAGGTAGGCGCCTTCCACGCGCGCGGTACCCACTGAGGCGAAGCGGAAGACGTACTCCACGGCCGCGACGGTGTCGCCGCTGTTGAACGCGTCACTCACCGTGAACGCGGTGGTCCCCGGCCGCTCCACCGGGTTCCTCAGCTGCTCCAGGCTGGCGCTGCCGTCCTTGTGGTATTTCCGCACCAGCAGCCGGAAGTCCGCTTCCGTGGTGGCGAACACCTTGAAGAAGTAGGTCTTGCCGGGAACCACGTCCACGCGCGGGCTGGTGAGGGTGACATCGCCCGAGGCGTACTGCGGGATGTTGAGCTTCAGCGCCTGGGCGCCCATCTGCCCGGGCACCAGTTCCAGGGAGGTCTTCGCATCCCCACTGTGGGCCGCGGTCCAGCCGCCTTCCGGAGCCACCGAAGTACCGGCCGACGGCGACGGGCCCGGTGCCGCCGTCGGTCCGGCAACGCCGGGAAAGAGCGCCGGGAGCAGGTTGGCTCCGGGCCGCGCCTGGGCGAAGGTTCCGATCCTGCCCGTATACATGAACCACCCGGCGGTGATCAGGAGAACCAGGACCGCGATGACCACGAGCGGATTCAGCAGGACCTGGCGGACCCGCCGGCGCCTAGGCGGCACGGCTTATCACCGCCACGCTGCCGGCCCGCTGCGGAGATTTCCACGTGTTGATCTCGGGGCGCCGCACCAGCCCTGGCGAACGGACGATGCACCGGACCGCTGCCGCGAGCTGGACCAGGTCCATGATGTAGAACAGGAAATAGGCGGTGGGCGCGTACATGCACAGCCTGGTGCGTTCCCGCGGTGAGAGGTTTTCATCCATCAGGACCGTCAGCAGCGTGTAGGCCGTGATGGTGGCGTAGGACCCGATGATCAGCGCCGGAGTGTAGGTTGCCAGCGACCAATAGACCGCGTACGTCCAGGCCAGGGGTGAGACGAGCAGCGTGAACTCGCTCAGCACGGCCGTGGGCATCCGGTAGTACGCCAGGGTGCGGCTGTACCGGCGGCTGGGGTTCAGGGTCATGCTGCGGTACTTGATGAGGTTCTGGATGCTTCCGTACTTCCAGCGGTAGCGCTGCTTGGCCAGGGCACGGAAGGTGAGCACCCCCTCGGTCTTTGCCACCACGTCCGCACCGTAGACCATGCGGAAGCGCCGGTTGCCCAGGTGGGTGATCTTCGCGCTGAGGCCGATGTCCTCGGTCACGGTGTCCGTATCGTAGAAATCCACCTTGCGCAGCACGCGCATCCGGTAGGTGGAGGCCACCCCACCCACCACGAACTCGCAGTTCAGCAGCGAGTAGAGCTTCTTGGAGCGGTAGCCGATCATGTGCTCAAACCGTTGCAGGATGCCGAGCGCCGTGGTCTCCTCCATGATCTGGACGTTCGCCGCCACGCCGGCCACGTACGGGTCGTCGAAGTAGGACAGCGCCCGGGTGATGGCCTCCGGCTGGATGACCGAGTCGGCGTCGAGCGTCATGACGAACTGGCCGCGCGCGAACCTGCGGAGCACCGAGTTGAGCGCCGCGCCCTTGCCCACGTTCCGGTGCATCCGCACGATCCGCAGGCCCATCGCGGGGTGCCGCAACTGGTAATCGCGGACCAGCCGGCCGGTGAGGTCACCGGAGGCGTCATCGGCCACGAGGACTTCGAACAAGGGGTAGGTGCTGCGCCGGATGGAGTCCAGGGTCCGGACGATCACGGCTTCCTCATTGTGGGCCGCAATGACAATGGAGACCAGCCCCGGTACTTCAGGGATGGCCCGCCGGGTCCAGGTAGCCGTCGCCGCGCACTCGGGCTGGTAGGGGGTGGGAAGCCGGATCCCGCTGAGTCCCTTGCGCCGCTGTTGCCATATGTCGTAGAAGTTGGCACCCGCCAGGTAGAGGCCGAAGTGCACAACGTACAGGATGCTGACGCCCGCGAAGAGCCAAAAGACCAAGAGCGCGATATCCATCGCTCATCTGTCCACGGAGTTGGTTGCCAGCACGTTCGTGAAGGCTTCTGGAAGCGGGACGTTGGCCGGCTGGAGCAGGTCGATGCCCGCCGCGATGGCTGGAACAACGGCGATGGCCGGCTTGACCGCGGCAACGGCGGCCTGCGCGGCGGCGGCCCCGGCCGCCCGGGCAGTCCTGGCGGCGTCAGGAAGGGCCGTACCCGTAGTAGCGGCGGCGGGGGCGTCGATGCTCGCCACTGCGATGGCTGGAACGGCGGTGCCGGCTGCCGCCACCTTGGCCATGGCCCGGCGCGCGGCACGGCGGTAGAACCGGATGCCGATGAAGCGGATGACCACTGTGAGCGTGACCAAGCCCCACAGAACAAGGCTCATCTGGGCCACGAAAGCGAGCAGGCTCTCGAACATGGCCCCGTCCCGGCCGAAGGTGGTCGCTGCAGGCACGGCGAAGGTTCCCAGGTTCGTCACCACAGGCCCTCCCCCGTTCCCCTTGAAGCTTGCGTCATTGCTGAAGGCTGCGTCATTGCCTTCCCCCTGTCTTGAGCAAGATGTCCGTCTTTGGGCTGTGGGGTGTCGCCGCCTGGGGTGCCCATGCACCAGGCGTTGGTGGAAGTTCCTGTCGTCAGCGTCATGGGAGGGCAGCGTCATTACCCTGCGGCTGACTTGATCGGGAGCGCATATGCGCTCCGCATTTTGGGGGTGGCAGGTGGCGCCTCAGGCAATCGGCGTCGCGCACAGCCCGCCCGTTTATAGGTCAAAATTACGTATTCCTGCGCAGGCCCGACACGAGTAACGGGTACTCTATAAAGATTTTTGGGGCTACTTACCGAAAGGGTTTTGGGGGGACCGCCGCCTGCCCGCCGGTCCGGGCGGAATATTAGGTAGTTTGCGCAGTCCGGTGCGGGGGCCTAGGTATCCCCCCATGGCGGGATTTCCCGGGCAACGGAAAAAGGCAGCACCCCGGCGGGGTGCTGCCTTTTTCCGTGGACCGGCTTTGCGGCTCTAGGCGTTGGCCTTGATGGCTGCGGCGAGGACTTCCAGGCCGTCTGCGAGCAGCTCATCGGTGATGACCAGCGGGGGCAGCAGGCGGATGACGTTGCCGTAGGTGCCACAGGTGAGGATGATGACGCCTTCCTTCAGGCAGGCGGCGGCGACAGCCTTGGTGAGCTCCGGGTTGGGTTCCTTGGTTCCGGCCTGGACGAGCTCGATGGCGAGCATGGCACCGCGGCCGCGGACGTCGCCAATGACCGCGGTTCCGGCGTTGTCCAGATCGGACTGCAGTTCACGCAGGCGCGCCGTGGCGATGGACTCGATGTGGCGGGCACGGCCGTTCAGGTCGTACTCCTCCATCGATCCGATCGAGGCCAGGGCTGCTGCACAGGCCACGGGGTTGCCGCCGTAGGTGCCGCCCAGGCCGCCGGGGTGCACGGCGTCCAGGAGGTCGGCGCGGCCGGTGATGGCGGACAGCGGCATGCCGCCGGCAATGCCCTTGGCCATGGTCATGATGTCCGGGACGATGCCTTCGTGGTTGACGGCGAACCATTCGCCCGTGCGGCAGAAGCCGGACTGGACCTCGTCGGCGATGAAGACGATGCCCTTCTCCTTGGCCCAGGCGGCCAGCGCGGGCAGGAAGCCCTCGGCCGGGACGATGAAGCCGCCCTCACCCTGGATGGGCTCGATGATGATCGCGGCAACCTGGTCGCCGCCGATCTGCTTCTCGATCATGGTGATGGCGCGCTTTGCTGCCTCGGCGCCGGTGATCGAGGGGTTTTCCTCGCGGTACGGGTAGCTCATGGGCATGCGGTAGACCTCGGGCGCGAACGGGCCGAAGTTGGTCTTGTACGGCATGGCCTTGGCGGTCAGGGCCATGGTCAGGTTGGTGCGGCCGTGGTAGGCGTGGTCGAAAGCCACGACGGCGTCCCGGCCGGTTGCCAGGCGGGCCACCTTGACGGCATTCTCCACTGCCTCGGCACCGGAGTTGAAGAGGACGGTGCGCTTCTCGTGGTCGCCCGGGGTGAGGCGGTTCAGCTGCTCGGCGACGGCCACGTAGCCCTCGTAGGGGGTGACCATGAAGCACGTGTGGGTGAAGTGCTCCACGGCTTCCTTGACGGCGCCCACGACGGCGGGGTCGGAGGCACCCACGCTGGTCACGGCGATGCCTGAGCCCAGGTCAATGAAGGAGTTGCCGTCGACGTCGTGGATGATGCCGCCGTCGGCGTCTGCAACGTAGACCGGGACACTGGAGGCGACGCCGGCAGCCACCACGGACTTACGGCGTTCGGTCAGTGCCACGGACTTGGGGCCCGGGAAGTCGGCCTGGACGTTGCGCTTCTGCTCCAGGCGGTAGGTGATGTCTGCTGCGGTGGTGGTCATGGTTCTTTTCTTTCTACGATTCCGGGTTTCGGCAAGCTCAACCAGCGGGGAATGGTCAGGCGTCGAGGGCGGACATCACGTGCTTGATGCGCGTGTAGTCCTCCACGCCGTACATGGAGAGGTCCTTGCCGTAGCCGGACTGCTTGAAGCCGCCATGCGGCATTTCGGCGGTAAGGAGGATGTGGGTGTTGATCCAGACGGCGCCGAAGTCCAGGTCCCGGCTCAACCGCATGGCCGTGCCGTGGTTAGTGGTCCAGACGCTGGAGGCCAGCGCGTAGTCCACGTCGTTGGCCAGGGCAACGGCTTCTTCCTCGGTGCTGAACTTCTGGACGGTGATGACGGGGCCGAACGTTTCCTTCTGCACCACGTCGTCGGTCTGCTTGGCGCCGGTGATGATGGTGGGTTCGAAGAAGTAGCCCTTCTCCCCTGCCCGGTGTCCGCCGGTTTCGATCCGGCAGTTGGCCGGCAGGTTCTCCACCACGGAGGTCACGGCGTTGAAGTGGTTCACGTTGTTCAGCGGGCCGAAGTAGTTGTCTTCGTCGTTCTGCGAGCCGGTGTGCAGGGTCCGGGTGTGTTCCACCATGGCTGCAACGACGTCGTCGTGCACGGAATCCTGCACCAGCACCCTGGTGATGGCCGTGCAGTCCTGGCCGGCGTTGAAGAACGCGAATTCGGCGATCGCCGCCGCGCTCTTCTTGATGTCCGCGTCCGCGAAGACGATGGCCGGGGCCTTTCCGCCGAGCTCCAGGTGGGCGCGCTTGAGACCCTTGGCGGCGCCGGAAGCCACCGCGATTCCCGCGCGGACAGATCCCGTGATGGACACCAGGCCGGGGACCTTGTGCTCCACCATCATGGCACCGGTTTCGCCGGTGCCCAGGACCACGTTCAGGACGCCCGCGGGCAGGATGTCGCCGGCCAGGCGGGCCAGGACCAGCGTGGACTCGGGGGTGGTGTCGGAGGGCTTCAGGACCACGGTGTTGCCGGCAGCGAGCGCGGGACCGATCTTCCAGATGGCCATCAGGAAGGGGTAGTTCCAGGGGGCCACCTGGGCCACCACGCCGATGGGTTCGCGGCGGACGTAGGAGGTGTGGCCCTCGAAGTACTCGCCGGCGGACTTGCCCTCCAGGATGCGGGCGGCACCGGCGAAGAAGCGCAGCTGGTCGGCGCCGGCAGCCACTTCCTCGGAGGCGATGAGGGAGCGGACCTGGCCGGTGTTGCGGTGCTGGGCTTCGACGAGTTCATCGCTGTTGGCCTCGATGGCGTCGGCAAGCTTGAGCAGCATCAGCTGGCGCTGGCCCGGGGTGACGTGCTTCCAGGTCCTGAAGGCGTCCTTGGCTGCCGTCATGGCCGCATCCACATCCGCCTGCACGGAAACGGGGGCCTGCGCCACCACTTCCCCGTTGGTGGGGTTGACCACGTCCAGCAGGGTGGTGCCGGCGGGGGTGACGAACTTCCCGTTGATGAAGTTCTGCAAGGTTTGGACCACGGTGTGCAACCTCTTTCGTAAGGGCCATCGGCGGCCGGGCGGAGACCAGGACGGATGGATGGAACTGCCTTGAGCCTATGCCAGCGCCCAAGCGGGGTGAATAGCCACCTGCACACCCTTGCCAAAGGGGTTTAGTGCGGTTGCCCAGCTCACGTTTATCCTTGCTTCATGGCCATTTCCCTTGCTGCCCTGGTGGGCGTGACCTCCTTGAAGCTGTCCAAGGCGGGCGTGGCGGAGACCACCTGGAACCAGGACATCAACTGGGTGGCTGTGACGGAACTGGAGGATCCGCAGCGGTTCCTCAACGGCGGGGAACTGGTGCTCACCACGGGCCTGCGGCTGCGGTCCGCGCCGGAGCAGCGGCGCTTTGTACGGCAGGTGCAGCGTGCCGGTGCGGTGGGCATCGGATTCGGCGTGGGGTTGTCCCATGAGGCGGTGCCCCCGGCCCTCCTGGCGGAGGCCAACCGGTGGGGCCTGCCGGTGGTGGAAGTGCCCTACGAGACCCCGTTCATCGCCATCACCAAGCTGGTGGCGGACGCCCAGTCGGCTGACCACTACGCAAAACTGGAACGGCTCATTGCCGGGCACCAGGTGCTGGCCCGGGCGCTGCTGACCGGCGGCGGGCTGGCAGAGCTGCTGAAGAACCTGGGCGGCATGCTGCGCACCGACGTGGCGCTGACCCAGTTCACGGCGCAGCTGTACAACAGCGGCAGCACCCACCCGTCGGCCGATACGTGGTCCAGCTACCCGGTGCCCACGGGCCGGCGGGACGCCTGCACGCTGTGGGTCCGCCAGCCGTTCGAGGACACCGGCATCATCGGTTACGCGCAGAACCTGATCAGCGTGGAGCTGAACAACATGGTCAGGCAGCGGCAGGCCCAGCGCGCCCTGTGCGGCCAAGTATTGGAGGACGTGATCCACGGGGCGCTGGAGACCAGCGAGGCCCAGCGCCGCCTGGCCGGCGTGGGCGTGAACAGCACCCGCAAGAACGTGGTGCTGCTGGCCGTGTCGGCCGCCCACGGGAAGGCGTTGGGGAGCACCTCGGTGCCGCAGGAACTGGAGAAGGCGGTCGCTGCCGTCGTGGGCAAGGACCTGGTGCTGGTGGTCAATGACGACGGCGGGACGGCGCCGGCGCTGGCACGGAAGCTGAGCGACCACCTCGCCGAAGCCGGGATCCATGCCACGATCGGCATCGGCGGGGCGTACACCAAGCCCAACGGCCTGCGCTGGAGCTATTTCGAAGCCCGGGACGCCGCCAGCCATGGGCTGCCGGTCAACGAACCGGAACGGCTCAGCCTGACATCGCTGCTGCTGGCCAGCGAGGATGTCCCGCTGGCGGACATGGCGCACGAGTCCTTGAACCCGCTGCGGGCGTTCGATGCCGCGCACGGCTCGGAGCTGATGTCCACGCTGGAGAGCTACCTGAACAACAACGGCTCGGTGGCTGCGGTGGCGGAAGAGCTCACGCTTCACCGGAACACGGTCCGGTACCGGCTGGCGCAGATCACCGAGCTCACCGGGTATGACCCCTCCGTCACTGCGGACCGGGTGCAGCTGTGGCTGGCCCTGGCCGTGGCCCGGTTGTCCGCCCGGCAGGGCAAGTAGGCCGGAAACTGCCCGGCAGGCCTCAGAGGACGCCGCGGCCCAACAGGTCGCGCGACTTCTTCCTGGCCTTCCGGTACCCGGCACGGGCCTCCAGCATCCGCTCTTCCTGCTGGTTGAGCAGCTCCGCGTAGATGCCTGCCGTGGCGGGCTCGCTGTGTTCCGCGGCGATGGCTGCCAGCAGGTCGCGGGCCACCACGGCGTCCTGGAACTGGCCCAGGATCTTCTGCTGCCGGCGGGCGGCCTTGGCTACCTTGCCCGCACGCTTGCCGTGCACCAGGGCCGCTGATTCAGCCACGTGGCGCAGCCGCTTGGCGTCTTTGCGGACCCGGTGGAGGGCAAGTTCCTGGTCCCTGCCGCGCCGCGCGCGCTTGGCCGCTTTGCGGGAGCGCTCCAGCCGCCTGGCGGCCTTGTCCACGGCTTTCGCGGCCGCCCGACGTCCCGGCGCTACCGCGTCGGCGCGCACCGGCGGGTTGTCACGGAAATCCTCAAGCTTGTCCAGGAGCCTGAAGTAGCGGCCCGACCCCAGGGCTTCCAGCAGGAGCCGGTACGCGGCGTCATAATCCCCGCCCGTGCGCTGCTCCACCCTTGCCGTGGCCCCGGCTGTGCCATCCCCGGGCTGCAGCGCGCCCAACTGGTCACGGAGCCGGGCCCGCAGGACCTCGGCGTCGCGCGGCTGGCCGAGCAGCTGGCCCAGCCACTTCAGCTCGCTCCGCAGTTTGCGCACCGGTGACGCCCGGTAGAGCTTGGCGTACGCGGCCAGGACCGAGCGGATCCGGCGCGTGGCGGACCGCATGGTGTGAATGGCCTCGGGTTCCTCATTCCGGACGGCAGCGTCGCTGGCGAGGATCTGGTCGATCTGCGCGGCCACATAAACCGTGACGACGGCGGCAGCCGGCGCACGCTTCCCGGCCAGCAGGGCAGGGGTGCCTTCGGGTCCGGCAGCACCGGCGGGCGCCTCGCCCGCGGCGGCACGCTTGCCCGCTTTGGTGTCAGAGCCCAAGGCACGGACCAGCTTCGAGGCATGGCCGGCGGGCCGGGCGCCGGCGGCTGCGAGCAGTTCCTCCACCGGGCCAAAAAGGTCCGGCTGGCCGTGGACCAGCTCCAGCTCCCATTCGCGCCACTCCTGCCTCGTGGCGTTGTCCCCGTCCGCCAGGCGTTCGGCGGTGACCTGGTCGTCCGCGAGGTCGGCGAGGTGGGCGCCGTCGGCCCCGTACAGGGGGTAGGTGGTGCGGCGGGTGTCCAGGCGCACCACCGGCACGGGGACAGCACCCCTGAGGTAGGCGTAAAGGTGGGTAAGCAGGGCGTCCGGTACGACGTCGGGACGGCCCAGGGGTGCATGCAGTTCCGTCCGCTCCTGCGGGCCTTCGCCGCCGGCCGCCGCCTGGGGCGGCAGCTTCAGGTGCCACCCCGCGTCCTTCCCGCCGGTGCGGCGGCGGAGGGTGATGCGGCGGGCGGCCAGGGCATGGGTGGGGGTGTCGAAGTACACCGCCTCCAGCAGGTCGGTGTGGGAATTGCCTGTGCGGGCCACCCCTGCGGCCTGTTCCAGGGGCGGCACCACGGCGCCGGCATCGACGTCGTACTTCTTCTCAATCTCGATTCCCCTGGAAGCCTCCACAGCCGTCCTTCCGCACCGCCTGGTCCGCGCCAGGTCCTCCGACAGTCCGTTGGCAGTCTATTGCAGGCACCGAACACGTGGAGAGGTTGGCCACAAAAGCACAAACATCAAACGTCTAACCTTTAGGCTGGTTCGTATGCCCGCCACTCCCCCCGCTTCCGTTCCCACAGCCACCCAGGCACCCGCTGCGGTGACCGGCACCCCTGCCGGCGGCACCGCCCCGGCAAAGCCGCGCTCCGCCGTCGTCTTCGGCGTCATTGCGCTGGTGCTGATCGGGCTGAACCTGCGCGCGGGCATCACCGGGGCGTCCGCGCTGCTGCACGATCTGCAGGCGGTGCTGGGCTACGGGGTGCTGGTGGCGGCAATCATCCCCTCCATCCCTACCCTCTGCTTCGCCCTTGCCGGGGCCGCCACGTCCTGGCTCACCGGCAGGCTTGGTGTGGAGAAGGCCATCCTCCTGTCCCTGGCGCTGCTGGCCGGCGGGCTGCTGCTGCGCGGCGTCCCCGCCACGGGCATGCTGGTGGCCGGGAGCGTGGTGGGTATGTCCGGACTGGCCATCTGCAACGTGGCCATGCCGTCCTTCATCCGGGAGCACTTCGCGTCCCGGACGTCGCTCATGACCGCCGTCTACACCGTGACCATGACCACCGGCGGCACCCTGACCTCGGTCGCGGTGGTCCCGCTGGCACACGCGCTCGGTTCCCCGTCCGCCGCCGTCGGCGCCGTGGGCATCGCGGCCGTGGCCGCCTTCCTGGGCTTCCTGCCGGTGGCCCTGCACGCCCACCGCCATACGGTGCGGACCACGGCCGGGCATGTGTCGCCCTGGCCGCTGCTGCGGACCCGCAAGGGGCAACTCCTCACCGCGATCTTCACCCTGCAGGCCCTGCTGGCTTACGCCCTGTTGAGCTGGTTCCCCTACATGCTCACCACCATGGGCATGAGCGCCTCGGACAGCGGACTGATGTTCGGCCTCATGCAGCTGGTCTCCGTCCCCGCGGGCATGGTGCTGATTGCCATCGGCGCCAGGCCCCGGATGCTGCGTCCGGCGTTCTACCTGGTGAGTATCACCATGGCCGTGGGAATTGCGGCGCTGCTGGTCCTCCCCGTCGCCCTGGCGGCCGTCCCCGCCGTCCTGCTGGGCTTCGGCCTGGGCATCTTCCCGCTGGTGATGGTGATGATCAGCCGCAGCGGCACCAGCACCGCCGAGACCACCGCACTGTCCACCCTGGCCCAGTCCTCCGGCTACCTGCTGGCCACCGCGGGCCCGTTCGGCATGGGCCTGCTGCACAGCGCCACCGGAGGCTGGTCCCTGCCGCTGGGGCTGCTGCTGGCACTGGCCCTGGTCCAGATCGTGGTGTCGCACATGATCACCGGCCCTGCGATGTCCGGCAAGCCCGCGGAGAGGAAGTAGCCCCATGTCCCTGAGCCCTTCCGTCCGCCCGCCGCTCGCCGCCGAGGTCACCGCCAAGCTGCGGGGCATGGTCCACTCCGGCGAGTGGCCGCTGAACCAGCGCATCCCGTCCGAACCTGAGCTCATGGCCAGGCTGGGGGTTTCCCGCGGCACCCTCCGCGAAGCAGTGAAGGCCCTTGCCCACGGCGGAATGCTGGAGGTTCGCCGGGGGGACGGCACCTATGTGCGGGCCACGAGCGAAATGTCGGGGGCCGCGCGCCGCATGTACCAGGACCACACCGAGCAGCACATCCTGGAGGTCCGGCTGGGCCTGGACACCCAGGCTGCCCGGCTGGCCGCGCGCAACGCAACGGACGACGACGTCGCCGCCCTGGGCGCCCTCCTCGCCACCCGGGACCAGGCCTGGAACAACGGCGACTACGAAGCCTGGGCGGACGCGGACTGGAGCTTCCACGAGGGCATTGCCCGGGCGTCCGGCAACCCGCTGCTGCACGAGCTTTATGCCAGCTTCGGGACTGTGTTCCACCAGGACCTGCTCACGCAGCAGCGCCGGCCGGGCTTCAACGGACTCCCCCGCGACGGCCACGAAACACTGCTCGACGCCATCGCCCAGCGGGACGAAGACGCTGCCGTTGCCAGCGTGAACCGGAACCTGAACTCATGTGCGGAGTGGCTGGCGGAGTAACGCCGCCCTGTTGGCCCCGCCCTGTCCAGCCCTTAGGCATGCCGGCGGCCCGGCACTGTGGTGCCGGGCCGTCGTCGTCCGCTTTATGCCTGGCTGGTCGCGCTAGTCGCGGCGCAGGCCCGAAAGGACGTTCTTGGGGCGCTGCATCTCGCCGTGCTTGGCGCCGAGGATGATCACCAGGGCAGCGAAGCCGGGGATGGCCCACTGCAGTGCCTTGAGCTGCTGCTGGGCCGACTTCAGCTCATCCGAGGCTGCAGCGTGCGGCTCGGTGGCACCCTCGGCACCCTCACCGGCCAGCTTCTCCACCTTCTTGCCCAGGATGCCCGAGTACAGGGTCACCGCAGCGCCCACCACGGTCACGGCCGTCTTGATGACGGTGTCGCGGGCCACGCCCTCCTGCTTGGCAATACGGCCCTTGTTCTCCCAGGCAATGGCCAGGTCCGCCACCAGGTGGGAGGCGAAGGCCGCGGTCTGGAACGGCGCCCACTTCATCCAGCCGGCACTGGAAAGCCGGGTGCGCTCTGCGGGGTCCTTGGCCTGGGCCGCTGCCCCGTTGAGCCCGATGGCGCCCATCAGGGATCCACCGAACCATGCTGCTGCCGTCAGGTCGTGAACTGAACGGGCAATGAGATTTCCTGCCATGATGTGCATTCCTAACGTTGTGGACTGGTTCCGGGTTGCCGCTGTGCCGCGGACTTCACCTGCCGTATTCCTTCGAGGTATGGTCCGCCTATGGTAAGCACACTTACTAATATTACGAAACCCCGTCCCGGAGAGGGGCAACCGCGTAATATCGTCGCCATGGGAAACACAGGGACATTGTTCGGCTGGGCCTTCGGGGACCCCGCCCGTGGAAGTGACGGCGGCTATGTGGACGGACTCCAGCGCGAGGCGCTGGGGAACGCGCGGGAAACGGCAAAGGCCAAGGGCGTTGGCGTTGTAGCCGGCTCGGAGGTGTTCACCGTCCTCAGCGCGGACGATTCCCTGGTGGAACTGGACAACGCCCCCGGCCAGCTGGTGGTCCGCTGCACCGTGCACGTGGAGGGACCCGGCGCAGAGAAGCTGCGGGCCGAAGGCCCCATGAACGGCTAAGAGATGTCCGACGGCGAATCCACCCTCAGCCAGGCAGCGGACGCTGTCGAGGAGGCGTCCAATGCCAAAGCGCTGGACGTCCTGGCCCGTTCCGGATTCGCCGTCATGGCACTGCTCCACATCATCGTGGGGGCCATCGCCATCGCCATCGCGTTCGGCCACCCCGGCGATGCCGAGGCCACCGGCGCCATCGCCCGGCTGGCGGACAACCCGTGGGGTCCCTTGGTCATGTGGGGATGCGTGGCCGCATGCCTGGGCCTTGCACTGTGGCAGGCCAGCGAAGCGACGCTGCGGGCCAGGAGCCTTCCCCGCAAGGAACGGCTGGCCAAGCTGGTGTCCTCGGGATTCCTGGCCATCGCGTACGGCAGCGTGGGGCTGACTTTCGCGGGCTTCGCGTTGGGGCAGCGCAGCGACTCGGGCGACAATACCCGGGACTTCAGCGCCAGCCTGATGGCCAACCCCGTGGGACCGTGGGTCCTCGTCGCGCTCGGCCTGACCATCCTCGGCATCGGCATCTACTTCGTGATCAAAGGACTCCGGCGCGGATTCAAGGAAGAGCTGTTCCACTTCGAGGGTACCCGCCGGGGCAGGCTCATCGACAGCCTGGGCGTCACCGGCCATGTGGCCAAAGGTGTTGCGCTGGACCTCACCGGGCTGCTGTTCATCATCGCCGCCGCCAGGCACCGGCCGGACGAATCCACCGGGCTGGACGGCAGCCTCAAGGCCCTGCAGGGCCACCCGTTCGGGCCCACCCTGCTCGTAGCCATCGGTGCAGGGTTCATCGCCTACGGGATCTTCGCGCTGATCCGGGCCCGCTTTGGCCGCATGTAGTTCAGGAGTTTGTGGGTAGGGAGAAAGTATGACCCAGCAGCTGCGCGCTAGTTCCGCCGTCGCCTCCAGTGCCGGCCAGGCCTTCGCCGGCCTCTTCCGGCTCCTGAAACTCGCCCGGCCGGACCGGCCCATCCATCCGCAGGGGCTGGGCCTGCACGGAACGTTGACCAGGACCGGCAACCCGTCCGGCCCCAGCGGCATTGACTGGCTGGACGCGCCCGGGACGGACCAGGTGGTGGCCCGCTTCTCCCGGTCCCTGGGGCTGCCGCACGTACTGCCGGACATCCTTGGCCTGGCCCTGCGGGTTTCCCCGCCCGGCGCCGGCGGACCCGCGGACGTGCTGTTTGCCTCCACCGGCTGGGGGTTGCCGGGCCGGTTCCTGCTGGTGCCGCGGCTGGATGTTGCAGGTGCCGCCATGACCACGCTGATGCCCTACCGCGGAAGCCGGGGCCCGGTGCTGCTGGGACTGCGGACGCGGATCCTCCCGCCCGGTTCGCTGGCGTCCGGGGCATGGGTGCTGGGACTGCACTGGGCCACACCGGGCGGACGCTGGCGGGAATGCGGCGAAGTGCGGCTGCAGGCCAGTGCCAGTCCCACCGACATCCCGCTGCGTTTCGATCCCCTGGAGCACCAGCCACCTGGGGCGCAGGCCTATAGCTGGACCCGGCGGCTGCGGAAGCCTTCGTACCGGGCCGCACGGCGGCCCGCACCTCCCGCCGTCGGACGTCCGCCTGAGTCCCCCGCGCCGCTCGGGAAAAGCACCACCGCAACCGGAAGGAACTCCATGTCCACCGTCTCGCAGCTGTTCAAAACCCCCTCGGCCGACGTGTGGCGGGTCATCGCCGACGGCTGGCTGTACTCCGGCTGGGTGGTGGGCGCGTCCCGGATCAGGGACGTGGACGCCGAATGGCCAAGGGTGGGTGCCCAACTCCACCACTCGGTGGGAGCCTGGCCCCTGGTGATCGACGACAGCAGCCGCGTGACCGCCGTCGAGCCCGGCCGCTCGCTGGAGCTGGTGGCGCGGGGCTGGCCCATGGGCGAGGCCAAGGTGGAGATGACACTGGAGGACCGCGGCAACCAGTGCCTGGTGACCATCGCGGAGGACGCCATCCGCGGGCCCGGCAAGATGATGCCCAAGTTCCTGCGCGATCCCTTGATTTCCGCCCGGAACCGGGAAACCCTGCGCCGCCTTGAGCTCATGGCCATCGGGGGCGCCGGGAAATAGCGCATCAGGGTTAAAGGTTTGTTAAACGCCGGAACCGCGGGACAATTGCGTCCCGCGGTTCCCGCTTTCAGCTCCCGAAGCCGGGCGTTCTCCTAGACCTGGGCGGAGACGCCGTCGCGGGAGATGTCCACCATGTCCTCGCGCGGCACCACCTTGATGCGCTCACGCTTGACCTCCACGCCGTGCGAGCCGCCGGCTTCGGTGGCCGCTGCGCCGAGGGCCAGCTCGTGGGCGTCCAGCGCCAGCCAGCCTTCCCAGCTGGTGAACTTCACACCGCGGGCGTCGAGGAGTTCGGTGACGGCGTCCTCCTGCGGCACCGAAGCCACCGGCAGGTTTTCGCGGTCTTCGAGGAGGTAGGTGACGGTCTCCAGGGCGTCGCCCTTGGTGTGGCCGATCAGGCCCACCGGTCCGCGCTTGATCCAGCCGGTGGCGTAGAGGCCCGGCACATGCTGGCCGGACGCATCCAGGACGCGGCCGCCGTCGTTGGTGACAACGCCCTTCTTGTGGTCGAACTCCACGTCCGGCAGGGCGGACCCGAAGTAGCCGATGGCGCGGTACACGGCCTGCACCGGGTAGTCCACGTACTCGCCGGTGCCCCGGGCGTTGCCGGTGCCGTCCAGCTCGGTGCGCTCGAACTTGATGCCCGCCACCTTGCCGGGGGTCTCGGCGTCGTCGTAGATCTCCACCGGGCTGTGCAGGAAGTGCAGGTGCAGGCGGCGGGACGCCTTGAGCTCGGAGACGTCCTCGGGCTGCTCGGCGATCCAGTTGGTGAGCGTGCCCACCATGGTCTTGGTCTGGTTGTTCGTCTGGATCTGGCGGTCAGATTCCTGGTCGAACTCGAAGTCCTCCGGGTACAGGATGATGTCCACGTCCTTGGAGTGGGACAGCTCGCGCAGCTCCAGCGGGGTGAACTTGACCTGGGCGGGGCCGCGGCGGCCGAAGACGTGCACGTCGGTGACGGGCGAGGCCTTCAGGCCGGCGTAGACGTTGTCCGGGATTTCGGTGACCAGCAGGTCATCGGCGTGCTTGGAGAGGACGCGGGCCACGTCCAGGGCCACGTTGCCATTGCCGATGACGGCGATTTCCTTGGCCTCCAGCGGCCATTCGCGCGGCACGTCAGGGTGGCCGTCGTACCAGGAGACGAAGTCCGCGCCGCCGAAGGAGCCCTCCAGCTCGACGCCGGGGATGTTCAGGTCCGCGTCCTTGATGGCGCCGGTGGCGAAGATGACGGCGTCGTAGTGGGTGCGGAGGTCCTCGATGGTGAGGTCCGTGCCGTAGTCCACGTTGCCGAAGAAGCGGATGTCGCCGCGGTCCAGCACCTTGTGCAGGGCGTTGACGATGCCCTTGATGCGGGGGTGGTCCGGGGCCACGCCGTAGCGGATCAGGCCGTAGGGTGCCGGGTAGCGGTCAAAGAGGTCGATGCTGACAGTCAGCTCGCCGCTCTTGACGGCTTCGCTCTTGGTGAGGATGTCAGCGGCGTAGACGCCCGCCGGGCCGGAGCCCACGACGGCGACGCGCAGGGGACGCGCAGCAGATCCTACGGTAGTGCTGGATGACACGGCTGTGTTCCTTTTCTTCTGCATCGATTGCTGAGTACTTGTCGTTTTCAACGTTCATAACGACAAGTACGGAGCAATCGATGGGTTTCAGGTGGTGAGGACGGTCTTGCGGGGGCTGTTCGGGGTGGTGGTGCTGTAGTCAGCGGTTTTGAAGTGCGGCGGCGCGAACGGGCTGACGCGCACCACGTCACCGATGACTATGACGGCAGGATTTGCAACGCCGGCCGCCTGGGCCTGGTCGGCGATGGAACCGAGCGTGCCGATGGTGACGCGCTGGTCCGGCAAATAGCCGTTTTCCACGATACCAACAGGGGTGTCTGCGGGCAGTCCGGCTTCGCCCAGCGCGGACGCGGATTCGCGGAGCTGGCCCACGCCCATGAGCAGGATGATGGTGTGGTCTGCGCGGGCCGGAACCTCGGAGAGTTCCTCGTGGCCGGTGACCACGCTGAAGCCCTTGGCCAGGCCGCGGTGGGTGACGGGAATGCCTGCGGCTGCCGGGACGGAGATGGCGGACGTAACGCCGGAGACCACCTCGACCTCGACGCCGTGCTGGCGGCAGTATTCGGCTTCCTCGCCCCCGCGTCCCAGCACGTACGGGTCGCCGCCCTTGAGCCGGACAACGCGGTGGCCCTTGAGGGCTTCCTCCACCAGGATGCGGTTGATGTCCGCCTGCGGCACCGGGTGGTGGCCGGGAGTTTTGCCCACTTCGATGACGCGGACATCCGGTGCGAGTTCGTTCAGCAGTTCGCGGGGTCCCAGGCGGTCGGCGACCACGACGTCGGCCTGGCCCAGGAGCCGGCGGCCGCGGACGGTGATGAGGCCGGTATCGCCGGGGCCGCCACCAACGAGGGCAACGCTTCCCTGGTGGGCACGGCGGCGGCGCAGCGGAAGATCGCCGGTTTCGAGGGCGGTGGCGACAGCATCGCGGACGGCCATGGCACGGCGCGGGTCTCCCCCGGCGTTGATGGCAATCTTGACGTCGTCCACCTCAGCGACCGCGGGGGTCCAGGCGGCGGACGCTTCATGGTTGGAGGCGTTGACGCACCACACCCGCTGCGCCTCGGCGTCGGCAGATACCTGGGCGTCCACCTCCGGGGCGCCCGTTGCGGTCTGGACGAACCAGACGCCGTCGATGTCGCTGGAAAGGTAAGGCCGCGCTTCCCAGGTGAGCAGTCCGGCGTCGGCCATCTCCTGCAGCGCGGGCGAGGCAACGGGGGCCACGACGGTGACCAGGGCACCGGCGTCGAGCAGTCCCTTGGCGCGGCGGACCGCAACGGGGCCGCCGCCCACCACCAGCACGGGGCGGCCGAGCAGCCGCAGCGCCGTGGGGTATATGTCCTGAATTGCCATGAATCAACGGTAGGGCGGCGTCACATTGGCCCACAAAGGGTCAGCAACACCAGTTCACGTAAGGTAACGCTGCGTCACAAAGAATCTGCCGCGCTGCCGGCGAGGAAGGTGCCGCGGTCCCGGATCAGCCGCTCCAGGTACCGGGCGAGGAAGAGGCGCTCGACGGCGCGGCCCAGGACTCCCAGCGGGGCGGTGAACTCCACCCGGTCCGTCATGATGCTGCCCCCGGCTGTGGGTACGAACTCGTGGACGTGCCGGAATGACGTGAACGGCCCCTTGACCTGTTCGTCGGTGAAGCTGCGGGGGAAGTCCACGTGGGTGATCCGGCTGGTCATGGTGAGTGGAATGCCGAAGTGTTTTGCCCGCCAGGTCACCTCCTGGCCTTTTCCGATCAGGCCCCCGGTGACGCCGCCGATCGCCCGCTCCCGTGCTTTCTGCTGGGAGTCCAGATGCAGGTCGATGCTGCGGGCCCGGTCGAAGAGCTGCTCCGCGGGCAGCGGCGACTCGGTGCGGCACTCGAAGCTGACGGTCATGGCGCCAGTCTGCCATGGAGCGATGTGGGGCGCCGCCGTCGTGGGGCAACTGAGCAGTCACTCACACTTCGCAACGATGGCACCAGAATGCGTATCTTTTGGCGCCGGCAGAGACTGGCGGCCGCGCAGTTGCAGGGTGGACTTCTTGTGGCGGGGCCAAAAGTGACGCAGATGCGTCAGGGAACAGCAGAGCCCGACGGCGGGAGGTCGCCGTCGGGCCCTAAGGGTGCGTTGGGGAGGGGCTGGGTCAGCGGGTGCTGCCGGCCAGGAGGCCCCGGCGCCGCAGGAGGCGCTTCTCGATGGGCCCGAAGACCAGCAGCTCGATGAGGATACCGACGCCGAGGATCAGCAGGATGGCAGCCATCACGATGGTCATGTCGGACAGATCGCGGCCCTGGTCCAGCAGGGATCCCAGGCCGAAGCCGATGGTGCCGCCCACAGCGATGATCTCCGCCGCCATGAGGGAGCGCCAGGAGAAGGCCCACCCCTGCTTGAGGCCGCTGAGGTAGCCGGGCAGGGCAGCGGGAAGGATGACCTGCAGCGCCATCTGCAGCCGGGACGCACCCAGCACGGTCCCCACGCGCCGGTACTGCGGCGGGATCTGGTCCACGCCGGAGATGAGGCCGTTGATGATGGACGGGATGGCGCCCATGAACACCACGAAATACACGGTGGCGTCGGTGAGTCCGAACCAGATAATGGCCGCGGGAACCCACGCCACGGACGGCAGCACCTGCAGGCCGGAGATCAGCGGGCCGAAAGCGCGTCGAAGCGGGGCAACCTGGGCCAGCAGCAAACCGACGGGAGTGGCAATGGCCACCGAAATCAGGAAGCCCACCACACCGCGCTGCAGCGAGGTCCAGATCGCCTCCTGGAACTTGCCGTCGCCCCACAGGACACCCATTTGCGCCACCACATCCAGCGGCCCCGGGACCAGGTCGCGCCGCTTCACGCCGAGCGAGACGTAAAACTGCCAGATGAGCACCAGGACCACCAGCGCGGCCACCGGCAGGAGGATGCGGCTCCAGTCGACGCGGTGCTTGCGGTCGGCGTCGGACTGCAGCGAGTCCAGGCCGGATTCGAGCTCCCGCAGGTCCTCGTGGCCGGTGGACGTCCGCGTCAGGGCGGCATGCACGTGCTCGCGGGTTTCGGCCACCTCGGCGAGCGGTGTCGGATTACTTGGCATGGCGGCGAATCTCCTCACGCAGCCGGGCGGTGATGACCCCGGTCAGCTGGCCGGCGAGCCCGGCGTCGGTTCGGTGTTCCTCGGTGACGTCCCATTCCTGGACCACGCGGCCGGGGCGGGAGGAGAGCAGCAGGACGCGCTGGCCCAGCCGGACGGCCTCCCGGACGTTGTGGGTGACGAAGACGATGGTCCGCCCGGTTTCTTTCCAGATGCGTTCCAGCTCATCGTGCAGCAGGTCGCGGGTGATGGCATCCAGCGCGGCGAACGGCTCATCCATGAGCAGCAGCTGCCGGTCCTGGGCCAGGGAGCGGGCCAGGGACACGCGCTGCCGCATGCCGCCGGACAGTTCGTGCGGTCGCTTGTCCCCTGCGGATCCCAGGTGCACCAGTTCGAGGAGTTCCTGGGCCTTGGTGCGGCGTTCGGCCTTGCCCACGCCACGCAGTTTCAGGGCCAGCTCGATGTTCTCCCGCGCTGTGAGCCACGGGAACAGTGCGGCGTCCTGGAACATGAAGGCGGCGCCGTCGCTGGGCACTTCCAGGGCGCCCGACGTCGGTGCTTCCAGTCCCGCGATGATGTTCAGGAGGGTGGATTTGCCGCAGCCGGAGGCACCAAGGAGGGCGACGAACTCGCCCTGCTTGATCTTGGCGTTGACGTCGTCCAGTACCGGGGCGCCGTCGCCGAAGCGCTTGCCCAGGTGTTCCAGTACGACTGGCATGGTGGCGTCCTTAGGTAGTGGTGGGGGTCAGTCCT
The DNA here is from genome assembly GCF_040676255.1 of Pseudarthrobacter sp. LMD1-1-1.1. Taxonomy (NCBI): domain Bacteria; kingdom Bacillati; phylum Actinomycetota; class Actinomycetes; order Micrococcales; family Micrococcaceae; genus Pseudarthrobacter; species Pseudarthrobacter sp. LMD1-1-1.1. The sequence continues at coordinate 428,284 of NZ_JBEGHP010000001.1, read as the reverse complement.
GGCCGAGGCCGGCTGCGGAGATTTTGCCGGCGCCGGTGTCCTGGTTGAGCGCGGTGAGGTCGAACAGGCCGTTGATGTCGGCCTTCTTGGTGGTTCCGGCGTCCACCCCGTCCTGCAGCAGTTTGGGGTAGCTGCCGGCCAGCGGGTCGAGGGTGAAGGTGATGTTGGCGAGGGAACGGTTCAGCACATCAGCCGGCAGCGCGGCCCCGGCGGATTCCTGCAAGGCCTCATTGACCAGTGCCGCCTTCTCGTCGGCCGGTGCCGAGTTGAGCCATGCGACCGACTTGGCATGCCCGGCCAGCAGCGCCTTGACGGTGTCCGGGTGGTCGGCGGCGAACTTCTGGTTCACGATCAGGATGGTGGTGGGGAACTCCCCCGGTTTGCCGGTGGCTGAGCCGTCCCACAGGTCCTTTTCGTCCACGAGGACCTTGGCTCCGGCCTGGAGCACCAGGCGTGACGCCCAGGGCTCAGGCAGCCACGCGCCGTCGAGCTTTCCGTCCTGGAACAGCTTGAGGGTCTGGGCGTTGTCCGTGGGGTTGATGGCGACGTCGCCGCTGCCGTCCACGTTGGTTTTGTAGCCCTGCTTGGTGAGCCACGCCCGCAGGGCCACGTCCTGGGTCCCGCCCAGCTGCGGCGTGGCCAGGGTCTTGCCCCGCAGGTCCGCGGCGGAGTTGATGCCGGGCTTGACCACCAGCTGGGCGCCGCCTGCCGCGGCTCCGGCGATTACCCGCACGGACTGGCCCTGGCTCTTGGCGAAGGAGTTGATGGCCGGGTTCGGGCCGATGTAGGCCGCGTCGATGGCCCCGGCGTTCAGGGCCTCGATGGCTGCCGGTCCGGCGTTGAAGGTCTCGGTGCTGAGCCTGGTGCCGCCCAAGGCCTCGGCCAGGAACCCTTTTTTGACCCCGACCAGGGCGGGTGCGTGCGTGACGTTGCCGAAGTACCCCAGTTTCAGCTCTGCGGCCGGGGTGGGCTCGGCGGCCTGCGCCTCGGTGTTGCGGGAGATGTTGGACGCAACAATGGCTCCGACAGCGATCAACAGGACCAGCCCTATGGCCAAGGCAGCCTCGACGGCGCGCCTGCGCGTTGGGACCGCGCTTTCGCCTGCCACGATGCGGGTCATCCCGGGCTTGGAACTAGTCATTGTTTCACCATAGGGAGTGGCCCAAACCCGTTCAACGAAGCGGAAACGGGGGGTCACGCACGTTCATCCAGCGTCATATTCCGCCGCACTGCTGCCCGGTTTCGCAAAATCAGTTGCCTTTGACGTTGACCAACTGCCGCAGCTTGTGCCGCACCGTCACCAGGTCCGCGGCGTCCCGCATGACCTGGTCGATCGGCTTGTACGCGGCCGGGATCTCGTCGATGAAGGCCTCCGACGCCCGGAACTCGATGCCCTTCATGGCCCGCTTCAGTTCCTCCAGGGTGAAGGCCTTCCGGGCTGCGTTCCGGGAGTATTCGCGTCCGGCCCCGTGCGGGGAGGAGTTCAATGAGGCCGGGTTGCCCCGGCCTTCCACGACATACGACGCCGTTCCCATGGACCCGGGGATGAGTCCGGGATCGCCGTGCGCGGCTTTGATGGCACCCTTGCGGGACACCCAGACGGGCTTGCCGTAGTGCGTTTCCTGCTGCGTGAAGTTGTGGTGGCAGTTGATCCGTTCGCGTTCCCGAACCGGCCCGCCTACCCAGCGGCTGAACTGGGCAGCCACCCGGTCCATCATTTCCTCCCGGTTCAGCAGTGCGAAGTGCTGGGCCCACCGAAGCTCGGCGATGTACCGCTCGAACTGGGGCGTGCCCTCGTCCAGGTACGCGAGGTCCGGGTCGGGCAGGTATATCTGGTTCTTCCGGCTCACCTGCCGGGCCACTCCGATGTGGTGCTGGGCGATCCTGTTGCCGATCCCGCGCGAGCCCGAATGCAGGAAGAGCCACACGCCGTCGTCCTCATCCGCGGAGATTTCGATGAAGTGGTTCCCGGAGCCCAGGGACCCCAGCTGCAGCTCCCACTTGGGAACATACTGGGCCGGGTTGAACCCGGCGTTGGCGGCCCGCCGCGTCAGCTCCGCAATCCGGGGCTCAGCCGTGGGCAGCACCTGCCTGTTGTTGTGCCCGGCCGAGAGCGGGATGGCCCGCTCGATGTCCTCGCGCAGACGCTTCCTGTCCTTGGGCAGGTCCTTCACGGAGTACTGGGTGCGCACCGCGATCATGCCGCAGCCGATGTCCACGCCCACGGCCGCCGGGATGATGGCACGCAGGGTGGGGATGACGGAGCCCACGGTGGCTCCCTTGCCCAGGTGTGCGTCAGGCATCAGCGCCAGGTGGGGGTAGATGAACGGCAGGGCCGCCGTCATCACGGCCTGCGCGCGGGTCTTGTCATCCAGGATGGACGCCCAGTTGAGAAGCTTCGGGCTGATGGTTTCCATGTCCGCCTCCCGCCGCGGTGACCAGGACTAGGGTAAGTCCTAGGCTAAACCCGCGCTTCGAATGGAGATGCAGCAATGGTCAGTGTCCAGACGGATATCCACATCGACAGGCCGCGTGAGGAAGTCGCGGGCTTTGCGGCGAACCCGGAAAATGCGCCCCGGTGGTACGTCAACATCCACAAATCGCAGCGGCTGGACAACGGTCCCCTCGGCCCGGGCTCGAAGGTGGCGTTCACTGCGAAGTTCCTGGGCCGGGAGCTCAACTACACCTACGAGTTCGTGGAGTACGTCCCCGGCCAGAGATTGGTGATGCGCACCGCCCAGGGCCCCTTCCCCATGCAGACCACCTACACATGGACGGACGACGACGGCGGGACGCGCATGACGCTCGGCAACAGCGGGAGCCCCTCGGGTTTCTCCCGCCTGGCCGGCCTGATTATGGAACCAATGATCCGCCGGGAGACCCGGAAGGACCTGCAGAAACTCAAAGCAATCCTTGAAGGTGACAGCCGGCGCCGGCCACCCGCGGGCGAACCCCAGTAGGAACTTACGCGGGGGCGGTGAGGCGGTGCCGCGGCGCGCGGGCGGCGGCCCGGGCAACCACCAGGCGCCGCAGGTTGAACCAGCAGAACAGCGCGAGCCCCAGGTACAGGGAAAGTTCCATCACTTCGCCATACTCGGAGATGCCGTAGTCGGGTGAGGGCCACACCAGCAGGCGGAAGAGGCGGTAGGCCGCCGCCAGCCCGAAGGCCGGCACCACGCACAGCGGCGGAACCAGCAGGTGTGCAGATTCCAGGTGCTTCCAGCGGCCGCGGACGGCGTTCCACACCAAGGGAGCACACGCGCCGTAAAGGCTTGCCAGCAGCATGGCTGCGGGTACCAGTTCCTGCACCCCGCCGATGTTGTGCACGGTGGTCTCGCCTTGGCGGTTGATCGCTTCCATTTCTTCCGGTGTCTGCCAGCCGAAGATGCGTTGTCCCCAGGAGATCTCCTCCCCGGCCAGGAACCAGACGCCGGCGGCGACCACGCCGTAAAGCAATGCCATGATCTTGTGCCCGGTTCTGGAGAGGCGGAAGGCCAGGAGGGGCAGGAAGATGCCTGCAGCCACCAGTGAGAAGAACTGGAGCCACTCGACCAGGGAGTCCTCATCAAGGAGCCAGATGAACAGTGGCGGGTGCAGGACGGTGGCCGCGGTTGCGAGGGCGATGCCCAACGGCAGCAAAGCGATGATCAGCGCTCGGCGCGGGCGAATTCCCCACTCGCGGGCGTCGCGTGCGAAGCGGATGGCGGCTTTGGTGTTCCACCGGTGGATGGCAGGCATCGTGTCCCCCTCAACGAACAGGCCGGAACCTGGAATCGCGGCACCGGCGAAGCGATCCCTGAGCTTCCCATGCCACCCGCGGCCACGAAAGGTTCGGGGGGAACCTCTGCGGGTTATTGTGCGGATTACCGCAGGCCCTCGAAATCGCCGAAAAGACTGCGGGGCCGCCGTAAAATTACGGCGGCCCCGCAGGGTTTCAGCGATCTGGGCGGAACTAGATGCTGTAACGCTCGTCCTCGTGGTCGCCCGGGTGGTCCTTGACCAGCCCGGCGGCGAGGGTGTTCCCATCGAGCGGGTCGATCACCAGGAACGCGCCCGTGCGGCGGTGGTGCAGGTAGTTCTCCAGCGGCAGCGGGGCGGCGAGGCGGAGCTGAGCGTGCCCAATGTCGTTGAGCTCCAGGCTGGAGGCACCCTCAAGCTTGAAGGTAGCCAGGTCCAGCTTGCCGGAGACACTGCGGACCATCGCCTGGACGGTGCGGGTGCCGTGCTTGACCAGCACCTTCTGGCCCTCGCGGAGCGGCTTCGGGGACAGCCAGCACAGGGCGGCGTAGAGGTCGGCGGAGGCTTCGCGGACCGTTCCGGCGGCCGTGATGGTGTCACCGCGGGCGACGTCGAACTCGTCCGCCAGCCGGATGGCCACGGACTGCGGGGCGGAGGCTTCCTGCAGGGAGGAGCCGGCGAAGTCGATACCCACCACGGCGGTGGTCCGCGGCGACTGGCCCGGCGTCAGCACGGACACCTGGTCCCCCACCTTCACCGAACCTTCGGTGATCTGGCCGGCGTACGCGCGGTAGTCGCGGTACGCTTCCACGTCCAGGCCGGCGGCGACGGCGTCGGGAGCCAGGGCGCCCTGCGGCCGGATGACCAGCTGCACGGGGAAGCGGAAGCTCTCCAGGTGGCTCTCGAGCTCATCGGCGGCGGGAAGGGTCTCGAGGACCTCCAGCAGCGCGGGGCCCGTGTACCAGGGTGTGCGCTCCGAGCGGTCCACCACATTGTCGCCGTCGAGCGCGGACACCGGGATGACCAGCAGGTCGCTGATTCCGTCCGAGCCCAGGCCCAGTTCGCGGCCCACCTGCTGCACGTCGGCTTCGATGTCGCGGAACACGGACTCGCTGAAGTCCACCAGGTCGATCTTGTTCACGGCCACGATCACGTGCGCCACGCGCAGCAGCTGCAGCACGGACAGGTGCCGGCGGGTCTGCTCCAGAACGCCCTTACGGGCGTCAATGAGGACGACGACGGCATCCGCAGTGGACGCGCCCGTCACCGTGTTCTTGGTGTACTGCACGTGCCCGGGGCAGTCGGCCAGGATGAAGCTGCGCTGGTCGGTGGCGAAGTAGCGGTAGGCCACGTCGATGGTGATGCCCTGTTCGCGCTCGGCGCGGAGACCGTCGGTCAGCAGGGCCAGGTCGATGCCGCCCTTGTCCCCGCCGAACCCGCGGTCCGCGGAGGTGCGGGCCACGGCGTCGAGCTGGTCAGCCAGGATGGCCTTCGAATCGTGGAGGAGGCGGCCCACCAACGTGGACTTGCCGTCGTCGACCGATCCTGCCGTGGCAAAGCGGAAGAGGGTGGTGGGCAGGGCTGTTTCCAGGTCCGCCGGGAGAACTGCTTCGGTGGTCATTAGAAGTACCCGTCCTTCTTGCGGTCTTCCATGGCGGCCTCGGAGATGCGGTCATCTGCGCGGGTGGCGCCACGTTCGGTCAGGGTGGAGGCGGCAACTTCGACCACGACGTCTGCCACGGTGAAGGCGTTGGACTCCACGGCACCGGTGCAGGACATGTCCCCCACGGTGCGGTAGCGGACGGTCTTGGTGATGACTTCCTCATCGGGGCGGGGCTGGGACACTTCGCCCACTGCGCGCCACATGCCGTCACGGGCGAAGACTTCGCGCTCGTGGGCGTAGTACAGGCCGGGCAGCTCGATGTTCTCGCGCTCGATGTACCGCCAGATGTCCAGCTCGGTCCAGTTGCTGATCGGGAACGCACGCACATGCTGGCCCACGGTGTGGCGGCCGTTGTAGAGGTTCCACAGCTCGGGGCGCTGGTTGCGCGGGTCCCACTGGCCGAACTCGTCGCGGAGGCTCAGGATGCGCTCCTTGGCGCGGGCCTTGTCCTCATCGCGGCGGCCGCCGCCGAACACGGCGTCGAACTTGTTCTGCTGGATGGCGTCCAGCAGTGGGACGGTCTGCAGTGGGTTGCGGGTGCCGTCGGCGCGCTCGGCGAGTTCGCCGCGGTCGATGAACTCCTGCACGGAGCCCACCACCAGCTTCAGGCCCAACCGCTCCACGGTCCGGTCACGGAAGTCGATGACCTCGGGGAAGTTGTGGCCGGTGTCCACGTGCAGCACGGGAAAGGGGACCTTACCCGGCCAGAAGGCCTTGGTTGCCAAGTGCAGCATCACCACGGAGTCCTTGCCGCCGGAGAACAGCAGCGCGGGCTTCTCGAATTCGGCAACAACCTCGCGGATGATGTGGATCGCTTCGGATTCGAGGGTGTCCAGGCTGGACAGGCGCGTGGATACGGCGGCGTCGGTCACCTGGGTCTCCTCGGTAAGTGAAGTGCTCATACGTGTAGTCCGCATTCTGTCTTGTCGGATCCTGCCCAGCGGCCGGCGCGGGGGTCTTCGCCGGGCGCCACCTTGCGGGTGCAGGGCTGGCAGCCAATGGAGGGGTACCCCTGGGAAAGCAGCGGGTTGACGGGCAAAAGGTTGTCGTCCGAGTACTGGACCAACTGGTCGAACGTCCACGCTGCCATGGGGTTGACCTTGACCAGGCCGTTCTTCTCATCCCAGGTGACCAGCGGCGTGTTGGTGCGGGTGGGGGCTTCGTCGCGGCGGACGCCGGTGAACCACAGTTCGTAGCCGGCGAGGGTCCGCTGCAGCGGGGCCACCTTGCGGAGGGCGCAGCACTGGGCGGCGTCACGGGCGAAGAGGTCCTTGCCCAGCAGCCGGTCCTGCTGCTCCACGGTGGTCTCCGGGAGGACGTCCACCACGTTGACGCGGAGGTTCGCGGCTACCTCGTCACGCGTGGCGTAGGTTTCCGGGAAGTGGTAGCCGGTCTCCAGGAACAGGACGTCGACGCCGGGCATCTGGTCAGCGACCAGGGCTGGCAGGACGGCGTCGGCCATGGAGCAGGCGACGGCGACGGCGGGCAGGTCGAAGTTGCGCTCCACCCAGGCGATCACATCGCGGGCGGGGGCGTCCCAGCCGAGCTCGGCGGCGCCGGCCTCGGCCAGGGCCTTCAGCTCTTCCTGGGGCCGCTTGGCCGGTGCGGGTGCGAGATGCTTTGCCATTACTGGAGTGCCTCCTCATCTGCTGCGTGGGCCCATTCGGCGAAGGTCTGGCCTTCGGCGCGGTCGGCCACGAACCGGCGGACCACGCGCTCCACGTAGTCGGGCAGGTCGTTGACGTAAACCTTCAGGCCGCGGACGGTGCGTCCCAGCCCGGCTTCCTCGCGGTCATTGTTGGCCAGCCCGCCGCCCAGGTGGACCTGGAAACCCGGGGAGGGGTCGCCGTCGGGCGTTGGCAGCATCATGCCCTTGAGGCCGATGTCCGCGGTCTGGATGCGGGCGCAGGAGTTGGGGCAGCCGTTGATGTGCAGCGACAATGCCTGCGGCAGCTGGCCCGAACCGGCGAGGTCCGCCAAGCGGCGCTCGAGTTCGGCAACGGCGGTGGCGGCCGTGTACTTGGTCTCGACGATGGCCAGCTTGCAGTATTCGATGCCGGTGCAGGCAATGGTGCCGCGTCGGAAGACGGACGGGCGGGCGGACAGGCCCAGGCCGTCCAGTTCGGTGATGAGCGGCTCCACCTGGTCCTTCTCGACGTCCAGCACAACGATCTTCTGGTGCGGAGTGGTGCGCAGCCGGTAGGAGCCGCGGGCCTCCAGGGTGTCCGCCAGCTTGACCAGGCCGGAACCGGAAAGGCGGCCTGCGATCGGGGTGGCACCGATGAAGAACTTGCCGTCCTTCTGCTCGTGCACGCCCACGTGGTCGCCGGGGGTGGCGGGCTTGGGCGCGGCGGGGCCGTCGGCCAGCTTGTAGCCCAGGTATTCGTCCTCGAGGATCTGGCGGAACTTCTCCGGACCCCAATCGGCCAGCAGGAACTTCAGGCGGGCCTTGGTGCGCATGCGGCGGTAACCGTAATCGCGGAAGATGCTGGTCACGCCCAGCCACACGTCCGCGGCCTGGTCCGGCTTTACGAACGCACCGAGGCGCTTGCCGAGCATCGGGTTGGTGGACAGCGCGCCGCCCACCCAGAGGTCGTAGCCGGCGCCTAGCTCGGGGTGTTCAATGCCCACGAACGCGCAGTCGTTGATCTCATGGACCACGTCCTGGCTGGGGTGGCCGGTGATCGCGGTCTTGTACTTGCGGGGCAGGTTGGACAGCAGCGGGTTGCCGATGAACCGCTCCCCCAGCTCGGCGATGAGCGGGGTGGGGTCGATGATCTCGTCCTTGGCGATGCCGGCCACGGGCGAACCCAGGATGACGCGGGGCACGTCGCCGCAGGCTTCAGTGGTGGACAAGCCCACGGACTCCAAGCGGTTCCAGATCTCCGGGATGTCTTCGACCCGGATCCAGTGCAGCTGGATGTTCTGGCGGTCGGTCAGGTCGGCGGAGTCCCGGGCGAAGTCCACGGAGATCTGGCCGATGACGCGCAGCTGCTCGGTGGTAAGGGCGCCGCCGTCGATCCGCACGCGCAGCATGAAGTACTTGTCTTCGAGCTCGTGCGGCTCCAGGGTGGCGGTCTTGCCGCCGTCGATCCCCTGCTTGCGCTGGGTGTACAGGCCCCACCAGCGGAAACGGCCGTGCAGGTCCTGGCCGGGGATGGCGTCGAAGCCTTCCTTGGCGTAAATGGTCTCGATACGCTCGCGGACGTTCAGGCCGTCGTCTTCCTGCTTCCAGGTTTCGTTGGCATTCAGCGGCGTCTTGCCGTCCACTTTCCACTGGCCATGCGGCTTCGCAGCGGGGCGGGACGGGCGGGCGGGGCGCTTGGGGGCAGCGGAGTCCGCCGACGCTCCGGCTAGAGCTGTATCAGTCATGCATCGACTGTAGGGCGGCGCCGAATACCGTCACAAAGGCCCGGAAACGCTAAGTCACCTAGGGAAATATTTCGTCACGAAACGCTGGAGGGCCTTGAAGAACCCACCCTGCTGTGCATCGGCGGGAGCCTTGTCCGGGGCTTCGGCGGGGGCCGCCAGGGGTGCTTCCGTGGGCGTTTGGTTCATGGCGGCGACGGCGGCGTCGTACCTGTCGAGCGCGATCTCCGCGAGTGTCGGGGAGGGCAGCAGGGGCTGGGTCACGACGTCGGCACCCGCCTTAGCCAGCTGGTCATGGAAGAAGCCCGGCGCCAGGAGATACGAGGCAATCACCACCCGGCCTCCGACGTCGACCGCTCCGGCGGACTCCCCCGCCCCGGCACCCCCGGCGAGCTCTTCGCGGAGCATGGCGACGGCGTCGGGCACCGACGGCTGGGCGGAGGCACCGTAGGCGGCCACCATCCGGTTGGACCGCAATGCCTGCAGCTGGCCCAGCAGCTCCTCGACGCTCACTGCTGCGTTGGGGTTGGACGAGCCCGCCGCCGCCAGGACAATGACGTCATTGTCGGTAGTGCCGGCCTCCCGCAGCCGCTGGTCCAGCAGGGCCGCGAGGCGCGGGTCCGGGCCAAGCGGCGCTGCGGCGGCACTGCCCGGCCGGCTCTTCACGGCCCGGGCGATGTCGACCTTCACGTGGTAGCCGACGCTCAGCAGCAGCGGCACCACCACGGCAGCCTCCCCGTCCGGCAGGCCGGCCACCACATCCACCAGATCCGGCTGCTGGACGTCCACATAGGCTTCCCGGACATCAAGGCCCGGGCGCAGTTCCGCGATGGCGGCGCGCAGGGCATTGACCTCCGCGGCCCCCTGTGTGTTGGACGTCCCATGGGCACAGGCGATCATGATGGGGCTGTTCATAGGGGCTAGCGTAACGTTGGAGCCGCCCTGTCCGCCCTCTTTGAAATACCGGGACGCCCCATGACATTCGCCTTTGACAACTCCCCGGTCTGGCTGGACCTGCTGGGCGTGTTCTTCTTCGCGGTATCGGGCTCGCTGCTGGCGGCGCGGAAGCAGATCGACATTGTGGGATCCCTGCTCCTGGCCTCCCTGGTGGGCCTGGGCGGCGGCGTGATCCGCGATGTCATCCTTGTCATCGTTCCGGCGGCGTTCACCAACCCGGCGTATCTGGCGCCGCCGCTGCTGGCCACAGTGCTGGTGTTCTTCCTGTTCTCCAGTGTCCAGCGCTACACGTCGCTGCTGGTCCTGTTCGACGCCGCCGGCCTGGCCCTCTTCTGCATGACCGGCACGCTCAAGGCGCTGGCCACCGGCCTGAACCCGGTGGCGTCGGTGCTGCTGGGGGTGACGACGGCGGTGGGCGGCGGCCTGCTCCGGGACATCACGGCCAACGAGGTACCCGAACTGTTCAACCCCAAGGACATCTACGCACTGCCGGCCTTCGTGGGATCCTCGCTGACGGCAGTGCTGTGGGTTCTTGGCGTGTTCAACGTGCTGACCGCAGCCGGCATTGCCGCCCTGGTTTTCACGTTCCGCGTCCTTGCCTGGCGCCGCTCCTGGCAGGCGCCGCTTGCCGTCCGCGGCTGGCAGCGCAGGGCAAGCGATTCAGGGCTGTGACGTTCGCTTCCATGTCATTTTGGGAGCGCCGCGATTAGCTAGGATATGAGCATGACTGACATGTTCCTCGAGAAGTTCCGCGCGCTTGTTCCAAAGTATCTCGAGGACGAATGGCAGGAAGCGGATGGCCTGACGCCCGAGGAGCTGGACAAGGCCCTCGCGGAGCACCAATTCGAGATCCCCCTGGTCCTGCGCGAGTTCTACCTTGCACTGGGCGGCTGCGAGGACCTCATGGAGGCCTACCACTACTTCTGGGACCCCGAAGAGCTCGAGGTCGACGACGAAGGCTTCCTCATGTTCCTCGAAGACGAAGAGGAAGCGTTCACCTGGGGCTTCCGGGTGGGCGACCTCAGCGTCCCGGACCCCATCGTGTACCGCCGCAACAATGCCCGCGGGCAGTGGAAGTCCGAGGAAGGCACCTTCTCCGAGTTCGTCTTCGACATGTTCGAGTGGGCGTTCGAGGACGAAGAGGAAGAGTAAGGGCTCCCCGTCGGCCGTTGACGTAAATGCGTCACTTATGGACTGGACCTTGAGATGTGCCCCTGCGTTTGCAGGGGCACTCGCCGGTTAACAGCCCATAAATCACGCAAACAGGTCGCCAAGCCCGCTGTTCGTCGGCTCCGCCACACCCGCAGCACCGCCTGAACCTCCGCGACCATGGCCTCGGCCGGTAGATAACGACCTCATAGTAGTAGCGCAACACCAGGTAGCCCCCAACTATGCTCCGGTTGTTGCGCCGCTGGTCCCGCTTGATGGACTTCGGCTCGAAATGCGTTGAGCCATCCGTCTCCACCACCAGGCACTCCTCGACCAGGAAATCCACCTCTCCAACTCCGGCAATGTAGACATGCCGCCGAACCCGTACTCCGGCCCGCGCGAAATGGACATTTGCGAGTACCTCCAGCACGGAGTCCGCGCGGGGAATCACCAGGTCCAGCACCGCCCTGGCGCGCCCGTTGCGGCGTCCCTGGCAGCGCGCGTAGAGGAAATCGCGCGAGATGTCACCGGCGCCCACAGCCGACTGCACCATCACCAGCGCCTCCAGCTCCGGCAGGCAGTGCACGGCATGAACAAGCACATCGGCGAGCCCCAGCACGGGCAGCCAGGGATGCCGCGGATGCTTGGGCCGGCCGTGGTCGACGACTCCGGACGTATGGGCGGGGTGGCTCCGGCTTAAGTGCAGGCCTGTTGGGCCGTTGAGAGTCCACAGCCGGTAGATGGGGGCGGCGGACAAACACGTGAGCCGCCCGCCGGCTGCCAGAGCCCCTGCCACCCGTCCGTCGCCGGGCAGCGCATAGACACCGCGCCGGGTTCTGACCACAACGCCCAGCGCCACAGCCTGTCCCACCAGGGTCCGCGTGAAGCCGGCCCTTTGCAGTTCAAGAGAGCGGGCTGCTCCCCCGCGCCTGGCCAGGTAGTCGCAGATGTCCATCCCTCATCGTGTCCGTGCGCAGCCCGCGCACGAACCAGAGGATTCTGTCCATGTGGATAACGCCCGCCGAATCGCTGACGCAATTGCGTGATTTCTCGGCTGCGCAGGCTGCCTGTCCCGCGTACTGAAGGGGTGCGGGACCTGCGTGGCCAGCTAAAAATCACGCAATTGAGCGAGGACGCAGCCACAGCCGGCGGAGCACCCTGAAAAATCTTTGACACCACCAGTTACAGAGGACTTGCGTCTTATGACAAACCTGTCATAAGCTATTCACGGATCCGCTAAACGCCTCCGGCGGGTCTGATGCGAACGGAGAGATAGCCCCGGTTCACAGCAGCTTCGGTTGTTGAGGACCGGGGCTATCCCGTTAAGCCCGGCTGCCCCGGCCGGATCGGCACAACGAAGAAGCCCGGCACCTCCGCAGCTGGATCAACCAGAGGTCCCGGGCTCCTAACGAACAGTAATTAGCTGGCGCGGTCCACCACAGCCAGCGCGAAGTTGGACAGCGACTCCTTAACCACGCCCTCCGGCAGCGGAGCGAGGGCATCAATGGCTTCCTTGGCCCACTGCCGTGCCACCACCCAGGACTCGGCGGTGACAGGGTGCTCGCGCAGTCCGGCCACGGCGGCAGCCAGCGCCTCGTCGGAGGACAGGTCGCCGTCAATCAGCTTCAGGAGGTCGACGGCGGACTGGTCGCCATCAACGGCAGCCTTGCGCAGGAGCAGCACCGGCAGGGTGGGTACCCCTTCGCGCAGGTCGGTTCCCGGGGACTTGCCGGATTTGACCTTCACCCCGGTGACATCGATGACGTCATCGGCGAGCTGGAAGGCCACGCCCACCTTCTCGCCGTACTCCACCAGGACGTCCTCGTAGGCCTCGTCGGCGCCGGAGAAGATGGCACCGAACTGGCCGGAGGCGGCGACCAGTGAACCGGTCTTGTCGGCGATGACGGACAGGTAGTGCGCCACCGGATCCTCGTCCGGCCGCGGACCGACGGTCTCGTGCAGCTGGCCCAGGCACAGGCGTTCGAAGGTGCGCGCCTGGATGCCGAGTGCGCGGCCGCCGAGCTCGGACACCAGGATCGAGGCACGGGCAAAGATCAGGTCACCGGTCAGGACGGCGACGGAGTTGCCCCACACCTCGTGAGCCGTGGGAGCGCCGCGGCGGAAGGGCGCGGAGTCCATGACGTCGTCGTGGTACAGGGTTGCCAGGTGCGTCAGTTCCACCACGACGGCGGCCTGCACCACGGCGGGCAGGGACGCGTCACCGAGGTGGGCACACAGCAGCGTCAGCAGCGGACGGATCCGCTTGCCGCCGGCCTCCACCAGGTGGCGCGACGTTGCGTCAGCCAGGGGATCCGAGTTGGCGATGGCTTCGCGGAGCTTCTTCTCCACCTTGGCCAGGTTGTTGGTGATGGCCGGGCCCAGCTCGGCATCCCCCGCGATGGCCGCAAAGCCTGCAGGGAGTTGAAGTCCCGTGGCGATGGCGGTGGTGTTGAGGCTGGGTTCGGAGTCCGGCAGGCCGTGCCCGGCGTGCGTCCAGCTGTGGTCTGCGGAGTTGGTCACGGGTTAACCCTAACTTTTTGTTGCGGATACCGCTGGTTCGGAGCTGACGGGGTATTGGATGTGGCCGGAACCAGTGATTCCAGGACGCGGATCACCCGGTCCTCGAAGCCCTTCGCGGCGGGATCCGTGAGGTTGGCAAGGAGCCGGACCACGAACCGCATCAGCACCGGGATGGGCATGCCGGTGCGCAGTGCGAGCTTCATGACGGCAGGCTTCCCGATCAGCGCGGCGAAGGCCCGCCCAAGCGTGAAGTGCGAGCCCCACTGGTTCCGCACATAGTCCGCGTACCGCGCAAGGTGCGCATCGGCGTCATACGTTCCGCCTGAAGCAGCCGTGCGTGAGGAGGCGTCGATGATGAACTCGGCGGCGAAGCGCGCGGACTCCATGGCGTAGGAGATGCCCTCGCCGTTGAAGGGCGAGACCATGCCGCCGGCGTCGCCCAGCAGGAGCAGGCCGGGCGAGTAGTGCGGGGTGCGGTTGAAGCCCATGGGCAGGGCTGCGCCGCGGATTTCGCCCACCTGGTTCTCCGGCCTGAAGCCCCAGTCGGCGGGCATCCCGGCGGTCCATTCGCGGAGGACCTGCTTGTAATCGAGCTTGCCGAATTCCTTTGAGGAGTTCAGGATGCCCAGGCCCACGTTAGAGGTGCCGTCGCCCACGCCGAACACCCAGCCGTAGCCGGGCAGCAGCTTGCCGTCGCGGCCGGGGAGCTCCAGCCAGCCTTCCATCCAGTCGTCATCGGTGCGCGGGGAGGTGAAGTAGGTGCGGACGGCGACGCCCAGGGGGCGGTCGTCACGTTTCTGGATCCCAAGGGACACGGCGGTGCGGGTGGAGTTGCCGTCGGCAGCGAGGACGACGTCGGCGCTGAACTCGCGCGTCTCCCCCGTCTTGCGTCCGGCCCCGTCCAGGAGCGCCGCGCGGACGCCCGTGACGCGGCCGGCGTCGTCCCGCAGGGCCTCGGTGACGCTGTGCCGCTCAAGGATTGTGGCCCCGGCCGCCTCCGCATGCCGCGCCAGCTCCTCGTCGAAGCCCAGGCGCGTGCGGATCAGCCCGTACTGCGGAAAGTCGGACACCTCGGGCCAGGGCAGCTCGACGGTGCGGCCGCCGGCGATCAGGCGCAGGCCCTTGTTCCGGCGCCAGCCCTCGTTCTCCGGGTGCGGCAGGCCGAGCTTCTGGATCTCGCGGACGGCACGCGGTGTCAGCCCGTCACCGCAGACCTTCTCGCGCGGAAACTGCGTCTTTTCCAGGACTGTGACCTCGAGGCCGGCCTTGGCCAGGTAGTACGCGGCGGTGGATCCGGCCGGACCGGCGCCGACAATCAGTACCTTCACAGGTCAGCGGACAGTGTTGCGGCGCAGCTTGGCCACCGGGCCCTTGTGCGCAGCGATGGCGGCAGCAGCGCCGTCGGGCGAGGAATCGGCAGGCTTGAACGCGCGGTGCACGGCCACGATGCCGCCGGTGAGGTTGCGGTAGGTGACCTTCTCCCAGCCGCTCTCCTGCAGCCATGCGGCCAAGTGGTCCTGGTCCGGCCAGGCGCGGATGGATTCGGCGAGGTAGACGTATGCGTCCGGGTTGGACGCGACCTTGACGGCGATGGCCGGCAGGGCGCGCATCAGGTATTCGGTGTACATGGTGCGCCACAACGGAACCACCGGCTGCGAGAACTCTGCGATGACCAGGCGGCCGCCGGGCTTGGTGACGCGCAGCATCTCGGCCAGCGCCTTCTTGGGTTCGTTCACGTTCCGCAGCCCGAAGGAGATGGTGGTGGCGTCAAACGTGTTGTCGGCGAACGGCAGGTTGGTGGCGTCACCGGCAATGAAGTCGATGTCAGGGCGGCGGCGCTTGCCCACCTTGAGCATGCCCAGGGAGAAATCGCAGGCCACCACGTCTATGCCGGCGTCGGCATACGGTTCGCTGGAGGTACCGGTTCCGGCCGCGAGGTCCAGGACCCGCTGGCCCTTGGAGACTTCCATGGCATCCACCACGATCTTCCGCCAGCGGCGGGTCTGCCCCATGGAGAGGACATCGTTGACGACGTCGTATTTAGGTGCGACGTCGTCAAACATCGTGGCTACTTCGTCCGGACGCTTATCCAAGGATGCTCGGTTCACCATGACATTGTCTCAAATGTTCCTGACGGTGCTGACCAGTACGGATTCGACGTGGCCAGGGGCGGAAAGTTACTGCGAAGTACTGTGAATTACTGTCGGGGGTACTGTTGATCCATCATGACGAGCACGTTCCGCACCCTGACGGTCCCCCTGGATGGCAAAGCATTCCCCGGGGGACTGCCTTCGTTTCTGGTCCGTGACGATGTCCTCTGCTGGACCCGCCGCGAAGCCGGGCTGGCCGGTTTCGGCGAGATCGCACGCTTCACCGCCACGGGGCCGGACCGGTTCCTTGAGGCGGACATCTGGTGGCGGCACCTGGTCCTGGAGGCCGAGGTGGCGGATTCCGTGGAGTTGCCCGGCACCGGTCCCGTGGCTTTTGGTTCCTTTGCCTTCTCCAAGACGTCAGCCCACGAGTCACGGCTGATCGTGCCGGAGATCGTGGTGGGCGTGCGGGACAACCAGGCATGGCTCACCCAGCTGACGTTCGACGGCGGCCCGCTCACCGAAGAGACGGCCCTCGCCGCGCTGGACCGCTGGCTCGGCGGCGGTTCCGACGCTGCCTCCGCCACGGAAGGCACGACGCCGGCAGCGGACCCAGCCGGGGACGCGTCGGTTGGTGACGTGCCCGGCCAGGCGCGCGGCGCCGTCGTCCGCCCCCTCCCACTGGCAGCCGGCGCAACGCTGAACACCGGCTCGCTCAGCGAGGAAGCCTGGATGGAGGCCGTGGCCGCCGGTGTTGCCGAAATCCGCACGGGCGCACTGGAAAAGCTGGTGCTGGCCCGGGACGTCGTGGCAACTATTCCTTCCGGCGTACATGCCGCAGACGTGCTCCGCGAGCTCGCCGCCAGGTACCGGGAATGCTGGACCTATGGCGTGGACGGCCTGGTAGGGGCCACGCCCGAGATGCTGATCCAGGTGGAGGGTCGGACCGCCCAGGCCCGCGTGCTGGCCGGCACCCTGGACCGCCGCGATGCGCACGGCGAGGACGGCCCGCCGATGGACTACGCCACACGCGTCCTGGCCGGCTCGGAGAAGCAACGGCATGAGCATGAGATCGCCATCCAGTCGCTGACCAAGCAGCTGGCGCCGTTCTCCGAGGCGATGAATGCCCATGATGAACCCTTCATCCTGGAGCTGCCCAACGTCTGGCACCTGGCCTCCGACGTCAAGGCCGAGCTCACCGAGGTGGAAGGCCACGTGCCCACCTGCCTGGCCCTGATCAACGCGCTGCACCCCACCGCCGCGGTCTGCGGGACGCCCACACTGGTGGCCGGTGAACTGATCCGCAAGCTGGAGCACCTGGACCGCGGGCCGTACGCCGGGCCGGTGGGCTGGCTGGACGCAGCCGGCAACGGAGAGTGGGGCATTGCCCTGCGCGGCGCGGTCATCGAGTCCCCCGAAACCGTGAGGCTGTATGCCGGCTGCGGCATTGTTGACGGCTCGCAGCCGGAGGCCGAACTGGCCGAGACCTGGGCCAAGTTCCGGCCAATGCTGGAGTCCCTGGGCATCAGCAGCTGAGGTTCTTTTTGCGCCTTCCTAGGTAGGAGTCTGGGATGACAGACGACTGCTGCTCTGGAAGGCTTGATTTTGTCACCGTTACAGTTATCCAATAGTGAAACTTAGTTGCGTGTGACGTACCTCTCTTGTTGAGCGTTACACTATAAGCCGCGTTAGTACCTCATAGCCCCTGCAACAAAAGGTAAGAAATGCAGACTCCCCGTACCCTCCTGGGCACTTCCAAGCTGACCGCCGCCACTATGATCGCCATCAGCGCCCTGGCCCTCTCAGCATGCACCAACGCCTCGGAAACGGGTCCCTCGAGCGCGGCCACCTCGTCGGGCAGCGCCAGCGCCAGCTTTGATCCCACCACCGTCAAGAAGGACGACGCCCTGGCCGCCATGGTCCCGGACGCCATCAAGTCCAAGGGCACCATCACGGTCGGCTCCGACACCAGCTACGCCCCCGCCGAATTCCTCGGTACGGACGGCCAGACACCCGTCGGCTACGACGTGGACATCGCCAAGGCCATCGGCGCCACCCTGGGACTCAAGGTCCAGGTCCAGACCGCAGAGTTCACCGGCATCCTCCCGGCCCTCGGCCCCAAGTACGATCTTGGCATCTCCTCATTCACCATCAACCCGGAGCGTCTGGGTGCAGTGAACATGGTCAGCTACTTCAACGCAGGCACCGCCTGGGCCGTGAAGAAGGGCAACCCCAACAAGTTCTCCCTGGACGACGTGTGCGGCAAGTCCATCGGTGTGCAGACCGGCACCGTCCAGGAAGATCCGGACCTGGCCGACCGCAACAAGAAGTGTGTTGCTGACGGCAAGAAGCCCATCGACATCGTCACCCTGAAGAACCAGACGGATGTCACCACCCGCCTGGTGAACGGCAGCATCGACGCCATGGCTGCCGACTCCCCCATCATCGGCTACGCCCTGACCCAGACCAACGGCCAGCTGGAGAAGCTGGGCGACGTCTACGACTCCGCTCCGCAGGGCATCGCCGTGGCCAAGGCTGACACCGCCTGGGCAGAGGTCATCCAGAAGACTGTCACCAAGCTGATGGAAGACGGCTCCTACAAGAAGATCCTGGACGGCTGGGGCAACTCTGAAGGCGCCATCACCAAGTCCGAGGTCAACCCGGCGGTCAAGTCTTGAGTTTTCGCGTTACCGACGACAAGTCAGGTGTGCACATGGACGGCCAGCATAAGGACGACGCACCGGTACTGAACAAAGCCGTGCCGGTGCGGCACCCGGGCCGATGGATCAGCGCGTTCATCATCCTGGCGCTGGTCGTTCTGTTCCTGCAGAGCCTGTTTACCAACCCCAACTTCCGCTGGGATGTGGTGGGCACCTACATCCTGGACGTCAAGGTGGTCCAGGGCGTGGGCTGGACGCTTCTGCTGACGGTCACCTCCATGGTCCTGGCCATCGTCCTGGCCATCCTGCTGGCGTTCATGCGCCAGTCTGACAACCCTGTGTTCCGCTGGTCCAGCTGGGTGTGGGTGTGGTTCTTCCGTGGAACACCCGTCTACACCCAGCTGGTGCTGTGGGGCCTGATTTCGGTTCTGTACCCCAAGATCAGCGCGGGCGTGCCGTTCGGACCCGAGCTCTTCAGCCTGGACACCGCGGCAGTCATCAACGCCACCGCGGCAGCCATCCTCGGCCTCGGCCTGAACGAATCGGCCTACCTCGCGGAAATTTTCCGCGCGGGCCTGAAGTCCGTTGACCGCGGGCAGATGGAGGCGGCCGAGGCATTGGGCATGGGCAAGACGAAGATCATGTGGCGGATCATCCTGCCGCAGGCCATGCGCGTCATTGTTCCGCCCACGGGCAACGAAACCATCGGCATGCTGAAGACCACCTCGCTGGTCCTGGCCGTGCCGTTCACCTTGGACCTCACCTTCGCCACCAACGCCCTGGCCAACCGGACCTACCTCCCGGTTCCGTTGCTGATCGTGGCCGCCATTTGGTACCTGGTGATCACCAGCATCCTGATGGTGGGACAGCACTACATTGAGGCGTACTACGGCAAGGGCGTCGACAATCTCGCGCCGGCGGGCAAGCCAGTGGCCAAGTCGGCCCGCGTGGCCCTGAGCCAGGACGGCGGACGGTCAATAGAAACGGACTTCCCCGAGGAGAGTGCACGATGACCGTCACAGCAGAGAAGCCGCTGGTCAAGATCGAGGGCCTCCACAAGTACTACGGGCACCACCATGTACTCCGGGGCATCGACATGACCGTGAACCAGGGCGAAGTGTCGGTGGTGATCGGGCCGTCGGGTTCCGGCAAGTCCACCATGCTGCGCTGCGTGAACCTTCTGGAGAGCATCAGCGCCGGCCGGATCTCCGTGGGTGGCCAGCTGATCGGCTACCGCGAGGTCAACGGCAAGCTCCACGACCTCAAGACCAAGGAAATCGCCGCCCAGCGCCGCGAAATCGGCATGGTGTTCCAGCGGTTTAACCTGTTCCCTCACAAGACCGCGCTGCAGAACGTCATGGAAGCGCCGGTGCACGTGAAGGGCCAGTCCAAGGCTGCCGCCCAGAAGCGTGCGCTGGAACTGCTGGACCGCGTAGGGCTGGCGGACCGTTCCGGCCACTACCCCTCCCAGCTCTCCGGTGGCCAGCAGCAGCGCGTTGCCATCGCCCGGGCCCTGGCCATGGACCCGGAACTCATGCTGTTCGACGAGCCCACGTCCGCCCTGGACCCGGAGCTGGTGGGCGATGTCCTGAACGTGATGAAGGACCTGGCCAAGTCCGGCATGACCATGATCGTGGTGACCCACGAGATCGGCTTCGCCCGCGAAGTGGGTGACACGCTGACCTTCATGGACGGCGGTGTGGTGGTGGAGTCGGGCGATCCCCGCGAGATCATCGCCAACCCGCAGCATGCGCGCACCAAGGAGTTCCTGGGCCGCGTGCTCTGACACGGTTCCTCACTTTCGACACGCAAATGCCCTGTCGCCGCCGGTATATCGGCAGAGGCAGGGCATTTCCGTGTCACAGCGGATTGTGCGCGTCGGCAGCTACTGCCCCGACAACACAGCCTCCACGGCGGCAGAAACTGCTTCCTTGATCCGGGCGTGGAGCTCCCGCAGCGCCCCGCGGTCCGCGCGGACCTCCACGATGCTGCGCCCCTGCACAGGCCGGCCCAGCACCTCGGCGAGTCCCGCCGTCGTACTGACCAGGGAATGCCCGACGCCGTACGCCGCCGCGAGTGCCGCGATGTCCACCGAGTGCGGGGTGCCAAAGAGGCGCTCGACGGCGTCTCCGTAGCGGCCGCCTTCCTCCACTCCCCCGTGCTCGAGCAGGCTGAAGATGGCGCCGCCGGCGTCGTTCAGGACCACGATCCGCAGGTCCGGCTCTTCTTCCCCCGCGCCGAGGAGGAGCCCACCGGCGTCGTGCAGGAAGGTCACGTCGCCCAGCAGGACAGTGGTCTGCTGCCGGCCGCCCAAAGCGATGCCGGTGGCGGTGGAAATGGTGCCGTCGATGCCGGCCAGGCCCCGGTTGGCGTACACGGTGGCGGCTGGATCCGCGGCGGGAAGTCCGGCGAGGTCCACGTCGCGGATGCCGTTGGAGGAGCCGAGCAGCAGCTGGCCGCGCGAATGCTTCCAGACCAGCGAGGCCACCGAGGGGCCGGTGGCAGCGGGGTCGGCGGACACCACCTGGTCCAGTGCGTGCTGCGCGGCCGATCCGGCAAGCAGCCACGTGTCCAGCCAGCTGGAGCTGCCGCGGCCGGCGAATCCGGCGAGGTCCGCGAGGTTTTCCAGCGGCAGTTCGGTGCGGCGCCCGGGCTCGTACCAGGCGACCGGAACCGGCTGGTACAGGGCCGATTCGACGTCGGCACTGGCGAGCAGCGCGGCCACCGGACGGGACAGCGTGGGCCGGCCGAACAGCACCACGCGTTCGATCGGTTGCGCGGAACCGGCCCGGAAGTGCTCCAGCAGCAGCCGGTACGGGCCCACGGCGTTTGGACCGAAGCGGGAGTTGGAGGATGGCTCAGCGAGCAGCGGCAGGTTGTGGGCGCGGGCAAATGCTTCGGCAACCGGACCGGCGTCGTGCCCGGCGAGCACCACTGTGCGCCGCTCGGGCAGGGTGTCCGGCGCCGCCGGCAGGTTCATGACCAGGGGCTCGGATCCCACCCGGTAGCGCTGCCGCTCCACGGCGTCGGGCAGCCGGTCCCCGGGGGCCGGAACCAGCGGGTCGCGGAACGCGAGGTTGAGCTGGACCGGGCCCGGCGCAAGGTCCGGGAATGCGCCGGTGGCTGCGGAGAGTCCGGTCTGGACGGCCCGCTCTGGGTTGCTGCCGGCGGGAACATCGGCGGCGAACCGGACGTGCTCGCCAAAGAGGTCCGGCTGCACCGTGGTCTGGTTGGCCCCCGTTCCGCGCAGCTCATCGGGCCGGTCTGCTGACAGGACGATCAGCGGGACGGCGGCATGGTTGGCTTCCATCACCGCGGGCATGAGGTTTCCGACGGCGGTTCCGGACGTGGTCAGGACGGCTGCGGGCGAGCCACTGGACAGGGCCAGGCCAAGCGCGGTGAATCCTGCGGAACGCTCATCGATGCGGACCAGCAGGTCCACCCGGCCCGCGGCGGAGGCCTCGGCGAGGGCGTATGCCATTGGCGCCGACCGCGAACCCGGCGATACCACCACGTGCCGCACGCCGCCGTCGAGCAGGACGTCGACGGCGATCCTCGCCGCAGCGAGCGCACTCAGCTCAGCGTCGGGGGCGTCAGGGCTGCCCAGCCCGGGGGTGTCCGGAGTTGGTTCGTTCAACGAAGTCACCAACCCAGTTTGCCACCCTCCAACGCCCCATCACCTCCTTCCCCAATCCACCACACGCCCCATCACCTCCTTCCCCAATCCACCACACGCCCCATCACCTCCTTCCCCAATCCACCACACGCCCCATCACCTCCTTCCCCAATCCACCACACGCCCCATCACCTCCAGCCCCAATCCACCACACGCCCCATCACCTCCTGCCCTGATAGGCCCGAAAGGTGATGGGGCGTTCCCGAAAAGGGGGCTAAAGGTGATGGGGCGTTCCCGGAAAAGGGGCGGGACGTGATGGGGCGTCGGGAGAGAGCGGAAGCTCACACGAGTTAGGTAAACTGCACCCAAGCAAGAGATCCCAGCATCCGAAGGACGACCATGAAGCGCAAGGCCACCGCCCTCGACGTCGCCAAGCTGGCGGGCGTTTCGCGCAGTGCCGTGTCGCTCGTGCTGAACGGACGCGGCGACGGAAACGTGGCCCTGGAAAGCCAGCAGCGGATCCGGGAAGCGGCGGCAGCGCTCAACTACTCCCCCAACAAGATCGCCCTGAGCCTGCGCAACCAGCAGTCGCGCATCATCGGAATCGTGTCCGACCAGGTGGTCACCAGCCCCTTCGACGGCAACATTATTGCCGGCGCGGATGCGGTGGCCCGGGAACACGGATTCGTGACCGTGGTGATGGACACCGAGCTGGACGAGTCCCGCGACGAGAGCGCCGTGGAAACCCTGCTGGACCGCCAGGTGGACGGCCTGATGTACGTGACCGTGGGCCTGCGGCCGCTTCATGTGCCCGCAAACATGGCCCGCGTCCCGTCGATCCTTGCCAACTGCTTCGATGACCGGCCGGAGGCAGGGCTTCCGGCCGTGATTCCTGACGAAGTGCGCGGCGGCCGGGAAGCGGCGGAGCACGTAATGTCGCTGGGCCACCGGGACATCGCGTTCCTCGCCGGCGACTCCCTGACACCCGCGGCGCCCCGCCGGATCGAGGGCTACCGTGCGGCCTTCAGCGGCGCGGGGATGCCCGTCAACGAGGACCGCGTCATCCAGGTGGGCTGGGACATCGACGCCGGCTTCCACGGGGCCATGAAACTCCTCGAAGGCGTGGAACCGGCCGCCCGGCCCACCGCCATCCTGTGCGCCAACGACCGCCTGGCTATCGGTGTGGTGCTGGCCTGCTACCGGCTGGGCCTGAGCGTCCCGCAGGACGTGTCCGTCATGGGGTACGACGACGAGTTCCGCATCGCGAAGGCCATGGTCCCGGCGCTGAGCACCATGGCCCTGCCGCTCCGGGAGATGGGGGCCGCCGCCATGGCGTCGCTGCTCGCCGAGGTGGGGTCTGCACCGGAGGGAACGTCCGACGACGACGGCCCGGCTGCCGCCGCCGTCTCCGGCACCGCAGGGGAAACGATGGTTCCTTGCCGGTTGGTGGTCAGGGAATCCACCGGCCCGGTCCCGGCCGGACGCTGACCACGCCGCGGCCGGGACCCGCCGGGCCGGTTTGGAGGGGGCTACGCGGGCCTGGCCAGGCTCCAGACGTCCGCCGTTGCCCCTGCGGGAAGGCTCAGTTGCCACTCCTCCCCCACAGCCGGGTAAGCACGCAGCGTGGTTGCCACCGACCCGGAACGGTACACCTCAACCAGGGAGGCATCCACGAACATTCGCAGCTCCTCCCCCGCGTCGACGCTGCCGCTGAAGACCACCTGCCGGCTTCCGTTCCCCACCAGGAGCAGCTCCACAGCACCGCCCATTCCTGCGGTGACCACAGCCTCGGCGAAGGCAGGCAACCGCACCGTCCCGGATGCCTGGCCGGCGAGCAGCTCTCCGCGATAGGCATCAATTTCCGGGGCTGGGCGCACTGCCAGGGCGCCGTCCACAATCGACAGCTCGCGCGGGAAGGTCAGGACTCCGGCCCACCCGGCGGCGTCGATCTCTTCCTGGCTGCGGCCGCGGCGCCCGTCCCGCCCCGGGCCTTCGTTGGCCCATCCCCACAGCAGGGCCCGGTTTTCCAGGGACACCACCTGCGGAGCGTAGAAGTCGCGGCCCAGGTCGGACTTTCCGCCGGTCCGCGGCGTGAAGACGGGCAGCCCGGTGGCGGGGTCCTCGGCCAGCGATCCGATCAGGTGGCCCACCCCGTTGGCGTGTTCGTGTGAGTCGCCGGCGAGCCAGAGGGAGAACATCATCAGCCAGGTGCCCCCGCCCGGGGCATCGTTGTCTGGCACCTGCACCAGCTGCGGGCACTCCCAGATCTCGGCCGGCGTGAACGTAGCGGCAACCGGGTTCTCCGAGGTCAGCCAGATGCCCTGGTACTTCCAGTCGGACAAATCGTCCACGGTGTAGAGCAGCAGGGCGGCGTGCCCGTTGGCCAGTCCGGCGCCCTGCATGGCGTACCGCTTGCCGTTGAAGCGGAAAATGAACGGGTCCCGCACGGCGGTGACCTGTCCGTCGGCGGGCATGGTGGCGGCCACGTGGCCTGCCTGCTCCCAGTGGATAAGGTCCTCCGAGCCGCGGGCGATGACCACCTGTGAGTGGCCCCCGTCGCCGCGGACGCCGGAGTACGCAGCGGTGGAAACACCGTCGTCGTCCGTGACCACCCCGGTCCAGCAGCCGTACTCGTCGGGGCCGCCGTCCTGCGGGCGAAGCGCCACGGGGTGCTCCTCCCAGCGGACCAGGTCCGCCGAGCTCACATGTCCCCAGGCGATCCGGTGGTGCCGGGCCGAGTCCGGGTTGTACTGGAAGAAGACGTGGTACCGGCCATTGACGAAGCTGATGCCGTTGGGGTCGTTGATCCAGCCCTGACCGGGGCGCGGGTGGAAGCGGGGGAAGGCGGGGTCGGGGTGGGCGGCGGCAACGTCGTCGAAGGTGACGGTGCCGGGGTGGACGGCGGCGAGGTCCGGGGAGGTCATGGAACGGCCTTTCGGGCTGGAGGGAAGGAGGTTTACTTGCCGGTTCCGGCCGTGAGGCCGTCCTGCAGGGCGCGTTGGCCGAAGATGAAGACCACCAGCGCGGGGATCATGGACAGGACTACGCCCGCCAGGACCACCGAGATGCTGCCGGTGCCCAGGTTTCCCTGGAGCGACACGAGACCCAAGGGAAGCGTGAAGTTCTGTTCGGAAATGGTGAGGATGAGCGGGCGGAAGAACTCGTTCCAGTGGAAGTTGAACGCGAGGATTCCCACGATCGCCATGCCGGGCATCGCCAGCGGCGCGTACACGGAACGGAATGTCCGCCACGGGCTGGCGCCGTCGATCGAGGCGGCTTCGGCGAGTTCGGCCGGCAGCCCCATGAAGTACTGGCGCATCAGGAACGTGCCGAATGCCGTCGGGATGGCCGGCAGGATCAGGGCGAGCAGGGTGTCGGACAGGCCCATGCCGCGGATCAGCATGAAGACGGGGACGATCGTCACCTGCACGGGTACCATCATCGTGGCCAGCACGATCGAGAACAGCGCCCCGCGTCCGCGGAATTTCAGGTGCGCGAACGCGTAGCCGGCCAAGGCGGCGGAGACCATCTGGCCCACCGCGATTATTCCGGTGACCAGGGCGCTGTTGAGGACCAGCAGGAAGATATTCAGCTGCTTGAATACCTCCCCGTACGAGGTGAAGTCCGGGTTCCAGGGTATGAACGACGGCGGCAGCTTGAACGATTCCGACGGCGACCGCAGCGACGTGGACAGCGTCCAGAGCACCGGACCGAGCGTGAGGGCGGCCGCGAGCAGCAGCAGGAGGGTCCGGACGGCGAAGCTCCAGTTGAACTTCTTCCGGTTGGGCGTGGTGACGGGGAGGCCTTGGGAGAGCCGGGGTGAATGTCCGGCCAGGCCGTGGTCAGTTGTGGTTGTCATGGCTGGCCTTACTGGTAGAAGACGAATCGTTTGCTGAGCCGGAACTGTGCGGCCGTGATGGCCATGATGATCAGCGTGAGCAGCACGCCGATCGCGGACGCCTGGCCGAATTCGAGCCGCTGGAACGCCGATTCGAAAATCACCATGACGGCGGTGCGGGTGGAGTCGCCGGGACCGCCGCGGGTCAGGACGTAGGGCTGGTCGAAGACCTGCAGGGCGCTGATGATGGCCATGACGGAGGCGACGAGGGTGGTGGGGCTCAGCAGCGGCAGCGTCACGTGGAGGTGCTTGCGCCAGCCGGTGGCGCCGTCGATCGCGGCAGCCTCATATGTCTCGACCGGTATGGAGGCCAGGCCGCCGATGAACAGGAGGAAGGAGAAGCCGAAGTTCTGCCAGACGTACACCAGGATCACGACGGCGGCCGATCCGCCCGGTGTGGTCAGCCAGGGTACGGCGGGGATGCCCACCAGGGACAGGAACCAGTTGACTACGCCGAACTGTTCATTGAAGAGGTACCGCATGAAGATGGACACCGAGGCGGCGGACAGGATCAGCGGGAAGAAGAACGCGGACCGGAAGAACACCCGCAGCCACGCCGGCATCTTCTCCTGCACCATGACCGCCAGTGCCAATGCCAGTCCCAGCTGGAGTGCCACGGCCACCACCACGAATACGAGGGTGTTCAGGAAGGACACCCTCACGGTGGGGTCCTGGACCACCTCCGAGAAGTTGTCGAAGCCCACAAAGCTGGGGGCCGAGATGATGTCCCAGCGGAAGAAGGCCAAGACAACCGAGGCCACGATGGGGACCAGGGTGAACAGGCCCATGCCCAGGATGGTGGGTGCCAGGAAGATCCAGGCCAGCCAGCGCTGGTTATGCCTGGCTCCGCTGCGGCCTCCGGCGTTGTAGGCACCGCTGGTGCCGCCGACGCCGCTGGTGCGGGCCGTCGTCGTACTTGCCCGGCCGGCCGCCCGCTCGGGCCGTTCCCGGGGCGGGGTGGTGGTGCTCATGACTGCCTCCTCAGGGCAAGTTCAAGGTCGCGCTGCATGGATGCGAGGGCCTGCTTGAGCTGCTGCTCGTCCCCGCTGACGGCAAGGGATACGTTCTTCATCAGGGCCGTTTCGACGGCGGCCTGCTGGGGTGGTGCCGGGATGGGGCCTGTGGTGGGGAACCGGTCCAGGGTGTCGTAGAAGACCTTCCAGTGGGCGGGGCCCTTGCCGGCGTACAGCTGTTCGTTGACCATGGAGCGGCGCGCCGGCGTGGTGATCGGGTTGGGGAAGATCAGTTCCATTGCCTCGCGGCTGGAGCTGAACTTGATCCATTCCCAGGCGGCGTCCTTGTCCTTGGCGGTCTTCATGATCGCGTAGCCGGCGGTGCCAAACTGGTGGCGCTGGGTCTTCCAGCGCGGGAAGAACTGGACGTCGAAGTCGTTGGCGCCCATGCCGGCCTCGTGCAGCCCCTGCACCCAGTAGCCGCCGGCGGGAGTGGTTCCAATGCGGTTGGAGGCGAACAGGCCCACCAGGGAACTGCCGCCGCCTTCTTCCGGCCGGACGCCCAGTCCGTCCTTAACCAGGCCCCGGAGGTAGTCGAAGGACTCGAACACGCGGTCGTCGTTGGCGTTCGGTTCCAGCCACTGGTAACCGCCGGAGCGGAGGCTGCGGGAGGGGTCGTTGGCGTAGAAGCCGTCCCAGAGCCAGTCGCCGCCCGCGGACCTGGTCTCCTTGAGGAAGCTGGTGTCGTTGGCGTAGAGCCACGGCACCACGCCGCCGAAGAGCCTGTTGGTCCAGTAGTAGGGCGTGAAGTCAGAGGTCCGGGCCTTGCGCATCGCGGCGAGGCTGTTGCGGAAATCGATGTGGGTCCAGTCGTCCGCTGGCCGGTCCAGGCCTGCCTGCGCAAACGCGGCGGTATTGTAGTACATGTTGGCCGCGTTCCAGTCCATGGGGAGCTGGTAGAGGCTGCCCTTGTACATGAAGGCTTCCACCAGGCTGGGGTGGACATCATCGAAGAATTCGCGCATGTCCGCGGCGTCGCGGCGGATGTATTCGTCCAGCGGGTGGGCCAGCTTTTCGGCGAACAGCTGGGCGCCCTCGGTGGCTACGTACACCACGTCCGGCGGCGTGCCCGCGGCCACCATGGTGAGGATCTTGGTGAAGAAGTCTTTCCAGTCCACGGCCTGGATGGCCTGGACCTTGACCCGGATGTCCGGGTGGAGGCGGGTGAATGCGTCGATGGCGCGCTGGCGGGCGGCGGCGTCCGCGGCGGTGCCCATGATGGCGATGCTGAGGCTGTTGTCTCCGCGGCCCGGAATGTCCGTTCCGGAGAGCCGCGGCCACGACGCCACGGTTGCTCCGATGATTCCCGCGCCGAGGGCACCAAGGGCAGTACGGCGGGTGATGTCCCGCAGGTGCCCGTTTATGGCTCCGGTCATGTCATTTCCTTCCTAACACGTGTTAGGAACTGTAGATGACGGACCTAACACGTGTCAAGCATCACATGGAGCGCTTCCCCGGCAGCTGGGTAAGGCGGGCGTTTAACCCCGGAACGCCCGCCCACCGTTCCGCCGGAAGGGGCAGAAAGTGAGCGGGCGTTGATGGAAAAGCGGCCAAAAGTGATGGCGCGTCCCCGGAAAGCCGGCCAAAAGTGATGGCGCGTCCCCGGAAAAGCGGCCAAAAGTGATGGCGCGTCCAGGATGGGCGGGGGTTAGCCGCGGAACACCTGGACCACTGAGGGACGGGGCGCGCGCACCTGGCCGGGTGCCGGCGTCGTGCCTGCCGGGACGTAGTCCGGGAAGAACGAGTGCGGCGCCTCGAAGGTGCCCTCCTCGCCCGGGTGCTGCACGGAGACGAACACGGTGCGCTCGTCATCGTGGATGACCGGGCCGCAGGTTTCGGCGTCGCGGGGAACGGAAAGGAACTGCTCCACCTTGCCGCGCTCGGCGCCGTCCAAGGTGACCTTGAAGAGGCCGTCGTTGTAGCCGATGCCGGAGGGGGCGCCGTCGGTGGAGATCCAGAGGTTGCCCACGGAGTCGAACGCCACGTTGTCCGGGCAGGAGATGGGCGAGACCTTGTCCGCCGGGTAGCCGGAGAAGTAGGTGACATCGCCCTGCGCCGGATCGCCGCAGACCATCAGGAGGGTCCAGTTGAACTTCGTGGAGGTCTGGTCGCCGGTTTCGGTGATTTCCACGATGTGGCCGTCGCGGTTTTGCGTGCGCGGGTTGACCTCCGTGGCGCCTTCCTTGGTGCCGGTGCCGCGGTCGGAGTTGTTGGTGCAGACCACGTAGACCTTGCCGGTGTGCAGGCTGGGCTGGACGTCCTCGCAGCGGTCCATCTTGGTGGGGCCCACTTTGTCCGCGGCCAGGCGGGTATACACCAGGACCTCTTCGACGGACATGCCGGGGACTGCCGACTTTCCACCGACCACCAGGGGCAGCCATTCGCCGGTCCCGTCAAACGCGCCGTCGGACGGAAGCGCCCCGGTCCCGGTGATCTCCGCGGCGGGCGAGTTGCCGGTGAACTTGGCAACGTAGAGGTCGCCCTCGGAGAGCAGGTTCATGTTGTTCCTGCGGTCGCCTTCCACGTACTTGTCCTTGGAGACGAACTTGTAGAGGTAGTCGAACTTCTCGTCGTCGCCCATGTAGGCCACCACGTGGCCGGATTCCGCCACGATCACGTTGGCGCCCTCGTGCTTGAAGCGGCCCATGGCGGAGCGCTTCTTGGGGGTGGAGGTGGGATCGAACGGGTCGACTTCGACGATCCAGCCAAAGCGGTTGGCCTCGTTCTCGTAGCCGGCATTGCGGGTGTCGAAGCGGGGGTCATCGAGTTCCCACTTGCGTGCCGTGGGCTTGGCGGTGAGGCCGTAGCGCTTGTCGCTGGCTGAGGTGCCGCCGGCGACGAAGTAGCCGTTGAAGTTTTCCTCGCCGGAGAGGATGGTGCCCCAGGGGGTGGTGCCGCCGGAGCAGTTGCCGAACGTGCCCTTGATGGCGCGGCCGGACGGGTCGGCCACGGTCTTCACCAGCGCCGAGCCGGCAACCGGGCCGGTCAGTTCGTAGGTGGTGTTAGAAAGGTAGCGGCGGTTCAGCGGCGCGCCCTTCACGTAGTTCCACGGCTTGGTGGTGTTCTTGCGCTCCAGCTCCACCACGGCCAGGCCGTGTGCGGCGCGGCCGATGGCACGGGTTTCCACAGGGTCGTAGCCGGCCGGCACCATGATGTTTTCGTTGGTGTACTCGTGGTTGGTGAACAGCACCGCGCGGCGGCCCTTGCTGCCCGGGATTTCCACGATGTCCGTGTAGTCGTTGTTGTAGCCGAACTGGCGGGCCTGGGCTGCTGCCGTCTGGTTGTTCAGGTCGAACTCGGGGGAATCGCTGAACAGCGGGTCGCCCCAGCGGATGATCGGCTGCCAGGTGAAGCCCTCCGGCACGGTGAAGGCGTCGACGGCCTTGTCGACCGGCTTGATGGCCGTGAACTGAAGCTTGGAGTTGCCGAAGCCTTCCTTGGCGGCCTTGGACAGGCCCGCGGCGGAGGCAGGTTCGGCGGAGCTCACGGCTGAACCGAGGGCGACGGCGAGCGCACCGGCGGCGCCAAGGCCCAGGGCGGCGCGGCGGGACAGGGTCGCGGAGGCGATGTCGCGGAAGTAGCTGTTGGAGCTGGTGTTGCAGACGTCGCCGGCGCAGGCGTTGTCGCACTTGAGCGCACAGGTGACGGGGCTGCGCTTGCCCTTGGTATGGCCAAGCATGGGCAGCAGGGTGAACTTGCGGGCGGTTTCAGACATGGGGAACCTTCCAAGGAATCTCTCTGGGGTGCCCGATCACCCTTCCAGCCGCTTCCTACAGGAACCCATCCAGTTGATGAAGTTAGGGTTAACCACCCGTGACCTGCAGGAACGTTGCCAAATCCCTCATCGACTGCTGCGTAATTGTCGTTGTGGAGCCCCACAACGACAATTACGCAGCAATCGATGGTTTAGGCGGGAAGAAGGCGCGGGCCGGCAGCAGGAGCCCGGTCAGCGAAAGGGCGATGAAGACCATCTGGTGGATGTGGTCGTCGCCCGGAGGGAGGTTCCCTATGAGATGCGCCGCCCAGAAGAACGGGTAGAACCAGAGCGCGTACCAGGCCCATCGTTCACGCCGCCGGTAGGGCACCAGCACGATCAGCACACCGAAAAGGCCCAGTCCCGCCGAAGCCAGCCCGTCCGCCCGGTACAGGCCGGCGGAAACAGGGCAACCACCACACCGAACACCAGGATGCCGGCGCTGACGGCAGCAAGGCAGAGCCAGCCCACCCGCATTGTCAGCTTCTCCCCGCGCACGGCGACACCCTACCTACTCGGCAATCGACGGGGTGAGGAGGGCGTGGACGCGGCGGAGCCGGTCCAGCCACCAGTCCCGCCGCTCAGCGGGAGCCGCTAACCGCTCCAGCAGCCCGGCGTCGGCGGCCACGTCGCGGAGGCGGATGGCGCCGTCGTCGGCCACCAAGGGGTCCAGCGTGATATCCGATTCGAACAGCGACACCGTGCCCAGGCCGCAGGCGTACGGCAAGTCCGGCAGGGCGGCGGCCAGCGCCAGCCCGGCGCGGATGCCCACGGACGTGTCCAAAGCTGAACTGACGACGGCGGGAAGTCCGGCCTGTGCCACGATGTCCAGGGCGCGCCGCACTCCCCCAAGCGGTGCCACCTTGACCACGATCAGGTCCGCCGCGCCCGCCCGGGCCACGCGGAGGGGGTCGGTCTCCCTGCGGACACTCTCGTCCGCGGCGATCAGCACGGGAGTTCCGGCGTCACGGAGCCGGGTCCGGACCTCGGCCAGGCCTTCGATGGACGGCACCGGCTGCTCTGCGTACTCAAGCCCCACCGGCGCCAGCCGCGTCAGTGCCTCCACGGCGCCCGGAACATCCCACCCGCCGTTGGCATCCACGCGGACGGCAGCATCCGGCAAAGCGGCGCGGACGGCGTGAAGCCGTGCAACGTCGTCGTCCAGTGACTGCCCCTTCTCGGCCACCTTGACCTTGACGGCGTCCACCCGGCCGAACCGCGCCAGCACGTCCGCAACCCGGTGGGCGGCGACGGCCGGGACCGTGGCATTGACCGGAACCGACGTCCGCAGCGGGGCCGGGAAACCCTGCCACCCCGCCTCGATGGCGGCAGCCAGCCAGCGGGAGGCTTCGGCGTCGCCGTACTCCGGGAACGGGCAGAACTCGCCCCAGCCCGCGGGACCCTGGAGCAGGAGGGATTCGCGCTGCATGATCCCGCGGAACTTCACCCGCATGGGCAGGCTGACCACGCGGGCTCCCGCCAGCAGTTCCGCCAGCGGGGGAACTGCTTGGGGCGGGTTGGCAGGAGCGGGCGGGAGACCGGGGTTGGGCATGCCGTTTACTGTACGCGGCAGGCCGGGTACGGCCTGGTCACTCCCGCACCACCCGGATGGTGCCCAGCGACGGGTCGGCCGGATCGGGCAGGACCATCCCGGCCTTTAGCCCCGATTCCAGGTACTCAATGACGGCTTCGTTGATCCTTTCGCCCGGAACAACCACCGGGATGCCGGGCGGGTAGGGCGTGATCTGCTCGGCAGCGACCCGTCCCACAGCTTCCCGGGCGGGCACATCCTCGCGGGGACCGAAGAAGGCGTCCCGGGGAAGGGCAACCGTTTCCAGTTCCAGGTCCGACGGCGAGGGCACGGAAACCTCCGGCGGGGCCGGAAGTGACGGGGCGGCGTCGATAAGGGCCCGCAACGCCCCCAGCAGCCGCTCCGCCGAGGCGTCGTCGTCGGCCATGGACATGGTGGCCATGATGCGGCGGTGGTCGCTGAGCCCCATGTCGATCCGGCAGTTTTCCCGCAGCCAGTCCGCCGCCTGGTAGCCGCTGATCCCCAGTCCCGAAAGGTCCATGAGGATCTGCAGCCGGTCCAGGTCGTGCGAGGATTCCTCGGCGAGGAGCTCGTCCTCGAGCACATGGATCCCGGGGAGCGCGTCGATGTCGCTGCGCAGCCTCCTGGCCAGGCCCAGGGCGTTGCCAAGGAGTTCGGTTCCGTGCTGGACCATCTGGCGGCGCCAGCCGTCGATGGCCGAGTACAGGATGGCGTTGGGGCTGGTGGTCATCAGCAGGTCCGCGCACTGGGACAGGTGCGTGGCGTCCACCAGGTCCCCCTGGACGTGGTAGACGGAACCCTGCTCAAAACCGGCGCCCATCTTGTGCACCGACACCACGCAGACGTCGGCTCCGGCGCTCATTGCCCAGGTGGGCAGGTCCGCGTGGAACGGCAGGTGTGCACCCCAGGCCTCATCAACGATCAGGGGCTTCCCGCGGTCGTGGCAGATCTTCGCGATGGCGGCGATGTCCGCGCAGGTGCCGTAGGGTGTGGGGCTGACGATCAGGGCGCCGGCCGCATCCGGGTAGCGTTCCCACATCTCCTCCACATCCGCGGGTGACGGCGGGTGGGCGATATGCAGGTTGGGGTCCCAGCGCGGCCGGATCCAGCGCGGCTGGATGCCGGAGAACACCAGTCCGGCCGTGATGGATTTGTGGGCATCGCGGCTGACCAGCAAATCACCTTTGCCGGCGGCCACGGCAATGACGGCTGCCTTTACGGACAACGAGCTGCCGCAGGTGGAGAAGAAGGCCTGGTCGGCGCCCACGGCATCAGCCATCAGCTGCTCTGCCTTCTTCAGGTATCCGCCGGAAGAGGAGCGGTCGTCCAGCCCTGCCGAGGCGAGGACGTCCGCGCGGAAGGTGTCGGCCCCGAGGATGTCCCTGACGCGGGGATCCGCGCCGCGGCCCTGCCGGTGGCCGGGCGGGGTGAAGCCGTAGCGGTCCAACTTGTGATAGCTGTCCAGTGCGTCCAGCAACGGCGCTTCGTTGTGGTCCATGCTGTTGTTCCTTCCGTTGGATCGGTCAGTAGGGTCGCGGTACGGGTTTCAAAGGGGCGCGTACGACGGCGGCAGTACCGTGCGGCGGCCGGGCTACGCTCCGGTGAGGGTCGTCCAGACGCCCACGGCGCCTGCCACCACCATGACTGCGGCGGTGAACCAGCCCAGCGTGGCTGCGAGCCTGCCGTTGCGGTACTCGCCCATGATGGCTTTGTCCCGTGAGATCAGCATGGTGACCACCAGGAACGGGGCTGCGGCAATGCCGTTGACGGTGGCGCTGAAGACCAGGAGTCCGATGGGGTCGGAGGAGAAGAAGCTGATGAGGACACCGGCCACAATGCCCACCCCCAGCAGCGTGTAGAACAAGGGGGCGCGCCGCGGGCTGAGGTCAAGGCCCCAATCCCTGCCGAGCAGGCCGGCCAGCCCCGCTGCCCCGGAGGCTGCGAGTACCGGAACGCCGAGGATGCCGGTGCCGATGAAACCGGCGGCGAACAGGACGGTGGCGGCCGGCCCCACAACAGGGTCCAGCGCCTTGGCCACGTCGGCTGCCGTATTGACCTCGGTGCCGTCCCTGCCCAGGGTTGCTGCCGTGGCCGCCATGATGGAGAACATCACCAGGACCGAGAAGACCATGCCGATGAAGACGTCGGCCCGGGCCTTCCGGAGGGTGTGGGCGGCGGCGGCAGCATCGGGCCGGTCCTTCAGGCCCACGGCCTCGTCACCGCCGTGGTCCTCGGCCCGCAGTTCCTGGACCCGGTGGGCGCTCTGCCAGAAGAACAGGTACGGCGAGATGGTGGTGCCCAGCACGGCGACCACCAGGCCAAGGTATTCAGGGGCGAAACTGAACTTCATGCCCAGCATGCCTTCAAGGACGTCGGGCCAATCCACGTTGGCCACGAACAGCACCGCGACGTACGCCAGCAGGGTGAGGCAAAGCCATTTGAAGACCCTCGCAATGAAAGCAAACGAACCGCTGATGAGCGCCACGGCAATCCCGATTCCCGCTACAGCACTCCAGAGGTGGTCAGGGCCGGCGCCAAGCATTTGCATGCCCTGCCCGATTGCCATGAGGTCCGCTGCGGCATTGAGGATGTTGCCCACCAGCAGGGCGATGATGAGTACGGCGATCACCACCCGCGGGCGGCGGGTGAACTTGCGCCGGGCCAGCCTGCCCAGGCTTTCGCCGGTAGCCAGCGCGGTCCGGTCGCAGATCTCCTGGACCGCCATCATCATGGGCAGGACCACCGGCGCGGTCCACAGCATGCTGTTGGAGAAGGTGGCGCCGGCCTTTGCATAGGTGGCAATCCCCGATGGGTCATCGTCCGCGGCACCGGTCACCAGGCCGGGGCCGAGGAGTGAACTGAAACGGCGCAGGAGGGACCTGCGTGCTGCGCCAGGGGCCGTGCCCTCAACGTGGGGTGGCACGGTGGTTTCGGCCTTGCTCATCCGGTCTTCTCCGCTCGCGATCGGCTGCCAAGCCCCCCACTACTAAGCAAGCTTAGGATTCGTAGCCCATGGTAGGGCATGAATCTGGGAAGAGCGTTTCAGGAAAGGCGGCTCAGATCCATTTGTTGTGCTTGAACGCCAGGTAGAGGACCAGGCCCATGGCCACCATCAGGCCCAGCGCATACGGGTAGCCGTAGGTCCAGGCCAGCTCGGGCATGTTGGCAAAATTCATGCCGTAGATGGATGCCACCAGGGTGGGGGCGAACAGGATGGCGGCCCAGGAGGAGATGCGCTTGACCTGCTCGTTCTGTTCAAAGCTGGACTCGGTCATGCGCTGCATCTCGTCATTTTGCCGCTGCGCCACCAGGGCGGCGTTGACGGCGAGCGCGTTCTGGAGCAAGGCGCGGAACGAAGCCACCCGTTCGTTGAGCCGGATGACGTGGTCCAGGACGTCCCGGTAATGGTCCCTGAGTTCGGTGGCCTGATCGCGGTCCGGGGTTCCGGCCATGAGGGCCTGCAGGATTCCCGCGAGGGGACTCGTGGCCCGCTGGAAGGTGATGACCTGGCGGGACAACTCGTAGATCCTGCGGGACACATCGGGGTCTGCGCCGAAGAGGTCGTCCTCGATTTCGTCAATGTCGTTTTCCAGGCCGGCCACCACGGGCTCGTATTCGTCCACCACCTGGTCCAGGATGCCGTACAGCACGGCATCGGGTCCCAGAGCCAGGAACTCCGGCATGGCCTCCATGCGCCGGCGGACCTTGGCCAGGTCCGGCGACTCGGCATGCCGGACGGTGACCACGTACTCATCGCCGACAAAGACGTGGATCTCGCCGAAGTCCACCTTCTCGACGTCATCCCGGTACCGGGCCGGCCGGAGGACCAGGAACAAGCACTCCCCGTAATGCTCCAGCTTGGCCCGCTGGTGGCCGGCGAGCGCGTCCTCGATGGCCAGGGCGTTGAGGTCGAATTCCTCGCCCACGGACTGCAGTTCTTCCGCGTCCGGCCGGTAGAGGCCGATCCACGCCATCCCCTCGCGCTGGCGGAGCAGGAAGTACGTCTCGTCAAGGTCTTCCGGGTCCTCGGTGCGCAGCCCGTTCACGTAGACGGCGTTGTCGATGATGGTCACCGCTCCCCCTCCCGCTCGCGCTCCCATTCGTCCAAAAGTGCCGGCATCCGCGCTTTCAGGAAGCGGTAGAACCTGGCCATCTCCGCCACCCTGGCGCGTGCCGGGGAGCCCTCCGGGAGTGTTTCCGCCGTCGCATCGGTCAGTGCCGCCAGCTTCTCGTAGACGGGACTGTTGCGCATGGACACCACGTACCACTCGTCCTCGTGCAGGGCATAGAGGTCGCGGCGGCTGCCGGGCTGCGAGATCCGGTGCACAAAGCCCACGGTCTGCAGGTACCGGACGGCGCCGGACACCGCGGCGGCGCTGGCGCCCAGCCGGTCCGCGAGTTCGGCGGCCGTGAGGCTCCCCTGTTCGGAGGACACCAGCGCCAGCAGCGTCCTGGCGGGCATCTTGGGGAACCCTGCTGCGGCGAACGCGGCCGCAGTCCGTTCGGCCGCGGCGGCGGTGGACGCCGCGGTGGCCAGCGTGTCCCTGGCAGCCGCCACCTCAGGGCCGGCGCTCATGCCGAACCCACCTCCCGCCGCCGCATCACCGCAACGGCCAGCGCGGCGGCAAAGGCGGAAATCAACAGCATCCACCATGCTCCGCTCCAGTCCGTCGCGTCGCCGCGGGGCACTGGTGTGTGGGCGAACGGCGAGAGGTCGCGCAGGCTTTGGTCAATGCCCAGCATGGCCCCGAAGATTCCCAGCATCACCCCAAGGGCCAGCAAGGCCCAGCTGGCGGCGATGGTGGCGGCGGGCCACAGGACAAACACCAGTGCCGGAACCGACAGGTAGATCAGTGCCGCCGGCAGCTGGGCGGCGGCGGTCTGCCAGAGGGCGTCGGCAGGCATGGATTCATCGCCGGTGCCGGTGAGAGTGGCCCACGCGCCCACTCCGGCCAGGCCCACCACCAGCACCACGGCAGCCCCGCCGAGCAGCAGGTAGCCGGCCAGCCACCGGACCCGTCCCACCGGGGCGGACAGCAGGAGTTCAGCGGTCCCTGCCGCTTCCTCCTGCCGCAGCCTGATCACCGCCTGCAGGGCGCACGCGGCAGCCAGGACCCCGGCCATGGAGAACAGCACCGACACCATGAGCTGGGTGAGTGAGGTTCCCTGCGACTGGAGCATCGCGCGCAGCATCGCCGTGATGTTGGTGTCCGGGGTGTCGACGGCGGCAATCGCCTTTCCGAGCGACCCCGCCAGCAGGCCCAGGGCCAGGCCGCTGAAGCCCCAACCGATGATGGATCCCGCCTGCAGCCGCAGGGCAAGGGCCACGGGACCGCTCAGGCCCCGCCGGGCGGCTGCCCGTCCCGGCAGCGCTTCCCAGACGCTGGCCCCGCTGTCGCGCGTGCCCAAGAGGAGCCACGCCCCCGCGAGGCAGCCTGCGCCCAGCCCCACCGGCAGCAGCAACGGCCAGCCACGGTTGCCCGAGTACGCAAAGGTCTGCTGGCCCCAGCCGATGGGTGAGAACCAGCTGGCCGCCCCTTCGGTCATCGTGGTCCCGCTGGCGCCGGGCGTCCCCGTGGCGTCCCCGATCCCGCGCAGGACGTAGGCCAGGACCACCAGCGCGGCGGAGACGCCGTTCGCTCCGCGTGAGGTCCCCATGAACTGGGCCACCAGCAGCCCCACGCCCAGGAAAGCGAGGCCGACGGCGCCCGTCGCGGCGCCGGCGAGCAGGGAACCCTGGGGCTCCAGGCCCTGCGACATGAACCCGGCAAAGACTGCGAGCGCCACCAGGATGTTGGCCGTGATGCCGTGCAGCAGGGTGGCGGTGTTGGGCAGCAGCCGTCCGGCAGGTGTGGCGGCCACCATTTCCGCGCCGCCGCTTTCCTCGTCGGCCCGGGAGTGGCGTACCGCCAGGAAGGTGCTCATCAGGCCTGCCAGCAGGGCGATGAACGCGTAGATCAGGAAGAACGTGAAGGCGCCCTGGTCTGCGCCCCGGGGCAGGCCGCGCAGCATCAGGATGGCGGGCGTGGCAATGGCCACCTGCAGGATCTCGGTCCGGCTCGCCACGTTGCCGTAGGTCTGGGTGACGGCGGCGGCCGCGAACATGGCAAACGCACCGATGGCCACCACCCAGCTCAGCAGCTGCCAGCGGTCCCGGCGGATCCGCTGGCCCCAGAGGACCAGGAGGACGCCCATGTCAGCTCCGCCCCCTCGCGCCCAGCAGGTGCCGCCGGGAGCCGTGGGTGGATTCGGAAGGCGTTTCGGCCCCGGTTTCAGCGCCCAGCGAGGTATCCCCGTAGTGCCGCAGGAAGAGCTCTTCCAGGGACGGCGGGACGATCGTCAAACCTTGCACGCCCAGGGCGCCCAGGGCGGGAAGCACCTCTGCGATCCGGTCCGAGTCCGCGCTGAACCGGACCCGCCCGGCGTCGAGCGCCAGGTCATGCACCGCACCCAGCCGGGCCAGGGCCTCCGGGTCCAGCCCGTCCGCGGCGAAGGAAACTTCCGACCTGGTGAGGTGCCGCAGCGAGTCCAGCGTGCCGCCGTCGACAATCCTGCCTGCCCGGATGATGCTCACGCGCTGGCACAGCACCTCCACCTCGGAGAGGATGTGGCTGGACAGCAGCACGGTGGCCCCGCGGTCGACGGCGGCGAGCAGCTCCCGGCGGAACACTTCCTCCATGAGCGGGTCAAGGCCGCTGGTGGGCTCGTCCAGCAGGTAGAGCTCGGCTTCGGTGGCGAGGGCGGCGATCAGCGCAACCTTCTGCCGGTTGCCCTTGGAGTAGGCGCGGCCCTTCTTCGCCGGATCAAAGTCGAACACCTGGCACAGGTGGTCCTTCCGCCGTCGGTACGCGGCACCGTCCGCCGCGCCGCCGCGCAGCCGCGACAGCAGGTCGATGGTTTCACCGCCGGAGAGGTTGGGCCAGAGCCGGACGTCGCCGGGCACGTAGGCCAGGCGGCGGTGCAGTTCCACGGCCTGGG
This sequence comes from Pseudarthrobacter sp. LMD1-1-1.1, assembly GCF_040676255.1. Taxonomy (NCBI): domain Bacteria; kingdom Bacillati; phylum Actinomycetota; class Actinomycetes; order Micrococcales; family Micrococcaceae; genus Pseudarthrobacter; species Pseudarthrobacter sp. LMD1-1-1.1. The sequence goes on along the minus strand of NZ_JBEGHP010000001.1, from coordinate 389,327 downwards.
TCCAGGGCTCGTATCCCAGGACGGTGGCAGAGCCGGAGGTTGCCCGCGCCAGGCCCAGGAGGACGCGCAGGGTGGTGGACTTTCCCGCGCCGTTCGGGCCAAGGAATCCGTGGATCTCCCCGCGCTGGACTTCCAGGTCCAACCCGTCGAGGGCCCTGACGTGGCCGAAGTGTTTGTGCAACCCCACTGTTTGGACAACGGTATTCATGGTCCAAGTCTTAGAAGTTTTCACAACTTTGTGAAGGTACTAAAGTCCCAGCTATGACCCCCGACGGATCCGTGCCAGGCGCGCAGGCCACCCGCTCGTCAACGGCACCGCTGTATGCGGCGGGCTTCGTCACGGCTTTCGGCGCCCACAGCATCGCGGCGGGGCTGGGCGCGCAGAGCGAAAACATCGGCCTGACCCTGCTGAACCTCGGTATCCTGCTGGCCCTCTACGACGTGGCGGAGGTGTTCCTCAAGCCGGTCTTCGGCGCCCTCAGCGACCGCATCGGCGCCAAACCTGTCATCGTCGGCGGCCTGTTCGCCTTCGCGGCACTGTCGCTGATTGGCCTCGGCGCCGCCGATCCGTTCATCCTGGCCCTGGCCCGGCTGGGACAGGGGGCCGCAGCGTCGGCCTTCTCGCCGTCGTCGTCCGCCATGGTGGCAAGGATGGCCCGCGGCGGAAAGGCCGGGACCTACTTTGGCCGGTACGGGTCCTGGAAGAGCCTTGGCTACATCATTGGGCCGCCGCTGGGCGCCGGCCTGATCCTGGCCGGCGGGTTCTCCCTGCTGTTCGGCACGCTGTCAGCGCTGGCGGCGGCCACGGCCGTCTGGGTGCTGGTGTCGGTGCCGCACCTGGCGCCGCTGCCGCGCAAGCGGTATACCGTGATGGACCTGGCCCGGCAGGTGGGCGAGCGCCGTTTCCTGGTCCCCACGCTGGTGCTTGCCGCCTCGACGGGTGCCCTGGGTGCCGCCGTCGGCTTCCTCCCCGCGCTGGCCACCCGCCACGGCCTGGACGCCTTCGCCGGGACGGCGGCAGTGAGCGTGGTGGCACTGGGCTCGGTGCTCACCCAGCCGTGGATCGGCCGTCTGCGGGACCGGCACGCCGTCACCGACAACAAGGGCACGACGACGGGCCTGCTGCTGATTGCCGCGGGCATCGCTTTGGTGGCGGCCGCCCCGGGAGTGGTCACCATCTTCCTTGCGGCTGCACTGGTTGGCTCGGGCATCGGCGTGGCCACCCCGCTGGGGTTCGCGCACCTGGCGGACACCACGCCGCCGGAGCGGATGGGCCGGACCATGGGCTCGGCCGAGCTGGGGCGCGAACTGGGCGACGCCGGCGGACCACTGCTGGTGGGCGCCATTGCCACAGCCACAGCCCTGCCGTTCGGGCTGGGCGCGTTGGCACTGCTGGTGGCCGCCGCCGCCGTCCCGCGGCTGGACCCTGTCAAGCCCACCGCCTGAGCGGCCTTCCAGCTTTTTGTGTCACCCTTAATCGCGATGACTTCCTCACGGCAACTCTCCATCAGGACTCCGGCACGGCCTGCCCCGGGCTCGGCGTTCCTGTTTGTGCTGTCCACGGTGGCGTGCATTGCCGGGCTGGTTGCCACCTATTACTTCTTCGTCCAGACCACCACGGGCCAGTTCATCGATGAGTCCGCGCTGGTGGAAGCGGTGGAGATCCACGGGCCCGCGGGCAAGGCCGCCACCCAGTTCCTTGACTGGCTGCCCACCATCTCCCTGGTGATGGCCGCCGTCGTGGTCCTGTTTGTCACCGTGATCCGGCGGCACTGGGCGGAGGCCGGGATTGCCGTGGCCGCGTGCATCGGCGCGAACGTGGCGACGCAGATGCTCAAGGACCTGCTGCCGCCGCGCCCGGACAAAGGCGTGCTGACCCTGGAACTGAACTCGTTGCCTTCCGGCCACACCACGCTGGCGGCGTCGGCTGCCGCCGCGGTGTTCCTCATGGCGTCGCCGCGCTGGCGACCCATGGCCGGCTTCGTTGGCGGCTCCTTTGCCATAGCGTCCGGGGTGTCCACCCTGATCAACCAGTGGCACCGGCCCGCGGACGTGGTGGCGGCGTTCCTGCTGGTGGGTGCCTTCATGATTCCGGCGGGCTGGCTGATCCTCCGGCGCGGGTCCTGGAACGAGTGGGACGGGTTCGGCGACCACCTCGGCTCGGCCCGGATCTGGCTCACGCTGCCGGTGCTGATCGGGCTGGGTTCGGCCGGGGTTGCCGTGTATTCACTCATCCGGATTGCGCCCAGCCCGTGGCAGGAAACCAGCACCACCAACTACTTCTGGGCCGGCATCTCGCTGATCGTCATCGCGGGATACCTGGCCACGGTGGCCACCACGTCGCTGTTCGCGTACGCCGCACGGCGGCAGGGGGCGCCCAGGCGGTAAACCCCTCACCCGGGCGCTTCCTCCCCCACTGGGCACACGTGTCAGTTGCCCTCGCCGAGGTCCGTCGTATCCAACTGGGCACTGTCACGGCCGATGCTTTCCTGCATGGCGGCGGCGAGTGACAGTTCGTCCAGGTAACGTGCGGCGGGCTGCCCCGTGGCCTGGGCCAGGCGGTCCAGCGTGGCCAGGTGCTGGCGTGCCAGCTCGATGGCCAACTGCTCAACGATGTTGGGCCCGTTGCGCACCACGAGGTCGCTGAGGTAGGCCTGGAGGCGGCCCGCAGGCATGCCCTGGCTCCGGGCATCCGCGGCGACGAGCCGGGTGAGGGCAGCCGCGGCAAGCGCGGGTTTATCGCTGAAAAGTTCCATGTCGCCCCCTAGTGGCAAAACAGGCTCGGATGGGAAGCGCCCGCATGCGTGGCAACAATGTAGCGGTTCCGCGCCCGGCCCGTAAGGGTCATGGGCCCTAAGTTATTGGTGGGCCTGGGACTCCGTTTGGGCGGGCAATGCCCGGCCCTCGTCCCGCGCTCACGCAAATCGCTCTTTATCGAGGAACGCCTTCAGGATGGCGCCCCGCGCTAGCTCGATCCAGCGTCCTGCCGGGAAGTCTTGCGGCAACCTTGATGCATTGGAGTGCCGCAACTTGATCGGCGCGGTGAATAGTTGCAGGTGCCAGGGCGGCGTTTTGAAGTGGGCGCCACCCGGCACTCCCCTCCCCGCCCTTTCCGTTGAGGCGCGCGGCGACCCCGTTTCAGGAACTGAGGCGCTTGCGCAGGAGGCAGAATTCGTTGCCTTCGGGGTCCTGCAGGACGTGCCACTGTTCGTCCCCGGTCTGCCCCACGTCGGCCGGCCGGGCACCAAGGGCCAGCAGCCGTTCCAGTTCGGCGTCCTGGTCCCGGTCCACCGGGTTGACGTCGATGTGCAGGGGAAGCCGCCCCACCCGCGGGTTGCTGCTGGCGCTCAGGATGATGGTGGGCTGCAGGCCGCCGAACCCGGCGTCAGCCGGACCGATCTCAATCATCCCGTCCTCCCTGTCCAGCTCGACATAACCAAGGACGTCACCCCAGAACCGCGCAAGCAGTTCCGGGTCGTCGCAGTTCAGGACCAGTTCACTGATTCGGCATGACATGGTGCCAGTGTACGGATCGCCTCACGCCACCGGCCGTACGGACACGAGGGAAGGCACAACGGCGGCACACACCTTCCGCTGGCCCCCGGCCCGACGTCCGTCCCCGGCGCACCCGGTCCCCTCGACGCGGAAATGCATCCGCGACCTGCATCCTCCCCAAACACCCAAATTGCCAGCTCGGCAGGAGACGGTGCCACTGCATGGGGGGATGCAGCGGCACCTTCTTCCGCCGAGCTGGCGGGTGGAAAGCTCAGGCACAGTAGATCTTCTTGTTTCCCGTGCCGATCTCCAGGCTCACCTTCACGTACGCGGTGGCCTGGGCACCGCCTGCGAATGTGGCCACGATCCTGACCGTCGCCGGGGTGGTGGTGACCTGGGTGAAGATCGCGGAGTCTCCAAAGAGCGATACGCTCCCGGAAGTACCGAACGGGCCAGCCAGGTCCGAACTTGCCCCGTAGACCCCGTTGGTTCCGGCTGCCGAGAAGGCGAGTTTCGTTGGAGTCTCGGAGAATCCCGAGTAGGCCAGGGATACGTACTTGTTCGCGTTATCTACGTTGCTGCAGACGGGGGTGTTGAACACGGGTGGCGGCCAGGTTCCGGAGGCAGTAACCGTCATCGACGCCGTCGCGCCCTGTTGCCAGAGTGCCGACGCCGTGGCGCCGCCAACACCCAGCAGCACCGTGAGCACGAAGGCCCCGACGGCGGGCGCCGCACCTGGGAGGTCCCGGAACCGTGCCATTTACCCAGCCTCGGCAGCCGGGGTATGGCGCTTGCGGGTCTTGCGGACGGATTTGTAGAGCGTGATGGCTCCGTAGCCGATGAGGGCGACGGCGGCGATGACGGTCCACGTTCCCCGGTCGGAGTTCCCCAGGAAGTTGGCCACGAAACCCACGTACGGGACGGCATAGAACAGCCTGCCTTTGACTTGGATGGCACGCACCGGATTGGGATCGTTGGCGCCATTGTTGTCACCCTTGGTAATCAGCGTCTTCTCGCCCTGTTGGGTGGAACCGAAGCCCACAATCCGGTGTGTTTCCACCTCCGGCCGGCCGGAGTACAGCTGGAACGTGATGACGTCGCCGTACTTGAGCTCTTCAAACGGCACCGGCTTCATCACCATGAAGGTGCCTGGCGGATACTTCTGCGCCATGGACTTGGTGAGGATCGTGTAGGTCTGCGAACCCGTCGCCACCGGCACCACAATCAGGACCAGGGCGGCGAACAGCGCCACCAGCATGGCGGCCATGCTCAAGAAGCGTCCGACGGCGGCCCAGACGGCTTTGCGTTTGCTTCCTCTTGCTGGCGTGGTTGCCGCAGTCCCGGTCCACTGCTTTGAGGGTTCGGCTGCGCCGCCAAGCAGGCGTTCGGTCAGGTCAGCAGCCACTGGGTACCCCGCAGAGCTGACGTGCGGTGAGTGTGGTTTGGATTGTCACTGCTTGTCCTTTCACTGTTGATGGAGTGCCGGACACGAGGCTGACCTGGAAACAGAAGACGGTTGACCCTGCCTTGGCGACTGTGGGCGAGACGAGACCGGCCGCACCAATCGCCGTGTAGCCGGTGGCGGTGCTGCATTCGGTGGGTGACGCTGCCACCTTTGCGTTGACGATGATGTAGGTGGCAAGGGCTCCCCCGTTGAGGTTCGCCACGCTCGGTTGGCTTGCGGTGAGGGCGGTGTTGAATTGGCCGCCGGCGTTGGTGTTGTTGGTGACCACCACGCCCCCGTAAACCGATGTGCCCGGCCCCAACGTTCCCGCGGGAGACAAGGTCAGATTTGCCGAGGTCTTCCCGTCCGCAAGCGTCATGTTGGTCGTCGCACCTGTGTTGACCGCCTGGAGGGCCATATCGAACGATGCGGACGTGATGGTCCCCGGGGAGGCCGACGCCGCCGCACTCCACAATGCATAGGTTCCCTGTACCGTGAACAGGCCCAGGACCACTGCCAGGGCGGTCAGTGCCGCCGCCTGCAGCCTGCGCTTGGTGCGCATGGTCCCTCCTGGTTATGGTCCTGTCGCCTGCTCATTTATGCGGGTGGCGGTAGAGCCACCCGCATCCATGGACTACGCGCCTGCAGGGAGCACCTGGGAGAGGGTGAACTCGACGTTATTGAAGTTGTAGGTCTTGTTGACGTCAACCCGGTCCTTCGTGCCCGACTTGAATTCGAACGTGATAGTCGCAGTGACCTTCTTCGAAGTGGTGAGAGGATTCGCCACAGCATCAGTGCCAACAGTGAGGACCGGCGCAGAGACATTGACGCTGTCCCCGACGAATCCGTTAGTGGCATTCGCGCCGCTTGCCGTGATGTTCGCGGCCATTTTGGCTCCCGTGAGCGTGACGTCCAGATCCTGCTTGAACGTGAGCAGGTCGCCGGGAACTACCAAGTACGAGCCGTCCTTAATCTTGGCGGTGATGTCCACGCCGGCCCGGTCGGTCCAGACGCCCGGAGCGCTGTTCAACCCAACCTTCAGGTCGCCTGAGACGATGTTCCCGGGAGCCGCGGTTGCCTGGTCGTTCCATGCGGCCAGGGTTCCCCCGCCGCCCAGCAGCAGTGCTGCGCCCACGGCGATGGCAGCGGTGCCCTTGATCAGAGTGCTGTTCTTCATGATGTGTCCCCTCAGACTTGGTTGGCGTGCGGTGGTCTAACTGAGGACCACTTTGCCGGGCCTACCTCAGGAAGCGGGGAGGAAAAACGTCAACAAAAGCTCAAGGTATTTGAAAGTTCAACCGAGGCCTGACCTGCGCTTCTATCCCAAATACTGCTGTTGGCGCCTCGCCTGCCGGGGCGCCGCGGCAGCTACTGGTGCCGGCCCATCTCGGCGTCAAGAATGTCCAGGGCGTTGGCACGCATGGCACTGAACGCCTGGTCCGGCGGGAGACCCGCCACATCCCGCAGCCAGACGTAGGGTTCAATCCCGGCAACCGCACGGAGCCGCACGGCAAGCGCAGGGATGTCGATCCCGGATCCGGCGGCTTCCAGCGGAGACAGGGCGTCGCGGTACCAGCCCACAGCCCGGCCCCCGCGAAGAGTGGGTCGGGCGGTCCCCGGGGTAAGGGACAGCCGCAGCGATGCCCGCAACTGCGGTTCCCAGGCCCGGATGAACTCGAAGTGCGCGTCCAGGGTGCGCACCAGGCGGGCACGGACGTCCGACGGCGGCTCCTCGCCAAGCAGCGACGCCAACCCGGTCTCGGGGAGGGCCGCGTGCAGGAGGGCTTCCTTGTCCGGGAAGTACCGGTAGGCAGTCGTCCGCGAAATCCCGGCGATGGCGGCGACTTCGGCAACCGACGGATCCTGCCCGTCCTTCAAGAGGTCCCGGAGCGAGGACACCAGTTCTTCCCGGGTGCGCGACTTCTGCCGGGTCCTGCCGGTCTCCAGATATTCTTCATTGTGGCGTACGGACACAGGATTTATGATACAGACGTACCGTTATGGTACGGATGTCCCACAAAAAACTCACCTAGGGGTTCCCGTGGCCGATCCCATTGCAGTGAATCCGCAGCACTACCGACTCGTCTTCGAAAACGACCGGGTCCGCGTCCTCGAGTACAGCGACGGTCCTGGAGACACCACCGGCACCCATTCCCACCCGGACAGCGTGATGGTCACACTCAGTTCCTTCGCCCGCCGCCTCCGGTCAGGGGACCGTGAAGCGGACGTCGAGCTGCAGGCGGGGCAGGCACGCTGGCTGGACGCGCAGGAACATTCCGGCACGAACACCGGCTCTTCCCCGACCCACTGCCTCTTTATCGAACTGAAGGAACCCCGTCGGGAGAACCCAGGCGTGGATGAGCAGGCCGCCCACACAGGCCGCCTTGGTCCTGCTGAATCCTAGTCGTCGGGCAGCCCCCTAGGACCGGTCCCCTGCCAGCAGCAGCCTGCACCAGGCATCGGCCAGCCACTCAGCGAACTGCCGGGGACCCCACCCCCGCTGGTCCACCAGGAGCACCCAGTACTCGGGCCCGTTCATGCTCCAGACCGCATCGGCGAGTTCGGCCGCGGGGCGGTCCGTTCGCAACTCCCCGGTGGCGGCGAGGTCCCTAACAAACAGCCGCATGTTTGCGGCACGGCGGTCGGAAATCTCGATCCACAGCGCAGCGCAGTCGGGATCAGTGCCGGCGGCGTCGCGCAGCGCCAAATAGACCGGCGCCAGGCGGGGCTGGATGCCGGCCAGCGCGTGGGCGTAGATCGAGATTTTCTCGGACGCTGCCTTCGCCTCCCGCAGGCGGACCACGTAGTCCCGTTGTTCAGCGGGCACGGCCTGGCCGGTGCCCGAGATGGCCGCTTCCACCACCTCCCGCAGCAGGTCCGGCTTCCGACCGATGGTCGCATAGATGGTGTCGACGGCGACTCCGGCCCTCCGCGCAATGCCCGCCACCGTAGTGGCCCGGTACCCCTCCCCCACGAAGAGCTCGCGGGCGGCGGCCAGCACGGCGTCGCGGGTGGCGGCCGCCTGCTCCTTCCGCAAGGGCGAGTGGTAGCGGCGTGCGGGGGCATTGACTTCACTCATCGCCGGGCCTAGCCTTAATTCATCCGAATACTATTCGGATGAATTATAGCAGGAAGCCCCGGACAGCAACGCAGGGTGTCAACGCAGCGGAACAGGGGACGGAAGGGCAGGGCATCATGTCAGAGCACTTCGACACCGTGGTGATCGGCGGCGGCCAGGCAGGCCTGGCAATGGGCCACCACTTGTCCCGCGCCAAGCGTTTGTTCGTCATCCTCGATGAGAACCCACGGACCGGAGACAGCTGGCGCACCCGCTGGGATTCCCTCAGGCTCTTCACCCCTGCCCGGTACGATGCCCTTCCCGGAAGCCGCTACCCTGCCCCGCCCTGGTCTTACCCGTCGCGTGAAGAGTTTGCCGAGTACCTCAGCAGCTACGCGGAGAAGTTCGGGCTGCCGGTCCGGAACAACGTTCGGGTCAACCGCCTCAGCCACAACGGAAACAGCTTCGCCATCGAAGCCGGCGGCCTATACCTGGAAGCCGACAACGTGGTGGTGGCACCCGGCTGGGACAGAACACCCAACGTGCCGGCCTTCGCACGGCAGCTCACCCCGGACATCAAGCAACTCACGGCGGGAAGCTACAAGAACCCGAAGGACCTCGCGCCGGGCCCCGTCCTGGTGGTGGGGGCCGGCAACTCCGGCGCGGACATCGCCCTGGAGCTTGCCCGCAGCCGCACGACCTACCTCTCCGGCCGGCACCCCGGCGAGATCCCCTGGCCCATCGACGCCGTGGCGGCCCGGCCCCTCACCCTCGCTGTCTTCTTCGCGTTCTCCCACGTCCTCAACCTCAACACTCCCGCCGGCCGGAAGGCCCGCCCGCAGATCCTTGCCCACAGCGGGCCACTGGTCAGGGTGAAGAACCGGGACCTGGTGCGTGCCGGCGTCGAACGCGTCCCCAGGACGGAAGGCGTCCGGGACGGCCGGCCGCGGCTGGCAGACGGACGAACACCGGACATCGCCAACGTCATCTGGTGCACCGGCTTCCGGCCGGACCTGGCGTGGATCGACCTGCCGGTGTTCGGCCCGGACGGCGAGCCGGACCACGCCCGCGGGGTGGCCAAAGCCCAGGCGGGACTGTACTTCCTGGGAGCCACGTTCCAGCAGTCGCTGGCATCCTCCATGGTGCACGGCGTGGGCAGGGACGCAGCCTTCATAGCCCGGTGCATCGCCGCCAAAGCGCCAAGCGGATCAGGGACAACGCAACTGCCCGGGGACGTCAGGCCGGAAGGTTCAGCTGCTCCACAATGATGCGGGCGGTCGCGGGGTCGCCGAGGATGCGGAAATGCCCGGCCACCGGCAGCTCGATGTTGGTGGCCCCGGGCAGGACGCTCCCCTCCGGAATGTGCGGATCGAACGGTCCGTAGAGCGACGTGATGCGGCTGTTGATGGCCAACTCGCGGGACATCTGGAGGGTCAGGGCGTTCCGCGGCGAGAAGATCCGAAGGCTGGGCAGCAGCATGTACCGGGCGTAACGCGAGCCGGAAAAGGGCGAGCACACAGCGATCATCCGGTCGATCCGGTGCTCGGGATCCAGGGACAGCATGGTGTACTTACCGATCAGGCCGCCCTTGCTGTGCGCCACCAGGATGGCATCGCGCAGCCCCGCCTCCTCCAGGTGCTGTGCCACCAGTTTGGCGGCGTCCGGCACCTTCAGTTTGTTGCGTTGGAGCACCGTGACCACATGCACCGGATGCCCGGCGTCGTGGATGGCCTGGATGAGCGGCATCATGAACTGCCAGTTTTCGTACACGCCGGGGATGATCACCACAGGCGGGCGGGTGCCGTTGCGGAAGGACGCCGGCTGCACGCGCGAGAGGAACCCGCGGACCTGCCAGCCCGCGGCGTACACGTAGTCCTGCGCCCACCACACAGCCTTCTGCAGCGGACTGATGCGGGCAGCGGCGCCGGGATCACTCATGAGTCGAGAATAACCTCGGCGGGGCGCCTACCCACCAACCGGGCCCGCAAACACGCCTCAGTAGTTGCGGCGGTGCTTCAGGCGGGGAATCACGACGGCGAATACGGCCGCCGCGGCGAAGCCCAGGACGCCCGTGGCGGCGATCCCCGGACCCAGGGAGGCGAGGGCCGTCACCCCGGAGAGGAGCACCGGTCCCCCGGTGGAGCCAGCGTCCGCCATGAATCGCCAGAGGCCCAGGAACTGTCCCCGACCGCGGTCCGGTGAGAAGTCGGCGCCCAGGGTCATCACCAGCCCGGAACTGATGCCGTTGCCAAACCCGATCAGCAGCGCAGCCAGCAGCAGCCCCACAAAGGACCCGGTCAGCGGAATGAGGAGCAGCGCTGTCCCCATGAGCAGCGTGGATGGAACCGCCACCCACTGCCGCCCCTTGCGGTCCATGAGTTTTCCCGCCGGGTAGAACACCAGCATGTCGATGGCGCCGGACAGCCCGTAGATCAGGGACGCTGAGGTGGCATCCATACCCAGGTGGTCGGACCAGAGCGGGATCACCACTTGCCGGGAGGACCGCAAGGCGCTGAGCAGCAGGATGCCCATCCCCAGTGAGAGGAACACGCCGGCATGGGACACCGCGACGCTGCGGAGCGTGGGCTGGGGGCCTGCGTCCGCGCCCAAGCGGACCTCCGGCGTCGTAAGGTCCGGGATGGTCAGGGATAGCATCGCGGCTGCCGCCATGGCCACCACCCCCACCCAGTAGGCGCCGGCGATGCCGAAGAACTGCATCACCGCTGCCCCCGCAAAGGGGCCGATGAAGACCCCGATCCGGTTCACGCCGCCCAGCGTGGACAGCGCGCGGGCGCGGAATGCCACGGGCACGGCCTCGGTGAGGTACTTTTGCCGCGCCAGGCCAAAGACCGCACCGGACATCCCGACGACGGTCATCGCCACGGCGAGGAGCCATAGTCCGTTCGGGGCGAGGGAGGAAGTGGCGGCGGCCGCCAGGGCCAGGCCGGCGGCGACGGCGGCGCCCACGATGGACCAGCGTTCGCCGAAGCGCAGGGTCACCAGGGAGGCGGGCAGGTTGAAGAACCAGGACCCCAGTCCGATCAGGGTGACGATCAGGGCTGCCACCGCCACCGAGGCGCCCAGGTCGCGGGCAGACAGTGCCACCACCGGGAGGATGGCGCCCTGCCCGATTCCGAAAAGCAGTGTGGGGCCGAAGGCGGCCACCGCAATACTGCGCAGGTTGAAGGGCTCGGGGTCATCCGGGGAAGTCATCAGATTTATCCTATGACCGCCGGATCCGCACCCCCTTCATCGCCGGCTGTCCGCGGCGCCTCCGGCGTCTTAGCGGGCCCGCGGCTCGAGCCCGGCAAGGGCACGGAGCAGGTTGACCAGCTCAACAATGGCGCCGATGACCGAGCCCACGATCCCAAGAACCAGGAGCACCCTTACCACAACGGGCCAGCCGGACCAGCTGGTGCCGAAGTCGAACGGGAAGACCTCCCAGAGACGCATCATGGCGGCCACGCCGACGCCCATGACCACCAGGTTTCCCAGTGCCAGCAGTGCCCTGGCGCGAATCACCGCGCAAACCAGGTTCACGATGATGCCCGCGATCAAGGAGGCATTGATGAGGTCCAGGGCGCGGGGCATGTCCGCCGTCAGGAACGGCAGCACCCGCCACCCGGGCCAGACGTTGATCCCGTACAGCAGCAGGGCGTTGACTATGGCAGAGCCAATGCTGCCGCTACGGCTGATGGTCCTGTCCGCCATGCCCACCAGCGTGGCCCGGAGGTTAGCCTGCGGGAAGTGCCGAAGGTCCCCTGAGCCGGGCTCAGTAACCGGCCAGGAGTTCGGCGGCCTTGCCGTCCGCCGCCGCGTTGACCAGTTCCTCTGCGACGATATGCAGTTTGGTGTTGGCGTGCTGGCTTCGGGTGGCCAGGACCTGGAAGGCCGCCTGGCCGTCCACACCCCGCAGTGCCATGACGATGCCTTTGGCCTGCTCAATGAGGGCCTTGTGCCCGTACGCACCCTCAATCGCTTCCTCCGCCGCGTGCTGGGATTCGATGCGCAGGCTCTGGGTCACGTCCACCATGAATCCGCGGACATACTCCACCTGCCCCGACGGCTCTGCAACGGCCTGGACCGCGGAGAAGACACGCCGTTCCCTGCCGCGGACGTCTATCACCCGGTGGAGCAGCGCCCCTTGGCCTCCGCCGTCCATCAGGTTCGTCCAGAGGGCACGGACCGGCTCCCGGTCCAGCGGGTGCTTGTGGGCCATGAACAGTTCCCAGGTAGGCACTACGTCGCCCTTCTTGAGCCCGTGGATGACGTACATGCCTTCGGACCATTCCATCTTTCCGGAGGGGACGTGCAATTTAAAGGTCCCCGAGGGACACTGCGCCGGAGGCTGGAGTGGAAAGAGATACGTATCCAGTTTTGACCACATATTGTCCTTCTCAAGTCAGCCGAACCCAGCCGGGGTGCACGGCACCACCCTAACTTTACTTGCCGGCCATATGTCACTTTCCATGGCAGGCTCCCCAAAATTGTGGGGGTCACAAAGGGCCCGGCGAGGAGTAGCGTTCGCCTTATGGGGTGCTGAAGCGCGTCCCAATCCAAGGGGAGGTCAGTTCATGGGTGAAGTATGGATCCGCACGCTGGGCAACGGGCTGGTCCGGTCAGACCGAGTCACCGAGATTTCATCCACCCGGGGATCCCTGCACGAGGACCGCGGGTATTCACTGAAAGTCATCGTGGACGGCAAGGGCCACGTACTGATTGACGACGGCGGGCTGCAGGGTTCGCTGCCCGAGCGGCTGGAATATGCCAGGCACATGGAGGACGCCCTGCTGCTGGCCATCGACGAGGCGCGCGAAAGCGACGCGTCCATGGTGATCTCGTACGAGCCGGAACGCGAGCGCTGGTCATCGGCCCCCGTTTCCGTATTAACGGGAAGACTCCCCGAAGTCGTCTGACCTGGGGAGCGTTCCCGCTGCACACTGTTCAGCTGTGGGTCGGCTCCTCCACCAGCGCCGTGGCGATGCTTGCGGCATCCTCCAGCGCGGCCAGGAAGCGCTCGGCGTCCAGGGCAGCGGCGCAGCCGGTGCCGGCGGCGGTGATGGCCTGCCGGTAGCGGTGGTCCACGGCATCGCCGCAGGCGAAGACGCCGGGCAGGTTGGTGCACGTGGTGGGCGCGTCCACCTTGATGTAACCTTCGTCGTCCAGGTCCACCTGGCCTGCCACGAGTTCCGTGCGCGGCAGGTGGCCGATGGCCACGAAGATGCCGGTGGCGTCCTGGTGACGGGTCTCACCGGTGCGGGTGTCCGTGAGGGTGACGCCGCTGACTTTGCCGTCGCCGTGAATGGCGGTGACGGCGGAGTTCCAGGCGAAGCGGATCTTGGGGTTGTCCTTGGCGCGCTGCGCCATAATGCGGGAGGCCCGCAGTTCGCCCTTGCGGACGACGACGGTGACGGACTTTCCGAAACGGGTCAGGAAGGTTGCCTCCTCCATGGCGGAGTCGCCGCCGCCCACCACAATGATGTCCTGTTCACGGAAGAAGAATCCGTCGCACGTGGCGCACCAGGAGACGCCGTGCCCGCTGAACTTCTTCTCCTCCGGCAGGCCGAGCTCCTTGTAGGCGGAGCCGGTGGCCAGGATGACGGCCTGGGCCTCGTAGGTCTCCCCGCCGCCGGTGACCACGCGCTTGACGGGACCTTTCAGGTCGACGGACGTGGCGTCGTCGTACTCAATGCGCGCGCCGAACTTTTCCGCCTGCTGCTGCAGCCCGTCCATCAGTTCGGGGCCCTGGACGCCGGCCGGGAAACCTGGGAAGTTTTCCACCTCGGTGGTGTTCATCAGCGCGCCGCCGGCGGTGACGGAACCGGCCAGGACCAGGGGGTTCAGTCCGGCACGGGCGGCGTAGATGGCGGCGGTGTAGCCCGAGGGGCCGGAGCCGATGATGATCAGCTGTTCTTTGCTCATTGCGTGTCCTTCGGTGGCGGTACTGCGGTGCGTCCGCGGGCTGCGCGGGCAGGAGTCAGGTGGTCAGTAGATCTGTGCGTGCCCTGATCACCCCGTCCGATTGTTTCATTGCTTGGCGGGCCACGGCCAAGCCGCCGTCCGGGCTGCCCACTGGCGAACCCCAAAGTGATAGGAAACTGCGGTCGATGTAATAAACGTCACTGTGTTGCGCACGTCACATCGGTTGCCTAATCTGGTTGAGGCCTAAGCAAACAGGCCATGCAAGAAGCTGCAGCGTCGCAGCCAATGCCGGGGAAGGCTTTACATCTTGAACTCTAAGCTGAACATCGTGGTCCGGATCGATCTGGACCACAGCAAGGCCCAGGTGATTGCAAAGGGGCATATCACCATCCACAGCATCAACGCCCTCTACGTAGTGGCAAAGCGCGCCAACTCCCTCAGGGGAGGCCTGGACCTGGAGCTCGATATCTCCAGCGCCTGGGTGGATCCGGAAGCGCTGGATATGCTCCACGCCGCTTCCGAGAGCGGGCAACTGCCAGCAATGATCGATCCGGACCAGGCACCATGCACCATCAGCGTGCTGGCCGACCGCCGGCATCCACGCACCGCGCCGTCCCGCCTCGCCGCATAGGACTCCCGGCCGCTCGCCGCGCCCATGCTTCGGGCCAGAGCAGGCCGCCAACCACTTCTTCCACCGCTCCAACAACCCGAAGTGCAGCTGCATCTGAACAGACGGATGGCTGCACTTCGGGGCTGTGCGGAGCCCCCGGGCCCCCGCGGGGCCCAAAACTTACATCAGCGGTGATCCGCCATCCAGGAATTCCCGGAGCTCCACCGCGCTCAGGCCGGCAGCCCTGCCCAGGGCCCCCTCCCCCGCGCCGTGCTTCGAGGCGTTCCTGACTGCATTCCCGAACTGCTCCTGCGCAGCGTCGAGCTCCCACTGAAGGCTCTCCACCCGTGCCGAAGCCAGCCGGACTGCTTCCAGGGGGTCGCCGGCCGGGCTGCCGTCCTCCGTGTAGCCGCAGGTACAGGACCATTCCGATGCACCGAGCTCAAGCGGCGCCCACCCCAGGGACGCGATCGGAACCGGGCCGGAGGTCATTGCCACGCCGCAATGGAAGGGTGCGGCCGGACCGTCAAGGTCCATGGCCGGCGCCGGACCGTCCAGCAGCGCGGACACCGGGGATTCATCGAACGCACTGGGTGCAGTCGGCTGGAGTTGAAATTCGTCATCGGCCTGGACGTGGATCCGTTGTCCCGCTGCCTGAGGTTCAAGTACTGCAGTCATGCGATCCGCCATCCGATAGTTTCTAAACAATGTAGCTAGTCTAACTAGGATTAGCCGCTTGTCTAGCGCAAGCCCACCACGTCACCGGGTACCACCGCATCCACAGCCTCGCGCATGCAACCCAGGAAGTGCATCACCGCTTTGATCTCCTCCACCGACAGCGACTCGGCGGCCTCAAGCATGCGCTTGTGCATCTGGTTAAGGTTGTGCCGCACCTCCTCGTCGGCACCGGGCGTGGGCCGGATGATGACAGCCCGCCGGTCGGAGGGGTGGGGCTCACGCGTCACATGGCCGGCTGCCACCAGGCGGTCAACGAGGCTGGTCATGGACGCGGAGGTGATGCCCAGGCGGGCCGCAAGCTGGGTGGGGCGGATGCCAACGCCGGCAGCTTCCGCATCGATCAGGTACCGAAGCGCCAACAGGTCGGTCTCCCCCATCGCGGCGGAGGAGCGGGTGCGCCTTCTCATGGCACTTTCAGAGGTCCGGAACTCCCTGAGGGCGTTAATGACGTCAACAGCACCGGGCTGCGCGCCCTCGCGGGGTGGGTACCAGTAGCCTTCGCTTGCACCGTGCGGGTTCATGCGAATTCCTTCGATATCCTACTTGCTTGGCCGTCTAACAAACCCATCGTAGCCCACTTGCCGCGGCGGTGGCTCCACGGGTCAACGGCCGAACGGGTACCCGCGGAGGGCCTGCAGGAAAAGTAGAGTACCGGCTACTCGTGCCGCTGCCGCGCGGGCCCAATAGGTTTTTGTGCAACCCCCAAGGCAGTACGGCCACGGGGCAATCGCAGATGGGGGTGCAGGGTGGCTTTTGGCCCGGCAGATAATAAGGGGCCCGACCGGCAAGGGTTCCTGCTGGATTTAGTGACAGGGGCCGACGGCGAGGCAGAGTCCCTGCAAAAACTCGCCGGCGCAGCGGCCCGCTGGATGAGCACCACGGCGGGCACGCCGGTTGAGTGCGCAGCCGTGCTGCACCGGCAACGGTCCTGTACCGTCACAGCCGGAAGCACGGCGGGCACCGCCGCCCTTGCAGCCTCGGAGGACGAGCACGTGGACGGCCCCACGGCACTGGGCTCCGCCTTGGCCGCTCCGACAGTGATCGGCCAGGCAGGCGCACGCTGGCAGGCCTACCGGAAGCGGTTACTGGAGCACGGCCTCGGCGCAGCCCTTGCCCTCCCCTTGGAACTGCAGCCCGGCTCGTCCGCGGCCCTCGTTTTCCTGGGCCCACCCGACTACGGTTTCCCCGCCAGGATCCTCGCTGACGCGTCATGGTTCGGCGAGGTGGCATCGCAGAGCCTGAAACTGGCCCTCGACGTCCACGGCGTGATCCGTGCGGGTGACAACCTCAAGCAGGTACTGGAGAGCAGGACCAGCATAGACGTTGCCTGCGGCGTGCTGATGGCGCAAAACCGCTGCTCCTACGCCGAAGCCTTCAGCAGGCTCGCCGGCACCTCACGGAACCGCAACCTGAAGGTGCGCAGCGTGGCAGACGGCATCCTGAAGGCGATGCCCAGTGGTGCGCCCAGAACCCGTTTCGAACCCCCGGCGATTGCCTAGGAACTGCTGCGCACCTTCCTTGTGGTCCGCGGGAGCTATGCCTGGTGCCGCGACCGCGCCCTGATAAGTCCGGCCGCCACGAGTCCTGCACATCCGAGTGAAGCCAGCATGCCGCCGAGAGCCACGATGTAATCGGTGATGGTCATTGTCCTGCGCTCCTTCCGTCCTGCCTCCGTACTGCCTGATCCGCCCAAACTACGCGGCGAAACTCAGTGTTCGCTGAAGAATCGCCAGCAGCTTTGGTCAAGATCCGGTCACGGGGCATGCGGAAATCCACATGGTTTAGGCGTGCAATCTTTCCTTTATCACGGTGTTCCGTATTATTCATGCATGTGGACTAAACAAAGCCAGAGCTTCTGCCCCACCTGCGGCAGGACCACCAATCACGTCACCCACTTCCAAAAGGACGACGCCGGTTCCCTGGTTGCGGACGTTCGCTGCGCTGAATGCCCCGAGGTCGCCGGAGCGGTCGCCTAGGAAGGTTCGTTCCCCGAAGACTGCAGCCCCGGGCGCACGGCATGAGGACGGACGACGGCGAAGATCACCATGGCGGCTGCCTGCACTGCCGTGACGGTGATGGCCAGGGCAGGGATTGAGTACTCGTACAGCACACCGATGAGGAAGCTCCCGGCCAGCCAGGCGAGGCCGTAGCACGCAGTGAACATTCCATAGGCGCTCCCCCGCCGTGCCGCCGGAGCCAAGCCCGCCACGCCTGCCCGCATGGTGCTTTCCTGGACGCCCATGGCCGCTCCCCACACCAGCATGCCCGTGACCGCGAGCGCCGTGTTGTTGCTAAAGCCCAGCCACGGCACCGCAGCCGCCAGGACGGGCAGGACCAGGAGGACTTTCAGCCCCACCCGGTCAAAGAGCCAACCGGAGGCCAGGGCGGCCACGGCGTCCACTCCCATGGCCGCGGCGTAGAGGACAGGGACCACCGCCGGCGGGAGGAGCCCGGTGGCCACCAGGTGGAAGGACAACAGCCCGAACGTTGCATAGCCGAACATGGTCAGGCTGCTGAACGCGGCATACAGCCAGTACTGCCGGGGCATGGGAACAGCCTTCACGGAAGCGGGACCGGGTCCGCCAGGAGCAGGGAGCGCGGTGGCCGGTGATGCGTCCGCCGCCTCGTAAACGGCCGGCTCCGGGACCCTTCGCCGCAGCCGGAAGAGAATCAGCATGGCCGCCAGGCCTGGAACAGCAAGCAGCAGGAACCCCGGACCATAACTGCCCGACAACGCCAGGGCCACCCCCACCAGCAGCGGCCCCAGCAGCGCTCCCACCTGGTCCAGCGCCTCGTGCAGTGCGAACGCCTTGCCCTGGCCCAGCGCCGAACCTGCCTCGGCCAGCATGGTGTCCTTCGCCGGGCTCCGGACGGCCTTGCCCAGCCGTTCCGCCAGGACCAGGAGGCAGGCAACCCAGAGCGCGTCAGTGATTCCCAGCAACGGCACGGACACGGCCGTCAGCGCGTACCCGCTGATCGCCAGTGCCCACCGCAGCCCGGGCCTGTCCGCCAGCCGCCCGAACACCAGGCGAAGGACCAGGGCCACAGCCTCCCCGGCGCCGGTGACCACGCTGACCAGGAGCGCGGACGCGCCCAGCGCACCGAGGAACGGGCCGGTAACACTCCGTGCGCCCTCGTACACCATGTCCATCAGCGCGCTGATGATCCCGAAGACCAGGATGAAGCGGATGGCGGTCATGGGCGCCGCGGGAACGCTCCCGGCGGCGCTAGCGCTGGTGGGCATACTCCCGGACCTGCTTCACCGCACGATCAGCCACGGCACCATTCTGCCCGCCACCGTTCTGTCCGGCACCGTTCTGTCCGGCACCGTTCTGCCTGGCACCGCGCGAGCGGGCCCGGCGCACGCGGGCGCCGCGGCGCACGGGGGGAACAGTTCCTTCCGGACGGGTCACGGCAAGGATCACCCCAATCCCGGCCAGGGAGGAGACCATGGCTGAACCGCCGTAGGAGATGAACGGAAGCGGCACGCCGATCACGGGCAGCAGCCCGCTGACCATGGCGATGTTGATCACGGCCTGGCCCAGGATCCACGTGATCACGCTGCAGGCCACGGTCCTCGAGAACGTGTCCGTGGTGCGGGCAATGGTCTTGAACACGGCAATGGCCAGGATGGCGAACAGGCCCAGCACCAGGAGCGAACCGGCCAGGCCCAGTTCCTCGCCGAGGATTGAGAAGATGAAGTCGTTGTGGGCTTCCGGGATCCAGTTCCATTTCTGCCGGCTCTGCCCCAGGCCCACGCCGAACCAGCTGCCGGAGGCCAGGGCATAGGCGCCGTGCTGCGCCTGGTAGCCCATGCCCTGCGCGTCCTCGTCGGAGCCCATGCCCAGCCAGGAGGAGATCCGGCCCATCCTGTTGCCGCTGGTGGCTGCGAGTACCAGGGCGCCCGCCGCGCAGATCAGGCCGGCCACGGAGAACACCTTCATCCGCACGCCGCCGTAGAACATGGTGGCGGCGAGGATCATCATGATGATCATGGTGGTGCCAAGGTCGTGCCCCAGCGCCACGATGCCCATGATCAGTGCTCCGGCTGGTCCCAGCGGGATGACCGCGTGCTTCCACTGCCCCAGCAGGGCCTGCTTCCGGTCCAGGATCCCGGCGCCCCAGACAATCAGCGACAGTTTGGCGAACTCGGACGGCTGCGCGGTGAAGCCTCCCACGCTCAGCCAGTTCCGGTTGCCGTTCACGGACATGCCCAGCGGCGTGAACACCAGCACCAGGGCAAACAGGGAACCGATCAGCAGCGGCCAGCCCAGCCAGCGGATCCGCCGCACGGACATGCGCGCCAGCACCAGCATGATCACCACGCCGGCCACGGTCCACATGGCCTGCTTCAGGGGAAGATCGTACGGATTGTTTCCTGCCGCCACGGATTCCACGGACGACGCCGATGCCACCTCCACGAGTCCGATCGCCGAGAGCGTGAGGACCACCGCCAGGATCAGCGGCCGGAGGCGTCCCGGGGAGTCGTCCTCCAGCCACACCGCCAGTTTGCCCAACCCGCGCCGGGCAGGACGGCCCGTCCCGCGCTGCTTTTGTCCTGTATTCATCTGTCCGTTCCTCAGCCTGCACACCAGGGCTTCCCCCATGGCCGGGCCCACCTCCGGGGCGGGTACCGCCGAGAAGAAAGAGTACGCCCCTGCGCCCGGTGCACGGCACCGGGACACCCGCCAGCCCAAGTGTTCTGGGCGAATTGCCAGCTTGGGCGTGTAGCGTAGCGGAAACCTGTCCCCTCCCGAAGGTCATTTTGTCGTGTTCGGTTCCAAAAAATCCCCCGGCCCGGAACAGGAAGCCGCCAGCCCCGCCGCCTACCCAGGCCAAGGCGAGCTGTACGCGGCCAGTTCCCGCCGCCGTCGCCCCTTCCGCCGTGCCCCGCGCTGGGTCAAGGCCGTCACCGCACTGGTGTCGGTGCTGCTCCTGGGCGTCCTGGCGTTCGGCGGCTACTGGGCTTGGCGCCTGCAGTCCAACATCAGCACCTCGGAGCTGACCGCCGGCGGCCAGCGCACCGAGGGCGCCGTGAATGACAGCACCGACCGTCTGCAGATTTTGGTGCTGGGCTCAGACACGCGGGAAGGCAACAACAGCCAGTTCGGCACGGCGGACCAGTCCTCCGGCTACGGGCAGTCGGACGTGATGATGCTGCTGGATATCTCGGCGGACAACAAGCACGTCAACGTCATCAGTTTCCCCCGTGACCTGCTGGTGGACGTGCCCGCGTGCACGGATTCCAAGACCAACCAGAAGTATCCCGAGCAGAAGAGCGCCATGATCAACAGCGCCATGGCCCAGGCCGGCATCGGCTGCGCCGTCGACACGGTGAACAAGCTCACGGGCCTGGAAGTGGACCACTTCATGATGGCTGACTTCAACGCCGTGAAGGAGCTCTCCAACGCAGTGGGCGGCGTGGAGGTCTGCGTCACCGCCGCCGTCAACGATCCCGATTCGCACCTGACGCTGCCCGCTGGCAAGTCCCAGGTGCAGGGCGACCAGGCGCTGGCGTTCCTGCGCACCCGGCACGCCTTCGCCAACGGCGGAGACCTGGGCCGCATCCAGGCCCAGCAGGGCTTCCTGGCCTCACTGAGCCGCAAGCTCAAGTCCGAGGGAACCCTGGGCAACCCGCAGAAGACGCTGACCATCGCCGATACCATCACCAAGAACCTGACGGTCGATTCGGGATTGTCCTCCATCCCGTCGCTGCTCACCATCGCCAACCGGCTGAAGAACATCGATCCAGCCAACATCAACTTCATTACCACCCCCACGGTGCCGTCGCCGCAGGACCCCAACCGGCTGACCCTCGATGAACCGGCGGCGTCCAACTTCTTCGCCGCCCTGCGCAACAGCCCGGACCTGAGCCAGCCTGCCCCCGAGGCGCCCACGGAGACGCCCGCAACACCCGCCGCCCCGGCCTACGACAAGTCGCTGCAGCCGGTCTCCATCGCCAACGGCACCGGGGTCACGGGCCGGAGCAACGCGATTGCCGGCCTGCTCTCGGATGCCGGTTTCACCAAACTGACCAAGTTGCAGGCCCAGGCGCAGAGCCAGACCATGGTCTATTACTCCGCCGGGTTCGAGGACGTCGCTGCCGATGTGGCAGCACTGTTCGGCCTGCCGGCCACCAGCGTCCAGCAGGTGGCGAACATCCAGGGCGTGCAGCTGTACGCCGGCACGGACTTTGCCACCGGCGACAAGCCCGCTGCACCGCCGTCGTCCGCTGACTCCTCCGGCAGCGTGGTGGCGCAGACCGGCAGCGACCAGACCTGCCAGTCAGCCAACCCCACCGGCTACTAAACCAGCCCACGCAAGGGATCCATTTTTGCCTGAATACAGCAACGGCTGTACTTTGGGAGGATGCAGACACTCACCCATGCGCCCGTGCTGGCCCGCTTCGGCTATGCGGTCTCGGACCCCACCCGTGCGCGGGTGCTGTTGGCTCTTGCAGAGTCGCCGTCCTATCCCTCGGACCTGGCGGACAGCCTGAAGGTGTCCCGCCAAAGCATGTCCAACCACCTCACCTGCCTGCGTGGCTGCGGCCTGGTGGTTGCCGTGCCGGATGGGCGGCGGAGCCGGTACGAGCTGGCGGACGCGCGGATCGGTCATGCCATCAAGGACCTGCTGAACGTTGTCCTGGCTGTTGACCCTGCGTGCTGCGCGCCTGACGGGGAGTGCCTGGCGTGACCGGGGCACCTACTGAACCCAGCACGGATCGCCGGCGGATTCTGACCCGGCGGATCAGGCTCTTGGCAGCAGCCACCATCACCTACAACATCATTGAGGCCATCGTGGCACTGTGGGCCGGCGGCGCGGCTGATTCCTCCGCGCTGATCGGCTTCGGCCTGGATTCCGTGATCGAAGTGGCCTCCGCCGTGGCGCTGTCCTGGCAGTTCTCTGCCAAGGACCCCGAGCGGCGCGAGCATCTGACGCTGCGAATCATCGCCGTTTCCTTCTTCGCCCTGGCCGCCTTCGTGGCGGTGGATGCCATCCGGTCGTTGGTCGGGGCCGGGGAAGCGCAGCATTCGGTGCCGGGCATCATCATTGCGGCATTGAGCCTGGCCATCATGCCCATCCTGTCCTGGGCGCAGCGCCGTGCCGGGCGGGAACTTGGCTCCAGGACGGCTGTAGCGGACTCCAAGCAGACGCTGTTGTGCACGTACCTCTCCGCAGTGCTGCTGGTGGGCCTGGTCCTGAACAGCAGCCTGGGCTGGTGGTGGGCCGACGCCGGAGCAGCACTTGTCATCGCCGCCATTGCCGTCCGTGAAGGCATCAACGCCTGGCGCGGGGACTCCTGCTGCGCTGTTCCGCCCCGCGTGGACGCGTTGGAAGAAAGTACGGGCTGCTGCCCGGGCTGCTCCGCGTCCAGTCCCGCGTCCGCTTCTGCCGTCGGACAGCCCCTGGGCCTGCCAACCTTCAGGAAAGACGGGTTTTCAGGCAGCGGACAGAGGACCAGCGGCACTTAGCCTGCTGACGCCCCTACGGATGCCCGGGAAGGGCCGGCGGAGGAAGGCACGACGGCGGGCTCCAGCTTCCGGTTCGCCCAGAGCCGGAGCGGCCGCTCAACGAAGCGGAAGGACGCGTACGCCAGCAGCACGGTGAAGGCTGCGGTCAGGGCGATGCGGAGCGGAAGGGCCGGGATGAGGGGCATCAGCAGCAGGTAGACCGGCAGGTGCCAGAGGTACATGGCGTAGGAAAGATCGCGGCCCGGGCGGGCCAGCCAGGGATGGCTGAGGATGCGCGACAGGAAACCGGCAGGCTGCAGGACCAGCGAGCCGATCAAGACGGCCGAGATCAGCGCGAGCGCCGTGGGGCCCACCGTCCAGAACGTGTTGAACCAGGCTCCGGGGGTATCGGGCTCCTTCAGCAGGAACAGCGCGGCCACCAGGGCCAGGCCGGCAAGCGGGGCACCCCAGCGGGCCACCGATGCCATGGCGTTGTGCAGCCGGGAACCCTGCCGCACCGCGGTGAACAGCAGCGCCAGCGCGCAGCCGATCAGCAGTTCGTCGGCCCGGGTGTCCGGGCCGTTGTAGATGCGGTCCAGCGGCTTGCCCGCGTTGACCAGCAGGAACCGGTTCAGCACGAAGCCTGCGGCCAGGGCCACGGTGGCGATGGCTGTGGTGCGGACCTTCCAGAACCGGAGCATCACCAGCAACAGCAGCGGCCACACCAGGTAGAACTGCTCCTCCACGGCCAGCGTCCACGTGGGGCCCAGGGTTTCGCCGGCAATGGAGTCGCCGAACATGCCAAAGTGCGCCAGGTTCATCACGTAGCCGGCAGCGGGTAGGACAAACCCCGCCTGCCCGCCCCAGCCTGAGTCGGGAAACACGACGCCTGCCGCCACGATCACAGCGCAAAGGGTCAACAGCGCCGGCCAGAGGCGGGCCAGGCGCTTGGCGTAGAAGATGCCCAGGTGCAGCCTGCCGGTGGCGATCCGTTCCTTCATGATCAGCAGCGTGATCACAAAGCCGCTGAGCGTGAAGAACACGTCCACGCCGATGGAGCCACCCGGCATGGACTCGGTTGCCGTATGGAAGAAAAACACGCCGGCAACGGCGATGATCCGGAGCCCGTCCAGGGCATGCTTGCGCCCGGCGAGGAGCCCTGTTCCGGGCGCCGCCGGACCTGCTGGTGCTGACAAATTTGCGCTGCTTGACCTCAAAACCACTAAGCAAGCATATATAACGTTTCCATAACTGCGCTGTACGGCAGCTGGGCGGCGGCTGGCAAGAGAGGGTCCAGAGCGCCCTTGTGGAGGCTGGCCGCCGCTTCTACATTGAAGGCATGGTGGACCAGGACATGGCAGAAGACCTCGAAGAGCTTGTGGACCTCATCGCCGGAATGGAGGACATCAAATCCGTCCTCGACGACCTCACCGGATATGCGGCGGCCACCATGACCAGCACCACGGGAGAGCCCATCGAGTGCGCCGTTACCCTGCACCGCCGCAAACGCACCGCCACCATCGGCGGCAGCAGCAGCAGGGCCGTGGTGCTGGACCGGATTGAACAATCGCTGGGAGACGGGCCCTGCATCGAGGCCCTCGAAACCGGGGTTCCTGTCCTGCTGGATGACGTGTCCTCGGACCCGCGGTGGCCTGAGTACCGCACGGCGCTTTCCGCCGCGGGCGTCGCCAGCTCGCTGGGCGTACCCATGAAACTGGATAACGACGCCGGCGCGGTCCTCGATTTCTTTGCTCCCGTCAGCGGACTCTTCAGTGAGCGGGCGGTCGCCGACGCGGCGAGGTTCGGCGACATGGCGGGCAAGGCGCTCCGGCTGGCCGTGCGGATCGCATCAGCGGAGCAGCGCGCCGACAACCTGAAAGCCGCGATGGACACCAGGACCGTCATCGACCTGGCCTGCGGGATCATCATGGCGCAAAACAAGTGCACCAAGGACGAAGCGTTCGACGTCCTCCGCAGCGCCTCCAACAGCAGGAACCAAAAGCTCAACGAGCTCGCCGAGGGACTGGTGAACCGCTTCTCAGGCCGCAAGGATGCGAAGGCCCACTTCGACGACTGAAGAGTCCGTGGCCCGGGGGCCAGCGACGCTGCTGGTCCCCGGAGTGTAAGACGGGATGTGGCCCACCCCCGAAAATTGGATACCCTGGGCCACATCCGCGTCGGCTTCACGGACGGTCACATGCCTGGGAATGGTTGGCCAGCGGCCCGGAGCGAGTCGGGGTGGCGGTGGAGAAGGGTTCCTTAGGCAGCAACAGATGGGCCGTCTGCCTGACCCGGGGATCAGCCTAACAAACCCGTGCCGCCGGGCAATAGGGTGCGGTCCCGCAGTTTTTGCTCAACTTCCTGCGATTAATGCATCCGTGGCGCCCGGATGGCTCATGAACGCTTCACCGCCCCAATTTGCCGAACCACGTGCCGAGGGCCTCGGTGAGCCCGTCCGCTGATCCCTCGCCCACCCAGGCCACGTAGCCGTCGGGCCGGACCAGGACTGCCGTTGGCGGGGCAACCGCGCCCAGCACGGGAAGCTGCCACGCGCCGTCGTACGTTGCCTTGACATGCTGCACGTATTTGGCCCATGCGCCAGGTTCCAGCCCCGGGCCACCGAATTCCAGCAGCACCGGACGGCCCCGGTGCAGTAACCCGTACACCCTGGCCGGCCCGGCGCCAGTGGTGATGTCCAGGTCCGGCATCCGGCGGCCCAGCAGCGGGTGGCCCGGACCCAGGTCGTAGGCGACGTCGAGCCCGGTGATGAGTGCCGCGATCGGAGCTCCCGCACCGTCAACGCGGAGCACCTCGCCGAGCAGGTCGCGCAGGGCTTCCTGCCGCGGATCGGACTTCTGAAAGAGGGACTGGGCCATGGTGTACTTGAGCGCCCGCTCCCCCGCCGGGTGGCGCTCCGCGTGGTAGGTGTCCAGCAGCCCGGCGCCGGAGATGCCCTGCAGCACCTGCCCCAGCTTCCAGCCCAGGTTGACGGCGTCCTGCAGCCCCAGGCCGATGCCCAGCCCGCCCGTGGGTGAATGGACATGGGCGGCATCACCGGCCAGCAGCACCCGGCCCTTCCGGTAGGACTCCGATTGCCGGGTGGCGTCCGTGAAGCGCGACAGCCACGTGGGGCTGTGGACCCCGAAGTCGGTGCCGAACACGTCCGTCAGTGCCTGGCGCAGCTCCGCCAGGGTCGGCTCGGTGGCCGGGCCGAGGGAGCCTTCGGTCACCACCACCCGGACCACACCGCCGCCCATCGGGTACAGCCCATGAATACCGCGCCCGTCCACCTTCCCCTGCTGAACGGGTTCCCCCGCCACCTCCACCTCCGCGATCAGGCTGCTCCGCGTCGCGTCCGGACCCACCATCGGAATGCCCGCCGCCCGCCGCACCATGCTGCGGCCGCCGTCGGCACCCACGACGTAGCGGGCACGCACAGGTCCGCCGGCGGCAAGCTGGACCTCCACGCCGTCGTCGTCCGCCGAAACTCCGGTGACCTCCACGCCGCGCCGGATCTCCACGCCCAGCTCCTCCACCCACGCCAGCAGCAGCCGCTCGATGTGGTTCTGGAACAACGCCAGCGTGTAGGGGTGGCGCGTGGGCAGCCCGCCCAGGTCCAGCTGTGTGTTGCCGAAGGAGGCCGTCTGGACAGTCTTCCCCGCGGCGAGGAAGCGCTCCGCGATGCCGCGCTGGTCCAGCAGCTCAATAGTGCGCGAATGGATTCCGCCGCCGCGCGAGCCGGCCAGCTCCTGGGAGGCCCGGCGCTCCAGGACAACCGCGTCCACTCCCGCCAGCCGCAGCTCCCCCGCCAGCATCAACCCCGTGGGCCCGCAGCCCACAATCACCGCATCATGCATACCGTCCCCGTTCTGTTCGACGGCCAGTATGCGGCCGGGCGGGGGCCTTGCGGCAAGGCCCCCACTGCGAGGTACCTTGGAAATGCGGGGAGATTTTGCGTGCTGTTGTCGATTTGTGCGTCCCGTGCACGTCGTATGGGTAGGAGCCCGGTGAAGGGGCTCTGCACAAACGGCAAAGGAGCATGACATGTCCAAGTATTTGATCCTGATCTACCAGGACGAGGCCGTGGCCCGGCAGGCCGAAGGGGAATCCATCAGCGCCAGCTATCAGGAGTTCCAGCAACGGCGCGGCGCGTCCCTGCTCGGCGGCGCAGCCCTGCATCCCTCCTCCACGGCGACGTCAGTCCGCCGCGACGGGGCCGGCGGGTTCCTGGTCACGGACGGCCCGTTCGCCGAGTCGAAGGAAACCCTGGGCGGCTATTACCTCATCGAGGCAGCTGACCTCGATGAGGCGCTTGAGATCGCCATGGAAGTTCCGGCCGGCGTCGGAGTTGAGGTGTGGCCCGTACGGGTGGCGAACTGATGCCGGAGGCCGCCAGCCCGGAGGTTGCCGCGGCGGTCGCTGACGCGCACCGCCGTGAATGGGCCTTCGTCCTGGCGGCCACCGTCCGTGCTGCCGGCAGCATCGATGCCGCCGAGGAAGCCGTCCAGGAGGCGTACGCCAGCGCGTTGGCCACCTGGGGAACGAGCGGCATTCCCCGGAACCCGGGGGCGTGGCTCACGGTGGCGGCACGACGGCGGGCCCTGGACATGCAGCGGCGTGCGGCCACAGCGCAACGGGCGCTGCCCAAGCTGCTTGGGCGGGAGGATGACGACGGCGGCCTGCCGGACATGGCGCCCGAAGAGGTCACCGACGACCGGCTCCGGCTCATCTTCACCTGCTGCCATCCAGCCCTGGCACTCGACGCCCGGGTGGCCCTGACGCTGCGGCTGCTGTGCGGGCTGTCCACGGCCGAGGTGGCACGGGCGTTCCTCGTCCCCGACGCCACGATGGCGGCCCGCATCACCCGTGCCAAGAAGAAGATCGCGGCGGCCAATATCCCGTACCGGGTGCCGCCGGCAGGCGAGCTGCCCGGGCGGCTGGATGGCGTGCTGTCGGTGGTGTACCTGGTGTACACCACCGGGCACACCGCTCCGTCGGGCGCTGACCTGATGCGCCGGGACCTCGCCGACCGCGGGCTGGAATTGGCCAGGATGCTGCGCGTCCTGCTGCCCGGGGACCGCGACGTGGCCGGACTCCTGGCCCTGGTCCTGCTCACCGGGGCCCGCACGGACGCTCGGGTCGATGACCAGCATGACGTGGTTCTCCTGGAGAACCAGGACCGGTCCAAGTGGGACCGGCAGGCCATCGCGGAAGGCGTGGCGCTCCTGCGGGAGTCACTTGCCGGACGGCCTCCGGGGCGTTTCGCCCTCATGGCGGCGATCGCAGCCGTGCATGACGAGAGCCCGTCCTGGCTGGACACCGACTGGCAGGAAATCCTGGGTCTCTACGACTTGCTCATGGACAGGTGGCCGTCCCCGGTGGTCCGGCTCAACCGCGCCATCGCCCTGGGGTTCGCGGTGGGTTACGCGGATGGCCTGGCGGAACTTGACGTCCTGGGAGGCGACCCTCAGCTGGCCCGCTACCCGTATCTGGCTGCCGCACGCGGGGATTTCCTGGTCCGGCTTGGCCGCCCGGAGGAGGCACGGGTGGCGTTCGAGGAGGCGCTGATCCTCACGGACAACGACGCTGAACGCCGGTTCCTCCATGGCCAGTTAGACGAACTGACTGGTTAGCGCCCGGTAAGGAGCCTGTTACACAACAAAGGGAAGGCCCCTCCTAGGAGGGGCCTTCAACGTAGTAGTCATTTGTCTTCTGATATCGGTCAGCGGTGATGCGCAATCCCCCTTCCCGGACGCCCCCGGCGCCCATCCGGACTATGACGCGTTCCACTTTAATAAGCTGCTGCCAGTGCGTAAAGACCCTAATCAAGAAAATAAAGCACGACGGCGGTGGGCTGGGCGCTGGAAAGAGGTCTGGCGACCGCGGCTCCTTTGTTCTATAACTAATAGAACAAAGGTAAGAAGGTGAAGGGCGTTGATCCTGAACGTCGATCTGGCTGCTGATCTGCCGATCTACCAGCAGATCCGGGACCAGATCGTGGAAGCAATCGCACACGGCGCACTGACCGAAGGCAGCCCGCTGCCGCCCACCCGGACGCTCGCCGCCGATTTCGGCATCAACTTCCACACCGTCAACAAGGCCTACGATCTCCTTCGCCAGGAGGGGCTGATCCGTCTCAGCCGCGGTACTGGGGCTGTAGTGACCGCGGCGGCCACCGACCAGCTCCTTCCGTCCGACTGGACCGCGAGGGCCAGGACGCTCCTGGCGGAGGCCGTGGCCCGCGGAATGCCCGCCGACGACGTGCTCCAGGCCTGCCGGACCCTGCTCGATTCATTTGGTGCCGCGGATCAGGAGGACACGCGATGATTGTTTCCGCCGTTCTGGGCTTTGTACTGCTGGGGTTGGTTCTCCTGCTGGCATTGGTGCTGCCGTCCGTCACCAGCAACACCATCCCCTTCGGAGTCCGGATCCCGTCCCGGTATGCCGCCGATCCGGTCATCACCGGGCAGGCGCACTTGTACCGGCGGCGCGTCCTGATCTGCGGGGGCATCATTGCGGCAGCCGGCGTGATCAGCGTGGCGGTGACCGGGCAACCCCTGCTGCTGCCGTTGTCGGTACTGGTGCTGGTGGCCACCTGGTACGGCTGCTTCTTTCTGGCCCACCAGGAGATCCGGTCAGCGAAGCTTGCCGGCGGCTGGTTCGAAGGCCTGCACCAGGGCATCGCCGTGGACACGGAACTAAGGACCAATCCCCCGCGGTTCCCCTGGCTCTGGTTGGCACCGGCCGCGGTCATCACGGCCTCCACCGCCGTGATTGGCATCCTGATGTACCCGTCCATGCCCCAGACCCTCGCCGTGCACTTTGGCGCCAACGGTGTCCCCAACAGGATGGAAGCGAAGTCGGTGGGGGCGGCCTTTTCCCTGGTCTTCCTGCAGCTGGGCCTCACAGCATTCCTGGCGGGCATTGCGGCGGCCATCGTCCGCAGCAGGCCCGACCTCGACCCGGCGCGCCCCATGGGATCCTCGCGCTGGGCCCGGCACTATATGACATTGGGCGCCAAGGCCCTGCTCGGACTGGTGGCCATGATTGATCTGGGCCTGTTGGGCTCGTCACTGCTGATGTGGACCGGAACGGTGACCCGGTGGGCGCCGCTGGTGATCGTGATCCCGGTCCTGGCTTCCGTGGCTGCAACCGTTGCGGTCCTGGCCAGGAACAACAGGGACCGCAGCGAAAATGGGGAGGACACGGGCCTGACCCACCGCGACGATGACAGGTATTGGCGCGGCGGTCTGATCTACGTCAACCGGGAGGACCCGGCGCTGCTGGTGCCCCGCCGGTTCGGCATTGGATGGACATTGAACTTCGGGAACCCCAGGGCCTCGATGTTGCTGGCTGGAGTGGTTGCGCTGATCGGCTTGGTGCTTGCCCTTCGCTTCGGCGGCTGAGGTCATACAGCGGCGGCATCCGCCTCGAAACGGCGGAAGCGGCCGTCACACACTGCGCTGTCACGGTGGACGCTCAGCAGCCAACCTTCGGCCATCATGATTCCGACGTTATTTTCGGTGGCTCCGCTGAAGAAGGTTGCGTTCATGTAGTCGTAACTTGTTCCGGATTTCCCTGATGGAAGCCGGGGTCGCGCGGCAAGTTCGCCCGAGGGATACCTGCTGTGACCCCTAATTTCACTTGCCTGAACTTTCTGAATTGCTGCAATCCGTCGAATTTCGAGAAACTCCCGTTGCGCACCAGCCCCATGAAACGCCCCTGCACCAGTATCTCCACACGGTTCCTGATGTTCACCAATCACTTCAATCTACTCAGTGAACATCCCAAGCTGAACATCCCCTAATTTCCAAGACAGGTAGGCAGCCCACACCCCCTAATTTCCAAGACAGGTAGCCAGCCGATATTCCCTTGATTGACCACTCGGCCTAAGTTATTCCCATTCGACGAGGCCGTCAGCAGACGGGCACGTAGCTTTCATCGCCAGGGTGTGAAAAAACAGAGCTGTTTATCATCCCGCAAAGGCTTAAATCGAAAGTATTCCTCAAGCCGCGGGGAACTTTAACTCACGCACTTTAGAGGAGCATCATGCCTAATTACCGAAAGGTTGTCTCGCTAGGCACTGGATTTCATTGTCCGGCAAGCCGCTACGGGTTGAAAGTAAGTTCCTTATGTAGTTCCACTGAAGCCAATAGGGTGCTTGCGCCGATGGCAAGCCCACCTGTTGCGTGGCAGTGCCACGGACCGAGCCTGCACCGCCTCTATGTATAAGCACATGCCTAACGGAAGCCGCATTGTCGCCCTGGTTCCTGCTCACAACGAAGAGGCGCTTATCGTCGCCGCTATCCGCGGCTTGCTCAAGCAAACGGTGCCCCCGAACGAAATCGTCGTTGTGGCAGACAACTGCACTGACGGAACCGTTGCCGCAATTGGAGCCTTACATCACCCCAAGGTCGTTGTCATGGAAACATCCGGGAACCAACATAAGAAAGCTGGAGCGCTCAACCAGGCACTCGCTGTTCTACTTCCCGGTCTGCAAGATGACGATGTCATCCTCGTTCAAGATGCGGACAGCATTTTGAACGACGACTTCGTCCAGAACGCTGCCAGACACCTGTTCGCGGACAAGGGCTTAGGTGCAGTTGGGGGAACATTCAGGGCGGTCCCATGCGTCAAGGACGCATCACCTATGACGCGTTTCCTGGTACATCTCCAGGATAACGAGTACGCACGATATGCCCGTGATGTTCGTCGTCTTCAGGGAAAGTGCTTAGTGGTAACCGGGACGGCAGCAATGTTTCGTGCGGGGACATTGCGAAGAATCAGTGCAGCCCGAATACAGGGGACGTTGCCACCTGGCGACAGTAATGGTGGCGTGTACGACACAACGGTCCTAACCGAAGACAACGAGCTGAGCTTCGCAGTCATGACGATGGGAATGCGGATTTCCGCGCCAAAAGACTGTTTGCTCATAACCGATGCAATGACGACCTGGTCGCAGTTGTGGGCCCAGCGCCTGCGCTGGAAGCGGGGAGCTGTTGAAAACTGTGTTCAATACGGATTTACTCGCGTCACGGCACCCTACTGGTGGCGGCAGGCTCTAAGCATCGCTGGAGTTCTTGTGACGGCGGCCTACATCGGCTCCCTTATCTGGTCCCTTGCCTTCACGGGCGCTATTGTCGTCCTTCCGTTCTGGCTGGCAGTCACTGGGATCTTTGTAGTCGAAAGGGCTGTGACCTTGAAAGACAAGGGGCTCTGGCGAAGGGTTCTCGCAGCCACAATGTACGAGCTTCCGTACGACCTATTCCTACAGGCAACTCATGCACGCGCATACCTGGATAGCGTGCTGAAAACCAAGAAAGTCTGGTGAGTCATGTACAACAACCCAACTTCCGCACTGAGCGCAGGGAGCGTCTCAGCATCTGGAGCCATCATGGCCAGCGGCGCCGACGCCTTTTGGGCAGTTCTGGCAGGATTCGCTATTTTCGCAGCAACCACTGCTGTCTGGCGCATAGTCCCAAGAAAGGAAGGCTGAATTCATTCAGATGTTCCTCCGCGTCAGCCGAGTCAGGAGTTGATTCAGGTGGATTCAGAAGGGAAGCAAGGCCATCCCCGGTTGCTGACTATTGCAGAAGTTGCTTCTGTGACGCGACTTTCCACGGCCACGGTGTATCGCTTGGTACAAGCAAATAGAATTCATGCCTTTCGGTTTGGACGGTCTTATCGCGTGCCGGAGATCGCGGTGGACCAGTACATTGCCCACTCAAGTATCTCCGAAAATACTCATCGATCATCGACCCGCCGCTTTGATGAACGCTAGGGATGCACCGCCGATGCCACTCCGGCGCGCCCCCGCTCAGAGCGAAACGCGCTACAGCGTCCTTCCCCAGTCCCAGGCGCTATCACTGCTCGAAATATATACATCATATTTCTTGAGATGTCTAAGGAACATATGAAACTTCAACTGCCTGCAACCGGGTTCTTAGACCTTGTACAACGGCTGCGCCGCAGATCGAAATCACTTGCCCTTGCCTGCGCTGCCAGCGCACCACGCGTGGCCGCACAGGTTGTCGTAACTGTTGGAGCAGCAACACTTTTGGTCATCGGGGCTCTGCACGCCGCAGGCTCTCCAGGGGGGCAACAAGTGGCAGCAAACCCTGGGCCCGCTGGGGATTTTACGTGGAAAGGGTTCAACTGGAAGAAAAGGGACTGGAATGGTCCACCACAATACAATGAACGTTTCGACGCAAATAATGTGGGCGATCCTGACGCAAAGGGCTTCATTTCGCTCAAGATTACTAATTCGTCTGGCAAGTCGCCCACCGCTGCAGAGTTCCGATCTACGCGCCGAGGATTCGGCTATGGAACATATACCGTGACGGTTGAGAAGAACATAAATCAGCTGCAAAAAGAGGTGGTATGGGGCTGTATGTATACCTACGACCCAGATGTGATCCCCGGATACACCGAGATAGACCTTTGCGAGGCTTCCGCTTGGGGGGGAGGTGGAACTTACGGTGTGTCCTGGCCCGTAACACAGGGACACGGATACTGGCTCGACGCTACGAAGCCTAACGGCGAGGGAAACCGGAAAGTTGATTTTGAGGTCTTCGATAGCCTCATCCTCACTCACAAAATGGTGTGGGAACCTGGAAAGCTCACATTTGAGACATACGCCGGTGAGACTTCAAGCCATCGTTTAGTCCGGCGCACTGTACTGGACGGGCCAACCGTGCCTCAGCCCTCCAAAGAAGCTGTCCATTTTAATTTGTGGGTAATCGACGGAGGTGGGGGCAATCCGGACACGGTAAAACCAGAAACTGTCGTCGTTCGAGACTTTTCTTTCATTCCTTCCTCAAGATGAATATGGCATATAGATCGCCAAAGGCTGGACAGAGGTTTCTTCCCCCTAAAGTTCGTACACACACCATAAGGAGCACAGCCAGTGAGGCGCCAGCTTGTATTCTCCTTTATCTTGGTTCCTCTCATCGCGCTTGGATCGCCCTCCGGCACTGCGACCGAGGTTGGGAAACACCCCAGTTTTCCGGGCAACGGAGGCTTCTCACGAGGGCTGGTGAGTGTAACCTTCGACGATGGATGGGTTAGCCAATACGTCAACGCTCACCCAGTACTGCGAGAAACGGACATACCGGCCACCTACTACATCACTTCAGGTTGTGTTGACGCTGACCCAGCATGTATGACGCATGAACAGATACGCACCCTCGAAGATCAGGGGGATGAGATCGGTTCGCATTCCCAAACCCACCCTCATATGCCCACTCTGTCCGCAGCGGAGCGCAACGTAGAACTGGCTGACAGCAGGACCACTCTGCGCCGTATGTTCGGGCCAACAGTCGCAGCCAACTTCGCTGCTCCCTTCGGTGAGTACGACGATCTCACAATTGGGGCAGCGAAACGCTACTACGGCTCGCAACGCACAACAGACAGCGGATTCAACACCAAGGCCGGATTCAATCGCTACAGGCTGGTCGGGCAAAATGTCCTGGCGCACACGCCGTCTGACTTGGTCAGAGGTTGGATAGAGAGCGCAAAAGCTAACGGCTACTGGTTAATATTGGTCTACCACGAGGTAGGTGAAAACAGGAACGGCGGAGTTTTTCACATTGATACCGCCACATTCAGGGACCAAATGCTAGCTATAAGAAACAGCGGTTTAGCTGCTGTGACAGTGGCTCAAGGCCTCGAAGAATCCACCTTTCAACTCATTGGGAGTGACCGTCAGCCTCCGCAATGACTCCCGTTTTGGCATGCTCAATCGGGGACTTCGTATGCGACCGCCAGAGTGCTTTATGTGACGCACAGCGCTTCAACGTTCCAACAAGTAGCTCAATCATTTGTCTACACCCCTAGATGTCCGCCAGGAGGGACGTGGGGTTTTCGATGGCATCGGCCACGAAGCGGAGGAAGCCCCCGGCCGTGCCGCCATCGCAGACCCGGTGGTCGAAGGTCAGGGTCAGCTCGGTGACCTTGCGGACGGCCAGCTCCCCGTTGACCACCCACGGCTTGTCGATGATCCGGCCCACGCCGAGGATGCCCACCTCCGGGTGGTTGATGATCGCCGCTGAGCCATCGACGCCGAACACGCCGTAGTTGTTCAGCGTGAACGTTCCGCTGCCCAGCTCAGCCGGGGTCGCCTTGCCGTCGCGCGCCACCTGGGTGAGCCGGCGGATCTCCGCATCCAGCTCCCTGGCGCTGAGCTTCTCGGCCCCGCGCACGGAGGGCACCACCAGGCCGCGGTCGGTCTGCGCCGCGAAACCCAGGTTGATCCCGTCGAAGGCCACGATATCCTGCGACCCGTCGTCGGCAGTCTCAATGCGGGTGTTCAGTTCCGGATACTTCTTCAACCCCGCCGTGACGAACCGTGCGATGAAAGCCAACAAACCCGGGACCTCCACACCGCTGGCTTTCATCCCCTCGCGCAGCTCCATCAGGGCCGTGGCGTCCACATCAACCCAGACCGTTGCTTCCGGGATCTCGGACCGGCTGCGGGCCATGTTCGCGGCAACGGCCTTGCGCACGCCGCGGACAGGCGTGCGGGCCGCGACGGCAAGACCCGTCCGTGCGTCGCGGCCCTGGGCTTCGGCGGACTCAGCAGGACGCACCGGTGCTTCCACAGGTGCTCCACCCGGACCGGCAACCGGGGCTGCGGCCGGTGTGGCTGCAGGCGCGGTTGTCCGCAGGGCGGCCTCCACGTCACGGCGCATGATCAGTCCGCTGTCACCGGAACCCGAAATGTCCCCCAGATCCACGCCATGCTCCCGCGCCATCCGACGGACCAGCGGAGAGATCACGGCGCCAAGCTTTCCGGGCACCCGGGTACGCAGGAGGGCAAGCTCGTCTTCCTTGGACAGGCTGACCGGCGTGGTCTCGGCAGGCTCAGCCACGGCCACGGAAGACTTCCGGGCACGGGTGCGTCGCACCTGGCCATGGCCGCCGGGAGTTCCATACCCGATCAAAACATTTCCAGATCCAGCTTTTTCTTCCTCCCGGTACGTTTCCGCCTCAGCCGACGCGGATGATGCCGCCCCGGGAGTGGCATCTAAGGAACCGGACGAGGGACCCGATGCGAGCTTGCGAGCATTGGGAAGTCCGGTGCCGCTGTCGGAGCCGGCAGCATCGTCCGCAGGACGAATGCTGCCCGGCGAAGGGGCGGGGGCGGCATCATCCGCGGCCCCTCCCGAAGGCACCAGTTCCGGCAGAGGCGTCACCGAGATCAGCGGCTTCCCTACGTCCAGGGTCTCCCCCGGCTTCCCGTGCAGCTCGGCCACAATCCCGGCATACGGAGACGGCACCTCCACCGCGGACTTGGCGGTTTCCACCTCGGCGATCGGCTGGTCGACGGCGATCTCATCACCAACAGAGACATGCCAGGCCACCAGTTCAGCCTCGGTGAGGCCCTCACCCAGGTCCGGCAGCAAAAATACGCGTGGTTCGCTCATGGTCAGTTCTCCCACTGAAGGTCGTCAACGGCGTCGAGGATGCGGTCCACGCCGGGCAGGTAGTACTTCTCGAGTTTGGGCGCCGGGTACGGGACGTCGAACCCGGTCACGCGGCGGATCGGTGCAGCCAGGTAGTGGAAGCAGCGCTCCTGCACCCGGGCCACGATCTCGGAGGAGACGGACGCGAAGCCATGCGCCTCCGCGATCACCACGGCGCGGCCGGTCTTGCGCACCGATTCGCATACGGTCTCATCGTCGAACGGGACGATGGTCCGCACATCGATCACTTCCAGCGAGCGCCCCTCCAACGCCGCCGCCTCGGCGGCAGCCAAAGCAGTAGGCACGGACGGACCGTACGCAATCAGCGTCGCGTCAGTGCCGGGACGCGCGACGGCGGCCCTCCCCTCCGAGGTGCGTCCCGCCGTCGTACCTTCCTCATGAAGGCGCCGCAGCTCACCCAAGTCCACTGAGTCCTTGGTCCAGTACATCTTCTTCGGCTCCATGAAGACCACCGGGTCGTCGGAGTCGATGGCCTCGCGGAGCATGCGGTAGCCGTCCGCGACGGTGGCCGGGGTGTAGACCTTCAGCCCGGCGGTGTGGGCGTAGTAGGACTCGGAGGAGTCGCAGTGGTGCTCCACTCCCCCGATCCCGCCGCCGTACGGAATCCGGATCACCATGGGCAGCTTGACCATGCCGCGGGTACGGTTGTGCATCTTGGCCACGTGGCTGACGATCTGCTCGAACGCCGGGTAGGCGAACGCGTCAAACTGCATCTCGATGACGGGCCGCATGCCGTTGATGGCCATACCCACGGCCATGCCCACGATCCCGGACTCGGCCAGCGGGGTGTCGAAGCAGCGCTGTTCGCCGAACGTGGCGGTGAGGCCGTCGGTGATGCGGAAGACGCCGCCCAGGAGCCCTACGTCCTCGCCGAACACCAGGACGGAGGAGTCCGCGGACATGGCGTCGGCGAGCGCCGTGTTGAGGGCCTTGGCCATGGTGACCGGCTGCGGGCCGGCGGCCTCCGCGGACGCCGCTGCCGAGGCGGCCGCACGGGCGGTGGCGGCGGAAACGTTCCCGTTGGCCTCGGACGAGGTGGTGATGGTGGGGCTCACTTGCCGGCCTCCTTCGAATCAGTGCCTGCTGCGTCGCGGGCCAGCTCGTCAGCGAGCATGGCGGACTGTTCCTTCAGCTGCGGGGTCTGCACCGCGAACACGTGACGGAAGAGCTCCTGCGGGTCCACGGGCACGTCCTCGCCAAGGCCCTCGCGCAGCTGCGCGGCAACCGCCTCAGCGTGCGCGGCGATCCTCGCCTCGCCGTCGTCGTCCAGCAGCCCACGGTCCGTCAGGTAAGTGCGCATCCGGTTGACCGGATCCTTGGCCCGCCACTCCGCAACCTCGGCGCTTTCCCGGTAGCGGGTGTCGTCGTCGGCATTCGTGTGGGCCTGCATGCGGTACGTGTTGGCCTCCACCAGCAGGGGGCCGGAGCCTTCCCGGGCCAGTTTCACGGCGCGGTCCAGGACGGCGAGGAGTGCCACCACGTCGTTGCCGTCCACGCGTTCGCCCGCCATGCCGTAGCCCACGGCCTTGTGCGCGAGCGACGGCGCCACGGACTGGTGTGCCAGCGGCACCGAAATGGCGTACTTGTTGTTCTGGACGAAGAAGATGACCGGCAGGTGGAAGACGGCGGCGAAGTTCAGGGCTTCGTGGAAGTCGCCTTCGCTGGTGGCGCCATCGCCGCACATGGCCAGCACCACAGTGTCCTCACCGCGCAGCTTGGCGGCGTGGGCAACGCCGACGGCGTGCAGCAGCTGGGTGGTCAGCGGGGTGCACTGGATGCCCACCTTGTACTTGAGGGGGTCGTACCCGCCGTGCCAGTCACCGCGGAAGATGGTCATCACCTGGACGGGGTCCACGCCGCGGGTCATCACGGCCACGGCATCGCGGTAGGTGGGGAACATCCAGTCGCCGTCGGACAGGCACAGGGCGGCGGCCACCTGGCAGGCTTCCTGGCCGTGGCTGGAGGGATAGACGGCCATGCGGCCCTGCCGGACCAGGGCGGAGTTTTGGTCATTGACGCGGCGGCCGACGACGAGTTGTTCGTACGCGGCGAGAAGTTCCTTGTCGCCGGGCACGGGGTATTCGTGGCCGGGCTGGGTGCCCTGCTCGCCCTTGGGTTTCAGGCTGCCGTCCGGGTCCACCATCTGGATCTGGTGCCGGGCGGGGAGCATGTAGTCCTCCACCGTGATGCCGAACTTCTTCACAGCTTCCGTCAGCGCATTGTCTGGCGCTGCGGTGCTGGTGGTGTCCGGCGCGGTGTGGTCTGCGGAGATCGTCATTGGTCCGTCCTTCGGTAGCCACTATTCCCTCCCAGTATTGTCCTGACGCAGGTTTCGTATCCAGCACCTGCGCGAATCGTGGAGAAGCTGCTCAGAACTGCCTATTATGGGAGACGATTTGTAACTGTGACGTGGATTACCGACGGGAGTCGTGGACAAAATGCCGGGCAAAGATGCTGCTGCCGAGGTTCCGCTGGACGAGATTGACCGCCGCATCATTGCCGAGCTCACCCGGGACGGCCGGATGTCCGTCACTCAAGTGGCGGAAAACGTTCACATCTCGCGGGCGCATGCGTACTCGCGGATCGCCCGGCTGACCGGCGACGGGGTGCTGACCCGGTTTACGGCGCTGGTGGATCCCATCAAGGCGGGGCTGAAGTCCTCGGCCTACGTGACGCTGAAGCTGAAGCAGGATTCCTGGCGTGAGCTCCGCGACCAGCTGGGCGCCATCCCGGAGGTGCACCACATCGCGCTGGTGGGCGGCGACTTCGACGTCATCCTGCTGGTCCGGGCCGTGGACAACATCGACCTCCGCCGGGTCATCTTCGACCAACTTCAGACCATGCCTGGAGTCCTGGACACGCAGACGTTCCTGGTGTTCGAGGACGTGGATACGCGGTAGAAAATTCAGCGCCCAGGTCAGTACTTATTCCCGAAATTGATGTTCCAGGTGCGCAAGATTTCCTCAATGTGAGCGCTCCATAGCAGTACCCGAAGTCAGCGGGGACTACTACTTGGATTGCCCCTTTCCGCCTTGAGTCTGCACGGTGTGGGAAGAATCTTCCACGGAATTGCAGCGCGGAGAACGCAGGTAGTGGCAGCGCTTACCGAGTACCCGGCTTCTTGAGGTTTCAGAAACTCAAGTACCGGTACGTGTTGTTGCTCCTTTTCGCTCCGGCAAATATTGGGTCATCGATCCACCGGAAGGCACCTGGATGGAGCCACCAATGGGGGAACGGGTTCTCAACCACACATTCAAGGAGTCTCTCCATGCGCAAAATGACCAAGAAAAACAAGATCGCCGCTGTTGCCCTGTCCGCGACGCTGCTGGCAGCCGGCGGCGGCGCCGCATACGCCTACTGGAGCACCACCGGTTCGGGTGGCGGTTCAGCTGTCGCTTCGTCCGGCACCACGACGTCCACTATCAAGATCACTGCAGCCTTTGCGGACGGTTTGACGCCTGGTGCCACCGAGGACATCACCTACACCGCAACCAACCCGAATTCCTCAAGCACCACGGTGACCTTGGACAAGGCCGTGGTCAGCGCTGACAACGGGTGCGACGCCAGCTGGATCACTGCCTCGGTGCCGACCAACACCACGACTATCGCCGCCGGAGCCACTGAGACGCTCGGTGCGGGCAAGCTGGTCTTCGCTGACACTGCCGGAAACCAGGATCTCTGCAAGGGCGCCAAGATCACCGTAGCGGTCACCAGCCACTAGGCAAACAGCGGGCCGGGGGCGGTGCGAATCCGCCCCCGGCTTGCCGTCATTTGCACCGAAGAAAGAGGGGCACAGGGTGCACGAGCAGGACGGGCATGCGCGGCGTCGCAGGCGGATCGGTATCAAGGCAGCGCTGGTGGCGCTGGTGCTGCTGCTGGCGGGGGCCGGATCGCTGATTGCGGCGGCAAACAATCCAAAGCCCGGCATTACGGTGCAGGTCTCCCCCGCAAGCCAGTCCGTCCAGCAGGGCCAGTCAGCCTCCTACACGGTCACGGCCACCTCTACTGGAGGCTTCAGCGGCGCAGTCAACCTGGCCGCCGCGGGACTTCCGGCCGGGGCAGCGGGTGCCTTCACGCCGTCGTCCATCACCCTCAACTCCGGCAGCAGCGCAACGGCCACCCTGAACGCCACCACCGCCGCGACCACACCGGCGGGAACCAGCTCCATCACCATCACCGCGGCAAGCGGCAAGGTCTCCGGCAGCGTGACGGCCAGCCTCACGGTGAACTACAAGATCTCCAGCTCGTTCTCGATGACGGCCACCCCTGACTCCGTCAGCATGCCGCCGGGAGCCACCGCCGTCTACACGCTGCAGCTCAGCCGCAACAACTTCACCGGCCCCGTCACCTTCAGCGTCCTGGGCGGAATGCCGGCGGGAGCAACGGCGTCGTTCTCGCCCAGCCCGGCCACCGGGACCTCCACCACTCTCCAGGTGGCCACCATCAGCGCCTCCCCCACAGGATCCTCCAGCCTGTACCTGGTGGGCACCGGCAAGGACTCCTCCGGGAAGGCGCAGTACGCCTACGCGAATGTCCAGTTGGTCCTGGACTCCACCATCAAGCAGTTCGGCATCTCCGGGAACGTCCCCGGAACCCTGTCCCCCGGCACGTCGGCCGGACTGAACCTGCAGATCAGCAACCCCATCAACAAGCCGCTGTCGCTGACCAACCTCTCGGTCGCCGTCGCGGGCGTCACCCGGAGCGCGGCCGCCGTGGCGGCCAACCTGCCCTGCACGCCGGCCGACTTCACCGTCACCCAGTACAGCGGCCCCTACCCGCTGGCCGTACCGGCCACGGGCGGTTCGCTCCAAGGGCTCAACGTCGCCCAGACTGCGTGGCCGCGGGTGGGAATGCTGGATACCTCCACCAACCAGGACGGCTGCAAAGGCGCCACCCTCCAGCTCAGCTACTCAGGATCAGGACAGGGGAACTGAGATGACCAACACCAGCAGAGGCCGGGGCCTCAAGGCAGCTGCCCTCGCAGGGCTCCTGGCCACCGCCGGCGCCGGAACCGCCTACGCCTACTGGACTGCGTCCGGGACAGGGGCAGGATCCGCGGCCGCCGCCACCATGCAGGCCGTCACCGTGGACGCCCTCGTCGCCAGCGACAACCCCAAGACCGCTCTCTATCCTGGCGGCAGCGCCGACGTCGTCCTCCGCCTGACCAACCCCAACCCGTACTCGGTGCAGGTGTACAGCGTGACCGGCAACGGCCCCGCGGCGGCCGACCCGTCGCACCCCGGCTGCACCACCACCGGCGTCAGCTTTACCGGGACCGCCGCGCCGCTGTCTCCCGCCACATACGTTCCCGCTAATTCGTCAGCACTCATCACCCTCCCCGGAGCGGCCGCCATGGATACCACCTCGCTCGCAGCCTGCCAGGGCGCAACATTCAACCTCCCCGTCACGGCGGAGGTCCGGAAATGAGCCTCGCCATCCGCAACGCGTCCCTCTTCACCGGCCGCCCATCCCGCAGGCTGGCCTGGATCATCACCGCGGTCCTGCTCCTGCTCGGCACGGGCACCGCGGCCTACGCATTCTGGGCCTCCACCACCAGCAGCAACAACGCCATCGCCGCAGCCGACGCGCTCTCACCCGGTTCCAAGCCCTCGGTCACCGCGAGCAACACGTCCCTGACCGTCACCTGGGCCAACGGAACCACCGTCAACGGCCGTCCCGCCACCGGCTACACCGTCGCCCGCTACTCAGCAGCCACCGGCGGGACCGCCATCCCGGCCACGGGCGGCTGCGCGGGAACCGTCACCACGCTCACCTGCACCGAGCAGAACGTCCCGGGCGGCACCTGGTACTACACCGTCACCCCGGCCATCGCGCTCTGGACCGGGGCCGAGAGCCCGCGCAGCAACGGCATCAGCAGCGATGCCACCGCGCCCACAGCATCAGCCACGGTTTCGCCCACCCCGAATGCGGCCGGCTGGAACAACACCAGCCCCGTCACCGTAACCATCTCGGCCGACGACGGGACGTCCGGTTCCGGCGTCGCCTCCATAACGTACGCGGTCGACGGCGGCGCGCAGCAGA
Organism: Pseudarthrobacter sp. LMD1-1-1.1; assembly: GCF_040676255.1. Taxonomy (NCBI): domain Bacteria; kingdom Bacillati; phylum Actinomycetota; class Actinomycetes; order Micrococcales; family Micrococcaceae; genus Pseudarthrobacter; species Pseudarthrobacter sp. LMD1-1-1.1. The sequence continues at coordinate 347,080 of NZ_JBEGHP010000001.1, read as the reverse complement.
CGGTGAACGGCGCCGTCGCCACCATCCCCGTCACCGGCGACGGGACGCACACTATGTCCTACTTCGCGACGGACAAGGTGGGCAACGCCGGGTCCGCGCAGAGCCAGACGGTTAGGATCGATACCCAGGCGCCGGCTGCTCCGGCCTTCACCACCGTTCCCGCCTACGTAAGCCAGGCGACGGTTTCCGGGGTGACGGTCAGCGGCACCGCCGAAGCTGGGGCCACGGTCAACCTCGTAGCCAGAGATGGCGCCGGGCATTCAGTGCCGGCGACGGCCACCGCTGCGCTGGGCTCCTGGTCCGTCAAAGTTGACCTGACCAGCCTGGACCAGGGCACCGTTACCTATTCGGTCACCGCCACGGATGCCGCCGGCAACACAGGCCCCGTCAGAACGGCCACGAGCGCGAAGGACACCGTCGCCCCGTCCCCGGCGGCTGGCGTGGGCGTGCCCACCTACGTCTACACGGGCAACGTCTTATCCGTCCCCGTCACCGGCAGCGCCGAAGCCGGGTCTACGGTGACCGTAAGCGCTGCCGACACCGTCGGCACCACCCCTGTCACGGGCACCGCCACTGCTTCCGGAACTGGTGCCTGGTCGCTGAACCTGAACCTGGGAACACTGGGCCAAGGGGCAATCACCTACACCATCAACGTCGCCGACCCTGCGGGCAACACCAGCAGCGCTGTCACTGCATCGGACACAAAGGACACCGTGCTGTCCCTAAAGCTCAATCCCCTGCCGACGATCTTTTCGGGCAACGTGAAAAACTACCCGGGCAGCGGCACCACCGATTCCGGTTCCACCGTGAACCTCACGGTCACCGACTCGGCCACGGGCGTCCCGGCAACCGCATCGGGCTCCGCCTGGACCACGCCCGCATTGGACCTCTCCAGCCTCCGGGACACCTCAACAAGCAATCCAATCGTCACGGTGACGGTCACAGCCACTACGAGTGACGCCGCGGGCAACACCGCTTCTGTCAGCGCCACTGTCACCAAGGACACCGCCGCGCCGTCCGTCACAGGCGTTGTCCTCACCAACGGCGGGCCGAAGCAGAATTCCGCGGACAAGGGCGACACCCTGACCATCACGTACTCCGAGGCCCTGGATCCGGCCAAATTCTGCACCAGCACCAGCGGTGCCACCACCTTCAACGGCATCGCAACGCTGTCTGACAACAACCTGAACGACACCCTCAGCTTCTCAACGACCGACTGCACGGGGCTCAACATCGGCAACATCTCACTGGGCGGCAACTACGTTTCGGCAACAGCCACCTTTGGGCCCAACGGTAACGGATCCGGTGGGGCGTCCACTCTTACGTGGAACCCCACTGCGAAGACGTTCACCATCAAACTCGGGAACTCTGCCAACGGCAGCACCCTGCAGAATGTGACCGCGGGGCAGCCCTCCTATACGCCGTCGTCGAACCTCACTGACGTGGCGGGCAACGCGGCCGTACCTGGACTGGGCACCTGGGGAACTTCAGGTTTCTGACGGTCCGGGCCGCAGGAGGATGCCATTTATCCGTGGGAGGAACCGCCGCCCCAGTACTGGAAGCTGTCATAGCAGTGGCGGGAGCAAAATGCCGCCGATGGAGATGGGGGCAGGGCCATCCCGCAATACCTGCACTTTGGCTTGGATCGCAGGATCTGCTTCACGATTTTCAGCATGAAAGAACGGTAGGTGCCCGCCCCGCAGATGTGACCAGTAATCAATACTTCAATCCAGATTGCCGCCATACCTACAGGGCTCCTTCCGCGTTGGCGGCCGTGGGAAAAGTGAGGCGACCTTGATGCATTCTTGAGCAAATCCAAGCCCACCCTTGAGGCGGTCCGGGCAAAGTGATGCCCAAGGGGACGGAATGCAGCGTTGCTGCAACTGGGTACTGGGGCCCAGTCAACCGCACCCCGCGTCGGCTACTGCCGATGGTCTCAGACGCCTGGCGGCACCACCAGTGGCGCCGCCAGGCAACCCATTCCACGTTCACCACGGACCAGGGGCCGGCGGCGGAGGCAACGGATCAGCGTCGATTCGAATAAAGCTGCCGGCCCCCACTTTTACCCGGCGCCCGAAGTGGGCGCCGGCGCCGGGGTCTCGCCCGTCCCGTAGTCCGTGCCGGGTGCCGGCGTCGCATAGCCAACTGACGACGTCGGCTGCGGGCCTTCCGTATATTGCCCCGTCGGCGGCGTGGCCACCCCAGTCGGAGCTGGGTCAGGAGCGAAGGTTTCTGCCGGTACCCCCGCCGGAGCGGACTGGTTACCAGGGGACGATGATGAGGTAGGACCAAGGCCGGGTCCGCCGCTGGGGACGGAGGTGGCTGGAGACGATGCCCCGGAAGTACCCCCGGCAACCGAAGCACCCTTGACGATGGCCGTGATCTGTTCCTTATACCCGTTGAGCGTGGCCTGGATATCGGAGAGCGGTACGTCGCGGATGTTCCGCCCGTATTCGGCGATTTTGGCCCAGAGCGCTTCGAGCTGCTTTTTGCTGTCCCCGTCCAGCGGCCCGTCAAGTGTCAGGACCAGCTGGCTGGCCAGGGCGTAGGTGAGGCAGTCCAGGCAGTTGTAGTTGGCCGCCGCCGAAAGGTTCTGTGGCACGATCACGTCCGTCTGTCCCACCACCAGCACCACCTGGAACCCTACGGCCACCGCCGCGCAGCCCGAACAATTGGCGAAGGCGTAGGCCTCGTTGGTGGTGGTGACGGGCTGGCCATCCTCGGCCCACACGAGGGCGAACGCCACGCTGTACTGGACGGAGCCGTCGGTGGTGTTGACGGCGAGCGCCTGGTTCCCGTCACTCTCGGGGGCAGCCGGCCGGTCGAACGGGAACACCCAGGAGGGCGCCGCAGCAGCGGGACCTGCATCGGAACCGCCGCCGGAAGATGGAGCGGCGGAAGAACCCGCCGGGACCAGCACCATGCTCAGCTGCGGGTTGTCCCGGGTCGGTTTCGCAGCCCCGGCGGGCCACAGCACAACGGTTCGTCCGGCAGCGCCCTGCCGCAATGCCGCGCCGTCGCGCGCGGGAAGGATTGCCCGTGTGGCATCCCCCAGCGTCCCGCGTTCATAGGCCTGTACCGGGCGGTACGTCCCGCCGTCAGGCCACCATGCCCAGGCGAGGCAGCCCAGAAGGACTGCCACGGCGGTCATCGCAGCGGTGCGCTGCAGGGCCTTGCCGCGGGTTTTCTGCCAAAGCCCGGTAACCAGCTGCCGCAGCAGCCGCGCCACAATATACAGCACGCCCAGCACCGGGACGGCCACCACGATCATGGCCAGTGCCCGCACGGCCACGCCCAGGAAGTCCCCGCTGGCGAGCGACGCCGAGAGCGCCTCCTGCTGTTTGCCCACGCTGGCCCAACCGGTGGCCAGCAGCCTCGGCAGGGACAACACCATCATCACCATGCTGAACAGCAGCACCGGCACCGTGACCAGGACCCAAACGGTGACCACGGCCCGCGCCCACGGTTTCAACACCTTGCTTTCCGGGTTTCCCCACCGCCACGGAAGGATCCCCAGAAGGGTCGGCTTGATCCGCTGGAACAGGTCAGGCACTCCGGTGGCGTCGGCCAGGATGTGGTAGCCGTCGTATTTCACCAGCGGGATCAGTTGCCGGACCATCTGCAGGATCTGCGTGACCACCACCAGCAGGAGCGCGTCGAAGCCGGTGGCCCACCACAGGCCCATGATGGCCACCGCCACGATGGCATTGAAGTACAGTCCGCCCAGGTCGGTGCGGATCCTGCCGCCGCGGCCCAGCCGGTACGAATCCGTGACGTCCGTAAAGAACGCGGGCCACAGCAGGTACAGCCCCGCTCCCATGGCTCCGGGCGTCGCCCCGCCCTTGCGGGTGGCTGCGGCGTGGCCGAATTCGTGGAACCCGGCGGAGAGGATGGTGACCGCGAGGATCAGCAGCAGGAGGGCCGGCTGCTCGAAGGCCTCGTGAGTGGCCGAACCCAGTCCCTTCACCATGAGCACCCACCAGCACGCGGCAAGGAACGCGGCCGTCACGGCCACCACGATCAGCGGATTGAAGAGCACGGCGAATGGCGCCGTGATCCGGCGCGTGCGCTCGGGGTCGGAAACGACGTAGCGGAACCGCAGGCCCAGCAGCGGGTTCGCCTTCTTGACCTCGGGCTGGCTGCCGTCGGCGAGCCGGAGCAGGCCCATTGGCAGCAGCTGGGAGTCCATCAACGTGCGGACGTTGTCTGCGCTGACCAGGCGCCCCGAGCCCTCGCTGGCGTGCTTGGCGATAGCGTCAAAGTTACGGGTGCCGTCGGCACCCTCCAGCACCAGGTACAGCAGCCGGGTCAGCTGCAGGGTCTGGCCGTCGGCGCGGCGCACCAGAGCCGGCGGCTCCCGGTAGCCGGAGCCTTCCGCTGGGCCAAGCAACTGCACGCCGTCGGCCAGGGCAGGAAGGTGGGCACCCGCCGTCGTGATGGTCCGGTCCGGCGGGTCCTGGGAAAGGGCAGCGGTCGACGACGGCGGGCCCGCCTGGGAAGGCGGGCCGCCTTGGGTCTGGGTCATCTGGGCTTACTGCTGCAGGTCGGACTGCTGGCCGGCCGCGGCGTTGGCGGCGCCGTCGATGTGCTGCGAGATGGTGGCGCTCTGATCCGAGATGGCGTACGCCTGGCTGTCGATGGAGCCGATGTTGGCGGCCACGGCCGCGTCGATCGGGGCTGCAACGTTGGCGTTCGCCGCGACGGCACCGTTGATGGGCGCTGCAATGGCGGCGTCGGCATCGAGGTTAACGTCCACGTTGAGCAGGTTCCCGTTCAGTGCGCCGGCGGCGTCGGTCAGGCCACCGGTGCTGGTGGGATCCGTCACGGCGCCTGCCCCGCCGTCCGTGGTCCCGGCGTCGGTGGTGCCCGCGTCCGCGGTGCCGTCGCCCTGGCCGATCACGCTGTCCTGGGTGGAGTCAGCGTTGGCGTCGGCCGTGATCCCCTGGTCAATAGCAGCGTCCTGGCTGGACAAAGCCTGCGCGTCCGAGCCAAAGGACAGGATGTTGGCTGACGCGGCGGCGTCGATGGGCGCGGCCACGTTCGCATTGGCGGCGACGGCCAGGTCAATCGGGGCCGCAGCGTTGATGCCCAGGTCCAGGTCCGCGTTCAGGTCCAGGACGGATGCTACTTCCTTGTCCGGCAGGGCGGTGGCCTGTTCGGACATCAGTTCATCATCGGTAAGGGGACGCATTTCGTTGTCCATGCTTAGAGACCTCCGGTGCCGCGCGGGTGCTCTGCCCCCAGCGGGCAGCCCGCGCCCCACAATGGTAAGCATGATTAGTAGTTTTGCGAAGCTATCCGGGACAGCTTTGCACCGGCCGGCGCAGGCCGATGACCTGCGGCGATAGCGTCGGAGCACCAGGAACACGATGGCAGTCCCCGCATTGAGGCCGTTCCTGGACTCCCGCGGGACGGGCGGAACGGGGAACGTCAAGAAGCCCGGAGGCGGCCTCTGGCGGGAACTGCGGCACCTCCTTAACGCGCCGCCTCACCTCTTCAGGAAGCCTTCAGGACCTTTACTCAAATCATTGGATGTTTATTAATCGATTCAATGGTCCGTTCTTGATGTAGGGCCTTTATTGTCGTGTCCGGGCCGCTCCTCCCTGGAGCGGAACGCGTTCCGCGCACCCAAAAGCTTCCGGGTTTCCCCGCAGGGGTCCACCCGGGTTTGACCGGGGCCGGCGGCGGTGTGTGCCCTCCTGAGACCAGGGCGCATCCCCCCAGTCGCCGTCGGCCCCCCAGCTCCTGGCCACCATCCACACCCCTTACGCTTCACGACGCTGGCGTCACCCCCTGCCCTGGGCGCGGCTGATCGGCCGCGCGTGTTCCCGGGGCAACAGGTTTCGCAGCTCCCGCCTGCCGCCCGAAGGAAGACATGACGTCACTGAAACATCTGCTGCAAGACACCTATGCCCGCCAAATGTTCGTGTTCGTTGTTGTCGGCCTGGCCTTGTCCGCCATGGTGCCGTTCGGCAGCAGGTTCCTTACCGGCGGCTCACCCGTCCTTGTCCTGGCGGCGGCAGTGCTTCCCCTGCTGCTGGCGGTAGCGCTCATCGTCACGCCCCGGATCTCCAAGGCAGACCAGCAGGCCGCAGGCGGTTCCCAGGAACGCCTGGGCGCGGCCCTGCTCCTGTACCTGTCCCCGGTGCTCCTGCTGAACGCCGTCTACCCGCTGGTGAGTCCCGCCATGGCCGGCATCAATGTTGCAGGGGTGCCGCTGACCTACGTGGTCCTGGCATCGTCAGTCACCGTGCCGTGGCTGGCCCAGGCTGCGTGCCTGCCCATCTACCGCGTGCTCGGAGACCTCATGGCCGAGCGCAACCTCGGGGAGATCACCCGCCGGTTCTGCCAGAACTGGCCGCTGATGTTCGTCCAGTCCCTGCCACTCGTTGCGGTGTTCGCGGTTCCCCTGTGGCTGGCCACCGGCTGGTCCTGGGACGCCATGATGCACTACGTGGTCCTGTGCGTCCTGCACCTGCTCTTCGTGCAGTCACTGGTGCTGGCCAACGTGGCCAACCGACGCGGCTTGTGGGCTGCCGCCTGGTCCGGCTACGCGGCCGCACTGTTCCTCGCTCCTGCCGCCTGGTGGCTGCCGCCTGTGGTCGGAACCGCCACGCAGCTCGTCGCCATGCGCTCGGGCCTGCGCCACATGAGCATCACCAAGCACCTGGGCGCACGGGTGTTCGGTGCTGACCTGGTCCGCGGCCTGCTCATGGGTGCGGTCCTCTGGGCTGACAAGTATGCGCTGTTCCTGGTGACAGGCGGGGCATTCCAGGTTGTGGCTGTCTTCGCGGCCATGCTCCCGGCAGTCATCGCCTACAACTTCTACTTCGTCCACCTGGCACCCGGCGTGGACCGGGCCCTCGGCAGGCTGCACAAGGACATCGCCACCGCCCCGGTCAGCGTCCTGAAGGGCAGCTCCAGCCGGCTGGTCCGCGTCCTGGACCGCTCGGTGGTCCTCACCGGAGCCATCGCCGGGCTGCTGACCCTCTCGGTGTCGCTGGCAGTGTCCGGCCTGGACCCGGCCAACACGTTACTGACGGTTGCCGCCGCCCTGGCCTCGTGGTCCTTCATGATGCTCACGCTCCTGAACTACGAGCTGGACTTCATCGGGGAGAAAATCACGCCCCAGATCCTCGGCGCCGTGCACCTTACCGTGTGCATCGCAGCCTTCGCCGGCGGAGCCCACCTAATCGGCACCTCGGTGCACTCCGCCAGCTACCTGATCCTGGGGGCCGCTGACTTCGTCCTCATCGCCGTCGGCTGGACGCTCTACAAGCGGCACTGGAGCCAGCCCGAATACACCCTCTTTTGGCGGCACGCCACCACGTGGTGACGCGGCTCCCGCCACCGCACGTCCCTCAGTCAGTCCGAAACTCTTGAGCCTTCAGAACACCAGGTGAGGAAACAACCATGTACTCGACCCTTAAGAACCTAAAGACCCGCTGGAACAGCAACCCGGCCCCGTCAGTGCTTTCGGCGGGACCGGCAGCCGCCCCGGCGCCCCGCGATGTCGAGTACCAGGACGTAGACGTGGCCATCGTGATGGAGTCCACCTACCCCTACCTCAAGGGCGGCGTCTCGGCAGTGGTGCACGACATCGTCACGCACAACCCGGACCTCAGCTACGGCATCATCCACATCACCTGGGACTCCAGCGCGCCGCTGACGGACCTCTACGGCATGCCCGGGAACGTCCGCTGGGTCCGGACGGTCTTCCTCAGCATGGAGGAACACCGGCACGACTACATGTCGGTGACCGTCAAGGACCTGGGCATGGACACCAAACAGCGCGAAGAACTCTCTCACCGGCTTTTTGACGCCATCTACGCCCTGTCAGAACACGGCGAAGTGGAGCCGCTGTGGGACCTGATTGACGAGGGCCTCAACAAGCGGACCCGGCAGTACCCCCTGTGGGCCCTGCTCGGATCCCGGGAATTCATGCAGGCCCTGCAGGACCGCATGCCGCAACTGAACCTGCCGTTGGCCGAATCCTTCTGGGTGCTGCGCAACTTCTTCTCCCTGGCCTATGCCATCACCGGCGAGACCATGCCCCGCGCCAAGGTCTACCACGCACACACCACCGGGTACGCCTCGCTGCTGGGGGCCGCGGCCGCCCGGGACCACGACACCGCCTTCCTGCTGACCGAACACAACCTGTATGTCCGGGACACCGTGAACACCCTGCTGGACCGCAACATGGCCCTGTCCATCACGGCCGACGATTACCGGCTCTTCGACGTCACGGCGGAACAGCGCGCCTGGATGGCGTGGTGGACGGAAATGGGACGCTTCTGCTACCCCAGCGCCCGGCTGATCACCTACCTCTACCCCAGCGCCATCACCGAGGCAGCCCGCCTGGGAACGGACATCGACAAGTCCGTGGTGGTGCCCAACGGCATGGTCATCGAGGAGTTCGACGGGAAGTACCGGGCGCGCCGGCAGGTCCTGGAAAACCTCCGGCAGGACTCCGCGGAGCACGTCTGGCGCCTCGTCTACATCGCCCGCGTGGTGCCCATCAAGGGGCTGCTGGACCTGCTTTCGAGCATGGAGGTCCTCACGCAGCGCGGCTATCCCAACCTGCACCTGGACGTCCTGGGCCCCACCGAGCACGTGCCCGAATACTACGAAGCATGCCTGGCCAAGATCCAGGCCCTGGGCCTGCAGGACAAGGTCACCATCCACGGCACCGTCAACGTCCGGGAGATGCTTGACCAGTTCGACCTGCTGGTGCTCCCCAGCTACAACGAGGGCCAGCCCATCGTCATCCTGGAGGCCATGGCCGCCGGCATTCCCACGGTGGGCTCCGATGTTGGCGGCGTAGCCCAGCTCATCGCCGATGACCTGCTGACCACGGACGGGAAGACCATCGGCGCCTGCGGCGAAACGGTGACCCCGGGCAACGTGGTGCAGATGGCGGACGCCGTCCAGGCCGTCATCGGCAACCTGGACGCCTACGGCGAATATGCGGCCAACGCCCGCACCCGCGTGCAGGAGTTCTTCCAGATGCACGAGGTCATGTCGTCCTACAACCAGATCTACCGCGCCCTGGGCGACCTGCCGGTGGTGGAGCCGGCTGCGGCGGACGTAACCGCAGCGGACATGGAAACCGTGGACGAACTGCCCACCGAAGCCCTCACCGTGGTGCCGCTGTGACCGGAGTGGGTGCGTGGATCCGCTACGGCGATCCCATCTCTCCGGCGCAGATCGATTTCGCCGCTGAGCACTACCGCGCGGCCATCCTCCAGCCGTGGGAGCTGGACGCGGCAGCCGAGCTCAAGCGCCGCCGCCCGGACATGACGGTGCTCTGCTACAAGTGCTTGTCTTCCACCCGTGCCTATGAACCGGGGCCCATCTTCAGTTCCGGGGTGACGTACCGGGAGGCAGAGGACGACGGCGGCACATGGTTCGCCACGCGGCTGGACGGTGCGCGCATCGAGTGGAACGGCTACGGCGGCCATTGGCAGATGAAGGTGTGGGACCCGGAGTACCGTGCCCGCTGGGTGGAGAACGTCACCAGCGAACTGGCCGGCTCTCCCTTTGACGGCGTGATGGCGGACAACGACGTGTTTGACGACTACTACGGCATCCGGCCGCCGGTGCAGGACGCGGCATCCATGGCCGACTTCCGGGACGGCCTGGACAAACTGGTCCACGCTGCGGGGGCTGCATTGAACGGCGTGGGCAAGGTCCTGGTGCCCAACATCGCCGAATCCCGGCGCCTGCCGGGCCGCTGGGATTCCCACGCGGCGTACGGCGGCGGCTTCGAGGAGGTGTGGCTGGGCTACGGGCCGGCGAACCTGTTCGATCCCCGGACGGCCGAGGCGCAGCTTTCGCAGGCAGACGGGCCCGGAATTTCCATCCTGCGCGTCCCCACCGACGGCGACGACGCCCACCCCAACTTCCGGTATGGGCTGGCGGCGTTCTGGATCTTCGGCGGCGGCGCGGGTTCCTACACCGCGACCGGCCACGACGACTACAGCCGCACCCAGCACATCGAGGAACTGGACTGGCCTCTTGGGCACCCCGAGGGGCAGCCCCAGGGGCGCCGGCACGTATGGTCGCGGACCTTCAGCGGCGGCTGGGCGGCAGTGAACTTCAACAACGACGGCCGCAGCCGGCGCCGCATCAAAGTCCCTTCCGGGCTGGTTGATGCCGCCGGGCAACCGGCACCCCACCACGTGGTCCTGGCCCCGCAGAGCGGGGTTGTCTATCAGCGAGGGCAGAGACATTAAGGTTCTAGTTACCGGCGGCGCCGGGTACATCGGGTCCCACACCATCCTCCAGCTGCTGGAGGCCGGGCACCACGTCACGGCGGTGGACAACCTCAGCAATTCCCAGATGGAGTCGCTGCTGCGCGTCCAGAAACTCGCCGGACGCAGCCTGGCCTTCCACGAGGCCGACATCACGGACCCCGCCGCGCTGGACCGGGTGTTCGCGGCCGCCGGGGCTGAGGCGGTGATCCACTTCGCGGGTTTGAAGGCCGTGGGCGAATCGGTGTCCCAGCCGCTGCGCTACTACCGGAACAACGTCACCGGGACGCTGAACCTGCTGGAGGCCATGGACGCCCATGACGTGCGGACCCTCGTCTTCAGCTCCTCCGCCACGGTGTACGGGAGCAACCCGCAGATGCCCCTCAAGGAGGACAGCAGGCTGGGGGCCACCAACCCCTACGGCCGGACCAAGCAGCAGATTGAAGAGATCCTCACGGACGTGCAGGCCTCCGACGGCCGGTGGCGGCTGGCCCTCCTCCGCTACTTCAACCCGGTGGGCGCCCACCCGTCCGGCCAGATCGGCGAGGACCCGCAGGGTCCCCCGAACAACCTCTTCCCGTACGTCACCCAGGTGGCAGTGGGCCGCAGGGACATGCTGAACGTCTTCGGCGGCGACTACCCAACATCCGACGGCACCGGGATCCGCGACTACATCCACGTAATGGACCTCGCCGCCGGACACCTGGCGGCACTGGATTACCTCGCTGCCCGCGAGGGGGTCCACACCTGGAACCTGGGCAGCGGCAGCGGCCACTCCGTCCTGGAAATCATCCGCGCCTTTGAAAAGGCTGCGCAGACTGCCATCCCCTACAGCCTGGCGGAGCGGCGCCCGGGAGACGCCCCGGTCAGCCTGGCGGATCCGACGGCGGCCTTCCGCGACCTGGGGTGGAAGGCTGCGGAGACGCTGGAGAACATGTGCGCCGATGCCTGGCGTTGGCAGCAGAACAACCCGAACGGGTACCGCGTGGAGGCGGCAGCCAGTTAGCAGCCGGCGGCCGCGGCTTGGCTGTGGTCGGTGTCAGGCTGTGGTCGGCGGTCAGGATGCGGGGAAGTAATTGCGCCCCAACGTCAGCCACCCGGGCAGCGTCCGGTCCTGGTCAGCGTTGGCAAAGCGCAGCGGGACACCGTTGGCCAGCGGGTTCACGGGCCGCAGCACCAGCGTGTAGTAGCCGGCGGGGAGGCCGCCGGTGCTGAGGGGCGCCCCCAGCGTGGGTGCCATGCCCGGTTTGATCGAGGTGAGCCGCCAGGAAGTGGTCCAGGTCCTGGCGATCTTCCCGTCGCCGCCCACGGCAGCCACCTGCACCGGCCAGTCATAGTAGAACGGCGCAACCCCGGTGTTGCGGATGGTGACACTGAGGTCACTCTGGCCCTTCACGGCTCCTGGGGCCAGGGAGAAGCCGGTGGCTTGGAACCGGTAGCCCAGCGACTGGGACGCTGCGGCAGCATTGCTTTGGGCAGCCCCTGAATACGTTGGACTGAAGGCGTACTGGTTGAGCAGCCACGAGGCGTGGGTTGCCGCCACGCTCCCCGGGAAGTCCTTCTGGGCCGGGTCGGCCACCCAGGGGCACGGGACGGCGTCGAAAAGGCAGGGCTGCAGCTCGGGGCGGAGTTCGCCGCCCACCGGCTGGGTGAGCCATTTGCCGGTTGCGCCGGCCTGCTGCAGTTTGTCCACGAAGCTCCAGCCGGTTCCGGGCATGGTTTCGGCGGCAAACGAGTCGTCGTGGTAGCCCACGCTGAGGCTGCTGTTCGCGGTGGTGGGGTACCGCACCTGCAGCTTGGTCCTGGTGAAGGCGGCCGTGTAGGCCTGCAGGACAAGTTGTTGCTCGGTGGCCGAGGCAGACCAGTTTTCCGGCGAGGCCCACCCGTCGTGGGGGTAGGTGTGCCATTCGCCCCAGAACCCCAGCAGGCCCGCCTGGATGAAGCCGATGCGCCGGTCGCCGTCGTATTTTGACCCAAAGGCCGCGATGAAGCTGTCCAGCGCCTGTGCCATGCGCGGGTCGTCGTAGTCGGGGGAAACGCTGATGCCCTGGTTGCCGTAGTCGGTGTAGGAATGGGTGGCCAATCCGGCGTCCAGGAGGTATTTGGGAACGCCGGTTGGCTTGCCGGGGTAGTCGAGGTAGAACCTGAAGACGGCCTGGTGCCCGCGGGCGGCAATGGCGTTCAGCCGGGATTCCAGGGCGGACCAGTCGTAGGTGCCGGGTCCCGTGACCACTGCGTTCACCGGAATGTAGAACCATTCCATGGAATAGGGCAGGGAACCGTACTTCCCGGTGTAGGGGACAAAGCCCTGCAGCGGGTTGCTGGCCGGCGCCGGACCGGCCGCCAGGGAAACCCACTCCCCCGGTTTGATGTCTGCGGCTGTCGCGCTGGGTACAGTACCGGCGGAAGGGATGGTGAGGGATATCAGCCCTGCCAACAAGGACAACGCCGCGGCAGCGTTGGCTATCCCTTTGGCCTTTCCGCGCGGGCGGACAATATTCGGAAACGGAACAGCACCCAGCCTGTGCAACGCTTTCACTGAAGCTTCTTCCTAAGGGCGGTGCCAGGGCACCTGCGAGACCAAGAACTGCACGAAAGTCGCCCGGTGCGACGGCGCTAATTCAAACTGAAAACGCAGGGCTCCACAAGTGGCCAAGGGGTTTTCGTCATTTCTCAACGCGCCCCGGTCCCCAACACGATGAGCCTTCCGGCCTGCCGATGGTCCTTCCTGGCTGGGCCATGGCCCAATTTTTCAATCGGTTCGTGGTCCGGCAGCAGCACTGATGGAGGGACGCTGCCCGGACCTGTAGGCAGAGGCTATGACGGGTTCGAGTTCGTCCATCACCGTATGGTTCCCGGGGAGCACCACATGGGCCAGAAATTCGGATTCGAGTGTTGCAACACCGGCTGCCGCCGCTGCGAGTTTGGCGTCGGTCGACAGGGCGAAGGCGTGCCAGAACCTCCGGGCATCGAGTTCGAGCACTTTTGCGCTAACCTCCTTGCCGGGGACGTCGGACACTCCACCCGGAACAGCAGGGCTTCGCTCGGTCTGGGGCAATGAAAGGACAATCCGAAATTGCCTCCCGCTGGCTCTGAACGAGATGGCGTTGAGGTGGCCACGTTGGCTGAAGAGAACATCGGTTGCCCCGAAGTCAAGAAGCGAGCGTTCCACGTGTTCCCGCGAAGCTCCAACACTGAAGGAATCACCGCGCGTGTAAAAACTCCGGGAATCGTAGGTTGCCATACTCCAACTATGCCCCGCCCGGCCCCCTTTCGGTCACAGGGGCCTCGCCCAGTACGTTAATGGCTGGGACCCCGGCCCGGTTTGGGTGGCCGGGGTCCCGTGGGTTTAGGGCTGTACAGAGTCGAAGAACCGGTAGGTCGGCTGTGCCGGGGACGGTTCTTCCTGGCGTGTTTTGGACCGGATGAACTCGATGTTTTCCGGTGACAGGACAGTTTCGCCGTGACTGTCAGAATCAGCGTCCTCTCCGGATTCGGCATTTATTTCCGCCGAGATGGTCCGGGGCAGAATTACACAACCAGGATTGTCGAGGAGCCACTGCTTGCTGGCCGGGGACAGCCGGTGCCAGTACTTCTCAAGGTGCATGGAAGTCATTGTTTCCTTTGCGGGTTTGGGTTCGTGCGGAGACTTTGAGGAGGCGCGCCTATGCGCGTGTCCGTACTGTCGACTCCGCGGTGCTGGTTACGGGTGTTAGTCGAAGTGGATTTCTGCCGCGGATTGACGGATAGCTTCAAGTCGTTGTTCCTCAAGCAGCCCCAGGGCATCCAGTTCTTCAGACCTGTGGGCGCGCTCGGCTTCGGTCTGCACGGAGATGTCCCTCAGTATCGTGCCCACGAGGTGGGCAAGCCCTGACTTGAGGTCCTGCAGATTGGTGTTGGTGATCAAAAGGCGGCGGTCGGAGACCCGCAGTTCGACGTCGCTGTACCCTTCCTCCGCCAGGCGCTTGGTGACGCTCTTGTCGTGCAACAAATCGAGTTCCCGCGGCTGGGGTCTGCGGGAAAAAACGACGGGGACGGTGTACCGGGAGGCGGCCGTTGCCGTACCGAGGTCGTGAGGCAGGGCGGAAGCGAGGACGCCGCTGAGCGCGAGGCGCCCCTCGACGTGGACAGGCTGTTCTTGGGTGGTGGTCATGGCATTGCGCCAACGTTTCTTGGAGATGCACTGTCAGAACCGCAGAGACGGGCGGATCGACTGTGACTGGGGTTCAAGGGACCCGAAACCGGGCCCCTATAAGGGGAGGGCACGGGCTGAAGGGCCGGCCTGCGTAGCAGGACGGCCAGGGCCGCCCTCGTTGTCCCAACTCATCACCACGTGTTCAGCGCAGTGACGGGATGTCACAGTCGCCGATGTGCCGGCGGCGCACGCGGAGTTGGTTTCATTGCCCGGGAAACCGGATGTCCAGTCACGGCGTCCCGATACTCTGACTGTACGCCCTCGTGGGCCGCGACCGGTCAAAACCCACCAATCAGTTCTGTCCGCTTCCAAACCCGGGCCTGCCCCTGGCTACGTCCCGTTCCCACAATCCACAGACACAGCAAGGGTGCCCAGGGTCAGATAACAGCCAGGGCGCCCGTCGCGCTCTCCACCAGCACCTGCGTGGCCGCTGGAAGGTGGATGACTTCGCCGTCGATCTGGCAAGGAACAGCATCCCGCGTTGTGAAGGAATAGCTGCTGACGCTGGGCTGGTGGCCCAGTCCCAGCGTCACAGCCCGCAGGGTCATCAGCGCCATCTTCCAGCGCCCGGCATGCGGCAGCGTCACGACCTCGAACAGGCCATCGTCGGGGCTGCCCATCTCGCTGACCGTCCCGTACTTGGCCATACGCGAAATGTTGGCGAGGATCAGGCTGTCGAAGCGCGCGGTGGCCCCGTCTGCACGGACAAGTTCAAAGGGCCTCAACGCAGAGAGTGTGCGGGCGACGGACAGGAGTTCGAGGATTTTCCCCTTGCCGCCCCGCTCGATGCCGATCGCCATCAACGGTGTGAGCCCGAAACCTATGTAGGAGTGGGCGTACTGAATCCGCTCGCGGTGTTCCCCGCCGAACGTCATGCGCAACAGGTCGATGTGGCGGACCGGGCCTTGGCGGACGGCCTCCGGCAACGGCGGCGCGGGCATGCTGCGGTGATGGTCATTGGCGTTGCCTGCCGCAACAACAGTGCACACCGCCCT
Source organism: Pseudarthrobacter sp. LMD1-1-1.1 (assembly GCF_040676255.1). NCBI lineage: Bacteria > Bacillati > Actinomycetota > Actinomycetes > Micrococcales > Micrococcaceae > Pseudarthrobacter > Pseudarthrobacter sp. LMD1-1-1.1. The sequence continues at coordinate 331,637 of NZ_JBEGHP010000001.1, read as the reverse complement.
GCTGCCGGGAACGTCCATTACCCCGTTGACGACCTCGTGGTATCCGCCATCACCACTGACGGAAACAATGAGAGGGGTTCCCTTCGCCGCCACGGAGCGTGCAAGGTCACGGGCGTGCCCGGCAAACTCCGTTGGCAGCAACTCAATCGGCAGCCCCGGCAATGCCGCAGTCAGACCCTGTTGTAATTCGTCGATCCTGGCAACCATGCCGGGCTTACCCGGATTGAAGACCAGGACTACCCGATCAAAACGGTCCACGGGCGCCCGCTCACTCGACATAGCCGCCCTTCCAACCGCTGTCACCCAGATTCTGCTCCGGCAGAGGAGTGCCAGTGGGAAACTGTCCGGCCCCTTAGTTCTGGCCCCGCTCGGGAGCGTTGTCAGTGCCCCGCGGGGTTGGCATTGAGGTGGTGGCCTCAGGCCCATGCACGTTCGTCGGTCGTTCCTGCAAGAGTCTAACGGCGTGAGGCCGGGCGCGGGTAGCCGCCAGGGAATCAGCAAGTCGCATGGCGTCCAATAAGAGCATTCTGTTGGACGGCGGAACACTGCCCGCCTCGCTGGTGCAGATAACCAGCGCCGCGGTGACTTCCGCGATCAGGTCTGTGTCACGGCTGCGCCGGTACTCCTGTGCGAGGTCCCCTGTGTGCTCAAGTTCCCCGGAGACGAGCACCGCGACCTCGGTTCTGCGCGACATGTCGAATTTCATCAGCACCGATGAGACCATGTTTTTCACGGTCTTTTCGGCCAAAAACATTTCCTGGCCGATCTGGCCGTTGGTCAACCCCCGGGCAACCCCGCCCGCCACCTTCATTTCCTGCTTTGAAAGCATTCCCAACCGGGCGTCGGGCCCGTTCGTTCCGTCAGCCTGGATCGGAGCCAGGATGCCGTTCTGGAAACGACGGCTGTAGGCTGTGTACCCCTGGATGGCCCGCCGGATCAGCCTGAGCTGCTCCTCATTGTCATCCTGTTGTGACAGACACCCCCATGCGCCGGCCAGGATGGCCCCGATCAGCACCGATTCGTCAGTTTCACCCGTCATCAGGACACACCGGATGCTGGCATCGGCAGCTGCGATAGTTCGGCAAAGCCCGGCACCGGAACCATCGGGAAGATCATCGTCGATGATGGCCAGATCCGGGCGTACCGCAGGGATCCGCCGCGCCGCCTGGTGAGCAGACGCCGACTCACCGGCAAGGCTGAACCCGTTAACCTCCAGCAGCCTCCGCAAACCCCGCCGGACGAGCTCTTCGCCAGTCACGACATACACGCTCCCAGAAGAAGCCGCTGAACCGGGCTTATGGCCAGTCGCCATATTCGCTTCCGTTCATTCGCCCTTCGAAACCCCAAAGGCGCTTGTTAGTCTCCTGCTGCCACTCTGGCCCACCACTAAAAAGGAGAACAGCCACCTGCCCCACAGGTATCTGTTGGAAAAGCGAACGAACTTGCCGACTCACTTACAGGCTAGCCCCATAAGCAGAGTCCCAGCACCCCGTCCGGAACGTTATTTAGTTCTCCTGGTCCATGGGTGCTGCCAGCCGGTAGCCAAATCCGTGAACTGTCTCGATCCAGCGGGGCTTTGCTGCACTGTCGCCCAGTTTCCTGCGCAAATTGGCGATGTGCACCTGGATTACCTGTTCATCCGGGGCACGGTCCATGGCGTCGTCCACGCTTTGTCCCCCGCGCATCGACTGGGCAAGGTCTTCCTTGCTCAGAACCACCCGCCCGTTGATGAGGATGGTGTTCAGCAGCTCGAACTCGGAGGCGGTAAGTCCGCGAATTTCCGCCCCGTCCACGCTGACGGTCCTGGTGGAGACGTGCAGGTGCAGGCCGTTGTGGGCCAGGGCTGCAGGGCCGTCCTGGACATCAGGCGGCGCGTCCGGGCCGGTTGCCGGCGCCGGCTGCAGGGACGAGGCCGTCAGGTGTGGAGTGTCGGTGCGGAGCCGGGGGCGCCGCAGCAGTGCCTCCACCCGGTACCTCAGCTCGCGGGCGCGGAAGGGTTTGGTGAGGTAATCGTCGGCGCCGGCCTCCAGCGCCAGGATGGTGTCCAGTTCCTGGCTGCTGGCTGTCAGGATCAGCACGTAGGCATTGCTGAATGTACGGATGCGCCGGGTCACTTCAAATCCGTCGATGTCCGGCAGTCCGAGATCAACCACCACCACTTCGGGGCTGTGTTTATTGACGGCGTCAACTCCGGCCTGCCCATGGTCGAATGCATGGATGCCGAATCCTGCCTCACGCAGAATTCCGGACACCACAACACTGATGTCCGGATCGTCCTCCACAACCACTACCGTCCCGCGCTCCAACAATTCCCCCGATCAAATCCTTGGCCAAACCCGGCTGATTTCCGCAGACAACAAATTCCAAAACTTAATGTGCCCGCGGCCAAGCTCTTTTTGGCCCTTTTCTACGGTAGTAGGCATTCGAAGCCGTGCATGTGGCGGATCGGTCCAAAGTTATGCAACTCACGCAATTCGTCATTTCCGCCTGTCCCGCGCCCCTGCGCCGGCGCATGCCGGAGCTCCATCGAATTGCAGAATAAGGGCATTTGCCGGGGACGGGCCCCCGTAGTGGCTACCTGTCTTCCGGGAGGGGACTACTTGCCCGCACGCGCACTCACACCATGAAGCCGCAGGTCAACCGGCAGTTTACCCAATGGTAAGCAGGGTTACTACGCAAGCGAAGTTGATGACGTGGCGGCCGGGCAAGATGGCGCCCCTACCTGCCCTGGCCCATCCTGGAAGGGGTCTCCGCGTCCACGTTCCGGTTGCTGGGTAATTGCTGGGAGCCGCCGCAGGAGGGGGATAAGGAATGGCCATATTGAATACTGGTGCATTTGAGAATCGCCGTGGTTCAATGGCCACTGTGCCCCACGGCACAATGAGGCCCCAACGAGCACCAGGAGGACAGACAGTATGGCTGGAATCAACGCGAAGTTCGACAAGGAATATCTCGACAAGGGCATCGATGATCTGGCTAAAGCGCCGGTGGAGGCTCTGAAGGGACTGTCCGAGAGCGACGCCCAGAAGCTCAAAGAGGCCCTGAATATCAAGACCGTCAAGGATCTGGGCACCAACAAGTTCTTCATCTGGGCGCACTCGGTCGCCAAGCTCGCGGAGTAGCGCGCCCCCTCGCAGTTCGAAGCAAAGCCCCTGGCCTCCACCAGGGGCTTTGCTGTTTTAACCCCGCAGCCAGCGCTCCGGGCCTCCTCCACATCCTGAAGTTGATTACCCGCCCATGGGGGTGGTTCCTTACAGTGGAGGGTGGCAACCGTAAAGGAAAGGGTGGCGAGTGGCATGAGTGCTCCGTTCCGCGTCCCCCGTGCCATAGCGTTCACCGCAGCCATGTTCGCCCTTGCCGCGGGAGCCCACGTTCTCGCAGGGGGCCTGCTGCCGCAGCCGGCCATCGTCGCAGGAATCGCAGCGCTGGTCCTGGCGCCGGTCACGATCCTGTCAAAGACCAAGATCAGCATGCCCGCGATGATCGGCCTCCTGGGCTCCAGCCAACTGGTCCTGCACTGGGCCTTCGACGCGTTGTCGGTGTCCGCTTCGTTCACTCCCACCGCCGGCAGCCACGTCCATGACGCCTCAGCGGTGTCGCCTGCGGGCGCGGCCCTGATGCCGGACCATGCCGCCGTACCGGGCGCCCTGATGCTTGCCCTGCATGCCGCGGCAACCCTGGCCACGGCGTTGGTCCTGGCCAAGGGCGAAGCAGCCGTCTGGGCCTTGGCCGCCTGGCTGCGGCCACTGGTCCGTATCCTGTCCGCCGCCGCCATTCCTGAGTGGCCGCACCTTCCCGCGCCGGCCGCCGTCGTGATTCCGTCCCGGTGGCGGAACCTGCGCCTGCCTGCGCTGCGCGGGCCGCCGGCCGTCCACGCCGCAACCTAACGCGGCTTCCGACTTTCCGCGCCGCCCCCACCTGCCCACAGGCACCTGCCCCTGGCAGGCATGGGCGGGCCGCGTTGTCCCTATTTTTTGCGCCGCCGCCGTACGCGGTCCTTTTTGGCGCACCCTTTGGAAGGCTTGCTTTGAACACCTCATTCCGCCGTACCCTCAAGTCCCTCACCGCCGCCGCTGCCACCGCGGGAATCATTGCCGCAGGCGCCACCGCCGCGTCCGCCCACGTGAGCGTGGACCCGGATGAGACCGCCGCGAACGGCTACTCCCACCTGACGTTCAACGTCCCCAACGAGTCCCCCACCGCGAAGACCACCAAGCTCGAGGTCACGCTGCCCACCGATACACCGTTCACCTCCGTCTCGGTCAAGCCTGTGGAGGGCTGGACCGCACAGGTGGTCACGGGAGACCTTCCCAAGCCGGTCACGGTGGCCGGTGCCACTGTCACCAAGGCGCCGGTCTCGGTGGTCTGGACCGCGGACGATGCCCACCAGCTGGGCCAGAACCAGTATCAGTCCTTCTCGCTGTCCGTGGGCCGGTTGCCCGCCGAGGGCACCAAGGTCACCCTGAAGGCAGCCCAGAGCTACACCGACGGCAGCGTGGTGAAGTGGGACGAAGAGAGCGCTGAGGGGCAGCCGGAGCCCAAGCATCCGGCCCCGTCCTTCGTGACAACGGCCGACGACGGCGCTGCCGCCGCCGGTGCGTCAGCGGCACCGGGCGCCGAGGCAGTGTCGGAGACGAAGCAGGTCTCCACCGACGCCACGTCCGTGTGGGGCCTGGTCCTGGGCGCGGCAGGCTTCGTGCTCGGCGCAGCGGCCCTGGGGCTGGTCCTTGCCGGGCGCCGGACCCGCACTGCCGGCAAGTAGGGCGGGAAACCGAATGAAGACAACGTCCCGCAAGAGCCCGGCGGCGTGGCTGGCATGGGTGCTGCTGGCGCTCACCACAGCGGCGTTCGTGCTCGCTTCATCGGCACCGGCGCAGGCGCATGACTCCCTCGAATCCAGCAACCCGGCCGATGGTTCCACGGTCAGCGCGATGCCGGCGAAGATCGAGCTGACCTTCGACCACACCCCGATCGCCATCAACTCGATCGTGCGGGTGGAGGACGCCACCGGCACCGACCAGGCGGACGGGCCGGTTCAGATCGTGGACAACCAGGTCAGCCAGCCGGTCAAACCGGGTGCTCCCGAAGGAAAGTACACCGTGGTGTGGCGGGTGGTGTCCTCCGACGGGCACCCCATCGAGGGAACCTTCACCTTCACAGCCGGCGGACCGAACACCGCACCCGCCGCCGCCGTTGCCACGCCTGCTGCTGCGGCGAGCTCCGGGCTGCCGGGGCAGCTGGTTGTGGTGGGGATCGTCGCGGGCGTGCTGGTCATCGGACTGCTGGTTGCCGGGGTCATGATCAGGCGCCGGCTGCGGAACCCGGAAAACAAGGCCTGATAATGGCCAGCGCCGGCACGGCAACCGCCAGAAATGTAGCCGTGCCGGCGCTCCTCGGCTTTTGGGGCGTGCAGCGTTAGGGTGGGCCTTGCCCGGTCCACACCTGCACACATCAGGAGTCCCCATGCCCAAGCCCACTATCGCCCCCGGTGATCCCTGCTGGATCGACCTCATGACGTCCCGCCCGGAAAGGTCCCGCGAGTTCTACACCCGGCTGTTCGGGTGGACCTATGAAGAGGGCGACCAGGAGACATACGGCGGCTACATCACGGCCTTCGCCAATGGATCGCCGGTGGCCGGGATGATGAAGAACGACGACGACTCCGGATATCCCGACGTCTGGACAACGTACCTGCGCGTAGAGGACATTCACGCCACGGCGGAGGCGGCGCTGGCCGCGGGCGGCCAGGTGCTCATGCCGCCCATGGAGGTTCCCGGACAAGGACACATGGCGATGATCGCGGACGTGGGCGGAGCAGCAGTTGGCGCCTGGCAGTTCGGCGGCCACACCGGATTCCAGTCCACGGGCGAACCCGGGACCCCGTACTGGCATGAACTCCACACCCGCAACTACGCCCCGTCCGTGAAGTTCTACCAGGACGTCTTTGGCTGGGATACCGACGTCATGAGCGACACCGAGGACTTCCGCTACACCACGCTGGGGTCCGGACGGGACTCCCGGGCCGGCATCATGGACGCCTCCAGCTACCTGCCGGAGGGGGTGCCGTCCAACTGGCAGACCTACTTCGCGATTGAGAACACCGACGCGGGCGTTGAGATCGCCACGTCACTGGGAGGCCAGGTGGTCCACCCCGCCGAGGACACCCCGTTTGGGCGCATTGCTGCCCTGACCGACCCCACAGGTGCACTGTTCAGGATCGCCCAGCGGTAGGTCCGGGTTTCCTCCGGTCCTGCAGGGGGTAAGGTCTGTCCATGATCCAGGCTGCGGCCGTGTCCGCGCTGACGTCCTATCACTGGCTCGGGATTCCCATCGCCGCCGCCGGCGCCGTCCTGCTTGCCCTGGGAACGCTGTTCCAGCACCGCGCCGTGGAAAACCAGCCGGCGGCATCCGGACGCGCGGCAGGCAGTATGGGCGGTGGCCGCCTCCAGGCGCTGGTCCGGAAACCAGCGTGGCTGGCCGGGACGGCGATGCTGGGCGCCGCGATCCTGCTCCAGCTGACCAGCCTCCGGTTCTCGCCCCTGATCGTGGTGCAGCCCATCGGTGCCGTGGCCCTGGTGGTGACCACGCTGGCCACCGCCCGGATGACCCGCAGGTCCCCCGGGCGCCGGGCGCTCACCGCGGTCGCCCTCTGCGTTGGCGGGGTGGGGGTGTTCGTTGCCGTGGCGGCGCTGTCCGCGGAGGACGTGGAGATCAGCGACCGGCACCTGGTGACCATCCTGATCGTTCTCGCCGTGGTCCTGGTGTGCGTGGCCGTGGCCTATCTCTTGTGGCGGCACCGCTCAGGTGCCGTGGTCTTCACCGCCGGTGCCGGGATCCTGTTCGGGTTCGTCGCGGCACTGGCCAAGACCGTGATCGCCCGGCTGTTCCAGGGCGACTTCGAATGGCTGTCCCTGACCTGCCTGGCGGGGCTGGTCATTGCCGGGCTGGCCGGCAGCTTCCTGGTCCAGAACGCCCACACCCGGGGCACGCCCGAGCTGGTGGTGGCCGGGCTGACCGTCATCGATCCACTCGTCGCCGTCGCCATCGGCATCACCATCCTGGGCGAGGCGGACGCAGCCCCGCCGCTGGCGATCGTCCTGTTCCTCCTGTCGGGGGCCACCGCCGTCGCCGGTGTCCTGCTGCTGGCTACCGTCAAGAAGCCCGTCGAGCCAGGAATCATGCGGTAACACCACCCAGGGTTTTATTCGTGCTCGCGGACGTATTCCTCGGGGCTTACATCCTGCGTTTCAATCCCCGCGGCATGTTGTGATTCGAAAATGCTGAACGCCAGGCCCAAGCGGTGCCGCAGCTCCAGCGACGCGTGCTGCCGGAAATCGGTCAGGCCTTCACGTTCCTCCTCTGCCATGTGGTCGCCGTTGGCTTCATTGGCCTTCGCCACCGCCGCCCACCACTGCGGAGTACCCGTTGGGTGCTTGGAAACGTCAGCGATGGCGTCCCGGATTTCGTTGTGGTCGTGGATGGCATCGGTGGTTTCGTCCTCGGCGGAGTCTTTTCCGCCTGCGCCCTTCCCCAGTTCCAGCAGTTCCGGGTAGAAGAGCTCCTCTTCTGCCTTGGCATGGACTTCCAGCAGGATGCGCATCCGCTTCCACACCGCTTCCAGGCTGGATGTTTCGCTGGTATGCATTTCATCGAGCAGGGCGAACAGGCGGCGTTGCTCGTGGTGGTCATTCAAAATCACTTCAACGATGTCCAATGGGGATCCTTTCGCAGGGCAGGTACGCAACAACCCTTACCCCCAACGAGCCCATCTGCCACCACCTGCCACCCGTCGGAACACGATTCCCAGCGCATTCCCAGCAAACAACCACGGATGCGGGCCGCCCGCTGGGTACGTCTTCGCCGAGACGCTGATAAGAACCACGCAGGGAGGACGAGACATGGACGCACTGCCCCTGGCGGTACTGCTCCTCATTTTCGCCGGTGCCGCGGCGGTGATCTGGGTGGCCGGCATCCAGCTGTCGAAACAGACCGATGTCCTGGATGACCGGCTGCACCTTGGTTCGGCGTTGGGCGGCCTGATCCTGCTGGCCATCGCCACCAACCTGCCGGAGATCGCCATCACCGTCAGCGCTGCCCTGTCCAACAACATCGGAGTGGCGGTAGGGAACATTTTGGGTGGCATCGCCATCCAGACTGTGGTGCTGGTGATCCTGGACGTTTTTGGAACCAAAGGCACCGATCCGCTCAGTTACAAGGCGGCGTCCCTGACCCTGGTCATCGAAGCCGTCACGGTCATCGCGGTGCTGGGCGTGGTGATCGCCGGCAGCCAAATGCCGGGCTCGCTGGTGGCCTTCCGCCTGACTCCTGCCGCGGTGCTGATCGCCGTGATCTGGATCCTGGGGCTGGTCCTGGTCCAACGCTCCCAAAAGGGGCTGCCCTGGCACCAGCAGGGCGACGCCCCCGGCGGGCAGGACCAGCCCAAGGGCCACTCCAAGAAGAAGTCCGCGGACAAGAGCCGGCACATCAGCACGGCTAAGTCAGCCCTGATCTTCACTGTGGCGGCGCTGGCAACCCTGGGCGCCGGCGTCGTCCTTGAGCGCAGCGGCGATGCCATCGCCGGGCATATCGGTCTATCCGGCGTCCTGTTCGGCGCCACCTTCCTGGCCCTGGCCACGTCCCTGCCCGAGATCTCCACCGGCCTGGCATCCGTGAAGCAGGGCGACTACAAGCTGGCCTTCAGCGACATCTTCGGCGGCAACGCGTTCCTCCCGGTCCTGTTCCTGGTGGCGGTCCTGATCACCGGCAAACCGGTCCTGCCCCAGGCGCAGGCGACGGACATCTACCTCACGGCCCTGGCGATCCTGCTGATTCTGGCCTACCTGCTGGGCCTGCTGTTCCGCCCGAAAAAGAAGCACCTGGGCATGGGCATGGACTCACTGGTGGTCCTGATCCTGTACCTCGTGGGAGTCGCCGGACTGTTCGCCGTAGCCACCATGTCCTGACCGCCGGATCCGGTATTCACGCCACGAGATCCAGGCGATGAAGATGCCCAACGCGGTGAGGACATAGACAGCGCCAAACAACGACGCCGGCCCCGGGAGATTTGCGATCAGGTGCACCAGGCTGTTGGCCAAGAAGTCCGCGCACTCAGGTCGAGTCCATGATTGAGACGGTGTGCGTTTGAATAGGCACGTAAGTGGTATTTCTCATTACCCAATCGCCCGGCCTACAGTTGCCGGGTGCTGCAGAGTTGCAGCGCGTTGAAGATCCCCCGGATTTATCTGTGGCCCGTGAAGCCTCCGGCTCCGCGTGAAGGCCTGGATGTGAAAGAGAGTCAATGGTGACTAGAACCGCATATGACGTCCAGGACGTCATCGACAACACACCTATGGGGGTGAAGCGCTGGACCACCGTGGTGTTGTGCTTCGTGATCGCCCTCCTGGACGGGTTCGATACCCAGTCCATCGCTTTCATTGGGCCCGCCATCGCCGATGACTTCGGCCTCCAGGCCACGGATATGACCTGGGTTATTACCGCCAGCACGATCGGCATGTGCCTCGGCGCCATGACCCTTGGCACCTTCGGCGACAGAATCGGCCGGAAGAAGACCATCCTGCTGGCGCTGATCATCTTCGGCGTCTTCTCCGTGGCCGGCGCCTTTGCACAGACCCTCGAGCAAATCGTCATCCTGCGCTTCCTGATCGGGCTGGGCATGGGCGGCGCCACGCCCGCACTGCTGGCGCTGACGGCCGAGTTCAGCCCGAAGAACCGCCGCGGCACCTTCATGACGCTCGTCCTCCTGGGACTTCCGGGCGGGGCCCTGCTGGGCGGCCTGGTGGCTGCAGCCTGGCTTCCGGTCATGGGCTGGCGGGGCATCTTCCTGGTGGGCGGCCTCCTGCCCATGGCCCTGCTGCTCGTCTGCCTCAAGATGCTGCCCGAATCACCGGTGTTCCTTGCCACCAAACGCACCCCGGCGGCCCAGGCGCAGGCACGGAGGATCATGGAGTCCATCTCCGGAGAGCCCATCGACGCGGACGCCGAGCTGTTCACCGAGGACCGGAAGGAGGAGCGCAGTTCAATCGGGGCCCTCTTTTCCCGGAAGTACCGCATGGTCACTGTCGCCGTGTTCGCAACGTATCTTCTGAACTGGATCGCCTGGTACCTGCTGCTGCTGTGGATGCCCACGGCATTGAAAACCCTCGGCCTCGCCGCTTCGCAGGCAGCCATGGGAACGGTGACCGTCAACGGCGCCTTCATCCTCTTCGCAATCCCGCTGTCCATCATCCTGCCCAAGGTCAACCCCCGCACGCTGCTGCTGGCCATGTTCGGCGCTGGCATCCTCGTGGCCATCGGCCTCGGGCTGGCGGGATCCAACTTTGGCCTGGTTTTTGTCCTGATTGGTTTGGCCGGGTTCGGCATCGGAGGCCAGCAGCTGGCGCTGAACTACCTGATCGCAAACGCCTACCCCACTCAGCTGCGTGCCACGGCCACGGGATGGGGCATCGGCATCGGCCGCCTGGGCTCGATCGTCGGCTCCGCACTGGGCGGCCTCATTCTTGCCGGGCTAGGTGTTGCCGGCTACTTCATGGCACTGGCCGTGCCGTTGGTCCTGGCAGCAGTAGCCACGCTGCTTGTGCGCTCTTCGCCCGCATCCCGGTCCGTGGATGCCGCCCAGGCAGCTGCTCCGCGCGAAAGCGAGCCGGCAACACCCGGCACCTAAGCGGTCAGGACGTTTGCGACGCCGCCGCGGACGGATCCAGGTCGGCGAGCGTGAGCGGGTGGGCAGGTTGGTCCGGGAACGGGAAGGTGCAGGTCACCGCCAGGTCCGGACCAACGTGGACCAGCTCCCCCGGTGCCAGGGGACGCCAACCGGGATTGTGATCCATGGGTTCGGTGGCAAAGAGCACTGAACGGGATCCGGATAGTTCGGTGCTTCGCGAGTGGATCCGGTGGCTCCGCGCATCCAGCGGTGCCGCCGGGGCCGGCTCCGCCGACGGATCGCGTTCCAGGATGAACAGCGGGTGGGTTGCCGGGTAGCGGAGCGCCCAGAGATCGGTGGCCGTGGTGACGATGAGGTTCAGGGCCAGCACGGGGAGCTCCGCAGCGATCCAGCCCACGGCGCGTGCGATGCCTTCCGTCACGTTCCCGCCGGCCCGGCGGCTCTCCCCCGTGATCAGGGCGAAGAGCCGTTCGCTGTCGGTCTGGCCCTGCACCAACCCGGCCACGCCCAGCTCTACCAGCCGCGCGTCGAGCCGGTCCAGCCCGTGGAAGGCGCCGTTGTGGGCGAACAGCCGCCCGTCCTGCTCGAACGGGTGCGTGTTCACCAGGGTGTGTGCGCCCGTGCTGGCGTACCGGACGTGGGCCAGGAAGGTGGTGCTGACCAGCTGCCGTGCCTCCCGCGCGAAGGCGTGGTCCTCCCATGCGGCGAGCGCCCGTTTGCTGACCCGCGCGCCGCCGTCGGCCTCAAACGTGCCGATCCCCGCGCCGTCGGGCTCCCTCCTGCTCTGCTCGGACAGGCTGTCCGGGGCGTCCAGCAGCCAGAAGGTGGCGCGGACGGGCCGGGACCCGGCGTGGAGCCCGAACAAACGGCACATGTGCGCTCCTTGGACAAAGCTAGTGGTGGAATGCTTCCTTCTGCTGCTCCGTGGGCATGGGCGCCGTCAGCGCATCCAGGTAGGCCACTTCCTTCTGGAGGTCGGCCAGGAAGCTGGCGGCGAGGTCGCGGGTGAAGCCGTTGCGGACCACGATCCGCTGCACCGTGATGCTGCTCATCCCGTCCGGCAGCGGATAGGCCGGGACCAGCCAGCCGTTCATGCGCAGGCGCTCGGAGAGGTGGTGCAGGTTCCAGTTCTTGGTGTGGCCGTCGGTGAGCTGCCAGGCGAAGACCGGGATGTCGGAGCCGTCGCTCCAGAGGGTGAAGGCGTCCATGGCGCCGATCTCGTGGGACAGGTACCGGGCCACGTCGCGGCAGCTGGCCTGCACGGACCGGTAGCCGGCAAAGCCCAGCCGGAGGAACAGGTAGTACTGCAGCAGCACCTGGGCGCCGGGCCGGGAGAAGTTCAGGGCGAAGGTGGGCATGTCCCCGCCCAGGTAGCTGACGTGGAACACCAGGTCTTCGGGGAGCGCCTGTTCGTCCCGCCACACAATCCAACCGAGGCCCGGGTACACCAGCCCGTACTTGTGGCCGGAGGTGTTGATGGAGGCCACCCTGGGGAGCCGGAAGTCCCACACCAGTTCCGGCTGCAGGAACGGCGCCACCATGGCCCCGGATGCGCCGTCCACATGGATGGGGATGTCCAGGCCGGTGCTGGCCTGGATGGCGTCCAGCGCGGCGGAGATCCGTTCCACGGGTTCGTAGGCGCCGGTGTAGGTGACGCCCAGGATGGCCACCACGCCGATGGTGTTCTCATCCACGTAGCGTTCCAGGTGGTGGCCGTCCAGCGTGGGGTGGTCGGCGGACACGGGCACGTAGCGGGCTTCCACCTCGAAGTAGTTGCAGAACTTCTCCCAGCACACCTGCACGGCGGAGCTGAGGACAATGTTGGGTGATTCGGTGGGCTGTTTGGCGCCACGACGGCGGTGTTGCCACCGGCGTTTGAGCGCCAGGCCACCGAGCATGCATGCCTCGGAGGAGCCAACGGTTGAGGTGCCGACGGCGGCGGCAGGGTCCGGGGCGTTCCACAGGTCCGCGAGCATGCGCCAGCACCGGGTTTCGATCAGCGCCGTCTGCGGGTATTCGTCCTTGTCGATCATGTTCTTGTCGAACGTTTCGGCATACAGCTGGGAGGCTTCCCGTTCCATCCAGGTGCCCACGAACGTGGCCAGGTTCAGGCGGGAGTTGCCGTCCAGCATCACCTCGTCGTGGACCACCTGGTATGCGGTGCCCGGCAGGGACTCCCCGTCCGGAATGGTGAAGCGCGGGAAGATGGTGGACTCCCCCGGCCGGCTGAAAAGGGGGTTTAGCTCAACGCTCGCCTCGGGCTCATGCCCTGCGCTCCGGTGTGACCTGGCCATGTCCGCTTCCTTCGCCCGCCGTCGTGGCAGGCTTGCGCCTGCCGTTGCAGATCCGCTGTTCCCAGCACTCCGTATTATTCATGCGCGCGGGGAGAACGGCAGCAGGCACGGCGTTGATATCAATCCAAAATCCGCTGTTCGCGGCTTGAAGACTTTTGCTTGTTCTTACAACCGAAAAGGGCTTGATAGCATCACTAGGCTCCAGTATCACAATTTTCCGCGAAAGTAGACCCATGCCGCGAATCCCGCAGTCCACGACGGCCGTGCTGAACACAGCCCGGCCGAGGCTTCTCCTCCTCGACTGCCTGCGTCTCACGGCGGCCATGGGGGTGGTGCTCTACCACTACACAGCTTTCGCCGGCTCGGAATTCTGGGGTGTTCCTGCCAGGGAACTGTTTCCGCGCCTGTCTGGAATCACTGCTTACGGTGCGCTGGGGGTCCAGCTGTTCTTCATCATCAGTGGATTCGTGATCCTCATGTCTGCTTACGGGCGGTCTGTAGGCCAATTTGCCGCTTCCCGCATCTCCAGGCTCTTCCCGGCCTATTGGGCTGCCGTGATCCTGGCGGCAGTTCTGCTTCTCGTCATCAGCCCCGGGAACCTGAATACGGTGTCTTGGGCTGATGCCGCACTCAACCTCACCATGCTGCAGCAGGCCGTCAATGTCCCGTCCTTGGACGGGGTTTATTGGACCCTTTGGGTCGAGTTGCTGTTCTACGTGACCATTGCGTTCTTTCTCTGGCGCGGGATGACGGAGCGGAAACTGCTCGCATTCATTTTTCTCTGGCCACTCCTTGGGTTGCTCTCCATCCAAGCGGACGCCGAAATGGTTCAGGCACTCCTCATACCCGTTTATTCGCCGCTTTTTGCCGTCGGCATGGGCATCTACCTGATCCATGCTTATGGGCATAACCTGGTTCGTTGGCTGGCCGTCGCCGTCAATGTCCTGCTCTCCTGCCACCAGACATCGGTGGGTTTCCTCCCCGCCATGTCTCACAGCACAGGCCAGGACCTTTCGCTTGGGGTGATGTGGCTGGCGATCCTGGCCTTCGTCGCTGTTGTGGTTCTGATCACCACCACCCCGCTGCGCCACCGCGGCTGGAAATGGATGAGCGTGGCCGGAGCGTTGACGTACCCCCTGTACCTGGTCCACGAGATGTGGGGCTGGTGGATCATCAGGACCGTGCATCACGCCTTGGGCCCTTGGCCTTCCGTTGCCCTCGCCGCGGCCTTCGCCGTCACGCTGGCGTGGCTAATCCACAGACTGATCGAGCGGCGCTTCGCATCACCGTTCAAAAAGGCCCTCAGCCGCGGGCTCTCACCGGCACCAGCTCATCCCGATCGATCCCTGAGCGACGCAAACGCAACGCCGGTCATGAGCTCTTCCTTAAGCTGAAGGCCATGGACGATCGCGCTAGGTTTCCCCTTGGCGATGATGCGGGCTCCACGGAAGACACCGGCGACTGACCGGGCCGGCGGAAAGTAAAACGTGCCGCCGCCTCAACTTGGGGGGTTATGAGGCAGCGGCACTGCATCCAAGGTACTCCCAAGCACACCCGATCAGCCGGGATCCGGCCGTCACGACCAAAACCTTGACGAATTTTTTACGCCGCGGTTTCACGTCCGGCACTCCGCACCATTGGCGCGCTGGAATGGGCGGCAGCATGCACAGCGCCTGCACAGGGCCGCCCTAAACCGGTGACAGGCAGGGCCCCGATGCTTGGTGTATTCCCTCCAGCGGGAGGGCCAACATCTAAGGAGCCCCCATGAAAAACAGCATGAAGTCAACGCTGGCCGGCCTGGCCCTCGCGGCAGCGATCGGCGGCGGTGCCCTGGCAACCACGGCGTTGCCGGCGAATGCCGCCAGCAGCGACTCCAGCCAGGCGGGCTCGAGCCAGTCCACGGCCCAGGCGTAGCCGCGCGACGAGTCGGAGGGCGGCCACCAGGCCAACGGGATCACGGAAACGCTGCTGACGGGTGATTCGGCAACGAAGGTCACCGACGCCGCGCTGGCCGCCAACCCCGGCGCCACCATCCAGCGGGTGGAAAACGATGCCGAAGGTGCCGTGTACGAGGCGCACATCATCACTGCGGACGGCACGCGCGCCACCGTCTACCTGGACGCTTCCTTCACCGTGACCTCCACGGAAACGGGCGGTCCTGGCGGTGGCATGAAGGGCTGACTAAACGCGTGCGGAACGCCGGATGATGCTGATCCGGACGGCAACTCCCGCGATAACCATGAAAACTCCCAGGGCCATGAGGGTCCAGACGGGGACGGAATCGGCGTCGATGTTCTTGTAGCAGACGGCCGCCGCCCCGATGCCGGCCTTCTGCAGGCCGATCAGTTCCGCCGCGTGGCTCTCCCGCAGGAGCGGGCTGCCGCAGAGTGGGCCCGATGGCTGGAGTCCGATGACGAAACCGAGGATGTACACGTCCAATCCGGCAGCAACAATCCACATCCACATCCGCCGCCGCCATAGGCCTTGGTTCCCGGCGGTGGTGGGCTTCGCGGAAGAATGGTGCATTGCCATGGTTCGAGCATAATCGGCCCTCGAGACGGGCGGGTAAGGACCGGGTGAAAGTCAGAGCCTGCATTCAGCTTTTCCCCAGCCTGCGCTCTTACAGTGAACCCGTGCCGGTCCATGCAGTCGGGCCTGGGCGCACGCGCAAATTGTGGAAGGACACACCGTGGTGAAGCCATCAATCCCGTCAATGAAGACCCGCATCGGAGTCGGAGCGGCAGCTCTCCTGGCCGCCGGCGCCATGGCCGCGGCGGGCGTGGGTGCCGCGTCCGCATCACCCAGCACAACGGCGCCGGTCTCGGCCGCCTCACCCTCCCATGCCGCCACGGGCGGGGCAAACGCGGCAAAGGGCGCCGGAGGACTGCAGGCGTTCCTGAGCCTGGACGCGGACAGCCCGCAGGCTGCCGGGGACCGTGCGGCCAAGGCAGCCGCAGCCCTGGTCAAGCACCCGCAGCTGTTCGCCAAGCTGCCCGCGGCCGTGCAGGCGGACGTGACCACGCTGAAGGATGCCGCCCCGGCGGACCGGGTGAAGGACGCCTACAAGATCAAGACCACCGCCCTTTCCGGCGGCTACGGCGCCGAGATCCAGAAGCGCGCCGAGGCGCTCGAGAAGACCGCCACCGGCCTGGCCGGCCTGCGCCAGGAGCTGCGGACCGCGTTCAGCTCAGGCAACCCCGGCGCCGGGCTGCAGCAGGTGGCCGACCAGCTCATCAGCCACCCGAAGGTGTTCGCCAAGCTCCCCGCGAATCTGCAGGCTGACCTGACGGCACTCAAGAACGCCGCCCCGGCAGACCTGGACGCCCAGGCGAACAAGATCAAGGACACCGCGCTGAACGGTGGCTACGGTGCCAAGGTGCAGAAGATGGCGGAAGCGCTGCAGAAGAAGGCCGCCACGCCCAGCACGTAGGGACGCGGCGCAGGGAAAGTTCGACGGCGGGTCCCCGGCTGAGGCCGGGGACCCGCCACGCGTCGCCGCATTACCGCGGTGCAGCAGGAATCGTCCAGTCACTGAAGTGCTTGGACCGCGGCAAAATGCCCTAACTGTCCGGTGGCTCGACCCTGAAGATCGGTGTTCAGATCCTAGGCCGCAGTTTGGGCAGCTTCACCCTGGTAGGCAAGTCTCTCGGGAAGTCGGTCGTCAATTCGGCGAACACTTCCCCCACCATCCTCGCCCGCTTCGAGTCCTTGAGTACCGGTCACATAAATCATGACAAATTCCTTGTCAGAGAGAAGGAAGGCCCCGCAGCATTGTGACTAGCGCGGGGCCCTCTGGTCTTCTCCACTCAACTGATGAGTACGTGTGAAGCCGACCTGGTCAACTGTAATGCAGTAGAAACGGAGTTCCCAAAATCCGGTAGTTTACCGCCGCATCACAATGATGACTACCGGTACCCGTCCACAATGGCGGCAGCGATCTCCTTGTAAGCCCGCCGCGTCTCGGGCTTCAGCACATCAAGAGTCACCAGGTCACCGTCTGCAACGCCGCGGTCGTGCGGTACCGCAATCAACTCACGGCAAATCCCAGCCAGATGTTCCTCGATGGCGTCCTTGTCCACGCGGGAAGAGACCTCGTCCTTGTCCGTGATCACCACGATCGCGTTGCGGGCCAGATCCTCGTAGCCGTGGCTGGCCAGCCAGTGGAGAGTGCTGCGGGCACGCTTGGCGCCTGACACCGCGTAGCCGGCAGCAATCACCAGGTTGTCTGCCGACTGCAGGATCCCGCTCATCGCGTTGTGGGTCACGCCGGTGCCGCAGTCGGTCAGCGCCACGGAGTAGTAGCCGGAAATGAGCTTGCGGATCCGTAGGTACTCCTCAGCCGTCAGCGAGTCCGAGACCTCTGGGTCCTGCTCCCCCGCGATAAGGTGCAGCCGGCCGGCGTGGTGCATGTAGCGTGCAAGGGCCGTCAGAGAGTCGATGGACTCGATGTTTTCCAGCAGGTCCGTGATGGTGCGCGGACTTGACTGCTGATAGATGCCCTCACCCAATGCCCGCTCCACGAGGTCACCCGAGTCGGGGTTGGCGTCAATGGCACAGGGCGCGTCGCCGCGGTATTCGGCTAGGGTCAGGCCAACGCCTACCGTGGTGGAGGTCTTGCCGATGCCGCCCTTGAGGCTCAGGATCGCCGTGTTGTAGCTGCCCTGGAGCTGGCGTGAGATCCGGCGG
This sequence comes from Pseudarthrobacter sp. LMD1-1-1.1, assembly GCF_040676255.1. Taxonomy (NCBI): domain Bacteria; kingdom Bacillati; phylum Actinomycetota; class Actinomycetes; order Micrococcales; family Micrococcaceae; genus Pseudarthrobacter; species Pseudarthrobacter sp. LMD1-1-1.1. Next base: position 313,976 of record NZ_JBEGHP010000001.1, on the reverse strand, counting down.
CCCAGCTCGTCCTCTTGGCGTTGTTTGGGGCCTGGTCCCAGGTTCCAGGCGCCGCCGGTCAGCTTGTAGAGGGCACCGCGGATGCCGCCCTTGGGGCGCGGCTTCTGCTCCTTGACGAACAGGCCGGGCGAACTAATGAAGTCCGGCATAGGGCTGTCAGCGATCGCGTCGGCTACTGTGGGCCGGCCGCGGCGGAAGGCTGGAGCCTCGGCAGGGACGTTCGACGGCAGCTCGGCAGCCTCGGGGGCAACCTCACTGTGGGTCGAGAACGACATCTCGGGAGCAGAAGCGGGAACGGACGCGATGGGTCCCGGCGCGGGCGGTGCTGGGACCGGTGCGGCCGGAGCACCGGGAGCAGCAGAGGCTGGCGCACGGGACGGCTTGTTGGCGTCGGCCGCGGCGGCGGCTTCCGCCCAAGAGGATCGGCGTGTCACCGGCTTACCGGGTTCGCTGGTGCTGGACATTTCAGGGGTTACTGTTGGCATGGTTCCTGTCCAGGCATCCTGCGCTGAGCCTTCGGCACGACGAAGATCGCGGCGTCGGCGCAGCTGCGGCTGCCCTGCATCCTCTGCTTGGGCGCCTGCATTCTGATCCGCCGGTTCTGGCATGTCTGTCCCCCCGGACGTTTCGGCAAACGGTTCTGCGGCACTGGTTCAATGAGTAAGTCTAGGGGGTCCGGCGGAAGGCCCTGCCAGGTATCCGCTGGTCAGTGGTGGATGAGCGCGGCCGACACCACTGCTGCGGTGAGCACCAGGAGAACTGCGAGGATGGCGTGGCTGACCCACCTGGGACGGCCTTTGTGGGGGTTTATGTCGACATATGGCATATTCAGCGTGGATAACCTTTGGTGCGAACCGGGCGGGGATAAGGAGTGCGCGGCGCTTGAGCCACAGCACTTGATTGAGGACGGCGAAGAGAACGGGCAATGAGCCCAGTAGCGCGTTCAGTGCCAGGGCGTAGTCCATATAAGCCTTACCTGCCTCGATTGGGAAGTAGTCTTTCTGTTCCCGTACTCGCTGAACTCAATCACGAGTCATCGTACTTGACAAATTTCGTCAAGGGCCGGAAGGTAATTGCGCCACAGATGACCGGCTCAGCAATACATTTCCAGGACGCGGGATTGGGTGGTGGCGACACTTTGAGGAAGCAGCAGGTGCGTCTGAGACTGGGCTGAAACCGCAGTCAAGTAAGGGCTGAATTACGGTCCCGGCATTAGTCCTTAGCGCCGCTGCCAACCCGCGTGACATTGTTCTAATAGCTGACCCACTGCCGGCCGCTGTTCCTGATTACTACTGCTAGGAGCCCGTGCAGGAGACACCGACGGCAACATCGGCAGCCACACTTCGGACTGTCGGGCTGCACTCGAGCAGGTCATTGCCGGCACTCCTCGCACCGGGGACATCTGCCACAACGAGTCAGGCGGGCACGTGGCGACAGTCACCAGCCTCGGAAACCGCCAATGTCACCCTGGGAGGGGGGCTAACCGACGCTGACAGGGTTCCGGCTGACCAGGGAGGACGAGTAGTTCTTGCGGCCCAGCGCCGGCTTCTCTACGAAGTTCCACGACGCTGCGGCGATTAGCATGGACCCAACCAGAACTCCAGTGACGAGGACAGTGCCCGGGACATCCCAGTTCCGGGCACCGACCGCCACGAGTGTGTTGACTACGATCATGTGCCAGATATACGTGCCGAAACTCAGGTCACCTATCCGGTCCGTGATGCCCCTGAATGCACGGGGCGCATTATAGCCGAACCAGATTGCAGCGTAGGACAGCGGCAGGGCGGCAAGGCCCGTCATGATCGCACCGATGCCGGAGCCGCCATTCTGGGGCAGGTTGATAATCACGAAGTAAGCCGCCGTGCAGACGAGGGCGAACCAACCGCTCTGCCGGACCTTATCCCAGTAGCGCGACCAAAAGATCCCAATCACGAAGTACCAGAGGAACGGCAGGAACGTCACTCCGAACAGCTTCCACGCCATCGCTGAGGCGTCGGCGCCACCAGTTAGGCCATAGATAGCCAGCGCACCGGCGGCCAGCGCACCGGCGGCGACGAGCGCACGGTTCCACCCGACCCTGGCCGCAAGGATCACAAGCAGCGGCACAACCACGTAGAAGGACACCTCAACCGGGATTGTCCATAGGCTCCCGTTCAGCACTCCGATACCGAAGTCACCAAGCGATCCCGGACTGTAAACCGGTGCCAAGAATAGGTTGCTACCAGCGAAGATTGCGAAGTCGAGGGATAGTAGCGACTTGAACGTGAGCGCCCCCGTGGCGAGCAGGAACACGACCGTGACGGCGAAGTAGGCGTAGAGCGCCGGCACGATCCTCAGCGCCCGGTTCCGGTAGAAGTCCCGCCAAGGCCTTGCCTCGCGGTGGCACTTCTCCGCTGAGCGGATGATGAGGAAGCCGCTGAGAATGAAAAACAGCGACACCCCCCCGTGGAACCATGGCCCGGCGTCCTTGGAATGCCAGAGGAACGAGGCGTCCAAATGGATGACTGCGTGATGGATCAGGACCATCACCGCAGCGGCAAGGCGCAGGAAATCAAAGGCGTTTGCACGCGAAGTTGTTTGCAACTCGGGTCCCCCAGAAGAGTTCAAGTATTGGCCCAAGTCTACAAGCGGCGCGTAGCGCCCTGCTTAGCTCGGACCTTGGACGCACGGTTCACCCAATCCCGTGCCGCGACCATGTTCGGCGCTTCCTTGCGCTTAGCTGGACCGTTATTTCCAAGGACGAACGCCAGCCCGAGCACAACCCACATCAGCTTCTGATCGTTAATGTCGCCTGACACCATCGCGTTTGTCAGGGCGAACGCTAAAAGGCCGAGGAACGTGGCAAGTGCGGGTGTCGTTGCATGTTTCTGCATCCGGCGGATGGCAACGATGACAAACAGGAGGAGCAGTGAACCGATGATCCAGCCGCCCTCCACATAGCCTTCAAGGAAGAGATTGTGGGCGTACATGCGCCGGTCGCCGTTTGTCATCTGGCTCACGTCGGCAAATTGCGGGAATGATCCCCACCCGATGCCTTGCGGGTGCGCGCCAATGATGGAGAAGGCTCCGTCCCAGATTTGCCCACGGGCCACAGTGGAGGCGTCTTCATCACCGTTAAGGAAGGACAGGACCCGTTCGGATCCTGCGGAACCGTCCTGAATGGAGTACCATCCGGCCGCGCCTAGGGCCAGCACCCCAGCCACCAAGGCCCGTACCCGGTACTTACGGAAGACAGGCGCGAGAGCAAGTGCCGCAACCACGCCCACAACAACGGCAAGCACAGGGCCACGGCGGCCGGACGCAAAGATCATCAGCAGCAGCCCACTTGCAGCCGCAAACATCGCGAACCGCCAAATGACCTTGGTGCCCTTCGCAAACGCCAGAACGAGAAGGACAACCACACCGGTCCCCATGAGCCGGGAGATACTGATCGGACTGATGTCGGAGAACGCCGACCCTGTCAAGGATTCAAGAGCACCAGCCTGGTAGGACATGACGCCCACGACTGCCGAGAGCACGACCAGCGTGATCAAGAACAACCGGCGCTGCTGTTCGGTTCGGAGGATGAAGAACGGAGAGGCAGCGGTGATGAGGGTAAACGTGAAAAGGGTCAGGACCTTCTGCATCCCATAAGGGGTCGGCGCAATCATGAATGCAGGGAAAAGGAAACACCACCACAGACCGAGTATGACTAGGATGCGGGGAGTGGGCCCCTTGGTGAGGAACATCAGCGCAGAACACCCTGCTGCCATGGCGGCAGTCAATAGCGTCAGGTCTACCGGTATCCAGCTCATCGCAGGCAGCGATTTGACCTGCCCTGCATAGGTCAGAACGGCTAAAGCGATGGCACCAATGAACTCCAGAAAACGCCCCAATGGACCATTCCCCCCTTGTTTTGACCGACACCCAAGAGTACCCGCTCGCCAGCGCCCCACAGGGGTCGGACAAATCCGGTAAGCACTACCCCTAGCGCGACCTGGCCGCCCATGGCACGGTGCACGCGGTGAAGGCAGGGCGTCCTGACTCGGGGAGGCAAGAAGCCTCAGCATTCCCTCAAGGCGGGCGTTGTGCTATGACGCGTTCTGACTGCTGCCCCAGTTCTCCTGCAGGCGCTTGATGAACCAGCGGGACTGCTCCGGCCCGTACGGCAGCACTGGGATAGCCTTGGTGGCGTCGTTAGGGCTGTCACGGATGGACTGCTGGGCCTGGCGGACGGCAGTGCTCATTGTGTTGGCCATGGTCTTGACGAACTCGTCAGTGCAGGGCTTCCCATGTCCGGGGATGAGGAATTCGTAGCGGTGGCGCAAGGCTGAGAGGTGCCGAAGTGCGTCTGCCCATTCCTCCGGATAAGAGTCCTCGAAGGAGGGGTGGGATCCCTGTTCCACAAGGTCCCCGACATAGAGGGTTGTGGAAGTGCCAACCAAAAGGTCGCCGTCGGTGTGGCCGCGGCCCAGGTAGAACAGAGTTGCGGTCAGGGCCCCGAGGTCGACGAGGACGGGTTGATCCTTGACAACGGCGTTGGGAACCACGATCTCGACGTTATCCCCTTCCCCGGCGGCCATCTCAGGCTCCAGCGTTCCAACGTGTTGGCGCTGGACGTCACCGTGCTGGTGGATCTCCCTCGCACAGTTCTGGTGCGCCCAGAATTCGGTAACGCCGGCTTCGGCGAAGACGGCGTCACCGAAGAAGTGGTCGTAGTGGGCATGGGTGTTGACGACGACAAGGGGCAGGTCTGTCTTTTCGCGAACTGCATTTAGGATCTCGCGCCCCTGACGGGGCCCGCTCCCGGTATCGAGGACCATGGCGCGCTCTGAGCCGACGATCAGGCCCGTGTTCAGCAGAGATCCTTCTGTGACCAATACATAGTTATCAGCGCCGACTTGGAGCCATCCCGACATTGTTTCTCCGTACCTCCGGCAAAGCAGCGTGCGTTCCCTTAGATGACCGATTGTACCCACTGGGCGAGGACGCGGTGGGAGCCATGCGTGCTGGGACCGATTCACTTTGACCCTCATCCGGCCCCCATCAGCGGCATGAGAAATCTTCCCTGGACCGGGCCGAGTTCAAGGTGGGAGGCAGAGATAGGCGCTAATGGAGCGCTGAACAGCACGCCCTTGCAGGACTTCTCATTGCCTTCCGTCCTGCGGGTCAATCGCCAACTCATTGAGCTTCACCCATATGGCGTGCATAAAGGTGTCACAGGTCTTCGTCACGGTTGCAGATCGTATCCCCCGACCGTCCCAGCGTTCGACAAATATCGCGCCGGAGTGGGATCGGGTAATGAAGACATCGTCGGCTACCCAAGCGACCCCGTTCGAGTACCCGAACAACGCGTCTCGATGAGTCTTTGAGGACAGAACTTCTGCCGATGTGTACCGCTTATGAGCTTCCATGCCGAAAAACTATTACCAAGTCTGGAGCGCCGCACGAGTAGGTGGTACTCATCTTTAGACAACACAACCCCTGCTGAGAATGTGAAGGTGGCACAAACCGTTGCCGACAACCCTCGTTGGATTCCTCAGTACCGGGATGGTGAGTTCGTTCGCGCCGCCTTTCGTTCAGCGTGCGCCCTGCTCACAGCGCCTATAAGGCGGCCATCGCACTCGCAGCACCACCCAACGCAGGTGTAAAGAGCTGTGCGGGCATATTAAGTAGCCGTCCGGGAGCGAACTAAGCCACCTGCTCACGCTCATCTAGTGACTGTATGCTGCAGAAGAAAGAGCCGGACGGCTCCCCTTGCAGGGCGGAAGGAATATGATCATTTCCCCGAGGGCCGGGATCAGAGGTGCTTGCAGACGCGGGCTCATGTCGCCCCTATTGAACAAAGGGCGATTGAAGAAGGCAGGTTGGAATGCGGCCGCCGGGGCCGTTACTTTGGTCCTGGGCCTGTGCGTACTCGCAAACCATTTGTACGTTATTCCCAGTGTTGATAAGCCAACATCCTCCGACGTACTTTTCGTGCTTGCGCCTTCGTACGATCGCATTTCGCTAGCAGAAAACATGATGGAGACTGGTTTTGCCGAAACTCTTGTCGTGTCCAGTCCTACCTCGTCAGAGTCAGGACGACCAGCAATCTGCGATGAGAAGCTTAAGTACAAAGTCATATGTTTCTCGCCCGAGCCCATCACCACTCGGGGCGAAGCTCGGGCGCTGCGAACTCTGTCCCAGGAATACGGGTGGGACACGGCCAGTGTCATAACAGCAAGATTCCACGTGTCGAGGGCCCGCCTAATCTTCCAGCGCTGCTTTGCTGGCGACTTAAACATCATCGCAATAGACACGACGATGCCAGTTCTATCGCTACAGGACCCGAAGCGGACGTGGCTTTACCACTTTGCCTACGAGACTGGCGCGTTCGCGAAGGCAGCTATTGACCCAACCTGCTGAGGACGATAGCCGCGGGCAGACACCGCCAGGAGTTCAAACTTGATCCGAGTATCCAGCCTGACTACTTCAATTTACAGCCGGAAGAGTCGTCCTGGTGCGAACCGGTTATTCGACGGTGACGCTCTTGGCGAGGTTGCGGGGCTGGTCCACGTCGTAGCCCTTGGCTGCGGCGAGTTCCGCGGCGAAGATTTGCAGCGGGACGGTGGTCAGCAGGGGCATCAGCAGGGTGGGGGTCTCGGGGACGTAGAAGACGTACTCGGCGTAGGCCTTCACGGCTTCGTCGCCTTCTTCGGCGATGACCAGGGTGCGGGCGCCGCGGGCGCGGACTTCCTGGATGTTGGAGACCACCTTGGCGTGCAGCGAGTCACGCCCGCGCGGGGACGGGACCACCACGAACACGGGCTGGCCTTCATCGATCAGCGCGATGGGGCCGTGCTTGAGCTCACCGGCGGCGAAGCCTTCGGCGTGGATGTACGCGATTTCCTTGAGCTTCAAAGCGCCCTCGAGGGCCACGGGGTAGCCCACGTGCCGGCCCAGGAACAGCACGGACTTCTCGTTGGCCATCGACCGGGCCAGCTCGCGCAGCGGGCCGGCGTTGTCCAGGATGGTCTGGATCTTCGCGGGGATCTTGTTCAGGTCCGCCAGGACGTCCTTGATCTGGCCCGAGAAGATGTTCCCGCGCAGCTGCGCCAGGTACAGGCCCAGCAGGTACGCGGCCGTGATCTGGGCCAGGAACGCCTTGGTGGAGGCCACCGCGATCTCCGGGCCCGCGTGCGTGTAGAGCACGGCGTCGGATTCACGCGGGATGGTGGAGCCGTTGGTGTTGCAGATCGAGATGGTCTTCGCACCCTGTTCCCGGGCATACCGGACAGCCATCAGGGTGTCCATGGTCTCCCCGGACTGGGAGATGGAGACCACCAGGGTCTTCTCGTCCAGGATCGGGTCCCGGTAACGGAACTCGTGCGCGAGCTCCACCTCGGTGGGGATCCGGCACCAGTTCTCAATCGCGTACTTCGCCACCATGCCCGCGTACGCGGCGGTACCGCAGGCCAGCACGATGATCTTGTTGACCTGCTTCAGCAGCTCCGGGTCGATCCGCAGCTCATCCAGGGTCAGCTTGCCGTCCAGGTCCGACCGGCCCAGCAGGGTCTGCGCGACGGCGTCGGGCTGGTCATGGATTTCCTTCTCCATGAACGAGGAGAACCCACCCTTTTCCGCCGACGCCGGATCCCAGTCCACGTGGTATTCCTTGCCCTGGGCCGGGTTGCCAAAGAAATCAGTGATCGTGACGGTGTCGGCGGTGATCGTGACGATCTGGTCCTGGCCCAGCTCCACCGCGCGGCGGGTGTAATCGATGAACCCGGACACGTCCGAACCCAGGAAGTTCTCCCCCTCGCCCAGGCCCACCACCAGCGGTGAGTTACGGCGCGCGGCCACGACGACGTCGGGCTGGTCCGCGTGCACGGCCAGCAGCGTGAAAGCACCCTCAAGGCGCTGGCACGCCAGCTCCATGGCCCGGGTCAGGCCACCGTTGGCGGTATCCCCGCCCAGCTGGTTGCGCAGAATGTCCGCCAGCAGCGCCGCGGCGACCTCCGTGTCCGTCTCGGACAGGAACGTCACACCCTTCTCCAGCAGCTCAAGCTTGAGCTCAGCGAAGTTTTCAATGATGCCGTTGTGAATCACGGCGAGCTTGCCGCCATCAGCCAGATGCGGGTGCGCGTTGCGGTCCGTCGGACCACCGTGCGTCGCCCACCGCGTGTGGCCAATACCGGTCAGGGTCTCCGGCAACGGCCGGGCCTCCAGCTCACCAATCAGGTTGCTCAGCTTCCCCGACTTCTTCCGCGACTCGATAGCCCCCTGGGACACCACAGCCACACCGGCAGAGTCATAACCGCGGTACTCCAGACGCCGCAGCCCCTCCAGGACAACATCCAACGCACTGTGACCATTAATTGCACCGTCAACCGAACGGCCTACGTAACCCACGATTCCACACACAAGGCAACACCATACAGCCTGCGTATCCAAGGCAGAATTACAGTGACGTCGATACTCGGCGACGGCCTCCAGCAATCCCGACAACGCACCTTTTCGGCAACTCGTCGGTAGAGGTCTTTTACACGGGCCTCACGATCAATCGCTGTCTTCATCTCACGTAACTGTGGAGTTGGACTCGTCATTTGTCCACCGGTGCGGTAAGGCCTAAAGCTCCGAGCCGGCACCGCCTGAAGATCGAGTCTGAGAGCAAAAGGTTAGACTGAAGTATCGTGTAAGGAAGTGCCTAGGAAGCAGGAACAGTAATTGCGGAGTAAAACTAATGCCACCTTCCGCTCTGTCGAAACAGATCAGTGGATGCTCGAAATTTCGGAGAATGCCTCTGAGACCTCACCCCTCATCTGCATCCCCACAATCCACCCCAGAGGCGATCAAAGAGTCCTAAGGTGCGCACAGGCGGCCCTTAGATGCGGGTACAGAGTTAAGTTTTTTTGGCTCGGCGAGGGGAATGCAAGCACTGATCCAATTGCTGCTGAAGAAATTTTCAGTCGCGCGACATCCTTCAAGCAACGCCTCATCCAGCTTCCTAGGGTTGCACTTCGAGCCCACAAAGAAAATGCGCAAGCTTGGCATATTCACGACCTCTACATGCTTCCAATTGCATTAGTCTGGGCCACCCTAACAAGGGGCCGCGTCGTTTACGATGTCCACGAGTATTATTCATCCTACTATGTCTCAAAAATATCGGCGCCAAAGACCATTAAGACGCTCGCCAGTAAAATGATTGACAATTTTCAAGTGTGGGCCACGAAGCGTATTGGCGGAGCGAACGTTGTTGCTACCGCCATGTCGGTCAAATACATTAACGCTGGGGCTCCGGTTTCCATATCTCCAAATTTTCCTTTAAGGAAAGCTTACGACAAAGCCACATTTGCCAATGATATGGAACGCTTCCGGCGAGTAATTCATACAGGCACCCTAAGCGAACCCTACGGTATGAAAAGCATTGTGGACCTTGCCGTACTTTGCGAACAGCGCGGCTATGAAATCGCCATTGACCTCGTGCGAAGGTTTCCCAATGCACACCAAGAGAAACTCTTCGTGGACTATGTCAACGAGCGCGGACGCCCAAGCAACCTACGACTGATCCCGGCGGTTACTGCCGATAAGATTCCCTCACTTCTTACTCCATATGGAATCGGACTGTCCATGATCACAAAAACGGGCCAAAACGATCTTGCCGTTCCAACCAAACTATATGAGTACGCCCTGATGGGGCTTGCTATAGTGGGTACCGACAGAACGGCCCAGAAAGAATTTGTCGAGGAGCACGCTATCGGTAGATTGTGCGGGGAGCAAGATATTGAAGGTCTTGCAGATGCCATTTATCTATTCAGCCGCGCGGAGCAAGAACAAATCGTCAAAATTGAAGAGGCGGCCGCTTTGGCGAAGACTAAGCTCTTCTGGGATGACGGACCTGAGGCTGACGTTCAAAGACTCCTGGCTGAGATCTTTCCCCCCGCTCAGTTTGATGAGGCGGGAAATCGCGGCTAGACGGCGCTCGGGGAAGTTCGCTGCTCTCCGCCACCCCTCAATACAATTACTGCGTATGCGCAGTAAAATAGGGTCAGGACGATCGAGGCCGCCCAGATCATTGCCACAGGGTTCCGCGAGAGAGCAGCTGTTGCCGAAGTAACTGCCAAGAGCCCCACAAGCCGACTGGCATCCCAAAGGAGTTGGTGCCGCGAACGCCCTTGCAATACCAGCAACAATCCAAAGGGGCCAATTACGACTTGGGCGGCCACCATGAGTCCCATAGCCGATAGATAGTCTCGCGACAATGACCAGTCCCCTCCTAAAACAAATTCGAGCCAATTCTTCGGAACTACCAACATCGCTATAAATGCCAGGCATCCGAGTGGTGAGAGACGAATAAGCCACCGTTTGAACTCAAGTCCTACTGAATGTCCCTCGCGTATAAGCTCAGACATGCGACTGATGACGACCGGGCTAAGTGATGCAACAATCAATGCCGCTGGAGCAAGGCCAATCCGCTGGGCAACGGTGAGCTGACCAGTGACTTCAACACCGAAATATGCTTGGGTAAGGAGCGGGTACATCCACACTGTGCAGATGTTTATGAGGGCTGCAACCACCAGTACCGATGCCTGTCGGAACAGTTGACGTTTTCGAGGGCGCCGATTCCAGCCAGGTTTCTCAGGCTCGAAGGTATCTGCCCTGCGCAAAAAGAGCATTTGTGCTGTCACGCTAAGAATGTACCCAGCAGCGATCCCCAGTTGCATTCCGAGACTCGTGATGGCCGAGATTCCGGAGGCAAGTTGAATCCCAGTTTGCCCTGCACCTTGGAGAGCTTTCGCTGTGGGAATACCCTTGAGATTCTTCCTTCGTGCGGCAATCTGCATTAGTAAGCTAACTCCTGCAAGCCCCAGCACAGTTAGGCCAAACAAAAACGCATTTAGCATGTCGAATCCAGACACAATCCAGAAGGCTAATACTGCAAAGCTGGTCGTTATCGCAGTGGAAACGAGTGCGCAGTGAATGAGCCATGTTACTGCTCTTCCTTCAGCGGCCGGGATTAGGTTTTCAAAACGAAAAGTTGCCACAGTACCTAAAATACTTGCAGCCGCCAGGAAGGTGCCTGATACCCCTATTTCATACGGCGAGTACAGACGCGTCAACAATGGGGTGCTCACTAGCACGATGCCTTGACCGAAAGCGAGCCCCAAAAATATATGGAGGCTCGGCAGTCGGCCCCACAAAGCCCCTATCTTTCTCATTTTTTCAACTTTCCTAGGGGCGGCCTCGCATACCTTCGGCAGGGATTTACACCATAGTCAAAACGACAGGTCCGCTGGCGCTCGCGGATCAACATGAGTAAAAGCGTCGTATGCTAGAAATACGGGTGTATATCTCGACCAATGACTTGCAAACGAGCAGGCGCCTAATCGTTGGGCGCTGGCTGAACAACTTATTTTCAGGCAGGTACCCTTCTTTAGCCGAGTGGCTCTATGTCTACCACGCGCCGAGTTACTGCCGACTCGAGGACTGCTTCAGCTACACGCAGTGTGTTCAAGCCGTCTTCCATTGTCACAATGTCGCTGCGTATACCAAGCACTGCATCCCGGAACGCCTCATGTTCGGTTCTGAGCGGCTCCGGCTTCGCAATTGCCAAGCGGGTCACGTTGCCCTCCGAAACGCCCCTAAATGCCGCCATGGAATCCCACTGAGTGGCAACGGTTCCGTTTTCGAAAAATGTCAAATCCGCAGTCAAGGTGTCAGCAACAAAGGCGCCCTTTTCGCCAGTTACTATTGTCAGCCGTTCTTTCATAGGCGAAAGCCAGTTGACCAAGTGATTGGTTATGATGCCCCTTGTAAGATGACCCGTGGCAGCAACCATATCCTCATGCGCTCGACCGCTGCGAGTTGTCGTCCGGGCAAAAATGGATTCAAATTTGCTCCTGGCTAGCCATGCCGTCAGGTCGATGTCGTGAGTTCCTAAATCCTTAACGACACCAACATCAGCAATACGGGCAGGAAAGGGCCCTTGCCGGCGGGTAGCAATCTGGTAGACCTCGCCCAATTCACCCGCTTCAATTCTCGCCCGCATTGACTGTAGCGCTGGATTGAACCGTTCGATGTGTCCGACGGCTCCTACAAGGTCTCTCGCCTTGAACGCTTCCACCAATCGCTGCCCCGCCTGGACGGTCGAGGCGATGGGCTTTTCAATAAGGGCGTGGATGCCGGCCTCTGCCAATGCCAGTCCAACCTCTTCGTGAAGCCCGGTTGGGACTGCGACCACTGCCATATCAATACCAACGGCGACCAGCTCGCTAACGGAAGAGAGGACCCTAAGATTTCCCGCAGCACCATGAACATCCCCCTGTCCGTCCGCTACCCCTACGAGCTCTATTCCTTCTACTTCCCTGATCACACGAGCGTGATGACGTCCCATCATGCCTAGACCCACAAGACCAACTCGTAGATTTGTCATTACGAACCAGCCTCGACTAAGGCATTTACCGCGGTGACGATTCTCTCCAAATGTTGCGAGGTTAGAGATGGGTGAACTGGCAGTGAAAGAACTTCTTTAGCGGCAAGTTCTGTGTTGGGTAGGTCTTCCTGTCGAGCGAACGACGGCAAGCGGTGATTGGGGACTGGATAATATACACCCGAGCCAATGTTGTACTCGTCTCGTAGGGCCTTAGCCAGGCCGTCCCTGTCTTCCGGCACACGGATGGTGTACTGATGGTAGACATGCTCCGCCCCCTGCGCCACTTTAGGGAGACCGACCCCGCTCAGGTTCTGAGACAAGAACTCTGCGTTCGCCTGCCGTTTCTTGGTCCACGCCAGAACTTTTGTAAGTTGAACTCTCCCAATGGCGGCATGGAGATCAGTCATGCGAGCGTTAAACCCCACGAGTTCGTTTTCGTACTGCTTGTGCATGCCCTGGTTGCGGAGAAGTCGCAGGCTCCGTACAACATCTTCGTCCGCTGACGATACCATTCCGCCTTCGCCCGAAGTCATATTTTTGGTCGGGTAAAGACTAAACATTGCGAATTTCCCAAAGGTGCCCACCATGTTCCCCTCGAAACTAGCCCCATGGGCTTGTGCGGCATCCTCGTAAATATCGATTCCATGCTCATCTGCCAACGATAAGAAGCTGGGCCCATCAAACGGATGGCCGTAAAGGTGGACCGGCATAATGCCCTTTGTTCGCTCGTTGATGAGTGATCTCGCATGATGAACATCCATCGTGTAGTGGTCCAGCTCGATGTCTGCGAAGACCGGCGTCGCACCTGTGAGGGCCACGGAATTAGCCGTCGCGGCGAATGTGAAGGAGGGGACAACGACTTCATCCCCCGGTCCCACGCCGGCGGCAAGGAGGCCGAGGTGGAGACCGGAAGTACCTGAATTCACGGCCACGGTTGGACGTCCGTCGAGCAGTACTTGCGAAAACTCCTTTTCGAAAGCAGCAACTTCTTCCCCCTGCGCGAGCATCCCTGATGCCAGGACAGAGTCAACTGCCGCCCGTTCCTCTTCACCGATCAACGGCCTAGCCGCCGGTATGAAGTCCTCAGTCATCATTCCTGTTCCTGTACCTCTCTCAACGTTTCTCCGTCTTCGACATATCTGTCACCAGTGGAAGGACAGACCCAAAATTGCTCATGAGGGAAAAGAACCTGTCCGGCTTTACCCACCCAGCCGCGTCTTTTCGCCGGTACACCGACCATCAGGGCAAAAGCTGGAACGTCTTTCGTTACAACAGCACCGGCTGCGATAGTCGCCCAGCGTCCTATGGTTAGCGGAGCCACACAGACCGCCCGCGCACCGATAGAAGCGCCCTCCCTGACAATGACACCGACTGGCAACCAATCATCCGAACTCTTCTGTGATCCATCTGGGTTTACAGAACGCGGGTATGTGTCGTTAGTAAGAACTACACCTGGTCCAACGAAGACCCCGGACTCTAGCAAGGCGGGTTCGTAGACCAGCGCGTAATTTTGGATCTTGGTGTTCTGGCCGATGCTAACTCCGGGGCCAACGTAGGCTCCTCGTCCAACTATGCAGTTTTCACCGATTAATGCTCCCTCGCGCACTTGGGCAAGGTGCCAGACTTTTGTTCCGGCCCCGAGCGTCACCGCCTCAGAAACATCAGCGCTCGGGGCAATGCTTGTCGTCATAGTGATCCTCTTGTGAAAAATATGTGTCGAATCTGTACCGGGTACGCATGATGGGGTCGCTTCAGAGCTGGCCAATCACACGATACGTCGCACTCTTCCAATTCTCTTTCGCACTCACACGCCGGCCGTCTACGACCACCTTGACGCCAGGCAAATCGGTTTCGGTTAGGTGTCGGTATTCGGCGTGGTCTGCCTGTATCACGGCGGCATCCACCGGTTGCCCGAGGGTGTGGGCTCGAAAACCCATCTTTTCTAGTTCCTCATCGTTGTAAAGAGGATCATGAACTGAAACAGAGGCACCTCTTGCTTCAAGGGAACTAACAGTGTCAAAAACTCCCGAGAAAGCAGACTCCTTTACACCGCCCCGGTAGGCGGCGCCCAGAACAACGACCTTTTGGTCCTTCAACTCCCCGTACGCACCCTCCAGCAAACCGACGGTATATTCCGGCATGCCAGCATTTGCTTCACGAGCAGCGCTAACCACCGTCGCGTGAGGATCGTTCCAGAGATAGAGTCTCGGGTAGACAGGAATGCAGTGCCCTCCAACAGCGATACCCGGAGTATGAATGTGGCTATAGGGCTGAGAGTTAGCGGCCTCGATCACACTATATATATCGATGCTTTTGGTAGCAGCGAAACGTGCGAATTGGTTCGCTAAACCGATATTCACGTCGCGGTAGGTTGTCTCGGCCAGCTTCGTCAGCTCGGATGCCTCCGCGGAGCCCAAGTCCCATACGCCGTTGGGCCTGCCCAAGTCATGTCGTTCATCAAAGTCCAAAACGGCCTCATAAAATGAGACAGCTTTTTCAGCCCCGAGTTTGGAAAGACCTCCAACGAGCTTGGGATACTTTCGCAGATCCGCGAAAACCCGCCCGGTGAGCACACGCTCGGGCGAAAAGACCAGATGAAAATCCCGGCCCTCGACCAAGCCTGAACCAGCTTCTAAAGCTGGTTTCCATCGAGTACGGGTCGTTCCAACAGGCAGCGTAGTTTCATAAGAGACCAAGGTGTCTGGGCGCAAGTACTTTGCCAGCTCCGCCGTCGCATCATCCATCCACGTGAAGTCCGGCTTGGCATCTTTGTCGACGAAAAGTGGTACCACCACGACAACTGCGTCCGCGTCTGGGACGGCGTCTGCATAGTCCGTAGTAGCTCGAAGGTTTCCATTCCCCACCACTTCGGCTAGCTTCTGCTGTAGGTGCGCCTCGCCTGGGAACGGTTCGAGCCCAGCATTTATGAGATCGACTGTCGTTCGATTCACATCGACGCCCACGACTTCATGGCCCTTGGACCCAAACTGCACTGCCAGTGGCAGCCCGATCTTTCCTAATGCAATCACTGCAATTTTCATAGCTTGACCCGCTTTCATTGATGCAAATTCGATATCCGCGACTAGTCAGCATCTAGCGTGCGGGAACGCCTTTCACTATGGACCCAGGAGCAACATCCCTAACTACGACGGCACCTGCTCCAACAACGGCACCAGCTCCGATGCGGAGTCCTTGGAGGACTACAGCACCCGCACCTATCAAGACGCCCTTTTCGATCTCGACATCCCCTGAAATCACAGCACCGGGGTTCACGGACACAAAATCAAATATCTTGACGTCGTGACCGATAACAGCGGCTGGATTCAGATGCACGTGCGCTCCCAATGTGACATTGGTTGAAATCTGTACGCCGGCGCACACGACAGAACCCGCACCTATCGCTGAAGCAGAGCCCACCGCCGATTTCGGGTGAACTAGAGCGATGCTCGACATACCGAAGTCCATAAGTCGGCCCGCAACAAGCTCCCGCACGCTTGGCTTTCCTATTCCTACAACAAACATCGCATCGCCGTGAGCAGAAGGCAGATCTTGAACAGGGCCCAGGTAGGTGTATCCCTGGCGTGCGAGAGCCGCGAGGTGTACCTGACTTGGTCGATCATCGACAACTCCAAGCAAGTCAAGCTGTAGCTCCTCGCCGTCGCCATTGATAGCCGTTACTACATCAACTGTTTCTCGACCAAAGCCCCCGACGCCCGCAATGACAATCCGCTGCGCATATCCCGATTCTGCATGTTGGGCATTCTCTTCGACAGGGCATGAGAGGTTCCCTGCATACAAGAAGTTGGGTTTGCTAGGCACCTGCACGCCGTATGCCTGTGCGTTGGAGATGGCTATGAGACGTTGACCTTATGAAGTTGAAGGCACGTCGAGAGGCATCATTGATGGAGTATTCAGCGGGGACTGAAGGTGGTCCATCTGCGTCGAACTGGGCAAGCGTGACCCGAACTGAGTCAATTATCGCGGCCGTGCTTAACCCGGTAGTTATGATCCCACCCACGTCCAAAGACTCGGGCCGCTCAATGAAATCACGCAAAGTAACTGCAGGGAATTGTAGAAGGAGTGACTCTTCACTGATCGTTCCACTATCCGATAACACCAGCCGTGCAGACTTTTGAAGGCGGACGTAGTCATTGAACCCAAAAGGCGGATGAAAACGAAGCCCGGCTTTAAGATCGTCTGACTGAGTTTCAAGGCGTAGTCGTGTGCGAGGATGGGTTGAGATCAATACCGGCAGATCGTAGGCTTGCGAGAGCGCGTTCAGGGCTCGAAGTACTTCTTCCAATCTCGCCGGGTTGTCCACGTTTTCCTCGCGATGAAGGCTTACAAGGAAATATTGTCCCTCCTGCAAACCTTGGTCAGCCAGAACGGTACTCGCTTCGAAGGCTGCAGCATTCGCCTCGAGAACCTCGCGCATCGGAGACCCGGTAAGCAGTATCCGAGAAGGATGGATACCTTCGGCTAGTAAGTTTCGACGCGCGTGCTCTGTGTACACCAGGTTGTAGTCCGAGACATGGTCTACCAAACGTCGATTGACTTCCTCCGGAACGTTCTCATCGAAGCACCTGTTCCCGGCTTCCATGTGGAAGACAGGGATCTTGAGCCTTCTCGCCATAACGGCTGAGATACAGCTGTTGGTATCCCCGAGAACGAGCATGGCATCCGGCTTTTCTTGAAGCAAAACCTTCTCCACGGAGGACAGAATGGAGCCCAAGACCGCGCCCAGCGAGGTGGTGTCCGCGTTCAAGAAATAGTCAGGACGTGGCAGTCCCAGGTCCTCGAAAAATACTTCATTAAGTTCATAGTCATAGTTCTGGCCCGTGTGCACCAAAACATGCTCAGTAAAACGATCCAGTCGACGAATGGTAGCAGCGAGTCTGATAATCTCCGGCCGGGTCCCGACTACAGTGAGAACCTTGAGCTTGTCGCTCTGCTTAGTCATACGTCCTCCGCAAAAGTATCCGGTGATTCAGGGTCGAACAATTCATTTATCCAAAATGCGGTGTACAAGATATCAGTGCCTATATTCGTGATGCTATGGGCCCACATCGTGGGCATATCGATAGCAACGGGCTGTAGCCCATCAACCTTGACTCGAATTACCTCATCGTCAAATAAACGACGTAAGGAGATCTCGCCGGCGCCAGACAAAACGGTAAACCGCTCGATCTTACGGAGGTGAAAGTGCTGACCGCGTGTAACCCCCGGAACTGTGGTGGAGAAGGACGTTTGACCGGAGCTCAACTCAGACTTTACTATCTCAAAAAAAGAACCGCGTTTGTCTGCATGCCGACTAAGCCCGAATACCCTGTCTTCGGGGCGTAAATACGACCTATACGTATTAAAGATGTCACGATCGAATGCTGTATTCAGCTTGGGGATAGTGCCGTCTCTATAGGTATCTGCAACAGTTTTGAGATGCGAAAGCAGCTCACTTACATATAACTCGACAACGCATGAACCCATAGAATCAAGTCTGCGTACACCAACGGCCAGTTCAGCGGCGTGCTGCGCATGCATGAGGGAAAGTAACTTGTCTCCCTGGATCTGGGGCTGCTCTCCGCGGGCCAGCAAGTGACAGAATGTAGCAGTCACAGAGTTGTAGAAGGGCTTTCCGTGTTCACCAAATAGGTTGGGTAGCTTTAGATCAACGAACTCTACTCCCAGCCTGTCAGCGGCCTCTCCTAAAAGTCTCCCGGCCTCTTCTTTTGCAACGCCATAAACGCTTCCGTTACCAGCTTGAATAGAGTTAGCGTAAACGACTACGGAAGGCGGTATTTTGCAGCGTGTCAGAATTCGCACCAATTGCTCAGCGAATCTGACGTTACCGCTGGCCACTTCGGCTTCGGTACCTCTGTTGACGCCAGCCAAGTGAATGAGACGGTCAGCACCGTCCAGCCGACCGAGTGCCTCGTCTTCGTCGAATGCATCTCCAACTAAGACTGCATCTACTTCTTGACCCAAACTGTGAAGCAAGGCGCGGGTGTGGAAGCCCAAAAAACCGCCAGCACCGGTTAGCGCGGTGCGAGACGACCCCGTCATGCTATTGGCTCAAGTCTTTTGACGAGATTTGCCGCCTTCAGTTCATCCCGAACTTCCGGCAGCGTTAGCAGAAGCTTTTCAATCTCAGGAACGGTCAACTGATTCGTCGTGTGAGAATCATAATCAGCATAAGCAGCCTGCTCCCGGACGCCCTCGGTAAAGTAGAGCTTGTAATTCAGGTCGCGCTTATCCGCCTTAATCCGAAAGTATTCATCAAGGTCCTCTGCGCGCGTTAGCTCCTCGCGTGTTGCAAGGGCTTCCGACGCCTTCTCAGCATGCCTGGTTCCTATAACTTCGATATCCGGAGCTACTTCGAAGAGGTTGCAGATGGCCGTAGCAAGGTCACCAATTGTTGAGGCGGGCGCCTTTTTCACGAACAGGTCGCCCTGCGAGGCATGGTGAAATGCGAAGTCTACGAGATCGACAGAATCTGCAAGGGACATCAGAAACCGGGACATGGAAGGGTCCGTAATGGTGATCTTCTTGCCGTGCTTTATCTGACGAATAAATAGCGGAATCACCGATCCGCGTGAGTACATTACGTTCCCGTAGCGAACACACGACACGACAGTTTCAGTGTCAGGATTGTTTAGGCCGTACGACTGAGCAACCTTCTCCATAAGGGCCTTGGTCATACCCATTGCGTTCACCGGGTAAACAGCTTTGTCTGTTCCCAAGCAAACAACAGACCGCACGCGGTTAGCATCCGCGGCGCGAACTACATTTTCGCTGCCCGCAATGTTCGTCCTAACAGCCTCCATTGGAAAAAACTCGCACGAAGGCACCTGCTTTAACGCGGCTGCATGGAAGATGAAGTCAACATCCCGGCTGGCTCGGTAGACGCTGTCATAGTCACGCACATCACCGACGTAGAATTTCAACCTTGAATCACTCATTTCGTGACGCATGGCGTCCTGTTTGGCCTCGTCACGACTAAAAATTCGAATTTGTTCGACATCGCTTGCAAGAAGTTGGGCAGCGACCGTGTGGCCAAAAGAACCGGTGCCCCCGGTAATTAGCAGCTTCTTGCCCGAATAATCACTACGACGCATTTGCTCGTTCCTCAAACTTCCGACTCAGGGTCCTGGTTTTCTTGTTTTCATCTGCAACCGTCGACAGACGGGCGATAATCTGATCAGTGCCGCTACGGGCACTAAGTTCATCTCGATAAAGCTGTTGCGCCCTTCGGGACATGGAATGGCGCTCGGCAGGGCGCTGCGCTACTGCAGCTCGAAACGCCTGGGCTAGCGACGAAGGATCCTCAGGTTCCGCCACGAAGCCCACCTCGTATTGTCGACAAATTTTCGCGAGGTCACCGCCCACTGTTGTGATCACCGGAACTCCATGAGCCATCGAGGCCTGGAACTTGGAAGGGATCGTCATTCGGAAAACGTCCCGGTTCTTTAGGGTGACTAGTTGGAAGTCAGAGCTCTGATAGACCTCCGGCATAGCCTTCGCATCGATCCGGCCCATGAACGTCACGTTGTTCGCACCCAATTGTCGGGCAAGCGATTGCACCTCCCCTTGAGCAACTCCTGAACCATAGATACTCACGCGGATTTTGAGCTCATTTTGAACCGAAGCGGCAGCGCGAACGATGGTTTCGACGTCCTGCATCGCTCCTATGTTTCCTGCGTATACGAAGTGAAGAGGCTCGTCTGTAGCCCCTGCAGCGGCGGGGGGGATTGAATCTGCGTCAGAGACATGCCAGTTGTAGGTAACGCTTACTTTGTGAGCAGGTACTCCCCTGTCGACTAGGGCCCGTTTCATACCCGGGGAAATGACGACTATGTGGCTTGCATGGTCATACAGCGGCTTTAGTCCGGAACCGATGGCACTCTGCAGCAGCCGGCGGAGGATTTCCGGTCTCACCATCCCTGAATCGACTACCGACTCGGGCCACAAGTCTTGTATGTGAATGACGTAGGGCACTCGCCGAGTGACCTTTAGGAGCAGGGCGGCTACGGCCGCGGTCATCGGCGTTCCGTAGACGTACACAACATCACATGAACGCAAAAACCCACTGCGTCGAGTGGAGCTAAGCGCGAAACTGAGAAATGAACAAATTCTTTTAACGGCGCTTCGGTCATGACTCAGGAAGCTTTTTACTCGAAGCACATCCGCTTCTTCGCGAGATTCGAAGGAGGATCCTAGTGGTTTGAATCCAGGATAGATCTCACCCGTCGGGTAACTTGGATAACCCGTCAGAACATTCACTTTTGAACCAGTATGGACGAGCGCCTCTGCGAGTGTTTTTGGTATGAGCACAGGTTCAGGATCGTACCATTGCGAAACAATTCCTACTAACACGCGTTCTTCCCCACTACACGTCCTGCGCTTCGCTATGAGCGGATCTTCTCTGGAATTCTGGCATTGTGACGCTCCCATCAGCTGATATGCCGTGGCGACCGACTACAGATTTAATAGTCAAAAATAGAATATGCAAATCCATCAGAAGCGTTCTGTTATCGACATAGATAACATCTAAGCGAAACTTCTCATCCCACGACAACAGATTGCGACCTCTTACCTGAGCCAGGCCGGTTATACCAGGGCGCACAAGATGGCGACGGCTTTGCTCGGGCGTATATCTATCCAAGTAACTGACGAGCAGTGGCCGCGGACCCACCATGCTCATGTCGCCTTTGAGAACGTTCAGTAGCGTAGGAAGTTCATCGAGGCTTGTCGATCTGAGAAAGATACCGAATCGAGTTAGGCGTTCCGCGTCGGTCACACGTCCACTTGAGGCATCGACTGGCATCATGGTTCGAAACTTCATGAGCATGAAGGTTTGACCGAAGCGCCCGGGGCGTTCCTGTTTGAAGAGAACAGGTCGGCCTAGCTTACGCCAAACGAGAGCGGCCACCACCATCTGGACAGGGGCAGTGATGATCAGACCGGTGGCCGATAAGATGACGTCAGTTAACCGTTTTGCACTCTCAGACAACGGATTGCGCGGAGACGTATTCACTTACGATGTCTCTCAAAGAAATCCGTCAGAGCTTGGGTTACAACCCTTATGCTTTCTGGCCTGAGGGCAGAGCCGCTCGGCAACGTAAGACCGTTCCTAAAAAGCCGCTCGGAAGTTCCATTCGACAGGGAACGGAATGACTCAAAGACAGGCTGTAAGTGCATGGGCTTCCACAGCGGTCGGCATTCTACATTGGACACTTCTAAGGCCTCTCGAAGCTCAATGGGGGAGAATCCCGCCACTTGAGGATCAATCAATAACGAGGTCAACCAGAAGTTGTCATCGTCATCCCTGTCTCCCCCAAAAATGGAGACACCGGGAACCTCAGCCACGAGCTGTCGGTACGTATCGCGATGCTGCCTGCGCTTCTCAATCATGCTGTCCAGCCGGACCAGCTGAGCTCTGCCCAGGGCAGCCAACAGATTGCTGAGCCTGTAGTTATACCCAACCTCTGTATGTTCGTAATGAACTACCGGCTGTCGTGCTTGAGTGGCAAGGTAGCGGACTCTCTCTGCAACTCTTCCGTCATCAGTCAGGAGCATACCGCCCCCTGACGTGGTAATGATTTTGTTCCCGTTGAACGAAAAAATGGCTATGTCGCCCCACGCACCCGCAGGGCGCCCTGCATGTAGTGCCCCCAGGGATTCCGCAGCATCGGCGATGAGCGGAACACCATACCTGACGGCTAAAAGTTCAAGGGATGTGTAGTCCGCGGATTTGCCGAGTAGGTCGACAGAGACAATTGCTCCAACCCTCTCTCCTGAATCCGTGAGCACCTTAAGCGCATGCTCAAGTAGTACTGGATCGATATTGCCGCCGTCTTCTAAAGAGTCGATGAAGTATGGTTCGGCCCCTGTGTACATGATGGCGTTCGCTGTCGCGGCAAACGTCATCGTGGAGGTAAGAACCACGTCTCCTGGTCCTACTCCCTTGGCCAACAAGGCCAGGTGAAGTGCAGCTGTTCCCGAGCTGAGGGCGACTGCAAAGCGACGCCCCACCCTGGACGCCACTTCTCCTTCAAATGAATCAACGTCGGGACCCAACGGCGCTACCCATCCAGAGCGCAAAGCCCGCAGTAAGTACTTTTCTTCAAGCTCCCCGATGTCAGGAGAAGACATGAGAATGCGTTCACTCATTGGATGTTCCTATCGATGAAGCTGAGTAAGGCTTAGACGCAGTAGTCCTCCGAAGGCTCGTTTTTTCCCATTTTTCGTGGTCGAGACCATATGGACTGAGAGGGGGAACCTCAGTATGGGTGATTTGCGGATGAAAGGGACGATTGTCGTGCTCGGTCTCCCCCATGAGCTCCTCGTGCAACTTCTCGCCTTCCCGTAGGCCCGTGAAGACAATGTCTATTGCGCGCCCGGACATAGAAATCATGCGCCGAGCAACGTCCAGAATCTTGACAGGTCTTCCCATGTCCAAGATCAGGACCTCACCGGGGCGGCCTATTGCGCCAGCCTGGATTACCAATTGGCAAGCCTCGGGGATCGTCATAAAGAATCTAGTAACTTCTGGATCAGTAACAGTGAGAGGCCCCCCCGATTCAATTTGCGCGATGAATGTCGGGAGCATCGATCCTCGACTACCGATCACGTTGCCGAAGCGTACGGACAGGTAGTTTTCACATGACTCCGCTGCTGCCCATGCAGTGAGTCTTTCGGCGACTCTTTTGGAGTGGCCCAAGACACTGGTAGGGTTGGCTGCCTTATCCGTAGAGATGTTGATGAAGGTCTTGACGCCTACGCTTCTGGCTGCTGACAGTACGTTCAACGTGCCGATCACGTTCGTCTTCCAAGCCTCTTCTGGATACTGCTCAAGCATCGGAAGGTGCTTCAGCGCTGCGGCATGAAATACGACCTCAGGACGGCGCCGACTAAAGATTTCTTCGAGGGAAGGGGTGTCGCGAATGTCGGATAGGACAACATCATCGCTATCTAGTAGTCCATGACCGGAAATGCTCATCTGAGCGCCGTGCAGACCCGACTCATCCCGGTCCAACATGATCAACTCCGAGGGCGAGAATCGGGACAACTGGCGACAGAGCTCAGAGCCAATAGACCCCCCTGCTCCTGTCACAAGTACTCTTTTACCAGCAATGTACCCAGCAATGGATTCGACTTCCGTGTCAACAGGGTGACGGCCGATAATGTCTTCTATCGCGACATCCCGCAGATCGGCGAGCCTCATACCGCTCTCGAGTATTTCCGACAGTAGCGGTAAAACCATCATTCGTAGACCGGCTTTGTCGGCGCGATCTGATATCCCCCGGATGAATTCCGCGTCTGCGCGCGCAATGCAAAGAACCAAAGCGACCGCTCCCGTTTTTTGGGCTACGTGGTCCAGATCAGCCGCACCCCCTAGAACGGGTACGTTGGCTAGACGTAGACGACGCTTGTGAGGGTCATCGTCGATGAGACCCACGGGAAGGTACGGGGAAGACGGATCACTTAACATCCTCTTGACCAAGTACGCGCCGGTTTGTCCTGCGCCGTATATCAATGTCGGTTGAGCTGATTCCAAAGGCCGAGTACGCCGTTCAGAAAGCAACCTTTGCACGTATCGACTTCCCCCCATGAGGACAAATACGAGTGGCATCGCGACGAGGGCCGTACTTCGAGGCAGTCCAGCCGGCGTCAGAAGGAAAAAATTTACTCCGAATAGTACTGCGGACACAGCTACGACCGTGGCCAGGAGAGTTTGTGCTTCGTGGAAGGCGCCGTGCTGGTGTCGGCCTCTATAGAGAGCCAATGTCCATCCGAAGAGAGCCTGGAAGATGGCCGCCAACACGGCCAGAATACCTACCGAACCCCAACTAATTCGGTCCGCCACGAAATCGAAGCGAAACAGAACGGCGAAAGCGATGGCAATAATCCAAGCTTCGGCGTCTACTGAATATTGAAGTACGCGGAAGGCCCAGCGCTGCGGCCGGTCAAGGTCGGCCTTTGGGCGTCCAGCCACCACTGTTGATCCCATTAGAGATAGTCCCCCATATGTATTTCCATCCAACGCATGCCGGTTCGCGGCAAGGTGGAAGAGCGTGGGGTTGCTTGAAATCAATCAGCCCTCGGCAACTGCCACCGGGCGGCACTAAGGCCCGTCGTCCCCCTGCTGCTCTGTCCCAGAACATTAAAGCACCTCACAGGACAAGCTCTGTCAGCCGGCGATTGTGGGCGATATTATTTCAACAAGCTGGAGCCTTGCCGCCTAAACTGCAGATTGTGTCAGATGACAGTCAAACTTGGCGGTTTGCTACGCCATGCAACAGGATCTGTTACTGCCGTGACGAAGTCACTTTCGATGCTTTCGGTATTCGTGGGTCAGGAATGATGGGGTCGGCGGGGCGCCCGCTCCATAAATCGTGTCGGCCAATTGTGACCGAAACCTCGTGAGCCTGCTTCCGATCCCGCTTCAGCCCTCGTCGACATGTGCACCGTAGTCGGTAGTTACAAGCTTGGGCCGGTTGGATCCTGAAGTACCCAGTCCTGGACCGGGTGGAGATTGTCTACTACCCCTGCTTGCGTGCCGGTTTCGTTCACTCTGCGATGGACCACCGATACGCCCCCAGACGGTGTAAACGGGTAGGATACCGAGTAAATATGCCATAAACCACATTGAGAGGTGGCCCCCCCTTTGGAGCTGAAAGACTACTGGCGCGTTTTCCGGCGAAATTGGATGGTTGTTGTCTCAGGCGTGCTAATAGGGCTATTAGGCGCGGGTGGCGCCACTATTCTCATGCGGCCTACGTATCAGTCCGACACGAAGCTCTTTGTGGCCCTCCAGAATTCAGAGACCGTAACCGAACTTCAGCAAGGCAACGTCTTCACGCAAGCCCGTGTCCAGTCTTATGTCAAGACTGTGAGGACCCCCGTTGTCCTTCAACCTGTTATCGAGGCCCTAGGTTTGGAGACCACTCCTGGCGCGCTTGCGGGGAAGATAGCCGCGACCTCAGATGTCAGCACCGTCTTGATAAGCATCTCCGTCACAGACGAGTCACCGGTACAGGCGGCGGCTATCGCGCAGGCGGTCAGCAACAGTCTTATCAATGTGGTAGATGAGCTGGAAAGGCCCTCAGTAGGAGGAAGGTCGCCAGTCAAGCTTTCGATCATAACGCCTGCCACTGCCCCCGCCAGTCCCACTTCACCTAACGCAAGGCTAAATCTTGCCCTAGGAGCGCTCATCGGCCTCGCCGTCGGTTTCGCTGTAGCTACGCTCCGGGCACTCCTTGATACTCGGATTCGGGGCGAAGACGATCTGCGACGAGTATCGGCCGCTCCCGTACTTGGAGGTCTCAGCTACGACGCGGACGCCACGAAGAAGCCCCTGTTGACGCAAACTGCTCCACAGAGCCCTAGAGCTGAGTCCTATCGTCAGCTCCGTACAAACCTTCAGTTTGCCCACGTGAGCCATGAGTCCAAAACTGTTTTGGTAACCTCCTCTGTCCCTGGTGAAGGGAAAAGCACGACGGCCACAAACCTGGCGATCGCGCTAGCGCAGTCTGGCCAAAGCGTGGCTCTAGTGGATGCCGATCTTCGGCGTCCGATGGTAGCGGAGTATCTTGGTCTTGAGCGAGGAGCGGGCCTAACCACTGCACTCATTGGCGCAGCAGATCTCAGCGACCTTCTCCAGCCATGGGGCTCGGATAACTTGTATGTACTGGCCGCGGGGCAAGTACCGCCAAACCCAAGTGAGTTACTGGGTTCACTAAAGATGAAACAACTCATTAACGAGTTGGAAAGCGACTTTGACGCCGTTGTCATAGATGCTCCGCCTCTTCTCCCCGTTACGGATGCCGCCGTCTTGGCCCAGCAGGCCGGCGGAGTCGTAGTCGTGGTCGGTGCCATGAAAGTCAGGACTACTGAGCTCCAGAAGGCTTTGGATGCCCTCGATATGGTCAAAGCCGATTTGCTCGGGATAGTGCTCAACCGGCTTCCGGCCAAAGGCCCCGATGCTTACTCATACAGCTACCAGTCCTACGAGAGTGCGAAATCATCACTCAAACCTGGACCACGAGCCCATTCATATGCTGAAGAACGTCAAACTCTCCAGCAGGAAGCCATCGACCGAGAAATAATGCGGGGAGAAGCTCGCCAAGCCTCACATTTCCCGGCCGGTGGCAGCCGAGACCGCAGTGTCCGCTAGTGATATGACTGCCGGCCCCCGGGATGTCGGTAGGGCAAAAACCTCGCTCGACAAGAGTGTGCCCTCTCGAAGAAGATCCAAAAGCCCTCGTAACCTAACTTTGAAGCGGTTTCTTGTGGCACTTTGCGCCCTGGCCATCATGCTTGCGCTCGGGTCCGCTTGGCTGGCGCACCGCGCGAACGAGGTGCGGACCGAACTAACTGCCGTCAGTAGTCTGTTTCCCGAGCTAAAGTCCGCTCTACTGGCAAAGGACCCCGGGGCGGCATATGACACGCTGGAACGAATCCGTCGTCACTCTGAAGCGGCCCAAATAGCGACCGCAGATCCAGTGTGGACGTCCGCAGGCGCTCTCCCGTATATCGGCGCAAATTTTACTTCACTCACTGAGGTGGCGCTCTCAACTAACGACTTGATCGCCGGCGCAGGTGAGCCTCTACTTGGTGCCTTCAATGCGTTGGATTGGACGACACTCTCGCCGATGCACGGCAGAGTGGATCTCACGCCCCTTGTCTCAGCCTCGCCTTCCATATCTACTGCCGCTAACACTGTTCAACTCACGTACGAACGTCTCTCGGCAATCGACCGCTCGCAGCTCGTTCCTCAAATCTCGGAACCTCTTAGTCGCGCGCTCGGCACCTTGGACAACTTCCGAATCCCCCTGCGCGCCGCAGCTGACGCTTCACGCGTCCTTCCGAGCATGATGGGTTCGGACGGGCCAAGAGAGTACCTTCTATTGATCCAAAACAATGCCGAGTTACGAGCTACGGGAGGATTGCCGGGCGCATTGGCGCAGCTTCATATCGACAAAGGCGTCATGCAACTTCGCAGCGAAACCAGCGGCGCTTCGCTCGGAAGATTTCAGCCCCCGGTATATATGGATCCTGCTGAACGCTCCATATATACAGACAGAGTGGGCACGTTCATCAGCGATGTTAACCTAACCCCGAACTTTCCTACGGCGGCATCAGCTGCGAAGGCAATGTGGGAGCAACGATATGGAGAACATATCGACGGCGTAGTCGCCATCGATCCAGTGGTGCTAGCTCATCTCCTCGAATCATCTGGCCCCATCCCCGTCGCGGCATCTAAAGGTCAAAGGGAAGATACTGCCAAGTTACCCTCAGCGCTTTCGGCTGATAACGTCGTTCAGGTACTCCTTTCCGATGCATATTTGAACATCGCCGATAACTCCAGCCAAGACGCGTATTTTGCTGCTGCGTCGAAGTCAGTATTTGATTCTTTATCTTCGGGAAAGATTTCTGGTGAAGGACTAGTGCAAGCACTAGTGAAGAGCGCACAGGAAAACAGACTCTATGTATGGAGTGACCATAAAGAGGAACAAGAGGTCTTGAAGTCTAGTGCTGTAGGCGGTGCAGTCTTAGGGGCAACTGCAGGGGGAGCTTCCTTCGGCGTCTACTTCAACGATGGCACCGGAGCGAAAATGGATTATTACGTCCGCCGAGAGGTGCAGCTCATCAAATCCTGCTCTGAGGATGGATACAGCAACTATGTTGTCAGGGTCAAGCTCACGAATACAGCCCCTTCCAACGCTGCTGTGGTTCTACCGGAAGCAGTGACAGGCGGGGGTAGATACGGTGTGTCGCCAGGCTCTGTCCAAACGAATATCGTTGTTTACGGGCCGTCACAATCTCTGCTGAACGGCGCCAGCCGCGACGCTGAACAAATCAGCTTCGGTTCCTATACCCACAGCGATCGCCCGGTCGGCATCGTGACAACCAAGTTGAGTCCCGGACAAACGGGTGAAATTGAGATGAAATTTGTTAAGGTAGTTCAATCTGCCCTTCCCTCGCTCGTGGTCACACCAACAGCGCAGCCCGTCGACCAAGTGAAACTGCCGGTGCAAGTTGCGGAGTGTGAGTGAACGCGAGAACGTTACGGCCAGCCGAATGCTCTTTATGACATTGCTGTCATAGCTCATTCGATGATAGATTCTGCTGTGGTACAGCACCGTGTTTCCGCGAATGGTCTCTTGCGGAGAGGTTTCCTCAAGATGCGGTCAAACAAAATTTAAACGTCTCCGGGGGGACACATGAAAAAAACACTCGCAACACTCGCGCTTGCTGGATCTATTGCTCTTATCGGCTCCGCGCCGGCAATGGCTGCAACATACCCGCCGCTTCCGCCGCAGGCAGCCGTTTCTGACGGCGTTGTTGGACCAGGCGAAACTTTCGTTTTCCGCGGACGGGGCTTCCTTGCCGGGGAAACATTGACCATCCGCGTGACTCCCGGACAGGCTCCTGCATCCAATGGAGCAAACATTGCCGGTAGCCGCGCTGTTGCTGCGCGCATCAGCGTGGTCACGGAAGGACAGACTCTGAGCACCACCGCGGACGCACAGGGCGCTTTCGCTCTTCCGATCGCTATCAACGAGGCAGGTACGTACACGCTCACGGCAACGGGTAACACCTCGGGTGTCACCGTTGGACCCGTTACGGTTACCGTTGCAGCCTCTTTGGCTAACACCGGGGGCAACGCCGCCGGCGGCGCTCCTCTGGCCAACACTGGCGGCCTGGCGAACACGGGTGCAGACGCAAGTCTTCTTCTGTGGGGGGCGGCGGGCGTTGGTGCCCTGGGCCTGGGCGCAGCAGGCGTGATCTTGGTTCGTCGCAACAAGGCAGGGACTGCTGCATAGCACCAGCGCTATACAGCACCATGAAAGGTGGGTGCTTCTCCCGACACGGAGAAGCACCCACCTTTTGCTCTATGTGATATCAATTTGATGTATGGGAAGACATTGGCGCAAAGAACCGCAGGTGTACAACTTCTTTATCCCACTCCCCCGGCGCCAAATGCTGCGCTATGCACTTTTTGTCCTTTTGGCCGTATCTGCACTCGGGACGGCAGCATTCGCCGTTCTACGGACCACCTAGCTCTCGTTTGAGACTCCTCAACAACCATCGTCTTTGGCAACTGGTCCTCGCAGCGATGGCCATACCCTTGGCCTTCATCGCGTTTTGGCCATCACCGGTGGACAAACCAGTGTCAGGGCAACTTGCAGGAGTCCTCAGTTTTCTCCACCAACACAACGTTCCCCTCTGGTTCAACTACCAATTCATAGAGGCTTCAGCCAACGTCGCGCTCTTTATGCCCGTCGGATTCGTGGCTGCGCTAGCATTTCCGGCCAAACGCTGGTGGCAAATTGGCGCTTTTGGTCTGCTGGTTTCTGGCTGCATCGAGCTCGGTCAGCTCTGGTTTCTTCACGACCGCTTTGAAAGCCTGTCAGATATCGTTACCAACACATCAGGAGCTGCCGCCGGGGCACTGCTGGCCGCCTGGGCCACGAAAAAGGGAAGGCCCACCACCTTTCGGCAGCAGGCCTCCCCAGAGCGCTAGGAGCTGATTTAGCCAACGAAGCTCTTCATCCAGGTTTTCAAGTCCTCACCGAATTCCACTCGCTCGGAAGCGAGCGTAATGACGGCCTTCAGGTAACTCAGCTTGTCGCCGGTGTCGTAACGGCGGCCCTTGAACACTACGCCGTATACACCCGAGCCTTCACCGTCGCCGGCAGCGAGCGTCTGAAGGGCATCGGTCAGCTGGATCTCGTTGCCGCGGCCGGGCGCGGTGTTCTCCAGAACGCTGAACACAGAGTGGTGCAGCACATATCGGCCGATCACGGCCAAATTGGACGGCGCCTCTCCGACGGCCGGCTTCTCCACCAGGCTGTTGACTCGGACGTAGTCCTCACCCTCGACAGCAGTAATGTCCGCGCAGCCATAGGCACTGATCTGCGACGGATCGACCTCAATGAGCGCGATCACCGAACCGCCGGTCTTCTGCTGCACCTCCATCATGGTGCCCAGCAGGTTCTCCGCCTCATCGATGAGGTCGTCACCTAGAAGCACCGCGAACGGCTCGTCGCCCACATGCTGCTGGGCGCAGAGCACAGCGTGGCCCAGGCCCTTCGCCTCGCCCTGGCGAACGTAGTGGATGGGGCCCAGATTGGAGGCGTACTCCACCATCCCCAGTTTGTCCCTGTCCCCCTTGGCCTCCAGCGCAGCCTCCAGGCCGGGCTCGCGGTCGAAGTGGTCCTCCAGCGCACGCTTGTTGCGGCCCGTGATCATCAGTAGGTCTGTAAGGCCTGCGTCAACCGCTTCCTCCACCACATACTGGATGGCCGGACGGTCAACCACCGGCAGCATTTCCTTCGGCATTGCCTTGGTTGCGGGCAGGAAGCGAGTTCCCAATCCGGCAGCAGGAATGACGGCCTTGGTAATTGCTTTCCGCTTAGTCATAGCTGAACCCTACAAATCAGCAGCGGACAAAGGCAATTTCTTGCCCGTGAACTTCGGCTCGCGCTTCTCCTGGAACGCGCGGAAACCCTCTGCATAGTCCTCGGTCTTGCAGAGCCGCGCCTGTTCCTCGTTCTCCTCCTGCATGGCCTGCCACAGGCCCAGCCGCTGGTCGCGGATGTGCGCCACCAGCTCCTTGGAGGCGACAAAGGCGCCCGTGGCGCCGGCAGCAACCCGCGAGACAATCGCCCGCGTCGACTCCAGCAGGGAACCAGCAGGCATGGCGCGGCTGAACATGCCCTGCGCCACCGCCTCAGTTCCCGAGATCAGGTCCGCCGTGTAGATCAGGTCCAGCGTCCGGTGCATGCCCAGCCGCTCAGTGAAGTACCAGTGCCCGCCCGAATCCAGCGTCGCCCCCAGCTTGGCGAACGGCGAGCCGAACTTCGCGTTCTCCGCCACGTACACCACATCCGTGGCCAGCAGCAGCCCCAGCCCCACACCCAGGCAGGCGCCCTGCGCCGCAGCGAACGTCGGCGCCGGGAAAGCGGCCATCTTTTTCAGCAGAGGCTCCACCAGCCCGCCCAGGTACGCGGCGGCGTCGTCATTCTCCGGGGTAACCCCGGCGATGTCCCGGCCCGCGCAGAACGCCCGTCCCTCTCCCCTCAGCAGCAGCGCCCGCACCTCACCGCGTGAGGCGGCGGCAGCAGCGTCGTCGTACGCCTGTGCTAAATCCCGCAGCGCCTGCTCATCCAGCGAGTTCAGCTTGTGCGGCGCGTCCAGCACTACCTCGGCGATGCCGTTGCTGATGGAAAGGGAAATCATGGGGCTCCTTCTGGTGAAAACGGATTAGACGTCGAAGTCGACCGTGACTTCCTTGCTGGTGGGGTGGCTCTGGCAGGTCAGGACGTAGCCCTTGTCCAGCTCATCCTGCTCCAGCGCGTAGTTCTCGTCCATGGTCACGCTGCCGGTGACCACCTTGGCCCGGCAGGTGCCGCACACTCCCCCGGCGCACGCGAACGGCACGTCCGGGCGCACCCGCAGCGCCGCGTTCAGGATCGATTCGCGGGCGTGCGTGGGGCTGGCCACCTCGCCCTGCAGGCCGTCCAGCTTGAACGTGATCTTGTACGTCTCCTTGGACTCGTCCACCACCACGGGACGGCCGGCGTGGCCCTCCGGGCGGTCCGGCTTGCCGGAGGTGAACAGCTCGAACCGGACGTTCTCCGGCTTCACGCCGCGTTCGGCCAGGGTGTCCCGGCACAGCTGGACCAGCTCGAACGGGCCGCACAGGAACCACTCGTCCACATCGTCCGCGTGCAGGGCGGTGCCCAGCAGCTGCTGCAGCTTCTCCGAGTCGATCCGCCCGGAGAGCAGCGGCGCGATCCGTTGCTCGCGGCTCAGCACGTGGTGGATGGCCAGCCGCTGCGGGTACTTGTCCTTCAGGTCCGCCAGCTCCTCCAGGAACATCACGTCCATGGCGGCCTTGTTGGCGTAGATCAGGTCGAACCGGGTCTCCGGGTTGGCGGCCAGCAGCGTCCGGGCGATGGCGATCACCGGGGTAATGCCGGACCCGGCTGCGATGGCAACGAAGTTCCCCGCCTCCCCCGCGAGCTCCTCCGGGTGGTTCATGGAGTTCATGACGTTCTGGTCCACGGCCACGCCGTCCCGGCCGTGCTTGGACACGAACGCGCCCATGGGGCTCATCACCTCAAGGGTGTCCCCCGCCTTCAGCTCGGCGTTGGCCCACGTGGAGAACAGCCCGCCCAGGTCCTTCTTGATGGCCACGCGGATCTCGCTGGTGCCGTCCGCGAAGCTGCGCGGCTCGGCGCAGATGGAGTAGCTGCGGCGGATTTCCTTCGGCTCGCCGCTCTCATCCGGCAGAGTGGTGCGCAGGGCCACGTACTGGCCGGGCAGGTAGTCGAACTTGCCGGCGAGCTCGGCCGGCACATGGAAGCTGACCTCAATGGCATCGTCGGTGAGCCGGCGCACCTCCTTCACCTCAAGGGTGTGGAAGGACGGACGACGGCGGCCGGTCACCTCAGCCTCTTCGGCGGCGGTCTGGCGGACAACAGGCATGGGGGCTTCCTTACAGGACTTTGAAGTAGTCGAACGGTTCCTTGCAGTCCTGGCACACATACAGCGCCTTGCAGGACGTGGAACCGAAGCGGGTGAGTTCCTTGGTGTTGAGGCTGTTGCACTGCGGGCACTTCACGGCCAGGCTCAGCCGGATGGGGCCGGAGTGGCCGCCGGCCCGGGAGTTGCCGCTGGGCGGGGCGATGCCGTATTCCTGCAGCTTCTGCTTGCCGGCCTCGGTCATCCAGTCCGTGGTCCACGCCGGGGCCAGGACCAGGTCCACGTGCACGTCCCCGTACCCTTCCTTCTTGAAGGCGGTGTGGAGATCGTCACGGATGGCGTCCATGGCCGGGCAGCCCGAGTACGTGGGGGTGATGGTGACAGTAACCTCGCCGCCCGCCACGTCCACCTTCCGCAGGATGCCCAGGTCCGCGATGCTGAGCACCGGGATCTCCGGGTCCACCACGGTGGCCGCGATGTCCCACGCCTTCTGCTCCGGGGTGCGGGTCCGGGACTCAAAATCCGAGATGTACACGGCAGTCACCAGCTGGCCCCGGGATGCTCGCGGGCCAGCACCTGCATCTCCGCGAGGATGTAGCCCAGATACTCGGAATGCTTGCCGTACCGGCCGCCGCCCGGGGCTGCGGGCACGTCCGGGACCTCGATTTCGGCTTCGGCCAGGACCTCGGCGATGAGGCGGTCAAAGTCTTCCCGCAGGCTGGAAGGCGCGACGGCGGCACCCGCCTCAGCGAGGCGCTGCGTCAGGTCATCGTCCTGGAACAGTTCGTTGACGTACGGCCACATGGTGCGCAGGCCGTGGATCATCCTGGTGCGCGATTCGTCCGTGCCGCCGGCGAGGCGCAGGACCCACTGGGTACTGTGGTCGCGGTGGTAGTCCACTTCCTTGACGGCCTTGGCGGCGATGGCGGCCAGGGTGGCGTCCGTGGATTCGGTGAGGCGGCGGTAGAGCTCGTACTGGTAGTAGCTCACCACGAACTGGCGGGCGATGGTGGCCGCGAAGTCCCCGTTGGGCTGCTCGAACAGCTGCACGGAGCGGAACTCGTGCTCGCGGCGGAAGTAGGCCAGGTCATCTTCTGACTTGGCCGTGCCGTCTTCGGTGGGCATGCCGGCGCCGGCGTAGGTGAGGAAGCTGCGGGCGTGGCCCAGCTGGTCGAGGGCGATGTTGCCCAGGGCGATGTCTTCTTCGAGCTCCGGTGCACGGGAGATCCAGTGGCCCAGGCGCTGCGCGAGGATCAGGGCGTCGTCGCCCAGGCGCAGGGCGTACTCCGCGACGTCTTCGGTGGGCTTGGCCAGGCCGGTCTTGACCTCGAGCGCGATGTCCTCCGGGCGGAGGGCGTTGCCGGGGGTGATCCGGGTGGCGGAGGCGTTGGAGTCTCCGCCGGCAACACCGGTGGAGATGTCGCCGTGGCCTTCAGTGTGGGTGGAGCTCACAGGTGCTTCACCCCTTCGCTCTTAGTGTAGTACGTGGCGTGCCGGTAGTCCTTGCCCTGCGGGGACTCGAAGAAGGAGCCCTTGGAATCGGGGTCGCTGGCGGCGATGGCGTCAGCGGGGACCACCCAGATGGAGACGCCCTCGTTGCGGCGGGTGTAGAGGTCCCGCGCATTCCGGAGGGCCATGGCGGCGTCCGGTGCGTGCAGGGAGCCGGCGTGGACGTGGCTCAGGCCACGGCTTGACCGGACGAAGACCTCCCAGAGGCCCCACGTGGAGCGGTCGTGGTGATCCGGCGCCGGGCTGGCTTTGGGGGCTTCGCGGTTGATCTCGACTGCACCGCTTGCGGGGGTTTCCGGGTTGCCGTGGGGGCTCATGCTGCGTATTCCTTCGTCTTCTTTGACTGTTTTGCTGCGTAGGCGGCTGCTGCCTCGCGGACCCAGGCGCCGTCGTCGTGCGCTGCCCTCCGGCGCTCAAGGCGTTGGGCGTTGCAGGGGCCGCGGCCGGCCAGGACTTCGTGGAACTCATCCCAGTCCAGCGGACCGTGCTCCCACTTCTTGGTGTCCTCGTTGAAGCGGATCTGGTCATCGGGGAGGGTGAGGCCCAGGACCTTGACCTGCTCCACCATCATGCCCACGAACCGGCTGCGGAGCTCGTCATTGCTGAACCGCTTGATGTTCCAGGCCATGGACTGCTTGGAGTTGGGAGAATCGTCATCCGGCGGCCCGAACATCATCAGGGCCGGGGCGTACCAGCGGTTCACGGCGTCCTGGGCCATCTGCTTCTGCGCGGGGGTGCCGTTGGAAAGTTCCAGGAGGATCTCGAAGCCCTGGCGCTGGTGGAAGGACTCTTCCTTGCAGACGCGCACCATGGCGCGGCCGTAGGGGCCGTACGATGCCCGGCACAGCGGGACCTGGTTGCAGATGGCTGCGCCGTCCACCAGCCAGCCGATGGCGCCCATGTCCGCCCAGGTGCGGGCCGGGTAGTTGAAGATGCTGGAGTAGCGGGCCTTGCCGGCAATGAGGTCGTCCATCATCTTGTCCCGGGACTGGCCCAGGGTTTCCGCGGCTGAGTAGAGGTAGAGACCGTGGCCGGCCTCGTCCTGGACCTTGGCCATGAGGATGGCCTTGCGCTTCAGGCTGGGGGCGCGGGAAATCCAGTTGGCCTCCGGCTGCATGCCGATGATCTCCGAGTGCGCGTGCTGGGAGACCTGGCGCAGGAGCGTCTTGCGGTACGCCGCCGGCATCCAGTCGCGGGGCTCGATGCGCGAGTCCTCGGCGATGATCCGGTCGAAGTGGGCCCGGCCTGCGGCGTCCTCTTCCGGGGTTAGCTCAGCCGGCACTGACTGCAAGTTCTGCGCTGCCATGGTTGCTCCTATGCAAAGACCTGTCGGGCGTCTCGGAATTATTTACCGACCGTTCGTTCAGGATATGCGGGAGCGTGTGCGGGCGTCAAGCGTGTCCCCCTCTTTCAACGCCCCATCACCTCCCGCCCCCTTTCCGCCAACGCCCCATCACGTCCCGCCCACTTTCCACCAACGCCCCATCACGTCCCGCCCCCTTCCCACCAACGCCCCATCACGTTGCGCGCGAAAGGCGCGGACCGACGTCGTACGTTCCCCCACTTCACCTGCAGCCCCCTGCACTGTCGACACCGATACTCGCCCACGCCGGCAAATATGGGGTGCGCGAATGAGTCTGCGCAGCGGAAAGAGGCGGTGCCTTCGGGGAGCCAGTTTCCCAGGAAGGATGAGCCGGGCCGGCCCTCAAGCGCCAGACTGCGCGAAAGCCGGAGCTCCGGGATTATTTCTTCCAGGCCCGCCCGGGGGTCTTGGACAATGTAGCGGCCACAGCCAGGGCACCGGCCACCTGCACCACACCAAGCGTCCGGGTCAGGCCCGGGCGCTGCTTGAACCAGCCCAGCAACGGAGCCCAGGGACCGAACTCCCACCGTGCGCAATGCTCCACCGGGTACAGGGCGGTCAGCACGCCGTCCCCGATCTCCGCCATGACCAGCGACTCCACGACCCGAACGTCCATCAGAATTCCTCCCGCGCCTGGTCCGATCCCGACTGATCGGGCCCTTGGAAACAGTGTGCGGCGGGCAGCCACGGCAGCTTAGGGCTGAAAGCCCTGGATGGGGCCGGCCCGCGCCAATTCGAAGCGGACGTTCATCACGGAGGCGGGCACTTCTTAAGCCTTTCTTAAAGCCCCAGGGGGAAAGTGGAAAGACGGGCCGGACAGCGCCCCACGCCACGCCTCCCCAAGGAAAAAATGCACCGATCAGCCCACGATGACCGCCTGAACCAGCACACCGCGCCCACGGCACCCCCGGCCGTCGGCACCCAGTTCAGGGCACTCCCCCAGCCCCGGCACTGGCTGCCCGTGGGCGTAATGCTGGGCGCCGCCGTCGTGGTGCTGGGCCTTGCCGTGCAACTGGTCCCCGGCGACACCACCGCAGAACTGGGCGTTGACCAAAACCTCAGCCTGCACCACGTAGCCGTGCTGACCGCGGTGGCGATGGGGATCAACCTGCTGTTCGGCCCGGTGGTGGGCCTGCTCCTGATCGCGGTCACAGCCCTGGCCATCTGGCTCTTCCGGCGCGACCTGGTGACTGCCGTTGCGTTCGGGCTCACCGCGTGCTCGGGCTGGGTGGCGAGCGAAGCTTTCAAGCTCCTGTTCGCCCGGCAGCGGCCCAACCCGGCGCTGCTGTTCGACCCGCTGGCACCGGAAACCGGATCCAACAGCTTTCCCAGCGGGCACGTCAGCTTTGCGGTGGCACTGGCCTTCGCCCTGTACTTCCTGGCCCGCGGGACCCGGTGGGCCAAGCCGGTTGCTGTGGCCGGGGCCGCCATGGCGCTGATCGTCGCCTGGTCCAGGCTGTACGTGGGGGTCCACTACCCCACCGACGTCGCGGCCTCCTTCTTCGCCGCCAGCGCCGCCGCCGTCCTGCTCGCCGGGCTCTGGAACCGTTTTGCCCCCGCCCTGGTGGAACGCGTTCCCGCCAGGATCCTCCGTCCCTCCCGCCGGGCGTAAGGAGCAGCCATGCACAGCCTCCTGACATCCCTGGCAGCCTCCGGCCCGCCGTCGTTGCTTGACCCCGCCGGCCTGCTGGAGGGCTTCGGCCCGGCCGCGCTGGGCGTCATCGCCGCGATGGTGTTCATCGAATCCGGCGTCCTGTTCCCCTTCCTGCCCGGCGACTCCCTCCTCTTCACCGCCGGCCTCCTGCACCAGCAACTGAACCTGGCACTGCCACTGCTGATCGGCGTGATCACCGCAGCCGCGGTCGGCGGCGACCAGGTGGGGTACCTGCTGGGGCGCAAATTCGGCCGACGCTGGTTCAAGGACGATGCCCGCATCCTCAAAACCTCCCACCTGACCGTCACGGAAGAGTTCTTCCGCCGCCATGGAGGCGCCGCCGTCATCCTGGCCCGCTTTGTGCCCATGGTGCGGACCTTCGCGCCGGTCACCGCCGGCATTGCCCGCTACGAATACAAGGCGTTCACGCTCTGGAACATCGTGGGCGCCCTGGCCTGGGCGACGTCCGTGACCCTCCTGGGCACGTGGCTGGGACACTACGAGATCATCGCCAAGAACATCGACGTCATTGCCGTGGTGATGGTCCTGGTCTCCGTGGTGCCGTGGATCGTGGAGTACCTGAAGCGCCGGCGGAAGAACCGGCTGGCCGCCGCGGAACAGCCCAGTGACGAAACTCTGGAAGCCGCTGCGGAAGAATAGGCGGCATGACAACAGGTGAGGGGCTGGCCCTGCTGCTGGTGGAGGACGATCCCGTCCTGGGTCCGCTGATTGCCGAGCTGCTGGAGCCCGACTTCACGGTCCGGCTCGCGGCGAACGGGCAGGAGGGCCTGCACCTGGGGCTGACGCAGCCGTGGGACGCGATGGTGATCGACCGCGGCCTGCCCGTCATGGACGGGATCAGCCTCATCACCGCCCTGCGGGCCAAGGGCATCGGCACGCCCATCCTGATCCTCACCGCACTGGGCGACACCAACGAAAAAGTCCGCGGCCTGGACGCCGGTGCCAACGACTACCTGACAAAACCGTTCGACGGCGGCGAGCTGGCTGCACGCCTGCGCGCACTGACGCGCAGCTACGGTCCGCCCGCGGGACAGGGTGCGCCCGCCGGGCAGGTGGGCATCGGCACCTGGGAATTCCACCCGGCGTCGCGCGCTGTCCGCTCCCTGTACGGCGACACCGTCTCGCTGACCGCAAAGGAAGCCGAGGTGCTGGCCGCGCTGGCGTCGGAGCCGGACCGGGTGTTTACCAGGGACGAACTGCTCGCCGCGCACTTCCAGGGGACGGACCAGCCCGGCGTGATCGATACCTATGTCCACCACCTGCGCCGCAAGATCGACAGGACCGTGATCCGCACCGTCCACGGCGTTGGCTACCAGATCGGCAACCCCTCATGACTGCTCCCGGAACAGGCACCCCGCCTCCTGCCGCCGGCGACCCGGACCGGGACATCCTGCGCCGCGCGTCGCTGAAGGTGGCACTGCGGATCAGCGCCGGGGTTGCCGCGCTGGTGCTCATCCTCCTGGCCGCCGCCACCGCGTTCCTGATGTACAAGCTGGCCCATCCGGTCCTTCCCGGCGCCACCGAGCCCGGGAAGCCCTACACCTACCTCGATTCCAGGGACCTGATCGAGGGGATGATCCTTGCCGGCCTTGGAGGCGTGGTGCTGGCCGGCGTGGTGGGGTGGCTCAGCGCGCGCAGCGCCATCCGGCCCCTGGGGGAAGCACTGGCCCGGCAACGGCGGTTCGTCCAGGATGCCAGCCACGAACTGCGGACCCCCCTGGCCATCCTTGACACCCGCATCCAGCTGGCCCAGCGCAAAGCCGAACCCGGATCCGAACCGGCGCAGGCCCTGGCGAAGATCCGGGAGGACGCGTCCACGCTGACCGGGATCGTAAACGAGCTGCTCCTGGCGGCGACCGCGGCCGAGCCCGGACCGGAGCTTGCGCCAGCGGATGTGGCTTTGGCTGCCGGGTCCGTGGCCGGCAGCCTTCAGGATCTTGCCCGCCAACAGGGCGTCCGGATAACGTTCGACGGCGGCGGGCCGGCTTTGGTGCGGATTGATCCAAGTTCGTTCCGGCGCGCCGTGCTGGCCCTGGCGGACAACGCGCTGGGGCACACGCCGGCGGGCGGAAGCATCACCATCTCCACCGCGGTTGAGGGTTCCCGCGCGCTGGTCCGGGTCTCCGACACCGGATCCGGGATCAGCGGCGTGGACCCGGACCGGATCTTCGACCGGTTTGTCCGCACCGGCCGGACCGGTGACGCGCATGGCCGGCGGAGCTTCGGGATCGGCCTGGCCCTGGTCCGCGAAATTGCTTCCGCGGCAGGCGGCGCCGTGAAAGTGGTCCGCACCGGGCCGGACGGGACCACCATGCAGCTGACGCTTCCCCTGGCCCGGGACTGACGCTTTCCGTCTCGCGGCGTGGCCCGCTTTTCCATCATCCTGGCGCGGAAACCCTTGACTCGAGACGCTTGACCCGAGAAGCTGAGCTGCCCCTTGGCCCGCCACTGAATGGAGCACTGCGATGACCAAGACCCAGGAAACAGGCACCGTGTCCACCGTGGTGTCGCCCGACGGCACCTCCCTCAGCGTCGAGCGGATGGGTACCGGACCCAGCCTGGTCCTGGTGGACGGGGCCTTCTGCGGCCGGAACTTCGGGCCCTCGCGTGCGCTGGCGAATGCACTGAAGGATTCCTTCACCGTCTACTTTTACGACCGGCGGGGACGCGGGGACAGCGGCGAGACGATGCCCTATGCCACCGAACGGGAAATCGAGGACCTCCAGGCGGTACTGACCGAGGCAGGCGGCAACCCCTACGTATACGGGATTTCCTCAGGCGCCGCCTTGGCCCTCGAAGCGGCAGCAGCGGGAGTCCCGATGCGCGGGCTGGCCACCTACGAGGCGCCCTACACCGGCGTGCAGGGGCCGGACGGCTCGCCCGGAAGCCACCGCGAGCACCTGGAGGCGCTGCTCAGGGACGGTAAACGCGGCAGCGCCGTGTCCTACTTCCTGGTCAAAATGGTGGGCGCACCGGCTTTCCTCCCCTACCTCCTGCGCATCATGCCCGGAGTGTGGAAGAAACAGACGGCGGCCGCGAACACCCTGCCGTACGAAACCCGGGTCACCAACAACTTCACGGCGCCGGTGGAAAGGCTCCGCACCATTACCGTGCCCACCCTGGTCATGGTGGGCGGGAAGGCCGCCGGCCCCATGGCCCAGGGGCAGAAGACCATCGCCGGCGCCATCCCCGGCAGCGAACACCGCGTCCTCGAGGGCCAAACCCACCAGGTTTCGGCTGCTGCCATCGCCACCCAGCTCAGGAGTTTCTTCGACGGCGGCAAGTAGCCCGCCCGGGTTACTCCCAACGCCCCACCACCTCCCCCCCCTTCCTCCCAACGCCCCATCACTTCCCGCCCCCCTTCTCGCCAACGCCCCATCACCTCCCGCCCCCTTCCCACCAACGCCCCATCACTTTCCAGACCTGCGGGCCGCGCGGGGGAATGAACGCAGCGGTCGTGAGGATGCGCGTCGTCAGCATGGCTGGGCCACGCCGGTTATGCGGTGGAGAACCGGTTGTATGGGTCAAGGGCCGGCAAGTAGCCCGCAGGGGTTGCTTCCGCCGCGGGAGGCCACGGGGCTAGCCTGAACCATGGCCACCGAAGGGCCCGGTCCCGGCCTGCAGCTGCAGGCGGGGCTGCAACCCGAGCTGCGCGCGCTGCCCGGCCTGC
The DNA here is from genome assembly GCF_040676255.1 of Pseudarthrobacter sp. LMD1-1-1.1. Lineage (NCBI taxonomy): Bacteria > Bacillati > Actinomycetota > Actinomycetes > Micrococcales > Micrococcaceae > Pseudarthrobacter > Pseudarthrobacter sp. LMD1-1-1.1. The sequence continues at coordinate 272,872 of NZ_JBEGHP010000001.1, read as the reverse complement.
TGAGGGCACTGGGCATGCTGGCCATGACGCACGCGGAAGTGCAGCTCGCCACCGAACGAGCCCTTGCCGACAATCCCGTCCTGGAGCGCGCCGAGGGCCACCCCTGTCCCGGGTGCGGCCGGCATGTGGCGTCCGGAACCTGCTTCCGCTGCCGGGGCCAGTCGGGCGTCTCGCAGTTCCGTGATGGCCCCGAGCCGGCCGTCAATCCGTTCGCATCGCTGGAAGCAGACGCAGGCGTTGAAGTCCACCCGGACTGCCGGCACGCGCTGGACCTCGTGCTGGCGCACCTGACCTCCCGCGGACTCCTGGACTGCGAACCGGAGCAGATCGCCCGGCAGCACGGCCTGCGTCCCGACCAGGTGTACGAGGCCCTCCGCGCCATCCGGGCCGTGGGCCCGCCAGGCATCGCCTCCACCAGCGTCGTGGAGCTGCTCGCCATCCAGGCCGAGACGCTGGTGGACGCCGGCGAGGCTCCGGACTGGCTCCCCCACCTGGTGCGCGCGCACCTATCGGACCTCGCCGCGGGAAGCACCGCCGTCGTCGTCCGTGCCATGGGTCTTCCCGAGGAACAGGTCCTTGCCGGACTGGCCATGGTGAGGGAGCGGCTGCGGCCCTTTGTGGCAGTGGACACCGGTGCCACTGCAGCCGGCGTTCCTACGGCGGACGTGTTCCTGTACCGCCGGCCGGACGGGTCCCTGGAGGTGGAGGTTCCCGCGAGCGCCTGGTTCGGCCTCCAGATAGTGGACCTCTCCGCCGGCCTCCCCGCGGCCTCCGGGGCGAAGCAATGGCTGACGGACCACGAACTGGCTGCCCGGCGGCTCCTGTACCAAATCGACCGTCGCGCCGGCGCCCTCCTCCGCATCACCGAATGCGCCGTCGCGCACCAGAAGGACTTCCTGGACCACGGCGACGCCGGACGCCACCATCCCTTGACGCGGACCGCCGTCGCGCAGGAAATCGGGCTGCATCCTTCCACGGTGAGCAGGGCCGTGAGCGGCAAGCGGCTCCGTCTGCCCTCCGGAACCGTCACCGACCTGGCCTGCCTCTTCGGGAAGGGCATGGCCGCCCGTGCCGCACTGCAGGAGTCCATCGCGGCGGCCGGCGCTGCCTCCGACGAACAGCTCCGCGCCGAACTGGCCCGCAGCGGGTTCGTCATCGCCCGCCGGACCGTGAACAAGTACCGGCGCTCGCTCCAGCTGGACTCGTAGGCGATCCCGCAGGCACCGCAGGCAACCGCGAATTCCTTTTCGCGCCGGCGAAATCCGGTTCGGGCCAGCGCTGCCGGCCGCCGCCGTTTCTCCCCCGCTTCCGCCCCGCCTGAGCCCCGCCCGGGTTGGCACGAATTGTGCAGTAAGAGGGTATGCGGTGTTCCGCGGTGGTGCCTCCCAGGGCACCTGCAACTCCGGAAAGGAAATACTCATGCACGACATCGATAGGGCACTGTTCGAAGGCCAGGACGAGGGCACCTGGGGCGAGGTGATGGATGAGGGGCCCGGCTACTCCTACGAGGACGAACAGTCACCCTTCCAGGGCGAAGACGCCAGCGAAGCCGGGGGGCTCTGGGGCGAGGCCGACAGCCAGGAAACCGACGAGCTTGCCCTCGCCGCCGAACTGCTCGAAGTCACCGACGAGGACGAGCTGGACCAGTTCCTGGGCGACCTGGCCCGGAAGGCAGTCTCGGCTGCCAAGGACTTCGCCGGGAGCGCGGCGGGACAGGCCGTGGGCAAGGTCCTCAAGTCCGCCGCCCGGAAGGCCCTCCCGCAGCTGGGCCAGGCCGTAGGCAACTACTTCGTTCCCGGCGCGGGCGGGCAGGCCGGGCGCCAGGTGGGCAAGTGGCTCGGCAGCAAGTTCGAATCCGGGCTCCAGCTGGAAGGCCTGTCGCCGGAGGACCGCGACCTTGAAACCGCCCGCGCCTTTGTCCGCTTCGCAACCTCCACCGCCCAGCGCGCCGCGGCCACGCCCCGGAGCATCCCCGCTGCCCAGGCAGCACAGCAGGCAGCCACCGCCGCAGCCCGGCAGCACCTCCCCGGCCTGCTCGGCCGCCCAGGCCAGAACGGCCCCGGCCAGTCCGGCCGGCCTGCCAGCGGCCGCTGGATCCGCCGCGGCCGCAACATCGTGATCCTCAACGCACGCTAACCACCCGCCACCACCCAACCCGAAGGACATTGCCATGAGCACCAACTACTACGAGACCGAGTCCGCACCCTGGGCGCAGGAAGACGAAGACGAAGGGAACTTCAGCGGCTACGAGGGCGGATCCGACCGAGAGGAAAACGTCGAAACCGAGCTGGCCATGGAACTCCTCAGCCTCAACTCCGAGGACGAACTGGACCAGTTCCTGGGCAGCCTGGCCCGCAGCGTGGTGAAGAACGCCTCCCGGTTCATCAAGTCACCCATCGGCAAGGCCCTGGGCGGCGCCCTCAAATCCGTCGCCAAGACGGCGCTGCCCATTGTGGGAGGTGCCATCGGCTCCTTCGTCGCTCCCGGCGTCGGGACCGCCATTGGCAGCAAGCTTGGCTCCATGGCCGGCGGCCTGCTCGAGGCCGAGGAAGCCGAAAATATGGACGAATCAGAGGCTGAGGAAGAGGCCGCCCGCCGCTACGTCCGGTTTGCCCGCGCCGCCTACCGCAACGCCGCACGGACCCCCGTCTCGGTCCCGCCCAACGCGGCCGCCCGCGCCGCGGCCACCGCCGCCGCCCGCCGGTACGCCCCGTCCCTGCTCCGCGCCCGCCAGGCAGCCCGGCGCGGGACCCGCAACTACCGCGGCGGCGGCACCCGGATCTACAACACCCAGTACTCCGGTGCCGTGTGGGGCGCCCCGGACGAAGGCTGGGACAGCCAGCAGGACGGCAACGGCAATTCCGGGAGCGGCGCCGACGAAGGCCGCTGGATCCGCCGCGACGGCCGCGTCATCCTCCTGGGGATATAACCTGCCGGCGGCTGACGGCAGGCTATCGGGATGGAAACGAACACCATCAGCACCGCGCTCATCGAGAGCGAGGCGGACGGCCTGGTGTCCCGGCTGGACCAGATCAAGCCGTTCGTCATGCAGGAAACCATGGTCCTGGCCGCCGCACTGCCCCGGGACGCCCAGCTGCTGATTGAACGCTTCCTCCACGCCGGACGCCACGAGCTCCGGGTCCAGGTTGCCGAGTTCCTGGACTGGCTGCATGGCGACGGCAGGACCGCCAGTCCCGCCGAACAGCAGCGCCGGTTCGTCCTGATCCGCCTCCAGTTCAACGTTGTGCTGGCCCAGTTCGACCTGTTCACCGAGGTGGTCACCCAGCGCAGCGAGCACTCCACCGGCGTCTGGCTTTCCGGGCTGGACATCCTGGCCCAGGACGCCTTGCGGCTGGACGGAAACCACGACGACGGCGACGCACGGCTGGTGGTCTACCTCGCCAGGGGTGCGGGTGCTGCCATCCGGCGGGCCAAGACCCGCCTGCCCGGCGGCAAACCGAACCCGGTGGGGATCATCAGGCTGCCCCGGGAGCGGATGGTGGGCAGCGGGATCGCCTCCTCCCTGGCCCACGAGGTGGGCCACCAGGGAGCGGCGCAGCTGGACCTGGTGACGTCCCTCCGCGCTGAGCTCGACCGCCGTGCACAGCAGGACCCGGACGGCGGCTGGGACGTGTGGTCCCTGTGGATCAGCGAAATCGTGGCGGACATGTGGTCCGTCGCCACCGTGGGCATCACCTCCACCGTGGGCCTGCTCGCGGTGGTCAGCCTCCCCCGCTACTTCGTCTTCCGGCCCGGCGGCACCGATCCGCATCCGATGCCCTACCTCCGGGTGCTGATCTCCGCGGCGCTGGGCGACGCCCTCTACCCGCACCCCCAGTGGCGCGGGCTGGCATCCGTGTGGCGGGCCATGTATCCGCCCGCCGGGCTGCCGGCGGAGCACCTCGCCTGGATCGGCAAGTGCGAGGCCCACATCGGCAACCTGGTCTCCCTGCTCATGAACCACCCCGTCCCGGCGGCCGGCGGCCGGAAACTCGGCACCCTCTGGCCCACCCGCGAACGGCGGCCCGAGCGGCTGCTCCGCCTGCACCAGGACTGGGGCGGCGACTTCGGGGTCATGGCCCGGCAACGGCCCGCACTGGTGTTCGCGGTCCTGGGCCAGGCCAAAGCCGCCGGCCGCATCACCGCCGAGGAGGAAAGCTCGCAGCTGTCCTCGCTGCTCACCGCATGGGCGGTCCGCAGCAGCCTGGACGACATGGGCGCCCCCGCACCCCTGGCCGGCAGCCCGGCACACCACCCCACCACACCAGCACTAACAACAAGGAGATAGCCATGGATTTCAATCGACGGCCGGTTGCACCGGTGTATGCCGGACAGGATGTGGGAATCCGTTTCCAGCTGGAAAGCTCGGACCCCCTGGGCGACTACAACTTCCAGGTCCTGGACGAACGGGGCAGGAGCATCCCCATCGGCGGGAACAAGGGCGGCATTTTCACCAAGACCATGAGCCGGGGCAAAGCGTTGGAGCTGAAGGTACGGCTCCCCGACCCGCTGGAATACCGGGTGCGGTTCCGCCCCAACATGCGCGGCATCGTGGGGAACTGGACCATCATCGACCGGATCGACGTCCAGGCACCGGACTCCGAACCGGTCATCAAGGTGGCCCTGGAGCCCAACGCCGCCCCCAACAGCGGACACGCCCAGCTGTGGGACTTCATCTCCGGGGTGGCCGGGAACCTGACCTACACCAACTTCGCTGCCTTCGCGAAGACCAAGGCAAAGACGTTCGGCTCGCTCCCGCCCTTCGGCGGCCTCACCTACCAAAACCTGCACGCGCTGTCCGTGGAATTCATCTCCAAGGGCGCCCTGGGGAACAAGTTCGATCCGCTCCGCAAGAAAGGGTCCGGATGGGGGCCCGCCAACCACAGCGCCCAGGCCATCCCCCTGTCCTACGTCAGCGACCAGGACAACGACCTCGCCCGGCCCTTCCCGGACGGCATCCCGAACGGCCAGTACCCGCTGGAACAGGTGCCGTTCGTCGAGCTGATTTACGTGTACTGGCTGGAGGAAGGCATGCTCTTCCAGTCCCTGAACAGGATCCTGGCCCGCTTCCAGAACCGGCGGTCACAGCCGGACGGGGACCCGCTCTCGCGGCTGGCCGTCAGCCCGCTGCTGCCGCTGCGCGGGCTCCTGTGGGGACTGGCCGAGGCCGAGAAGGACAGGCTCTCGCTGCGCCGCCGCGCCGCGGAGTACGAGTACCAGTACGGCCTGCAGCTGATCGGCCGCGCGATTCCCCCGGCGGAACTGCTGGTGGAGCGGCGGACCCAGTTCCTGGACGCGTTCCACAGCCTGCTCAATGCCTGCCATCGTTACTACAAGGAGTTCAGCGACAAGACCGTGGACGCGGACGCGTTCCCGCTCCTGAGCAACCTGCAGGAACTGCACCTGGTCCTGGCCGCCGGCGCGAACAACCAGTTCGCCGACGTCTCGCTGTCCGCCCGGATTGAGACCCTGGACGTGCAGTGGATGCTGGCCCAGCCGGAAATGCGCGAGTTCCTGGGCGGCCGCACCATGGTCCCCTACCAGGAAGAGTGGATGGGCCGGGTGGACACCATGAAGCTGATGCAGGAATGGTCCGACGCCAGCGTGACCCACTTCTACGACCTGGCCGTCCACGGAGAGCAGCTGCTGCTGTCCGTGCGGCATGGCCGGTGGAACGAGTCCGGCATGACCAGCGACGACGCCAAGAACTGGGCCCTCAAATGGAAGCCGTCCGTCCAGCGCTACATCCACGCCTACCGGGCCGTCACCGGGGTGGACCTCAGCGAACGCGTGGACACCACCATGCCGTCCGCGCTGCTGCAGCGCCGGCTGGCCCGGAAGCTGGTCCGGTACTAGGACATGGCCAGGTCAGGAAAGGGCTAGGTACAGGAGATGGCCGGGTCACCGGGCGGAACGGATTTCACGTCCGCACTGTTCCTGGGCCAGCACCACCCCAGCACCGGGCTCACCCCGTGGGCGGAGTTCACCACCGGAGTGCCCGCCGCGCTGGGGGAGCTGCCGGCGGCCGCGGAGCTGGCCTCCCTGGTTGCCGCGCAGCAGCATGCCGACGGCGGCCTGGTGGCCAGGTCGGCGCTGCACGGAATGATGGATGTACTGCAGTCACTCCCCCGGCCCGGGGATGTGCTCCTGGTGGATGAGGGAGCCTACCCGTTGTCCCAGTGGGCGTGCCGGGCATCCCTCCCCCGGGGTGTGCGGGTGGTGACGTACCCCCACTTCCGGCCGCCCGCCGTCGTACCTTCCAACGGACCGGCGCCTTCCGCCAAAACCTGGGTGGTGACGGACGGATGGTGCCAGGGGTGCGGGCGCCCCGCACCCCTGGCCCAGCTGCAGGCCATCGCCGCGAAGACCGGCGGCCAGGTGATCGTTGATGACTCCCTGGCGTTCGGTGTCCTGGGCCGGACATCCGGTCCCGGCGGCTTCGGTGACGGTACCGGCACGGCACGCTGGCTGGGCCTGTCCCACGACCGGCTGCTGTGGCTCGGTTCGCTGGCCAAGGCCTACGGCACGCCCGTCACGGTGATCACGGGTGACAGCACCACGGTGGGGGTGGTGGCCCGAAGCGGCGGGAACCGGATGCACAGCAGCCCGCCGTCGGCGGCAGACCTTGCCGCCGGGATCGGGGCCCTCCGCAGCGGCGGCCTCCCCCGGTTGCGGCGGCGGCTGTGGCGGCTGACCCTCTGGCTGCGGACGGCGTTCGCTGATCTTGGCCTTCCGCCGATGGGGCTTCCCTTCCCCATTGTCGGAACCCGGGTGGGCTCCCTGCCGCTGGCACGCCGGTGGCGGACCGCGCTCGCTGCCCGGGGCGTGCAGGCGCTGGTGCAGCTTCCCCGCTGCCGGCCCGGCGCCGTGCTGTCCGCCGTGGTGCGCGCCGACCACAGCCAGGCCGACCTGGACCGGCTGGTGCGGGGACTGGCCGCGGTGACGCGGGACAGGCGGGCGGCCTGATGATCGTGGATTCGCACATCCATGTGGGGACCGCCGGTGTACCGCTGGGCCCGGCCGGCCCCGCCGCTTCCTTTGCACTGTGGCGGAAGCGGGCTGCCGCCGTCGGAATTTTCCGTGGTGTGCTGATGGCCGCGCCGGGTGGCACCTACGCGGCCGCCAACCGGGCCGTGGCGCAGCTTGCCCTGAGGGAGCCTGGCGGGTGGCTTTGGTATGTGTTCGTCAATCCCGTGGCCGACCGCGGGCGGGTGGGCGCCATGGTGGCGGCCGCCCACGCGCGCGGCGCCTGCGGGATCAAGGTGCACTGGTCCGACGGACCCGCAACGGATGAGGTAGCGCTGGCCGCGGAACGCCATCAGATGCCGGTGCTTTTTGACCCGGGCGGGGACGTGCAGCTGGTCTGCCACCTGGCCGGGCGGCATCCCGGGGTCGCCTGGATAGTTCCGCATTTGTCGTCCTTCAACGACGACTGGCGCGCCCAGAAACGGCTGACCGATGCGCTGGTCCAGCTGCCCAACATCTTCACGGACAGCTCAGGAGTGCGGTACTTCGACCTGCTGGAGGAGGCCGTGGCCCGGGCCGGATCGCGGAAGGTGCTGTTCGGCAGCGACGGACCGTACCTGCACCCCGCGCCCGAGCTCGCCAAAATATTCGCGCTGGAGCTGCCGCCGGCTGACCGCGACCTCATCCTGGGCGGCAACGTCCTGAGGCTGACGGGACCGGCCCGGAGCGGGCGCTGCTGCACCGATGCAGGACAGGACAGGAGGAAGAAGGCATGGCTGTAAATGTGCCGGCCGCGGGTCCGGAGCCGATCAGGGCGCCGGGGATGGCCGAGATAAAACCGGACAACGGGCCGGCGATCAGGGGCGGCCTCAACCAGTTGCGCGCCTACCTCCGGCAGAGCGAGGCCGCCCGCCGGGCGGGGCCTGGCAGCAGGACGGCACGGCCCGCATGGATGGCGGGCAACGAGCCCCGGCGGGAATCCGTGTGGTTGATTACCTACCGGCCCTGGCCGCCCGGGCTATCGCCCAGCCAGGTGCGCATCTTCGCCCACGAAATCGCCGGGGACCGGCTGGTGGCCAGGACCAGCAGGGATGACCGGCTGCCGGCCACGAAGGACCTGGTGAAGTCCCGCCGCGAACTGCCGCCCGTCCAGCTGGCAAAATTCATTCCGTTTCCGTCACCGGACAAGCAGCCGGACATGTTCGGGCTCGCCGTGGAGGACCTGGTCCGCCAGCAGTTCGGCAGGATCTATAAACGTGCCAACTACCGGGGCCGGCTCCCCGGACGGAAGGGGCCGGACGTGCTCTGGCGGGAGCTTGGGGACCTGTTCCGGGAACTCGCCGAGGAGACCGGCGACGGGTACTGGCACGAGGTGGCGGAGGAGCTGGACCGCGGGGCCTAGCCGGAGCTAGGCACCGCCGGTGTCCGTCCTGCGGGCCTGCCGCTGCTGGACGGCACGGTCCGTGAGCCCCAGCATGGTGGCGGCCGAATGGACGTTCCCGCCGCTCCGCTCAACCGCCACAGCCACGGCCGCCTCCGCCGCGCGTTCCTTGATGTCCCGCAGCCCAAGGCCGGCGTCAACTGCCCAGGCCACCGCCCTGGCGAGCGGATCGACGGCGAGCGGATCGACGGCGCCGGCCGGGCCGCCGTCGTACGCGTTCTGTCCCTGATCCGCTCCCAGGTGCCCTGCCTGCGGCCTGTCCTCGCGGGGAAGGTCGCCCGGGGTAATGGCCCCGGGCCCGACGTGCCGCGCCGCGATGCGGAAGGCCAGCTGCCGGAGGTCGCGCAGGTTGCCCGGGTAGCTGCGGCGGAGCAGGACATCCTGGACGGCCGGATCCACGTCCGGATCGGTCCGGGCGCCGGTGGCCTCGCGGCAAAAGCGGGCGAAGAGGCAGAGGATGTCCTCCAGCCGGTCCCGCAGCGGCGGCATGGTGACCACCGAGGCCGCTATGCGGTGGTAGAGGTCGGTGCGGAAACTACCGGCGGACACTTCACGGGCGAGGTCGCGGTTGGTGGCGCAGATCAGCCGGAACTTGCTGTGCAGCCACCTGTCGCCGCCCACGCGTTTGTAGGTGCCTTCCTGCACCACGCGGAGCAGCTCGGGCTGGAGTTCCAGGGGGAGTTCGCCTACCTCGTCGAGGAACAGGGAGCCCTGGTCGGCACCGGAGCAGGCGCCGGTCCGCACGCTCACCGCGCCCGTGAAGGCACCGCGTTCGTGGCCGAACAATTCGCTGCCCATCAGCGTGGGGACGATGGTGGTGCAGTCCACCACCACCAGGTTGCCCCGCTGGCTGCTGACCGCGTGGGCCACCCGGGCCGCCAGCTCCTTGCCGGTCCCCGTCTCCCCCTGGATCAGGATGGGTGCATTCCCGAACTTCGCGGCCACCACCAGGTCCCGGAGCGCGGACCGCAGCGCCGGGCTTTGCCCCGCCAGCTTGTCCCGGACGGCAACAGAGTCGATCACCGTTTCCACGTCCTCGATCCGCTGCAGCCACGCCGCCACCGGCTCCACCTGGCCGTGCCAGGCCATGCATTCCGCCGCACCCGCCTCAAGCACCGGCCAGGGTTTCAGCCTTCCGTCCGGCGGCCCGAACACCAGCACCCTGCACCTGCCGTATTCCGCCATCCCCAGGGCCGAGACCAGGTCCTGCGACTGCGCCGCGGCAAAGATGATGCCTGCGGTGGCGGCAGTTTCTGGAGCATCCGCCAGCTGGAGGGGGACGTGTGCGGCACGGAGGGTTTCGATGGCCTCCCTGGCCCAGGCCTGCCGGCCACTGAGGTCCATTACCCACGGCATAGAGCCCCTCGCAGATCCGCTGCCGGCACTTCGCCTGCGCAACGAAGCTGACCATGCCCGGCGTTACAGCCCCGTTACTGCCACTGCTACTGCCGCGGCGCCAGAGGATCTTGCGCCAATCTTTCAGGAAAAACCGCGGGTTGCTGATGGTTTTTCACGCATGATCAGGGTCAACGGATGAGGAGTCAGATAACACCATGACCGACCACAGCGTCCCTGACGGGCCCGGGATCCCCGCCAGCGGCGGCACCTTGGTGATCCGCACGTGGACCGAGCCCGACGGCGAACACGGCTTCCGCGCGCGTGTCACCTACAGCGAGGGGTCCGGGCAGCACGGCAGCCTCTCCACCGTGGACCGGGAGGAAGTCCTCCACGCCGTGCGTCAGTGGCTGGCTGCCCAGGACGGGTGAAAACCGCGCGGGTGGATACCCCGGCTGCACGGCGTCGATGAGTTTGGTGAGCGCTTCCGATGGCAGGACGCCCAGGTCCCTGCGCAGGGCCGTCGTGTAGTTCCCGTAGGCGTGCAGAGCGGAAACAGGGTTCCCCATTTCCAGTTCCGCGGTGACCAGGGCCCGCACGGCGCTCTCATAAAGGGGTTCGATTTCCAAAGCAGCGCCCGCCGCTTCCGCAGCGCCGCCGCAGTCCCCCGCCTGCAGCAGTGAACGCGCCAGGAGCGTCAGGGCGCGCAGCCGGTCCTGGTGCAGCCGGCTTTGCTCGAACAGCACCCAGTCCTCGTACCAGCCGGGCAGCAGCTCGGCGTCCCGCAGGTCCAGCAGAGCCCTGGTGGCTGCCCCGCTTCCTGCCGGACTGTCCTGAAGCAGGGCCCGCACCCGGTACAGATCCACCTGTACCGACGGGTCGAGGGCCAGCACCGGTCCGTCCTTCACCAGGATCCCGGGGATCTGGCGCGTTGCCAGGTGGACGCTGACCCTGAGGCTCTCCAGTGCCCGGGGCTCGGGGCAGTCCGGCCAGAGGAGCCCGGCAACGTAGTTCCGCACCCTGGGGCCGCGGATGGCAAGCGCGGCGATCAGGCGCTGCTGGCGGACGGCAACATGGACAATTTCTCCGTCGCGGCGCAGTTGCCAACACCGGAGCAGGTCCAATTCCACATGTCCACAGCCACCACCGCCCACGGGACACCTCAGCCGGGTTGAAGTACCTGAACTACGTAAAAATGAGGATCCTCAGCTTGAAAATGAATGTCAATGTAGCGGCGCCCCTAATCGGGTTGGGAGGGCGCGCTCTCGAAAGCTGCCCGTGACGCGCCATCACCTCCTGCCCTTTTTCCTGAGACGCCCCATCACCTCCTGCCCCTTTCCCTGAAACGCGCCATCACTTCTGGCCCCTACCCCGGCAATCTCCCATCACCCGGCGTGCGAAAGGCGCGGGCCGCCGTCGCACTTTCCTGCCGGGCTGCCCGCGCCTGACGCCTGTACCTAAGCCGCCCGCCTCTTCGGCACGGTATGCGGCTTCGGCACGGCCACAGCCTCAGTGGCCGGAGGCGTTTCACCGCCGGCGCGGCCCGGAGGTGTGGATTCCTGCAGCCGGGCCCGGGCGTCGAGGACGTCGCCGATGAACCAGTCGTAGATCAGCACGCCGATCACACCACCGACCACCGGGCCCACGATGGGAACCCAGAAGTACCAGCTGAAGGCCCCGTCCACTGTGCCAGGCAGCGCCGTTTGGCCCCATCCGGCCAGCCATGCGAAGAGCCGCGGCCCGAAGTCGCGGGCAGGGTTGATGGCGTAGCCGGCGTTGGCGCCGAGGGAAATGCCGATGGCGGCGACCGCGAGCCCGATCATGAACGGGCCCAGGTTCGCCTGGACGGCGGTGTTGCGCATATCGATGATGGCCACGACGAAGATGACCAGGAACGCCGTGCCCACAATTTGGTCAATCAGCGGGCCCGTGGGGTTGCCGTTGAAGTACGGTGCCGGGAACGTGGCGAAGATGGAGTAGCTGGCCAGCCCCTTCGCGTCGGCGCGGCCGGTGCCGACGGCCTTGTTGTAGGCGTCGATGGCGTTGTAGTAGAGCAGGTATACCAATGCAGCCCCGGCGAAGGCGCCCACCACCTGGGCCGCGATGTACGGCCCTACCTTGCGCCAGGGGAACTTCCGGCGGACGGCGAACGCAATGGTCACGGCCGGGTTGATGTGGGCGCCGCTGACGCCGCCGGCCACGTAGACGGCCAGCGCCACGGCCAGGGCCCATCCCCAGGCAATGAGCAGCCAGTCGCCCGCGGCCATGAAGATGGTGGTTGAGGTGGCGGCGCGGCCGGATCCGGGCAGCGCGGCGACCGCCATGGCCACCACGCCGTCGCCGAACGCAATCAGCACAAAGGTGCCCAGGAACTCGGCAAGGAGCTCGCCCCAGGTTCCACCCAGTTGTTTAAGTCCGCTGCCGTTGCGGACGGCATTTCGTAGCGGACTGATATCACTCATCGCGCGTACCTTCTTTGCGATTTTGGCTTTGTCCTTGGCTTCATCCGGACGGATTGACAATCCGGGTACTTTTATGCTACGCCGAAAGTGTCCCTAGGCAACAGTCTGAAGAAACGGCAGCCCCCATAGGCTCAGGACCGCACCCTGGAGACATGGAGTTCGTTCGAAAGGCAAGATCATGAACGACAACGGCAGCATCGACAAAACCCCGGTCCCGGATGAGGCACCTGAGGAACGTGACCTGCGCGGACGGTACGTCGAAGGCAACTTTGGCAAAGCCGGTGCCCAGCGCGGCCGCCATGCTGAAGACGACGAGGGCCAGTACATCGAAGGGGACTACGGTCCCGCGGGCAGCGAAGGCGGACTGCCCGAACCCCTGGGCGACAGGACCGTGGGAGCCGGACGCTACGTCAAGGCCGACTACGGCCAGGCCGGCCCGGTGCCCGGCCGGACCGCGGCTTCCGAAACCGGCCGGTACCCGGAAGGCGATTACGGCAAGGGCGGCGCCGTGGATCCCACGCGCAAGCCGGGCACCCATGACGCCCACGCGGAGCCTTAGCACCTGACGTTGGATCGCGGCCTGCTTGCCTGCACAAGGCGGGCAGGACGCTCTGGTGTGGACCGGCGTCGTACCTTTCGCCTCCTACCTCGTCAGTTGCCTTCCATTACGTCCATTTGAGTTAGGTTAGCCTCACCTTCTAAAGTGCTCCGGTGACGTTAGAGACAAAGCTCGCCGGAGTCCCCTTCGCGGCCAATCTGGCAAGGTTCGGGGACCGCGTTGCCGTCAGCACCGGCAGCGCGTCGCTGAGCTACCGGGAACTGGGCCGCCGTGTGGAGGAAGTGGCCGCCTCCTTCGGGTACGGCCGGCGGCTTGTCGCGTTGCAGGCCGACAACACGCTCCCGGCCCTGGTTGCGTACCTGGCCGCGCTGTCCTCCGGAAATCCCCTGCTGGTCCTGCCCACCAGCCCCGCAGCCGCGGAAGCGCTCACGGATGCCTATGATCCGGACATCGTGGTCCACACGGGGAACGGGCAGGCACTACTGGACGTGCGCCGGGACGAAACGCTCCACGATCTGCACCCTGAACTCGCGCTGCTGCTCAGCACCTCCGGGTCCACCGGTTCACCGAAGCTGGTCCGCCTGTCCGCCGACGGCATCCAGGCCAATGCCGCCGCGATCGCGGAATACCTGCAGTTGCGCCCCACTGACAGGGCCGCCACCACGCTCCCCCTCTCCTACTGCTACGGGATGAGTGTGGTGAACAGCCACCTCCTGGCGGGAGCGTCGCTGGCCCTGACCGATCTCTCCGTGGTGGACCCCTGTTTCTGGGACCTGGTCCGGGCGGAGAGCGTCACATCCTTCGCCGCGGTGCCTTACACGTTCGACCTCCTGGACCGCGTGGGCTTCGCGGACATGGACGTGCCCAGCCTGCGCTACATCACCCAGGCCGGCGGACGGCTTGCGCCGGAGCGGGTGCGTTCCTACGCGGAGCTGGGCCGGCAGCAGGGGTGGGACCTGTACGTGATGTACGGGCAGACGGAGGCTACCGCGCGCATGGCCTACCTGCCGCCGGACCAGGCATTGGAGCATCCGAACGCCATCGGCGTGCCGGTGCCGGGCGGCTCCTTCCGGCTGGAGGCTGTTCCCGGGCTGGATGCCTGCGAACTCGTCTACAGCGGCGCGAACGTGATGCTGGGGTACGCCGGACGGCCGGCGGACCTCAGCCTGGGCCGCGTTGTTGACGAGCTCCACACCGGGGACCTTGCCCGGCGCGGCGCGGACGGCCTCTACGAGATCGTGGGCCGGCGGAGCCGCTTCGTGAAGATCGTGGGACTCCGGGTGGACCTGGGGCAGGTGGAGCGGCAGTTGGCGGACCTCGGCGTGACCGCGGCCGCGGCAGGGTCCGACGATGCGGTGGTGGCCGCCGTCGAAGGCGACCACGATTTGGGCCTCCTTGCCAAAACCCTGGCGCAGGACCTCGACCTGCCGCGCGCCGCCGTCGAACTTCACCCCGTGGAGGCCATCCCGCGCCTGGGCAACGGCAAACCGGACTATCCTGCCGTCGCCGCACTCGCCGGCGCAGGGGCAGCGGCCGGTGAAGGCGGAGGGGACGACGGCGGCCCGACGGTCCCGGACGCGGGCTCCATGGACGTGGGGCGCATCTTCGCCGAGGTGCTTGAGGTGGGCAGCGTGTCCGCCACGGACACGTTTGTGTCCCTGGGCGGCGATTCCCTGTCCTACGTGGCGGCGTCCATCCGGCTGGAGGATGCCCTCGGGTACCTCCCCGAAGGCTGGCACCTGATGCCGGTCTGCGAACTGTCGTCCGCGCGGCACCGGATGCGTCAGGCCGTTGCGCCTCCCGAGGGCCGCGCCGGAACCAATAGAACGCGGCGGCTGTTCGCGCCCATGGAAACCGGGATCGTGCTGCGGGCGGTGGCGATCGTTGCCATCGTCTCAACGCACATCGGGTTCTTCCACTGGCAAGGCACCGCGCACGTGCTCATGGCCGTGGCCGGCTACAACTTTGCGCGCTTCCAGCTCGCCGGCAGCCGCACGGAACGGTTCCGGCGGCACCTGCGGAGCATCGCGCGGATTGTGGTGCCCAGCGTGGCGGTGATCGGGCTCGCGTTCGCCGTGACGGACAAGTACGCGTGGCACAACCTGTTCCTGCTCAATACGCTTTTGGGGCCTCCGGGGTGGAGCGACTACTCCCGCTTCTGGTTTGTGGAAATCCTGGTCCACATCCTGATCGGGCTGGCTTTCCTGCTCGCGGTCCCGGCGGTTGACCGCGTGGTGCGGCGATGGCCGTGGGCGTGTGGCGTGGCCCTGGTGGTTGTGGACATGCCGCTGCTCTTCGGCCTGGTGGACAGCCGGTACCCGGGCCAGGGGCCGGTCCTGTGGCTGTTTGGCCTTGGCTGGGCAGCCGCCGCCTCCCGCACGGTGTGGCAGAGGTCGGCCGTGACGGCGCTCGCCTTCCTGACCGTTCCGGCCTCGTTCGACAATCCGTACCGGAGCGCCACCATCCTGGCGGGCTGCCTGCTTCTGCTCTGGCTGCCGGCCCTCCGGGTGCCCCGCGGGCTGCACCGGACCACGGCTCTGTTGGCCAGCGCGTCGCTGTACATTTACGTCACCCACTGGCTGGTGTACCCGCTGTTCGAGTCCGTGGACGTTGCGGAGCCGCTTGCCAAGGGGATTGCCGTGCTGGCGTCGGTGGTGTGCGGGATCCTCTACTGGGCGGTGGCCACGCGGGCAATGGCTGCGGTGGAGCGGCACCTGAAGGGCCGGCGTGCGTTGCCGCCCCGTATTGCCGTGGGCCGTGAAGCACCAGCAAAGTAGAAGGCATGGATGACGTCACCGGCACCATCGAGCTCTCCGGGAAACTGCTGCACCTCAAGTGGGAGCACGGGGACGTGGTCACCGAGCGCGACGCGGAGGCGCTGATGAAGCGCGCCAAAGTCCTCAGCGCAGGCCGCACCCTGCCGCTGCTGGTCGAGATGACGGGCGTGGCGTGGATTGACCAAGGCGCACTGAAAGCTTTCGCCGGCACCTGGCCCCTGACGCGCGCGGCTGTGGTGGGCACCTCCCCCGTGGACCAGACCATCGCCGACTTCTATACCGGGCGGCACAAACCAGTGCACCCCACCCGGTTCTTCACGTCCATGGACGAGGCAATGGCGTGGCTGGAGGAAGAACACCGGCCGTAGGTTCTGCAGCCGCCTTCAGCTGTGGCCGCGTCTTGCCTGCGTCCCGGGCTCCCCGGCTGCGGGCTGCGCCCCTCCGCCCGGCGCGGCTGCGCGCTGCGTCGCGGCCCAGCTGGCCAAGACCTTGAGCGCATCCTCCGAGGGCGTGCCGGGCTCGGCCGTGTAGATGTTGATGCGCAGGCCCGGGTCCGCGGGAAGCTCCATCGCCTCATAGGTCAGGTCCAGGTCCCCCACCACCGGGTGGTGCAGCCGTTTCCGGCCCGTGCGGTGGTACTTCACATCGTGCCGCGCCCAACGGACCCGGAACTCCTCGCTGCGCGTGGACAGCTCGCCGATCAGGTCCGAAAGGTCTTTGTCGTACGGGTTCTTCCCGGCCGTGGAGCGCAGGACGGCCACAATGTCGTCCGCGCTGCGCTCCCAGTCGCGGAAGAACCCCCGTGCCTTCGGATTCAGGAACGTGAACCGTGCACTGTTGGGCGGGGTGCCGGCGTCGGCCATCATCTCCAGGTACAGGGCCCGGCCCAGCTCATTGGAGGCCAGGACGTCGCCGCGGTCGTTGCGGACCCAGGCGGGCGCCGTCGTGATCGCGTCGATCACCCGCTGCACGCTGGGGCGCACGGTCAGGGGGCTCCGCTTCCGCCGCACCCGCGGGGCTGCGGTGGCCGCGCGGGCCAGGTCGAAAAGGTGGGCCGTCTCGGCGTCGTCCAACTGCAGTGCCCGCCCCAAGGCCTCCAGGACGCTGTCCGACGCGCCCGAAAGGTTCCCCCGCTCCAGCCGGATGTAGTAGTCGATGCTGAGCCCCGCAAGCATGGCCACCTCCTCCCGCCGGAGCCCCGCCACGCGCCGGTTGCCGCCGTACGCCGGCAGGCCCGCCTCCTCCGGGGTGAGCCGGGCGCGGCGGGAGGTCAGGAATTTCCGCACGTCCTCGCTGTTGGTCATGCCCCCCACGCTACGCCCCGGGCACCAGACGAAGGAGGGACTGGCAAGCCCTCCCACAAACCCGCACGCCGAAATAGCGTGGAGGCATGGAACTGAAACTCAACAACGGCGTCACCATGCCCGCACTCGGCCTGGGCGTTTTCCAAAGTCCCCCGGAAGAGACGACGGCGGCCGTCCAGACAGCGCTCGAGGTGGGCTACCGGCACATCGACACCGCCGCCGCGTACGGCAACGAACGCGAGGTGGGCGAAGGGATCCGCCGGGCCGGCCTGCCGCGCGAAGAGGTGTTCATCGAGACGAAGGTCTGGGTCAGCGATTACGGCTACGACCAGGCCCTGCACGCGTGGGACAAGGCGGCGGGCAAGCTCGGCGTGGAGCAGCTGGACCTGTTCATCCTGCACCAGCCCGCGCCGGACCGGATGGAAAAGACCATCGCCGCGTACAAGGCCCTGGAAACCCTGCTCAAGGACGGGCGGGTGCGGGCCATCGGCGTCAGCAACTTCATGCCGCACCACCTTCAGCAGCTGCTCGCCGAGACGGACACCGTCCCCGCCGTGAACCAGATCGAGCTGCACCCCTACTTCCAGCAGCGGGAGGTCCAGTCAGCGGACGCGGAGCACGGCATCCTGACCCAGGCGTGGTCGCCCATCGGCGGCATCACCTTTTATCCGGGGTGGGGCGAGAACCGGAAGAACGTCATGCGGGACCCGGCGATTGCCGCCGTCGCGAAGGCCCACGGCAAGACGCCCGCGCAGGTGATGCTCCGCTGGCACCTGCAGCAGGGCCGCTCCGCCATTCCCAAATCCACCAACCCGGCCCGCATCGCGGAGAACTTCGACGTGTTCGGCTTTGAGCTGTCCCCGGCGGAGCTCCAGACCATCGACGCCCTGGATACCGGCGTCCGCAGCGGACCGGACCCTGACGTGGCCCGCCCGGAGCGGTTCGCCATGGTCATCCCGGAAGCCTAAAGGAGAAGCAACAATGGAATACCGCCCGCTCGGCCGCACCGGTGTGCAGGTCAGCCCCCTCTGCCTCGGCGCCATGATGTTCGGCCCCTGGGGCAATGACGACCGCGCCGACGCCACCCGCATCATCCACCGTGCCCTGGACGCCGGCATCAACTTCATCGACACCGCGGACGTCTACTCCGGCGGGGCCTCGGAAGAGATCGTCGGCGAAGCGATTGCGGGTAAGCGCGACGACGTCTTCCTGGCCACCAAGTTCTTCATGCCCATGGACGAAAAGGACCCCAACCAGCGCGGCGGCTCGCGGCGCTGGATCATGCGGGAGGTGGAGAACTCACTGCGCCGGCTCAACACCGACCACATCGACCTCTACCAGGTCCACCGGCCCAGCCCGGACACCGACGTGGAGGAGACCCTGGGCGCCCTCACCGACCTGGTCCGGCAGGGCAAGGTCCGCTACATCGGCTCCTCGTCCTACTCCGGCTCCCAGATCGTGGAGGCGCAGTGGGCGTCCCGCGAGCGCAACCTGGAGCGGTTCGTCACTGAGCAGCCGCCGTACTCCATCCTGGCCCGCGGCATTGAGGAAGACGTCCTGCCCACGGTCCAGCGGCACGGGATGGGCACCCTGACCTATAGCCCGCTCGCCGGCGGCTGGCTCTCCGGCCGGTGGCGGAAGGACTCCCCGTCCCGGCCCACCTCCAGCCGCCGCCCCAGCGCCCGATTCGACATGACCCAGCCGGCCAACCAGCGCAAGCTGGACATCGTGGAGGAGCTCGCCCAGGTGGCCGAATGGGCAGGCGTGACGATGATCGAGCTGGCCATCGCGTTCGTCATCAACCATCCCGGCGTGACCTCGGCCATCGTGGGCCCGCGCACCATGGAGCAGCTGGAGTCCTACCTCCCGGCCGCGGACACCGTCCTGGCACCTGCGGTGCTGGACCGCATCGACCAGCTGGTGGCCCCCGGCGTCACGGTCAACCCGGACGACAACAGCTACGGCACCCACGAACTGACAGCACGCGCACGACGGCGGCACCGGGCTTAGGTGCCCGGCTCCGCCTTACTACCCACTACTCCCCTATGAAAGGAAAACCCATGGCAACGTGGCTCATCACAGGCTGCTCCACCGGACTTGGCCGGGCACTCGCGGAAACCATGCTCGCATCCGGGCACAACGCCGTCGTCACCGCCCGGAACGTCGAGGCGGTCCAGGACATCATTGCCGGCTTCCCCGACACCGCACTCTCCCTCTCCCTCGACGTGACGGACAAGGCGCAGATCACCGCGGCCGTGAAGGCAGCCGAGGAGAAGTTCGGCAGCATCGACGTGCTGGTGAACAACGCCGGCTACGGCTACCGCGCGGCCGTGGAGGAAGCGGACGACGCCGACATCCGCCGCCTGTTCGACACCAACTTCTTCGGCGCAGTGGACATGATCAAGGCCGTGGTCCCCGGCATGCGCGCCAACAAGTCGGGGTCCATCCTGAACATCTCCTCCATCGGGGCGCGCATCACGCCGGCCGGCTCGGGCTACTACGCGGCCACCAAGGCAGCGCTGGAGGGCATGTCCGGATCGCTCCGCAACGAACTGAAGCCGCTGGGCATCAACGTCACCGCCATCGAGCCGGGCGGCTTCCGCACCGACTTCGCCGGCCGCTCGCTCACGCAGTCCGCGACGGCGATCGGTGACTACGCGGACACGGCCGGCAAGCGCCGCAAGGAAGTCGACACCGCCCACGGCAACCAGCCCGGGGACCCGGACAAGGCAGCCAAGGCGATCCTCGCCGTCGTCGATTCCCCCAACCCGCCGGGCCTGCTGGTCCTGGGCACGGACGCCTTCGGCGCGTTCGGCATGGTGGCGGACGCCCAGCGTGCCGAGCTGGACGAGTGGCAGGAGCTGAGCACCAGCACGGACATCACCGACTAACCCAACTAGGTCGCAGTTGTTGTCGTTCTGGGGCGTCAAAACGACAACAACTGCGACCCAGTTGGGGAACTGCAAACCCTGGGCCGCAACGAAATCGGGCATCGCAAAATCGAGTAGCCACTACTCATGACAGGGCGCACGCCCGGTGCGAGAGTGAATTCCTCACGTTCCACCACTCCGCAAGAGGAACCAGCATGGCAGCCAAACGACGTCGGTCAGCCGGCAAGGGCGGGGGCGCAGTCGGGTGCGCCCCCTTCCTCGTCCTTATCGTCGTAGCGCTCATCATCCAGTACTGGTGGGTGCTCCTCATTGCTGCGGGGGTGGTTGCGCTGACCGTGGCGCTGGTCCGCTCCGCAAATGCCCCGGCACGGCCAGCCCAGATGCCGCCGCCCAGGCCGCAACCCGTTGTGCCTCCGCCCCCGGCGGTCCCCAGCGGCGAGGAGCTTACGGCCCAAATGCGTGCCCACAAGCGGATCAGTCGCGTGCGGGACATGCAGGAATGGGACTACGAGTGGATCCGGCTGGCCCACCCCGGGAAGAGCGTCCGCGAAGTCAACGACATCGCGAACGCCCATTTCGCCCGCGGCCGTTCCATCGGCATCAACTGGGGTGACCCGTCCGCTCCCTAAGGCACGCCTACACGTCCGCCGGCTCGCTGCTGCGGCCGTGCTGCAGCCCGGTAGCGAACCCGATCGTCACCGGTACCGGCGCCGGGGCGGAGCAGCAGGTGTCCGCGGCAGCATCCCCGGCATCGTCCGGGATGCTGGTGGAGCACACGCCGGTTTCCGGAAGTTCAAGTTCGACGGCGTCCGCGGCTGCGGTGTCCCCGGCCAGGGCGGCGGCGATGGAGCGGACCTGCTCGTACCCGGTGGCCATGAGGAACGTGGGCGCGCGGCCGTAGGACTTCATGCCCGCCAGGTAGAAGTCCTTTTCCGGCTGCTCAAGGATCCGGGCGCCGTGGGCAGGAACGGTGCCGCAGCTGTGGAAATCCGGGTCGATCAGCGGGCCCAGGGCCTTGGGTGCCTCGACGGCGGGGTCCAGGTCCAGCCGCAGCTCGGACAGCATGGCCAAATCCGGGCGGAACCCCGTGGCGGGAATGACCCGGTCCACCGACACGGACCGGCCGTCCGCCGCGTGCACGGTCAGGGCGTCGCCTTGAACGTCGATGGACGCCGTGTGGAAGCTGGTCAGGAGCCGGACAGCGCCGCTCTCGACGGCGGTGCGGAGCCGGGCCCCGAGCTGGCCGCGGGCGGGCAGCTGGTCGGCGTCGCCGCCGCCGTAGGCCCGGGCCGGGGTGGCGGCGCGGATGGCCCACAGGACTTCAGTGCCGGGGTTGGCGCGGGCCACGCGGGCCAGGTCCAGCACCATGTTGGCGGCCGAATGCCCGGAGCCGATGACCAGCGTGCGGCGGCCGGCAAAACCACCAGCGGAAACGTCCGGCAGGGGGCCTGTGACCAGCCCGGCTGCACGCGCCTCGGCCTCACCCGGAACGGCAAGCCCGGACGAACCCAGCGGCGCCGGGCTGCTCCAGGTCCCGGACGTATCAATCACGGCGCGGGCCAGCACCTCGGTGACCTGTCCGCCGTCGTGCCCTATGCGCAGGAGGAACGGGGCACTGTCCCGGCCCTGGCTGCGGCCCTTGTCCATGCCCTGCCGGGTGACCGCCACAACCCGAGACCCGGTCCGGATCCGGTCCTTGAGCTCCGGCGTCGCGGCAAGCGGCTCAAGGTATTCGGAGACGATCTGCGACCCGTACGGCAGCGCGGTGGGCCGTGGAGCTTCCCAGCCGTGGCGCTCCAGCAGCCGCACCGAGGCGGGGTCCAGGTTGTACTTCCAGGTGGAGAACACGCGGACGTGCCCCCATTGACGGATGGTTGCCCCGACGGCGGGACCGGCCTCGAAGACGAGCGGTTCCAGCCCGCGTTCCAGCAGGTTCGCGGCGGCGGCCAGCCCCACGGGACCGGCTCCGATCACGGCAACGGGGAGGGATTCCAGGGATGCCATGGCGTCAACAACCTTTCAGGCCGAAGCAGGGATAAGGGAGGCAATGAGGGATTCGACGCGGGTCTTGATCTCGTCGCGGATGGGCCGGACGGAGTCCACGCCCTTGCCAGCGGGGTCCTCCAGGACCCAGTCCTCGTAGCGCTTGCCCGGGAAGTAGGGGCACTCGTCGCCGCAGCCCATGGTGATCACCACGTCGGAATCCTTCACGGCCTCAGTGGTGAGGACCTTGGGGATCTCGGCAGACATGTCGATGCCCACCTCGGCCATGGCCTCGACGGCGGCCGGGTTGACCTTCTCGGCCGGCTGCGATCCGGCGGAGCGGACCTCGATGGCGCCCTTGGACAGCGTGGTGAGGAAGGCGGCCGCCATTTGGGACCGGCCCGCGTTGTGGACGCAGACGAACAGGACGGAGGGCTTCTGGCTCATGAGAGCACCTTTCGGTCAGCCGTGGCGACGGCGGGAGTTGCGAGGGGTGGGTAAAGGAACCGGACCAGGACGTACCCGGCGGCGCCGCCCAACAGTTGGGCGAGGATGAAGGCAGGGGCCGACGACGGCGCGATGCCGGCGAAGGTGTCCGTGACCGTCCGGGCGATGGTCACGGCGGGGTTGGCGAAGCTGGTGGAGCTGGTGAACCAGTACGCTGCGGTGATGTAGCCGCCGACGGCGAAGGCGACCCGGTCTGCCCGGCCGGAGCGGACGGTGCCGAAGATGACCACCAGAAGCCCTACGGTGGCGATGACCTCGCCCAGCCAGAGCGCGGGACCGGTGCGGACGTGAGTTGAAAGCGTGACCGCGTCCAGCCCGAACATCAGGTTCGCCGCCACGGTGCCGGCCAGGCCGCCCAGAACCTGGGCGGCCACTAACGCCGCGGTGGTCCCTGTATCGATCAGGCCCAGGGCCCGTTCCACCAGGGTCACCACGGGGTTGAACGACGCCGAGACCGGCTGGAGTGCCACGATCAGGGCCACCAGCGCGGCACCCGTGGCGAGGCTGTTCTGCAGAAGCTGCAGCCCGGCGTCGTCCGGTGAAAGCCGCGAGGCCATGACGCCCGAGCCCACCACCGCCATGACCAGGAACGCGGTGCCCACGAACTCCGCAGCAGCTTTGCGGCCCAGCACACTCACGCTGCCTGCCCGCCGATCAGGGCCGCCAGGTTCTGCAGCGCCTCGGTCCGGGCCCGGTAGTAGACCCACACGCCGCGCTTCTCCCGGTCCAGCAGCCCCGCCTCGTGCAGGATCTTCAGGTGGTGGCTGATGGTGGGCTGGGACAGCTCGAAGGCATCGTTCAGGTCGCAGACGCAGGCCTCGCCGCCCTCATGGGAGGCAACCAGGGACATCAGCCGCAGCCGGACAGGATCGGCCAGCGCCTTCAGCAGTGGGACGACTCCTTCCGCTTCCGGCTCGGTCAACGGCTCGCGCGCAAGCGGCGAGCAGCACGCCGCGGCTTCCACAGGGGTCAGCTTCAGGGACATAGACACACATAAATATTTACATTCATCTATGTCTTTGGCAATCCCCATATTTTCCCGCTGATTACGCTCTTCCCTTGCGGCGCGCGGAGAAAGGACAAATAGGATGGCCCGTAGATTTACCGGCCGGAGATGAAGGGCGCCACCATGATCGAGATCCTGAACCCCGCTGAAGTGGCCCGCGCCCGGGAGACCGGCGCCCTGGTGGCGGACATCCTGCAGGCCATGAAGAGCCGCGCCACGGTGGGCACCAACCTCCTGGACATCGACCAGTGGACCAAGGAGATGATCACCGAGGCCGGGGCCGAATCCTGCTACGTGGACTACGCCCCGTCGTTTGGCCGGGGCCCGTTCGGGCACTACATCTGCACGGGCGTCAACGATGCCGTGCTGCACGGACTCCCCCACAACTACGACCTGGCCGACGGCGACCTGCTGACCCTGGACCTCGCCGTCGTCAAGAACGGGATGGCCGCCGACGCCGCCATCAGCTTCATTGTGGGCGAATCACGCCCGGCGGAGAGCGTGGCCATGATCGAGGCCACCGAGCGGGCACTGGCCGCCGGAATAGCCGCCGCGGGGCCGGCCGCGAAGATCGGCGACATCTCCTACGCCATCGGCCGGGTCCTCAGCGATGCGGGATATCCGGTCAACACGCAGTTCGGCGGCCATGGGATCGGGTCCACCATGCACCAGGATCCGCACGTCCCCAATACGGGGCGGCCGGGCCGCGGCTTCAAGCTGCGGCCCGGGCTGCTGCTGGCACTGGAGCCGTGGATCATGGCGGACACGGCAGAGCTGGTAACGGACGACGACGGCTGGACCCTCAGGAGCGCCACCGGCTGCCGGACGGCGCACACCGAGCACACCATCGCCATCACCGAGGACGGCGCCGAGATCCTGACCCTGCCCTCGCGGTAGGAGCTGTTCCGTCCCCACCACGTTCACCTCGGGCATCGACCAACCGCCGCCTCCTAAAATGGGGAGGTGAACCTTTCGCATCTCGGCGTGCCCGTCGGGCCGATGATTCGCGTCCATGGCGGGTTCGCCAACCGGATGTACCGGCTCGACACTGACGATGGGTCGTTCGCGGTGAAGGAGTTGAACCTGGTCGATCGCCGCTGGCCCTATCGCATCAAGGACGTGCTCCGGTTTGAGCGGGCCGCCTTCGCTGCCGGCATTCCGATGCCAGAGCCGATTTCGGCCGACCACAACACACTCGTTCACCGATGGGTCGATGGCGGGAAGGCCGAAGCGCCGGTGTCGGCGAGCTACGCGTTTGAGATCGGTGAGATTCTCGCGCGTATCCATTCGCTTGACGTCGCGTGGAGCGACGCGTTGATCGAGGAGCAGGCGTCAAGGGACTGGGCTGAGCTCGCCGTCCAGGCGGCGGCGACCGGACAACCGTGGGCTGCAGAGCTCGCCTCCCAGGTCGAAACGTTCCTCGCGATTGCCCGCTTCGTTGACACCTGCAATCGGCCAGGCCCAGTCGTTCTGACGCACAGAGACATCCAACCGTGGAACCTGCTGGCTCGAGAAGGCCGGCCGGTGGTGCTCGACTGGGAACTCTCGGGGATGCTCGACCTGTCCGGCGAGCTCGGATCGACCGCGCTGAGCCTTGCGAAGGGGCCCGGCGTCGATGACATCAGGCCCGCCATTTTCCGCTCGGTTCTCGACGGCTATGTGGCAGGGGGCGGAACGCTGCCGCCGCCGGGTCCAAGCTGGTTTGCGTTCATAATCGGCGGCTGGCTGGGGCACACGAGGTGGAACATCCTCCGGTGCCTCGCCGGTGTTGAGGCAAGCACCGGGCCAGACCTCGCGCTGTCGCATGAGTCCGTGCGCGACGGGGTGCGCGGCCTCCCCGACTTGTTCTGCCGGCTTCCGGATCTCGAGGCGTTGCTGGGGTGACGTGAACTGCGCCGCCGGCAATTCCGCATGCTTCGATCACCCCTGCGCCGCAGCAGGTGAGTCGGCTATCGCGTGCTGAACCTGGGCGGACGCGGCGCAGAGATCCTGACCCTGCCCTCGCGGTAGGAGCTATTCCATCCCCACCACGCCGCTGCGGCGCTCCAGCAGCAGTGTGTCCTGCCAGTGCCCGGCCTTGGGGCCATGGCTGATCTGCGCAATCCGCTCCCGGGTCCCCACCACCCGGAAGCCCAGCTTTTGGTGCAGCGCCAGGCTGGCGGCGTTCTCGGGAAAGATGCTGGACTGGATGGTCCAGATGGCCGCCGCCTCCGTGGATTCGATCAGGGCGGCCAGCAGGAGCCGGCCCACGCCCCGGCCCTGGGCCTGCGGGTCAACATAAATGGAGTGCTCCACCAGGCCCCGGTACACCTCGCGGGAGGAAACCCGGGACACGGCGGCCCAGCCCAGGACCCGCCCCGCATCCTCGGCGACGATCCGGTGCTCAGGCAACCGCACGCCGTCGAACGCTTCCCAGGTGGGCGGCTCGCTCTCGAACGTCGCCTCCCCCGTGGCGATGCCGGCGGCGTAAATTGCGTGGACGGCGTCCCAGTCATCGGGGCACATGGGGCGGATGGTCACGGGGCTGTCCATGGATCCCATTATGGTGTGGCGCCCGCGGGCCACCGCCCAGGCAGGCGGCGGCGTAAAAAATTCGTCAATAAAACAGCCCGCCCGCCCCGATTCCACCCGTGCGGCCCTTTGATGGAGGCATAGGAGCCAGGGAGGGCAGATGCGGTGGGATGAGGAGCCAGCGGACCGCGGCAGGGTCAAGTTCGCCGCGTCCGCCGACGCCGTGGAGGGCTACGGCGGACGCGGGCTGAACGGGCGCGCCCTTCATCCTGTGGCCGGCTACACCTTCCCGGACCAGGACGGGGACCCGTGGTGGGTCATCTTCCAGCCCTGGCCCTCAGCCGGCCCGCATCCGCACCGGGTTCCCGGCGACATCCTTGCCTGCAACGATTCCTACGGCGACATGGTGCACGTTGTGGTGCTAGCGGCAGGCGTCTGGGAGGACGACGCCGAGGCAGCCTTCAGCGCGAACGCCCCGTCCAGCCTGGCTGACGCCGCCCGGGTTGCGGCCGCGGTGGAGCCCATCAGCCCACGTGGACCCAGGGCCGCTGGGTGACGTCCGGTACGGCCTCGCGCAGCACCTCACGGGTCACCGGCGCGATCTCGCCCTCGCCCAGGAACAGGAACCGCACCAGGTTGGTGATGGGGTTGCCCTCGGTCCAGCGGAAGTAGATGTGCGGCATCAGGCCAGTGACGTCCCTGATGTGCAGCAGCACGGAGGCGATGGTGTTGGGCACCACCGGACCGTGGACTTCCAGGATGTGGTACCCGTGCCGGTTCACGCCGCGGACGTGCAGTTCGGTTTCGAAATCCGAGGAGTCGTCCACGACGACCTCCAGGAACAGGGCGTCACCTGCCAGCGGGAGATGGCTGACCTCGATGGCTGACTCGAGTTTGTCCCGGTAGGCCTCCGCGGACATCCGCAGCGGCTCGTGGGCGATGATGGCGATGGGCCCGTCCAGGGCGCTGGACATGAACTCCAGGGCCTGCTGGTCCAGATGAACCCGGGTCGCATGCAGCTCGAAGGAACGGCGGACCCGGGACAGCAGCGAGATGACGATGATGCCGAGGATGAAGATGGCGGCGATCCGGATGCCCTCGGGCCGTTCGAAGATGTTGGCCACCGTGGTGTACGCGAACACGACCGAAATGACGCCGAAGCCCACCGTGAGGTTCCGCTGCCTCCGCCGGCGCGCCGAGAGCGTGACGGCCACCGCGGCGGAAGTCATCAGCACCAGGACGCCGGTGGCGTACGCGCCGCCCTGGGCGTCGACGTCGGCGTTGAAGATGAAGGTGATCAGGAAGCCGATCAGGGTGAAGACGAGGACCAGGGGCCGCACAGCCTTGGCCCAGGCCGGAGCCATGCCGTAGCGCGGGAGGTACCGCGGCACCAGGTTCAGCAGCCCTGCCATGGCCGAGGCGCCGGCGAACCAGAGGATGCCGATGGTGCTGATGTCATACACGCTGCCGAAGCCCACACCCAGGTATTCGTGCGCCAGGAAGGCCAGGGCACGGCCGTTGGCCTGGCCGCCGGGCTGGAATTCCTGTTCCGGGATCAGAACCACGGTGATGAAGCTGGTGGTCAGCAGGAAAACGCTCATGATCACAGCGGCGGTGGTGAGCATGCGCCGGGCGCCCCGGATGCGGCCTGCGGGGTTCTCCTCCGTGTCGTCCTCAGCGCCCCGCACCTGCGGCATCACGGCCACGCCGGTTTCGAAGCCGGAGAGGCCCAGGGCCAGCTTGGGAAACACCAGCAGCGCGATGGCCACGGCCATGACCGGGTTTCCGTGCGACACCCACAGGTTGGTCCACCAGTCCCCCGTGGCCGCGGGGTGCGTGAGCACCTGCGCCAGGGTGGCGACCACCACCACGGCGTTCAAGCCCAGGTAGAGAACCACCAGGACCACCGCGACGCCGATGGCTTCCTTGAATCCCCGCAGGAACACCGCTGCCAGCAGGGCCAGCAGGAAGAGCGTCACGGGGACGTTCTGGGTCTGGAGCCAGCCCGGCGCCACGGGATTGCCCAGCAGGTGCGCGGTGGCGTCGGCGGCCGAGAGGGTCATGGTGATCATGAAGTCGGTGGCGGCGAACCCCAGGAGGACCAGCACCAGGAGCTTGCCGCCCCATCGGGGCAGCAGCCGCTCGAGCATGGCTATGGAGCCTTCACCGCGGGGGCTTTCCCCGGCGACCCTGCGGTACACCGGCAGGGCGCCGAGCAGGGTCACCGCCACCAGCACCAGGGTGGCCAGCGGGGAGATGACCCCTGCGGCCAGCGCGGCGATGGCCGGCTGGTAGCCCAGGGTGGAGAAGTAGTCCACGCCCGTCAGGCACATGACCTGCCACCACGAATGCTTCTTCTCGTGCTGCGTCGGCACGCCGCCGGGACCCGGGTGGGCGCCCTTGCTGTCCTGCAGCCCAAACAGCAGCCAGTCCTGGAGCGCCTTCCTGCCGTGGGCGTGGGGCGCGGACGGATCCGCCGGGGGCCTGCTCAACGTGGTCATGTCTGCCTTTCCGCGCTGCCCTTTGCATCGCGACCCTTGCGAAGCTAGCACCGGCCAAAAGGGCGGGAGCGCCGAAAAGGCATTTCTTAATGATTCCTTGACGCGTGATCTACGACGCAGTGCGGTCAGTAAGCTGGCGGCATGCCAACCCTCGCCGCGCTGCTGCCCACCCTGGTGGCCGTTGCCATCCTGGCGGCACTCACGGTGGGCATCCTGTGGGGCGCGCGGACGCCGTCGTACCTCTCCCCCGCCCTGGCCATCCTCCGCGGCGCGGCCCAGCTGGCGGTGATCAGCCTGGTGCTGGGCGGTGTCATCACGAGTCCCCTGTGGGTTGGGGTGGCCCTGCTGGTGATGTTCAGCGTGGCGTCCGTGACGGCGGCGCGCCGGCTCACGTGGTCCTGGCGGCGCTTTGCGCTGGTGGCGGCAACCATGGCCGCGGGCATCCTGGTGACGCTGGGGGTCGTGTTCGGAACGGGCGCCATCGAGTTCTCCCCGCGGTACGCGCTGGCGGTGGGCGGAATCGTGATCGGCAACTCCATGACCATTGCCACCCTGGCCGGCCGCCGCTTCTTCGAGGCAGTAGTGGAGCAGTGGGACCAGGTGGAGGGCTGGCTGGCGCTGGGCGCAACACCCCGGCAGGCCACCCTGATCCAAGCCCGGCAGGCGGTGCATTCGGCGTTGATCCCGTCCACGGACCAGACCAAGACCACCGGCCTGGTCACGCTGCCGGGCGCGTTCGTGGGCGCCATCTTCGGCGGCGCCTCACCCCTGGAAGCGGGCCGGTTCCAGGTGGTGGTGCTCGCCTCGATCATGGCCGCCGGGTCCATCACCGCGGTGGCGCTGATCCGTTCGCTGGGCAACGTGAAGGTCCGGCCCGCGGCGCCCTAGCAGACGGGCGCCGCGGAACTGCTGCGTCAGCCCTGCTTGACCAGGGCCGCTTCCAGGCTGATCTTCACCTTGTCGCTGACCAGCAGGCCGCCGGCCTCCAGCGCAGCGTTCCAGGTGAGCCCGAATTCCTTCCGGCTGATCTCTGTCTCGGCGGAGAAGCCGGCCCGCGTGGCGCCGAACGGGTCAACGGCAACGCCGGTGAACTCGACTTCCAGCTCGATGGGCCGGGTGACGCCCTTGATGGTGAGGTCCCCGGTCAGGGTGTACTCCTCGCCGTCCCCTTCGATGGAGGTGCCGCGGAAGGTCATCTCGGGGTACTTCTCGACGTCGAAGAAGTCTTCGCCGCGTACGTGGGCGTCACGGTTGGCGTCGCCGGAGTTGAAGCTGGCGGTGGATACCGTGGCGTGCACCGACGA
This sequence comes from Pseudarthrobacter sp. LMD1-1-1.1, assembly GCF_040676255.1. Taxonomy (NCBI): domain Bacteria; kingdom Bacillati; phylum Actinomycetota; class Actinomycetes; order Micrococcales; family Micrococcaceae; genus Pseudarthrobacter; species Pseudarthrobacter sp. LMD1-1-1.1. The sequence continues at coordinate 243,325 of NZ_JBEGHP010000001.1, read as the reverse complement.
GTCCGACAGGGACTGGCCCACGCGTGCCTCGGCCTGGGCTTCGGTGAAACGGCCCCGGACCTTGCTGATCCCAGCATGGCGGACGCTGAAGCCGATCTCGCTGTGGGACATGTCCAGGGTCCAGGTACCAGGCGTGAGTTCCTTGGGAAGGGTCATGGCAGTTCTCCTTACTCGTAGGGCCGCAGGCTCAGCCGCCCGCTACAGGCGCAAGACTGCGGATGCCCCTAAATATTCCCCCCAAAACCCACACGGAAAACAGGGCCGTATGAACCGGAAGGGAACTTCCGGCGTATACATAAGCGTGGCTCTACGATTACTGACCGCCCTGGCGCTGTTCATTGATGCCGGCGTCCACCTCTTCCTGGCCCCGGGCTACCAGAACGCGCAGCCTGGCACTGTCAGCCAGGGCACCCTGTTCGTGCTCGAAGCCGCCGCGGCGCTGGTGGCCGGCGTCTATGTCCTGGTCCGCGGCAGCAGGGCTTCCTATGCCGTGGCCCTGGTGGTTGCCCTCAGCGCGTTCGCCGCCGTCGTGCTGTACAGGTACGTGGACATCCCGGCCATCGGACCCATACCCGCCATGTACGACCCCGTCTGGTTCTTCTCGAAGACCCTCAGCGCTGTTGCCGAGGGAGCCGGCGCGGTGCTGGCCTTCGCCGGCCTGGTCCGTGGCGGCAGCAGGAGAACGTCCGACGACGGCGCCAGGCTTCGGGCCCGGCGCCGCCGCCCGTGACCATCACCCCCGCCGTTGTTAGCATGCAAGGGGAGGTGGCACATGGGCGCGGCTGAACGGGCGGTGCCGGATGCGTTCGGCGCCGTTTCCATCTATGTGCTGTCGGCCCTCTGGCTGACGTCCCTGTCCCCCACCGTGCCGGTCCTCCAGCTGGCCGGACTGTGCGCGGGCGCCCTGGTGGCCGTGGCCGCCGCCGGTTCTGTCCTGCGCCGTATCCCCCGGTTCTCAACGCCGGCAGACCGGGTCACCCTGCTGCGCGCCATCCTCGTGGCCCTGTGCGCGGTGCTGGCCGTCCCGCAATTGTTCACGGGCCGCCGCGCAGACCTGCTCCTCCCCGTCCTGGGCGGCGCCGCGTTCCTGCTGGACGGGCTGGACGGTGTGGTGGCCCGGCGCACCGGAACCTCGTCGCCTGCCGGGGCGCGGTTCGATTCCGCCACCGACGCCGCCCTGGTGCTGGTACTGTCCGTTGCCGCCGCTCCCGTGGCGGGCCCCTGGACGCTGGGCATCGGGGCCATGTACTACGCGTTCGTCGCCGCGGGGCTCGTCCGGCCGCACCTTCGGGTGGCGCTGCCGCCCAGCGCATCCCGCAAAGCCATTGGCGCGTTCCAGCCCTTCGCGCTGCTGTTCGCGCTCCTCCCCGGGGTCCCTGCGGTTGCCGCGGCGTCGGTACCGGCACTCGCCCTGGCCCTGCTCGCGTTGTCCTTTACCCGCGACGTGGTCCAACTGGAACACCGGCACCGCGCCGGACTCCAGGGTGTGCCGGCCGCGGTTGCCTAGTTGGTGTGGGTACGCTGCCGCCCGGTCGCGTCACAGCAGCCCGTCCCGTTACAGCAGCCCCGCGGCGGCGAAGCCTCCGGCAGCGGCGGCCACGGCGGCCGCTGCCGTGCCCAGGGCGTTGAGGAGGGCCAGGCCCGCGCGGCCGGACTGGACCAGGCGGACGGTTTCGAAGCTTGCCGTGCTGAAGGTGGTGTAGCCGCCCAGGAATCCGGTACCGGCGATGGCCTGCAGCTCGGGCGGCGCTGCATGCATAATCACGGCGCCGGCCACCAGGCCCAGCAGGAACGATCCCGTGACGTTGATGGCGATGGTCCCTACCGGCAGGGCGGTCCTGATCTTGGCGCGCACCAGGCCGTCGACCATGAAGCGGGTGGCAGCTCCCAGCCCGCCGGCGAGTCCCAGCAGGATGATGGCCAGGGGGCTCACCGGTTTCCCTCCTTCGGGGGGCCGGCTGTGCGTGGCCGGGAGCTGGTCCGGGCATGCTGGGCTGCTGCCAGCCGGATGCCGGCCACGGTGGCCACGGCTCCAACCAGCACGGAGGCTGCCACATAGATGATGGCGTCTGCGCTGCGGCCGGCACTGAACAGGGTGGTGGCTTCCACGGCCAGGGTGCTGTAGGTGGTGAAGGCGCCCAGAAAACCGGTGCCCACCAGCAGCCGGACCAGCCGGAGCCGTCCAGCGTCAGGGCCCCGGCGGACCAGTGCCTCAAGCAGGGCACCCAACAGGAACGCCCCCGCCAGGTTGATGACCAGGGTGGGTACCGGCCAGCCGCCCGGCGCGGGCAGGATGCTGCCCAGCCCGTAACGGGCCAGGGCGCCGAAGGTGCCGCCAAGGATGACCACCAGGACGAATCCGGGGTGCAGGTGGACCGGCCGGTGGATGCGTGCCTCGCCCAGCGTGCCTTGGTCTGCGCCGGCGGCTGCTGTGGTCCTGGGGACGGGCTGCTCCATCAGTGGTCCGCTTTCGGCTGGTGCCTGGGGTGCGGGGCCAGCGGGACCACCAGGACGGGCCGGTGCTGGCGGTGGGTGAGATGGACTGCCACGGATCCCACGAGCAGTTCCTCCAGCCGCGCCCCGAGTCCGCGTTCCCGGGTGCCCACCACAATGACGGACGCGTCAGTGGTTTCCGCCAGCCGTCCCAGCGCCCTGGCAGGGTCCCCGGCCAGCGTCACGAAGGACCAGTCGATCCCTGTGGCGTCCAGGGCTTCGCGGAGGTGGCCGGCGATGGAGGCGCTGATGCCTTCGATGTCGTCATCAATCCCGTCGGGGTCGATGGGGCGGGCTTCCACCCTGCCGTCGGGCTCTTCAGCCAGGTAGGTGGTGACGTCCACGTAGGCGCAGACCAGCTTCACGCCCAGGCTGTACGCCAGCTCGGCGGCGCGGTGGGCGACGGCCAACGGCTGGCCCGGAACCACCCCCATGAGTACCGGGCCGCTGATCTTCTGAGGAACGTATGGCATGCCGCCGGTACGGGGGTGTGGTTTCTCGGGCTCAGTCATGCGTTCTCCTGTTCGGGGTGGGGCAGGAAGACTGGGCCGGGTGCGGGCATGGGTCACCTGCCTTCGTTTCAGCAAAGGCAGGAACCATTAGCCAGGCGGCGGTTCGAAGACCGTGCAGTTGCGCGGGTCTTCCGGCGGGATCCATCACCGTGCACAGAGACTACAGGCATTCCCGAGGCGTCCGCCACCGTGACGGCAGCCCAGGTTTACGGAGCGCCGGCGAGGTGATCCAGGATTGCTGTTGCGATGGCATCCGGTGAGTCTTCGGTGGGGATGTGCTTGCCTTCCACCTGAACGAGGTCCGCGTTGGGAATCTCGTCCATGTACCGGCGGGCAAACGCTATTTTCTGGAAGTCGTCGTCCCGTCCCCACACCAGGCGCGTGGGTATGGCCGCTTCCTTGAGGGCAGGCACCAGTTCCAGGGTGTACCGGGAATCCGCGGCCGCTGCCATGGCCATCCAGGAACGCGCGCGGGCCGGGGATTGCCAGGGTGACAGGTAGTCCGCCAGCTCCTCGTCGCTGAAGGTGCGGCTGGCACACGCCTGGGTGGACTTGCGGCGCGCGGCGAGGAGATCCTCCCCGCTGGTGTTCCTGCGCACGGCGGGGTCCCGGAAACGTTCGACGGCGGGCACCGGCCAGGAATCGAACATGACAGCGTTCATGAGGACCATTTTGCGGACCCTCCCGCTGGTGGCCGCGAGCTGCTGCGCCACGCCACCGCCGATGTCATGGGCGGCGACGTCGAACTGCCCCACGCCCAGGGCATCCGCGGCGTGGAGCACTGTCTGCGCGAGGGCAGGGACCGTGGCCTGCTCGACGGTTAGTTCTCCCCCGCTGCGGCCGAACCCCGGAAAGTCCAGTGCGTAGCAGCGGCTGCGTTCGCCAAGTGCCGGCAGGACGGGCTGCCACACGCGGCTCCAGAAGGTGCCGTGCAGCAGGATCAACGGCGGGGCGGCGTCATCCCCCGCGGCAAGGTAGGACAGCGGAACGCCGTCCACCTCAACAGTGCGGCGCTCGACGGCGTGTGCTGCCATGGGTGGTCTCCGTTTCCGTGCGTGCGGGTTGTGCCTACGCGGCGAGTGCCGGCGGCAGCGCGGTGAGCGCCGGGATGACGAAGTCCGGGGCCTGGAAGTACGACGGGTAGCGGGCGCCAGTCCGGTTGATCCAGGCAGTCCGAAGTCCGGCCCTGGCTGCGCCGTGGATGTCCCAGGGGTGCACGGCGACCAGCAGCATCCCGGCCGGATCCGCCCCGGCCGACGTTCCCGCATACTCATACGCGGCCTTGGCCGGCTTCCAGGCAGGGGCGTCCTCCACGGAGAGGAGGAGCTCGAATTTGTCCCTGACGCCGCCGGCAATTAACAGCTTGTTGGTGTTGGCCGCCGCACCGTTGGTCAGGGTTACCAGCCGGTGCCCGGCGGCGGCCAGGGCCCGGATGCCGTCCGGGACATCCGGGTGAAGGGAGAGGTTCTGCATGGCAGCCATGACGCGTTCGACGGCGGTGTCCAGGTTCCCGGAGACCCCTTCGGCTGCCAGCAGGGTACGGAGTGCGTCGGCGCCGATGGCGGCGAAGGCCGTGTTGTCCCCGCTGGCGGTGAGGGCGAATCCGTCCCGCAGGAGCGTGGCGAACCAGAGTTTGGCCAGTTCGCGGCGTGCCCCGACCTGAGCGAATGCTTCCCCGAGCGGGGCCATGTCTGAGAGGGTCTCGTTGACATCAAAAACGATGACCAGTGGTGCCGGCATAAGTTCCCCCTCCTCTTCCGCGTGCGGTTCCCGCGTGCTCCTTCACAAGCGCGCGCGGGTTCCCCTGATATCTACCCAACATTCCGGGACGCTACCCAAATAATCCGTGCGCCATGGAATATGGGCGTCACGGATATCTATGGGTGTCGCCAGAGGGGGCCACTGCGGGGCGGCCGGTGACTCCTAGGCTCCTGCTTGGCCCAGGCTGGCGAGGGCCTTGCGCAGGCGGGTGCCGGCGTCGTCCGCCACTTCCTTGACCGAAGGGGCTTCGCTGAGCTGCACCATGGTCTGCGGGTCGATGGCCTCAACGGTCGTCTCGGCGGCATCAGCCGCCCGTCGCACCACCACGTTGCAGGGCAGGAGGGCCCCCATTTGGGGTTCGGCGGCGAGGGCGCGGCTGGCAAGGGCGGGGTTGCAGGCCCCGAGGATGACGTAATCCCCGACGGCGTCCGCGGCTTCGGCGCCAAGCTTGGCTTCGAAGGTGGACCGGACGTTGATTTCAGTCAGGATCCCGAACCCCTGCGCGGCAAGGGCCTCGCGCGTGCGTTCCAGCGCTTCGGCCCAGGGAAGGGAGACGGTGGTGGCCAGGGTGTACGTCATGGTGCTCCTCAAATGTGCAGGCGGTCCGGTGTTTCGGCGGGCTGGTTAGGCGAGGGAGAGGAAGAGCTTCTCCAGGTCCTTCCGGTCCATGGTTTCGTCCTTCTGGACGATGCACTGCTCCAGCCCGGTGGCGATGATGGCGAAGCCGGCCCGGTCAAGGGCCTTGGACACGGCCGCCAGCTGGGTGACGACGTCCTTGCAGTCCCGGCCTTCCTCGAGCATGCGGGTGACGGCGGCGAGTTGGCCCTGGGCGCGCTTGAGGCGGTTGATCACGGGTGTGAGTTCGGTTGGGTTCAGTTCCATAAGGGGGTCTCCATCGATGAGGTGCTGCCCCAACTATATACCCCCATGGGTGTTTTGACTACCCCCGGGGGTATCTGTAATACTCGGTGGGGTATTCACCCGACCCCTTCCGAGAGGCCACTTATGACTTCCCCCTCCAAGGCAACCGCCGTCACCGCACTCGCCCCCGACACCCTGCAGTCCTGGATCAAAGAGCACCAGGACCTCGTGGTCATCGACGTGCGGTCCGCCGCTGAATTCGAATCCATGCACATCCGCGGCTCCTACAACGTGCCGCTGCCGCTGCTCTCCGAGCACACCGACGAACTCGCCGCCAGGCTGGGGTCCCGCGTGGTCCTGGTCTGCCAGTCCGGCGTCCGCGCCGAACAGGCCCGCCAGCGCATGGCCACCGTTGGCCTGGACACCGCCTACGTGCTCACCGGCGGGGTTCCCGGCTTTGCTGCCGCCGGCGGCGACGTGGTCAAGGGCAAGGACCGCTGGGACCTGGAACGCCAGGTCCGCATGGCCGCAGGCTCGCTGGTCATGCTGGGCCTGATGGGGGGCAAGTTCGTTTCCCCCAAAGTCCGCATGCTGGCCGGCGCCATCGGCACCGGGCTGACGTTCTCGGCCGCGACCAACACCTGCGCCATGGGCAAGGCCCTCTCGGCCATGCCGTGGAACAAGGCCGCCCAGGAACCCACCCGCGAAAGCGCCATCCTGCAGCTTCCCGTGCAGACGGCTGAAGAGGGCGCTGCGGCATGATCCCGGCCCTGGGACTGGGGCTCGTCGTCGGCGTCGTACTGGGCGTTGTGGGCGGCGGCGGGTCCATCATCGCCGTTCCGGCCCTGGTGTACGGCGTGGGCATGAGCCCCGCCCAGGCCATTCCCACCTCACTGCTGGTGGTGGGCATCTCCTCGCTGGCAGCCCTGCTTCCCCGGACCCGGGAGGGCTTGAACTGGCCCGTGATCGCCATGGTGGGCGCCGCCGGCATCCCGGCAGCCTGGGCCGGAGCGGCCGTAGGCAAGCTGCTGGACCCGAACATCCTGATGCTGGCATTCGCCGTGATCATGGTGGCCGCGGGCATCCGGATGCTCAGCAAACCCCGCGAAAGCGAAGGCTCCTGCAGCACCGGACCGCACCGGGCCTTCCGGTCCTGCGCCCCGAAGGCCGTGGGGGTGGGCCTGCTCGTCGGGTTCCTCACCGGGCTGCTTGGCGTGGGGGGCGGCTTCCTCATCACCCCCGCGCTGACCATCTTCCTGGGCCTGCGCATGAAGCAGGCCGTTGGAACATCTTTGGCGATCATCGTGGTCAATTCCGCCGCAGGGTTCAGCGCCCACGCGGCCGGCTACACCATCGACTGGGCCACCACCCTGGCGTTCGCCATCCCGGCCATCGTGGGATCGGTGGTTGCCGCCCGGTTTGCCCGCCACCTGCACGACAAGCACATTCGCATCTCGTTTGCGGTACTCATCTTCGCCGTCGCGGCGTGGGTCACCGCCGGCACGGTCACCGCCTGACCCATCCATAGAGGAGAACACCATGGGACTGATCGATTCCCTCAAGAAGGCCTTCAGCAAGCCCTACAAGACAATCTCCGTAGCGCAGGCCAAGGACCTCCTGGGTTCCGGGGCCACGCTCATCGACGTCAGGTCAGCGCAGGAATGGCGGACCGGCCGCGCGCCGCAGGCCAAGCATGTCCCCCTGGACAGGCTGCAGGCCAGCACCGCCGGCATCCAAAAAGCCCGTCCGGTGATCGCCGTCTGCGCCTCCGGCGTCCGCTCGGCCTCAGCAGCCCGGCTCCTGGCCGCCAAGGGCTACGACGCCTACTCGGTGCGCGGCGGCATGGCCGCCTGGCGCCAGGCCGGCGAACCCGTCCGCTAGGCAACCACCACCGCTTTAACACCAGCCAAAAACCACTTCGAAGGAGAAACACCATGGCTGAAATCACCATCACCGAAGCCGAACAGCGCCGCTCCACCGCCCGGATCCTCGACGTCCGCGAGGACTTCGAGGTCGCCGAGGGCATGATCCCCGGCGCCCTGCACATTCCCATGGGCCAACTGCAGGCCCGCCTGGGCGAGCTGGATCCGGCCGTCCCCGTGATCGCCGTATGCCGCAGCGGCAACCGCAGCGCCGCCGTCGCCGATGCCCTCAACGGAGTCGGCTACAAGGCAGACACCATGGCCGGCGGCATGACCGCCTGGACCCGCGCCGGACTCCCCACCACCTAGCCCCCGGCCGCAGGGCACCCACCCCCAACCGCCCGAAAGGACACGACAGATCATGGCAACCATCGACATCACCGACCAATCCTTCGCCCAGACCCTGGAGGACAACGACATCGTCTTCGTCGACTTCTGGGCAGCCTGGTGCGGCCCCTGCCGCATGTTCGCCCCCACCTATGGCGCCGCCGCCGAACGGCACCCGGACACCACCTTCGCCAAGGTGGACACCGAGGCCGAACAGGCCCTCGCCGCCGCAGCGAACATCACCTCCATCCCCACCCTGATGGCGTTCAAGGACAAGACCCTGGTCTTCTCCCAGCCCGGAGCACTCAACGCCACCGGACTCGAGGAAGTCATCCAGGCCGTGAAAAACCTGGACATGGACAAACTCCGCACCGAAGCCGGGCACCAGCACGCCTGACCCACCATGGCGGCCCAGACAGTCGCATACGCCCCGTTGCGGGATACCCCCCGGGGTATCTATACTGATTGCAGAACAACTTCCCAATCCCCTTTCCCGAAGGAGAGCACCAGATGCTTATCGAGCGCATTTACGACGAAGACCTCGCCCAGGCCAGCTACCTGATCGGCTGCCAGGCCAAGGGTGCAGCGATCGTGGTGGACGGCCGCCGCGACATCGCCGTCTACCAGGACCTGGCTGCGAAGAACGGCATGAAGATCGTGGCCGTCACCGAGACCCACATCCACGCCGACTACCTCTCCGGCACCCGCGAGCTGGCCGCTGCCACCGGCGCCAGGATCTACGTTTCCGGCGAGGGCGGGCCCGACTGGCAGTACGAGTTCGACGGCGAGCGGCTGTACGACGGCGACACCATCGCCCTGGGCAACATCAGCATCAAGGCAGTCCACACCCCCGGACACACCCCGGAGCACCTGTCCTTCCTGGTCACCGACGGCGCGTTCAGCGACCAGCCCGGCTACCTGCTCTCCGGAGACTTCGTCTTCTCCGGCGACCTGGGCCGGCCCGACCTGCTGGACGAAGCAGCAGGCGGCATCGACACCCGCTTCAAAAGTGCCAAGCAGCTCTTCGCCAGCCTGCGCGACAAGTTCCTCACCCTGCCGGACTACGTCCAGGTCCACCCGGCCCACGGCGCCGGCAGCGCCTGCGGCAAGGCACTCGGTGCCATCCCGTCCTCCACGGTGGGCTACGAACGCCTCTACGCCTGGTGGGGCCCCTACATGGCCGCCAACGACGAGCAGGGCTTCATCGACGAGCTCCTGGACGGCCAGCCCGACGCGCACGCCTACTTCGGCCGCATGAAGCGCGAAAACCGCGTAGGCCCGGCCGTCATGGGCGAACGCACCCCGCTGCCCGAGCTCTCCACCGAAATCGTCGCAGCAGGCCTGGCAGAAGACACCCTGACGTTCATCGACACCCGCTCCAACGCCGAGGTCCACCAAGGCACCGTGGCCCGGTCCCTGAACGTCCCGGCCGGCAAGTCAGTAGCCAGCTACGGCGCCTGGGTGGTCAATCCGGAGACGGACAAGAACCCGCTGGTGCTGCTGGCCAAGGACCAGGAGCAGGCCCAGGAGATGTGGGACCACCTGGTCCGCGTGGGCATCGACAACGTGGCCGGCTACGTCACCGGGATCGAGGGACTGCCCACTTTCACCCCGAAGCTGATCCAGCCCGAGGACCTCGAAAAGTTCGACGCCGTCATGATCCTGGACGTCCGCAACAAGACCGAGCACAAGGCCGGGCATGTCCCGGGTTCGTACCAGCTCAGCGGGGGCCGCGTCATGTGGCACCTGGATGAACTCCCCGCCGGCGGCACCATCGTGTCCTACTGCCAGTCAGGCGTGCGGAACTCCGTAGCTGCCAGCGCCCTGCGCCGTGCCGGGTACGACGTCGTCGAACTCGACGGCAGCTACGCCGCATGGAACGCCTGGCAGAACAGCGTCCCCGCCGTCTAACCAGGCCACCCGCAAGACCACCCGGGCAGGACCCCCCTCCTGCCCGGGCTTCCGGCCCGGGCGCGTCCCCCTCCTGCCCGGGCCACCCTTTTGCCCAAAACAGAACGGAAACCACCGATGCCCGGCACAGCACTCCCCCGCCGCAGCATGGATGCAACGCCAGCAGTGCTGGGCCTGCGGCAGAACCTGGCGCAGTTCATGCTGCTGGTTGCCGTCAATGCCCTGGTAGGCGGCACGCTGGGCCAGGAACGCACCGTCCTGCCCCTGCTGGCCTCCCAGGAATTCCACCTGGACCTCTACACGGGCGCGCTGACGTACATCCTGGCCTTTGGCCTGTCCAAGGCCGCGATGAACTACTTCGCCGGCACGCTCTCCGACCGGTACGGCCGCAAGCCGGTCCTCATCGCCGGCTGGCTGGCGGCTGTTCCCGTGCCGCTCATGCTCATCTTCGGCCCGTCCTGGGGCTGGATCGTAGCGGCCAACGTGCTGCTGGGCATCAGCCAGGGCCTCACCTGGTCCACCGCCGTCATCATGAAAATGGACCTCGTTGGCCCCAGGCAGCGCGGCCTGGCCATGGGCTTCAACGAGGCCGCGGGCTACCTCGGGGTGGCCGCCACCGCGCTGGCCACCGGCTACCTGGCCACCGTATACGGCCTTCGCCCCGCACCCTTCCTGCTCGGAGCCGCCTACATCGCGCTCGGCCTGGGCCTGACGGTCCTGGCCGTCCGGGAAACCTACCACCACGCCAAAACCGAAGCGGCCCGGCACGTCACGGGCCAGGACAGCGCCCACGCCGGCCTCACCACCGGCCAAGTGTTCACCCTCACCAGCTTCAAGGACCGTTCCCTGTCCGCAGCCAGCCAGGCCGGCCTGGTGAACAACCTCAACGACGGCCTGGCCTGGGGCCTCTTCCCCGTCCTGTTCGCCGGTGCCGGGCTGAGCCTTGGCCAGATCGGCGTCCTGGCCGCCGCCTACCCGGCGGCCTGGGGTGCCGCGCAGCTGGTCACCGGCGCCGCCTCCGACCGCTGGGGCCGCAAATGGTTCATCACAGCCGGCATGCTGGTCCAGGCCGTGGCCCTGGGAATCGTCGCATCAGCCCACAGCTTCGGACCGTGGCTCGCGGCCGCCGTCGTCCTGGGCCTCGGGACCGCCTTGGTGTACCCCACCCTGCTGGCCGCGATCGGCGACGTCGCCCATCCTGCCTGGCGGGCGCGCTCCGTGGGCGTGTACCGGCTCTGGCGCGACGGCGGATTCGCCGTGGGCGCACTCCTCTCCGGCATCCTCGCCGACCTCTACGGCATCCCCGCCGCCATCGCCGCCGTCGCGGTGCTCACCGCAGCCTCCGGCGTGGTGGTTGCCGTGCGGATGCGCGGGAACGACCACGCCGGCTGAGGGCTGTCCGCCGAAGTCAGCCCGCGGGGGCAACGAACCGCCGGATCTCCGCCGCCATCCGTTTGGCCTGCGTCCAGTGCAGGTAGTGCCCGCCGTCAAGGGGCAGGACCTGGTGCCGGCTGACGTTCTTCAGCAGCTCCTCAGCAGCGGCCGTTTTGGCAGCAGCCCTGCCATCCTTTTCATCGGCGATGAAGGCCAGGACAGGCAGGTCATCGGGATAGCCGACGCCCCGGAGGGCAGCCGCGTTGTTGGCGATGCGGGCGGTTTCATCGGCCACGGCGGCATTGCCGAAGTTCCAGATCGCCATGGTGCGCATGCGCTGGAGCTCCTGGTGCGAATAGGCGCTGCCGTCCGGCTCCACCAGGCCCGGCGCAAGGGTGGCTACCGCGCGGACCAGTCCGGCCGCGCCCAGCAGCTTCACCCAGTTGATGCCGGGCTCCGGCTCCGCCACCGGCTCATTGCCGGGCTTGGGTATGGTCGCGTCGATCCCCACCACCGCAGAAACTTCCGGACGGTACCGGTTGGCGTAGTCCAGCATGTAGAACCCGGCAATCGAGTGGCCGGCCAGGACATAGGGCTGCCGGACCTGGAGCTTTGACAGCACCTCATGAAGCTCGTTGCTGATGTGCTCGTTGGTCCGGGCGCTGGCTTCCAGATCGCTGTAGCCATAGCCAAACCCTTCCACCACAACGACGTCGAAGTCGCCGAGTTCCCCGATCAATGGGGCGAAGTCCAGGCCGGGCGCCGCTGTTCCGAGACCACTGAGCAGGATGATCGCCTGGCGGCCGCCTGCGGTGGCGGCCCCGCCGTCGCTCCCGTTCCGGACCACGTTCAAGGAGCCCCCGGCCACCGCGACCCGCTCGCCGTAAGGCGCGGTGGTAGCCTTCTCCCGCTGCTCCAGGAGCAGGTTGGCGGCGGTTGAAACGAGGACCAGGCCAAGGATAACCAGCGCCGCGATGCCCAGGCGGCGGGGCCAGCGCCGGCGCCTCCGCCTCGGCTTTACCGGGTTCTCCACCTGGCGTCACCCGTGCCCGGCGACGTACATGACCAGCCCATCCACGGTGGCCACCGCCGGATAGTCCGCCTCGGGGATATCCACTCCGGTGGCCTGCGCGATGACCTCCACCAGGTGGAGGAAATCCAGCGAGTCCAGTTCCAGGTCCTGGCGCAGCCTTGCCCCGCCTTCCAGGTCTTCGGACTCGACGTCGGGGGCTACTTTGCCGATCGCCGCCGCCACTGCCTGGCGCGCGTCCTGTTCGTTCACGGTTCCTCCTCGCTACGGGGTTGACGGCTCACAGCTTCCCCGGTTCCTGCAGCAGCTCGTCGATGCGGGTCAGGAAACGGCCGCCGCGGAGCCCGTCGCTCACCCGGTGGTCGGCGGACAGCGTGGCGATGGCGGCATGCCGGATGCCCAGCATCCCGTGGTGTGCCCACGGCTGCTCCAGGACCTTGCCGAAGCCCACCATGGCAACCTGCGGCGGGTAGATCACCCCGTACACGCTTTCGACGCCGAGATCGCCCAGGTTGGTCACCGTGATGGTGGGGTCGGCCATCTCCGCCCGCTGCAGCCGGCCCGCCCTGGCGCGGCCTACCAGGTCGCGCAGCTGGACCATGAGCTCATCGAGCGTCAGGGTGTCGGCGTCGTGCAGGGCGGGGGCCACCAGGCCGCCATGCCGGAGGGCCACCGCTACGCCGAGGTGCACACTGCTGCCGGGATGGAAGGCGCCCTTGGTGAAGAAGCCGTTCATGTCCGGCACCTCCTTGGCCGCGAGCGCCGTGGCCTTCAGCAGCAGGGCCGACGGCACCAACCGGGCTGAGACCGGCCGCTGCTGGTTGGCTGCCTGCATCCACGCCATCGCCGCCGCCAGGTCCAGGGTGGTGGACAGGTAGTAGTGCGGGATCTCCTTCTTGGACCGGGACATCAGTGCGCCCACCGCCTGCCGCAGGCTTTCCGCCTTGCCACCGGCCGCCGTCGGGCGTTTCAGCGTGGGCGCCTCTCCGGCGTCGTGCAATGGTTCCGGTGGCTGGGCTTCCGGCTGTTGAGCCTCCGACGGCGGCGCTTCCGCCGGCTTTTCCGCGCCGGGTTCGCTGGGTGGCATTTCCGTGGACGGCCGTCCCCTGGGCGGGACAGCGGCCAGCACGTCCTCCTCCGTCACCGCGCCGCCGGGACCCGTCCCCGTGATTCCCGGCAGGTGGACGCCGAGCTCCGCGGCCAGCCGCCGGGCCAGCGGCGATGACCGCACGCGGCGGGTTTCGTCCCGCCCCGGCGCTTCCGGCTGTTCTGCTTTCTCCGGACTCGTTGGGGTGGCTGGAGCAGCCGCGGCGCGTTCGACGTCGGCCCTGGTCACCTCGCCATCCTCACCGCTGCCGCTGATGCGTCCGACGTCGACGCCCAGGGTGTGCGCCAGGTGCCGCACCGGGGGCGGGGCCTTGGTGCCCGGCTCCGGTTCCGGTGGCGGGACCTCTGCCGCCGGCGGGACCTCTGCCGGGGTGGCGGTGATCCTGGCGATGGGGGTGCCTACGTCCACGGTGTCGCCGATGTCCACCAGGAACTCGGCCACCACGCCTTCCTGGAACGACTCGATGTCCATGACGGTCTTGTCCGTGTCCACGGCCGCCACGAGGTCGCCCTTGTGGACGTAGTCCCCGGGTTTGACCAGCCACTCCACCACCTTGCCGTGCTCCATGTCCGCGCCCAGGGACGGCATCCGGAACTCATCCACCGGCGCCCACGGCCCTTCGTGCGGCGGCCATGACCCGTTCCACCGACGGCAGCGCCGCCTGCTCCAGGTGCTTGGCGTAGGGGACGGGGACCTCCAGGCTGCACACCCGCTCCACGGGGGCGTCCAGGTCGAAAAAGGCCTGTTCACAGATCCGGGCCGCGATCTCGGCGGAGATGCTGCCGCTGCGCCAGCCCTCGTCCACCACCACGGCCCGGTGCGTCCTGGCCACGCTGTCCATGATGGTGTGGGCGTCCAGGGGGCGCAGGGTGCGCAGGTCGATGACATCGGCGTCGATGCCCTCCCCGTCCAGCTGTTGCGCGGCCTCCAGCACCAGGGGCAGTGTTCCGCCGTAGGTGATGAGCGTGATGGCGTCCCCTTCGCGCAGGACCGCTGCCTTGTCGATGCCCACGGCGCCGGCATCGTCGTCGAGCTCCCCCGCGACGTTGTACAGCGAGCCGTGCTCGAAGATCAGCACCGGGTCCGGATCCTGCAGCGCGGTCCACAGCATCCCGCGGGCGTCCGCCAGCGTGGCCGGGGCCAGGATGCGCAGCCCCGGGATGTGCGCGTACCAGCCTTCCAGGCTGTGGGAGTGCTGCGCCCCCAGCTGGCGGCCGGCGCCGGTGGTCATCCGGATGACGATGGGCACGTTGAACTGGCCGCCGGACATGTGCAGCAGGGTGGCGGCGTTGTTGATGATCTGGTCCAGCGCCAGCAGGCTGAAGTTGACGGTCATGATCTCGACGACGGGCCGCATCCCGCCCAGCGCCGCGCCGATCCCCGCGCCCACGAACCCGGACTCGGAGAGGGGTGTGTCGCGGATCCGGTCAGGCCCGAATTCCTCCAGCAGGCCCAGGCTCACGGCGAAGCTGCCGCCGTACCGGCCCACGTCCTCGCCCATGAGGAACACCCGTTCGTCGCGCGTCATGGCATCACGGAGGGCCGCGCGCATGGCTTCCCGGTACGTGGTTTTCATCCTGCAGCCCCGCCTTTCCCTGCTGTCGTGCCCTGCTCCTCCGGACCCCCGCCGCCTGCGCTGCCGTCGTCCGGCCGGTCGCTGTAGACGAACCGGCTGAGCTCGGACACCGGCTCCGGTGTTCCGTTCTCGGCAAAGCCGACGGCGGTGCTGATCTCCGCGTCCACTTCCGCCTGCAGCGCGGCCCAGTCTTTGTCCGGGAGCTGGCCCGCCGCCTGCATGGCGGACTGCAGCAGGCTGATGGGGTCCCGTTCCATCCACCGGGCCACCTCGGATTTCTCCCGGTACAGCTCGGGATCGAACATGGAGTGGGCGCGGAACCGGTACGTGCGCAGCTCCAGGAAGTGTGGGCCGCCGCCGGCCCGCACGGCATCCACGGCGCGCCGGGCGGCCTCCTCGACGGCGAGGACGTCCATGCCGTCCACCGCCCACGCCGAGATCTCGTAGCCGGCGGCTTTGAGGGCGATGTCCGTCTGGGATTCGGAGCGGCCCAGGGCGGTGCCCATGGCGTAGAGGTTGTTTTCGCAGCAGAACAGCACCGGCAGCTGCCACAGCGCGGCCAGGTTCATGCTTTCATGGAATTCGCCTTCGGCCACGGCGCCTTCGCCGAAGAAGCAGACGGTCACCCGTTGGCGCCCGGCCATCCGGTCCGCGAGGGCCAGGCCGACGGCGAGTGGCAGCCCGCCGGCCACGATCGCGTTACCGCCGTAGAAGCGGGTGGCGGCATCGAAGAGGTGCATGGAGCCGCCCCGGCCCCGGCAGCAGCCCTCCGCATGGCCGTACATTTCGGCGAGGATGGCCCCGGCGGAGACGCCCCGCAGCAGGGCGTGCCCGTGTTCGCGGTAGGTGGCCACCACGGCGTCTTCCGGTTCCAGGGCTTCCATCACCCCTGCCGCCACGGCTTCCTCGCCGATATAGACGTGCAGGAAGCCGCGGATCTTGGCGGCACTGTAGAGCTCGATGCATTTTTCCTCGAGCCTGCGTACCCGCAGCATTTGCCGCAGCAGGTGCACGGCGTGCTCCGCGTCCGGGATGCCCCGGCTCCTCAGCGTGGTCATGGCTGGTCCTTCAGAGGTACGGCAGCCCCTGCCGGGGATTCAAGCGTTGAGGTGTCGCCTTCCGGGAGACCGAGCTCGCGGGATTTCAGGAGCCGGCGCAGGATCTTGCCGCTGCGCGTCTTGGGCAGGGTGGTGGTGAAGGCCAGCAGCCTGGGTGCCACGGCGGCGCCCAGCCGTTTCCGCGCGAAGCCGATGATCTCCAGCTGGAGCTCCTCCGTGGGCTCGTTGCCGGGTTTGAGTTCCACGAAGGCCTTGACCACCTCGCCGGCCACGGGGTCCGGCACGCCGATCACGCCTGCTTCGGCCACGGCCGGGTGTTCCATGAGGCAGCTTTCCACCTCGAAGGGGCCGATCAGGTGGCCGGAGGACTTGATGACGTCGTCGCCGCGGCCCACGAACCAGAAGTAGCCGTCGCCGTCGCGCTTTGCCAGGTCGCCGGTGAGGTACCAGCCGCCGGCAAAGCAGCGCCGGTAGCGCTCCTCCTCGTTGAGGTAGCCGCGGAACATGGACGGCCACCCGGGGCGCAGCGCCAGCTCGCCCATGGTGTCCGGCCCGGTGACCAGGACTGCCTGGCCGTCTTTGACGATGGGTTTGCCGTCGGCGTCGCGGGCCACCAGGGCCGCCTCGATGCCGGGCAGCGGCCGGCCCATGGAGCCGGGCCGGATGTCCATGGCCGGGTAGTTGGCGATCATGATCCCGCCGGTTTCGGTCTGCCACCAGTTGTCGTGCACGGGCAGGCCCAGGACGTCCTGGCCCCACACCACGGCCTCCGGGTTCAGCGGCTCCCCCACGCTGGCGATGAAGCGCAGCGCTGACAGGTCATGGCCCGCGGCCCGCCCGGCGCCGGCCTTCATGAGCATCCGCAGCGCCGTGGGCGCGGTGTACCAGACGGTGACGTGCTGCTCGGCGAGGATCCGGTACCAGCGGTCGGCGTCCAGTTCCTCCTCGTCCACGATGGCGGTGACGCCGTGCACCAGCGGGGCGATAATGCCGTAGGACGTGCCGGTCACCCAGCCCGGATCGGCGGTGCACCAGTAGATGTCGTCCGGGTGCAGGTCCAGCGCGAAGCGGCCGGTGGCGTAGTGGGCGGCGACAGCGTCGTGGACGTGGATGGCGCCCTTGGGCGTGCCGGTGGTGCCGCTGGTGAAGTGCAGCAGGGCCATGTCCTCGGGCTGGGTGTCTGCGATCTCCCCGATGGGGTCAGCCTGGGCCAGGAGTTCGGCCAGGTCCAGGGTTTCCGGTTCGGGGCTGCCGTCGGCGTCCACCAGCAGGACGTGGCGGAGGTCGGGCAGGGAGTCCCGGACCGGCGCCACCTTCCTGCGGTACAGCGCCCGGGTGGTCAGCAGTACCCGGCCGGCCCCGAGGTGCAGCCGCTGCCGGACCGGCTCGGGGCCGAAGGCTGAAAAGAGCGGGCAGAAGACGCTGCCGTTCTTGAAGGTGCCCAGCACGGCGGTGTACAGCCCGGGGCTGCGGCCCAGGAGCGAAAAGACCCGGTCGCCGCGCCCCACCCCCAGGCCCTGCAGCACCGCCGCGAACCTGCCGGACCCGTCCGCAAGGCCGCCGTAGGTCAGGGACCGGGTGCCGCCGTCGGCCATCACGAACCGCAGGGCCTCCTTGCCGCCGCGGCCTTCCGCCACGTGCCGGTCCACGGCCTCGTAGGCGATGTTCAGGCCCCGGCCTCCGGGCAGCCCGGCCAGCGCCTGCCGTGCCTGGTCCCAGCTGAAGTCCCGCCGGGCGGCATCGTAATCCAGCAGGTTGGGCCGGACCGGGAAGGCGGCCACGTCCTTGGTGATGGCAGACCAGCGCGTGGCACCCTCAACTCCGGCGGTCATGGTGCTCCTCTGGTCCATCATGTTCCTTTGGTTGGGGCTAGAACCCCGTGGGCTCGGTCTCGAACTCGGGTTCCCCCGGCTGGTATTCGTGGTGCAGCGGCCGCAGCGCCTCGGTCCGCGGATGCCAGAACAGGGCGTCGTAGCGGTCCCCCATCCGGGTGGGCACGTCGTCGGGCGTGGCCAGGGAGTGGGCCAGGCCGCGGATCTGGGCGGCTTCCGCCGCGCGTTCCGCCCCCCGTTCCTCCCAGCGGCCGGTGCCGGTGTTGCCGGTGGAAGCGTTCATTCCTTGGCCTCCGGCGCGTGCCGCCCCACCGGGGAGGGCAGGAGGTAGTGCCGGAACCAGTCCGAGGCAAGCGTGGCCGCCATGGCAAGGGTGCCGGGTTCCTCGAAGAGGTGTGTGGCGCCCGGGACGATCTCCAGCCGGGTGGGCGCCTGCAGGAGCGCCATGGCCTGCCGGTTGAGGGCCAGCACCTGGGTGTCGGCGCCGCCAACAATCAGGAGGGTGGGGGCTTTTACGGCGGCGAGGCGGGGTCCGGCCAGGTCCGGCCTGCCGCCGCGGGAGACGACGGCGGCAACCTGGGCGCCGGGTTCGGCTGCGGCCCACAGTGCAGCCGCCGCGCCGGTGCTGGCGCCGAAGTAGCCGATCCTGCCCGCGGAGCCATCGTGCCGCGCCTCCAGCCAGTGGGTGGCGGAGGACAGTCGGCGGGCCAGCAGGGCGATATCGAACACGTTGGCCCGGTTGACCTCCTCCTCGGGCGTCAGGAGGTCAAGGAGCAGCGTGCCCAGGCCGGCGCCGTGCAGCACCGAGGCGACGAAGCGGTTGCGGGGGCTGTGCCTGCTGCTGCCGCTGCCGTGGGCAAAGAGGACCGTGCCGTCGCACCGGGCCGGCAGGTAGAGGCTGCCGCGCAGGACCGCCCTTCCGTCAGGGATTTCGACGTCGTCCTCCAGGCTGCCGTCTCCCCGGTAGCCGTCGCCGTGGTGTGCCGGGGCGGCAGCGGCGTCCAGCAGCTGCACCACCTCGCTGTCCTCGGTGGGTGAGAAGTCCCGGTAGTAGTAGCCCACGGCCTGGAAGTCCTGGGGCGAAAGGAGGCAGACGACGTCGTCCGGTTCCTTGAGCTCCACAATGGCGCGGGCGGGGGCAACGGGAACGGCAAGGATGACCCTGGCAGCGCCGAGATGCCGGGCCACCTGGCAGGCCGCGCGGGCGGTGGAACCGGTGGCGATGCCGTCGTCGACAATGACCACCGTGCGCCCGGCAAGGTCGATCCGCCGGCGCCCCTGCCGGAACCTGGCCACCCTGCTTTCCAGCAGGGCGCGTTCCTGGCGCTCCACCTGCTGCAGGTCTTCCTGGGAGACGCGGGCCATGGAGATGGTGCGCGGATCAAGGACGCGGACGTTGCCCTCCCCGATGGCCCCCATGGCCACCTCGGGCTGGAACGGAACCCCCAGTTTCCGCACCACGATCACGTCCAGCGGCGCTTCGAGGGCTTTGGCTACCTCGAACGCCACGGGGACGCCGCCCCTGGGCAGGCCCAGCACCACGACGTTCCGGCCGCGCAGGGCGGCCAGCCGCTTGCCCAGCCGCCGCCCGGCGTCGGACCTGTCATGAAACGAAGCCATCGCCGTCACCCGTTGTGTGTGATTTCTTCCCCGGGCAGCGCGGCCACCGCGGGGTTCCATGTCATCCGGAGGACGAAATGGGCGTCGGAACTGCTCTTGGCAATCACCGCCCCTGCGTCCCCCGCGAGCTTCACGCCGAACTCGATCTGGATCTGTTCGGGGGTGAGTTCCGCCATGGCCTCCAGTGCTGCGCGGGCAGCGGGGCGGACGCTGGCAAGTGCATCTTCCAGGCGCCTGCCCGTGTCCAGGATCCCCTGTTCGTTGCGCGCGGGATGATCCACGCCGTAGCTGTTGTCCGCAGCCTCAACGAGCACGGTTCCGGATCCTACTTCGTAGCGCAGCACTTCGGTCATGGCGGATTCCTCCTGCTAATGCGAGACGCGGTAGGTGTGGCGGAGGTCGGTGCTGGGCTTAATGGCCACTGCTGTTACCACCAGTGCCACCGCCCCTGCGATCCATGACGTCCAGGCTGCGCCCGTTGCGCCCGTGTATGTCCCGAGCCATGGCGAGAGGACCAGTCCTGCGGCGAGGACGGCCTGCACGTATTCCATGGCCGGAGTTCCCGGCATGGCCAGGTTGATAATGCCGCTGACCACCAGGAGCCCGCCGAAGACGAGCATCAGGGTGGTGGACATGTTTAGCTGCCGCGTGAACAGGACCGCCACCGCGGTGAAGAGTCCGGCGGCGACCGCTACATAGTCCTGCCACCGATACCACTTTTTCACTGAACTTTCCTTTCTGATGTGGGCGGGACGCGTTGTGCGTTTCCAGCCCGCGGGCCTCAGCTTCCCGCGATTTAAGTCAACGCCTGCCGGTCATCCGCTTGTAGGGCAGAAAGACCTAGGGCGGTCCGGCACCTGCCGGTGCACCTGCGCGCACCCCGATTCCCTGCCAACTCACAGCAATTGCCCGTGCAAAACGCGGTTACGGTGTGCAAGAGTGGCGGCAGCGCTGGGGCGCAAGGTGAAGAACAGACCGCGGAGGCCGCCCGTGAACCGAAGATCAGCCCATCCCTCCGCTCCCCTGCGGCCTCCTTCGCCCGCGCTGCTGCCCGTGCTGGCGCTGGTCCTGTCCGCGCTGGTGGCATGCCAGGCGCCCACTCCGGCACCGGCTCCGCAGACTGCCACTCCATCCGGCGGCGCCACCCCGTCATCCAGTACGTCGGCACCACCGAGTGCGTCGGCAGCACCCACGGCAGGCGCAGACTCCACGGCACAGCCGGGGGACGCGGCAAAGCCCGCCGGAATGCCCCGGCACATCTTCGTGATCAACCTGGAAAACAAGGGGTACGGCACTACCTGGGGCGACAATTCCCCCGCGCCGTACCTGTCCGGAACGCTCCGGAAGAAGGGCGTGCTGCTGAAGAACTACTACGGGATCGCCCACAACTCGCTGCCCAACTACCTGGCCCAGATCTCCGGACAACGGCCCAACGACAGCACGGAACTGGACTGCCACACGTACACCGAGTTCAACGCCACCGGCACTGATCCGGACGGGACGTTGCAGGGCGACGGCTGCGTCTACCCGGAGGACACCCAAACCGTGGCCGGGCAGCTGGCCGCGCAGGGCAAGACGTGGAAGGGCTACATGGAGGACATGCAGCAGCCGTGCGAGCACCCGGTCCTGGGCGGGGCGGACAACCACATCAAGGCCACGCCGGAGGAGCAGTACTCCACCCACCACAACCCCTTCATGTACTTCCGCTCCATCACGTCGTCCCCGGACTGCGCCAAAAACGTGGTCAACTTTTCCGCGCTCAAGGACGACCTGAAATCCGTGGACACCACCCCCAACCTGGCCTACATCACGCCCAACCTGTGCCACGACGGGCATGACGGCACCTGCGCCGACGGCTCTGACGGCGGCCTGGGGACAGCGGACGACTGGCTCAAGAAGCAGGTCCCGGCCATCCTGGCGTCACCGGCGTACAAGCAGGACGGCATGCTGGTGATCACCTTCGACGAGGCCGAGGGCGACACCACCGGCCCCTCTGAGGGCGACCCGGGAGTCCCCGCCGGGGGGACGGCCGGAGGACGGGTGGGGGCCCTGGTCCTCTCCCCTTTCGCGGCTGCGGGCACCTCCTCGGACCGGCCCTACAACCACTACAGCCTGCTGGCCACCATCGAGGACCTCTTCCATCTCCCGCGCCTGGGGCTGGCCGGTGATCCCGGCGTCAGGACGTTCGGGGACGACGTCTACCGGAAGGAATCCTAAGGTGGCGCTTTCAGGAAGCGGACGACGCCGGGCCGTCCTGGCAGGTGCCGCGGCGGTGGCTTTGGTGATCGTCGCCGTCGTCCTTTCCCTGGCGTTGCGCGGCGGCCCACCGGCCGCAGACCCGCCGGCGTCGGACGCGCCCGCAACAGCCGCGCCCACCGCCGGCGCCCCGGCCACCGCGGCTGCGGTACCGGGAACTGCTGCCGCCGACCCCAACGGGATCGGCAAGATCAAGCACGTAGTGATCATCACCCAGGAGAACAGGTCCTTCGACAGCTACTTCGGGACGTACCCCGGGGCCGACGGGATTCCCATGAAGGACGGCAAGCCCACGGTGTGCGTTCCGGATCCCGCCGAGGGTGGCTGCGTAAGGCCCTTCTACAACTCGGCGGACAGCAACGCCGGCGGCCCGCACAGCCACGCCGATGCCACCGCCGACATCAACGGCGGGGCGATGGACGGATTCGTGGCGCAGGCGGAGAAGGGCCTGTCCGGCTGCGGCGCCGCCAGCACCAAGTGCCAGTACAGCACCACCATGCCCACCGATGTGATGGGCTACCACGACGGACGGGACCTGCCCAACTACTGGGCCTATGCGCAGAACTTCACGCTGGAGGACCACCTGTTCGCCTCCGCCGCCTCCTGGAGCCTGCCGGCGCACCTGTACCTTGTCTCGGAATGGTCGGCCAAATGCACCAAGGCCGGGGACCCGTCGTCGTGCGTGAATGCCCTGCAGGACCCGGACCCCGAACCGGAGCCGCAGATCATCAAGGACACGCTGATCGGCAAGTGCCAGGCCGGGATGGACCTGGATCCTTGCCGCGAGGCCCTGGAGGCTGCCGGCATCGACCCGGGCCTCGCCGCACAGATTGACCAGCTCATCGGCACCAGCTGCAAGCCCACCGATTCCTACGCCATCTGCCAGGCGGCGGTGGATGCCGCCCCCATGTCCGATGACCTGAAGAAGAAGCTCACCGAGGCGGCCAAGAAACTGGAACTGCCGGACTACGCCTGGACCGACCTGACGTTCCTGCTGCACAAGCACAACGTCCCGTGGGCCTACTACGTGTTCAACGGCACCGAACCGGACTGCCGCAATGACGCCGCCACCTGCGATCCGGTGAAGCAGGACGCCAAGACCCCCGGCCTGTGGAATCCGCTGCTGTACTTCGACACGGTCAAGGAGGACGGCGAGCAGGGCAACATCAAGCCGCTCAGCGGTTTCTACGATGCCGCCAGAAAGGGGACGCTGCCGGCAGTCACCTGGGTGGCGCCCACGGACAAAGTCAGCGAACACGCGCCTGCGAAGATCAGCACCGGGCAGGCCTACGTTGCCGGGCTCATCAACGCCGTGATGAGCGGCCCTGACTGGGACAGCACCGCCATCTTCCTCAACTGGGACGACTGGGGCGGCTTCTATGACCACGAAAACCCGCCGGTGGTGGACAACAACGGCTATGGGCTGCGCGTCCCGGGCCTGGTGATCAGCCCCTATGCGAAGAAGGGGTTCGTCGACCACCAGGTCCTCAGCCAGGACGCCTACTTCAAGTTCATCGAGGACGATTTCCTGGGCGGCGAGCGCATCGATCCCGCCACGGACGGCAGGCCGGACGCCCGCCCTGATGTCCGCGAGAACAACCCCCAGCTGGGCGACCTGGCACAGTCCTTCGACTTCACCCAGGCGCCGCTGCCGCCGCTCATCCTGCCCAACGCCACCACCTACTGACGCCGGGCCTTCCGTCCGGACGCGGCCGGGTTACGTGGCAGCCCCCTCTGCGGGATTTGCCGTGCGCGGCTCGGTGTCAGGTTGGCGCGCTTCCTCCGGTACTGCCTCAGCCTGGAGCACGGCCGGGCGCTCTGCCGGAACGGCGGCGGCCGCGGTGCCGGCGGGGGCGGGCTTGATGTTCTGGTTGACATGGAAGAAGTTGTCGGGGTCGTACTTTGCCTTGAGTACGGCAAGCCGCGCGTAGTTCGAGCCGAGGGTGTCCTCGATCCTGGCCTGGTCATCTGCGTCCTGGAAGTTAAGGTAGCCGCCGGCCTCCGAGAATTCGTGGAGCGCGGTCCAGTACTCCCGGACCCAGGCGATGTTCCTGTCGTTCTCGGACGGATCGGGCCACTGCGCCGCGATAACAGGCGCGAAGTCCACGTCACGGTAGGCGAAGGCGGTGGCCTCGGGAGCTACGCGCCTCACGGCGCCGTCGATCGGATAGAAGTGGTTGGCGGAGTGGACGCTGGGAATGCCAGGAGCATATGCGACGGCGGTGCGGAGGGCGTCATCGCTGAGGGTGCGGAGGAAATCGGCCTTCCAGTAGCCCTGCAGCCCGGGGACGCCGCTGAGGCCGTCGAACATGATGTTCAGTGCCGGGTACGGCATCGGGGCGAAGAAGCTTCCCAGCACCTGCCCGGCGTCAAGCATTGCCTGCCAGTGCGCGGGGCCGGCGTCAAGGTCGCCGGTCCACATTCCTGCGATCACCGCAACGGGCTTCCCATGCCATTCCTCGGGAAGGAACGGCAC
This sequence comes from Pseudarthrobacter sp. LMD1-1-1.1, assembly GCF_040676255.1. Classification (NCBI taxonomy): domain Bacteria; kingdom Bacillati; phylum Actinomycetota; class Actinomycetes; order Micrococcales; family Micrococcaceae; genus Pseudarthrobacter; species Pseudarthrobacter sp. LMD1-1-1.1. Next base: position 219,208 of record NZ_JBEGHP010000001.1, on the reverse strand, counting down.
CGGAGGACCTTGGTGGAATCCCAGGAAGGCGCCCATTTCGTCCGGTTCGGCAGCAATCCACTCGCGGTAGGCCGCCCCAACTTCGGCTCCGGTCGCTGCATCGAAGAACATGATTCCCACATGGACCATGTCCACGGGGTGCAGGCGGAACTCCATCGACGTGACCACGCCGAAGTTGCCGCTGCCGCCGCGGAGCGCCCAGAACAGGTCGACGTTTTCGGCTTCGCTGGCAGTGACAAAGGTTCCGTCAGCAAGGACGACGTCGGCGGAAACGAGGTTGTCGCAGGACAACCCGTACTTGCGGGACAGGTACCCGATGCCGCCGCCGAGGGTCAGGCCGGCGACGCCGGTTGAGCCGATGATGCCCCCTGTGCTTGCCAGCCCGAATGCATGCGTGGCGTGGTTGTAGTCTGCCCACGTTGCGCCGGGTTCCACCCGGGCCAGCCGCGCCGCGGGGTCAACGCGCACTCCCCGGCGGGCCGAGAAGTCAAGGACCAGGCCGTCGTCGACCGTTCCAAATCCTGGCGCACTGTGCCCGCCGCCGCGTACGGCAACTTCAATTCCCAGGCCACGGGCGAAGCGTACGGCCGCCAGAACGTCCGCGACCTGGGACACCTGGAGGACCGCTGCGGGACGACGGTCGATCATCCCGTTGTAAACATGGCGTGCGGCCTCGTACTCGGCGTCGCCGTCTTCGATAACCTGCCCGCGGACCTGTTCGCGGAGCACGTCGAAACGATCGCTACCCATCACAACTCCATTTTTGCGTCGGAGACCAAGGGCAGCCGGCTCCATCCGAGGCCCAGCGGGCGCCAGCATGATGATGCTTTCGGTATACGCCCGGGCCCGAAGAGGGTCAAGAGCGATCCGGTGCGCCCGGCCGGGGAGATCGTAGGGGCGGTGAGGGCGCTAGGGCGTGGCGATCGTGCAGTCCGCCGCGTCCTCCACCACGCGCTCCAGGTCACCGGTGCGGTGCAGGACCTCCATCTGCCGCATGGCGCCGGTGCCGTCGGCCAGCAGCCTGTCCATCAGTTCCTCCACCCGCTGCAGGTCACCCGTGTCCTCCAGCGCCCGCCGGATGTGGTGCAGCAGTGAATTCACGACGGCGAGCGCGGGCGCCGGGCGGTGCGTTTGGGGATCCAGCAGCTCACCCCGCAGGCCCCACCGGCTTGCCTTCCAGCCTGCCAGCCTCAGCAGGGCCGACGGGACGGATACGGGGTCGGTCCCCTCCCGCCATTCCCTGGCAGCGGTTTCCACCAGGCCCCGGGCTATTCCCGCCAGCAACACCGTGTTTTCCGGGCGCAGGCAGACGTCTGCCACGCGGATCTCCACCGTGGGATAGTGCCGGGAGAGCCGGGCATCGAAGTAGACCATGCCCTCGTCCATGGCGACGCCGGTGCTCACCATGTCATGGACCAGTTGGTGGTAGGCGTCCGGGGTGCGCAGGAGTTCCAGCGGCCCGGCGGACGGCCAGCGGTTCCACACCTGGGAGCGGTAGCTGGCGTAGCCGCTGTCCTCGCCGTGCCAGAACGGGGAATTGGCGCTCAGCGCCACGAGCACCGGCAGCCAGTTCCGCATCCGGTCCAGCACGGCCACGGCTTCCTCCGGCGACTCCACCGAGACGTGGATGTGGCAGCCGCAGGTGAGCTGCTCCCTGGCGGTCAGCCCGTACTCCTCCATCATGGCCCGGAACCTGGGCAGCTGCACCGGATGGGGATCGGCCGGGAGCGGGGAGGTTCCCAGCGCTGCCACCCTGACGCCCACGTCCTCGGCCGCCTGCTGGGCAAGGGCGCGGCCGGCCACGATGTCCTGCTCGAGTTTTGCCAGGGTGGCGTGCGGCGGGCTCACCACCTCGATCATTTCCTGCTGGAACTCGGCCGTCAGTACCGGCCCGGACGCGGCCTCCAGCGGACGGACGTAAAGGTCCAGGAGGGCGCCTGCCATCGGGACGGCTTCCCCCGTTGCGGGGTCCACCAGGAGCAACTCCTCTTCGATGCCGAACGTCCGCCTGCCTGCGCCCGCGCCGCCGGTGCCGTCATTGCCGTAGGTGTCCATCGCCGTCGTCCCTGTCCCCTGCGTCGTTGCAAGTTCCTTCCCGGAGCATGGCAGCGTGACCGCCCCGTTCACCAGGACGTCCATGCCCGCCATACGCCGTCGGAAGGAAACAATAATAAGCACCCTTATCAATAAGGGGGAAGGGGTGCCGCCGGGGTCTCCGCTGTACTTCAGACCTACCCCCGGGTAGATTTGGACTGTGACGGGCGCCATACCCGTCCTCCCGGGCCCTTCTGCAAAGGCCCAGCGGGAGCAGCTGCTGTAGCCCAACGGCAGCGCCTTATGCAAGAGCGAAAGAGCCAAGCATGTCGGCCTCGCATTTCCAGCAGTTCCTTGATGAAGCAACCACGCCCGATCCCTCCGGCGATTCCCCCCTTGGCCCCGATTGCCTTTACGGCCTCTATGTCAGCTGGGCGGCGCTGCACGGCCTGAGCCCCAAGCCGGACCAGGCATTCCGCGCCGGGATGCTGCGCTGCGGCGTGGACGTCCGGAACTCCCGGCTCAGGATGACCGGCCCTGCCGCGGCCGACTACATCCTCAGCAGCTACCCGGCCGTCGCGTAATGGGCGGTACTTGGGAAGCCGGGTCAGGGTGATGCCCGCAAAGCCCTGACGAAGGGCGCTTTGCCCAGGGGTGTGCGTTCGAGCCGGTCCACCGCCTGCACGTCCACGGAAAGGCCGGCCACCCCTGCCGCCTCCAGTGCTGACGCCACGGCCGTGCGCACCCCCTCAAGGGAGGCTCCGGGCAACAGGCCTGTGACCAGGACGCGTAGTCCCGCGGCCTCCTGGACTACCTGCCACCCTGAAGCTGCCACGTCGTCGAGCACCAGATGGAAGACGTTGGGATGGATGCTGACGGCGCCTTTCCTGCCCGGCAGCCGGAGGACGTCCTCAAGGCGTCCTTCAACGTCCTCAAGCAGCTGGAAGGACCGGCCGCAGGGGCAGCCGCGCCCGTCCAGCCTGATGGTGTCCGACATTTCGTAGCGGATCAGCGGCAGGGTGCGGGAGAACAGCACGGTCACCAGCAGCTTCGCCCCGGTGGTTCCCGGCGGCACCGGGTTGCCTGCGGGGTCCACCGGTTCCACGATGACCAGGTCCTCGTACACGTGGCGGTTCCGGTAAGTGCAGGGGGAAGCGATCCCGGCTGTTTCGGTGGCGGCATAGACATCGAACGGGGCGGTTCCCCACGCCGCCTGCATCTCGGCCGCAGCCTGGGCGGTAAGCACTTCGGAGGCCGACATGATCCCTTGCGGTGCAATATGCAGCCGCCCCTCCCGCTGCTCGGCCGCCAGCGGCCCCAGGGCTGAGGCGTATCCCACCAGCACCCTGGGCTGGAACCGGTTGAGCGCGGCCACTGTCTGCTCCATGGGTGCCGTGACGTCCAACCGGAGCGTGGGGACCAGTCGGGACCGGACAGAAGCGCCCACGACGGCGGACTGGTGCGTGGGAACCCGTGAGCTGACCAGTGCCGTCTTCAGTGGCCGCCTCGGATTGAGGGCGATCCCGGCCCAGTCGTTGGCCCGCGCATAGGATGCCAGGACCGATGCCCACTCGGAGCGGTTCCAGGCGAATATCCCCCGCCTCCCAGTGGTCCCGGCCGTGGCCGCAATCCACCAGCGCCCCCTGAACGGCCGGCCGGGATCACCACAGCTTGCGGTGGGGCCACGCACGTGGTCTTCTAGGTCGGCGAGGCTTAGGTCCGGGGTGGTTATCGCTTCATCAAAGTGCTCCATGAGGTCCGCTTTGGTGACGGACGGCAGTTCCTGCAAGGGTGCGTCGTGCAGTCCCGCGTGCCGGTGCCGGTAGAACTCCGAGCCGGCATAGGTTGCCGCGCGCAGCCGGTGCAGCGCCTGTTCCTGGTGGGCGGCGATCCGCGCTGGATCCCACCCGTCCCTCCGGCGCCATGCCGCCCGCAGGGACAGCACCTGCGAGAGGAGGCGGACGTTCATGGCAGGCTGCCGCATCGAAGCACGGGCGGCCCGGCGCCCTCGCCTAACTCCCCGTGGCCCGTGTCGTCGTCCCAATACATCATGGCCCTGCCCCTTCCGGCCTTGAAGTCGCAACACTCCCAGTGTTGATCTTCCGCTGCCCGCCCCTGCAGCGTCAGGGTCATAGGTCCCCGCACATCGGCGAACCAGGGACGCACCTCCGACGTGCCTCTTCAAGCCTTTCGGTAAGGGGATGCAAACCTTTGTGGCGCAGGGGGCGCTGCGGTGTTTTACTGCCAGCATGTCTGAAACCCTCAAGCTCAACCGCAACGAGCCCCACGACAGCAGCGTCGCAGCACGCCTGAACTGGCTGCGTGCCGGTGTACTGGGCGCGAACGACGGTATTGTCTCGGTCGCGGCTACCGTGGTGGGCGTCGCGGGTGTGACCAACGACCTCGCCCCCATCCTGGTGGCGGGCACGGCCGCGGTGGTGGGCGGTGCCGTGTCCATGGCCCTGGGCGAATACGTTTCCGTGAGCAGCCAGAGTGACAGCCAGCGCGCGCTGATCGAAAAGGAACGCCAGGAGCTCAGGGACGATCCCGAGGGCGAACTGGACGAACTCGCCCACATCTACCAGGCCAAGGGGCTGAGCGAGGCCACCGCCAGGACCGTTGCCGAGGAGTTGACGGCAAAGGACGCCCTGAAAGCGCACCTGTCCGCCGAACTGAACATCGACGAAGAAGAAGTGGTCAGCCCCTGGCATGCCGCGTTCGCCTCCGCCATCGCATTCACCGTCGGCGCCATCCTCCCCATGCTGGCCATCATTTTCCCGCCGGAAGAAGCCCGGATCCCGGTCACGTTCGTCGCCGTCATCCTGGCACTGGCCCTCACCGGGACCGTCAGCGCCAAGATCGGCGGAAGCTCCAAGCGCAAGGCCACCATCAGGCTGGTGGTGGGCGGTGCGCTGGCCATGGCCTTCACCTTCGCGGTGGGCAGCCTGCTGGGCACCACCGGCATCGCCTAGCAGCCCGTCACTCCACCCGTCCCGCTGCCAGTCCGTACGGCCCCAAAACCCCTTCACATCAGCAACCTCCGCGCGTAGGGTGAACCACACAGCCACTGGTCCTTTGGGGCCTGCGGTGGGCTCATGCAGTTGGGCTTCGGGAGCATGCCGGAGGGACCACAGGTGGGTAAAAGACCATTGAAGAACCGCATGCGGCGCTTCGCGGCACTGGCCGCGGGCCTTCTGGCCCTGCCCGCGCTGACCTCCTGCTCCGACCTGGTTTCCCGCGGCTTCCTCCCCGGCGCCCGTGACACCACCAACAACACGGAACTGATCACCGACCTGTGGGTCAACTCCTGGATCGCTGCGCTGGTGGTTGGCATCATCACCTGGGGGCTGATGATCTGGGTCATCGTGGCGTACCGGCGCAGGAAGAACACCGTCGGATTTCCGCCGCAACTGAGCTACAACCTCCCCCTTGAAGTCTTCTACCTGGCCATTCCATTGATCGTCATCGGGGTCCTGTTCGTCTTCACGGACCGGGAGCAGCGGGCCATCGACGAGCGCTACCCCAACCCGGACGTAGTGATCGACGTCTTCGGCAAACAGTGGTCCTGGGATTTCAACTACGTCAAGGAGCAGGTCCACGAGGACGCCGGACAACAAGCCCACCTGACCGGTGGCTATGGCGCCCCGGACCGGCTGCCCACGCTCTACCTTCCGGTGGGCAAGAAGGTGGAACTGCACCTCCAGTCCCGTGACGTGCAGCATTCCTTCTGGGTGGTGGATTTCCTGCAGAAGCGCGACCTCTACCCGGGCCACGAACAGTACAACCCCTACATCAGCATCACCCCCAACCGCACCGGCGAATACATGGGCAAGTGCGCCGAACTCTGCGGCGAATACCACTCGGAAATGCTTTTCAAGGTCAGGGTGGTCACCCAGCAGGAGTACGACAGCCACATCGCCGACCTCAAGGCAAAGGGCAACACCGGAAACCTGGGCACCGACTTCGACAGGGCGCCGATATCAGCCCCTGCACCGCAGGCCCTGGAACCAGCACAGTAAAGGACGGCACTGTAATGACCACCACAGGGCAGAGAATGGGCGGAACCGCGGCCACGGCTGCGCCGGCAGTGGTCCGGCGCCCCAAGGGCACCATTGTGGTCAACTGGATCACCTCCACTGACCACAAGACCATCGGGTACATGTACCTGATCTCGTCCTTCGTGTTCTTCTGCGCGGGCGGTGTCATGGCGCTGCTCATCCGCGCCGAACTGTTCGAACCCGGAATGCAGATCCTGCAGACCAAGGAGCAGTACAACCAACTGTTCACCATGCACGGCACCATCATGCTGCTGATGTTCGCCACCCCGCTGTTCGCCGGGTTCGCCAACGTGATCATGCCGCTGCAGATCGGCGCGCCGGACGTCGCGTTCCCCCGCCTCAACGCGCTGGCGTTCTGGTTCTTCCTGTTCGGCTCCACCATCGCCGTCTCCGGCTTCATCACCCCGCAGGGCGCCGCGTCCTTCGGCTGGTTCGCCTACGCGCCGCTGTCAAACACCACGTTCACCCCGGGCATCGGCGGTGACTTGTGGGTCTTCGGCCTGGCACTGTCCGGCTTCGGCACCATCCTGGGCTCGGTCAACTTCATCACCACCATCATCTGCATGCGTGCCCCCGGCCTTACCATGTGGCGGATGCCGATCTTCACCTGGAACACCCTGGTGACCGCGATCCTGGTCCTGATGGCCTTCCCGCCGCTGGCCGCCGCCCTGTTCGCCCTGGGCGCGGACCGGAAGTTCGGTGCCCACATCTTTGATCCCTCCAACGGCGGCGCCATCCTTTGGCAGCACCTGTTCTGGTTCTTCGGACACCCCGAGGTGTACATCATCGCGCTGCCGTTCTTCGGGATCGTCTCGGAGATCTTCCCGGTGTTCAGCCGCAAGCCCCTGTTCGGCTACAAGGGCATCGTGTACGCCACCATCGCCATCGCGGCCCTCTCGGTGACGGTCTGGGCCCACCACATGTACGTCACGGGCGCGGTGTTCCTGCCGTTCTTCGCGTTCATGACCATGCTCATCGCAGTGCCCACCGGCGTGAAGTTCTTCAACTGGATCGGCACGATGTGGGGCGGCTCCCTGACCTTCGAGACGCCCATGCTGTGGAGCATGGGATTCCTGGCCACGTTCCTCTTCGGCGGCCTCACAGGCATCATCCTGGCCTCACCGCCCATGGACTTCCACGTCTCGGACTCCTACTTCGTGGTGGCGCACTTCCACTACGTGGTGTTCGGCACCGTGGTGTTCGCCATGTTCGCCGGGTTTTATTTCTGGTGGCCCAAGTTCACCGGCACAATGCTCAACGAGCGTCTGGGCAAGATCCACTTCTGGATGCTGTTCCTGGGCTTCCACGCCACGTTCCTGATCCAGCACTGGCTGGGCGTCCTGGGCATGCCCCGCCGGTACGCGGATTACATGCCGGAGGACAACTTCACCTTCATGAACCAGTTCTCCACCATTGGGTCCTACCTGCTGGGCGCCTCCCTCATCCCGTTCTTCTGGAACGTCTTCATCACCTGGCGGGCCGGGAAGAAGGTCACTGTGGACGATCCCTGGGGCTTTGGCGCGTCCCTTGAGTGGGCCACGTCCTGCCCGCCGCCGCGCCACAACTTCACCTCGCTCCCCCGCATCCGGTCCGAGCGCCCCGCCCTGGACCTGCACCATCCCGAGCTGAGCATCCGGCTCCATCCCTCAGAGAACGCACCGGCGGAGAGCATCCTGGGGGCGGCCGATATCGGGGAACGCGACGTCCACGATCCCAACCCGAACAAATAGCGGGGCCTCTGCCGCAGCCGGCAGAACCTCGATAATTACGTCACGTAGTGTTTTCGTAATTGATGTGAACCTCGTCACTTAAAGCGCTTTCCGGCTTGGTGCTTAGGTTTGCCTACCCTACAGTTTCCTGACATAGGCAACATTCGTGTTGCCTAATAGGACTTAGGTTCAGCAGACTTTTTTCCCCACCGAAAGCAGCCTCAATGAAGATCCGCAACAGCGCGCTGGCCGGCATCGCACTCGCCGCCACCGCAGCTCTCGGCCTGACCGCCTGCGGCGGCGGCACTCCTGCCGGCGGCACCTCGTCGTCCGCGTCCAACGGCGCCGCCTCCGGCGAGATCACCGTGTACAACGCCCAGCACGAAAGCCTCACCAAGGAATGGGTGGATGCCTTCACGGCGGAAACCGGCATCAAGGTGACCATGCGCCAGGGCTCGGACACTGAGCTCTCCAACCAGATCATCCAGGAAGGCCAGGCCTCCCCCGCGGATGTGTTCCTCACGGAAAACTCCCCCGCGATGACGCAGGTTGAGAACGCCGGCCTGTTCGCGGACGTCAACAAGGACACCCTGGCCCAGGTTCCCGCCGAGTTCGCACCGTCCACCGGCAAATGGACGGGCATCGCCGCCCGCTCCACCGTCCTGGTGTACAACAAGACCAAGCTCACCGAGGACCAGCTCCCCAAGTCCATGCTTGACCTGGCCAAGCCTGAATGGAAGGGCAAGTGGGCCGCATCCCCCACGGGCGCAGACTTCCAGGCCATCGTTTCAGCGCTGCTGGAGCTGAAGGGCGAGTCCGCCACCGAGGAGTGGCTGAAGGGCATGAAGGAAAACTCCAAGGCCTACAAGGGCAACAGCACGGCCATGAAGGCGGTCAACGCCGGTGAAGTGGACGCCGCCCTGATCTACCACTACTACTACTACGGCGACCAGGCCAAGACCGGCGAGAACTCCAACAACGTCACCCCGTACTACTTCAAGAACCAGGACCCGGGCGCGTTCCTGTCCGTATCCGGCGGCGGCGTGCTCAAGTCCTCCAAGAACGCTGCCGCTGCGCAGGAGTTCCTGAAGTTCATCACCGGCAAGAAGGGCCAGGAAGTCCTCAAGAACGGTACGTCCTTCGAGTACGCCATCGGCTCCGACGTTCCCGCCAACGACAAGCTGGTTCCGATCAAGGACCTGCAGGCTCCCAAGGTTGACGCCGCCAAGCTCAACTCCGAAAAGGTCACCGATCTGATGACCCAGGCAGGACTACTGTAATTCCGTGACCTCCGATCTATCGGCTCCCCCCAGGGCGGGCACGACGACGGCGGGCCGGGGCACCAGCCCCCGCCCGCCTTTCGGCGTTTCCGCGGTGTCCGTCCTGGCGGTGCTGATCGCCCTCTTCTCCCTCGTCCCGCTGGGGTACGTGGCCTACATGACGGTGGCAACCGGGTGGGATACCGCCGTCGGCCTCATCCTGCGGCCCCGCGTGGGCGAACTGCTGCTGAATACCCTGCTCCTGATGGCCGCCACCATCCCGCTGTGCCTGCTGCTTGGCGTGGCGGGTGCCTGGCTGGTGGAACGGACCAGGCTGCGTGGCCACCGGGTGTGGGCCGTGCTGCTGGCCGCCCCGCTGGCCGTCCCGGCGTTCGTCAACAGCTACGCCTGGGTCTCGGCCATCCCGTCGCTGGGCGGCCTGGGTTCGGGAATCCTGATCTCCACGCTGTCCTACTTCCCGCTGGTGTACATCCCGGCCGCAGCCACCTTGAGCCGGCTGGACCCCGCCATTGAGCAGTCCGCCGCGGCCCTGGGGCTCGGTGCCTGGCGGACCTTCTTCCGCGTGGTGCTCCCCCAGCTCAGGATCGCCCTGACCGGCGGGGCGCTGCTGGTGGGGCTGCACCTGCTCGCCGAATACGGCGCATTTGCCATGATCCGGTTCGATACCTTCACCACCGCGATCATGACCCAGTACCAGTCCACGTTCAATGGCGCGGCCGGAAACATGCTGGCCAGCGTGCTGGTGTTCTTCTGCCTGCTCCTGCTGCTTGCCGAGGTCCGCAGCCGCGGCTCCGCGCGCTACGCCCGTATCGGGTCCGGCGTGCAGGCCAAGGCGCTGCGCCTTCCCCTGCACGCGTACCAGGTCCCGGCCCAGCTCTTCCTGCTGGCGCTGACCGCCCTGGCCTTCGGACTCCCGCTGTACTTCGTGCTGCGCTGGATCCTGGCCGGCGGAGCGGACGTCTGGACAGCATCCGAATTCCTCCCGGCGCTGGTCACCACGTTCACCTACGGGCTCGCCGGCGCCGCTGCCACCACCGTGGTGGCCTTCCCCATGGCGTACCTCGCCGTGCGCCACCCCGGCTGGTTCAGCAAGTCCCTGGAACTGTCCAACTACGTCACCAGCTCCATGCCCGGAATCGTGGTGGCGCTGGCGTTCGTTACCGTCAGCATCCGCATGGTGCCCGGGATGTACCAGACGGCGGGGCTGCTGGTTGCGGCGTACGTCCTCCTGTTCCTCCCCCGGGCCCTGGTGAACCTGCGGGCCGGACTGGCACAGGCCCCCAAGGAACTGGACGAGGCCGCCCAGGCGCTCGGGAAGCCGCCGCTACTGGCCTTCATCCGCGTCACCCTGCGGCTCACCGCCCCTGCAGCAGCCGGCGGGGCAGCCCTGGTGTTCCTGGCCATCGCCAACGAGCTCACTGCCACCTTGCTCCTGTCCCCCAACGGCACCAGGACGCTGGCCACCGAGTTCTGGAGCAAGAGCAGCGAGATCGACTACGCCGGCGCCGCGCCCTACGCGCTGCTGATGATCCTGCTTTCCGCCCCCATGACCTACCTCCTCTTCCAACAGTCCAAGAAAGTAGCCGGACAGTGACAGCACCATCAACCCGCAGGCTGCCCGAGCCACGGGTGGCACCCTCGGTGGCCGCAACCACCAACAGCCATCTGCAGATCACGGACGTCACCAAGAACTTCGGATCACAGGCGGTCCTGAGGGGCGTCAACCTGTCAGTGGCCAAGGGCGGAACCACCGCCATCGTTGGCCCCTCCGGTTCGGGCAAGACCACCCTCCTGCGGCTGATCGCCGGGTTCGAGCACCCGGACACCGGGACCATCTCGCTCAACGGCACCACCGTGGCCGGTGACGGCGCGTGGCTTCCGGCGCACAAGCGGCAGATCGGGTACGTGGCCCAGGACGGCGCCCTGTTCCCGCACCTGACCGTGGGCCAGAACGTGGCCTTCGGCCTCAACGCGGCCAAGCGCGAGGGCGGCCGCCGCGCGGTCAACGCCCGCGTGGCGGAGCTGCTGGAGATGGTGTCGCTGGATGCTTCCATGGCCAAGCGCCGGCCGCACCAACTCTCCGGCGGCCAGCAGCAGCGGGTTGCCCTGGCCCGGGCCCTGGCCCGCGAACCGGAGCTGATGCTCCTGGACGAGCCGTTCTCCGCCCTGGACGCGGGCCTGCGCGTCGCCACCCGCCGCGCCGTGGCCAAGGTCCTGGCCGAGGCCGGCGTCACCACCATCCTGGTAACCCACGACCAGGCCGAGGCCCTCTCCTTTGCGGACCAGGTGGCCGTGATGCGCGGCGGCAAACTGGCCCAGATCGGCAACCCCTTTGTGGTCTACACCCGCCCCGCGGACCGGGCCACCGCGGAGTTCCTGGGCGACGCCGTCATCCTGGACGCATGGCTGGAAGGGACGCTGGCCACCTGCTCGCTGGGCGCGATTCCCGTGCGCCGGCCCCCGGCACAGGGACGCGTGCAGCTGATGCTGCGGCCCGAACAGATCCGCATTGCCGAGGACGGCCCCATCCGCGGAGTGGTGGTGGACACCGACTACTTCGGCCCTGAGACCACCGTGCGGCTGAAGCTGAACGTGCCCAAGGAAGTGGCGGAGCACGCCGACCACCGCTACCCGGGCGGCGGCGAAGTGATCACCATCAGGCACTGGAACGCCTCGATCGCCCGTCCGGGCATGGAGCTGTGCCTGCGGGTGGTGGGCGAAGCCGTTGCGTTCCCCACGGACGAGTAGTCCTCCTCAGCCTCAGGCGTCACAGAAAAAACACCGGGCGGAAACACTGCCGCAACCTGTCCACGGCAAGCTGTGCTTACGGGGATTCAACAGCAGGAGGCAGCCATGGAGGCACAAGGAATACGCACCGCCCAGCTCCGCATCGGCGACCAGATCGAGGCATGGCACCGGGGCAGGCTTTTCCACAAGGGCCGGGTGACCGACGTCGTCCCGGCCCTGGAACTCTTCTGGATCCTGGACGCCCGGACCGGCGCGCGCAAACTGCTGGACCCGGAGGCCCTGGAGATCCGCCACGTGGACCCTCCGGTCAAGCTGGAGGTTTCCGCCAAACCGCAGCCGCCGGCCAAGCCCCTCGCCACCGCCTAGCGCGGGAGCGTCAGGTGCGCTCCTGGTAGACGTCCGGGACGCCGTCGTGATCGGAATCCACCTGCTCCAGCTCTTCAGCGAGCCGGTACTGGCGGTTGCGGGTGCGCAGGACAACCGTTGCCAGCAGCGCAGCAACCAGCGACGCGGCCAGGATTCCCACCTTGGCATGGTCGTCGTGGAGGCTGCCGTGGCCGAAGCTGAGCTCTGCCACCAGCAGGGAGACGGTGAATCCGATCCCTGCCAGCAACGCAACGCCGAACACGTCGATCCACTTGAAGGAGCTGTCCAGGCTTGCCCTGGTGGCTTTGGTCAGGACCCAGGTGGTGCCCATGATCCCGATCGGCTTGCCCAGGACCAGGCCCAGGATGATGCCCAGCGCCACGGGATCGGACAGGGCCGACCCCAGGCCCTCCCAGCCGCCAACGGCCACGCCTGCGGAAAAGAAGGCGAAGATGGGGACGGCCACGCCGGCGGAGATGGGCCGGAACCGGTGCTCGAAAATCTCTGCAAGCCCGGGGCCGGCTTCGGGGCCGCCGGAGGCCTGCGACCGGATCACGGGAACGGCGAAGCCCAGGAGTACGCCGGCCACGGTGGCGTGGATGCCCGACGCGTGCACCAGGGCCCAGGTCACGGCACCCAGCGGCAGCAGGATCAGCCAGGCAGCGGCTGCGTGGCGGCCGAAGAACCGGCGGTATTTCTGGGCCAGGAAAGCGTAGATGGCCAGCGGGATGAGCGCCAGGAGCAGCGGCACGGCCTGGATATCGCTGGAGTAGAAGACCGCGATGATGGTGATGGCAATGAGGTCATCCACCACGGCCAGGGTCAGCAGGAAGATCCGCAGGGCGCTGGGCAGGTGCGAGCCGATGATGGCCAGGACCGCGACGGCAAACGCAATGTCCGTTGCCGTGGGAATGGCCCAGCCGCGGAGCGTTTCCGGACTTGAAAGATTGACGACGGCGTAAATCACCGCCGGGACCGCCACGCCTCCCACGGCGGCCGCCACCGGCACAATCGATTTGCTCAGCTGCCGCAGGTCGCCGGCCACGAATTCGCGCTTGAGCTCCAGCCCCACCAGGAAGAAGAAGATGGCCAGCAGCCCGTCCGCTGCCCACGCCCCCAGGCTCAATTCAAGGTGCCACGGTGCGTAGCCCACCTTGAAGTCCCGGAGGGAGAAGTAGCTGTCCGACGCCGGGGAGTTGGCCCAGATGAGCGCGATGACCGCAGCAGCCACCAGGAGGGCGCCGCCCACCGTCTCCTTGCGGAGGATCTCACCGATCCGCAGCGCTTCGGCGTAGCTGCCGCGCGAAAAGACGGTGGAGCCAAAGAACGTGTTCCGGCGTGGGGTGGGCGGGGTGGAGTTCATGCGGGCGTCCTTAAATCCGGGTTCGACAAATCCATGCCGACCAGACTTCCCGGCGCACCTCCATCCATCCTACGGGGAACGGCACTAACCCGCGCGGCGCCCCCCGGTGTGGACCGGCCGGCCGTGCAGCTGGATGGCCCGCACGGCCCGGTCCAGGTAGGTGCGCGCCTCAGGGGAATTGGCAAGTTGTACCAGCTCCGCCGCCACCACCACGAGCTTGACGTTGCGGTGGCTGCTGGTGCTCACCAGCATCTGGAACGCGTCATCGGAGCCAAGCTTCAGCTGGCCCATGAGGATTCCCCGGGCCTGGTCGATCACCGTACGGGTGGCCGTGGCACCTGCTACTGCCTCCCGTGCTGTTTGTTCAGTTTCGCGCTGCAGCGTCCGGCTGAGGTCCACCATCACGCCTTCGAGCGCCACCACCGACCCGTCCGGGCCGAGGACTGCCTCTCCGGAGGTCAGCACGCGCCGGGTCCTGCCCTGGGCATCGACGAGCCGGTGGTACATGCAGAAGAACCCGCCGGTGGTGGAAACCTGCGCCACGATTTCCTCGCACCGCTCACGGTCATCCGGGTGTTTATGCGCGAAGAGCAGTTCCATGGTGGGCACCACCTCGCCGCGGTGGTAACCGTGCAGCCGGTACATCCCGTCCGACCAGTGGAAGGTCGGCCCCGCCGGTTCGATGTCCACCCTGAAGGTGCCGGCGTCACTTTCGCTGTCCCCGAGGGCACTCGAATACGTGTACAGGTCGCTGAGCTCCGTCACAGGTCCACCTCCCGCGGATACGCCAAACCCCCAGCGGGCCGGCTCTGTCCTCGCTCCTTCCAGTATGGTCGCCCGCGGCAACAGAAGGTAGTGCGGTAGGTCCTATGGAAGTCCCGGGGGAAATGCCCTATGGTGCTTGACCCAATATACCCCCAGGGGGTATATTGTGGGTGTTGTCAGTGAAGTGGTATGTCCCGGCCGGTGCCTGCACCGGACTTTCACAGCCGTTCAACCCCAGCACCCCTTGATTCCCTCAACGGATTGGAACTGACATGAACACCGGGAACCGTCCCCAGCTCCCCCTCGCCTCCTCCGGCTGCAGCTGCTGCGCCCCCGCCAGCGCTGCGCAGCCGTCCGGCACCCTGACTGCGCCTGCCACGCAGGTCTCCCCTGTCGGCGTCGTCAATGCCCACGCCGAATCCTCCACGCCACGGACTTACGCGGTGGCGGGCATGACCTGCGGGCACTGCGTCCGCTCCGTCGAAACCGCAGTTTCCGCCGTCCCGGGCGTCACCTCGGCCTCGGTGGACCTGGTGCCTGGCGGCAGCTCCCCGCTGGCCGTCATCGGATCGGCGCCCGACGCCGACGTGCGCGCCGCCATAGAGTCCGCCGGCTACGCCCTCGCCTGAGACAGCCAGCGTCCCGGAACGCCCCCACATTCCCCAGCCCCCGGACCAGGTCCGGGCAGCGCTTGCCTCCAAGGAGGACCAATGCAGGACCAGCAGCACACGCAGCATTCCACCGGCGGCCATGAGCACCACTCGCCGCCCAGCGGAACGCTAACGCAGCCGCCGGCGCACGGTGCCGGTCACGCCCAGCACGGCGCCCACAACGACGACGACCACACCGTCCATACCCACGGCCAGCACGCCGGACACAGCACCGCCATGTTCAAGAACAGGTTCTGGCTGACCCTGGCCCTCGCTGTTCCCGTGGTCTACTTCAGCCCCATGATGGGCCACCTCCTGGGCTACATGCCGCCGGAGTTCCCCGGCTCGGCCTGGATCCCGCCAGTCCTGGGCACCGTCATCTTCCTCTACGGCGGCCAGCCGTTCCTCAAGGGCGGCCTGCAAGAGCTGAAAGACCGCACGCCGGGAATGATGCTGCTGATCGCCATGGCCATCACCGTGGCGTTCGCTGCGTCCTGGGTCACCAGCCTGGGGATCGGCGGCTTCGACCTGGACTTCTGGTGGGAGCTGGCACTGCTGGTTGCCATCATGCTGCTGGGCCATTGGATCGAGATGCGCGCGCTCGGGTCCGCGCAGGGCGCACTCGATGCCCTGGCCGCGCTGCTGCCCGACGAGGCCGAACGCATCACGGACAACGGCACTGAAACCGTTCCCGTGTCTGAACTCAGCCCCGGGGACCTGGTCCTGGTCCGGCCCGGCGCCCGCATGCCGGCCGATGGCAGCGTGGTGGAGGGGCAGGCCGAATTCGACGAGTCCATGATCACCGGTGAATCCAAAACCGTGGCCCGCGGCGCAGGGGACACGGTGGTGGCGGGAACGGTGGCCACGGACAGCAGTGTCCGGGTCCGGGTCACGGCGGTTGGGGACCAGACCGCCCTGGCCGGGATCCAGCGCCTGGTGGAGGAAGCACAGGCCTCCTCCTCACGCGCCCAGGCCCTGGCGGACCGCGCCGCGGCGTTCCTCTTCTACTTTGCCGCCGGCGCCGGTGTCCTGACCTTCATCGCGTGGACGCTGCTGGGCAGCGTTCCGGAGGCCGTCACCCGCACCGTCACTGTGCTGGTGATCGCCTGCCCGCACGCCCTTGGGCTGGCGATCCCGCTGGTGATCGCCATTTCCACGGAACAGGCCGCCCGTGCCGGGGTGCTGATCAAGAACCGGATGGCCCTGGAGCGCATGCGCACCATCGACGTGGTCCTGTTCGACAAGACCGGCACGCTGACCACCGGCGAGCCGGAACTGAAGGATGTTGCCGTAGCTGGCGGAGCGGATGCCGACGCCGTACTCGCACTTGCTGCCGCGGTGGAGTCCGACAGCGAGCACCCTGTCGCCAGGGCCATCGTGCGGGCCGCGAAGGCACGGAACCTGGCACTGCCCGAAGCCACCGGCTTCACCTCGCTGACCGGCCGCGGCGTGCGGGCCAGCGTGGACGGCCGCACGGTGCACGTGGGCGGGCCGGCGCTCCTGCGCGAGCTCGGCGTCGTCGAACCTGACTCTTTGGCCGCCAGTACGCGCACGTGGATGGACCGCGGCGCCGCCGTGCTGCACGTGGTGGACGACGGCGGCATCCTGGGTGCGGTGAGCATGGAGGATGCGGTGCGGCCGGAGTCGCGGCAGGCCGTCTCGGCCCTGCAGCGCCGCGGCATCAAGGTGGCCATGGTCACCGGGGACGCCCACCAGGTGGCGCAGGCCGTGGCCGCGGACCTGGACATCGACGAGGTGTTCGCCGAGGTCCTGCCCGCCGACAAGGACAAGAAGGTGGCCGAGCTGCAGTCCCGCGGGCTGAAGGTGGCCATGGTGGGCGACGGCGTCAACGACTCCCCGGCCCTGGCCCGGGCCGAGGTGGGCATCGCCATCGGCGCCGGAACCGACGTCGCGGTGGAATCCGCCGGCGTGGTGCTGGCCGGAAACGATCCCCGTGCCGTGCTGTCCATGGTGGACCTGTCCCGCGCCAGCTACCGGAAGATGTGGCAGAACCTGGTGTGGGCCACCGGATACAACGTCCTGTCCGTGCCGCTGGCCGCCGGCGTCCTGGCCTTCGCCGGGGTGGTCCTCTCGCCTGCGGCCGGGGCTGTGCTGATGTCCGCGTCCACCGTGGTGGTGGCCCTGAACGCACAGCTCCTCCGTCGCCTGAAACTGAACCCGTCCGAGGTACGTTGAGCACTGCAGACCGAATGGAAGGAGGGACGGCCATGACCACCCGCGCCGTGGCGTCCCTCTTCCGCCGTGCCTGGCTGTTCGCCGCCGCCCTGGCCGTCATCGCAGGGCTGCTGGGCATGCACGTGCTGACGTCCGGGCATGCCTCGCACGGGGCCGCTTCCCAGGGCAGCATGTCCGGGCATTCTGCCGGGCACAGCGCCGTCGCGCATTCTGATCCTGGAAGCCATGCCGGCCACGCGCTGCCGGCAGCCGGCACAGACGAACCTCAGCTTGCCTCGGCGGCCTGCGGTGATTCCTGCCCGGGTGCGCAGGAATCGGGGGCGCCCTGCATCCCGTCGGCCCCCAGCGGCCCTGTCACCCTTTCCCCGCCACAGGCCACCCTGGCCGTCCTGCCGCTGCTGCCGGCAGCCAGCCGGCCCGGCGCTGCTTACGACTACCTGCCGCCCAGCCCCACGCCCTGCGACCTGTCCATCAGCCGGACGTAAACCGGACTGCGCCTCCCATCACGGCCCAGTTCCACTACATCCCTGAAGGACAACCATGAAGACCACTTTCAAGACCCTTTCCATTGCCGCTGCCCTGGCAGCTTCTCTCGGCCTCGCCGGGTGCGCCGCCAACGCCGGCTCCGGCAGCAGCATGCCCATGGACCACGGCAGCTCCGGCGCCATGTCCAGCAGCATGCCCAGCGCCAGCAGCATGCCCAGCGCCGGCGCCGACCATAACCAGGCGGACATCATGTTTGCCCAGATGATGATCCCCCACCACTCGCAGGCGGTGGAGATGAGCGACATCATCCTGGCCAAGTCGGATGTGCCGGCGGAGGTGACCGCGCTTGCCACCAAGATCAAGGGGGCGCAGGCACCGGAGATCGAGCAGATGACCGGCTGGCTGTCGGGCTGGGGCGCGCCCACCGCCATGAGTGACCATTCCGGCCACGGCATGTCCGGGATGGTCGACGACGCCGGCATCGACAAGCTCAAGTCCGCCACCGGGACCGAGGCCGCGAAGCTGTTCCTGGAGCAGATGATCGGCCACCACGAGGGCGCCATCGACATGGCACAGCAGGAGATCGGCGCCGGCAAGTCTCCCGAAGCGGTGAAGCTGGGCCACGACATCGTGGATGCCCAGCAGGCGGAGATCACGCAGATGAAGCAGCTGCTGGCCATGCTGTAGCCGCACGTCCGCGTTCTAGCGGATATACACGGCGCGACGGCGGTCCCCGGCTTCGGGAGGCTGCCGCCGCGCCGTTGCGTGTTAAGTTGAAAGGCACGGGCCTGAGCGGGTCCGGCACCAGCTGGGAAAAGAGAACATCTCCTTGGACACTTCCGCGCCAGTACGAATCCTGACTGTCTGTACCGGGAACATCTGCCGGTCACCCGTGGCCGAGAGGCTGCTGCAGGCGGGGCTGGACCAGGTAGTGCCGGGTGGTTTCCAGGTGGCCAGTGCCGGGACCCGGGCCCTGGTGGGCGAGCCCATGCAGCCCATTTCGGCGGACATTGTGCGGACCTTTGGCGGCGACCCTGAAGGGTTCGCGGCGCGGCAGCTCACACCAAAGATCCTGCGCGGCGTGGACCTGGTGCTCACCATGACCTCAGGGCACCGCGGAGAAGTCCTCCAGCTGGATGCCTCCCTGCTCAAGCGGACGTTCACCATCCGCGAGTTCGCCCGGATGCTCGACGTCCTCGACCAGCGGGCGGCCGGTGCGGACAGCCAGCCCGCCGCCGTCGTATCCTCCCGGGACGCGTCTTCCCGGGACCCGTCTTCCGGGGACGCCGGGTCCCGCACGCACGGGTCCGACGCCGAGGGTGGGCTCGCTGCCACCGCGGCCCTGTGGCGGGGGCTGGCTGCGCGGGCCGCCGGGGTACGTCATCTCTCGCTCCCGGCGGACGCATCGGATAACGACATCGTGGACCCGTACCGCCGTGCACCGGAGGTCTACCGGGAGATGGAAGACCAGCTGGCCCCCGCGATCGTCTCCATCCTGCGGCACGCGCGCCTCAACTTCCCGGCCGGCGGGCAATAATCCCTGC
Source organism: Pseudarthrobacter sp. LMD1-1-1.1 (assembly GCF_040676255.1). Classification (NCBI taxonomy): domain Bacteria; kingdom Bacillati; phylum Actinomycetota; class Actinomycetes; order Micrococcales; family Micrococcaceae; genus Pseudarthrobacter; species Pseudarthrobacter sp. LMD1-1-1.1. Next base: position 200,009 of record NZ_JBEGHP010000001.1, on the reverse strand, counting down.
GGCGGAAGAGCATCAACGCAGCATCACGGCGGCCGGGCAGGCCATTTCCCAGGTGACAGTTTGGATACTCCTGTAGCCAATTGGGGCCTGCGGGACGGACACTGATCCCACCAGTCACAATGAGGTGGAGGCGGCATGAGCATCCCAGGCGGTTCTGATCCATCCGGGCCCGGCGCCGGAAATCCCGGCCCCCGGCAACCGGGCCCAGCCGGTTCCCACCGTCCTGCCTGGATCGTTGCCCTGGGCCGGCGCCGCTGGATCGCAGCCCTGCTGGCGCTGGTGCTGGTGGTGGCCGCCGGCATCGCGGTCTTCAGCCTGAACCGGGCCGGCCAGGAAGCGCAGCCTGCAGCCACCCAGACCCAGTCGCCCAGCCCGACTCCCACACCCACACCGACTCCCACGCCGTCCGAAACTCCCCCGCCGGCCCCTGCTCCACCGCCGCCGCCTGCCCCGATCCCTGACCTGCCCGCGGCCCCGATGAACATCCTGGTCATCGGCAGCGATACCCGCGATGTCCCGGCACGCGAGGCCGCAGCGCATACGGCAGCCACCGGTGAACCCCAGGACCAGCGGGCGGACACGCTCATGGTGGTCCACGTCCCTGCCGACCGGCGGAGCCTCTACCTCATCTCCATCAACCGCGACAACTGGGTGGACATCCCCGGGTTCGGCAGCGCCAAGATCAACGCCGCGCTGCAGTACGGCGGCATTGACATGCAGACGGCAACGGTCCAGCAGCTGCTGGGAATCACCATCGACCACACCCTGATGCTCGATTTCGGCGGGTTCAAGATCCTGGTGGACGGCCTGGGCGGGATCGACGTCAATGTCCCGATTCCCTTCCAGTCCACCATCGACACCGAGCATGTCTTCAGCGCCGGCGTGAACCACCTCGATGGCCAGGCTGCGCTGGAGTTCTCCCGCGAGCGCCATGCCTTCACCGACGGCGACCTCCAGCGTGTCCGTGACCAGCAGATCATGCTCCGCGCGATCCTGGGCCGCCTCACGGCAGGCGGCGCCCTCAATGACGTGAACGCGGTGCGGTCGCTGGTTGATTTCGCTTCCTGCTGCCTCACGGTGGACAGGGGCTTCGATCCCCTTCAGGCCGCAATGCTGGCGTACAGCCTGCGGAACCTCGATGTGAACGCCATCGGCACCATGACCCTTCCCACGTTGGGCTCCGGCTTCGTGGCCGGGCAGTCCGTGCTGTTCCCGGACTACGGAGGCATCGCCGCGGTGGGCGCGGCCTTGCGGGAGGGCCGGATCGCCGACTTCGCGAAGCCCTAGCCCGGGTGGGGCGCTGCGGCCGCCTGCTGTTCAGCCGCGCCTCACCCCGGGTTCACCCGACCGCCAGAATTTGTGTGCCGCCCCGGGAAAGCCTGAGGACATGACTGAGTCTTCCCAGGCAGGGGTTTCCCGCCGCACCATCGTCAAGAGTTCCGTCCTCGCCGCCGCGCTGGCCTCCGTTCCCGCAGCCAACGCAACGGCCGCCACCCAGACTCCCGCCGGCGTCGCGCTGGTCCGCAACCGGCTCACCGTGCCCAGCGGCATCGCCACCGGCGACGTCACCTCCGATTCCGCCGTCCTCTGGTCCCGTGCCTCGGGCGCCGGGCGGATGACGGCGGTCCTGCGGGCAGTGGACGACGCCGGCCAGGTCCTGCGCGGGCGCGGCGCCTTTGAGCGGGTCCTCCGCGGGCCCCGCGCCACCCAGGCGTCCGACTTCACCGCCAAGATCCACGCCGGGAACCTGCCGTCCAACACCCGGTTCGCGCTGGAAATCAGCTTCGAGGACGACGGCGGCGCGGCCGGCGAGGCGGTCAGCGGCAGCTTCCGCACGGCACCGGACGCCGGGACGGTCAACGGCAAGGGCCGCACCGGCGGGACGAGCAACGGGGGCGAGGTCCCGGCGTCGTCCGCGCAAAGCTTTGTGTGGACCGGTGACACGGCCGGCCAGGGATGGGGCATCAACGAGGAGATCGGCGGCATGCGCGGCTACCGTGCCATGCACCAGACCCGCCCGGACTTCTTCATCCACTCCGGCGACACCATCTACGCCGACGGCCCCATCGCCGAAACCGTGGTGGAAAAGGATGGGCAGGTGTGGCGGAACCTGGTGACGGAAGAGGTGTCCAAGGTTGCCGAGACGCTCACCGAGTTCCGCGGCCGTCACCGCTACAACTCCATGGACGCCAACATGCGCGCCCTGTTCGCGGACGTGCCGGTGATCGCCCAGTGGGATGACCACGAGACGCACAACAACTGGTACCCCGGCCAGATCCTGGACGACTCCCGCTACACGGTGGGGGGCGTCAACACCCTCGCCGCCCGCGGACGACAGGCCTGGCAGGAGAACATGCCCATCGCGGACAGTTCGGCCCTTTGGCGTCCAGGAACTTTCGACGACGCCGGCACGTACCAGCCGGCCCGCATCTACCGGAAGATCTCCCGCGGCCCGCAGCTGGACATCTTCTGCCTGGACATGCGGACCTACAAGTCTCCCAACACCGACGGCAAGGAACCGTACGCCACCGCCATCCTGGGCCAGGAGCAGGTGGACTGGCTGGTCAGCGAGGTCTCCAAGTCCAAGGCCACCTGGAAGGTGATCGCCAACGACCTCCCGCTGGGAGTGGTGGTCCCGGACGGCCCGGTGAACCAGGAGAGCCTGTCCAACCGCGACGCCGGAGCCCCGCTGGGCCGTGAGCTGGAAATCGCCGGGGTGCTGAGTGCCTTCAAGCGCAACGGCGTGAAGAACACGGTGTGGCTTACCGCGGACGTGCACTACTGCGCCGCCCACCACTACTCGCCCGAACGGGCCGCCTTCACCGACTTCGATCCGTTCTGGGAGTTCGTGGCCGGCCCCATCGCGGCAGGTTCCTTTGGCCCCAACTCCATGGACGCCACGTTTGGCCCCGAGGTGGTGTTCTCCAAGACCGGACGCTTTGCCGGCGAGTCCCCGCGCGACGGCGAGAACCAGTTCTTCGGGCACGTCCAGCTCGGTGAGGACAACAGCTTCACCGTGAGCCTCCGCAACGCCAACGGCGGCACCGTGTTCTCCAAGGTCCTGACGCCCGAGCGGTAACGCCGGTTCCATCCCGTTCTGATGCGATGGCGACGGCGGCGCGCGCACCCACGGTGCCCTGCCGCCGTCGTCCGTTATTTTCCGCCGCCCCCGGGTACGCCGTTGGTAGTGTTCCTGAATTCGGCACGGCATGAGGCACGGTTTTGCACGGCGAGGATGGGGTGGTTTTGTGAACGGTGGATCTTCGAACGACGACGGCCTGACGGAGGCGGTCCAGGAGGCCGGGGCGGTGGAGCTGCTGCTGATCCGGCATGGCGAGAGCGAAGGCAACGTTGCGGCCACCGAGGCGCGTGAGGCCGGCGTGGAGGTCATCCAGGTTCCTGCCCGGGACGCGGACGTGGACCTGTCCGGAACGGGAAGGGACCAGGCCGAGGCGCTGGGCACCGCGCTGGGACGGATTGCCGGGGAGTTCCGCCCGGACGCAGTGGTTTCCTCCCCCTATGCGCGTGCCCGGCAGACGGCCGAGATTGCGGTGGAAACCGCCGGCTGGCCGTTGGAGGTGCGCATCGACGAGCGGCTCCGCGACCGCGAGCTCGGCATCCTGGACCGGCTCACCCGGCTGGGCGTCGAGAACCGCTACCCCGAGGAATCCGAGCGCCGGGAATGGCTGGGCAAGCTGTACTACCGGCCGCCGGGAGGGGAATCCTGGGCCGACGTAGCGCTGCGGCTGCGGTCGGTGCTGGCGGAACTGAACAACCTGGGCACCGGCCACCGGGTGATGCTGGTGTGCCACGACGCCGTGATCATGCTGTTCCGGTATGTCCTCGAAGGACTCAGCGAGAAGGAACTGCTGGACCTCGCGGCCACGGAAGCCATCCTTAACGCCTCGATCACCCGGTTCGTCCGGCCCTCAGGGGTGGGCCCGTGGACGCTGGAAAGCTTCAACGTGGCCGACCACCTGGCGGAGCAGGGCGTCACTGTCACCGAGCACGCGGGAGACACCAGTGTCCGGCCGCGGTGACTCCTCCGGCGCCACACTGGTAGCGCCGTCACTCCTGCGCGAATGGCCGCTGCCGGCGCCGGGCGCGGACAAGTACTCTCGCGGGTCCGTGCTGGTGGTGGGCGGCGCCCGGGCCACTCCCGGTGCTGCGCTGCTGGCCGGGGTTTCGGCCCTGCGCGCGGGGGCCGGGAAGCTCACACTGGCGGTGGCGGAATCGGTGGCCGTGCAGCTGGGGGTTGCCTTGCCGGAGTGCGGCGCCATTGGCCTGCCGGAAACTCCGGGGGGATCCGTCAAGCCGGAGCTGGCGCCGATAGCCTCCTACCTGGACCGGGCGGACGCCGTGCTGGTGGGGCCGGGGCTGGATGATCCGGACCTGGCCCGCGGACTGCTCGAGGCGCTGCTGGAACGCGAGGCAGGCCGTGACGGAGCCCCCGACTCTGACGGCACGGAACGGGCCGCCGTCGTCCTCGATGCCTACGCACTGGGCGCCCTGGTGCAGCTCGAGGACCAGCTGGACCCCTGGCGCGGCCGGCTGATCCTCACCCCGAACCCCACCGAAGCCGGCATCCTGCTGGGACGGGACGTGGCGGACCTCGAAAAGGACCTCGCCGAGATCTCCGCCCGGTACGGCGCCGTGGTCAGCTGCCAGGGACTGATCGCCCGGCCGCCCGGCCCGGACCCGGACGAACCCGAACTCTGGAAGATCACCACAGGCTACGGCGGCCTGGGGACCTCCGGCAGCGGCGACGTCCTGGCAGGGGCGATTGCCGGGCTCCGGGCCCGCGGAACCACCGGCGCCCAGGCGGCCTGCTGGGGTACCCACCTGCACGCGGCGGCAGCGGACCGGCTGGCCAGCAGGCTGGGGCCGCTGGGATTCCTGGCCCGCGAACTCGCCGATGAACTGCCCGCCCTGATGCTGGAGCTCAGCGTCTGACGCAAGTCCCCGGACGCGTGGATGGCCCCCGGCCGAAGCCGGGGGCCACCGTGGCGGGAGGTTAAGGCCTACGCTGCCGGTGCGCTGTCTGGCGCTGTGGCGTGCACAGAATGGCGATTCGCCCCAAAAAGGCAGTCAACAGATGAGCCCGTCTCCCGGTCCTGTGTGAAACTAAGCGGCGATTTCCTGCTTTGCCCCCTTCGTTTCGATCTCGATCTTGCGCGGCTTGGCCTTTTCGGCGACCGGGATGCGCAGCGTCAGGACACCTGCGTCGTAGCTGGCCTTGACATGTTCGGTGTCCAGGGTGTCGCCCAGGATCAGTTGGCGGCTGAAGACGCCGCGCGGCCGTTCAGAGGCGACCAGCTCGATGTCCTTGCCCGCCGGGTCCGGGCGTTCGGCCCGCACCGTCAGGACATTCCGTTCAACATCCAGGTCCACCGAGTCCACCGAAACACCGGGCAAATCGAAGGCCACGACGAATTCCTGGTCCTCGCGCCATGCATCCATCGGCATCGCCGCCGGGCGTGCAGCCGTGCCGAGGACCTGCTGGGCCAGCCTGTCCAGCTCGCGGAACGGATCGGTTCGCATCAACATGGCTTCCCTCCTCGTAAGAGATGGTCCAACACAGTTTCCGTATCAGCCGATCTGTAGTGGCTGATATAGATTTTTTAGCACTGGAGGAGTAAGTCTGCAAGAGTTTGCGGCAGCGGATTCCGGTGGTTTTCCGGCCCTTGCCCAGGCACGGAAAAGGGGCCTTCCACCTGCGCATACGCAGCCGGCGGAAGCCCCCTTCCAAGGTTTGCGGTCAGTCCCTGGTGGGGTCCGGACGGAGCGGAGCGGGGCCCGGGTCCGGGACGGGCAGCGGCCCCGGTGACGGTGGTGCGGGGAACGGGTTCGGGGACGGCGGGCCGGGCGGGCGCGGCTGGGTGGGGTCCGGGGACGTGGGCTCCGGGCCAGGTTCGGGCGGAAACGGCTCTGGTTCGTGCACTGGCGGGATGGTCATGGAACTTCCCCTCTCACACTGGGCGGATCATACTGGCAAATCACGCATAGGGCGGACCTGCCTTGAACTGACCAGACTACGCTTGCCATCCCCCCGCAACCACCCTTCCCCTCCCCCCCCCTTGCTCCATCAGTTGTGGGTTCCTAAACACCGGTTTTGGAAGCCATAAGTGATGGAGCATCACGACGGCGGGTGGTTGCCACCGTGTGCAGCCTTCAGTCCGCGGCACCCACCAGCCGCAGCCACGACCCAAGCTCGCCAGGGTCGGCCTCACCGCAGCGGTAGCCGACGTACCCGTCCGGGCGGACCGCCACCACGCCCCGCCCAGGGTGGCTGGTGAGCCGGTGGACGTGGACCAGTGGCGAACCGGGACCCGCAGGGAAAGCGGGCCCGGCACCCAGTGTGCCCGGCGCGGCGTCGCGCTCGAACAACAGGTGGATGCCCGGCACCGCGGTCAGGTCGTGAAGACGGGCCACCCGTCCGCCCACGGAAGCGGGCCCGTCCGGCAGCCGCTCCCCAGGCCTCGGCCATCCGCCGGCCCCGGGCATACGGTCTCGTGATATCGCACTGCCGCGGTAGTTCACGAACGGCTGGGCCAGCAACCTGATGCCCTTGGAAGTGAGCCACCGCCGGCGCAGCAGCAGCGGCAGCACCGGCGCGAAGACGGGCAGGGCGCTCCGGACCAGCCGGGCCACCGGATGCGGCGAGGCTTCGCCGAAGAAGATCACGTGCGTCAGCGCCAGTACGCGCCGGGCCGCCAGCCGCCGCTCCTGCCCGTAGCTGTCCAGCAGTTCCGGAAGCGGCGTACCCGCGGACGAGGCGAAGCCCAGCTTCCAGCCGAGGTTGAGGGCATCCAGGATGCCGTTGTTCATGCCCTGGCCGCCGGCGGGTGAGTGGGCGTGCGCGGAATCACCGGCCAGGAAGACAGGACTGGCGCCGAAGGTGCTGGCAATCCGGTGCTGCAGCGGAATCTGCGCCGACCAGCGCACCTCGCTGACCGCAGCACCCAGGCCGGATCCACTCAGTCCCGATTCCCCCACCAGCCGGGCCACCTCCTCTGCGGAAACGGGCGGACCCAGCTGGCCGAACCGGGCTCCCGGCGCCGGGGCTGCCGGACGGGTTGCCAGCATTCGCCAGGTGGCACCCTCGCCCAGCGCGAACAGGAATACCAGCCCGGCGGCGCCGACGGCCACGTGCAGCAACCCCTCGTCGAGGGAGCCATCAAGTTCAAGGTCGGCCATGACCGCTTCCACTCCGTACGGGCCCCCGCGCCACTGCGCACCGGTCAGGCCCCGGACAGTGCTGGACTGCCCGTCGCAGCCGGCCAGGAACCGGGACACGTGGTGCTCCGCCAGGTTGCGCCCCAGGCCGCCGGCGGGATGCAGCTCCGCGCGCACCAGGCTTTGCGTGGACGCCAGGGCTGGCTCCCGCTCGAACCCGTGGAACTCAACGCCCCAGTCCACGTGGATCCCCCGGGCCTGAAGCGCCAGGCAGAGGACGTCCTCGACGTCGGCCTGCCGGACCAGGGTGAGGTGTGGGAAGGCCGTGTCCGGGAGGTCCGCGTGGCCCAGCCGGGCTTCGACAACGTGCCGGCCCAGGTGGATGCGTGCCTCGGGAGTGGTGTCGGCGCGGTTGAGCAGCTCATCGGTCACCCCCAGCGGGCGCAGGCCCTCGAGCGCCCTGGCGTGCAGCATCATGGCGCGGGACGGACGCGCCCTGTTCGCGCGCCGGTCCACCACCCGCACTGTTGCGCCGTGGGCGTGGGCCTGGAGGGCAGTGGTGAGTCCGGCGGGACCAGCGCCCACCACCAGGACGTCGCTGTCCGCCGTCGTACCTTGACCGGGTGGCATGGGCGGCGGATGTTAGTCGGGGTTGAGGAGCCGCCACCAGGCGTGGTCCGCCTGGGCAGCGGCCGGCATCGCGGCGGGATTGGCGAGCACCTCGTCGCGGCGCAGTCCGGGAAGCACCTTGTAGCTGATGGACCCGGGGACGCTGACCAGTTCCAGGACGCGCCACAGGGCTGCGGCGTACTTGCGGGCGCGTTCGGGACCGTCCCATTCGTACAGCCCGCGGTAGGCGCCGAAGGTGTCGTGGGCGCACCAAAGCTTGGAGACAAACCCCGGGAACCCCACAAAGAGCGGGGTGTTCATCAGGCTCTCCGCCTCGAACAGGCGGTGCGCCCTGCCGCGGACCAGCCGGAGGGTGAAGGCCACCACCAGGACGCAGGGCTCGGCGGGCCGGCGGTCGACGGCGGTCTCCCGGTAGACCCGCGCGGTGCTTCCGTCGGCGAACCGCAGCACCCTGCCAACATTGTGTTTCGGAAGATGGACCTGCCGGCGGACCAGCATGGCACAGGACGCCGCCACGCAGCGGGCCACCGCCAGCCATGCCTGGGCCCGGGGAGCGGGTCCGGATTCCACGGTCATGGTGCCTCCTGTCCTCGCAACGCCCTTCCAGCCTGCCGGGCCGCGGGGCAGGCACCCAGAGTCTTTCGCCCCTTTCGGCTCCCCCGGTAGCGAACGCCCTGCGGGGTTGCCGGAGGGGGTCTATATATTGAATCCATGACCTCCACTTCCCTGCAGGATTCCACCGGTACTGCGATCCCAGCGCCCCCGGTTGCCAAGAAGATCCCCACCGAGCGCACCCACCACGGGGAGACGTTCGTGGACAACTACGAGTGGCTGCGGGACAAGGAGTCGCCGGAGGTAGTGGAGCATCTCCGGGCCGAAAACGCCTACCAGGAAGCCGTCACGGCGCACCAGGAACCGCTCCGCGAGGCCATCTTCCAGGAGATCAAGGGCCGCACCCAGGAAACCGACCTGTCCGTCCCGCACCGCAAGGACGGCTGGTGGTACTTCAGCCGTTCCGCGGAGGGCAAGGAGTACGGCATCCACTGCCGGGTGAAGGCGCAGGACACCGGGGACAAAGTGGCCGACTGGACTCCGCCGGCAGTGGAGGCAGGGGTAGGGATTCCCGGCGAAGAGATCCTCCTCGATGGCAACGTGGAGGCCGAGGGCAAGCCGTTCTTCTCCGTGGGCGGTACCGCCGTCACCATTGACGGCAACCTGTACGCCTACGCGGTGGACAACTCCGGCGATGAGCGGTTCACCTTACGGATCAAGGACCTCCGCACCGGCGAACTGCTGCCGGATGTCATCGAGAACATCTTCTACGGGGTTGCCTTCTCCCCGGACGGCACCCGCCTGTTCTACACCGTGGTGGACGAGTCCTGGCGCCCCTACCAGGTGAAGGCGCACGTCCTGGGCACCCCGGTGTCCGACGACGTGGTGGTGTACCAGGAGGACGACGCCGCCATGTGGCTGGGCTTCGAGCTGTCCGCGGACCGGCGCTACCTGATGCTGGGCATCGGCTGCTCGGAGTACAGCGAAACCCGGCTGCTGCGTTTCGACGATCCCACTGCCGCCGTCACCACTGTCATTTCGCGCAACGAACGCGTCCTGTACGAGGCCGAGCCCTTCCTGCTCGACGGGCAGGAAAAGATCCTGCTCACGCACAACCGCGGCGCCATCAACTCCATGGTCTCCCTGGCTGACCCCGCCGAGCTGGAAAAGCCGCTCTCGGAGCAGACCTGGCGGACCGTCGTCGGGCATTCCGATGACGTCCGCGTCAACGGCGCGGGCGTCACCGCCACGCACCTGATCGTGTCTATCCGCAAGGACACCATCGAACGCGTCCAGGTGATGGGGCTGCCCGGCCTGGGCACCCCCGCCCAGCAGGCACCGGTGGAACCGGCCTTCGACGAGGAGCTCTACACTGCGGGCGTCGGCGGCTCGGACTACGAAGCCCCCGTGATCCGGCTGGGCTACACGTCCTACTTCACGCCGTCGCGCATCTACGACTTCGTGCTTCCCACGCCGGAGCAGCCGGCCGGCGAGCTGCTGCTGCGCAAGGAAAGCCCGGTGCTGGGTGGTTACGACGGCAGCGACTACGTGGCCACCCGGGAGTGGGCCACTGCCGGCGACGGCACGCGGATCCCGCTGTCGGTGCTGCGGCACAAGTCCGTCAAGCAGGATTCGACGGCGGCGGGCCTGGTGTACGGGTACGGCTCCTACGAGATGAGCATGGATCCAGGCTTCGGCATCGCACGGCTGTCGCTGCTGGACCGCGGCGTGGTGTTCGTGATCGCCCACATCCGCGGCGGCGGGGAACTGGGCCGGCACTGGTACGAGGACGGCAAGAAGCTCACCAAGAAGAACACCTTCACCGACTTCGTGGACGCCACCGACTGGCTGGCAAACTCCGGCTGGGTGGACCCTGCACGGATCGCGGCGCTGGGCGGCTCGGCCGGCGGCCTGCTGATGGGCGCCATCGCCAACATGGCGCCGGAGAAGTATGCGGCGATCGTGGCGCAGGTGCCGTTCGTGGATCCGCTCACCAGCATCCTGGATCCCGACCTGCCGCTGTCCGCGCTGGAGTGGGAGGAATGGGGCAACCCCATCACGGATCCGCAGGCCTACGCCTACATGAAGTCCTACTCGCCCTACGAGAACGTGCGGGAGGTGGCCTATCCCAGGATCGCCGCCGTGACGTCCTTCAACGACACCCGCGTCCTTTACGTCGAGCCGGCCAAATGGGTGCAGGAGCTGCGGAACAAGACCACGGGGTCCCAGCCGGTTGTCATGAAGATCGAGATGGATGGCGGCCACGGCGGCGCGTCCGGCCGCTATGTGCAGTGGCGTGAGCGGGCCTGGGACTACGCGTTCATCGCCGATGCCCTGGGTGCCACCGAGCTGATTCCCGGGGCCGGCCCCAGGTAGGCCCGGGCTGAGCCAGGCGGAGGCTTCCAGCCGCCGTCGAACGCTGGCCGCTGCCGGGTGATCAGGGCTGCGGGTGTTCGGCCATCCATTCCGCCAGGGTTTCGAGGTTGGCCCGGACAGTCCGGCCCTGGGCCCTCTCCACCAGCGGGTCGGCCAGCTTGCCGAAGATGCCCCCGAGGCCGGACGCAGCATCGATCCGCTGGGTGACGCGCGTCCCGCCGTCGGCAGGCTCCAGGGTGAACGTCACCGTGAAGTCCAGCTTCCCTTCCACCGATTTGGACACCATGCGCCGGGGCGGATCAAACTCCTTGACCTCAACGGTCCAGTCGAAGTGCCGTCCCATGACTTTGCTGGTTCCCCGGCCGTGGGTGCCCACTCCCACGGGCCCTTCGCCGACCCGTTCCGACGAGGTCACCGAGGAATCGTAGACAGCGACATTGTCGAAGTTCGACAGGAAATCGAAGACCTCCTGCGGTGGCCGGGCAATGACGACGCTTTCTTCTACAACAGGCACAGCATTCTCCTTTGAGAGCACCTGATGCCGGCCGGGCGTGGCCGGCAGGGACAGCATGGCCCTGGACGCGGCCGGTGTCAATGCCGCCATCCCGTGGTGCAGGCGGCCGGGCCCGGGGTTCGGACACGTAGCTGCCAAAACAACGTAATCATGCTTACGATTGGCTCCGGGGACGCCCGCCGGGGCGGCAGCCGGGCCGCAGAGCGGCACAGACCCACCGCATCACCCAGCCAAGGAGTGCAGATGTCGCTGAGCAAGGGAACGCATGTGGAGTGGAACACTTCACAGGGCAAGACGCACGGCAGGATTGTCGAAAAGAAAACCAGCGACTTCGAGCTCGACGGCAACACGCACCGCGCCAGCGAGGATGAGCCGCAGTACGTGGTCGAATCGGACAAGACGGGCGCCCGGGCAGCGCACAAGGCATCTGCGCTGACCGAGAAGAAGTAGTCCCGTGGCTGCCCAGCATGAGGTAGTGATTATTGGCGGCGGCAATGCCGGCATCTCCCTGGCGGCGCGGCTGCAGCGCTACGGCGTCAAGGACGTGGCCGTGATCGAACCCCGGGACCACCACCTCTACCAGCCGCTCTTCTCGCACATTGCCGGCGGCCGGGCGCAGGCCCAGGAGGCCATCCGGCCGCAGCAATCCGTCATCCCCCAGGGCGTCACCTGGATCCGGGATGCCGCCGTCGGGGTGGACGCGATGGCCAACACCGTCAGCCTGGAATCAGGGGCCCGGGTGGCTTACGGGCAACTGGTGGTGTGCCCGGGACTGCAGTACGACTGGGACGCGGTGCCGGGGCTGGCCGAGGCCGTGCATTCGCCGCACGGCGCATCCCATTACGAGTTCGACCTTGCTCCCAAGGCTTGGACGCTGCTCAGCGCCATGACCTCCGGGACAGCTGTCTTCACCATGCCGGCGGGGCCCATCAAATGCGGCGGCGCCGCCCAGAAACCCATGTACCTGGCCTGCGACTACTGGCGGGAACAGGGGGTCCTGGACAAGATCAGGGTGGTGATGGTGCAGCCCTACCCCACCGTGTTCGGGGTACCGGAGGTGGACCGGGAACTGGACCGCAAGATCGCCGAGTACGGGATCGAGCTGCGGACCAACAGTGAGCTGGTGGCGGTAAGCCCGGCCGGCCGCCGCGCCACCATCCGGGACCACGCCGCGCACACCACGGAGGACCTGACGTACGACGTCCTCAACGCCGTCCCGCCGCAGTCGGCCCCGGACTGGCTCAAGGCCACGGACCTGCCGGCTCCCGGGGACGCGGGCGGCTTCGTGGAGGTGGACCGGCAGACGCTGCGGCATCTCCGGTACCCCAACGTATGGTCCCTGGGCGACGCCGCGGGTACCACAAATTCCAAGTCCGGCGGGGCGCTGCGCAAGCAGACCAAGGTGCTGGCGAAGAACCTGGTGGCGGCCCGCAAGGGCAAACCGCTGCGCGCCAGGTACAACGGCTACTCGGTGTGCCCGTTCACCGTGTCGCGGGACACCGTGGTGTTCGCCGAATTCGATGACCGCTACCGGCCCATGCCCACCATCCCGCGGGTACCCACCTGGAACGAAAGCAAGCTGTCCTGGGTGGTGGACCGGGACCTGTTCCCCAAGATCTACTGGAACCTGATCCTCAAGGGCCGGGCGTAGGGGCTAGCTGCGTGAACCGATCCGCCACTCATCGGCAAGGATGGCGTAGACCAGTTCGGTGGCCCACTGTCCCTTGTAGTGCCATTTGTCGATGTGCCGCGCCTCCAGCCGCATGCCCAGCCGGTCGCACAGCGACGCGGACACCCCGTTGAGCTCGTCGAGCCGGGCCTCGATCCGGTGCAGGCCCAGTTCCTCGAAGCCCAGCCGCAGCACCGCATTGGCCGCCTCGGTGCCGTAGCCCCTGCCGCGGGCCGCGGGCGCCAGCGTCCATCCCACTTCGGCCTGCCCCCGGCCCGGGAGCCATTTAAGCACCACCTCGCCCAGCAGGCCCGGCTGATCAGCGGCCTCGATGGCGAGCGCAACCCAGTCGCCTTCCTTTTCGAAGACAAAGTTGGCGTACCGGCCCACCCGCTCCATGGATTGGGTGTACGTCTTGGCGGGGCCGGGGAGGAACCGGGCGGTCTCCGGCAGCGAGTGGTAGGCGTGGAAGGCGTCCAGGTCGCCGCCATCGAACCGGCGCAGGACAAGGCGCCCGGTGCGGATGGGCAGGTGGATCTCAGGCATGGTGGCGGCTAGCTGCCGGAACCTACGACGGCGGCAGTCGCCTCCGCGATGGCGCGCTCCTCGTCAGTGGGAACCACCAGGACGGGGATCGCGGAGGACGGCGTGGAAATGACGCGCGGTTCCTTGGACCGGCGGGCGTTCAGGCCGGCGTCGAGCTCGATTCCCAAGGCGCCCAGCCGGTCCGCCACGTGTGCCCGGAACTGCTGCGAGTTCTCGCCGATCCCGGCGGTGAATACCAGCGCCTTGGCGCCGCCGACGGCAACGTGGTAGCCGCCGATGTACTTGGCCAGCCGGTAGGACGCCACCGCGAGTGCCATCCTGGCCTTCTCATCGCCGGACTCGGAGGCCTCCACCACGGAGCGCATGTCATTATTGCCGGCCAGGCCCTTCAGCCCCGATTCCCGGTTCAGCATGGTGTCGATGTCCTCCGGCGACCACCCGGCCCGGCCCAGGAACACCAGGATGGAGGGGTCCAGGTCGCCGGAGCGGGTGCCCATCACCAGGCCCTCGAGCGGAGTGAAGCCCATGGAGGTGTCCACGGAGCGTCCGCCGCGGATGGCCGTCACTGAGGCGCCGTTGCCCAGGTGGGCGATGACGCCGTCGAACTCCTCGATGGGAAGGTCCAGCAGCACCGCCGACCGGCGCGCGACGTACTCGTGCGAGGTGCCGTGGAAGCCGTACCGGCGGATGCCGTGGTTGGTGTAGAGCTCGTCCGGGACGGCGTAGCGCCAGGCGTGCTCGGGCAGGGTGCGGTGGAAGGCGGTGTCGAACACAGCCACCTGCGGCATCTTGGGCCATTTCTTGGTGATGGCCCTGATGCCCAGCACGTTGGCCGGGTTGTGCAGCGGCGCCAGCGGGTTGAGCCGCTCGATGGCGCGGGTGATCTCGTTGTCCACCAGGACGGGTTCAGCAAACCGCTCGCCGCCGTGGACCACGCGGTGGCCCACCGCCGCCAGCTCGAGGCCGCCCAGTTCGCGGTGGATGGCGGCGTCCACCTGTTCCAGCGCCTCCGCATGGTCCCGCGGGCCCTCAATCTCGCCGTCCCCGCCGCCGCCGTTGCCCATGCCGATCTTCTCGATCAGTCCCTCGGTGAGCACCGTCCCGGCGGCCACGTCCCGGACCTGGTACTTCAACGACGACGAACCGGAGTTGATGACGAGCACGAGCATGCGGGGCCTCCTCAGCCTGGCGTCTGCAGTTCAACCCCACTATATGTGGCGCGGCTAACGGTCAGTCAGCAGCAGCGTGTTGCCGTCCGGGTCCTCCGCGGTGAAGAAGCGGCAGACGTCCGGGGAACCCCCAACGGGACCCACCGGAACACCGTCTTCCGCAAGCCTTGCGCGCGTTCCCTCCAGGTCATCGACCAGGAAGTTGCAGGTTGCCCACGCCAGGCCGGGCTCGGCCTTGATGCCGCTGTCCGGGCCCATCAGGGTCACCGATGCCTTTCCTTCCCCGTTCAGCACGGCGGAAAAGGTGTTGGCCTCTGCGATAGTGAGGCCCAGCGTGCGGCTGTACCAACCGGCCGCTGATTCGGGGTTCCGGACGGGGATGAACGCTGTGGAGATGGCTGTACCAGGCATGACTGCGATGCTAGCGCTACTTCGCCGAACGTCCCTGGACGAGCGTGAAATCCTCGTCTTCACCATTTCGGACGGGAAGATCAGGGAAGCGCAGGGTTTCGGAAGGCTTGCCAAAAATATCATCAGCATGCTTACTATAGATGCAGTCGATCGGAAACGGCTGCGAACGGAAAATCGAGAAGGGTGCGCTCAGCGAACGGGGCGCACCGTTTTCGTGACCGCGGGGTTCCTTGCGGAGTGGCGCAGCCTGTGCATAGAGTCGGCAAACAAGGCTGGACCACGCCGAGAGGACAATTCCATGACGAACGAGCCCAATTCGATCGACGAGAACGACCCCACCAACACGGGATCCAGCAGCACCGCCCCGCTCGACGCGCAACCCGATTCCGGAAGCAAGAGCGATCCCACCGGGGTGGAGGGCGCCAACCCGGCACTGGACGACACGGGCAACCTCAAGGCCGCCGAAACCGGGGAAGCACCGGAGGCTCCCGAAGACCGGGAAGGACTGGACCTCACGCCGCAGGGCCTCTCCGACGAGCCGGCCAAGCAGGAAGACCCGGACAGCGTGGCCAAGCCGGACAACAGCTGACAGCACCACACGCAAAAGGACGACGCCGGCACCCACCAGGGTGCCGGCGTCGTCCTTTGCCACTAACGGGCCAGACGGGCGCCCTGCCCCTGCCCTAGCTCCTGGCCCTGCGTCGCCAGGTAGTCGAAAAGCTGGCGGAGGCCAAACGTCCAGGCCGGGAGTTCCTCGCACGGGCCCACCCGGTTGACCAGGGCACCGAGGTGGCGGCTGCGGATGGTGACGGTGTCGCCGTGCTTGTGGGTGAAGCCCTGGCCCGGTTCGTCCCGGTCCTGCGTGGGCGCAAAGAGGGTCCCCGTGAACAGCGCGAAGCCGTCCGGATACTGGTGGTGCTTCCCGTAGGTGGCGGCCACGAGTTCCTCGAAGGGCCTGCTGATCCGGGACACACTGTTCCGCCCCTCCAGCAGGTACCCCTCCGGGCCGTCCACGCGGAGCAGGATCTCCTCATCGCGCAGCGTGTCCAGGGTGAAATTCCGGTCGAACAGCCGGATGAACGGCCCCAGGGCGCTGGAGGCGTTGTTGTCCTTTGCCTTGCCCAGCAGCAGGGCGCTCCTGCCTTCCACATCGCGCAGGTTCACGTCGTTACCCAGCGTCGCGCCCACCACGCGCCCGCCGGACGTGGCAATGAGCACCAGCTCCGGCTCCGGGTTGTTCCAGGACGAAAACGACGGGATGCCGATCTCCGCCCCCAGTCCCACTGATGACAGGACCGGCGCCTTGGTGAAGACCTCCGGGTCCGGACCGATCCCCACCTCCAGGTACTGCGACCACAGCCCTTCGGCAAGGAGGACCCGCTTGGCTTCGGCCGCCTCCGCCGATCCGGGCCGCAGGTCGGCGAGGCTTCCGCCCAGGGCCCGGCCCACCAGCTCACGCACTTCAGCAGCCCGTGCGGCGTCGCCCGCGCAGCGTTCCTCGATGACCCGTTCGATCATGCTGTCCACGAACGTGACGCCGCAGGCCTTGATGACCTGGAGGTCGATGGGTGCCAGGAGCCTGGTTTCGGCGGCATCCACCGTCCTGCCGTCCCCGGCCAGGGAGGCATTGACGACGTCGGCCGTCGCCCAGCGGGGTTCGGCCAGGTCTGGATCCAGGAGGGCAGAGCGGACGGCGGCGGCGGGGTCCGGCAGTTCGAGCAGGCCGGAGACCGTGGTGGCCAGACGGTGCAGGTCGAAGACGGTCCCTCCGCTGACGGCCACCACGCGCGGACCGCCCGTTTCACCATCCCAGACCCGGCCGATGAGCAGCGCGGCGTCGGCGTCCTCGGGTAGCACGGAACGGACTGCCGCGGGTTTCGGACTCACTGGTACACCCCCGTCCCGGCCCCGTCACGGGAGGCGTCCGGCGCAGGGTGCCGCCAGACGCCGTCGACCCTTTGCGGGACCTGCCACGGATTGCTGTCCTGCAGGGGTTCGGGCAGCCGCGTTGCGGGGAACGACTGGTACGCCACCGGGCGGAGGAAGCGGCGGATGGCCGCCGTCCCCACGGAGGTGGTGTTCGAGGTGGTGGCCGGGTAGGGGCCGCCGTGGTGCTGGGCGTAACTGACCGTCACACCGGTGGGCCAGCCGTTCCAGAGGACCCTCCCGCTGAGGTCCGCCAGCCGGGCAGCGAGTTCGGAGACGTCGTCGTCCTCTTCTGCCTGCAGCGTGGTGGTCAGCTGACCTTCGAGCAGCGCCGCCAGCTCCGGCAGCTCCGCCTGGTCCTGGTACTCCACCACCAGGCTGGCGGGGCCGAACATTTCCTCTCGCAGCAGCGCGGGGTTCTTTCGGACCTCCTCCGCCGTGGTGCGCAGGACCGTGGGCGCGGGGTGCTCCGCAAAGTCCCCTTCCAGCAGGACTTCCACTCCCCCGCTGTCCCGGAGCGTGGTGACGGCGTCGGTGTAGCCGGCGTGCAGGCGGTCGCTGAGGAGCCGGGCGGGACTGAATCCTGCCAGCGCCTCCCCCAGCTGGTTGCGGAGCTCCTCCGTGTCCCCGGCGGGGACGAACAGCAGCCCGGGCTTGGTGCAGAACTGGCCCATGCCCAGGGTGAAGGAACCGGCATAGCCCTTGATGATCTCCGACCACCGGGCTGACCACGCGCCGGGCGCCACGAAGACGGCATTGATCCCGCCCAGTTCCCCGAAGAATGGGATGGGCTCGGGGCGCGCCGCAATCCTGGTGAGCAGGGCACGGCCGCCGGCGGTGGAGCCGGTGAACCCGATGGCTTTGACCAGGGGGTGGTCAACAAGGGCCTCCCCTGCCTGCCGGCCGGTCACCATGGAGAACAGGCCCGACGGCGCCCCGGCAGCTTCCAGGGCATCGGTCACCACCTGGGCGGTGCGGGCCGCAAGTTCGCGGTGGGCGTCATGGGCCTTGTGCACCACGGAGCAGCCCGCCGCCAGGGCCGAGGCACTGTCCCCGCCCATCACGCTGAACGCGAAGGGGAAATTGGAGGCACCAAATACCCCCACCACGCCGAGGGGCACGTTGTACCGCCGGAGGTCCGGCCGCGGCCCCATGCCCCACGCGGGGTCGTCGTGGTCGATGGTGGCATCGAAGTGCTCGCCGCGGCGGATCTCGTCCGCGAACAGCCGCAGCTGGAAAACGGTGCGCTTGAGCTCGCCCTCCAGCCGCGGGGTGCCCAGGTGGGTTTCCCGGACGGCCGTTTCCACCAGCCCGGAAGCATCCTGCTCCAGCCCGGCGGCGATGGCTTCGAGCCAACCCGCGCGGGTGTTGGGGTCCACGGTCCGGCCCTTTTCAAAGGCGGATGCTGCGGCTTCGACGGCGGCGTTCACTCCTTCGCTCATTGGACCGCTCCGGCAGGGGCCAGGGCTGCACCGGTGACGGCGGCGCGGTCGCCCACTTCTTGCCATCCGGCGCCGTTGGGGAATTCCCAGCGGGTGCGGGAGGCGCTGAGCATCTCCGCGCCGGTGCCGGGCAGTTCCGGTGCGGCATAGCGGCCGTCGACGATCCTGACGGGTTCCGCGAAGTGCTCGTGCAGGTGGTCCACGAATTCGATCATGCGGTTTTCCTGGCTGCGGCCCACCACGGCGTAGTCGAAGAAGGAGAAGTGCTGGACCAGCTCGCACAGGCCAACGCCGCCGGCGTGCGGGCAGACGGGCACCCCGAATTTGGCGGCCAGCAGCAGGATGGCGATGTTCTCGTTGACGCCGGCAACGCGGGTTGAGTCGAGCTGGAGCACGTCGATGGCGCCGGCCTGGAGCAGCTGCTTGAAGACGATGCGGCTCTGCACTGCTTCACCGGTGGCCACCCGGACCGGTGCAACGCCCCTGCGGATCTCGGCGTGGCCCAGGACGTCGTCGGTGCTGGTGGGTTCCTCGATCCAGTAGGGGTTGAATTCTGCCAGCTGATTGACCCACTCGACCGCTTCGGACACCTCCCACCGCTGGTTGGCATCAATGGCAATGGGCAGGCCGCCTACGGCTTCGCGGGCCAGGGCCATGCGCCGGCGGTCGTCATTGATGTCCCCGCCCACCTTGAGCTTGATCATGGAGAACCCGTCGGCTGCGGCCTCCTTGCTGAGCCGGACCAGTTTCTCGTCGCTGTAGCCCAGCCACCCCGGAGAGGTGGTGTAGGCGGGGAAGCCGTCGGCCTTGAGTTCGGCGGTGCGCTGTTCCTTGCCGTCCTGGCCGGCACGGAGGATCTCCAGTGCCTCCTCCGGGCTGAGGGCATCGCGGATATGGGTGAAGTCCACCACGCTGACCAGTTCCTCGGGTGTCATCTCACTGAGGAGGAGCCAGAGGGGCTTGTTTTCCCGGCGGGCACGGATGTCCCACAGGGCGCTGACCAGGGCGCCGCAGGCCATCTGCGTCACGCCCTTTTCGGGGCCCAGCCAGCGGAGCTGGGAGTCATGGATGAGGAGCCGGGAGGCCGCGCCCAGGTCACCGATGAGCTCGTCGATCTCGCGGCCCACCAGCAGACGGGCGTAGGCGTCGATGGCTGAGGTCAGGATTTCGTTGCCGCGGCCGCAGCTGAAAACGAAGCCGTGGCCCTCGTCGCCCGCATCGGTGCGGATTACCACATAGGCGGCCGAGTAATCAGGGTCTACGTTGACCGCGTCGGAACCGTCGAGCTCAAGGGACGTGGGGAAGCGGACGTCCTGGGTGTTGATGGACGTGATGGAAGGCATGGATCTCAACTTTCGGAGCGGAACTGGAGAAGGGAAAGATTCGATTCCTATACGAATTTATAAAATCATATAGGACACGTGATCTACGTCAACCCCCGACCGCGCCGGCCTGCCCCGCCAACGCAGCAGCCCCGGCCGTCCGGGGCCGGGGCAGTTCGTCGAGAGCTAGGTGATGATGTGCGTGCGCGGCGGTCCGCTGTCCTCCAGCGGGGCGAGCTCGACCTCAAAGGCCTGAGCAAAGCGGTCAAAGGAATTGCGGATATGCGTCGTCATGGCCGCCTCCGCCCCCTCCGGATCACACGCCTCGATAGCCTGCCTCACCGCCGTATGCTCAGCCACCGTAATGGCCCCGTCCACATCCGCCGGGTACAGCCGGAAGGTGTGCAGGTGGCAGTGGGTCTGGGCAAAGGCATGCCGGACCACGGGGTTTCCGGAGGCGGCAAGGATGGTGTCGTGGAAACGGGTGTCATGGGCCACCAGGTCCTGCCGGAGGTCCTTGCTCCGCTTCATGGCGCTCCGGAAGCTGCCCAGTTCCTTCTCCAGGGCGCCGGCCGGATTGGCGAGGCGGTCAACAGCGGCCGCGCGGGCCGCCCACGGTTCCACGAGGAGCCGGAATTCAAACAGCGAGCGCAGTTCCGGCAGGTCCAGCAGCGGGGTGGTGCTGTATCCCCGGCCGGGGTTGTAGACCACCAGGTTGTCGCCTTCGAGCCGCTGCAGCACCTCGCGGACGGGAGTCTGGGACACCCCCAGGCTGCGGGCGACGGCGTCAATGTTGATCCGGGTGCCGGGCGCTATCTCGCCTTCCAGGATTGAGGCACGCATCGCCGAATAGACGTCGGGCACGGCGGCCTTGCCGCGGGAGGTTTCGGACGGTTGACGTGGGGGCACGCGGTTACCTCTTGCATTGGTTTGGACTTGCTGCGGAGCGTGGACATGGCCTTTTCGGCCGGGAGTCGCTTGGGGGAATCATAAGCCACACCCCGCCACAGGCTTCATGGAAGGGCTTTTTTGGAAGGGCACTTGATCCCGGTCACACTTTCTATATGATTAACCCGATTCCTATACGATTTTGGCGCTGAGATCTTCCGCGTCTCCCCCTCCCGCCCGTGCGCCCCGCACCCGAAGCCATGTATAAGTCGAAGGAGACCGCATGACTACGCTCGGAAGTAAGACCTCCGTTACCAATCCATCCCGGCAGCCCCGCCTCATGACCCGCAAGCGCTGGGTCATCATCTGGCTTGCCTTCATCGGCCTCAGCATCAACTACCTTGACCGGTCCAGCCTCAGCGTCGCCCTGCCCTTCATGGGCAAGGACTTCGAGCTCAGCGCCACCCAGCAGGGGCTGATCTTCGCTGCCTTCTTCTGGGCCTATGACTTCTTCCAGCTCGCCGCCGGCTGGTACGTGGACAAGGTGGGTCCCCGCCGCTCCTTCTCCCTGGCCGCACTGTGGTGGTCCGTCTTCACCATGGTGACGGCGGCAGCCTCCAGCTTCTGGTCCCTGTTCGCCGCACGGTTCCTCCTGGGCGTCGGCGAAAGCCCCGCACCCAGCACCGCCGCCAAGGTGGTGGCCACCTGGTTCCCCGTCCGGGAACGCGCCTTCGCCACCAGCATCTGGGACTCCGGGTCACGGGTCGGGGCCGTCATCGCACTGCCCATCGTTACCCTGATTGTCGCCTTCACCTCCTGGCATGCGGTCTTCATCATCATCGGCATCCTTGGAATCATCTGGGCCGCCGTCTGGTGGAAGTACTACCGCAGCCCGGAGGAGCACACCGGCGCGAACGCGGCAGAGATCAGCTATATCCAGGAAGGCGGCGCCCGCGGCGCGGCCAGTGATGACGAAAGCGCAGCCAAGCTGCCCTGGCGTTCGCTCTTCAAGTACCGCACCATCCTCAGCATGATGTTCGGCTTCTTCTGCCTGAACAGCGCCATCTACTTCTTCATCACGTTCTTCCCCAGCTACCTGGTCAAGGAACGCGGCTTCGACCTCCTCAAGCTCGGCTTCTTCGGCGCCATCCCCGGCATCTGCGCGGTCCTGTTCGGCTGGCTCGGCGGATACCTGGCCGACCGTGCCGTCCGCGCAGGTTCACCGGTCAGCAAGGTCCGCAAGACAGCCATCGCCGGCGGCCTGGCCGGCGGCTCGGTCATCATGTTCGCCGCATTGGTTCCGGAAGCCTGGATGGCCTTGGCCCTGCTGTCCGTCGCCTACTCCAGCCTTACGGTGGCCGCGACCGGCATCTGGTCGCTGCCGGCCGACGTCGCCCCCAGCTCGCGCCACGTCGGCTCGATCGGCGGCCTCCAGAACTTCGCTTCGAACCTGGCCGGCATCTTCACGCCCATCCTGATCGGCGTGCTGGTGGACCAGACCGGATCCTTCGTGGCACCGCTGGCTGTGATTGGCGCAATCTCCCTTATCGGCGCGGCCAACTACCTGTTCGTTATCGGCAGGATCGAGCCGCTGAAGGTCAAGGCAGCCGCCTAGGGATCCACTTCCCAGCCCACTAAATGGACGACGCCGGCACCCGCCAAGGTGCCGGCGTCGTCCTATTTGCCTGGTCTCCTATGAGGCCGGTGCCTCCGCCGTGGCTTCCGCCTGCGCTGGGGACTGTATTTGCGCTGGAGCCTGCGCTGGGGCCTGTGTTTGCGCTGGGGACTGGGCCTGGATGGCCGTGATGGCCACCGTGTTCACGATGTCCTCAACCGTGCAGCCGCGGGAGAGGTCGTTGACCGGTTTCCGCAGCCCCTGCAGGACCGGCCCCACCGCCACGGCCCCGGAGCTCTGCTGCACGGCCTTGTACGTGTTGTTGCCGGTGTTCAGGTCCGGGAAGATGAACACCGTGGCCTGGCCGGCCACGGAGGAACCCGGCATCTTGGACGCGGCGATGGAGGCGTCCACGGCGGCGTCGTACTGGATGGGGCCTTCCACGGCGAGGTCCGGGCGGCGCTCGCGCACCAGTTCGGTGGCCTGCCGCACCTCGTCCACGGCCTCGCCCGCGCCGGAGCCGCCGGTGGAGTAGGACAGCATGGCCACCCGCGGTTCCACCCCAAATTGGGCGGCCGTCTCGGCCGAGGCCAGGGCAATGTCGGCCAGCTGCTCCACGTTCGGGTCCGGATTGACGGCGCAGTCGCCGTAAACCAGCACCCGGTCCGGCATCAGCATCAGGAACACCGAGGACACGATCTTCACGCCCTCGCGCGTCTTCACGAACTCCAGGGCCGGCCGGATGGTGTGCGCGGTGGTGTGGGCGGCGCCGGACACCATCCCGTCCACCACACCCAGCTGGACCATCATGGTGCCGAAGTAGCTGACGTCCTGCATGATCTCCAGCGCCTTGGGCAGGTCCACGCCCTTGTGCGCCCTCAGCTCCGCGTACTTCTCGGCGAACTTCAGCCGCAGGTCGGAGGTGGCGGGGTCGATGACAGTGATGCCGGACAGGTCGATGCCGTTGGCGGCTGCCAGCTCCCGGACGTCGGACTCCGGGCCCAGGAGCGTCAGGTCGCAGACGTCGCGGCGGTGCAGGATCTCGGCGGCCCGCAGGATCCTTACGTCCGTCCCCTCCGGGAGCACCACGTGGCGGCGCTGGGCCCGGGCCCGCTCGATCAGGTCGTGCAGGAACCGCAGCGGCGTCATCCGTTCCGCCCGCGGCAAATGCAGCCGCTCCACCAGTTCGGCCTCGTCCACCCGGCGGGACCAGAGGCCCAGCGCGGAGGCCACCTTGCGCCGGTGCCCCGACCAGATTTCGCTGCGCACCTCTGACACCCGGCGGGCCGTCTGGTAGGTGTCCTCGTCCGCGGCAAAGACAGGGAACGGCGCCTGCGCCAGGAGCGGGTAGATGTTGGCGTCCGGGGCCAGGCCACCGGTGAGGATAAGCGCCGACGCCACCGGAAATTCGCGCGAGAAGGACGAGGCCAGGCACGCCACCATCACGTCCGCCCGGTCCCCCGGCACGATCACCAGGGCGCCCTCGTCCAGCACGTTCAGGAAGTTGCCCACGTTCATCGCGGCAACCTTGATGTCCTTGACGTCCCGCTCCATGTCCGGCGTTCCCGCGATCTGGCGGACGCCCAGCGCCGCAGCCACTTCCCCGGTGGTGGGGCGGGCGATCTCCTCCAGCTCCGGCAGGATGTACACCGGGCGGCCGGAAGCGCCGGGTTTCAGGGCAGCCGCGATGGCGTCCAGGTCGCTGGCGCTGGCCCTGTTCACCATGATGGCCAGCAGCGCACACCGTTCGGCGGCCAGTTCCTTGCGGGCAACTTCAACGGCGGCAGCGGTCTCAGGGACGGTCCGCCCCTTGGCGCCCACCACGGCCACAACGGGCGTGGCCAAGTTGTTCGCCAGTCGGGCGTTGAGGTCGAACTCGACGGCGGAGTCCTGGCCCACCAGGTCAGTGCCCTCCACGATCACCACGTCGCAGTGGCGCGCGATGTCGGCGAAAATCTCCACGCACCGGGCATCAATTTCCGCCCGGTTTCCTTCCGCGAGGAGAGTGCGGACCTCGTCGTAGGTCAGGCCGCCGCGGCATCGCTCGTCATCCAGGGCGAACCGGGCCTTCATCAGGGCCACCATGGGGTCATCGGCAGCCGAGGGCCCGTGGACCACCGGTTTGAAGAAGCCGATCCTGTCCGCGTGCCGGTGCAGGGTGTCCGCCAGGCCAAGGGCCACAAGGGACTTGCCCGAGCCGGGGGTGGTTGCGCTGACATAGATGCCTTTGGCCATGGTCCGCCCTTTGCTGTTCTTGCTGGTGCCGGTACCCCCATCCTTGCACCTCGCGGCTCTGCGCGGGGCGCCTGACCCGGCGTCGACTGCTCCGTAACTGCCGTTTTGAGCGCTGAAAAAGGCAGTTACGGAGCAATCGATGAAGGGGCGCCCCGGCCGCGCAAAGTGTGTCCCGGCGTCGCGCCTTATCCCGCCTCCCCTTGACACCGGACCCCCTCATGGGATTACCTAATGAACATTCGGTAAATAAAGCTGGAGGCAATGACGCATGGCTGAAACGACACTTTCCGGGGCCACCCACCCCATCCTGGAAAACGACTACGCCTCCGAATGGATGGGGATTGAGGTCCTCGCCCTCAGCGACGGCCACGCCACCATCCGGATGACGCTCCGGCAGGAAATGCTCAACGGCTTCGGCATGGCCCACGGCGGAATGATCTTCGCCTTCGGCGACACCGCCTTCGCTCTCGCGTGCAACCCCATCCACCCTGCACCCGGCGAGGAAGGCACCATCACCGTCGCTTCCGGCGTCGACATCAACTTCCTCAAGCCCGCCTTCCGGGGCCAGGTGCTCACCGCAGTGGCCGACCGCCGCTCCAGCGCCGGCCGCAGCGGCCTGTACGACATCCAGATCTTCGCCGCCGACGCCGCTGCGCCGGCCGCCGAAGGCCAGCCCAGTTCCAGCACCCCGGGCGAGCTCATCGCCGAGTTCCGCGGACGCAGCCGCACCATCCCCAAGAAGTAGGAAAATCATGACCCTGCATGCCCCCGAAACCCCCGCCGCTGCCGTTTCCACCCAGGACACCGCTGCCGGAATCGACCCTGGCCTGGACCGCGAGGAAACCATCTCCCGCGACGAGCTCGAAGCCCTCCAGCTCAGCCGGCTGCAACACACCGTGGCCTACGCCTACGAGCGGGTCCCGCTGTACAAGCGCAAGTTCGACGAGGCCGGCATCCACCCCAACGACCTGCGTGAACTCGAGGACCTGGGCAACTTCCCCTTCACCACCAAGGACGACCTGCGGGAGGAATACCCGTTCGGCATGTTCGCGGTGCCGCAGAATGAAGTGGCCCGGATCCACGCCAGCTCCGGCACCACCGGCCGGCCCACCGTCGTCGGCTACACCAAGCAGGACCTGGCCGACTGGGCCAAGCTGGTGGCCCGCAGCTTCCGCGCCTCCGGCATCCGCCCCGGCATGAAGGTCCACAACGCCTACGGCTATGGCCTGTTCACCGGCGGCCTGGGCGCCCACGCCGGCGCGGAAGCCCTGGGCTGCACCGTGATCCCCATGTCTGGCGGCCAGACCGAACGCCAGATCCAGCTGATCCAGGACTTCAAGCCGGACGCCATCCTGGCCACACCCACCTACCTGCTCACCATCGCCGACGCCATGGCGCACATGGGCATCGACCCCGCCTCCACCTCCCTGAAGTTCGCCGTGCTCGGCGCCGAGCCGTGGACCCAGGAGATGCGGCACGAGCTCGAGGTCATGATGAACATCAAGGCGTGCGACATCTACGGCCTGTCCGAGGTCATGGGCCCGGGTGTCGCCGGCGAGTCCGTGGAAACCCAGGACGGCAGCCACATCTGGGAGGACCACTTCCGCCCCGAAATCATCGACGCCTTCAACCCCGTGGCGGGCAAGGAGAACGTCCTGCGCGACGGCGAGCACGGCGAGCTGGTCTTCACCTCGCTCACCAAGGAAGCGCTGCCGATCATCCGCTACCGCACCAAGGACCTCACCCGCCTGCTGCCCGGCAGCGCCCGTCCGGCGCACCGCCGGATGGGCCGCATCACCGGCCGCAGCGACGACATGATCATCCTGCGCGGCGTGAACCTGTTCCCGTCCCAGATCGAGGAAATCGCCCTCCGCATCCCCGAGCTGAGCCCGCACTTCCAACTCGAACTGACCCGCCCGGAAGGGCAGCGGATGGACCAGCTGACGGTCCGGATCGAACGGCGCGACGCGGTCACCGTTGAGCAGAGCACGACGGCGGCACGCACCCTGAAGGAGCAGATCAAGATCCACGTGGGTTCTTCGTGCACCGTGAACGTGGTGGAGCCGGGCTCGCTGGAGCGGTCCAACGGCAAACTGCGCCGCATCTACGACATGCGGCCGAAGGCATAACGGAAGATGCCGCCGGGCACAGCCGATGCCGGCCGGGCTGCGGCCCGGCCGGCGCCGGCTCCCGGACCGACCGACCGTTCGTGAGAAACTAGCCACTATGCCCAGCACCACCGAAACTTCCAGCCCCGGCTCAGCCAACGGAACAGCAAAGCGCGGCCGCCCCGGCTACGACCAGCAGTCCGTGCTGCGCATCGCCGTCGACGTCTTCAACCGCCATGGCTACGACGCCACCTCGATGGGGATCCTGGCGGACAACCTGGGCATCTCCAAGTCCGCCATCTACCACCACGTGCCGTCCAAGGGCGACCTCCTCAAGCTTGCCCTTGACCACGCCCTGGGCGGCCTTGAGGCCATCCTCGAGCAGCCGGAGGCCACTTCAGGGGCTGCCGACGCCCGACTGGAGTTCGTGCTCCGGCAGACGGTGGCCGTGCTGGTGGACCGCCTGCCATTCGTCACCCTGCTGCTGCGACTGCGGGGCAACACGGAAATTGAACGGGACGCCCTGGAACGCCGCCGGACCTTCGACCACAAAGTGGCCGTACTGATTTCCGCCGCGCGCGATGAGGGCTCGCTCCGCCAGGACATCGATCCCCGGACCGTCACCCGTCTCCTGTTCGGCATGATCAACTCGATCGTGGAGTGGTACAAACCGGGCGGCTCCCTCTCCCCGCAGCGACTGGCCGACGACGTCATCACCATGGCGTTCGACGGCCTCCATGCGGACGTGTAGGCCGCGCATCCACGGGCCCGCGGGCAACTAATAAGCGTGCTTGGTATTTGGCGGGCTCCCCGGCTACGGTGGTAGAAAGCCATCGTCCGCAGGGAGGTCCTGAATGAGCCAGGCCAATGATCCACGGCGTTCATGCCGGCCCCCGACAGTACTCGCGGGCGGACTCCTGACCGCAGCCCTGGCACTTAGCGGCTGCACCGGCTCGCCTGCTCCCCCAACCCCTGGCACCTCCTCCCCAGGCCAGCCATCGCCGTCGGCCCCGGCCTCCGGGACTTCCGCTTCGGCAGCGCCAACCGCCGGCGCAGGCCCGGACTCCGGAACCGCAGCCGGCAACCTGCCCCAGCTCGTGGAAAACCTCTCCCCATCAGTGGTCACCATCTTCACCCAGGGCGGCCTGGGCAGCGGCGTGGTCTACTCCGCCGACGGACTGATCCTCACCAACGAGCACGTGGTCCGGGGCGCAACCACCGTGGAGGTCGGATTTGCCGACGGGCAGCGCGTGGAAGGGACAGTCAAAGCAAGCGACGCCGTGACGGATCTGGCCCTGGTGCAGGCCAAGCGCACCGGCCTGCCGAAACCCACGTACCAAAGCACCCTGCCCAAGGTAGGCGAAGGCGCACTGGTCCTGGGTTCCCCGCTCGGATTCGAGAACACGGCCACCGCAGGCATCATTTCCGGGCTGCACCGTTCCATTCCAGGCTCCGCATCCAACAGCCTCTCCCTGGTGGACCTCATCCAGACGGACGCACCCATCAGCCCCGGCAACTCCGGCGGTGCCGTGATCAACATGCGCGGCGAGGTGATCGGCATCAGCGAGGCGTACATCCCGCCGTCAGCCGGGGCGGTCTCCCTTGGCTTCGCCATCCCGGCCGCCACCGCAGTAGACGTGGCGGAGGAACTGCTGGCCAACGGCACCGCCAAGCACGCCTACCTGGGCCTCACCCCGGGCGAACTGACGGCCCAGATCGCCGCCCAGCTGGGCATCCAGGGAGGATCCGGAGTGGTGGTCCTCGCCGCGGACACGGACGGCCCGGCAGGCAAGGCAGGAATCCGCCCCGGGGACGTCCTGCAGTCCATGGAGGGCGTTGAGCTCACCACGCCCGAAAAGCTCCTGGCGGAACTGCGCAAGCGTAACCCCGGCGACACCGTAGGCTTCAAGGTCAAGCGGGGCGACCAAAACCTGGATATCAAGGTTGACCTCACCGACCGGCCTGCCACTACAACCACCCGATAGGAAGGAAGAAACATGAGCCACCCCAAGGAAGAACCGGACCCAGGATACATCGTCCCAGACCCGTCCAAGCTCCGTGAGGACATTCCCGGCGACGCCGGCGACGAGGCCAACGCGATCCGCTTCAGCGAGGAGCAGGCCCTGATCGAGGAACAGTCGCACGGCATCCGCCCCGACACCTACAGCGTTCCGGCAGGCGGCCCCACCATGGACGAGGCCCGCGGCAACATGGACCTCTCCGACCGCAGCGAAGACGGCCGCGGCACCGGACGCGAGGATGACAGCAGCGACGACGGCCTGCACGGCGGCGCCGAAAGCTGACCTCCGGACAGAGACAAGCAGCAGGGGTGCCCCGATCCGACCCGGGCACCCCTGCTGCTGTGTTTAACGGCGGAGCCGCGTTTGCCGACAGGCCTAGACCTGGTACTCCAGCTTCCCGCTCAGGTTCTCGTGGACGCACAGAATGTTGTGCTCGGTGTCCATGAACCACGCGCACTTTTCCGAGCCGGTAGTGCAGATATGGTTCTCCGTCTTGAGGTTGGGCAGGTCGTAGTCCTGGAAAATGACGCCCCGTGCCTCCATGTCACGGACGGTTTCCTCGATATCGGCGACCTCAAAGCTCAGCGCGGTATGGTACGAGTGCCTGCCATCCGAGACCGGCATCAGCTGCAGCAGCGGACCGCCGTCGGCGCCGAGCAGTTCGCTTCCGTCCTCCGTTTTGCCACGGTGCGGGAGTCCCAGCTTTTCCGTGTAGAAACTGCGGGCGCGGGCTGGGTCATCAACCGGCAGGATGGTTGTGGCTGTGTTCATTCTCAGGGTCATTGGGCCACCTCCTACGGGCAGAATCTTACGCCCGGCAGGCCCAAAAAGAACCGCCCTCAAACGCCCCATCACTTCCCGCCCACCAAACCCAAACGCCCCATCACTTCCCGCCCACCAAACCCAAATGCCCCATCACTTTCCTCAGGGAAGTGATGGGGCGTTTGGGAAAAACCGGCAGGAAGTGATGGGGCGTTAGGGGTTTACTTCTCGACCAGGGTGAGGACGTCGTAGGTGGCCACGATCTCGTCGTTCTGGTTGGTGAGGACGGCGTCCCAGGCCACCTCGCCGTATTCGTCGGTTTCGCGCGGGGTGATCTTCTTGGCGGTGAGGGTCACCCGGATGGAATCGCCGGCGGCAACCGGGTTGATGAAGCGAAGGTTCTCCAGGCCGTAGTTGGCCAGGACAGGGCCCGGTGCAGGCTCCACGAACAACCCGGCGGCCCAGCTCAGCAGCAGGTAGCCGTGCGCCACGATGCCCGGGAAGAACGGATTGGCTTCCGCTGCTTCCTGGTTGGTGTGGGCGTAGAACGTGTCCCCGGTGGAGTTGGCGAACGCGCTGATGTCCTCCAGGGTGACCTGCCGCAGGTCGGAACGGACGGCGTCGCCGATCCGCAGGGTGGACAGGTGCTTCCGGAACGGATGCGCGCCCTCGGTCTCCACGGTGAAGTTGCGGTCGGCCCCGGTGTGCCACACACCGGTGACCGCGGTGAGCATGTTCGGGGAGCCCTGGATGGCGGTCCGCTGCATGTGGTGCAGCACGGACCGGATGCCGCCCAGTTCCTCGCCGCCGCCCGCGCGTCCGGGGCCGCCGTGGACCAGGTGGGGAACGGGTGAGCCGTGGCCGGTGGAGGACCGGGCGTCCTCGCGGTTCAGCATCAGCACGCGGCCGTGGTGCGCGGCGATGCCGGTGACCAGTTCACGGGCAACGTCCGGATCGTTGGTGCAGACGGAGGCCACCAGCGATCCGCCACCGCGGGCGGCGAGGCGGACGGCGTCCGCCAGGTCCTTGTAGCCGATGACGGAGGACACCGGCCCGAATGCCTCCAGCGAGTGGATGGCTTCAGCTTCGGGGTTGTCCCAGTTCAGGACCACGGGAGCCATGAAGGCCCCACCGTCCACTACCCCGGTGGTTCCGTCGGCGGAGGTGACCGACGGCGAATCGAGCGTTCCGTACGCCAGCTCACCGCCGGCGTCGAGCATTGACTGCACGGCAGCGCGGACGTCCTCCAGCTGTTCCACCGACGCAAGGGCGCCCATGGTGACGCCTTCGCCGCGGGGGTCACCCAGGACCACGCGCTCGGCGATGCGCTTGCCGATGGCTGCTGAGACGGCGGACACCAGCTGCTGCGGCACGATGGCCCGGCGGATGGCGGTGCATTTCTGTCCTGCCTTGACGGTCATCTCGGTGACCACGGACTTGACGAAGGCGTCGAATTCCGGGGTCCCCTCCACGGCGTCAGGGCCCAGGATGGCGGCGTTCAGGGAGTCGGTCTCGGACGTGAACCGGACGCCGCCCTCCACCACGTTCGGGTGGGACTTGAGGGACTTGGCCGTGGAGGCGGACCCGGTGAACGCCACCAGGTCGCGGTAATCCAGTACATCCAGGAGCCCGCGGACGGAACCGGAGATGAGCTGCAGCGACCCCTTGGGCAGGATGTTGGACTCAACGATGGCCTTGACCACGGCGGCGGCAACATAGCCAGTGGGGGTGGCCGGCTTGACGATGGTGGGGACGCCTGCCAGGAAGGCGGGGGCAAACTTCTCCAGCATGCCCCAGACCGGAAAGTTGAAGGCGTTGATCTGAACCGCGACGCCGGGGATGCGGGTGTAAATGTGTTCGCCGGCGAAGGAACCGTCCTTGGACAGCACCTCCATGGGGCCGTCCACCACCACCTGGGAGTTGGGCAGCTCGCGCCGGCCCTTGGAGCCGAAGGTGAAGAGGACGCCGATGCCGCCGTCGATGTCCACCATGGAGTCGATCTTGGTGGCGCCGGTCTGGAATGAGAAGTTGTAGAAGTGCTCACGGCGGGCGTTGAGGTACTGCGCCAGCTCCTTGAGCTTGAGGGCGCGCTGGTGGAAGGTCAGCTTGCCGAGTTCAGTCTGGCCGGTGGTGCGGCCGTACTCCACGACGGCGGCGAGGTCCAGGCCTTCCGTGCTCACCTTGGCCAGGACCTCCCCCGTGCTCGCATCCCGGACGGGGACCGCGGAAGCCGAGGAGCCGGCGTCGGGCGTCCACCATGCGTCCATGACGAAGCTGGGCACTGTCTCCACGGTGTCGACCGTGGCCTGGGGAGCTGTGGCTGTGGTGGTCATCGTTGACGGTCCTTCCAACAAGGGGGCAGGCAAACAGGGCGGCCATTACTGACCGTCCGTTCGGTAATATATTCACCATACATGAAGTGCCGTGCTGCACACTAGAAGGCCAGGACCGAATTGGCCACCCAAAGGAGAACGCATGAACGCCCCGTCGCCCCAGGATGCTTCCGATAACCAGCATGAGCTCTGGAAAATCACCCTCGGGGAGCTGGACGAGAAGATGGGCGTAAAAATCCTGGAGGAGTCGGTGGAGCGCGTGGTGGCCACCATGCCCGTGGAGGGCAACCGGCAGTCGTTTGGGCTGCTGCACGGCGGCGCCTCGCTGGCCGTGGGCGAGGCGGTGGGGTCCTGGGCGGCCGTCATCCACGCGAGCACCATGGGCAAGACGGCGGTGGGCGTTGACGTTTCCGCCACGCACCACCGTTCCGCACGCGAGGGCCAGGTGACCATTACCGCCACGCCCATCCACCTGGGCGGGACGCTGACCACGCACGAGGTGCTCATCACCAACGAGGCCGGCCAGCGGCTGTGCACGCTGCGCATCACCAACCTGCTGATGAAGCGAAAAAACTGAAAAAAATCCCCGGCTGTGCATCCATGGGCGGCCTTCCAGAGGTATTAAGCGTGTCAGCATCACCAGCCCGGATACCGGGCATCCCCCAAGGAGTTCGACATGCGCAAAATAACCTACGCCGCCGGAGCACTTTCCCTAGCTGCTTCACTGGCCTTCGCCGCTCCCGCCCAGGCCGGCAACTGGCACCACGATGACGACCCCGCCCTGCTGTCCGTCCTGCACGGGGTACCCGGCCTGACTGTGGATGTCTGGGTGAACGGCGAGCTCACCCTTGATGACTTCACGCCCGGCACCCTGGCCGGACCGCTGGAACTGGCCGCCGGCGATTACCAGATCGCCATCACCGCTTCGGACGCCACCAGCGCCGACAATCCGGTGATCGGCCCGGTGGATGTGCAGCTCGACGAGGGCCGCAATTACACGGCAGTGGCGCACCTTGACGCCGGCGGAGCCCCCACGGCGACCCTCTTCACCAACGACACCAAGGCCCCCGGCAATGACACGAAGGGCAAGCTGACGGTCCGGCACGTCGCCGCAGCGCCCGCGGTGGACGTACTGGCCGGCGGAACCGCCGTAATTGAAGGCCTCAGCAACCCGGACGAGGCAACCCTGAAGCTGAAGGCCGGCACGGTTTCAGCCTCGGTGGCAGCGGCAGGGACCACCGACCCCGTGATCGGCCCTGCTGACATCACCGTCGAAGCCGGGAAGAACACCATCGTCTACGCCTGGGGAAGCCTGGCGGACGGCACGCTGGACGTGGCTGTCCAGGTGGTTGACGGCAAAGAGAGGTGCGGCGGGCGCCACTGAGGCTACCGCAACCGGGAGGCGCGAAGCGCCATTTCCTCGGCATCGCTACGGGCCGGTCCTTGTAGGCCGGCCCGTAGCGGCTACCGCGAAGGCCGCCGGTTCCGCCGGCGAACAAGCACCGTCAGCAGAATCCCGACGGCGAGGACGCCCTCGGCAGCAGCCGCTGCGGGGATGAGCCCGGCTGATCCCGTGTAGGCCAGGCCGCCGCCGGCGCGATCACCGTTTCCGCCCGTGTTGGCAAGGCCCGCAGGAGCGCTGGGAGCGGGGCTGGTTGCCGGCGGAAGTACGACGACGGGACTCGCCGACGGCGGGGCAGGCGACGGGTCTGCGGGGGCCGGGTCGGTCGCGGCCGGGGTGATCGGGTCGGTCGCGGCCGGGGCGGGTGTGGCCGGGGCAATGTTGCCTGGTGCGGGGCTTGCCGGTGGCTCAGTCGGTGCCGGGCTTGCCGGCGGGGCGGCCGGTGCCGCTGCAGCGGACGCAAACTCAAAGCTGTTGGCACCCGACCGGCTGTACCCGTTCACGGTTTCTGCCGTGAAGCGCAGCGTGTCCGTACCCTGCGGCGCCGTGAAACTCCATGTCCCGTCATTATGCACGGGCACCTCGAACGGTTCCTTAGCCTGGAACGTGACCCGGACCGTGGATCCGGCGGCGACCGCAGATGCCGGAGCAGCGGGAACCTGGCCGCTGATCACCTGGCCCGGCTGGTAGGCCTTCCCGGGTGCGGGGGCCGTGACGGCAGGCTTGTTGAGGAATACTTCCAGCTGGTAGCCGGGCAGCACGGCAAGGGCATCCTCCAGGGTGGCTGCAATGGCCCGCGTCTGGACGCCGTTCTGGCTTTCGGCACCGGTGTGCGTACCAACGGCAAAGTTGCCGCTGATCCACGGGCCGCCGGAGTCGCCGCCCGCCGACGTGACCGTCGATGAATCGAAGGCACGGACCGGCCGGAGGTCGTTATCGTAGTTGGGCGGAACACTCTTTTGGCCCGGCATCATCCAGATGCCCACCGCATCCACCGTGCCGCACTTCCAGCCGGACGTCCGTCCGGACCTGCAGACGTCCTGGCCCTGGAAGGGCGCTATGGTTCCCACGATCCTGACAGGATCGGGCGTCCTGGAGTTGCCCCAGGTAGTGGTGGAAGGCTCAGGGTTCACGGAAGGCGCGATGTCCTGGATGACGGCGATGTCGGTCCCAGCCACGGATCCGTCTGCCGCTGCCGAGTTCCCGGGGCCGCCGAACTGGCTGAACCCGAAGCTGCCCAGGGGTGACAGCGGAGGCAACGGCTGAGGCGTCAGGGCGCCGGGCCCGCTCGCGGGCGCCCACCCGGGAGGTTCCACTGACGCCTGCCGCGCCAATCCATCCCTGGCACAGTGTCCGGCGGTCAGGACGAGCGGCAGCCCGGCCGGACTGAACGCGCTGAAACCGGCTGAACAGATGGCGGCGCTGTCCACGTAGTATCCCTGGCCGCCGAGGAGGTCCCCCTCGGTCTTGAGGGAAGCACCCTTCTCCAGTTTCACGTTGGCGTACCGCGCAACGAACTGTGCCGGCGTCATTTTGCCGGTTCCGAACGGCTGGCCGGCGGAAGGAACCGGGTCCGGCTGGTTGCCCGGGGTCCCGGACTCTGCGATGTTGACGGACCCGGCCCGGATGACGAAATGACCGTCGGTGTAGGCAACCGCCTGGAGGCCCTGGGTGCCAACGTCGCGGACGTAGGCCTTGTACAGCTGGTCGAGGTCGGCTGCGACCAGCCCGTTCGCCGGCGGAGGTGTGTCCTTGACCGCCGGGGAGGCGGTGGGGACAGCCGGCGTGGCCGGGAGGGTGACCGTCGGGGGAACCAGTACAAAGGCGGCCGGGCCGGAGCGGTTCAGTTCATCCACCGCGGCCTGAAGCTCCGGACCGTCGCCTTCCACCCTGATGTTGCCGGCTTTCAGGCTGATGCCAACGAAGCCAGGCAAAGCCCGAAGGGTGGGCGCGGCGCCGGCGGCCCGCCGGCCGAGTTCACCGGCAGCATTGAATTCGGCCACGCTGATGCCAAGATCCCGGCGAAGCGCTTCAGCAAGGCCTGCCTCGGAGGGTCCACCCGCGTTGACAGGAGCAGTCGGGGCGCCGGAAACCGCCTCGTTGCCCGTAGCCGTGCCGGCGGCGCCGGAGCCCTGGGGCGCAGGAGCCACCATGGGGCTGCTAGTTGTGGCCGGCGCCGGAACAGCCACTGCGGGGCCGGCAGCCAACCCGGACGACAGCACTACGGCGGCTATGGCTCCTGTCGCGGAGATTCTCTTCATGGGGGTTCGCCGTTCCACTCATCCGCGCCTGCGTGCAGGCGCCCTGCGACCGCGGCCGCCGACATCAAATATCAACAGCCACATCAGTAACTTAGGTCACAAGGGTATCTTTCGGCATGCCAAGGCGGAAACGGAATCCAGCTCCGCTTCCCGCAACCCGTGCGCCAGGAGATAGCCACGGGTTCCGAGGTCACGGACAAATGACACCACCGCGAGCCCGCGCCGTTCCAGCAGGGGCTCAAGCTCCGGCCCGGTCAGGTACCGCTCCCGGCCGTGCGGCGGACCATGGGTGCGGTAGCGCTCGTTGATCCCGCGGGCCGCCCGCCGGTAGCCCTCGGCAATAGCCTCGTCCGAGTCACCAGCCAGGTCCTGGACCATGGCCGCGATCAAACCGCTCCGGTCACGGCCGGCGGCGCAGTGCAGCACCACATCCCCTTTGGGCGCGGCGAGGGCAATGGCCCGGAAGACGCCCACCAGTTTTTCCGGGAAAAGGCGCGCATTCTCGGCGTAGTGCGCGGGGTCGTTCAGGTAGGGACCGGTGACGGCGGTAAACCGCGGATCCTCCGGTTCCTCCGTGGGTGCCTGCACCACGTCGATGCCCGCCCAGGCCGCGGCCGGCACCTCGGGGTCATTGCTCCGGCGCCGCGCCTCAACTGCGTTGCGGAGATCGACGACGGTGCGGACGCCGTCGTCGAACGCCTCTTTCCACCCCGCTGCGGTGAGCCATTCGCGGCGTCCCATCCGGTAAATGCCGCCCGAAATGCGCCATGCGTTTACAGCTCCATCCCAGTCCACGGACGTGCCCTTCTTGCTCATCCGCACAGCTAACCACACGCCCCTGAACGGCGCACTGCACAGCAACGGACATTTCACCAGGGCACAAAGGCCTGCTGACCGCCGCGCAGGGTGGCAATACTGTGGCACCTACGTACCTGCTCGCGGTGTCCAATGAGGTCATTGTTCAAAGAGGTAACTGTTCAAAGGGGAAATTCATGGCAAGTCCAGCATTACAGCGGCGCCGTCCGGCTTTCGCAGCCGCCCTCGCAGCCCTGGCAATCACCGCCGGCATGGCAGCGGCCCCGGCCCAGGCTGTGGACAAAGAGAAATACATTGCCCTGGGGGATTCCTATGCCGCCGGACAAGGGGCCGGTCCCTACCTGGACAGCTGCTATCGCAGCGACAACGCCTATTCCGAGCTGGCAGACGTGGATAAAACCGTCCAGCTGGTGGTCAATGCTGCGTGCAGCGGGAAGACCACCTGGGATGTGGTGAACACCCAGCTTCGCCAGCTGAACAAGAGCACGGAACTGGTGACCATTACGGCGGGAGGCAACAACCTGGGCTTCGGCCAGATCATTACCTCCTGCGGTGCTGCGCTTTCTGATCCCGCGGCCGCCCCTGCCTGCGACGCGGCTACGTCCGCCGCCGCGGCAATGATCGGGAGCGGGCAGCTCACCCGCGATGTCATCTCGATGATCCAGAGTGTCAAGGCCGCAGCCCCCAATGCCCGGATCGTTGTCACGGGATACCCGTACCTCTACGATCCGGTGGCCCCGAACCCCGCGGATCCACTGTCCCTGTTCATCAACCAGGCCACCCTTCTGGCGGACGGCCTGGACGCCTCCATCGCAGCGGCCGCCGCTGCCACCGGGGCGCAATACGTCGATGTCAGGGCCGCGTTTGCCGGGCACGGCGTCAACTCCGCAGATCCCTGGATCAACCTGGACCTTGCCAACCCCGCAAGTCCGGACAACTTCCATCCCAACGCCGCGGGCTACCAGGCCTACTTCGCTGCGCTGAGCAGTTCGGGCGTCTACTCCGCTCCCTGAGCACGGTCAGCGCCCGGGGTGCGTTCCGCATCCTGGGCGCGGCGGCCCAGCCGGTATTCCAGCCCGGCGCGGACGGCAGGCCATTCGTGCTCCAGGATGGAGAACACCACCGTGTCCCGGAGGGTTCCATCGCTGGTCCGTGAATGGCTGCGGAGCACACCGTCCTGCTTGGCGCCCAACCGGGCAATGGCTTCCCGCGACTGGTGGTTCAGCCAGTGCGTGCGGAACTCCACGGCGGGGCAGCCCAGCGCCTCGAAGGCATGCCGGAGCAGCAGGAGCTTGGAGTCGGGGTTGGTCCCTGTCCCCTGCACCGAGGCCGCATTCCACGTGGATCCGATTTCCACGCGGGGTGTGGCGGCGTCGATATTCATGTACGTGGTCATGCCGATGATGCGGCCCGGGCCACCTGTGCCCGGATCAATCAGCCGGGTGGTGAAGGGCAGCATGGATCCCTGCTCCTGCAGGGTGAGGCGGCGCCTGATCTCCGCCGCCATGGCGTCCGGCGCGGGCACGGACGTGTACCAGAGCTTCCAGAGTTCGCCGTCGCTGGCTGCGGCCAGCAGGCCGTCGTGGTGTTCCTCCGCGAGCGGCTGCAGGATTACGTGGCGGCCGGTCAGGGTAAGGGGTTCAAGGAAAGTCACTGCACCAGCCTAGGCCCGCGGGCCGCGCGGGTTACGCTGGGGCAAGCACCACGACGTCGAGCGAGGGAGTTATTGTGTCAGGAACCAACCCGGATCCCGAGGACGACAAGATCACCGGCCTGGAGCCTGGCGGCGGGGTTCCGCCGGGCGAAACCCCGCCGGGGGAAGCCTCCACCGCCGGCCCTCAGGGCCACGAGGAGCGCGGCACCGGGAAGGGCACCCAGTTCCTGTGGATCGGCATCATCGGCGTCGTAGTCGTGCTGTGCCTGCTGTATTTCATCGGCTACATCGTGGGCTTCTTCGACTAGGCCCGCTTCCGGACGGCAGGCAGCCTAGCTGGGCCAGTCGAAGAAGCCCTTGCCGGTTTTGCGTCCGAGTTCTCCGCGGGCCACTTTGTCCTTGAGGATCTGCGGGGGTGCAAACCTATCGCCAAGGGTGGAGTGGAGGTATTCGGCGATTCCCAGGCGTACGTCCAGGCCCACAATATCCGTGGTTTTGAGCGGGCCGGTCGGGTGTTTGTAGCCCAGGACCATGGCATTGTCGATGTCCTCAGCGGAGGCCACTCCTTCCTCCACCATCCGCATGGCTTCCAGTGCGATGGCCACGCCCAGGCGTGAGGAGGCAAAGCCGGGGGCGTCATTGACCACGACGGCGGTCTTGCCGAGTGCCTCCACCCAGGTTTTCGCCGAGGCAGCAAGTTCGGGAGACGTGCGCTCCCCCAGCACCACCTCGATAAGGGTGGATGCCGGCACGGGGTTGAAGAAGTGCAGGCCCAGGAAGTTCTCCGGCCGCTTCAGTTCACGGGCCAGGCCGTTGACGGACAGCGATGACGTGTTGGACGCCATGAAGGCATCCTCCGCCAGCCGTTCCTCGATGCCGCGCAGCGCGGTGACTTTCAGGTCCCAGTCTTCGGGCACTGCTTCCACCACCAGCTGGCGGTCCTTGAACGCGTCGTAGTCGGTGCTGACGGTCAGCCGGGTCACCAGTTCTTCGAAGTTGGCATCCACCGCCCCGCGTTCAATGCTTTTCAAGGCTGCGGACTCCACCCGTTCCTGGGCAGCTTCGGCGGAGACGTCGTCGCGCTCCACCACCAACACGTTGGCGCCCTTGATCAGGAAGGCGTGGGCGATGCCCGCGCCCATGCGGCCGCCGCCCAGCACGCCGACGAGGGAGGGAAGGCCGGGGGCTACTGATGAATTACTCATGGTCTACTTTCCATCGGCGGGGTTGGCGGAGGCGGCTGCCTTCTTCGCTGCATTGCGGTCCAGGAACGCCTGCATCCGGTCGAATTTGGCCTGCGACTCGAAGAGGATGCCCTGGGCCAGCTGGTCGATCAGCGGGTGCGCTTCCGCGGGGGCGTGGAATACGGATTTGGTGATGCGGACGGCCAGCGGGTCCTGCCGCCCGATCCTGTTGGCCAGGCTGTGGGCAGCCTCCAGGAGTTCTGCCGGATCGTGGATTTCCGTGATGAGGTTGGCCGCTTTGGCTTCTTCGGCGCCAAGGACCAGCCCGGCCAGCAGGATCTGCTTGGCCAGCGGCTCGCCGACGAGTTCCCTGAGCCGCCAGCTGGCACCGGCCGCCGCAAGGATTCCGAGCCCTGTTTCCGGGTTGCCGATCCGCACGTTGGGGGTGCCGATGCGGAAGTCCGCGGCGTAGGCGAGTTCCGCGCCGCCGCCCAGGCAGTAGCCGTCCAGGGCCGCGATGACCGGCATGGGCAGCTTGGCGATCCGGACGAAGATGGTGGAGTTGATGCCCTGCAGTGCATCGTCGCGGCGGCGTTCGCGCAGCTGGGCAATATCGGCGCCGGAAGCGAAGACCCCGTCCACGCCGGCGATGATCAGTACCTTGGGGTTCTGTTCCAGGGCCGCGCAGACAGTGTGGAGTTCGTCCACCATCTGCTGGTCGATCGCGTTCTTCACCTGGGGACGGTTGAGCAGCACCACCACCCGGTCCTCGCGCTCCTCCACCAGGAGCGCGGAGAAGTTTTCTGCCGCCAGGTCCACCGCGGCCGCCATCAGATTTTCTCCAGCAGCATCGCCGTGCCCTGGCCTACGCCAATGCACATGGTGGCCAGGCCGATTTTCGCGTCTTCGCGTTCCATCCGTCCCAGCAGGGTGATGGCGATCCGTGATCCGCTGGAACCCAGCGGGTGCCCCAGGGCGATCGCGCCGCCGTCGCGGTTCACGATCTCCGGTTCCAGTCCAAGCCGGCGGATGCAGGCCAGGGACTGCGTGGCAAAGGCTTCATTGAGTTCGACGGCGGACAGGTCGCCGACGCTCAGGCCGCTCCGCTTGAGCACCTTCTGGGTGGCGGGGACCGGGCCGATGCCCATGATCTCGGGCTCGCAGCCGGCAGAGACGCCGTCGATGATGCGGGCACGGGGGGTAAGGCCCAGCCGCTCGATGGCTGCTTCCGAGGCGATGATGATGGCGGAGGCGCCATCATTCAGGGACGAGGAGTTCCCGGCCGTCACCACGGAACCGCCGTGCGCCACGGGCTTGAGCTTGGCGAGCACGTCCATGCTGGTACCGGCGCGCGGGCCCTCGTCGGTGTCCACCACGGTCTCTGACTTGCGGGTCTTGACCGTGACGGGCACGATTTCGTCCTTGAACCGGCCGGCCTCGATGGCGTCCAGGGCAAGCTGGTGGGACCGGACGGCGAATGCGTCAGCGTCCTCACGGGAGATGCCGTCCACCCGGGCTACTTCCTCCGCCGTTTCCGGCATGGAGTAGGTCATCTTGCCGTCCCGGGACAGGCCGCCGTGCTGGAAGTGGGGATTGGTGAACCGCCAGCCGATGGAGGTGTCGAAGATCTGGCCCGGCTTGGCGAACGCAGCAGTAGGCTTCTCCTGGACCCAAGGGGCGCGGCTCATGGACTCCACGCCGCCGGCGATGACGATGTCAGCGGCTCCGGCCTTGATCATGTGGCTGGCCTGAATGATGGCACTGAGGCCGGAAGCGCAGAGCCGGTTGACCGTGATTCCCGGAATATGCAGGGGCAGCCCGGCCAGCAGGGTGGCCATGCGGGCCACGTTCCGGTTTTCCTCCCCCGCGCCGTTCGCGTTGCCCAGGATGACTTCGTCGATGCTCTCAGGATCCAGGCCGGCGCGTTCCACGGCTTCCCGGACGACAAGGGCCGCAAGATCATCCGGCCGGACGGAGGACAAGGCGCCCCCATACCTGCCTACGGGCGTTCGGACCCCACCAACAAGGAAAGCCTGCGGACCTGCGGTTGCAGCCATGGAAACACCCTTCACGCGATAAACAGCAGTGTCATCGGCGGCCGGCGCAGCGACATTTCCCACTTACCGACCGTTCGTTCTGTAAATGGTACACGGGCAGCCCCGGCCGCGCATCCGGTTACAGGACCCTCACCCCAAGATGCGCAGCGATCAGCGGCGCCAGGAGCCCCAACTGATACTCATCGATCACGAGCCCGGACAGGCTGCCAAGGCCGCTGACCCGGCG
The DNA here is from genome assembly GCF_040676255.1 of Pseudarthrobacter sp. LMD1-1-1.1. NCBI lineage: Bacteria > Bacillati > Actinomycetota > Actinomycetes > Micrococcales > Micrococcaceae > Pseudarthrobacter > Pseudarthrobacter sp. LMD1-1-1.1. The sequence continues at coordinate 158,714 of NZ_JBEGHP010000001.1, read as the reverse complement.
GAACTCCGTGCCCCTGATGTCGAAGTCCTTCAGCCTGGCACCCGTGAGGTCAAGTGATCCAACGGTGCAGTCTTCCAACCGCACGCGGGTGGCGCCGGCACCCCCCAGGTCCAGTTCGTTGATGATGCACCCACTGATGAGCACGTCCGCGAGCTTGGCGCCGCGGAGGTTGAGGTAGTCCAGCTTGCCGCCATCGATCCGAACGGACTGCCAGCCGCTTTCATACAGTTCAGCCGAGCCCAGGCGCGGGTTGCGAAGCTCCACGTCGCGCCAGATACTGCGGGCACCCTGGAAGACCGGCGCATACGCCTCCGCCAGGAGGCAGTCACGGAACGAGGTGCCGCGGAGCTGCGCCTCATTGAAAGAGGCAGCATCGAACCGGCACTCGGCGAATACGGCCTCACCCAGGTCAAGGCCATCCAGGGCGGCGCGGTTGAACCGCAGGTTTTCGTACCGGTCCCCGCGGCGGAATACCGGATCCTGCAGTTCTTCGAGATCCTGCAGTTCCACGGCGGAAAGCCGGGGCGGGGCCACCTTGGCCGCCGCCGTGCCACGTCCTTTATCCATAGGCCGAGCCTAGTGCCGCTGCAGCCAGCCGGCCGCAACTGCAACAGGGTACTTGAAATAGTAAGCAAGCTTTGTTTATGGTGAAAGGGCACGGTTGATCGACGGAAACGAAAGGAGGCCGGAACCATGGGCCTCGGAGACAAGATCAGTAACGCGGCAGAGGACCTTGGCGGCAAGGCCAAGGAAGCTGCAGGCAACGCGACCGACAACGACCACCTGAAGGCAGAAGGCCAGGCCGACCAGGTCAAGGCAGACGCCAAGAAGGTGGGCGAAAGCGTGAAGGACGAGTTCAAGCGCAACTAGTCCTTGCTGCTGCAGCCGCAGCGAACGGCGTGCTGCAACAGCCCAAAACGGCGGCGGATCCAATGGATCTGCCGCCGTTTCGCTGTCCACCCACCATCGATTGCTGAGTAGATGCCGTTTTGGGGCCTCAAAACGGCAGTTACTCAGCAATCGATGGGGTTCACCAGCCGCTGCGGGTTGGGGTGTGCCCCTTCCGGGAATCTTCGGGCATGGCCATCTCGGCCCGGACACCCAACAGCCGGACAGCGTTGCCGGGTTCGATCTTTGAGACCAGGCCAAGCACCCCTGCCAGCACCAACGCGGGATCGGAGGTCTCGGGGATCTTCCGCGCGTAAGTCCTGGTGGTGAAGGGAACGTAGCGGACCTTCAACGTCAGGCCGATCACCGGCCTGCCTTCGGCGGCAACATCCTCCAGGACGTGCGCAGCCAGCTCCCGGACGGCGTCCTCAATCTGCGCCCCGTCGGTCAGGTCCCGCTGGAAAGTGGTTTCGCGGCTGTGCCCGCGCGCCACCCACGGGGTGTCATCGACGGTCCGGGAACCGTCACCCCGTCCCAGTTGCGCGTACCAGGGCCCCATTTTTGGACCGAATTCGGGAACCAGGTCATCGGGGTTGGCCGCTGCCAGTTCGGCAACGGTCGTGATCCCCAGGGTGGCGAGCCGGCGGGACACTGCTTTTCCCACACCCCAGAGGTCGATGGTGGGCCGCTCCCCCATGACCTCAAGCCAATTCCCTTGCGTGAGGCGGAAAACGCCCGCGGGCTTGCCGAACGTCGTCGCGACCTTGGCACGGACCAGGGTGTCCCCGATGCCGACGCTGCAGTGCAGCTGGGTTTCCGCCAGGACTGCCTCCTGCAACCGGCGGGCGAAGGCTTCGGGATCGGCCGTCTCAAGCCCGACGAATGCCTCGTCCCAGCCGAGCACCTGGACGGTGGTTCCCGGCTGGGCACGCAGGACCGCCATCACCTTGTCAGATGCTTCCAGGTAGGCCTCGTGGTCCACCGGCAGGATGACCGCATCGGGCACTTTCCGCGCGGCGATGCGCAGCGGCATTCCGGAGCCCACGCCGTAGGCCCGTGCTTCGTAGGACGCAGTTGACACCACTGCCCGCTCCGTGGGGTCGCCCCGGCCGCCCACGATCACCGGCCTGCCCGCAAGCTCGGGACGGCGCAGAACCTCGACGGCGGCGATGAACTGGTCCAGGTCCACATGCAGCACCCACTGTTCGCTCACAAGCCCCAGTCTGCCCCCGCCATGCAGCGTGCACCACCCCGCCTCCCGCCGTCGAATACCCCGGGGCACAAACGCGGGACATCCCGGGCACCGCCGGTTAGCCTTGGCCCATGACGAACGTAGACCTCAGCGCTGCGGGCGCGGCTGCCGGCGGCTCCCCCTCCCTGCACGGCTACCTCGCCGTGCCTGTTGGACAGGGGCCGTTTCCCGGCGTCGTGATGATCCATGAAGCGTTCGGCCTGGACGACCAGACCCGGCGGCACGCGGACCGGCTGGCCCGGGCCGGGTACCTCACCCTGGCCGTGGACCTGTACAGCGACGGCGGTCCGCGGCGTTGCCTGGTGGGAACCATGCGCGCCATGGCGGCCCGTACGGGGCGTCCCTTCACCGACATCGCCACGGCCCGTACCTGGCTCGCGGAGTCTGAACTGTGCAACGGCAAAACCGGGGTGATCGGCTTCTGCATGGGCGGCGGGTTCGCCCTGCTGGTGGCGCGTGACGGGTTCGACGCCGCTTCCGTCAACTACGGCCGGCTCCCGGGCAAGCAGCAGCAGGAACTGGAAGACGCACTGCGCGGTTCCTGCCCTATCGTGGCCAACTACGGCGGCGCGGACAGGTCCCTGAAGGGGGCTGCGGCGCGCCTCGAAACTGCGCTGGACCAGTTGGGCATCGAGCACAGCGTGAAGGAGTTTCCCGGCGCCGGGCATGCCTTCCTCAACGACGAAGAAATCGGGCCGGTTCTCCTCAGGCCGCTGATGCGGGTCATGGGCGTGGGGCCGGACCCCAAGTCAGCCCCGGAGGCCTGGCAGCGCATCGAGGACCACTTCGCCAGGTACCTGAAGGACTAAGCAACAGCAGAGGGGCTGGACCTGTCCGGCACTCCGTGGAAACGCCGACGGCGGGCCACCCACTGAAGGGGCGGCCCGCCGTCGAACATTGTCCGGAAAGCGTTAGCTGAAGAGCTCGCTCTTAGGCTCGTTATTCTTGACCTTCTGCCAGCCGAGCCACAGGAGCACGGCGAAGAACGGGATGGTGCCCAGGGTCCAGAGGCCCAGGTAGAACACCTCGCCGGTGGCCTTGTCCGTCATGGTGTCGAAGCCGATGAGGATGGTGATGGCGAGCAGGCCCAGCAGTCCGGCCCAGCTGGTCCACGGCGAGCCGGGCATCGGCAGGGTGGAGGTGATGCCCTTGCGGCGGCGCAGCACGATCTGGCTGGCGAAGATGGCACCCCAGCAGAAGATCACGCCGATCGAGGCGCTGTTGAGCGCCAGGTCGAAGGCGTGCGAACCGCCCAGCCAGATATTCAGCAGGATGCCCACCAGGTAGAAGGCCGCGATGGCCAGGATGGCGGCATACGGGACGTGCCGCTTGGACATTTTGGTAAGCCACTGCGGGGCGTGGCCGTTGTTGGCCATGGTGCGGAAGACCCGGCCAATGGAGTACAGGCCGGAGTTGCACGAGGACAGCGCGGCGGTGATGACGATCATGTTCATCACATCGCCCACCCAGCCCAGGCCCATCTGGCCGAAAACGGTCACGAACGGCGACGTGCCGGCCTTGTACTGGTCGGACGGCAGCAGCATGGCCAGCAGCAGCACGGAACCGACATAGAACACCACGATGCGCAGGACGACGGCTCGGATCGCCTTGGGCACTTCGCGCTCCGGCTTTTGCATCTCGCCGGCAGTGACTCCGACCAGCTCGATGCCGTTGTAGGCGAAGATCACGGCGTTAAGGACCAGGACCATCACCAGCGCACCCTTGGGGAACATGCCGCCGTCGGCTGCGAAGAGGTTGGCCACCGAGGCATGCCCGGTGCCCACCTGGGCATTGGTGACCACCATGAAGGTGCCCACGGCCAGGAAGATGACGATGGCGCCGACCTTGAGGCAGGACGCCCAGAACTCGAATTCGCCAAACGCCTTAACGCTCAGCAGGTTGACCGCCACCAGCAGAGCCAGGGCCGCGATGGCCGAGGCTTCCACGGGGACGTTGGGGAAGAAGAACTGGAAGTACAGACCGATGGCGATGAGCTCCGCGATGCCCGTCATGCCCCAGTTGATGAAGTACATCCAACCGGACAGGTAGGCGCCCTTTTTGCCGAACATCTCCCCCGAATAGCTCACCAGGGAGCCGGAGGTCTGGCGGTACATGATGAGTTCGCCCAGGGCCCGCATGAGCAGGTAGGCGATGACGCCGGCAATGGCGTAGGAGAAAATCAGGGCCGGCCCGGTGGAGGCCAGGCGTCCGCCGGCTCCCATGAAGAGGCCCACGCCGATGGCGCCGCCCATGGCGATCATGGTGACGTGGCGGCGGCCCAGGGTCTTGCTGTAGCCCTCTGCGCTGAGGGACGGGTCGACGGCGGAGGATGGCGCCGTGCTGTTCTTGAGGTCTGTGGGGGTACTTTGAGGCACAACTGTTCCTTGTGGGTTGGGGGTTGGCCGCATCCGGTCTTCGTATGATCGAGCTCACAAAATTCGGCCTTTAGGCCTTGGGGCCAGCAGATGTGAGGGTGGATCGGCCGAACTGCCGAAGCTTCACGCGACCTGACCATCTTACAAGACGGTCCGGGGTGGTACGTGACGCGCACTACACCCCGGCGCCCGGCGCTAGGCTGGGGGCATGGCAACAGCCCACCGCTTACCGCCCGCCCCGCAACCCCAGCTGTACCGGTTTTCACCCCTGGACCTGGCCACACTGTGCCTCTACGTTGCCATTGCCGGGTTCTTCGCGGTGGCCGGCAATGTGCTGGCCCCACTGCTCCGGCTGGTGGCCCCGTCCCCGGCAGCAGCCTCTTATGCCGTGAACCTGCTGTTCTATGCCTCCGTGGGAATACTCGCGCTCCTGGCCGCCCGCCGGGTGGTGGCGCGGGACCTTAGAGTGCTGGGGACCCGGCCCTGGTTCACCCTGCTGATGGTGCCGGCAGCCGTGATCGCGATGATGATCCTGACCGCCGTCGTGGTGGCCGCGAACGGGCAGGTTCAAACCTCCGCCAACCAGGCCGGGCTGCAGGCGCTGATGCAGCAGGTCCCCGCGTGGCTCATGGTGCCTTTGCTGGTGGTGGTGGGTCCGTTCGTGGAGGAGTACATCTTCCGCCACCTGCTCATCGGCAAGATGTCCAGGCGCGTGAACGTCTGGATCTGCTGCGCCCTGTCCGTGGTGCTGTTCGCCGCGCTGCACATCGTGGGGCAGGAGGCGCTGACCCTGACTGCCCTGCTCCCCTACCTGGCCATGGGTGCCACCCTGGTGTCCGTCTACATGTGGACCGGGAAGAACCTCATGTTTTCCTACTTCGTGCACGCCGCCAAGAACCTGCTGGCCGTGATCCTGGTTTACGCCATCCCGCCGGAACTGTTCAACCAGATGCAGAACGTCCAGGCCTAGGCGCGCGCACAGGACCTTCCGCAACGCCCCGGCCGCCCTTACCGTGGACGGATGGGACTAAACATCCAGATCGTTGTCGATTGCGCCAGCCCGCATGAGCTGGCCGACTGGTGGGCCGAAACCCTGCAGTGGGCGGTGGAACCGCAGGACGCAGGCTTTATCCGCTCCATGATTGAGCAGGGCTACGCCACCGAAAACCAGACCACGACGCACCGCGGAAACCTGGTGTGGAAGGACGGCGCCGCCATCCGGCCACCGGAGGAGATCGAGGCCAAGGATCCGCAGCGGCGCATCCTGTTCCAGACCGCACCCGAGGGAAAAACGGTGAAGAACCGGGTGCACTGGGACGTCCGGCTGGACGGCAGGGACAAGGATGAGGTGCGGCGCGAACTCGAGGCACGCGGGGCTTCCTTCCTTTGGTCTGCTCGGCAGGGACCGCATTCCTGGCACACCATGGCGGACCCCGAGGGCAACGAGTTCTGCATCAGCTAAGCACGATTACTAGACTTGGACGGTGAGCAACCAGATCCCCGCCCCGGTGTCCGATGTCTTCGATCCCACGCGCTGGCGGGTGGTTTCCGGCTTCGAGGACTTCCAGGACATGACCTACCACCGGCAGGTGGAGCGGGATTCCGGGGGCGGCTGGGTGCGTGACCTGCCCACGGTCCGGATCGCGTTCAACCGCCCGGAGGTCCGTAACGCGTTCCGGCCCGGCACCGTGGACGAGCTCTACCGCGCCATGGACCACGCCCGGATGACGCCGGACGTCGCCACCGTCCTGCTGACCGGCAACGGCCCCTCCCCCAAGGACGGTGGCCACTCCTTCTGCTCCGGCGGCGACCAGCGGATCCGGGGCCGGGACGGCTACCGGTACGCCGACGGCGAGACCCAGGAAACCATCGACCCCGCCCGGGCCGGCAGGCTGCACATCCTTGAAGTCCAGCGCCTGATGCGCACCATGCCCAAGGTGGTCATCGCCGTCGTCAACGGCTGGGCGGCCGGCGGCGGACACTCGCTTCACGTGGTTTCAGACCTCACCATCGCGTCCCGGCAGCACGGAAAGTTCAAGCAAACGGACGCCACGGTGGGAAGCTTCGACGCCGGCTACGGCTCGGCGCTCCTGGCCCGGCAGGTGGGCCAAAAGACCGCCCGCGAGATCTTCTTCCTGGCCCGCGAATATTCCGCAGAAGACATGGTCCGCATGGGCGCGGTCAACGAGGCCGTGGACCACGAACGCCTGGAGGAGGTGGCGCTCGAGTACGCAGCTGACATCGCCCGGCAGTCCCCGCAGGCCATCCGCATGCTGAAGTTCGCGTTCAACCTTGCCGATGACGGCCTGGCCGGCCAGCAGGTGTTCGCCGGTGAAGCCACCCGGCTGGCCTACATGACGGACGAGGCTGTGGAGGGCAAGGAGGCCTTCCTGCAAAAACGCGACCCCGACTGGTCACGCTTCCCGTACTACTTCTAAGGCAGGACGGCAATGAACAGCGAAGCCTCACCCAGCACCGCCCACGGCGGCCCGCTCAACATCGAACCGGCCCTGAAAGCCCTCGCGGCCGCCCTCCACGGCGAGGGCCCCGCCGTCGAACTGTCCGTTGGACCGGACGGCGAACTGGTGGTGGGCCACGTGGAGACCCCCGGTTGCGACGACGCCGTGGCCGTGGTCCGCACCTCCGGTTCCACCGGCACGCCCAAGGCAACCCTGCTGACCGTGGAGTCCCTGGCGGCATCCTCGATGGCCACCGCGCTGCGGCTCAAGGGCGAGGGCCAGTGGCTGCTGGCCCTGCCCGTGCAGTTCGTGGCCGGCATCCAGGTGCTGGTGCGGTCCCTCTTTGCCGGGACCCGGCCATGGGTGATGGACATGTCCGGCGGCTTCACCCCGGAGGCCTTCACGGCGGCCGCGCTGGAACTCACGGACAAGATCCGCTTCACTTCCCTGGTTCCCACGCAGCTCCAGCGGCTCCTGGACGATCCTTCGCCGGACACGCTTGCCGTGCTCCGCCGTTTCAACGCCATCCTGCTGGGCGGGGCCCCTGCATCCCCGGCCCTGCTGGACGCCGCCCGCGACGCCGGAGTCCGGGTGGTCACCACGTACGGTTCCGCGGAAACCTCGGGTGGGTGCGTGTACGACGGCTACCCCCTGGAAGGCGTCTCGGTCCGGGTGGCGGAGGACGGCCGGATTCTGCTGGGCGGGGACACCGTGGCTGCCGGGTACATCGAGGCCCCGGACGAGGAAACCGGAACATTCTTCGAGGAGGACGGGGTTCGCTGGTACCGCACCAGCGACCTCGGCACCATTGACGACGACGGCCGGCTCACCGTGCTGGGCCGGGCGGACGACGTCATCATCACCGGCGGCGTCAAGGTCTCGGCCGGCCACGTGCAGGAGCAGCTGGAAAAGTCCGACGCCGTCGCAGCGGCTTTCGTGGCGGGCGTCCCTTCCGCGGAATGGGGCCAGGCGGTGGCGGCCTACGTGGCGCTGGCACCCCATGGTGCCGCCGGGATCGGTACCGCCGGTGAAGCCGGACCCGGGCAGGAGGCCGGGGACCCCGGCGTCGTGCTTCAACAGCACTGGCAGCGGCAGCTGGGGGTGCTGGCGCCCAAAACGGTCCTCACCGCGCCTGCCCTGCGGATGCTGCCCAATGGAAAACCGGACCGGCTCGCCATGGCCGCCGAACTCAGCTCCCGGCACGGGGGAAAGTAGAGTGGACCTGCACCACCGCGGCCGGTGCACACGTTCCATCCAGCCGTCTTACCGAAACAACACGAGGTACTAACCGTGGCAACAGCCGCCCAATGGATCCAAGGCGCCCGACTCCGGACGCTGCCGGCAGCGATCGCGCCGGTGCTGATCGGCACCGCCGCCGCCTACGAAATGGACTCGTTCCTCCTGCCCAATGCGATCCTCGCGGCGCTGGTGGCGCTCCTGCTCCAAGTGGGCGTGAACTTCGCCAACGACTACTCGGACGGCATCCGCGGGACGGACGATGACCGGGTGGGTCCGCTGCGGCTGGTGGGCTCCGGTGCCGCCAAGCCCGAACACGTCAAGTGGGCGGCGTTCGGCGCCTTCGCCCTGGCCATGGTGTTTGGCCTGGTCCTGGTGGTCCTCACCCAGGCATGGTGGCTGATCCTGGTGGGCCTGGGCTGCGTCATGGCCGCGTGGGGCTACACCGGCGGCAAGAACCCCTACGGCTACATGGGCCTGGGCGACCTGTTCGTGTTCGTCTTCTTCGGCCTGGTGGCCACCCTGGGCACCACCTTCACCCAGGCAGGGCACATCAGCCTGTCCGCGGTCATCGGCGCAATCGGCACCGGGCTGATCGCCACCGCACTGCTCATGGCCAACAACGTCCGGGACATTCCCACCGACATGCAGGCCGGCAAGAAAACCCTGGCCGTGCGGCTTGGGGACAAGCACGCGCGCGAAAGCTACGTCCTGATGCTTGCCGTAGCCATCCTGCTGGTGGTGATCCTGGCGCCGGGACGGCCGTGGATCCTGATCGTGCTGCTGCTCATTCCGGCCTGCCTGATGCCGGCCTGGCTGATGATCAACGGCCGCAAGCGCAAGAGCCTGATCCCGGTCCTGAAGCAGACCGGCCTGATCAACCTCGGCTACAGCGTGCTGTTCTCACTGGGGCTGGTCCTCAGCCACGGGTTCTAGCGCTTCTTGCCGCTGCCCTTGGCGTTGTTGATGGTGATGTCCGGGTTGGCGTCCAGCAGGGCGTCCTCGGCGTTGGCGTCCTGGACCTCGCCGGCGGAACGCATCGGCTTGGCCTTCCCGGAGAAGCGGTGCTGCAGGGCTGCCGAGGCGGCGTCGCGCTGCTTCTGGAAGAACAGGTAGCTGATGGCAAAGGCAATGAGTGCGGCGCAGATAACCGCCATCAGCGCCCCGACCTGCAGGAGCGCGAACAGGACAAACAGGGGCACGAAGATTGCCAGGCGGATCAGGGAGTATTTCAAAAAGGCCACTATTCAAGTTTAGCCGCCCCGGCCAGCAGCCCCTGCGCGTCCTGACGATAGACTTAATGGCATGCTCTTCCGTGTGGCTTTGGCCGTCGCAGTCCTCGTCATCTTTGTGTATGGCCTGGTGGACGTGATCCGCACTGAAGGCCGCCTGACCCGGGGCATTTCGAAACCCGCGTGGATCATCGTGCAGATCGTCCTCCCCCTCCTCGGCGCCGTGCTGTGGCTGCTGATCGGCCGGCCGCGCGGCACTGCGCAGCCGCGGCCCAGCTACCCGCACCCCACCGCCCCGGATGACGACCCGGACTTCCTGCGCAACCTGGAGGCACGCCGCCGCAACCAGGCCGAGGCCGAGCGGCTGAAGAAGCTGCGTGACGAGCTGGAGTCCAAGGCCAAGGAGGACGGCGGGAAGCACCCGCGCGGCACGGACGAACACGATACCGACGGACTGAAATAACGCCCATGGCGTCCCCGTCCGGAGGAGAAGAGCGGCGGCTGTCCGCTCCCCCACCGAGGCCCGGCCTGTCCTACTCAGCGCCACCGCCCATCCCGGTCACTCCCCCTGTGCCGCGGACTGTCCGCACCGCCCGGTCGCTGTGGCTCTTCAGCTTCGCCGCCGGGCTGGCAGTCCTGCTGGGCTCCTTCGTGGCCCGTGACTCCAACCTGCAGCGGCTTCGCGGAGTGGTGGCGGACATGGCCTCGGGAAGCGACGCCGGATCGGTGGGAACCGCAGCGAACATCGTGTTCTGGGGCAGCATCGGCGCCCTGCTCCTGGTGACCCTGCTGGAGGCCGCTGTACTGGCCGCAGTAATGGGCCGCCGGACCTGGGGCCGCTGGGCCCTGGTGCTGCTGCTGGCCGGCCATCTGCCCGTCATGGTCCTTGCGTCCGCGTTCCTGGTCCCCAGTGGCGCCGCGGGCAGTTACGTGGTGATGCTGTGGGGCGCCGAACTTCTCCTGGCCTTCGCCGGGCTGGTGCTCCTGTTCCTGCCGCCAGCGGGAGCCTGGCTAAAGCGTCAGCGTCCGCGGGGCTGAGCCGCCCGTCCTTGCCTTGCCGGCCGCACTATGCCGATTGCGGCTGCCGCGTCCTGCCGGTGCAATCGGCCAGCACGCCCTCGCAGCTGCGGATCACCACCCGGCAGGCCTCCACGGCTGACCGTGCAGTCAGGGGGCTTTCAGCGACCGCGCGCCAGCGGCCCAGCACCTGGCGGGCCTGCGCCGCCAGGACCTCCGGAGGCGAATCGGAGGGCACGCCCAGCCGCTGTGACGCCGCGGCGCCCTGGCCTCCGATGAGCCGTTCAGCTTCCGCCGCCAGTTCCGGAGCAAGTTCCACCCCTGTGGTCCGCAACGCCGCCAGCAGCCGGAGCTCGCGGAATTCGTGCGCGCCGGCCTGCAGCCGCTCGAGGGATGCCGCCAGCTGCTCCGTTCCCTGCCGCGGCCGGCTGGCCAGGAGGTCTTCCACCGCTGCCAGCGCGGTCCTGGCCTTCAGCGCCCCCGCCCTCGCCTGGAACTGGCGGTCCAGCAGCTCCAGCAGCGGGTCCAGGCCGCTGCGCCGGGCGAGTTCATGGGCCAGGGCTGTTGGCTCCCCGAATCCGTTGCGGACCAGGACCATGGCGAGCCGGATGCCGAAGAGCCCGTAGCGCTCCAGCAGTGATGTCCGGGCCTCTTCCGTCAGTCCGTCCGGTTCAGCGGAGCGGCGGAACCTGTCGGCGGAAAGCAGCATCCGTTCGCGCGCGGCGCGGTCCAGGGTGGCAAGCAGCTGGAGGGCCTCGAAGTCCGCCTGGCGCAGGGTGCGGGCGCTTTGCGCCAGGAGCCCTGCCACCGGGACAACGCCCAGGGCCAGCTTCCGTAGGTTGGGGTCCCGGCTGTACCGTTCCGCGATGGTGCCGGCGGACAGCAGGGAGTCGATGCGGCCGGCTCCCACCTCATCGGCCCGGGACAGCACCGCGATGGCGTTGACGGTGCCCGAGCGTCCCGCCCCGATGTCTCGGAAGGATTCCAGGAACCGGAAATCGGATTCGTGCAGGTGCCGCATCAGGTAGATCACGGCATCGGCCTCCGACGGCGTATCCTCCGGGGTCAGGAACCGAATAGACCGTGCCGACACATCCTGGGAAAGGGAAGCGATGCCGGGGGTGTCGATCAGCGTCATGGCCTTCAGCGCCGGCGACGGCCATTCGACGTCGAGGCGCTCCACCTCCTCCGCACGCACGCCGTCCAGGACGAAGACCAGGCGCCCGTCCACGCGCTTCAACGGGAGGTTCCGGGGCAGGCCGTCCGTGGGGTGCAGGGTGATGCGGGGGGTGCGTCCATGCCGGTACCAGGTGACAATCCGGGTGCATTCGCCGGTGTCCGTGGGCGCGATCTCCTCGCCGATGATGGCGTTCAGGAGGGTTGATTTCCCTGCTTTCACCATGCCGGCAACGGCAATCCGCAGGGGCTCGGCCAACCGCTGCGCGTAGCCTTTCAGTGCCTGGACGGCGTCCGGGTCATCCGCATAGGCCTCCAGCGCTTCGCGGATCAGTGCCGCCGCTCCGGCTGTGGTGGACGCCGTCATCCCACCCCTGCCGCGGTACGGGTTCCGGCGGCGGCAACCTCCGCTGCCACCGCTTCCGCCGCGCGGTGCAGCGCGTCCACCCGCTTGAGCTCGGCCCTGATGTCCCGGATGCGGCCTTCCTTCTCCTGGGCATACGAGTTGGCTGCCTTTTGGGCTGCTGCCACCGAGTCCGACAGCGACCGGTGGTATTCATCGGCGATCTCGGTGAAATGGTCCCTGATGGTCCGCTGGACCAGGCGCAGCCTGTCCTTCAGCTGCTTGCCCACCTGGAAGGTGACATCGTCCAGTTGGCGCCTGACCAGCGCTTTCGCTTCGCCCTGACGGCGCTTCAGCCGCGTTTCCTTGTCCTCACGGTAGGCCTTGCGACCCAGCAGCAGCCCGGCACCCACGGACAGCGGATTGATCAGGGCCATCCCGAAAATCCCGGTCAGGAGGCCAAACATCAGGACGCCGCCATAGGATCCCCGCATGCCGATGAGGACTTTTTGGATCGGGTTCACGCGGCCGGGATCCAGCCCGGGCATCTGGTCCACCGGGTCCAGGGCGTCCCCGGAGTCGGACACGTGCAGGACGGGCAGTGACACCTCGTCTGCGGCGAAGTGCTCAGCCACCTGCGCGGCCAGCCATTGCGACCGCTCGCTGGTCCAGACAAAGGTGTCCGAGACCGCCGCGGCAACGCACTCTTCGAGCCACGCGGAAAACTGCGTCCAGACAGGACCGGGGTCGCCCTGGTCGATGGCGTTCTCGGCTTCCCGTTGGATCCGGCGCAGGCGGTCGCGGAGGTCGTATTCCATGTCGGCGATGAGATCGTTGATGCCGTCGCTGAGCGTCAGCTGCCAGCGCGCGGACCGTTTCCGCAGCTCGTCCGCCTCCGTTTTGGCCTGCTCCAGGGCTGCGAGCATCTGCGGCGTGCCGTCGGGGTTCTCCAATGCGTCCAGTTCGGACTGCAGGGACAGGCGCAGGTTTTCGGTGACGGAGAGCAGGTCCTGGCTGACGGAGCGGCGCTGGATGCGCTGCGCCTTGCCCACAATGTCGTTGCGCAGGTGGGACACCAGGGCTGGGAAGCCTGATTCGGCGTTGAGCTCGGCGTCCTGGAGGCGTGAGGCCTCGAGGCGGAGGTCTGCGGACAACGCGAACAAGGGGATGTCCGGTGACACCTGGTCCAGGTGGTTCCTGTCCAGCTCTTCAACCCGGCGCCAGTCCGGGTACAGGTCCGTTTTGGAGAGGACGGCGGCAACGCTGGGGGTGATCCGCATGGCCTGGCGCAGGAACCGCAGTTCCGGTTCCGTGTATTCCTGGGAGGCGTCCGAGACCAGCAGCATGGCATCCGCGGTGGGAAGGGCGGTGAGGGTGGTCAGCGTGTGGGTGGAGCCCATGCCGCCCACACCCGGGGAGTCGATGATGGTCAGGCCCCCAGTGAGGACGCGGCGGGGCAGGCAAACTTCCGCGGCCGCGAGCTTCCGGCTGTTTCCCGGGTTGCCCTGCTCGGAGACGAGCGCCGGCAGCTCTGACAGCTCAATGGGCCGGCGCTCGATGCTGCCGTCCCCGCCGTCGCCCGCAGGGTTGGCCGCCTGGTTGCCGGCCTGGTTGTCCGCCGTGGGGACCAGGACGGCGGCCGAGGCCGGTTCGCCGTAGCGGACGATGGTGGGCAGCGACGTGGCAATATCGTCATCCACCGGGCACACCGGGGCGTTCACCAGGGCGTTGATGAGCTTGCTCTTCCCCTGCTTGAACTCCCCCACCACAATGACCCTGATGCTGGGGTCCTGCAGCCGGACCATGGCCTGGCCCAATCTCCTGCGCAGGTCCTCGCGGTCCCCGGCACCCACCAGCTGCAGGCCCTGCTCCACGAGCTTGGCCAGCTGTCCGGCCGTCATGGGCCCCGCCGGCCGTGCCGGTTCTGCATCTGCCACCGCCTCTCCCCCCCTGCCCCAGTGCCGAAAAGATCTGTTCCCGTGAGGCGGATCCGGGCGGTTCCCCTCACGGGAATAGCGTGTTACAGCACGGTGGAGTCGTCAACCACCGAATCGTCGATGGTGGCGTGGTTGTCCAGGTCAACATCCGTGTGCGTGGAGTTGTCCTCCGTGAAATCGAGCTGGTTGTCCGCCACCACCAGGTTGTCTTCAACGATGCTGGTGGCGGGGTTGTCCTGGAACGAGTCGTCCACGTGGACATCCACCGCGGTAGTGGTGGAGCTGTCCTGGTTGAAGGAATCCTCAACCAGGGTGGAGGTGTCCTGGTTGTAGGAGTCGTCCACCGCCACGGAGTTGTGGGTGGAGTTGTCGGAATTGTCGTTGAACGAGTCCCGGACGTCCACGTCCACGTCGGTGCTGGTGGAATGGTCCGAGTAATCTGTGTGGTGGGAATTGTCGGAGTTGTCGTTGAAGGAATCGTCCACGTCCAGGCCGAGATCGGTGTTGAAGGAGTCGGAGATGTCCGTCTGCTCGTTGCCGATGCTGACGTCGCTGCCGGCATGGATGGAGTTGTCCGTGGAGTTATCGGTCGAGTGGTCGGTGTTGTAGGAGTCCCTGACGTTGTAGGAGTCCCGCACGTTGTTGGAGTCCCTGACGGCGGCGTCATCACCGGCGGCCACGGCCTGGTCGCCGGAGGCCACCACGGCATCGTTGTCGAACCACTGCTCCACGTCCCCGTGCGCCCAGATGTTTTGGTTGACGGACTGGTCGGTAATGGTGACGCGGTCATCCAGCATGGTGGTGTTGGTGGTGTAGGAGAAGTGGTTCACCACGTGGTGGAGCTGCTGGACCGCGTGGGCGTGGTCGTCCTGGTCATAGCCGGCGCCCCCCTGCCCGGCAACCGCCCCTCCGCCGTGGAGGGCGGAGGTGCCTGCGCCGTGGCCGCCCAGCGTCCCCGTCTGCCCGGCCCACACACCGTTGCCGCCGGTGGTGTGCTCCCGGGCGAAGGAGGTGGCATTGACGGTGATGGGAGCGTAGTCGAGGACCACCGGCATGGCGGCGTCAACGTCAGCCGAGCACACGTTGGCCAGGCCGTGTTCCTGCAGTGCCCTCTCCGGGTCATCCAGGAACTCCTGGATCGCCTCCCGGTCGCCGAAGAGCTGCATCAGGAACTGAACAAGGTCATTTGCGAGTGTTGGCATATGCGTGGTCCTCACATCTTCGTGGAGTTGTGGATCATCCGGTGTACGTATCCGGTTGCTTCAAACCTAGATTCGCCGCCGGGGACGGTGCATCGGGCGCTTTCCCCCTACCCCCGGGCGCTGTTCCGGGGCACTGGCACCCCCGTGTCTAGGGGGGTTAGGGGTTATTCCTGCTGCGGATTCAGCGGCTGGGAATGTTCCACGCCAAGGGCCAGGCGCAGACGGGCCAGCAGGTCGGAACGGTTTTCCGCTCCCAGCCGGCGCCGGATCCTGGCAATGTGGTGCTCCGCGGTCCTGGGCGATATGTAGATTGCCTCGCCGATCTCCCGGTAGGTCTTGCCCTCAAGCACCAGCCTGGCCACTTCCTTTTCGCGCTCGCTCAAACCGGAGGCGTCGGGCTGCCCCGCTTTGCCGGCGTCGGTACCGGTTCCTGCCTGCACCTCCGCCGCCCCTGATGCTCCGGCAGCAGGGCTGCCTTGGGGGTGAAGGTCCCGGGCACAGGAGAGCAGGCGCATCATGTCCCGGCGCTCGTCGGCCCGGGCGGCAGCGTGCCCGGCCAGCCGTGCACCCTCCCAGGGCATCCCCACCGCACCGAGCAGCCGGGCAGCACCCTCCACATCGGCGGTCCGGAACCGGCCGGCGAGCACCGAGACCCAGGCTTTGCCGGCCGTGGCGAGCACCGCGGCAAGCTGACTGTGGGCAGAGGCCCGCGCCAGTGCCGTTGCGTGGGGAGCAAGATCGGCGGGGCTTTCATTCAGCAGCGCAGCCTGGACGGCGGACCAGTGCAGGGGAACGGACCACAGGGCAGGACCACCCAGGCGGCCCAGCAGTTTCCAGGCGTCCTCCAGGTACTGCGCCACCCGGCGTGTCTCGCGCAGCCGGGCCGCGGCGATCAGCAGTTCGCCCCACGGCAACAGGTTGTAGAGGTCCACCGAGGTGTGGAGCATGGCTTCGCGTGCCCGTTCCCATGCCCTGAGCAGCTCCGGCACGTCGCCGTTCCGGCGCGCAAGCCCCACCTCCAGGGCGGCGCACATGAACTCGTCGCGCGGGACCAGCGGCCAATGATTGGCTTTGGCCGCTTCCGTGGCTGCCAGGCGGGCGTCCTCGAGTTTGTCCTGCATCATCGCCGCCCAGGCCTGGAGCAGCAGGAGCCTTGGCTGGGCGGCGTTGCCGCCGTGTCCGGCTGCGGCTGCCGCCTTGCAGACCGTCTCCGCCAGGTGCGGCTCACCGCTCTGCAGGGCCAGCAGGGCTGCCAGGGCCGCCGGTGTTTCCGGCAGCGGAAGGGCCGTGCCCGCCGAGTTCAGCATGTCCGAGGCATGGATCAGGATGGAGATGCCCTGTTGCGGCTTGTCCCCCAGGGAGGCCAGGATTCCCTGTCCGGTCTGGACCAGGGCGGCCGCAAGCAGCGTCGGCGAGGCCGCCGGAGCATCGGGCCGGAAGAAGGCCTCCGCAGCCGCCCGGTCACCGGCGCCGATCATGGCGACGGCGGCAAGCGGTGCGGAGGGGCCCACCCGTCCGGGACCAAGCCAGCTGTATACGTCGGCTCCGCGGGCCAGCATTCCCCGCTGCGCCCAGACGGAGGCAGCGACATCGGCTCCGCGGCGCACGTCCGGCGGGTCCGGGCTGACCAGGAGCGCGTCGATGATGCGGGCCGCGGCGTCCAGTTCCCCGTCGCCGGCTGCGGCCTGGGCGCGCCTGGCTGCGGTGGCCAGCGGGTCGGCGCCGGCCAGGAGTGCTTCCTCGTAGAGTTGGGACGCCAGCCTGGGGTCATTCTCCAGCACGGCGTTCCCAGCCTGCTCCAGTTCCGCGGCCACCCGTGGATCGGCAAGGCCTCCCCTGGCCAGCTCGCGGGCGAGGTTCCCCAGCGGCTGTCCTGCGGATGTGAAGACGGTTACGAGCTCCCGCTGGAGCGCGTGCACCTTGGCCGTGGGGGTGGCGGTCAGGAGGGCGTGTTGGGCGGTCCCCACCACCGTGCCGTCCGGCCGCAGCAGGCCTGCGGCTTCGGCGCGGTCCACCAGGGCATCAAGGTCCTCCACCGTTCCGCTGATGAACTTGTGCTGGAGGTCTGCCGGAAGCGGTCCCGGCAGGGCGAAACCCACCGAAAGTGCCAGCAGCAGCTCCCGGACCGCAGCGTTTGCACCCTTCAACTGCTTGGCCATCAGCTCCGCGGCGTGGGGCGGATGGCCCTGGTGGTCAGGGGCGGTGAGCAGGGGTACGGGCCGTTCCGCCCGCTGGATGTGTCCGTCCATGTCAGGCCCCCGGAGAGGTGGTCGTGGCCGTTGCGACGGCAGTGTCCGTCGGAGTCACGGTGGACTCCTCCGGCGTGGGTGAAGGTGCAACGGTCGGGGTGGGCGTTAGGTCGGCCGTGGGGGACACGAGCGGGTCACCCGTGGGGGCCGGAGCCGCCATGGTGGTGGGCAGGATGGTGGGGGTCGCTCCCCCGGTGGTGGGGGAAGACGTCCCGGGGTCGGCGGGAGCTGTTCCGGAGCCAAGCGTGGGGTCGACGGTCGTGCCGGGCGAGGATGTGCCCGGCGGCGGCGTCGTCGGTGTTGGCGTGGCAGTGGACGTGGGCGGGGCGGTTGTTGGGGCCGGGGTGGCAGTGGGGGCAGGCGCGGTAGGGACGGGTTGCGTGGTGGCCGTTGGCGTTGCGGGGCCTATGGTGGCTGAATCGGGAACGATGACTGTCCCCGGAGTGCTGCCCCCGGCTGCTGACGGCGGATCCGCTGCAGGGGCTGCGCCGGCGGCCGCAGGCCTACCCGCCGTGGCGCCGCCGGCCGCGGCCTGGCTGCTGGTGGGTGAGGCGGACACGTCGAGCCCGGGCTGCTGCGCGATTGGCTTTTTGGCGCTGGCCTCCACGCCCGCGAGCGGCTGGGGCGCGCCAATGGCTGCTGCTCCTCCCCCTCCACCTGGTGTTTCCGCCCCGCCGGTGCCTGCGGATCCGCCGTCGGTGCTCGCTCCGGCCTGCGGTACGAACATGGCGGTGAGGCTTCCGAAGCCGTCGGGGCTCTGCGCGGCAGTGGCGGTGAGGACCGTCAGGAGGGCTGCGGCAGCGGCAACAGCCGTGACCCGGACGGTGGGTTTCGGGGCATGTGCCCCTCTTTCCCCCCGCCGCGCAGTCCGGACGGCCCCGTGCCCCGCGCCGGCGTCAGCCGTCGTCGCATATTTGCGTGACCAGCTGGGCAGGGCTGGTCCGGAGGGTGCCGGTGGCACTGCGGAGGGCACGACGGCGGGCGGCGCCGCTGCGGCGGACGTTTCAATTCCTGCCGCGTCAGTTTGGGGCGCTGCCGCTTCTGCGCGGGCTGCGGCGTGCGCGAGAAGCGCGGCCACGGCCGCGCCGAGGCAAATGGAGGACTTGGGATCCGCGTCAACGGCGATGGGCCGGTCCAGTTCCTCCGACACCACCTGCGCTACCAGGGGGATCCGGGACGAGCCGCCAATCAGCAGCACCGCGGACAGGTCTGCCGGTTCCAGGTGCAGCTGGGCCAGGGAGCGCTCCAGCGCGTCCACCGTTTCCCGTACGGGCTCTTCAATCAGGGCCTCGAACTCGGAACGGACCAGGCGGATTTGCTGCTGGACGCCGGGCAGGAGCACGGGAATGCTTGCCTCGCTGTCGGAGGACAGGGCTTCCTTGGCCTCCACGCATTCGCGCCGGAGGCGGGCCAAGGCCCCGAGGGCAGCGGGGTCGGCGGGGTCGAGGTCTGCCAGGGCGGTGCCGGAGTGCCCGGCAACATAGCTGAACACGGCGGCGTCGAAGTCGGCCCCGCCCAGGTCTTCGATGCCCTCCGGACGGCCCAGCAGTTCGAAGCGGCTGCTGCCGGACTTCCGCAGGACCGCGGTATCGAAGGTGCCGCCGCCGAGGTCGTACACCGCGATGGTGCTGCCCTCCTCCACCCGCACCTGCGAGGCGTAGTGCAGCGCCGCGGCCTCGGGTTCGGGAAGGAGGGTGACGTTTTCCAGGCCGTGGGCGGCGAGGGCGGTGCGGATGACGGACAGGCGGTGGCTGCCCCAGGCAGCGGGGTGGGTGAGGTAGACGGCCGACGGCGGGCCCCCCTCGCGTTCGGCGGCGCGGTCTGCCACCCAGCGGGCCATGGTGGCGAAGACGTCCTCCGGCTGCAGCGCCAGGGTGCCCAGGATGATGGGAACGTCGTCGCCGATGCGGCGTTTGAATTCCCGCACCACGCGTTCCGGCGAGTCCAGTCCGCGGCGTTCCGCGACCTCGCCCACCAGGACAGTGCCTTCCTCCGGGAAGTACACCACGGAGGGAACCGATGCTCCACGCGCGCCCAAAGGCAGGCACTCAGGCGCAGCGGAGGGACCTTGGTGAAAACGAACAACGGCGGCTGCCGTGAAACTGGTCCCGACGTCTACGGCGAGAGCGTAGCTCATGGTTACCTCGGAAGGCTGGCGGTCCACATGCAAGCTTCATCACAGTGAACGTCACCAACGTAGCATTTCCGACGGACCCTCGGACAGCCCTGTTGCTACATCGAATGGTTATTTAGCGGCCAGTTGCCGCGATGCGGGTGGATTCCCCGCCCAAGGCCCGGAAAGGGCCCGTTTCTAGAGGCCGGAGTAGGAGTGGAGCCCATTGAAGAACTGGTTCACGATGGTGAAGTTGAAGATCACGCACAGGTAGCCCACGATCGACAGCCACGCGGCGCGTGTCCCGGTCCAGCCGCGGGTGGCACGGGCGTGCAAGTAGCCTGCGTAGACAACCCAGATCACGAACGTCCACACCTCTTTGGTGTCCCATCCCCAGAACCGGCCCCATGCCTTTTCCGCCCAGATGGCACCGAACATGAGGGTGAAGGTCCAGCCGATGAAGGCGATGGCGTTGATCCGGTATGAGAGGTTTTCCAGGCTCAGCGCGGAGGGCACCAGGCGCATGAAACCGAGCTTGTCGGCGCCGCCGGCTGCAACGGTCTTCTGCCGGTGGGACTGCACCAGCTGCAGGGCGGACATCGCGAACGTCAGGGTGAACAGGGCCGAGGAAAGCACGGCAATGGATACGTGGATGACCAGCCAGTAGCTCTGGAGGGCGGGGACCAGGTGGCCCACGGGGGTCCAGAAGGCCACCGAGGCAGCCACCAGCATGATGATCACCAGGCCCACCACGAAGGTACCCAGGAAGCGCAGGTCGCGCCGGATCAGCGAGAGCAGGAACACGGCCGCCACCAGGAACGCGCCGGTGGTGAGGAACTCGTACATGTTGCCCCACGGCACGCGGCCCGCGCCCAGGGCCCTGGTGACCACGCCGGCGCCGTGGATGAGGACGGCGAGGGTGGTCAGGGCCACGGCGACCCGCGCCGGAACCCGGCGCTCCGTGGCGTACTTCATGTCGCCGTCGGCCGTTACGACACCGCCTGCCCCGGCGTCGCCGGCCTTGGCAGCGGACGACGACGGACGCTCGGCCCGGTCGGCGGGCCCGTCCAGGCGCGCCCCGGCAGAGCCGGCGCCAACACCGGCGGCCACGGGAACCTTGGTGGCAGCCCCGGCCTGGGCGGCCTTCAGGTCAACTGCGCGCAGGGCCTTGCTGCTCTTGGCCAGGTCCCAGGCGAAGGCAATGAAGGCCACTGTGTAGGTGCCCGCCGCCAGCAGCATGAAGAGTTCGCTGTACTGGCCCATGGTTTCGTTGATTCCAAATGGCATTACTGGTCCTTTTCGGGCCCGGTGGGGCCTGCTGGGGTGGTGACGGAGCCTTCGGCCTTTTCGGCGGAGCCTGCGACATTATCGCCTGTCCGGCTGGGAGTTTGCTGGGACGGGGCAGTATTTTCGGGGGCAGCAGCGTCAGGCGCGGCCTCGTCGTCCAGCTGCCACTCGGTGGCGAACAGTTTCCGCAGCGCGGCCGCCTCGCCCGCCAGCCGGTGGTCCTCGCCGCGGGCCAGCAGCCCGTATTCCACCATGGTGCGGCCGTCGTCAGCGGTGCCGGTGCGCACCCAGACGCGGCGGCGGTTGACGTAGAGCGAAAGGATCAGGCCGGCCACAGCCAGCAAGGCGAAGATCAGGGCGTACAACTGCCCGGGGTTGTGGTGGATGTCCACGCCGATGTACCGCTTCACGCCGTCAAAGCTGATGCTGCCCTTGCCGTCCGGGAGGGTGTAGGTGGAGCCGGGCGCCAGCGTGATGCCCCCGGCGGCCAGGTTCCTGGCGTTGAGCGGGGTCAGGTTCTTGACGTCCAGTTCGAAGACGTTCTGCGGAGCACCCTTGTTCAGGCCCAGGTCGCCGTAGTAGGAGTTCAGGGTCAGCTGCGGGTTGAAGAGCTCAGGGTCGGCGCTGAAGGAGACGTTCTTGTCCGTCACGAACGCGGTGGGGAGGAAGAAGCCCACGAAGCCCAGCTGGTCCGGCTGGGCGTCGGGGACCTTGATCACCACGGAGGAGTAGTAGTTCTCGCCCTGCAGCTTGGCCACCACCGGGCCCTGCATGGCCACGTTGCCCGCCCCGTCCCGGATGGTCACCACCGGCGCGTAGCCGTTGCCCGTGAGGTAGATGCTGGTGCCGCCCAGGCTCACGGGGTCGTTGACCTTCAGGATCTCCTGCTTGGGCGGAGCGTCCGGGTTTTCCTTGGTGGTCACGGTGGCGGCGAAATCGATGGGCTGGCCGAACTTGCCCCGGGACTCGCGGTCGAAGGTGATGTTGAACTTGTCCAGCTGGAGCGAGTACGGCTGGAGCTGGCTGGACTGGAAGTTGGTGCCCGGGTTGAACTGGTCATAGCCCACCAGGGTGTTCACGAAGGTGTCGCCTTCCACCAGGATGCGCTGGCCGCTGTATCCGAACAGGCCGCCGGCGGCCACGGACACCAGCACGCCGATGAGCGAGGTGTGGAAGACCAGGTTGCCCACTTCCTTCATGAAGCCGCGTTCGGCACCCAGGGACGGAAGGGCGCCGTCGGCATCCCTGACCTCCACCCGGTAGCCGCGCTTGCGCAGCAGGCCGGCCGCACCGTTGATGGCGTCCGACGCCGGGACGGCGGCACTGGCTGGGATCACCAGGGTGCCGTATTCCGGCAGCCTGGAGAGGCGCTGCGGGGTCCGCGGCGGCTGTGAGCGCATGGCCTTGTAGTGGGCGATGGCCCGCGGCACCACGCAGCCGATCAGGGAGATGAACAGCAGGAGGTAGATCGCGGAGAACCACGCCGAGGAGTAGACATCGTAGAGCTGCAGGGAATCGAGCAGCTTGCCGTAGTCCGGGTGGTCCTTGATGTATTGGGTCACCACGGCCGGGTTTGCCGGCCGCTGCGGGAACAGTGATCCGGGGACGGCGGCGACGGCGAGGAGCAGCAGCAGGAACAGCGCGGTGCGCATGCTGGTCAGCTGGGTCCAGGCCCACCGGAGCATGCCCTTGGGTCCCAGGGCCGGGAGGGCAGCCTGGGCCTTCGCCTCTGCGACAGGGGCGGATTGCTTCTTCTTTACGTTCACACGCTCGCTCATCAGATCGGCAACTTCACATCGGTTTGGAACCAGTACTGCAGCCCGGTCACCCAGGCACCCCACACGCCGGTGGCCATCAGCAGCCCGAGCACCACCAGGACCCCGCCGCCGGTCCGCTGGATGGCCAGGCGGTGCTTGCGGAAGAACGCCATGACGCCCATCCCCCGGCGCAGGGCCAGCGCGATCAGCAGGAACGGGATGCCCAGTCCCAGGCTGTACACAAAGGCAAGGAAGGCGCCCTTGGCGGCGGAGGATCCGCCGGAAAGGCTCAACAGCTGCACGGCGGAGTACGTGGGGCCGATGCACGGGGCCCAGCCCAGGCCGAAGGTCAGGCCCAGCAGGGGCGCTCCCCAGAGCCCGGCGGGCGGCTTGGCATGGATCTTCGCGTCGCGCTGCAGCCAGCTGAAGCCGCCCATGAAGACGATGCCCATGATGATGACCAGGATCCCCAGGAGCTGGGTGATCCAGGCGTTCTGGCTGCCCGTGATCAGGGTACCCAGCTGGCCGAATGCGCCGCCCAGCAGGACGAAGATCACCGAGAAGCCCAGGACGAACAGCCCGATGCCTGCCAGCATCCGGCCGCGTTTCTGCTTTTGCAGGTCCACTCCGCTCAGTCCGGTGACATATCCCAGGTAACCGGGCACCAGGGGAAGGACGCAGGGGGAAAGGAAAGACACAAGTCCGGCGAGCAGGGCCACCGGAATTGCCAGCAGGAGGGAGCCACTGAGGATGGCTTCGGCGAAGGGGCTGTTCACGGTCCCGGCCTGTCCCTATTCCGCCACGGCGGCGGTGATGAGGGCTTTCAGGGTGCCCTTCTCGATTTCGCCGAGGACGCGGGAGGCCACCCGTCCCTGCTTGTCCAGCACCAGGGTGGTGGGCACGGCCCCGGGCGGCACCAGGCCGGACACGGACAGCAGGACGCCGCCGTCCTTGTCGTCGAAGCTGGGGTAGGTGAGGTTGAAGGTCTTTTCGAAAGCCTCTGCCGTGGGCTTCTCGTCCCGGAGGTTGACGCCGAAGAACTGCACGCCCTGGTCCTTGAACTCCTGGTGCAGTTCCTCAAGGAGCGGCGCTTCCACGCGGCAGGGGGCGCAGGCGGCAAACCAGAAGTTCAGGACGCTGACCTTGCCCTGGAAGTCGGCCGGGGTGACCGCGGCGCCACTGAAGAGCGCGCCCTGGATCTGCACGGCTTCCTTGCGGTCCCCGGCGGCGAACTCGGTCACGGAGCCGTCGCCGGCAACGTAGTTCTTGTTGTCTCCCGCCTTGGCCTGCTTGGCCAGCGCATCCTCCTGGGCACAGCCGGAGAGGCCAAGGGTCAGCGCGGTCAGGGCCATGCCGCCTGCTGCAAGCATGCTGCGGCGCGAGGGAAGGTTGTTGTTGCTCACTGCTAGGCTCCAGGGGTGCTGGCGGCACCGGGAAGAAGGGACGCCGCGGGTTCGCTGTACTCGACCCGCACCAGCGAGCCGTCGTCGTCGAACACCAGGGACGTGACGGATGTCAGGGTGCACTGGCGCTTGCGCGGGTCATGCCACAGCGGCCGGCCCTCCGCGCTCAGCCGTGCCGCCCAGATGGGCAGCTGGTGGCTGACCAGGATGGCCTCGGGGCCGGCGGCGCCGAAGTCGCCGGCTGCCAGTTCGATGGCCTTCAGCCGGGCGTCCTGGACGGCAGCCGCCACCCTCGCGGCCTGCTGCTTGTACGGCTCGCCCCATGACGGGCGCAGCGGGTTGACCAGGCGCGGCCAGTGCCTCGGCCGGCGGAGTTCGGCTTTGGTGACCTTCATGCCCTCGAAGTAGTTTTCCGCTTCGATGATGCGCCCGTCGGTGTGGATCTGCAGGTGCAGCGCCTCCGACGTCGGCCGCGCGGTTTCCTGCGCACGGTCCAGCGGCGAGGCGGCCAGGTAGGTGATCCGGGCGCCGCCCGCGGCACGCTCGCGGAAGTGTTCGGCAAGCATCCGGGCCATCTCCTGCCCCAGTTCAGAGAGGTGGAATTCCGGGAGCCGTCCGTAGAGAACGCCGTCGGGATTGTGGACCTCGCCGTGGCGGAGCAGATGGACAGTGGCTTGGGGCATGTTTACCAGTTTCTCAAAGATGGCGTGCGATCCGAAATCTTCCGCACGTGCTTTCTACAAAGAGTAGAACTCCAGTTTCTGAAGAAATGTTCCGAAACCGGGAACAAAAGATGCAAACGCATGTTTATACTGGATGCAGCAAGTTAGTTGAGACTTCAACCGATGAAGGTTCAACCGCACGACCCCAGCAGCATTCACACCAAGGAGCAACATCATGGCACTTCCCGCAGACGTCACCACCGGCACCTGGACCCTGGACAACTCCCACAGCGAGATCGGCTTCACCGTCCGCCACGCGGGCATCAGCAAGGTCCGCGGCCAGTTCAAGGAAGCCGAGGCCACCCTGGACCTCGCCGAGAACGTGGCCGACTCCAAGGTCAACGCCACCATCAAGACCGCCAGCTTCGACTCCGGCGACGTCAACCGCGACGGCCACGTCCGCGGCGAAGACTTCTTCGACGTCGAGAAGTTCCCGGAAATCTCCTTCGTTTCCAACTCGATCGTCCCCAAGGGCGATGCCTACGAACTCCAGGGCGACCTCACCATCAAGGGCGTCACCCGTCCCGTGGCCCTCGAGACCGAGCTCCACGGTGTGGCCGTCGATCCGTTCGGCAACACCCGCGCCGGCCTCACCGCCGAAACCACCATCAGCCGCAAGGACTTCGGCCTGACCTGGAACGCCGTCCTCGAGGCCGGCGGCGTGCTGGTTAGCGACAAGGTCGCCATCAACCTGGAACTGGCCTTCATCGCCCCCGCGGCATAAGTTTCCCCGTTCACGGCACCCCGGTACCAGGCCATCCCGGCCCGGTACCGGGGTGCCGTGTTTAACCAAGGGCCTTTCCCCCGGGTTCACCTGCCGGCCGCGGGCGTGGATCCCGCCTGAATCACCCACAACGCCACCCGCCGGGGGTACGGTGGACTTAAGCCACGCTGGGGGGAAGGCTGAGGACCGATTCCCGGCAGCCTACCTGGATCCCGACCTGCAGAAGGAACGCCATGAGTACTCCTCCCGTCCCGCCTCCCGCGCCCCAAGACCCCCACTCCGGCAATGGCCAGCCAGGGAACGGCCAGTCCGGTAGCCAGCAGCCCGGACCACAGCAGCCCCGCTACGGCCAGAACGCGCCGCAGTATGGCCAGAACGCTCCCCAGTACGGGCAGAACCAGCCCCAGTACGGTTCCCAACCGCCCGCAGCGCCGCAGTACGGGCAAAACGCGCCGCAGTACGGTTCCCCGTACGGGCAGAACGCTCCGCAGGCCCCGGGCTACGGCCAGAATGCACCCCAGTACGGGCAGTCGCCGTATGGCCAGTCCCCTTACGGCCAGTACCCCTCGGAGCAGCCGCAGCCGGCCGGCAGCAACGGCGTCCCCCAGCTGGTGAACATCGCGTTCTGGCTGCTGATCGCGGCCACCGCGATCTATGTCATCTCCATCCTCGTCAACCTCACCCAGCTGGATGCCCCGCAGTTCCGGCAGGAATTTGAACAGCAGGTCCGGGCCAGCGGGGCGGACATCACCTACGACGACATCAAGCCCTTCATCGCCGGCTCCCTGGTGGTCTTTGGCATCATCGGCGCCGCCCTCTACCTGCTGGTGGCCTTCTTCATCCGCAAGGGCAAGAACTGGGCCCGCATCCTGGGAACCGTCTTTGCTGCACTGTCGGTCTTCGGCCTGTTCGGAATCCCCTCCTTTGCAACGATCGGGACCGTCCTGGGGATCGCCGCCATCGTCCTGCTCTACCTCCCTGCCGCTGCCCCCTACTTCCGGAAGCAGCAGCCCTTCGCCAACCCGTATTCCGGTGGCTTCGGCAACCCTTACGGGCGCTGACCACCAACCACAGAACGCAGCGGCGGCCCGGGATGTCCAGCATCCCGGGCCGCCGCCTTTAAACCGTGCCCCTAGGCTGTCTGCCCCGGCGCCTGCGCCCGCTGGGCGTGGTAGGCCAGGATCTGCAGCTCCGTGGCCATGTCCACCTTGCGGAGGTTGACCCCTTCCGGAACCTGGAGCATTACCGGTGCGAAGCTGAGCACGCTGTGCACGCCCGCCGCCACCACCCGGTCGCAGATGCCCTGCGCCACCGCCGCAGGAAGCGCCAGCACCACCATGTTGGCCCCGGTGCGGTGGAGGACGGTCTCAAGGTCCGCGACGTCGCTGACCCGCAGCCATCCCACCTCGTTGCCCACCACCATCTGGTCCGCGTCGAAGATGGCCACCACATCGAAGCCACGCGATTCAAAGCCGCCGTAGCGTGCCAGCGCCTTGCCCAGGTTTCCGGCTCCGACGATGGCCACTTTCCAGTCATGCGTGAGCCCCAGGGCCGCGGCAATGTGGCGGCTGAGGTACTGGACCTCGTACCCCACTCCCCTGGTGCCGTAGGACCCCACGTGGGACAGGTCCTTGCGCAGCGTTGAGGAACTGACGCCGGAGGCTTCCGCCAAAGAGTCAGAGGAGACGCGCTCAACACCCTCGGCCAGCAGCGTGTTCAGGGCCCGGAGGTACAGGGTCAACCGGGCCACGGCAGCAGGGGGAATTTGCTTTGCCGGTGCACCCGCGGCATCCGGGACGCCCGGGACAGGCTGGGACGTTGAATCCAAGGACGTCACTCGCATCCCCCTAATTGGCCATGGCGCGCTGCAGGACGCGTTCCAGCCGGGCTTCGTCGATCTTCCAGAAGTCGCGCTGCACCCCGTCAACCAGGACCACGGGGATCTCTTCGGCGTAACGCTCCCGCAGTTCGGGCTGGTTGTCCACCAGCTCTTCGCTCCAGGTAAGGCCCAACGAGGCAGTGACCCGGCCGACGGCGTCGCGCGCCTCCTCGCAAAGGTGGCAGTCAGCTTTGGTGACCAGGACGACGCGGGGGGTAGCCATGGCTTAACGGTATCGCCGTTCGCGCCGTGCGGGTGACGCCGACGGCGGCCAGCGGGTGGATTGACTAGACTCAAGTCCATGCCCGAGGAGAAATACGTCGCCGTCGTCACGCGGCCGGTTGCTGCGCCGCAGCCCGGTGAAGCGGCGTTTTTCGATGTGGACAATACTTTGATGCGCGGCGCCAGCCTCTTCCACGTGGCGCGGAAGATGCACCAGCGCGGCGCGTTCACCCTGGCCCAGGCGGCCGGATTCGCGTGGAAGCAGTTCAAGTTCGTGGCGCGCGGTGAGAATATCGACGACGTCCATGCGGTCCGTGATTCGGCCCTGACGCTGGCCGCCGGCATCACCGTTGACGACATCAAGGCCCTCGGCGAAGAAGTCTACGACGAGATGATCGCATCGCGGATCTGGCCCGGCGCCAAGGCGTTGGCGGAACAGCACCTGCGGGTGGGCCGCCGCGTCTGGCTGGTGACGGCCACCCCCATCGAAGTGGCAACAGTCATCTCCACCCGGCTGGGGCTGACCGGAGCGCTCGGGACAGTAGGTGAGGTGTCGGACGGCATGTACACCGGGCGCCTGGTGGGGGACATCCTGCACGGCTCGGCCAAAGCCGTAGCGGTCCAGGGAATTGCGGACCAGGAGGGCCTGGACCTCAAACGCTGCTGGGCGTACAGCGATTCCTACAACGACGTGCCGCTGCTGTCACTGGTGGGACACCCCGTGGCCATCAACCCGGACGCCAAGCTTCGCCGGCACGCCCGGGACCGGAACTGGCCCGTTTATGACTTCCGCGCGGGCCGCCGCGCTGCCACGCTGGGCCTCAAGGCAGCAACCTTCGGCGGCGCTGTCTACGGCCTCTGGAAGGGCTTCGCCCGCATCCGCGGTCCCCGGGCATAAACCACCCTGCCGCAGCCAAAAGCCTGCAGTCTAAACCCTGAAGACAAAAAAATGCCCGCCGCCTTTGGAAGGCGACGGGCATTTCCACGCTGTTCGAAGTATCTCTACTTCTTGTTGCGGCGCTGGTGACGGGTCTTGCGAAGCAACTTGCGGTGCTTCTTCTTGGCCATACGCTTGCGACGCTTCTTGATAACTGAACCCACGAAAGTTCCTTACAAACTAGATGCAGTACCTGCCTGATGGGGAATGTCCGCGGACAAAGCTACGAACTGAACAACTGACAGATTCTTACAATGACGTAAAACGTTCCTTAACAGGGTACCGCTTATCGGGGGCGGCTCGGGACAGGCCGCCTCAGGCGGTCTCGGTGTGGCCGTCCACAACAGCACCTTTGAGGTACTGTTCGACGGCGTTTTCGGGGACACGGTAGGAGCGGCCGAAGCGCACCGCGGGCATTTCGCCTGAGTGAACCAGGCGGTAAACAGTCATTTTGGAGACGCGCATGACCTCGGCCACTTCAGCCACGGTCAGGAACTTCGCGTTGGAGAAGTTCTGTTCTGCCGACATTTCCCTATTTTCCTTTGCTGACGGATGGACAACAGTGACCCCAGGTACGTGCCAATGCGGTGTTCCGATGCTGAGCCATCCACCAACCACCTAAACAGATACTCTAGATGTTCATGTGGCAGATGTGAAAGTAGTGTTTCCCCTATTTCGCCCCCTAATTCGAGGCCCGGCGTTTCCGTGCCGACGCCGCCAGCTGCTCCAGGACTGACGCGGAAACATCCCAGTCCATGCAGGCGTCGGTAACGCTCTGGCCGTAGACCAGTTCCGCCCGTCCCGCGGCGTGTTCCGCAACGTCAAGGTTCTGGGCGCCGCCCACCAGGAAGCTTTCCAGCATCACACCGGCCACTGCCCGGGCCGCTGCGCCGCCTTCCTCAAGCTGGGCACCGATCTCCAGCGCCACCTCAGCCTGCCGGTGGTGGCTCTTGCCGCTGTTGGCGTGGCTCGCATCAACGATCAGGCGGGGGTTGAGCCCCTTGCCCGCCAGTTCGGTGGAGGCGCGTTCCACATCGGCCGCCGAGTAGTTGGGGCCCTTCCGGCCGCCGCGGAGGATGACGTGGGTGTCGGGGTTTCCTGCCGTTGCCACCAGCGCGGCCCGGCCTTCGCCGTCGATCCCCAGGAAGGCCTGGGCCGCCGCGGCGGCACCGCAGGCATCGATGGCAACCTGCAGGCCGCCGTCGGTCCCGTTCTTGAAGCCAATGGGCATGGAGAGCCCGGAAGCCAGCTGGCGGTGGATCTGGCTCTCGGTGGTGCGGGCACCGATGGCTCCCCAGGAGATCAGGTCCGCCATGTACTGCGGGCTGATCGGCTCCAGGAATTCAGTGGCGGTGGGCAGGCCCAGCGCCGTGACCTGCTGCAGGAATTGCCTGGCGGTGCGCAGGCCGGTCACCATGTCATGGCTGCCGTCCAGCCGCGGATCGTTGATCAGGCCCTTCCAGCCCACCGTGGTGCGCGGCTTCTCGAAGTAGGTCCGCATGACGATCAGCAGGTCTTCCTTGTGCTTCTCGGCCTGGCTGACCAGCCGGCGGGCGTACTCCAGCCCGGCCTTGGGATCGTGGATGGAGCAGGGGCCCACGATGACCAGCAGGCGGTCGTCCACGCCGTCCATGATGGCGCGCACTTCGTCGCGTCCGCGTTCGACGACGGCGGCCTCCCGGTCCCCCAGCGGCAGTTTGGTGAGAAGCGCCGACGGGGCGGGCAGCGCAGTGAATTCGCTGACGCGCAGGTTGGACGTGGACTTGGTGGCGCTGGCGGGGGCGGCTGCTGTTGCGGTGCTCATGTTCGGGGTCCTGTTCCAGATGGGAAGCGGGCCCGGATTTCAGAACCCGCCGGAGAAACGGCGAAGGGCAGAGAATGATCTCTGCCCTGTTGGCTCTGAAGGAAGTTGGATGCGTGTCAGTTAGACGCGGGCCCCTCCAGAGCCAACGAAAAATACGCATACCAACGGTTAGTCATGGAAGAGACCATAAACCCGGCACGCGGCGGCCGCAAAATCGGTTGCGTCACATTCCGGCGCCGCAGCCTACCCCAGGAGCTTCCGCAGGAACTGCAGCTGGCGGACCCAGTGGTGTTCCTGGCCGCCCTCATGGTTGTTGAACCGGTACACCTCAATGTCCTTCACGGCACCGGTGGCCGATGAGGCGTCGGTGCCGGTCCCGTAGGCGTTGTAGCTGGCGAACACCGTGGACGGCGGGCAGATGTCATCCATTTGCGCAGCCGAGTACAGCGCCGGAACGGTGGCCCAGCGGGCCAGGTTGACGCCGTCGAAATAGTTCAGGACGCCAAGTGCGGCGTCGTAGCGGTCCCGGTGCCGCGCCAGGAACTGGGCGATCTCCGGATAGGGCCCCCGCGGAGTGATGTCGATGGCACGGGGAAAGTCCTGCAGGAAGGGGACGTCGGGCAGCGCGGCGATGACGCCGTCGAGCCGTCCCGCGGTGAGCCCCGCCGTGGCCACCACCAGGCCACCGCCCTGGCTGACACCGGCCAGCACCACTTTGGCGGGATCGACGGCGGGGTGGGCCTGGGCAGCCTCCACCGCGCGGAAGGCGTCCACGTAGACACGGCGGTAGTAGTAGTCCTCCCGGCTGGCGATGCCCCTGGTCATGAGGCCCGCGTGCGCCACATCCCCCGCGGAGGGGTGGGGATCCGCGGTGTCCCCCAGCGTGCCGCCGTACCCCTGGCCCCGGGTGTCCATGATCAAGTGTGCGTACCCGGCCTGTGCCCACCGTGTGTCCTGGTTGGCCAGGCCGCGGCCGCCGGAATAGCCAATGTAGTTCACCACCACCGGCAGCCTGACGCCTGCCTCCCGGTTGGCCGGCAGGTGCAGCCAGCCTTTGACGGGCGCGCCGCCGAAGCCGGAGAAGGTGACGTCGAACGTATCGATCACCGTGAGGTAGTTGTCCACCGGTTCGAAGGTTGCGTCGAGCGGAAAGGCCCGCGCTTCGTCCAGGGTGGCATCCCAGAACGCCTTGAGGTCACCCGGCGGTGTGACCTCGGAGGTATAGCTGCGGAGCTGGGACAGGGGAAGGTCGAAGAGGGGCATTCCTAATTCACGCATCCTTGGCGCGCAGCGACAAGTGGCTGGTACCGGTCCAGGCTGGTCCCGGTGGCGACTATCCGGCGGAGCTCGGCCAGCCCGCCGTCGACGGCTCCGGCGGCCCGTGCCTGGACCAGCACGTTGCCCAGGGCGGTGGCTTCGACGGGTCCGGCCACCACCGGGCGCCCGGTGGCGTTGGCGGTGAGCTGGCAGAGCAGGGTGTTCTGGGAGCCGCCGCCCACCACGTGCACCACGTCCACTTCACGGTTGGCGAGGCGTTCAGCAGTGGTGATGGTCCTGGCGTAGCCGGCCGCGAGGCTGTCCATGATGCAGCGGGTGATGGCCGCGGGATCATCGGCCAGGACCTCGCCGGTACGGCGGACCGCCGCGCGGATGCGCCCTGGCATGTTGTCCGGGGCGATGAAGTACGGGTCGTCGGCATTAATCCGCGGCCCGCCGACGGGGAGGGCCGCAGCGGCGGTGAGCAGGGCGGCGAGGTCGGGCTGGAAGCCTTCACCGGCCCAGGTGCGCTGGCATTCGCTCAGCAGCCACAGTCCGCCCACGTTCCGCAGGTAGCGGATGGTGCCGTCCACGCCGCGTTCATTTGTGAAGTTGGCTTCCCGGCTGGCCCCGGTGAGGACCGGATGCTTCAGTTCCAGCCCCACCAGGGACCACGTGCCGGAGGAGATGTACGCGAAGTTCTCCCCGCGGCCACCGTCTGCCACGGCGGGAACGGCCACGACGGCGGAGGCAGTGTCGTGCGAGCCCACCGCCACCACAGGGGTCTCCGGCGGGAGGTCCACTTGCCCGGCGATGTCCGGCAGGAGTGTTCCGACGGTTTCGCCGGGCTGGATCAGCGGCGGGAACAGGTCCTTCCGCAGTCCCAGCGTCGCGAAGAATTCGGTGGCCCATTCCCCCGCCACGGCGTCAAACAGGCCGGTGGTGGAGGCGTTGGTGGCCTCGGTCCGCCGCACCCCGGTGAGCAGGAACGCAATCAGGTCCGGGATCAGGAGGGCCTGCAGCCCGTCCAGGTCCTTCTCAGTGGCCAGCTGGTAGATGGTGTTGAACTGCAGGAACTGCAGCCCCGTGGTTTGGTACAGGCGGGCGGGGTCCAGCTTGGCGTGGACGGGCGCGACGGCGGTCCTGCTGCGGTCGTCGCGGTAGCTGTACGGCTGCGCCACGAGGTTCCCCGCGCTGTCCACAAGCCCGTAGTCCACGGCCCAGGTGTCGATGCCAACGCTGGCGATCTTTTCGCCCCGGGCTGCCGCCGCCGCGGCGGCCGCACGGAGTCCCGCCAGCACCTCCGCGAACAGTGCGTCGAAGTCCCAGCGGAGGCCGCCGTCGCGCTCCACCACTCCGTTGGGGAACCGGTGGACGGTTTCCAGCGCCACCCCGTCCCGGGAGACGCGGCCCAGGATCACCCGCCCGGAGGAGGCGCCGATGTCGACGGCGGCGAACACCCCACCCTCGGCGTCGAGTGGCAACGTACTCACCGCAGGAAGGCTGCCGCCACTCCGGCGTCCACGGGAATGTGCAGGCCGGTGGTGTGGGACAGTTCGTTGCTGGTGAGGACGGCGGCGGCGTTGGCCACGTGCTCGGGCAGGACTTCGCGCTTAAGCAGGGTGCGCTGCGCGTAGTACTCGCCCAGCTTTTCCTCGTCCACGCCATAGACCGCGGCACGTTTGGCGCCCCAGCCGCCGGCGAAGATCCCGGAGCCTCGGACCACACCGTCGGGGTTGATGCCGTTCACGCGGATGCCGTGCTCGCCCAGCTCGGCGGCGAGCAGGCGCACCTGGTGGGCCTGGTCTGCCTTGGTGGCGGAGTAGGCGATGTTGTTGGGGCCGGCGAACACGGAGTTTTTGGAGGAGATGTAGATGATGTCCCCGCCCATGCCCTGCGCGATCATGACCTTCGCCGCGGCCTTGGCCACCAGGAACGAGCCTTTTGCCATGACGTTGTGCTGGAGGTCCCAGTCCTTTTCGGTGGTTTCCATCAGCGGCTTGGAGATGGACAGGCCGGCGTTGTTGACCACCAGGTCCACGCCGCCGAACGCCAGGACAGCAGCGTCGATGGCCGCGGACACCTGCGCCTCGTCGGTGACATCTGCCTGGACCCCGATGGCGACGTCGGCACCGCCCAGCTCCTCGGCGACCTTTTGTGCGTTTTCAAGGTTGAGGTCGGCAATGACGACGCACGCGCCGTCGGACGCCAACCGTGTGGCGATGGCCTTGCCGATGCCGGACGCGGCACCGGTCACCAGGGCAACCCGGGTGGCGTGGGATTTCGGCTTGGGCATCCGGGCCAGTTTGGCTTCCTCCAGCGCCCAGTACTCGATGCGGAACTTTTCGGATTCCTCGATCGGGGCGTAGGTGGAGATGGCCTCCGCGCCGCGCATGACGTTGATTGCGTTGAGATAGAACTCGCCGGCCACCCGGGCGGTCTGCTTGTTCGCCCCAAAGGAGAACATGCCCACGCCGGGGACCAGCACGATGGCCGGATCCGCGCCGCGCAGGGCCGGACTGTCCGCGTCCTTGTGCCGGTCGTAGTAGGCCTGGTAGTCCTCGCGGTAGGCGGTGTGGAGTTCTGTGAGCCGTGAGATCGAGTCCTCGATGGAGGTGTCGGCCGGCAGGTCCAGGATCAGCGGCTTGACCTTGGTGCGCAGGAAGTGGTCCGGGCAGGAGGTCCCCAGGGCGCCCAGCCTTGGGTGCTCCGCGGACTCCAGGAAGTCAAGGACGACGGCGTCATCGCTGAAGTGCCCCAGCTGCGGCCTGTCCGTGGAGGCCAGGCCGCGGATCACCGGTGCCAGGGCTGCGGCCTTGGCACGGCGTTCGGCTTCGGGCAGGGCCGCGTAGCCGGGAAGCCTGGCACCGAAGGGCTCGGCCTTCCCATTCTCTGCAATGTACTTTTCGGCCTGGTCGATGATCCACAGCGAGTTCTGCTCTGCTTCTTCGCTGGTGGCGCCCCAGGCGGTGATGCCGTGGCCGCCCAGGATGGTGCCGATGGCCTGCGGGTTGGCGTCCTTGATCGCGGCGATGTCCAGGCCCAGCTGGAAACCGGGACGGCGCCAGGGAACCCAGACCACCTTGTCACCGAAGATCTTGGTGGTCAGCGCCTCCCCGTCCACAGCCGTCGCAATGGCGATGCCGGAGTCCGGGTGCAAGTGGTCAACGTGCGCGGCGTCCACCAGGCCGTGCATGGCAGTGTCGATCGATGGGGCGGCCCCGCCTTTGCCGTGCAGGCAGTAATCGAACGCGGCCACCATCTCGTCTTCCCGTTCCACGCCCGGGTAGACATTCTTCAAAGCGTTCAGCCGGTCCAGGCGCAGCACCGCAAGGTTCTGCTCCTTCAGGGTGCCCAGGTCACCGCCGGAACCCTTGACCCAGAGCAGCTGGACGTCGTCGCCCGTGACGGGGTCCTTTTCGGTGCCCTTGGCGGAGGTGTTGCCGCCGGCGTAGTTCGTGTTCCGCTTGTCCGCGCCAAGGCGGTTGGAACGGGAGATCAGGTCTTCCACAGTTTTGTTCGTCATAGCTGAATCAGGCGCCCCATCCGGCTTGCTGGCCGCCCACGCGGTCCTCGTTGATCTGTTTCTGGTAACCGCTCGCCTTGAAGGCGGCGATCGGGTCCGCGGGCAGGCCGCGGGATTCACGCCACTCGGCCAGGATGGGCCGGACGTCGGTGTAGAAGGCATCGTTGAAGATGCCGTTGGCGGCCAGGACATCGCCGGCACGCTGCGCTTCGCCCAGGGCGGCCGTGTCCACCAGCAGGGCGCGCAGCGTCATTTCCTGGACATTGAGCACGGAGCGGATCTGGCCGGGGATCTTCTCTTCCAGGTTGTGGCACTGGTCCAGCATGAGCGCCACACCGGAGTCCTTGCCGTACCCGCCGCCCCGGATCACTTCGTGCATGATGCGGAACAGCTGGAACGGGTCGGCGGCACCCACGATCAGGTCGTCGTCGGCGTAGAAGCGGGAGTTGAAGTCGAAGGAACCCAGCTTGCCCAGGCGCAGCAGCTGCATCACGATGAACTCGATGTTGGTGCCCGGCGCATGGTGGCCGGTGTCCAGGCAGACGAACGCCTTCTCCCCCAAGGCCAGGGTCTGGGCGTAGGAGGTGCCCCAGTCCGGCACGTCCGTGTGATAGAACGCCGGCTCAAAGAATTTGTACTCCAGCACCAGGCGCTGCCCATCCCCCAGGGCCGCATAGATCTCCTGCAGGGACTCAGCCAGCCGGTCCTGGCGGCCGCGGATGTCATCCTGGCCCGGGTAGTTGGTGCCGTCCGCCAGCCAGATCTTCAGGTCCTGCGAACCCGTGGCGTGCATGATGTCGATGCACTCGAGGTGGTGGTCGATGGCCCGGCGCCGGACGGCCTGGTTGGAGGAAGTGAGGGAGCCAAACTTGTACTCATCATCCTGGAAGGTGTTGGAGTTGATGGTGCCCAGGCCCACGCCCAGCCCCGCCGCATACTCCCGGAGGGCGGAGTAGTCGTCCACCTTGTCCCACGGGATGTGCAGCGCCACAGTGGGGGCCAGGCCGGTCAGCTCGTGGACCTTGGCGGCGTCCGCCAGCTTCTCCTGGACCGTCCGCGGCGTGCCGGGCGTGCCGAACACCTTGAACCGCGTACCTGAATTTCCATAGGCCCACGAAGGGACCTCGATGGCAAGCTCCCCGAGCCTGCCCAGCGCCGTTGCTACGTCGTTCATGTTGGTTCTTTCCGGTGTTGAGCGTCTGTCTGATGCGTTTGGTTGGTGCCCCGCTGCTGGAGCGTGCCTGCTGGCAGTTGCCTGCTGTTCCGGTGCGCCGGTGGTCCTGCGTCCCGCGTCCTGCCGGTCAGCCTGCGGGGGGCTGTGCCGCCAGCTGGCTGTTGAGATTGAAGACTTCCTCCAGCACCTGGAACCCTTCGTCGGGCGCCTGGCCGGAGTCCTCGAACAGGGTTGCCATCTCGGCCTGCCAGCGGGCGTTCACCTCCGTCAGGGCCATGCGGGCGCGGACGGCGTCAAAGTCGTCGCACTCCACGTACCCCACCAGGAGCCCGTCCCCGCCCAGGAACAGGGAGTAGTTGTGCCACCCCGCCTCCTTGAGGGCGTTCAGCATTTCCGGCCACACTGCGGCGTGCCGGCGCCGGTATTCATCGATCAGCGCCGGCTGGACCGAGGAACGGAAACACACCCTCATCCGGACTCCTCCTCAAACTTCCCAAAGTTTTGAATCGTTTCATTGGTACGATTCAAAGTACTCTTGGAGTTGAGCAGGTGTCAAGCAATGGCAGAAACTTTTGATTACCCGCGCGGAAGCTCCCGCGGCGGGCAGGTCGGCACGGAGAATCGATGAACCGCACAGCCAGTATCAAGGACGTGGCCACCCACGCGGGCGTGGCCGTGGGGACGGTGTCCAATGTCCTCAACTATCCCGACAGGGTGTCCGACCGGACCAAGGAACGGGTCCTGCGCTCCATCGACGAACTGGGGTTTGTCCGCAACGACGCCGCCCGCCAACTCCGTGTTGGCCACAGCCGCACCATCGGGCTCATCGTCCTGGACGTAGGCAACCCGTTCTTCACCTCCGTGGTCCGCGCGGCGGAGGACGCCGCAGCGCTGCAGGGAAGCGCCGTCCTGCTGGGCGACAGCGGCCACAATGCCGGCCGCGAGGCGAATTACATTGACCTCTTCCAGGAGCAGCGCGTGCAGGGCCTGCTGATCTCGCCGGTGGGCGATGTAACGGAAAGGCTGGACCTCCTCCGCGAGCGCGGCGTGCCAACGGTCCTGGTGGACCGGCTGGCTGACGAGTCCAAGTTCAGCTCGGTAGCCGTGGATGACGACGCCGGAGGCTACCTGGCTGCCCGGCACCTGCTGGACACCGGCCGCCGTCGGCTGGCTTTTGTTGGCGGCCCCATGTCCATCCGGCAGGTCGCGGACCGGCTCCAGGGGGCCCAGCGGGCCGTGAAGGAGGAGCCGGACGCCAGCCTCGAGGTGCTGGATGCTGAAGGGCAGACCGTCCTGGCTGGGCGCAGCGTCGGCGACATGCTGGTGGAGCGCGGGCGGGCTGAACTGCCCGAGGGGATTTTCTGCGCCAACGACCTCCTGGCCCTGGGCGTCATGCAGTCGCTCACTATGACGCACACGTTCCGGATCCCGGAGGACGTGGCGCTGATTGGCTATGACGACATCGACTTTGCCATCTCCGCGGTGGTTCCCCTGTCCTCCATCCGCCAGCCCACCGAACTGCTGGGCCGGACAGCCATCGAACTGCTGTCCGAAGAGGTGGAGTCCCAAAATCCCGTCCACCGGTCCGTAGTGTTCACGCCGGAGCTGGTGGTCCGCCAGAGCACGGCCGCGCCGGCCGCCGGCTGATCAGCCGGGCGCCCTACTTTCCCGTCTGCTGCAGCCACTTCATGGACTCGTCCCGGGACGTGAAGAAGCGGGTAGGGCAGGGCGGATTATGGACTCCCAGGAAGAAATTCGCGATGATCCGGTCCACCGGGCTCGATCCAAGCAGGGCAATCCGGTTGGCGGCGCAGGGGATGGAGAACACCGAGCGGGCCTGGATGCTGACGTTCTCCGTGGTGGCCATGTCCACCAGCATTGGATAGTTGCCGTCCCCTGCTATGCGGTTCACCGCAGCCATCGCCGCCTGTGCGTCCTCGACTTCTATGCGGACTTTGGGCTCCCACATGAGGTGGATGACGCCGTCAGCGCGCAGTTCCACGGTTCCCTTGCCGCCGTCGACCATTATGGGCTCCATACCCCGCCTCCCTCCAGTGGGCAGTTCCTGAACCCCTCTATCTTGCACCAGGCCGCCCGGCCAAGGCGTCCTGGCGCCCGACAAACACTGCCGCAACCCCAACTTGACTACTCAGCATGCTTACTAATAGGTTGATCGACGTGCCCGTGGCCTGGATCACCATCCGGAGCTGCGTGTCGCGGCCCGACAGGGCTGCATCTGAAACAAGTGCATTTGAAATAACCAGTTCCGCCGGGGTTCTCCATGGGGGCGGAGCCTCGGGGGGTTCAGAGCGCCGCAACCCGGCGCTGAAAGGATTTACCGAAAATGCGAACAAAGGTCTCAGCTTCAGTCACTGCCATTGCCCTCTCCGGCGCCATGCTCTTCGGCATGGCAGGCCCGGCGACGGCAGCAGCACCCGCCGCTCCTTCTGCCGCTTCCCAGTCATCCCAGACAGCCAACGTCACTGGAACCATCAACCAGACCATTGACGGCGTGGGCACCTTCGTGGGCTCGTTTACGCCATCCAACTTCAGCGTCCAGAACGGCCAGCTGACCGTCACCGGCTTGGTGCAGGGCACCCTCACCGATCTTGCCGGCTTGGCCACTCCGGTGAGCCAGACCGTGACCACCACGGCTGCTGCGGCCCCCACCACCAACGCCGCGACGGCCACAGGAGGCGGTTGCGACGTCGTGAACCTGGTCCTCGGGCCGCTGCACCTGGACGTCCTGGGGCTCAATGTCGACCTGAACCAGGTGGTCCTGGACATTGTTGCGCAGTCGGGAGCGGGCAAACTTGTCGGCAACCTGCTCTGCGCCGTCACCGGGCTCCTTGACGGCGGCAATGGCCCCAGCGGCCTGGCCAACCTGCTCAACCGGCTGCTGGGGCTCTAGTTCCCGGCAGTCCACAAGGCAGCAAGATGGGCAGTCCCCCGGGACTGCCCATCGTCGTTTTCGCCTAAATCTTCGCCACCACCAGGTTGCGGTAGGCCGCCCGGAGCGGGGCCATCTGCCGGAAACCAATCCGGCCGCCGCCGAGCACCTTCGACGACGGATCCTGCCACTTGAAGAGCAGCAGCCCATTGATGGAAAACGCCGCCAGGGGCCCGTCCTTCACCAGTTCCAGGCGGTAGAAGTCCGTGGCATCCTCCGCGGGCGGCAACGGGTCCGCGCCCTGCGCCACCAGCTCGAAGCCGGCACTTTTGCGCAGGTTGCAGGTGCGGAACGCGCGCTCGGACGGGAACTTGTGGCGGAAATAGGAGACGTGCAGGGCATCGATATCACCCGAATGGTACTGGGGGTAGTAGCCCGTCCTGGGCGCGAGGGCCGGGCTGAAGAGGTCCTGCCCGCGGTGTCCGGTGGCCGCGAAGAACAGCATGGCCAGGCCCGGCTCGGCGAGCGGGCGGAATTCCCAGCTGATGCGGATGCCGTCCGGGAAGTTCTCCGGGCACCACAACGTCCAGTGCGCGTGGTCGCCGAATTCCTGGTCGTCCAGCGCACCGGAGAGCTCCAGGGAACCCTCGTGGCTGCCGCCGCGCAACGGCCCTTCCGCTACCCATCCAGCCACGTCATCGGGCCCCGCCAGCGGGTTGCTGTAGAGGATCCGCTCCCTGACCGCTGCGGCCCCCACTAGGCGCGTCCCGCCGTCGTACTCATTCCCCAGGTGCCGGCCGGCTCCGCCTCTCCAGCCGGCCCGTACCCCAGCCGGCGCAGCTGCCGCGCCACCTCCCCGGCCACCAGCGAGGCACCGTGCCGGGAGAAATGCGTATTGTCCGCCAGGCCGCCCGGCCAATGCGCATGCTCCCCCGGCGCGAAGTGGCAGAAGAGCTCCCTCGATCCGTCCCGGCCCAGCCGGAGATACAGGTGGCGGGTCCACGCGTTGAGGTCCACCACGGGGACCCCGAGCTCCTGCCCCAGTTCGCGGACCACCTCCGGATAGTCCTCCAGGCTCTCTGCGAGGACGTCCGACGACGGCCCCTCCCCCGGGTGCCTGGCGTCCAGGAAGTGCCG
Organism: Pseudarthrobacter sp. LMD1-1-1.1; assembly: GCF_040676255.1. Taxonomy (NCBI): domain Bacteria; kingdom Bacillati; phylum Actinomycetota; class Actinomycetes; order Micrococcales; family Micrococcaceae; genus Pseudarthrobacter; species Pseudarthrobacter sp. LMD1-1-1.1. The sequence goes on along the minus strand of NZ_JBEGHP010000001.1, from coordinate 118,516 downwards.
GCGCTCCACGGAGGTGCACAACACCACTGCCGAGCCCCGGGCGCGCACCTCCCCCACCATGGTTCGCAGGTTGGCCGCGTAGCCGGTGCGGGCGGCCAGGTGCGGCTTCTTCTGGTCGTTGTGGCCGAACTGGATGAGCACGGCATCGTCCGGGCCTGCTTCGGTGAGCAGCTCCGCCCAGAGCCCCTCAGTGCGGAAGGATTCGGTGTCGGCGCCGCCCTTGGCGAAGTTGTGTACCGTGCCCCACGTGCAGGTGAAGGGTGCCAGCTGCGCTCCCCAGCCGCTCATGGGGAACTCGTGCGTGGGACAGTTGGCAACGGTGGAATCTCCGGCCAGCAGGATTTTCATGGTGGTTCTTTCCTTTGATGCCCGCGGGCAGAGTCAGCCTTTGACGGAGCCGATGAGCATGCCCTTGGCGAAATGCTTTTGCAGGAACGGGTAGAAGATGAGGATGGGCAGGGTGGCCACCACGATCACCGCGAACTTGATGCCTTGCTCCGGCGGGATGTAATTGGGGTCCACGTTGCCCGTGCCCAACAGGTCCGACGCCGCCGTAACCTGGCGCAGGTACATCTGGAGGGTCCACTTGGAGTTGTCGCTCAGGTAGAGCAGGGGCGACATGAAGTCGTTCCAGATGCCCACGGCGTAGAACAGCGCGAAAGTGGCCAGGACCGGCTTGGACAGCGGCAGCAGGATCCGCCACAGGATCCCGATCTCGGTGGCGCCGTCCATCTTGGCCGATTCCTCCAGTTCGGCAGGGAGTTCCTGGAAGAAGTTCTTGATGATGATCAGGCTGAACGGGTTGATGGCCGCCGGCAGGATCAGGGCCCAGTAGGAGTTGAGCAGGCCCAGGTCCTTGACCAGCAGGAACGTGGGGATCATGCCGCCGGAGAAGACCATGGCAAAGACCACCAGGGACAGGATGGCATTCCTGCCCCGCAGGGTTTTCTTGGCCAGCGGGTAGGCCATGGTCACGGTGAAGGCCAGCTGGACCAGGGTGCCCACCGCGGTGACCAGAATGGTGGTCACCAGGGCGCGCACGAACGCCGGGGTGGCGAAGATGTATTCGTAGGAGCCCAGGGTGAACTGTTCGGGCCAGACGAAGAATGCCCGGCGCGTGATCTCGGCTTCGGTGGCAAACGATCCGGCGAAGACGTACACGAACGGCAACAGGGTGATGAGGCCGATCAGGGACAGGAAGACGTAGTTGGCGACGTCAAAGATACGGCCGCCGCGGGTGTTGTGGATTTTCATGGCTAGAACAGTCCGCTCTGGTTGAATCGCTTGGCCAGCCAGTTGGTGCCGAAGATCAGCACGATGCCCACCAGCGATTTGAACAGGCCCACGGCGGTGGAGTAGCTGTAGGCGCCCTGCGTGATGCCTACGAAGTAGACGTACGTGTCAAAGACATCCGCCACCTCACGGTTCAGCGCGTTGGTCATCAGATAAATCTGTTCGAACCCGGTGTTGAGCATCTGCCCGATGGCCAGGATCAGCATCACGATGATCGTGGAACGGATCGCGGGAAGCGTGATGTGCCAGACGCGCCGGAACCGGCCCGCGCCGTCGATGATCGCGGCTTCGTACTGGTCCTGGTCCACAGTGGAAAGGGCGGCCAGGAAGATGATGGTGCCCCAGCCGGTGTTCTTCCAGATCTCCTGCAGCACGATCAGTGGCCGGAACCAGGCGGGATCTGACAGGAAGTCGATGTGCGTGCCCATGGCGTTGTTCAGGAACTGGAACAGCGGCCCGATGTCCAGGGCAAACAGCAGGAAGCTCAGCGACGCCACGATGGTCCAGGACAGGAAGTGCGGGATGTACACCAGTGTCTGGACCGTGCGCTTGAGGATGGACAGCCGGACTTCGTTCAGCAGCAGCGCCAGGATGATGGTCAGCGGGAAGGCCACCCCCAGGTTCAGGAAGGCCAGGATCAGGGTGTTGCCCAGCAGCCGCGGGAAGTCCGGGTTGGCGAAGAAGTCCTCGAAGTTCCGGAACCCCACCCACGGGCTGCCGTTGACGCCCAGGAACGGGACGTAGTCCTTGAAGGCGATGCTGACACCGTACATGGGGGCGTAGCGGAACACCGCGAAGTACACCACGCCAGGCAGCAGCAGAAGGTACAGCCATTTGTAGTGCGCGAAATGGACGGAGAACCTGCCCCCGTTCGGGGGAGCGGGAGCGGTCCTGCGCGTCCGCTCCCCGGCGAGGGTGTCAATGACAGGGGCTGCCATTTACTTGTTGTCCTGCCAGAGCTTGTTGATTTCTTCCTTGACCTTGTTGCCGCCGCTGGTGTCCCACAGCTTGATGGCATCCTTGAGGCCCTGTTCATCGATCTGTCCGGCCAGGTACTTGATCCGGGCGTCGGCCACAATGTTGTCCAACTGGGCACCCTTGGCCACATAGGTGGCCGAAACGTAGGGTGCGGCCGGGTTGTAGACGGCGCTCTTGAGGTCTTGGGCCATGACGTCGGTCCGCTTGTCGAAGACCTGCTGCTCGTAGTCGGAGGCCTGCTTCACCGGGTAGAACTCGTTGCCGGCAACGTTCATGCCCAGCTGGGCGTAGCTCTTGATGTCGGTGGTGACGGCCTTGCCCTCCGGCGTCTCCGGTTTGATGGTGGCGGCCTTGCCGGCCTCCACCGTAAAGTTCACGCCCTCGATGCCGTTGTTCAGCAGGACCGCAACATCCTTGCCGTTCATGGTGTTGAGGAAGGCCAGGACCTTGTCCAGTTCAGCCTCGCTCTTGACGCTGGCCTTGGGGATCGCAAGGAAGCCTGAGTAGCCGTCGGTGGGGTGGGCGTGCAGTTTGCCGTCCGGGCCTTCGAGGTTGCCCACGAAGCCCACTTTGTTCTGGAAGTTGGTGGGGTCTGCCTGCTTGAAGAGGTTGATGAGCACGCTCACCCGGGAATCGACGTCGACGATGATGCCGCCCTTGCCGTTGAAGAACGGCTCGTTCCACTTGGTGCTGTCGAAGGTGGCGAAGTCGGGGTTGATGAGCTTTTCGTCAACCATCTTCTTGATGAAACGGTCCGCCTCGAGGAACTCGTCGGTTTCGAAGCTGGGGATAAGCTTCCCGTCCCGCTCCGTCCAGCGGTTCCCGGCGCCGTACCATTCCTCGATCAGGTCGTAGGGGCTGTTGGTGCCCAGCGCACCCCACTTGGGGATGGTGATGCCGTAGGTGTCATTGACGCCATTGCCGTCCGGATCCTGCTCGGTGAAGGCCTTTGCCACCTTGTACAGGTCCTCCGTGGTTTTGGGCGGCTGCAGGCCCAGCTTGTCCAGCCAGTCCTGCCGGAACATGACGGCCGCACGCATGGGGGAACGGCCGCGGAAGACGCCGTAAACCTTGCCGTTGACGCTGGCGTTCTTCTGGATGTCCGGGAAAGTGGTCTTGAGGTTGGGGTACTTGTCCAGCTTGTCGGTGAGGTCCCAGAACGCGCCCGCCTGGGCGTTCTTGACGAAGCCGGGTGTTTTGCCCTGGATCACCATGACCTGCGGAATGTCGGATCCCGCCAGCGTGATGTTGGTCTTGTCCTCGTAGGAGGCGTTCGGCGCCCAGTTGATCTTGACCTGTTTGCCGGTGAGCTCCTCCAGCTTCTTCTGCACCGCGCCGTCCGCTGCAGGCGGCTGGGCCTCCAGGAATGGGGCCATGATGGACACCGAAGTGAGGTCCGCGGCCGGGGCGTCCCCGCCGCTGCAGGCGGTGAGGGACAGCGCCGTGGCCGTTACGACGGCGGCGGCCAGGGAGAGTTTGCGATGGATCATATGTCGTCCTTTTCCACTTCTTTGGGGTTTGTTGGGCCGGCTGGCCTACGGTTTTGATACGTTTCATTCCTGCGTCCGCCCAGGGCAGCGCCCACCGTCGGCAACCAACGGCGGGGAGCAGCGTCAGGCGGTGGCCCCCTGCAGGGCGGTGCGCGCGGCAGGCTCCCCCGCTGCGGCCACCGACTCGTCATTGGCCGCGAAGAAGCGGTCACACAACCAGCCGGTGAGGTAGAGCCAGGCCCCGATGCTGAAGAACGGAACCAGGCCCGGAAGGCAACTGCTGGCGTAAAGTACCGCGGCGGAAACGAAGAGCAGGATGACCGTTCCCGCCAGGTGCCGCACGGCGAACCGGGACGACATCAGCAGGTACTGGAACAGGGGCAACTCGTACCGGGCATACATGGGGAACACGTAGCAAACGGCCCCCGCCAGGAAGATTGCGGCAACCAGGATGCCGACGGCCATGAACTGCGCCAGGACTCCCCTGCCTCCCGAAAAATAGTTCCAGTTCAGGACAAGGGCCGCCGCGGCGGCCATGACCGGAAGCGCCAGGGCGTTGGCCCGGAGGAAGTTGCGGAAGTACGCGGAGGCAAACCCCCGCAGCAGCGGAACAGCATCGCCTGCGGCCCGCTTGCGCACCGCAATCTGTGCCGCGGCGGTGGCCGGACCTGCACCAAAAATGCCAAAACCCAGCAGGGTGAAGGCGATCCACAGCAGGTTCAGGCCGGCGATCCACACGAGCGTGTCAAAAAATGAGTAGGCGCGCGCACTGAAGGTCCCGGACAGCATGGCACGGCTCCCTTCTGTTCTCCATCGTTGCAGAGGCGAAGCGGAAAGTGTCCCGCATCACGCCGGTAATCGGTTTCTCGAAAATGTAGACCCACCGTCCGTCCACGGTCAAGCGGAATTTTGAATCGTTACATAGCTGGACGGCGACTTGCCGTGTGCCGCACACTAAAAGGTGGAAAGCGCTTGCTGACTCGATGCACGCGCAGATGATGCCGGTGCCCGCAAGGCGGGAGCCGGTGGGCAGAACGGAGAACCATGGAAACGGCAACGGAAGCCGCCGGCAGCGCCGCCGCGGCTTCAGCAACAACCCCGGCACGGGTTGCACTGGTGGGAGTGCACGGCTTCGGCACCCACCACCTGCGGAACCTCCAGCGCCTGCAGGCGGCAGGCAGTGTCAGCCTGGTCGCCGTGGCGGACCCGCAGCCCCCGGCACCCGGCGCCCTCCCGCCGTCGGCCGCCGTCTACCCGGGGCTCGAGGAGCTCCTCACCGCCACCCGGGACCTGGACCTGGTCATCGTGGCCACACCCATCCAGACGCATGCCCCGCTGGCCCTGGCCGCCCTGGCCACTGACGCTGAGCTGTACCTTGAGAAGCCACCCGTCGCCTCCCTGGCCGACTTCAACCGGTTGTGCACGGCAGCCGCCAGGTCCGGTCGCGGGGTGCAGATCGGCTTCCAGAGCCTGGGCTCGCACGCGCTTGGAGCCATCGAAGAACTGCTCGCCGCCGGGACCATCGGAACACTGGAGGGCATCTCCGCCACCGGCCGCTGGGTCCGGGACCGGGCCTACTTCACGCGCTCCCGTTGGGCAGGAAAACGCAGCATTAATGGTGTGGATGTGGTGGATGGCGTGGCCACCAACCCCTTGGCGCACGCGGTGGCAACCGCCCTCCGGATTGCCGGGGCGCGCACCACAGCAGACCTCGCATCAGTGGAAACCGAGCTGTACCGGGCCAATGACATCGAGTCGGATGACACCTCCGTGATCCGGATCCGCACCGCCTCGGGCCTGCCCATCACCTGCGCCCTGACCATCTGCGCCGCGGAATCCATTGAACCGTACGTCACACTGCAGGGTTCGGCCGGCACGGCGGTGTTCCACTACACCGAGGACCGGCTGACGGTGGAGACGGTGGCCGGGCGCACGGAGGAAACCTTCGGCCGGGACGACCTGACGGAGAATCTCCTGGCCCACCGCGGCCACGGCGCTCCGCTGGCCAGCAGCCTGGCGGACAGCGGAGCCTTCATGCTGGTGCTGGAAGCCATCCGGACCGCACCGCCGCCCGCCCCCATCGATCCCGCCTGCGTCCGCTGGGAAGGCGAAGGAGACGCTGCGCATGCCGTGGTGGTAGGCATCGAGGAAGCCCTGGAGCGCGCCGGCCGGCAGCATGCCACGTTCAGCGAAATTGGGCTCCCCTGGGCTGTGACCGCGCCGGTGGCCTTCGACATCCCCGCGTCCTGATGCGGTTCAGGACCCGGCGGCGCCGCCGGGTCCTTCACTCCGCGCGGCAACACCCCGGCGCCGTCCGTGGCGCCACAGGAGCAGGCCTACCACGGCCGCGGAGAGCATGCCCAGTCCGCCGGTGACCACCAGCCCGGTCCGGACGCCGAACTGTTCCGTCAACCAGCCCGCCAGGAGGCCGCCGCAGGCGTGCCCGCCCAGCAGGAGCGGAAGGTACAGGGCCATCACCCGGCCGCGGATGGCAGGCCCGGCCTCGAGCTGGACGGCCGTGGCTGCGCTGGTGAGGAACAGCAACGTCATGATGCCCACCACAGCCAGCATCGCCACAAACAAAACCAGGGTGGGCATCAGGGCGGCCACCAGCTGGGACAGCCCAAAAAGCCCCGCCGCGGCCACAATGCCCCTGCGCCCCATGGTCCCCAGCCGGGCTGCCAGGAGGGCACCGGCCAGGGCGCCACCGGCGCTGACCATGTTGAAGAGGCCAAAGCCCTCCACGCCGTTGTGCCACACGTCCTGGGCGAAGGCCGCGAGGACCACCGGCCCGTTCATGCCGAAGGCGCCCAGCAGGCCGGCCAGCAGGATGAGGAGCAGCAGGCGCGGGCGTTCACGGACGTAGCGGAAGCCGGCAAGCACCTGCCCGCGGCCCCGCTCGGCGGGTGTACCGGGATGCAGTTCGTGCGGCCGGATGCCGGCGATCAGGCCCAGCACCACTAACCCGATCACTGCGTTTGAGGCGAAGGCGGCGGCCGGCCCTGCCTGCGCGATCAGCACGCCGCCCAGCGCGGGGCCGGCCATGGCGCCCAGCTGGGCGAGGGCGTTGTTCAGTCCGATGGCGGGACGCAGGGCGGCGTCGCCCACCACCTCATTGACGAAGACCTGGCGGGTGGGCTGGTCAACCGCCGCGGTGATGCCCAGCGCCATGCAGCTGGCGTAAACAACCCAGACCGTAATGGTGCCGCTGGCAGCCCAGGCCGCCAGCCCAAGGCCGAGCAGCACAATGACGGACTGGCACACCATCATGATCCTGCGCTTGGGGAAGATGTCCACCACCAGGCCGGCAAGCGGCCCCACCACGAGCATGGGCAGGAACTGAAGGGCGACGGCGGCCCCCACCGCTGCCGGGCTCCCCGTCAGTTGCAGCACCAGCCAGTCCTGCGCCAGCCGCTGCATCCAGACGCCAAGGCTGCCGGCGAGCTGCATGCCCAGGAAGAGCCGGTAGTTGTGCTGCTTAAGGGGGTGGAACCAGCGCGGCTGGCTGATACCCGGGCGTGCAGACGGTGCGGGGCGGGTGCGGCGGGACGGCACGGTCAGCGTCGGGCGCGGCTGGAGCGCAGTTTCACTGCGGCGGCGGCAAGGATCAGGGTACCGGGGACCACGACAAAGAGCGCGGCGAGCATCCAGACAAACACCACGGCGCAGAACAGGGCGGCCGCCAGGAGCAGGGACCCCGTCCAGTCGCGCAGGGACACGTCCTTACCCACCTGGAGGGCCTGGTGCCAGGTGTCCTTGCCCGTGGCACCGGAAGCCGTGGCGTCGGACCAGGCGGATGCGGTGCGCAGGAGCAGGATGGCGCCGCAGCCGGCGAGTATCAGCGTGGCTGGAAGGACCACTTCGCGGCCCGGCAGCTGCCCCACCCATGCGAGCAGGAGGTTGAGGACAATCACGACGCCGGCTCCCGCCGTCGTGATTCCCAGCTTCCAGCTGCCCGGCAGGGCAGCCTTGAACAGGCTCCACAGCCCCCGGACGGAATCGTCCCTGCCATTGAGGTGCCGTTCAAGGTGCGCGGTCCCGGCCGCGTAGGCGGCGGGGATGGTGGCCAGCGGTATGGACAGCACCAGCACCAGCACCCCCGCCAGGAGGGTTTCGGAGAACAGGGCGAACCGGTTCACCGGGATTGGTTCGTGGCCTGGGGCGGATGTGGTGCTGTCCATGGCGCTCATTGTCCTTTGCCTAGCCCTTCAGTCCCTGGGTGGAGACGCCTTCGACGATGTAGCGCTGGAAGATCAGGAAGAAGATCAGCACAGGCAGCAGGGCCAGGACGGACATGGCGATCATGGCGCCGTAGTCGGAGGACTGGGTCTGGTCCACGAACAGCCGCAGGGCCAGCGGCAGCGGGTACTTGTCCGGGGTGTTCAGGTACAGCAGCGGGCCCAGGAAATCGTTCCAGCTCCAGATGAAGGAGAAGATGGAGGTGGAGATGAGGGCCGGCTTCATCAGCGGCAGCATGATGGATCCAAAGATCCGGGCGTGCCCCGCCCCGTCGATCCTGGCGGCTTCATCCAGTTCCGCGGGCAGGCCGCGCATGAACTGGACCATCAGGAAGACGAAGAACGCGTCCCCGGCCAGGAACTTGCCGATCAGCAGCGGGACGTAGGTGTCCACCAGGCCCAGCTGCTGGAAGATGATGTACTGCGGGATGATCACCACGTGGAAGGGCAGCAGCAGGGTGGCGATCATCATGCCGAAGAACAGGCTGCGGCCGGGAAAGTTGATCCGGGCGAACGCGTACGCCGACACGCTCGCGGACAGGATGGTCCCGACGACGGCGCCGAGGGCCAGGATCAGCGAGTTGGTGAAGAACTGCAGGGTGGACACCCCGCCGATCCCCTCCATGGCGGTCACGAAGTTATCGAAGCTGAAGTTGTTTGACCACAGCGACGTGTTCTGGCCGCCGATCTCCGAGTTGGGCTTGAAGGACGAGGCGATCATCCACAGGCCGGGGTAGAGGACGATGGCAGTGAGGACAAGGGCCACCAGGTGGAAGATGGCGCTCTTGGCCCGTTTGGCCCCCACCGATTCGGATTTCGGGTTGTAGGCCGGGGCGGCGGCGTCCGGGGTGGACTGGGTGGGCGTTGCCGTGGTTGTCATTTTGAATCACCGCTGTAGTGGACCCAGGACTTGGACGTGCGGAAGAAGATCAGGGTGATGATGCCCACCACGATCACCAGCAGCCATGCCATGGCCGAGGCGTAGCCCATCCGGAAATCGCTGAAGCCCCGCAGGTACAGGTAGAGGGTGTAGAAGAGGGTGGATCCGGCGGGGCCGCCGTCACCGTTGGAGATGATGTAGGCCGACGCGAAGATCTGGAACGCGTGGATGGTTTCCATGAGGAGGTTGAAGAAGATCACCGGGGAGAGCATGGGCCAGGTGATGTTGAAGAACTTGCGCACCGGGCCGGCACCGTCCATTGACGCTGCCTCGTAGAGCTCACCGGGGATCTGCTTGAGGCCGGCCAGGAAGATCACCATCGGGGCGCCGAACTGCCACACGGTCAGGAGAATGAACATCGGCATGGTCATCGAGGGGTTGCCCACCCAGCCGCCCAGGTTGATCCCGAAGAAAGACAGGCCCTGGTCCACCGGCCCGGAATCGCCGAACATGGCCTTCCAGACGATGGCGATGGAGACGGACGCACCGATCAGGGACGGGGCGTAGAAGGCAGAACGGTAGAAGCCCTGGCCGCGGCGCTTGCTGTTCAGCAGCATGGCCACCGCCAGTGCCGCCGCGAGCTTCAAGGGGGTACCGAACACCACGTAGCCCACGGTCACGCCCACGGACTGCAGGAAGCGTTCGTCCTGGAACAGGGTGGTGTAGTTGTCCAGGCCGATCCACTTGGGCGGCTCGAACAGGTTGTAGTTGGTGAAGGACAGGTACAGCGAGGAAATCATTGGCCCCACCGTGAGGGCAATGAATCCCAGCAGCCAGGGCAGCAGGAAGGTATAGCCGGCGCGGGCGTCCGAGCCCCGCTGCCGCGACTTGCGCGGCAGCGGGGAACCGGACGACGCCGGGCGCCTGCTCAGGGTTGGGGTTTGAGTCACAAGATCATTCCGTCAGTCGTAAAACCTGGGTGGGAGTGCACGGCGCCGGATCAGGCGTTCTGCTTGATGAGGTCTTCGGCTTCCTTGAACCACGCGTCGACGGCTCCGTCAACCGTGAGCTTGCCGTAGTTCAGGTCGGAGGCGATCCGGCCGAACGACGCTTCCAGCGTGCCGAAGCCAACGATGGGCGGCTCGGGAGCGTCCTTGAGGTACTGCGCAATTGATTTCTCGTAGTCCACCACGAGCTTGTCGGCGCCTTCGAACGTGGTGCCGTCGCGCTGGGTCTTGGAGGCCGGAACGCCGCGGGAGGTCTTGAAGATCTGGCCTACTTCGGGGTCGTTGACCATGAAGTCGATGAAGCGGGCGGCGGCGTCCTTGAACTTGGTCTTGGCACTGGCCACCATCAGCATGGAGGGCTTCAGGAACAGGCCCAGGTTGTTCGGGTCGTCCGACGGCACCGGAACAAGCTTGAGTGATTTGGCCCCGCTGTCGGCCAGGTAGCCCGCCATGAAGTTGTCCCAGGTGACCTCAGACGCTGTGACGTTGGAACCGAAAGGCGACTTGGGCTTGAGCTGGGTTACCCTGTCTTCCGGGACGAGGGCCTGCGTGCCGCGCAGCTTCGAGTTGAGGTTCCACCAGCTCTTCAAGTCGTCCTTGCTGAAACCAAGCTTCCCATCGCTGTTGAAGGCCTGGATGTTCTTCTGGCGGAGCCAGATGTTGAACTGCCACCACACGCCCGTGAAATCCGTGGAGCCGAACAGGGTCCCGTTGCCCTTGTCCCCTACCTCCTTCAGGAATGCCTGGTATTCCGACCAGGTCCAGCTGCCGTCCGGCTCCGCTATGCCCAGGGAGGCGAGTTTGGCGGGGTCGTAGTAGACGGCGAAGGCGTTGGTGCTGGTGGGAATGCCGTAAGTCTTGCCCTTGATCTGGCCGGAAGGCAGGAGTGACTTTTCGAAGGCGTCAGTGTTGATCTTGACCGTGCCCAGGTCCAGGAGCTGGTTGCGCTGGCCGTAGTCCCGCAGGTAGGACAGGTCCCACTGCATGACGTCGGGAAGACCGCCGCCGGCCGCCTCTGTGGCGCGCTTCTGCCAGTAGCCGGCGAAGTCCGTGAAGTTGCCGTTGACCTTGATGTCCGGGTTCTTCGACTCGAAGAGGGCAATGGCTTTGCGGGTGCGCTCGGCGCGGTCGTCGTTGCCCCACCAGGTGTAGTTGATGGTGACGGGTTTGTCGGCCGATCCGGTCTGGCCGGAAGAGCTGGATCCGTTCCCACAGGCCGACAGGGCTGCGGCAGATGCGGTGCCGATGGCCACGGTTGTGAGGAAATGCCTTCTGTTGATCACGGGAGCCTCCTTGCTCGATGTGTGTTGCCCTTCCGCTCCGCCTACAACGTGAGTAGTGAGCTGGCTTACACGGCTTCTGAAACGATACAATATCGGCATTCCCGGAATTGGGCAAGCGTTTTCCAAACGTCTGGCCAATGCCCCCGTTCCGCCTTGCGAGCAGACAAAGGAGTTACATGACACAGCAGGAAACCAGCTCCCCTTCGAGCGTTTGGAACAGGGTTGAGGGCCTGGCCTTCGGAGGTGATTACAACCCTGAGCAGTGGCCGGTGAGCATCCGCCTGGAAGATCTGGACCTCATGCGGGAAGCTGGCGTGAACTTCCTCAGCGTGGGGATCTTCTCCTGGGCGCTGCTGGAACCCGCCGAGGGGCAGTATGACTTCGGGTGGCTGGACGACGTGATGGACAACCTCGCAGGGATCGGCGTGAAGGTGGCACTGGCCACCGCCACGGCCGCTCCCCCTGCCTGGCTGGTCCGCAAGCACCCGGAGATCCTGCCGGTCACGGCTGACGGGACCGTGCTGGGACCGGGCTCGCGGCGGCACTACACGCCGTCGTCGTCCGTGTACCGGCGCTACGCCGCGGGCATCACGCGCGTCCTGGCCGAACGGTACAAGGACCACCCCGCGCTGGCCCTGTGGCACGTGGACAACGAACTGGGTTGCCACGTCTCCGAGTTCCACGGGGAGGAGGACGCCGCGGCCTTCCGTGCCTGGCTGGAGCGCCGGTACGGGAACATCGATGCGCTCAATGCCTCCTGGGGCACGGCGTTCTGGTCCCAGAACTACGGTTCCTTTGACGAAATCCTGCCGCCGTCTGTCGCCCCGTCCACGCTCAACCCGGGCCAGCAGCTGGACTTCCAGCGGTTCAGCTCCTGGGCCCTGATGGACTACTACCGGGACCTCGTGACGGTGCTGCGCGAAGTGACGCCGGACATCCCCTGCACCACCAACCTGATGGCCTCCAGCGCCACCAAGTCCATGGACTACTTCGACTGGGCCAAGGACCTGGACGTCATCGCCAATGACCACTATCTGGTGGCCGCTGACCCCGAACGGCACGTGGAACTCGCGTTCAGCGCGGACCTGACCCGCGGCATTGCGGGCGGTGACCCATGGATCCTGATGGAACATTCAACGTCGGCCGTGAACTGGCAGCCGCGCAACCAGCCCAAGATGCCCGGTGAGATGCTGCGCAACTCCCTGGCGCACGTGGCCCGCGGCGCCGACGCCGTCATGTTCTTCCAGTGGCGCCAAAGCTTCGCCGGCTCGGAAAAGTTCCATTCCGCGATGGTGCCGCACGGCGGACGGGACACGCGGGTGTGGCGCGAGGTGGTGGAGCTGGGCGCCGCGCTGAAGCGGCTGGAACCGGTGCGCGGTTCGCGGGTGCAGGCCCGGGCCGCCATTGTTTTTGACTATGAGGCGTGGTGGGCCAGCGAGATCGATTCGAAGCCCAGTATCGACGTGAAGTACCTGGACCTGCTGCGGGCGTTCCACCGCGCCCTGTTCCTCCGCGGGATCTCCGTGGACATGGTGCACCCGTCCGCGTCGCTGGATGGGTATGACCTGTTGCTGGTGTGCACGCTGTATGCGGTTTCGGATCGGAACGCCGCCAACATCGCTGCGGCCGCCGCAGCCGGGGCCACGGTGCTGGTGAGCTACTTCAGCGGGATCGTGGACATGCAGGACCACGTGCGGCTGGGCTGCTACCCCGGGGCGTTCCGCAACCTTTTGGGGGTGCGCGTGGAGGAGTTCCACCCGCTGCTTGCCGGGTCACAGCTTAAGCTCAGCGACGGGACGGTTTCCTCGGTGTGGAGCGAGCATGTCCATCTGGCCGGCGCGGAAGCGGTGCAGACCTTTACCGGGTACCCGCTGGAAGGAGTCCCTTCCCTTACCCGCCGGGCCGCGGGTTCCGGGGCGGCCTGGTACCTGGCCACCTTCCCCGATCCCGAGGGCATCGAGGCCGTCCTTGACCGGCTGCTCGCCGAGTCGGGCGTCACGCCGGTTGCCGACGCCGATCCCGGGGTGGAGCTGGTCCGCCGGATGGCCGCCGACGGACAAAGCTTCCTGTTCGCGACCAACCACACGCATTCGGCTGCCTCGGTTTCCGCCACGGGCACCGACCTGCTGACGGGCGAGCCATTCAGCGGTTCTGTTGCGCCGGGCGCCGTGGCAGTGGTTGCGGAGGGATAGGCAACCGCGCGTTCGGGAACGTTCGACGGCGGCCGGTTGCGGCGCGATCCAGGGGTACGCCTTCCGCGGGGGTGCGTTTTCCACATAGGGGTTTGAGCGAGCTGGGATTGTCAGAGGGTGCTGGAAGACTCTGGTTATGGAAGCGGTTGTGTGGGCGGCAGCAGTACTGAAGGCGGAACCTCAGGTGCCTTCCATCGCTGACGTCCTGGACCTGCTCGCCCGCGTCCCGGTCCCTGCGGATGGTGCGGGCATGATTGATCAGATTCGTGGGTTGGAGGATCTGAAGTCCCTGGCCGGTGCCCGGCAGGCTGATACCGCTGTCGCTTTTGATTTATCCCAGCGGCGGGAGCAGGCCGAGGCCGGGGTCCCGGCCTGCGAGCGGGGCGCCGGGGTCGCGGCGCAGATCGCGTTGGCCCGGCGCGAGTCCCCCGCCCGGGGTTCCCGGTTGCTCGGCCTGGCCAAAACCCTCACCGGCATGCCGCACACGTTCCAGGCGTTCCGGACCGGCCTGTTGAGCGAGTGGCGGGCCACGCTGATCGTGAAAGACACCATCTGCCTGAGCACCGAGGACCGGGCCGGGGTGGATGAGGAACTCGCCGCCGACACCGGCGCCCTGAACGGCCTGGGCGACAGGGCCATCATCGCCGCGGTCCGCGCCGCCGCGTACCGGCGGGACCCCGCCTCGGTCGCGAAGCGCGCCAGCCGGGCCGTGGGCGAGCGGTGCGTGAGCCTGCGCCCGGCCCCGGACACCATGACCTGCCTGACCGCGCTGCTCCCCGTCGCCCAGGGAGTCGCCGCGTACGCCGCGTTGTGCCGGGACGCCGACACCGCACGCTCGAACGGTGACGAGAGGTCCCGGGGGCAGGTCATGGCGGACACCCTCGTCGAACGCGTCACCGGCACCCCCGGCGGCGTGACCGGGGTTCAGATCCAGCTCGTCATGACCGACCACACCCTCCTGCAGGCCGGCGCCGAACCTGCACGGCTGCCCGGCTACGGCACCATCCCCGCCGAACAGGCACGGCACATCGCCCTCACTGGCGGATCCCCCGTGGCCACGGCCCCGGCGGCTGGGCCGGCGGGTGCGGAGGAACTGAAGCTGTGGGTGCGCCGGCTCTATACCGCTCCCGGCACCGGCGAGTTGGTGGCGATGGACTCCACAGCCCGGCTCTTCCCGGCAGCGCTGAAACGCTTCCTTCAAATCCGGGACAACACCTGCCGGACCCCCTACTGCGACGCCCCGATCAGGCACGACGACCATGTCGTCGCCTGGCACGACGGCGGCCCTACAAGCACCCGTAACGGGCAGGGCCTCTGCGAAGCCTGCAACCACACCAAAGAAGCCCCCGGCTGGGCCGCACAAACCGTCCCCGGCCCGCGGCACACGGTAGCGACCTGCACCCCAACCGGCCACACCTACCACTCCACCGCACCACCACTGCCCGGAACCGGCATGGGTAAGCGGCTCAATGAACAGCTTCTGCACGGGGAGTCCTCCCCACCCTGCCCTCCGGCACGAACCCTCTCCGTCCAGGTCCTGGGGCGGGTCCTGCCGTCCGAACCGGTCCGGCGTCCGGCTGAACCGGAACGACGACATAACGAGCTTCGGACCAGGCGAAGGGAACGCGCCGCCCCATAAAAGCTGCGCCATGGAACGCGGCTGCTGAATTCCACCACCCCGCCCGGGCAGCCTGACAACGGCGCTTTAAACAGCTCCACCCCGGAAGGAACCATGGGTTCCTTCCGGGGCAGAGCTGCCACCCGCCGTCGGACGTCTGTGATGAGGAGGCACCATACAGACGGTCCGGAGCCGTGTCGGCGGGGTGGGGACTAGCTGCTGATGGCGGACTTCATTTCATCGGTCGCCTTCTTGCCCGCATCCTCCGGGGACAGCCGCTCGAAGAGGACTTCGGAGGTATAGCGCTTGATGATTTCCTGGATGGCGCCCGCACCCTTCGGCGGCGGCGCCGGCGCCTCACCGAGCTCGTCCTTGATCTGGTCGATGAAGTTGACCACCTTGACGTCAGCCGGGGTCAGTTTCGGCTGGATGGCCGCCCGGACCTCGGAGTTGGGGTAGACGCCGCGGTCTGCAAGCAGGGCCTCGCCGGCCTTGACGTTATTGGTGAGGAAGTTGATGAACTTGGCGGTTTCCTGCGGGTGCTTGGTGCGCGATGATGCTGACCAGAACTGCGAGGCCTTGTACCAAAGCTCGGTGTCCGCGGACGATCCAGTCTTGGTGGGGAACCGCAGGATCTTCAAGTCCCCGCCGCTCGCCTTTTCCAAGGCCGGGGCCTGGTTGGACCACCAGAAGGCCATGCCGTTCTTGCCTGTTGCCAGTCCGCTCTGGTCAAGCGGGGCAGCCTCGGCCTCCACCACCTCGGATGCGGACGGCACTGCCTTGTCCTTGCTGAGCTTCTTCAGGAAAGCCCACCACTCGGCGATGTCGCCCGGCTCGAAGCCCAGCTTGCCGTCGGACGTATACAGCGACTTGCCGTCCTGGCGGAGCCAGACTCCCAGGGAAGCCTCGTCCGTTCCGTAGGCCGCTGCGCCATAGGTGCCCTTGGGCGACTTTGCAGTAATCTCGGCGGCGATCCGGCCAAAGTCCTCCCAGGTCCACTTGGTATCGTCCGGAAGCGGGACTCCGGCAGCCTGGAAGACGGCGGGGTTGGCCAGTATGGTTGCAGCATTGATGCCGGCGGCGATGCCGGTCAGCCCTTTTTCGCCCTTGCCTGCGTTCAGTGCTGCCTCGTCCAGCTTGGACGTGTCGATGTCGTACTTGGACAGGTCCAGAAGGGCACCCCGGCTTGAGTATTCCGTAATGTACTTTTCGTCCATCTGGATAATGTCGGGGGCATCGTTGGCCGCCACCTGCGTGGCCAGTTTGTCCCAGTAGCCGCTCCAGTCTCCAAACTCCGGCTTGATCTTGATCTTGGGGTTTTCGGCCTCGAACTGCTTGATTGCTTCCTGCGTCAGCTGCGCGCGCTTATCGCCGCCCCACCACGAGAAGCGGAGCTCGACGGTGCCATCCGCGTTCTGCGGGGCGGCTCCTCCACCGCAGGCACTGAGGGCCATGACGGCGGCGACGGCGGCGGCAACCGCGCCGGCCTTGCGGGTCCGGACACTGCGGGTTTGGACACGGCGGCGTTGGGGGTTAGGGCCTGAAGCGGGTGCCCCTGCTGTCTGCTTGGCAGCAGACGCAGGACGGGGAAAAAGCGGCACTGTGTACTCCGATCTTCGTTGATCCAGGTGCGGGTGATGGTCTCAGCTGTGTGGTTGAGGAGGGAACTCGGCGGCGGGACAGCGGCCTATCGGCTGTGCGCAGGTCCCTGAAAGCGCTTTCTGCTACAGATACTACAAGTTCGCTACTTGTAATACAAGATAGTCATGGCCGATGCCGGGGAATCTTTCGCCCAATGGCGAACGGCCCGCCACCAGGGCGGGCCGTCCGGACCGGCATCGTCTTCGCGGGCTACTTGATGCCCGTGGTGGCGATGCCCTTGATGAGGAACCGCTGGCCAAAGAGGAAGACCAGGAAGACCGGCAGCAGCGACACAATGGACATGGCGAACAGGGAACCCCAACTCGTGGCCGACTGGGAATCCACGAAAGCCCGGAGGGCCACCGGAACGGTGAACATGTCCGGATCGGTGAGGTAGATCAGGGCACCAAAGAAGTCGTTCCAGGTCCAGATGAAGGTGAAGATGGTAGTGGTGGCCAGCGCCGGCACCATCAGCGGCAGGATGACCCGAAGGAAGATGCGCGGATGTCCGGCACCGTCGATTCGTGCAGCTTCATCAAGTTCGCGCGGAATACCGCGGATGAACTGAACCATGAGGAAGACGAAGAACGCGTCCGTGGCCAGCAGCTTGGGCACCAGCAGCGGCCAGAAGGTGTTCACCCAGCCGATCTGCGAGAACAGGATGTACTGCGGGACGATCACCACGTGGAACGGCAGCATGATGGTGAGAAGCATGATGCCAAAGAACAGCTTCTTTCCCGTGAACTGGAGCCGGGCAAAGGCGTAGGCGGCCATGGAACAGGAAACGAGGTTTCCCAGAATGGAGCCGATCACCACGATGGCCGAGTTCAGCATGTAGTGGCCAAAGGGGTGGGTCAGGGCTGACCAGCCGGAGGTGTAGTTGCTCATTTCCAGGCTGTTGAGCCAGAGGCCCGGCTCCCGGAAGATCATCTCGTTCGGCCGCAGCGACGACACCACCATCCACAGGAGTGGATAGATCATCAGCGCGCCGGCCAGGATCAGGATGCCGTGCTTCATGAGTGATTTGCCCCGCTGGGCCCGGCTGAAGGCCAGGGTTCCCCGGGACTCGCGGACCCGCGGCTTGCGGTTGTTAGGCTTGCCGGCACCCGCGGTCTTCTTGTCCGCGGCGGGCAGCGTCTCCAGGTTAGTCGTCATAGAAAACCCAATACTTAGAAGCGATGAAGTTGATGGCGGTAAAGACGCCGATGATGAGCAGCAGCACCCATGCCATGGCGGACGCGTAGCCCATGTCGAACTGGCCGAAGCCCTTTTGGTACAGGTACAGGGTGAAGAACATGGTGGAGTCTGAGGGCCCGCCGTTGCCGCCGGAGACGATGAACGCCTGAGTGAAGGACTGGAAGGAACCGATGATCTGCAGCACCAGGTTGAAGAAGATGATCGGGCTCAGCATCGGCATGGTGATCCGCCAGAACTGCTGGAGCGTGCTGGCACCATCCACTTTGGCGGCTTCGTAGTACATCGCGGGGATCTGCCGCAGGCCTGCCAGGAAGATGATCATGGGTGCGCCGAACGTCCAGACGTGGAGCAGGATGATCGATCCCAAAGCGGTGCTGGGATCCGAGATCCAGCCCGGCCCCTGGATTCCAAACATGGCCAGGACCTGGTTGACCAGGCCCGTGGTGCCAAATATCTGCTTCCACAGGATGGCCACGGCAACGGATCCGCCCAGGAGGGACGGCAAGTAGAACACCGAACGGTAGAACGGGAGGCCGCGGAGGCCCTTGTCCAGCACGAGGGCAATGAGCAGTGCAACGGCGAGCTGCAGGGGGACGCCGACGAAGACATAGGTGAAGGTGACCCGCAGCGAGTTGTGCAGCCGGGCGTCACTGAGCATCCGGGTGAAGTTGTCCAGCCCGGTCCATTCCGGCGGCTGGAGCAGGTTGTAGTCCGTAAAGGACAGGTAGAGGGACATCAGCATCGGGCCGATGGTGATGGCCACCAGGCCCACCAGCCATGGCAGCAGGAAGATGTAGGCGGCCTTGTTATCCCGCCTGTTGGCCTTCTTTTCCTCGGCGGTGACTCTGCCCTTCCGCCGGGTAATGGAGCTGAGCTCGCTGATGGCGCTCACCGAAGCTGCTCCGTCCGAGACAGGCACACTGCGTCCGGCGCCAGGGCCGGACGCTGCGTCCTGGGGATGTGTTTTGCGGCCATGTGGTCTCCTTTGGTCATCGTGGCCTCCACGTTGCGGTCATCGCCAGGCGATGGGGTGTGCGGCACCTCCGGCACGGTCAGCTGCCGCCGTAAAAGGCTGCGGATTCCGGCGCCGCGGGTGCCTTCGAAAATGCGGCTCCGTACCAAAGTAAACGCTTTCTTGACTCCTGTATAGCCCTTTGTTAGTTTTTGAGAAACCGTTTTCTGCTGGACGCATCACTCCACCCTAAATGAGAAGCCGAGGGGCACAACAATGAAGTTTGGTCTCAGAAAATCCGCCGTCGGAGTAACCGGCGCCATTGCCGCCCTGGCCATTGCCCTGACCGGCTGCGGCAACAGTCCCCAGGCGGGAAAGGTGGGGACGGCGGAAGATCCCGTCACCATCCGGTTCGCCTGGTGGGGCAATGACTCCAGGGCCAAAACCACGATGGAGGTCATCAAAGCCTTCGAAGCCGCCAACCCCACCATCAAGGTCCAGGGCGAAAACACCGAATACAGCTCCTACTGGGACAAGATGGCCACCCAGATCGCAGGTGGAACAACGCCCGATGTCATTGCCATGAGCGGCGCTTACCCCAGTGAGTACGCCAGCCGCGGCGTCCTGCTGAACCTGGACAAGGTCAAGGACCAGATCGACACGTCGAAGTTCGCGGAAGGCACCGTGGACCTGGGCAAAATCGATGGCAAGCAGTACACCATCACCGCAGGCGTCAATTCCATGTCGATGGTCCTGGACCCCGAGGTGTTTGAAGCGGCAGGCGTCCCCATGCCGGATGACGAAAAGTGGACCTGGGACGACTACGCGCAGATCGCCGCCGAGATCACCAGTAAATCCCCTGCCGGCACGTTTGGCACCACCCCCATGGCCAACGACTCCTTCCTTGCGGTCTGGGCCCGCCAAAACGGCGAGGACCTCTACACCGACGACGGGAAGAAAATGGGCATCAGCGAGGACACCCTGACCCGCTGGTTCGAGCTCAACAAGAAGCTGATGGATACCGGCGGCGCCCCTTCCGCATCACAGACGGTGGAGGACGGGTCCGCGCAGCCCGAGATGACCCTGATGGGACAGGGAAAACAGGGCATGAAGATCTCCTGGAGCAACCAGATGACGTCCTATTCCGGGGCGCCCCTGGTCATGGCCAAGCTGCCCGGCGAAAGCAAGCAGCCCGGCGCCTGGCTCCGGTCCTCGATGGAATACGCCATCTCATCCAAGTCCGCACAGCCCAAGGAAGCGGCCCTCTTCATCAACTACCTGGTCAACAACATGGACGCCGCTTCAAAAATCAAGAGTGACCGCGGCATGCCCGCCAACACCGAACTCAAGGCCGGCATCACTCCCCTGCTGAAGGAAACCCAGCAAAAGGAAGCCGCCTACCTGGACCGCATTGCCGCCCTCAAAGTCCAGGCCCCCAAGCCGTTCCCGGCGGGATCATCGGCAACCATGGAAGTTTTGAACCGTTACAACACGGATGTACTCTTCGGGAAGATCTCTCCGCGCGACGCGGCCAAGGGCATGATCTCCGAGGTAAACCAGAACCTCTCCTGACCGCAGCGCCCCACGGCGGCAGCAGGCAGGACCATCACCGAAAGGAGCCGGCCACATGACTCCAGCACGGCCCAGCGCCATCGCGGGCTATAACGACTGGCCGGCCTACGTAAGAAACAACCCGCGCCATCAGGCCCCAACCGCCGCGGCGCAGGAGCTTTCGGACGCGCTGGGCGTACCGGGCGCGGGCGCACTGCCGGAGGTCACGGTGCACTGGGAGGAAACGTACGACGGCGCCACCACCTCCCAGCTCAGCTGGCAGTTGGGTTTCGGGCCACGGACTACGGGCTGGCTGGTGCGGCCGGCTGGACGTCCCGGTCCCCTGCCGGGCGTCCTGGCTCTCCACTGCCATGGCGGCAACAAGTTCGGCGGCGCGGACCGGCTGGTGGACCTCCCGGAAAGCCACCCGTCGGCGGCCGCCGCCCGTGCCGGGCTCTATGACGGGCGGGCCCTGGCCACGGACATCGCCCGCCGCGGTTTCGCAGTGCTGGCCCACGACACCTTCGCCTGGGGCAGCCGCAAATTCGACCTCTCAACGCCGCCGTGGCGGACCGCCGCCGCAGCGGCGGCGCGGCAGGCGCAGTGGCGGGAGGACGGCGTCGTACCCACCGACGCCGACCAATACAATGCCGCCGCCGGCTTCCACGAGGACACCGTGGCCAAGGCCGCAGGCCTGCTGGGCACCAGCCTGGCCGGCATGGTTGCGTACGACGACCTCGCAGCCCTGGAAATCCTGGCAGCCCTGCCCGGGGTCGACCCGGAGAACCTGGGCTGCATCGGGTTCTCGGGCGGAGGTGGCCGGTCGCTGGCCCTGGCAGCCCTCAGTCCCCGAATCCGGGCCGCAGTGGTGACCTGCATGATGACCACCTTCGAGTCCCTCCTCCCCGCCTACCTGGATGCGCACTCGTGGCTGCTGCAGACCCCCGGGCTGTGGAGGCTGGGCGATTGGCCGGAGCTTACCGGCCGGTCAGCGGCCGCCCGGTTCCTGGTGCAATACGCTCTGGCGGATGAGCTCTTCCCGGAGGACGGGATGCGCCAGGCGCACCACCTGTTGGAATCCCTGCACGCCGGTACGGACAAATACACAGGCGCCCTTTGGCCCGGGGGGCATGTCTTCACCGGGCCCATGCAGGACGAAGCACTCGAATTCCTGGCCCACACCCTGGCCCTCCGGCCCATCTACAACACATCCCAAGGACCGTTATGACCACACAGCCCTCCGCCGCCGCGGACCAGCCGCAGCAGCAGGCCGTTTCCCCAGCCGTCCCGCGGGTAGCCCTGGTGGGCGTGCACGGCTTCGGCGAGCGCCACCTTGCCAACCTGTCCCGGCTCGAACAGGCCGGCGCCCTGGAACTGGTGGCCGTCGCCGATCCCAACCCGCCGCAAGCCGGCACCCTCGCCGCCCCGGTGGCTGTGTTCCTCGACTTGGATGGACTGCTGGCCGCCCGGCCGGGGGTCGACGTCGTCATCATTGCCACGCCCATCCAGACCCATGCCCCGCTGGCGGTAACCGCGCTGGAAGCCGGGATGGACGTCTACGTCGAGAAGCCGCCTGTGGCCTCCCTGGCACAGTTTGAAGAGGTCCTTGCCGCTGCCCGGAAAAATGGGCGGCTGGTCCAGGTTGGCTTCCAGAGCCTGGGGTCCCACGCGTTGCCTGCCATCACGGAGATGGTGGCAGCCGGGGATGTCGGCACCGTCCTGGGCATCAGCGCCACCGGCCAGTGGCTGCGGACCAAGGCGTATTTCAAGCGCTCGCGCTGGGCCGGGAAGCGCACCCTGGACGGCACCGATGTGGTGGACGGCGTGGCAACAAATGCGCTGGCCCACGCCGTTGCCACTGCACTCCACGTCGCCGGCGCCCGCACCCTGGCAGATGTGGCCTCCGTGGAAACAGACCTGTACCGGGCCCACGGGACCGAAAGCGACGACACGTCCGTACTCCGCATCCGCACGGCCAACGGAGCCACGGTGCTGTGCGCCCTGACCCTCTGCGCCCCGGAACAGCAGGATCCCACCGTGACCGTCCACGGAACCCTGGGCGACATCACGTTTTCCTACACAAAAGACGAGGTGGTCATCACCACTGCCGATGGCGAACGCCGCGAGACATATGGCCGCACCGACCTCCTGGAGAACCTGCTGGACGCCCGCACTACCGGGGCGCCGCTCCTGTCCGCGCTGCAGGACACCGCCGCCTTTACCGCCGTCCTCGAAGCCATCCGCACCTCCCCCGCGCCCGCCCCGATCGACCCCGGATCCATTTCCTGGGAAGGCGCGGGCGACGACGCCCACCCGGTGGTCCAGGGCATCAGCGACCTCATCGGACGGGCCGTCAAAGCGCAGGCAACGTTCGCCGAGCTCGGTGTCCCGTGGGCGCGGGCCATTCCGCCCGTCCGCACAATGACCGTGGACGGACGGCCGGTGGCGGACTGCCAGGATGGCAGCCACATCCGCGCGGTCTCCTCCCCGCGGCCCTACCTGCACCCCGTCAGGACCCTGGGCGGCACCGTGGTGACGGACCACCAGCCGCTGGACCACGTATGGCACCTTGGTGCCGGCGTGGCCCTGCAGGACGTGGACGGCGTGAACTTCTGGGGCGGCCGCACCTATACCCGGGAGGCCGGAGCGTACGTCTGGCGCCCGGACCACGGCACCATCAGCGCCTCGGCCGTACAGCAGACCGATGCGGCCGGCGGGCACGGGGGCACGCTTCAGGAAACCCTGAGCTGGAACGGCCCGGACGGCGCCCCGATCCTCCTGGAGGAACGCTCCTGGGCGTGGTCCGGCGTCGCGCCCTCCACGTGGCGCCTGTCCCTCGACTTCGCCCTGTCCCCTGCCGGCAGTACGCCTGTCAGCCTGGGCAGCCCGGGCTCCAATGGCCGCTTTGAAGGCGGCTACGGCGGCTTCTTCTGGCGCCTGCCGGCCTGCGACGCCGCCACGGTCTGGACGCCCGATGGCAGTGGCGAGGCGGAGACCCACGGCAGCGTCACGCGCTGGCTCGCGTGGTCGGGAACGTTCGACGGCGGCCCGGCCACCCTGGTGTTCGTGGCCCCGGAAAGCTGCACGGATCCGTGGTTCGTCCGCGTGGAGGGCTACCCGGGCGTAGGCCAGTCGCTGGCATGGGAGGCGCCCGTCATCGCCCAACCAGGCGAACCGGTCCGGCGGAGCGTCACCGTTTTTGTGGCCGACGGCAACCTGGCCACAGCCGATATCGAAGCACTGATCAACCACCAGGGGGACCCGTCATGACCCAGACAACAACCGCAGCCGCTCCCCCGCAGGAGGCACGGCTGGCTCCCGGGTCACCGGCGGACCGCACCGTCAAGCGCCAACGGGTGGTGGACATCCTGGACGCCGCCGGGCGCGACTCGCTGCTCCTCACCACCAATACCGCGTTGACCTGGTACCTGGACGGCAGCCGGGTCCACATCAGCCTGGCCGGCGATCCCATCGCCGCCCTGCTGGTGGACCGCGACGGCGACCACCTGGTGACGTTCAACAACGAAGCCGGCCGGATCGCCGCAGAGGAGCTCCCGCTGGGGGTAAACCTGCACACCGTTCCCTGGCACGCCAACCTCCACCAGGCCGCCGCCGCGCTTGGCACTGGTTCCCGGCCACCCCTGGGCGAAGGCGATGTCGCTGCCCAGCTGCGGGCCGCCCGCCAGCAGCTCCTCCCGGCGGAGAGTGCCCGGTACTCGCTGCTTGGCGCCGAGCTGGCCGGCATCATGACGGACGTCCTGTCCGCCGCCCGTCCGGACACCACGGAATTCGGCCTGGCCTCGGCGCTGGCCGCCCGCGTGGTGGCGGCCGGCGCCGAACCGCTGGTGCTGCTGTGCAACGGCAGTTCCCGCAGCGGCTTCCGGCATCCACTGCCGACGCATGCATCCCTCGGCCGGCGCGCCATGGCCGTCGTGTGTGCCCGCCGGGATGGCCTGGTGGCCAACATCACCCGCTGGGTAAGGTTCGACGCCGGCCCCCCGGAAGAGCGCGACGCCGAGGCCCGCATCGCCGCAGTGGAAGCGGACATTTTCGACGCCACGGTTCCGGGGGCGCGGCTGGACAGGATCTTTGGGGAGATCCAGTCCGCCTACGTGCGCCACGGTTTCGGGGCGGACCAGTGGGAGCAGCACCATCAGGGTGGTCCTGCCGGTTATGCGGGGCGGGATCCTCGGGTCACCACAGATGTCTCCGACACCGTGGTGCTGGACCAGGCCTTCACCTGGAACCCGTCCGGGCCCGGCGTCAAGATCGAGGACACCGTGCAGCTCACGGAGTCCGGGCTTCACGTCCTCACCGTGGACCCACGCTGGCCGGCAGCCACGGTGAACGGCCTGGACCGGCCCCTCACCCTGCAGCTGTAGGCAGGCCGCCAGGCACACAGAAAACCCCGGGACCGAGGTCCCGGGGTTTTCCGTTGGTGGTTGGGCTTACGGGTTCCTGGGGCTAGGGAAGCTGCAGTTCGCCGTCCACGCGGCGCGGGACGCGCAGCGGGTTGACCTCCCGCAGGGCCGGGTGCAGCACTTCTTCCGGGGCTTCCTGGTAGGCCACCGGGCGCTGGAACCTGCGGACCGCCGTGGCGCCCACGGACGTGAACAGCGAGGTGGTGGCCGGGTACGGTCCGCCGTGCTGCTGGGCCCAGTTCACGGCAACGCCCGTGGGCCAGCCTTCGAACAGGACCCGGCCGGCGAGCCCGGACAGCTGCTCCACGAGCGCACCGATCTCCTCGCCGGGCTGGGCATGGAGTGTGGCGGTCAGGCTGCCCGGCACCTTGGCCAGGACCGCCGACAGTTCCTCCTGGTCCGCATACTCGATCACCATGGTGGTGGGGCCGAAGCACTCCTCCAGGAGCTGCTCCGGGCGTTCCAGCACCTTTGCGGCAGTGGTGGAGAAGACCACCGGCGCCGCACCGTTGGCCGCAGCATCCTGGTCCACGGTGCCGCCCACCACGTCCACGCCGTCCACCGACGCAAAGCTGCGCAGGCCGTCCGGGTAGGCCTCGGCGATGCGGCTGGTGAGCATGCCGTGGGCCGGCTTATCCTTGCTCGCCTCCGCAACGTGTGCTGCGAACCCCGTCCCGGCAGGGATGAATACGACGCCCGGCTTGGTGCAGAACTGGCCCGCGCCCAGGGTGAAGGAGCCGGCCAGCCCCGCGGCAAGTTCGGAGGAGCGGGCCTGCAGGGCTGCCGCGGTGATGACCACGGGGTTCAGGCTGCCCAGTTCCCCGTAGAACGGGATGGGGTCGGGGCGTGAGGTGGCAAGGTCGAACAGGGCACGGCCGCCGGGGATGGAGCCGGTGAAGCCCACGGCCTTGATGGCAGGGTCCTGGACCAAGGCTGTGCCCACCTCGCGGCCGCTGACCAGCGCGAACAGGCCCTCGGGTGCACCGGCGCCGCGCAGGGCCCCGGACACGATTTCAGCGGTGCGTTCCGACAGGCGCAGGTGCCCGGAGTGCGCCTTGACGATCACGGGGCAGCCGACGGCGAGGGCTGAGGCGGTGTCTCCGCCGGCCACGGAGAAGGCGAACGGGAAGTTCGACGCAGAGAAGACGGCAACGGGGCCGATGGGCTTGAGGATCCGGCGGAGGTCCGGCTTTGGCGGGGTGGCTGACGGATCCGCGTGGTCGATGATGGCCTCCAGGTAGGAGCCCTCGGTGATCACGCGGGCGAACAGGCGCAGCTGCCCCGTGGTCCGGGCCACCTCCCCCGTAAGGCGCGGCACCCCCAGGCTGGTCTCGGCGTCCGCAATGTCCACCAGCTCGGCGGCGTTGGCATCCAGGGCGTCCGCTACCGCGTTCAGCCAGCCGGCGCGTTCGGCGTCGGTCGCCGCGGCGGAGGTCCTGGCCGCTTCCGTGGCGGCAGCGGTGAGCTCGGACAGGGAAAGGGTTGCAGTTGTCACGTCAGGTACCTGTTCGTCGTCGTTCGGAAAGTAGTGGTCACAGCGCCTCCCGGAAGCGGAGTCCCAGCCCCTGCCGGTCCGCCGTCGCCAGCCTGCTGTTATTGAACCGGACCGGTGACGGGCCGGCCAGGAGGCCAAGCTGTTCGAAGGATGCCTCCTCGACGTCCTCCACCATGGTGGGCTCCGCCAGGGTCAGGGCCAGCTGCCCGGACAGTTCCGGCAGCAGGTGCGGCATGACCTTGATGCTGTGGGTCCGTGCCAGCTCCACGATCCGCCGGAACGGGGTGATGCCACCCACCCTGATGATGTTGGGCTGGATGATGTCCACCGCCTCCGCCTCGATGAAATCGCGGAACCGGTAGATGGTGTGCAGGTTTTCGCCCAGGGCTATGGGCACCGGCGAGTGTTTCCGGAGCCTCCGGTAGGCCCAGAGGTCGTCCGCGCGGAGGGGTTCCTCCAGCCAGTCCAGCCCGTACCCGGCGAGGACGTCCAGGGCGCGGAGGGTGGTGGGCAGGTCCCACCGCTGGTTCGCATCGATCATGAGCCGGCGGTCCGGGCCCAGCACGGTGCGGACGGCGGCAACCCGTTCTGCGTCCTCACGGAGGTCCGGCTTGCCCACCTTGATTTTCACGGCTCGGTGGCCTGCGGCGACCCAGCGTTCGGTCTGTGCCACGAGCTCCTCCAGCGTGTAGTGCAGGTTCACCCCGGAGCCGTACACCTCCACCGAGTCCTGCCGCTGGCCGATGAAGCCGGTCACCGAGGTGCCGGCACTGCGCGCCTGCGCATCCCAGAGGGCCAGGTCCACGCCTGCCATCGCGATGGTGGTGAGTCCCCCGCCACCGGCCTCGTGCAGCCGCTTCCACAGCGCGTCCCACACCGGCTCCGGCGCAGCCGGAAGGCCGGTGACAAAAGGTGCGATGTCGCAGTCCAACAGTGCCTTGACTGCCTGGGGACCGATGGTAGGTGTCCAGGAGAAGCCAAAGCCCGTGCCGCCGTCGTCCGTGTGAAGCTCGGTGGCGATGACGTGGTTCTCCGGCGCCTCCACACCCCAGCTGCGGCGCAGCGGAACGGTGAGGAGCCTGGTGGACAGTCCGGTGATACGGGGAACGGTGCGGACGGTTTCCGCCGCCGGTGCGCTCATCAGCGGCCGGCCAGCTCGTAGCCCCTGGCGAGGATGGCCTTGAGCTCCACCAACTGCTCCGCGTTGGGATCCACCAGCGGCGGCCGGACGGACCCGACGGGAAGTCCACCCAGCCGCAGGCCGGCCTTGATCAGGGAAACGCCGAACCCGGGCGTCTGGTCGCGGAGGCGTACCAGGGGTGCGTAAAAGCCCTCGAGCAAGGCGTTGCGCCGGTCCTCGTCCCCGGAGACGTAGGCGTCGTAGTAGGCCTTGGCGATTTCCGGGGCCATGGCAAACGCGGCCGAGGAATACAGCGGGATGCCCAGCCCGCGGTAAGCGCCCTGCGTCAGCTCGGCGGTGAGCAGGCCGTTGAAGAATGCGAAGTCTTCCCGGCCGGAGGCCCTGACAGCGGACACGATCTCCTGGGCCAGGCCCACATCTCCCAGGCCATCCTTGAAGCCGATGACCTTCGGATTGGCAGCGAGCTTGGCCATGGACGCGGCGGTGAACCTGGCGTTGCCGCGGTGGTAGACGATGACCGGCAGGCTGCTGGCATCCGCCACGGCCTCGATGTACGCCACCAGCCCCTCGGTGGGTCCGGTCACCAGGTAGGGCGGAAGTACCAGGAGGGCGTCGGCGCCGGCCTCCTCGGCGGCGCGGGCGGCGGCGAGGGCGTGGCCCAAGGGCCCGCCGGCACCGGCCACCACGGGGACTTTTCCGGCGACAACCTCCACGGCAGCCGCCACCACGGTGCGGACCTCGTCGATGCTGAGGGCATGGAATTCGCCGGTGCCGCAGGCGGGGAACACGCCGCCGGGTCCGAAGGGAAGCCGGGAGTCGATGTGTTCCTTGAGCATTTCCACGTCAACGGCGCCTTCGGCCGTGAACGGGGTGACAGGGAAGAACAGTACGCCGTCGAATTTCATGGTGTCTCCTTGCCTCCGCCGCCGGCGGTAACCAGGGCGGTGGCCTCGTCGTTGAGGGTGGGCTTCAGTTCGGTGCGCCAGCTGCGCCTGGGCTGCCAGCCGAGCAGCTCCCGGGCCTTGGCTATGGAAAAAGCGGGGCTGGTGCCGGTCAGGCCGGAGCTCAGCGCGTCGCTTCCCGGGAGGAATGCGGGCATCAGCTCCGCGAGCGGCGCCGTTGCGAGCGCGTCAGCTGCCCCCACGAAGAAGGTTTCCCCGTTGGGAATGTCTTCCATCTTCTGCAGCAGCACGTCCAGGAAGTCCGCAACGTCCCGCGCATCCACATAGTTGAACAGGGCCGGCGCGGAGAGGGCCGGGTCGGCGAGGCGTTCGGCGAGGGTGTGCCCCTGCTGCGTCGGGGCCCCTTCCCATTCTTCCGGCGAGATCACAAAGCAGGGCCGGAACGCTGCATAGCGGATCTTCTCCCCCTGGGCGGCGGCGAACATCTGCACGGTTTGTTCGGCAATGTGCTTGGACAGCGCGTAGGCGTTCCAGGGCTTTGGCGGCGTGCGCTCGTCCAGCGGGAACGACGGCGGCAGCCAGCCGGCCGGGCAGCCGTAACCAAGGACGGTGGGGCTGCTGGCCGTCACTACCTTGGGGACGCCCAGCTCCGTCGCCGCACTGATGACGGCGAAGGCGAGCCGGGTGTTGGTGGCGAAGATGACGTCCTCGGGCGCACTGAACGGTACGGCGATCGCTGCAAGGTGGATGACGGCGTCGGGCCTTGACGCCCCTATCAGCCGCAACGCCTCACCCGGGGCAAGAAGGTCGGCGGTTTCCTGCACGACGCCGGGCGGCAGCAGTTCCGCGGGCACGGCCTCGCGGTCCACCGAGATGACGTGGTGGCCGGCCTGGGCCAGCCCGGCCACCACGCTGCGGCCCAGGCGGCCGGAGCCGCCGGTGACAAAAATCCTCATGGTCTTCCCTACTTCCCGCGGCGGAGATCGACGCCGAGGTCCAGGTCCTCGACCCGTACGGGCAGCGACGTCTCCAGGGACCGGTTCCCGGCGATGCCCACGGACACAGAGCGCAGCCCGTCCAGGTAGCCGGAGGGGCGGCCCAGCGGGTCTTCGCCCGGACCGTTGAAGAGGTCGGAAAGCAGCAGTTCGTCGCCGCCGCCGTGGCCGCCCTCGCCGTTGATGATGGGCACCTCATAGGCAGCGTCCCAGTGGCGTTGGACCACCAGGCGCTCGCCGTTGCGGCGGACTGCGTCCTCTTCCTCAACCGGCGTTGCGCTCGGGTCCACCACGGTCTTCTGGTCGGTGCTGTGCCGGACGGCGGCACGTTCCACCACTTCAAGCTCGGCGCGGCCCTCGGTTCCGTTGACCGCGACCCGGTAGCCCTCCCAGGGGCTGTGGGCATTCAGCGAGTAGCTCAGCCGCGGTCCGCCCTGGTATTCCACCACCAGTGCCAGGTTGTCCTCGATGGTGATGCCACCGGTGAAGACATCCTGGTCGCGGCGGTAGCCGTCGTAGTGCTCGTTGTCCAGGAACAGCGCTTTGAGCCGTTCATCTTCCCTCAGGTCCAGCGCAAAGGGGTCCTTATCCGCAGTGGGGGCATCGGCGTCGGGCGTTCCGCGTTCGGGGCGGGGTCCAAGCCCGCGCTCGGCAGCGTTCTTGTCGCCATAGAACTTCAGCCCACCAGAGGCGAAGACCCGCTCCGGCACGTCGTCGATCCACCAGTTGACCAGGTCGAAGTGGTGGGAGGCCTTGTGGATGAGGAGGCCGCCGGAGTTCTTCTTTTCGCGGTGCCAGCGGCGGAAGTAGTCCGCGCCGTGCACGGTGTCCAGGACCCAGCTGAAGTCGACGGAGGTGACCTTGCCGATCACGCCGCTCTGGATGATTTCCTTCAGCGCGCTGTTGCGTGGCGAGTAGCGGTAGTTGAAGGTGACCACCACGTTGCGGCCGGTCTCGTGGACGGCGTGGACGATGCGGCGGCAGCTTTCGGCGTCAATGGTCAGGGGCTTTTCGACGACGACGTCCGCACCGGCCCGGAGCCCTTCCACGATGTAGTCGGCGTGCGTGTAGTCCGGCGTGGTGACGATGATGCGGTCGATGTTGTTCGCCTGGACGAAACCGGTGAGCTGGGCAGGGTCGAACGACGCCACCGGTCCGGGCGCGCCCAGTTCCTGGATGAGCTTCTGGTAGAACTCCACGCGTCCGGGGTTCACGTCCGAGAAAGCCACCAGCTCGGCGGTGTCCGCGTGCTTGCCGTAGATGGCACGGATGTACATCTCGGAACGGCCGCCGGTGCCGATCAGGGCAATCCGGGCTTTCCCGCCCTTCCGGGCGGCGGTGCCTGCAGCGGCAGCGGTCTCAGCGCCGGCGGCTCTGCCGGTCTCTGAAGCAGCTGCGGCCGACGTGGTCTCGGCTGTGTTGACCATTGGGGTCCCTTTCGAAAAAGCTCATGTCCCGCGGTGGGGCGGCGGTGTTCCGGCAGCGGTACTGTGCTGCACCGTGGCGGAGGGCTGAGAAAGCGTTTTCTCATTGCTCTATAAGAGTTTTATCAACCCGTCGGCAGATCCGTCAACCACTTCCAGAAAAGGAAGAAAGCGGTTTCCCGGCCTTCCGCATGCAGCACCGGCAGCGCCGCCGGGAAAACGGCCGGGAAAAGGATAGAAATCGGTTTCCCACTCCCGTATATGCTGTCTTCCAAAGCACCTGCCATGAAGGCCGGAGCCCCTGGACGCCAAGCAGTCCCGGGGGGCGCCGGCCGACGGCGCAAACGAAGGGTTCCCTATGGCCAGGAAATCGGCAAGCGGCCGGATCGGCATCGCGGATGTCGCCGTCAAGGCGGGAGTCTCCCACGCCACCGTTTCGCGTGTCATGAACGGCAACTTCACCGTGGACCCGGACATCGCGGCCAGGGTCCGGGCGGCAGCCGCAGAGCTGAAGTACCAGCCCAACCCGGTGGGCCGCAGCCTGGCGCTGGGCAAGACGGACACCATCGGCATCGTGGTCCCGGACCTGGCCAACCCCACGTTCCAGGCGATCCTCCGCGGCCTGAGCCGGGCCGCTGCGCAGGACGGCTACCGGGTCCTCATTGCAGACTCGTTTGAAGTGTCCAGTGAGGAATCCATCCTGGCGGGTGAAGCGCGGCGGCGCTGCGACGGGCTGGTCCTCTGCGCCCCGCGCATGACTGACGCGGAACTCGAGGAGATTGCACCCTCACTCCACCCGCTGGTGCTGATCAACCGCACCACCACGGCGCCGGGAGTCCCCAGCCTGGTGGTGGACTACGGCCAGGGCGTCCAGGACATCGCCGAACACCTGGTGGAACTCGGCCACACCCGCCTGGCCTTCCTGGCCGGCCCGCCCCGCAGCGCCTCCAACGAGATGCGGCTCAAAGGCCTGGAGACATTCAAGGCAGCCCACCCCGAAGTGGACGTCACCATGCTGGAGGGCGGATCGGACTTCGACACCGGACATGGGGCCGTGGATGCCGTCCTGGCCAGCGGGGCCACCGGAATCCTGGCCTTCAATGACCTGGTGGCCATGGGCCTGATGAGCGGCCTCCATGAGCGGGGCCTGGACGTCCCCGGCGACATCTCGGTGACGGGCTTCGATGACATCCCCTTTGCCAGATATACGACGCCGGCGCTCACCACCGGCGCCGTCCCCATCACCAAGCTGGGCGAGCAGGCATGGCACCAGCTCCGGGCGCTGATCCGCAAGGAAGGGAACGACACCCCCGGCGGCCGCTACCAGCCGCGCCTGGAAGTCCGGGCCAGCACGGGACCGGCAAAGGCGCCGCGCAGCACGGTCCACGGCTGAGCCGTGAAATAACCCCTGCCGGAAGTCCTGACGGCCCGCACCGCCGCGAACTGCCACCGGCGAAGCTTTTTGACCATAGGAGGAGCCATGACCCACACCATCCAGCCCAACAACCCGGAGGCTACCCCGGCTCCGGAGGCCACGGACGTCCCCGCAGCCCCGGCACCTGCCGAGGCTCCGTCGTCGGCTGCCCTTCCCGGCTTGGTGCCTCCAGCACTCAAGCGCCGCGTCCCCAAGTACTCGGACCTGGCGCCCCTGGTGCAGTTCAAGAAGCCCGGATTCAGCAAGGCTGCCCGGTTGCAGCGGGCCAGCACCATTTGGGAACTCCGCGACATCGCCAAACGCCGCACCCCGAAGGCGCCCTTCGACTACACGGACGGCGCCGCCGAGGAGGAAATCACCCTCCGCCGCGCCCGCCAGGCATTCCTGGACATCGAGTTCCGTCCGGGCATCCTGCGGAACGTCTCCAGCATCGACCTCAGCACAGAGATCCTGGGCAAGCCGTCGCGGCTGCCGGTCGGCATCGCCCCCACCGGCTTCACCCGGATGATGCAGTCCGAGGGCGAGTACGCCGGCTCCCAGGCCGCGGAAGCCGCCGGCATTCCCTACACGCTGTCCACCATGGGCACCGCCTCCATCGAGGATGTGGCCGCCGCCGCGCCCAACGGCCGCAACTGGTTCCAGCTGTACCTGTGGACGGACCGGGACCGCTCGCTGGAACTGATCGAACGCGCTGCCAGGGCAGGCAACGACACCCTCATGGTCACGGTTGACACCGCCGTGGCCGGTGCCCGGCTCCGGGACGTCCGCAACGGCATGACCATCCCGCCGGCGCTGACGCTCAAGACCGTCCTGGACGCCTCCTACCGGCCGGCCTGGTGGTTCAACTTCCTGACCCATGAGCCCCTGACGTTCGCCTCACTGTCCCGCTACACCGGCACGGTGGCGGACCTGATCAACTCGATGTTCGATCCCACCCTGACCTTCGGGGACCTGGACTGGCTGCGGGAAACCTGGAAGGGCAAGCTGGTTGTCAAGGGCATCCAGACGGTGGAGGACGCCCGCCGCGTGGTGGATCACGGCGCCGACGGCATCATCCTGTCCAACCACGGTGGACGCCAGCTGGACCGGGCCCCTATCCCGTTCCATCTGCTCCCCGAGGTCAGGCAGGCCTTCGCTGCGGACAACGCCACGGCGGCTATCATGCTGGACACCGGGATCATGAGCGGCGCGGACATCGTGGCGGCGCTGGCCCTGGGCGCCGACTTCACGCTGATCGGCCGCGCCTACCTTTACGGACTGATGGCCGGCGGCCGCGCAGGCGTGGACCGGACCCTGCAGATCCTGGAAAAGGACATGGCCCGCACCATGGCCCTCCTGGGTGTCAGCCGCGTTTCCGAGCTCACCCCGGACCACGTGCGGCTGCTGGCCAGGTAGGCCCTGCTTCTTCCGGCCGAACCCTACTTCTTGCGTCCGAATTTCGGCAGGTTGGGGAGGCTGGCCAGCAGGTCGGCCGCCTTGGTGGCCGCCCGGCCAACGGTGCGTCCGATCTGCTGCGGAACGGTGTCGTCGCTCAGCGGGGCGGCTGTCCCGCCAGGAATCACGACGGCGGGGCTCAGCTCGGCGCCTTCCCGCACCAGCAGGGGCGCGGGGACCTCTTCCCGGGGTTTCTGCGACACCGCCGGCTGCACCGTCCTGGGGGCCGGCGGCAACGAAGCGGCCGCAGCGGCAACGCCCTCCTGCAGGTGGGCGGGGACTTCCGGGGCGGCCTCTGCCTGCGCGGCTGCTGACGGGACTGCTGCTGACTGGTCCGCGCCGGACGGTGCGGCGGCGGCGCTGCCGCCGGTGCCGACGTCGAACGTTTCCAGCCAGCTGGCGATGCCTTCCAGCGGTCCCCGGTTCAAGGCGTAGTACCGCTTCTGGCCCTGCGCCCGCATGCTGACCAGCTGCGCTTCACGGAGGACTTTCAGGTGCTTGGAAATGGTGGGCTGGCTCGCCGCCAGTTCCTCCACCAGTTCCCCCACGGCTTTGTCTCCTGCCCGAAGGGCCACCAGGATGTCCCGCCGGGTGGATTCCGCTATGACGGCAAATACGTCGTCTGTCACCATGCCTCCCACCCTAGCGACATATACGTCTAAAGGCATCAACTATTTCGGCGGCGCGAAGTTCCGGCTTGACTAGTCGAACCAGGGATCCAGTCCGTGCAGCGGGAACACCGCCTTGCGGGTGGCCATGACGGTGCGGTCCACGGCGTCATTGGGGTCGAAGCCCACCTCCCAGGACCGCCACCAGAGCTCTACGTCATCCCCCATCAGGGCGGGCGCTTCCCTGCCGAACTTCTCCATCACGTACTGCCGCCAGTCCGCCGGAACGGGGGTCCGCAGCGGTACCGGCCGCCCCGCGGCGATGGCCACCAGGTGGCTCCAGGCCCGTGGCACCACATCCAGTACGTTGTAGCCTCCGCCGCCGGTAGCGATCCAGCGGCCGCCGCAGTACCTTTCGGCCAAGTGCCCGACGGCGTTCGCTGCCTCGCGCTGGCCGTCCACGCTGAGGTTGAGGTGCGTGAGGGGATCGCTGCGGTGCGAGTCGCAGCCGTGCTGGCTCACGATCACCCCGGGTTCGAAGGCACCCACCAGTTGCGGCACCACGGCGTAGAAGGCGCGCAGCCAGCCGGCGTCGGAAGTTCCTGCAGGCAAGGCGACGTTCACAGCCGTCCCCTCCGCCGCGGGGCCGCCCACCTCGTTGGCGAAGCCCGTGCCGGGAAAGAGGGTCAGCCCCGTCTCGTGCAGCGAGATCGTGAGGACCCGGGGATCGTCCCAGAAGATGTTCTGAGTGCCGTCGCCGTGGTGCGCGTCGACGTCGATATAGGCCACCTTGCCCACCCCGCCATCGAGCAGTTTCTGCACGGCAAGGGCGGCGTCGTTGTAGATGCAGAATCCGCTGGCGCGCTCCCGGGCGGCGTGGTGCATGCCGCCGCCGAAGTTCACCGCGTGGACAGCCGAACCATCCAGCACGCGCTGGGCCGCCAGCAGCGAACCGCCGGCCAGGCGCGCCGCGGCCTCGTGCATGCCCGCGAATGCCGGATCGTCCTCGGTTCCCAGCCCGCGCGACTCGTCCGGCCGGGAAGGGTCCGTACTGACCCGGCGGACTGCTGCAACGTAATCAGCGGAGTGGACGGACTCCAGTTCCGCGTCCGATGCGACCTCCGGGGCTGCAAGGTCAACGTGGTCCAGGTCGAAGAGCCCCAGGCTGCGGGACAGGCGCGCGGTCAGGTCCATACGCTCGGGCGCCATGGGGTGGCCGGGCCCAAAGTTGTAAGCTGTCATGTCAGGACTCCACGCCACCATCGTTGGCGGCGCGGGCTGGCTGAGTCCGGGCAGGTATGTCATCAATCACAGGCTACCCGAGCCCGCGCTGCCGCCGGCCCGGCCATGGCGCGGGCTTTAGTGGTTTACTACTGAAGGAAGCCGTTTCAACCGAGGAAAACCCACACATGACGCAAAGCCAGTCGAGGCCCCGGACTCCGGCCCCCTGGCACCCCCCGGCGCAGGAGCGGGAGGGCCTCTGGATCTTCACGCGGCTGCGCGACTTCATTGACGACATCGCCAACACCTCCCCCGCACGGCTGGCACTGACCGCGTTCGCCGCTGTGTGCACGGTATTCACCTTCCTGCTGTCCCTGCCCGTATCGTCGGCTGACGGAACACCCACCCCCATCCACCAGGCGCTGTTCACGGCCGTCTCAGCCGTGTGCGTCACGGGGCTCACGGTGGTTTCGACGGCGATCCACTGGTCCTTCTTTGGCCAACTGGTGATCCTGGTGGGCATCTTCATCGGCGGCTTGGGCACGTTGACGCTGGCATCGCTGCTGGCGCTCATGGTGAGCAAGCGGCTGGGTGTGCGCGGCAAGATCATTGCCGCGGAATCCATGAACAACGCCGGCCGCCTGGGCGAAGTGGGCACGCTGCTGCGGATCGTCATCACCACTTCCGTAGTCATCGAGGGCATCCTGGCGCTCGCCCTGGTCCCGCGCTTCCTCACCCTGGGCGAACCGTTCTGGCAGTCTGTCTGGCACGGCGTCTTCTATTCCATTTCGTCGTTCAACAACGCCGGCTTCACGCCGCACTCGGACGGCATCGTGCCCTACGAGACGGACCTGTGGATCCTGATCCCCCTCATGGTGGGGGTCTTCCTGGGCAGCCTGGGGTTCCCGGTGGTGATGGTCCTGCAGCAGAACGGCCTGAACTGGAAGAAGTGGAACCTCCACACCAAGCTCACCATCCAGGTCTCCCTCATCCTGCTTGCCGCGGGCACGCTGCTGTGGGCCCTGATGGAGTGGGACAACGCCCGGACCATCGGGCCCATGGCCATCGGCGACAAGATCACCCATTCCCTTTTTGCCTCGGTCATGACGCGTTCGGGTGGATTCAACCTGGTGGACCAGAATCACATGGAATCCACCACCAAGCTGCTGACTGACGCGCTGATGTTCGCAGGCGGCGGGTCGGCGTCGACGGCGGGCGGCATCAAGGTGACCACCATCGCCGTGATGTTCCTGGCCATCGTTGCCGAAGCCCGCGGCGACGCCGACGTTAAGGTGTACGGCCGGACCATCCCGCAGGGCACCATGCGGGTGGCCATTTCCGTGATCGTTGCCGGCGCCACGCTTGTTTCCGTCTCCGCCTTCCTGCTCCTGCAGTTCAGCGGCGCATCGCTGGACAGGGTACTGTTTGAGACGATTTCGGCCTTCGCCACGGTGGGCCTGAGCACCGGCCTCAGCGCGGAGGTTCCGCCCGAGGGCGTCTACGTCCTGACAGCCCTCATGTTCGCCGGCCGCGTGGGCACCGTGACCCTCGCCGCTGCACTGGCCCTGCGCCAGCGCAGCCAGCTGTACCACTACCCCGAAGAGAGGCCGATCATTGGCTAGTTCCACAGACGCCCCCCGGCGCCCCGCCCACAATGCTCCGGTACTGGTCATCGGGCTGGGCCGCTTCGGGTCATCCACCGCGGAGCAGTTGGTCAAGCAGGGCCGGGAAGTGCTCGCCATTGAACGGGACCGGAACCTGGTGCAGAAATGGGCACCCCTCCTGACCCATGTGGTGGAGGCTGATGCCACCAACATCGATGCACTCCGCCAGCTGGGCGCCCAGGAGTTCAGCTCCGCCGTCGTGGGCGTGGGCACCTCCATTGAGTCCTCGGTACTGATTACCGTGAACCTGGTGGACCTGGGCATCGAGCACCTCTGGGTCAAGGCCATCACTCCGTCGCACGGCAAGATCCTGACCCGGATCGGCGCGAACCACGTCATCTACCCCGAGGCCGATGCCGGAGTCCGCGCCGCGCACCTGGTCTCCGGGCGCATGCTGGACTTCATCGAGTTCGACGACGACTTTGCCATCGTGAAGATGTACCCGCCGCGCGAGACCGTGGGCTTCACCCTGGACGAGTCAAAGGTCCGCTCCAAGTACGGAGTGACCATCGTGGGCGTGAAGTCCCCGGGTGAGGACTTCACGTACGCCCGGCCCGAGACCAAGGTGTCCTCCCGGGACATGCTCATCGTCTCCGGCCACGTGGACCTGCTGGAGAGGTTCGCGGCCCGGCCGTAGCCGGCCACGCCTGGGAATCAGCCGAGCTGCCTGGTGATCTCCGCTGCCCGGTCGGCGGCGGCGCGGGCGCCGGCGGCAATGATCGCGGGGATGCCCTGTTCGTCAAAGGTGGCAATGGCGCGTTCGGTGGTGCCGTTGGGGCTGGTGACGGCCTTGCGCAGCGCTGCGGGATCTGCCCCGGGCTCGGCCAGCATGAGGCCGGCGCCGGCCACTGTTTCGCGCGCCAGCAGGAGGGACAACTCCCGGTCCAGGCCCAGCTCTTCCCCTGCGGACGCCATGGCCTCGGCAAGGTAGAACGCGTAGGCAGGACCGGAGCCGCTGATGGCCGAGAGTGCATCCACCTGCTCCTCGGGGACCTCAACCACGGTTCCTGCGCCCTGCAGCATGTCTTTGACCATCTGGAGTTGTTCCGGAGTGCAGTGCGTGCCCGGCGAAACCGAGACGACGCCGCGGCCCAGCTTCGCGGGGGTGTTGGGCATGGTCCGGATCACCGGCTGCCCCGCGGGGAGTGCAGCCTCCAGCTGGGCGATGGACACGGCCGCAGCCACACTGACCACCACGGTGTCGGGCGAAAGGGCCGGGCTGATTTCCTTTGCCAGGTCCGCGATGCCCACGGGCTTGACGCCAAGGATGACTACGGCAGATCCCTTGGCGGCCTGTTTGTTGTTGTCAGGTTCTTCCTCGCCGGCGATGGCGGTGATCCCGTGGTACCGCTCGGCCAGTTCCGCGGCGCGACCGGCGCGGCGGACCGTGGCCACCACATCCCCCGGGTCCTTCCCCGCCTCCAGCAGGCCGCCAAGAATGGCTTCGTTCATGGATCCACAGCCAAGGAATGCGATTCGGTTGCTCATGCCTCCATCATTGCAGTTGCGAGGCATTCACAGGCAACTCCCATCTTCAGCGCAGGCAGCACACAACTTGGGGTCCTAACGTAGTTATTACCTCATTGAGGGTGCGAGTGATGCGGCAGGCATGGGGATGCCTGCCAAGGGCACCGGTGGCACGGCAGCAGGTTTTCCCCCATTTTCCTGTTGCCGGCCCCGGTGCTTCCGCTTTTAAAGAACCTGCTGCGAAGCAGGCTGGACCCCTGTGGCTAGACTGCTGCGTCCACCGGCCGGGAAGCGGCAACATGGGGCGCCGGCTCCAGGGGTCCGGCAAAGACCAGCTGGTCCAGGCGCCGCAGGATGAGCCCTTCGCGGAGCGCCCAGGGGCAGATGCGGAGCTTCTTGAACTTGAACATTTCCAAGGCTGCCTCGGCCACCAAAGCGCCGGCAAGGAGCTGATGGGCGCGCGCCTCGGAAACACCGGGAAGGTGCAGCCTGTCTTCCGAACTCATGGCCGAGATCCTCTGGGTCCAGATGCCAAGGTCGGAGGCGTGCAGTTCCCTCTTGACGTACGGCCCTTCGGCGCTGGGGGCGGCACCGGCGATGCGGGCCAGGGAGCGGAAGGTCTTGGAGGTTCCGGCCACCACGTTGGCCCGGCCCAGGCCGTCGAATTCGCGGACGGCAGGTTTGAGCGTGGCCCTGATGTACCGCCGCAGTTCCTTGACGCTTTTGGCCGACGGCGGATCCTCGGCGAGCCAGTCCCTGGTGAGCCGGCTGGCGCCCAGGGGCACCGAGGTGGCTACTTCCGGAAGTTCATCCTGGCCGAACGCCATTTCAAACGAGCCGCCGCCGATGTCCAGGTTCAGGATGGGACCGGCTCCCCACCCGTGCCAGCGACGTACAGCGAAGAAGGTCATGGACGCTTCCTCGCTGCCTGTCAGCTCCTGGAGGGTCACCGTGGTTTCGTGCTTGACCCGGGCCAGGACGGCTGGGCCGTTGGTGGCTTCGCGGATGGCCGAGGTACAGAACGCCAGGAGGTCCTCGGCCTTGTGCCGGGCCGCGAATTCCCAGGCTTCCAGCACGAACTCGGTCAGCTCGTGCTGGCCCTCGTCGCTGATGCTGCCATCCGGTTCCAGGTACTGCACCAGGGACAGCGGCCGCTTATGGGACGCGAACGGGACCGGCTGCGCGCCCGGGTGGGCATCCACCAGGAGCAGATGGACAGTATTGGAACCAATGTCGAGGACGCCTAGACGCATGGGGACATTATTGCTCGTCGGCGCGCTTGAAGTCGCGCCGGATGTTGGCAACGCCCTCGGGGTTGATCTCGAAACCGTAGGCTGCGCCGGGGTTGATCACCATGCCCAGCTCATCGCCGATATTGGCGATGATGGCAGCGCCCTGCGTGCCCAGGACGTTGGGGGCGGCTTCCAGGTACTGCTGGTCCACCCGGCTGGGGTGCGAGAAAACGGCAAGGACGGGGTCGCCGTCGGCGTTGGCAAGGACCAGGGGCTCCACCTGGGAGTCGATGCCCTCAACCGTGTCCGAGCTGATGATGTAGACCTCGCTGTTGAGGAAGGACAGGATGACGTCCACCGGGTCGGCGTCGGGCTGTCCGCCGGTGGCGAGCTTCTCCTCGAGGTCGTTGAGCGGCTGGAGATCCGTGTGCGCGGGCTGTTCAGTCATTCCCCTAGCCGATCACGATACGGTGGCCGGCGCAAACGCGCCGGCCACACGCCTACTTCTTGGCCGTTGCCTTCTTCTTCGCGGGCGCCTTGCGGGTGGCGGTCCGCTTGACCGGGCCCTTGGCGCGCTTCTCTGCCAGCAACTCCACGGCCTGTTCCCGTGTGAGTTCCTCCAGCGAGGTGGCACGGGGAACCGTGATGTTGGTGATGCCGTCGGTGATGTAGGGCCCGAACCGGCCCTCCTTCACCACGATGTTCTTCTCGGATACCGGGTCCGGGCCGAACTCCGCCAGCGGCGGCACCGCGGCACGGGCGCCGCGCTGCTTGGGCTGCGAGTAGATCTCCAGGGCCTGTTCCAGGGTGATGGTGAAGATTTCCTCTTCGGAACCAATGGAGCGGGAGTCAGTCCCCTTCTTCAGGTAGGGCCCGAACCGGCCGTTCTGCACCGTGATGAGGTTGCCTTCGGCGTCCTCCCCCAGTGCCCGGGGCAGGCTCATGAGCTGGAGCGCCTCGTCCAGGGTGACGGACTCCACGGTCATCGACTTGAAGAGCGACCCCGTGCGGGGCTTTGCCTTGACGGGCTTCTTCGGCGGCTTGGGCTTGCCGTTCTTGTAGTACTCCACCGGCTGGTTGGCCAGTTCCTCGTCGGTCATCTCAGGGATGATCTCGGTGACGTAGGCGCCGTAACGGCCGTTCTTGGCCACCACGGTGTGTCCCGTATGCGGATCGGCGCCGAGCACGCGTTCCTCCGGGGCCGCCGTCTCCATCAGCTCGATGGCCTTGGCCGCGGTCAGCTCATCCGGAGCCAGGTCCTCGGGCACGTTGGCGCGCGCCGATTCCACGATCTCGCCCGTCTTCGGGTCCACCACGGCGGCAGAGCTTTCCAGGTAGGGACCGAACTTGCCCACCCGGAGCGTGATCTCGTCGGTGATCGGGATCGAGTTGATTTCCCGGGCATCGATCTCGCCCAGGTTGTTGACGATGCTCAGCAGGCCCGGATCGGAATCCTCGCCGAAGTAGAAGTGCCGCAGCCAGGAGGCGCCGGCTTCCTGGCCATTGGCGATCTTGTCCAGGTCGCCTTCCATGTCGGCGGTGAACTCGTAATCCACGTAGTCGGAGAAATGCTGCTCCAGGAGCCGGATGACGGAGAAGGCGATCCAGCTGGGCACCAGGGCTGAACCCTGCTTCCGGACGTAGCCGCGGTCCTGGATGGTGGAGATGGTGGAGGCGTAGGTGGACGGGCGGCCGATGCCCTTCTTCTCCAGCTCCGCGGTCAGCGATGCTTCCGTGTAGCGCGGCGGCGGGGACGTCTCGTGGCCCACGGCCTGGACGTCCGCGGCCGTCAGGGAGTCATCCTTGGCCACA
Organism: Pseudarthrobacter sp. LMD1-1-1.1; assembly: GCF_040676255.1. NCBI lineage: Bacteria > Bacillati > Actinomycetota > Actinomycetes > Micrococcales > Micrococcaceae > Pseudarthrobacter > Pseudarthrobacter sp. LMD1-1-1.1. Next base: position 76,945 of record NZ_JBEGHP010000001.1, on the reverse strand, counting down.
TTGGGCAGCCGGCGTGCTTCGTCGGAGTCGTCGTCGCCGCGGGTCTCGTCCTTGCCTTCCTCGTAGGCGGCGAGGAAGCCGGGGAACGTGATCACGGTGCCGGAGGCGGAGAATTCCGCGTCCCGGCCATCTGCGGAGACGGCGCCCAGGCGGATGGTGGCCGTTGAACCCTTGGCGTCGCCCATTTGGGAGGCGACCGTACGCTTCCAGATGAGCTCGTACAGGCGGAACTCATCGCCGGAGAGCTGCTTGGCGACCTGGGCAGGCGTGCGGAAAGAGTCACCGGCGGGGCGGATGGCCTCGTGCGCTTCCTGGGCGTTGGCGGCCTTATTGGAGTAGACGCGCGGCGACTGGGGAATGTATTCGGGGCCGTACAGTTCGGAGGCCTGGCGGCGGGCTGCCGTGATGGCCTCATCGCTCAACGCGGACGAGTCCGTACGCATATAGGTGATGTAGCCGTTTTCGTACAGCCGCTGGGCGATCTGCATGGTGCTCTTGGAGGAGAAGCGCAGCTTGCGGCCGGCCTCCTGCTGCAGCGTGGAGGTAGTGAACGGCGCGGCGGGACGGCGCGTGTACGGCTTGGTGTCCACCGAGCGGACGCGGAAGTCGGCGTTCTGGAGGCCGGCCGCCAGGGACGTTGCCAGTTCCTCGTTGAGGTGGGCCACGTTCCGGGACGTGAGCTCGCCGTTGTCGTTGAAGTCGCGGCCCGTGGCTACCTTGGCGCCGTCCACGGCGGCCAGCTTGGCCTTGAACGAGCCGGACTCGGCGCCGAACTGGCCGGTCAGGTCCCAGTAGGAGGCAGCCTTGAAGGCCATGCGTTCGCGTTCGCGGTCCACCACCATGCGGGTGACCACGGACTGCACGCGTCCGGCGGACAGGCCGCGGGCCACCTTGCGCCAGAGGACGGGTGAGATTTCGTAGCCGTAGAGGCGGTCCAGGACGCGGCGGGTTTCCTGGGCGTCCACCAGGTCCTGGTCCACCTCGCGCAGGTTGCCCATGGCGCGCTGGATGGCTTCCTTGGTGATTTCGCCGAACGTCATCCGGTACACCGGGACCTTGGGCTTGAGTACTTCCAGCAGGTGCCACGCGATGGCCTCGCCCTCGCGGTCCCCATCGGTTGCGAGATAGAGTTCGTCGGCGTCCTTGAGCGCGGCTTTGAGCTCGGTGACCTTTTTCTTCTTGTCCGGGGACACCACGTAGTAGGGCTTGAAGTCGTGTTCAATGTCGACGGCGAACTTGCCGACGGAGGTTTTCTTCAGCTCGGCAGGGAGTTCGGACGGCTGCGGCAGGTCCCGGATGTGACCAATGGAGGCCTCTACGATGAAGCCCTCGCCGAGGTACTTGGCGATGGTCTTGCTCTTGGCCGGAGACTCCACAATCACGAGTTTCTTGCCGGTTTTGGCCTTGCTTGGCACGGTGCTCCTACAGAAAAAGGTTGCTGGGGCAGATGAGCCCATGTTCGCCTAGTTCACCATATTTTGGGGAATCGTGCGCATTCATGTGGAAAAGACGGGGCTCTGTTGAGGGCTTGAGGGGGCTTATTCCACGGCGGGATTTCCGGCCGGGACCAGGAAGCCGTCACGGACCAGGTTGGCAACGTCGGCGAGCAGCGCACCCCGGAAAGTCCCGGCGTCGAACCCCTCCCCGCCGCCCAGGAGGGCCTCCAAAGCCCCGGCGATCTGCCCGGCGGTGAGGTCGCCGTCGCATGCGGACACGAAGCCTGCCAGCTCCGTGCTCATCAAATTGGTGCGGCGCAGCCCGGCACCCTGCCGGAGCAGGATCACGCCGGGGTGTTCGGCGCCCGGGCGCTGGTGGCGCTCCTCGGTGACGTCCTCCGCCACGAGCAGGTGCGTGGCCGCAAGGTCATGCGCGGCGAGCCAGTCGGCGCGTTCGACGGCGGCACCCAGGTGGGGGCCGATGGGCTGCTCGATGGGGTACGTGATTTCCTCGAAGCGGCTGATGGCGGCAGCGCGGCCGTCAGCGGGGCGGCGCAGCCAGACCATGCCGAAGCCGATGCCGGCAACGTCCCGGGACCCGAAATCGGCAAGGTACTGGGCATACGCCTCCCGGTAGTGCTGCCGGTCCCGGGACTCCGAGGCGTCCCGGAGCCAGGTTTCGGCGTACTGTTCCGGGCTGACCTCTTCACGTTGGATGAACCAGGCGTCCGTGCCCTGCCGCACCCAGGATTTTGGCCGCTCCTCCCAGCTGCTGCCGGCGGCGACTTCCCAGTTGCCCAGCATCTGGGCCCAACCGCCGGGCTCCAAGACGCCGGGCAGGGCGGCCACCAGGGAGGCGACGATCCCGTCGCCCGGGAGGCCGCCGTCGCGGTAGGTGAATTGGTCCGCCGCGTCCTCGCCGGGACTGCGCGGGGTGATGACGAACGGCGGGTTGGAGACCACCAGGCCGAACTCTTCCCCGGCCACCGGCTCCAGGAGCGAACCCAGGCGGAGGCTGACCCGGTCCTCGAGGTGGTCCGGGTCGACGGACAGCGCCTCCGCGTTGAGCAGGATGTTGAACCGCGCGTAGGCCAGGGCACGTTCGGAGATGTCGGTGGCGGTCACGTGCTGGCAGTGGTGCAGCAGGTGGAAGGCCTGGATGCCGCACCCTGTCCCCAGGTCCAGCGCGCGCTCGGTGTGGCGGCGGATGGTGGTCTGCACCAGGGTGGTGGATGCCTGCCCGATGCCAAGGACGTGGTCATGCCGGAGCACCCCGGCCTGCTGGTGGGCGGCGAGGTCGCTGGCCACCCAGAGCTCCGCGCCGCCGCTGCCGTCCTCATTCTTGTCCCAGCCGTACGGCCGGAGGTCAGCCTTCGCCGTAAGGAGCCCGGAGCCGGGGACGGGCTGCACCAGCCCCAGTTCAAGGAGACCGTCGGCGCCGGTGCCCGGCAGTGCGGCGTCGAGCGTTTCCTTTTCCTGCGGCTCTGCGAGGAGCCACAAGCGGACGACGGCGGCCAGCGGCGCCGTGCCGTTGTCGGCCCGCACAGCATGCTCAACAGCGAGCACCGCGGGGATGATCTGGTCCCTGTTCAGCGCGGCCGAGGCCGCCGGGCCCAGCAGCCGTGCCACGCCGTCAAGCGTGTAGTCCAGCCCGCGCAGGTCCGCGGCGAGGGTGGAAAGCAGCGCGGGGAGGTCGCTGCGGGGAGCGTCGGCGGTGTTTCCGGCGGTGAACTCATAAGGGGATCCAGGCATCGCTCAAGTTTAGTCCGGCGTGGCTGCGGGGTACGGTGGTCACATGCCTTCCCGCCTTCCCCTCCTTCCGCGCGCCCGCACGGCGGCCGCTGTGGTCCGCCGTTCGCTGCCGGTGACGGTGGTGGCCGCGGCTCTCTGCCTGGCCGTGGCGGGGTGTTCACCCGTGAACTCGGTGGAGAATGCGGATGTTCCCAAGTGGCGGGCCACCGCCCTGCCCTCTACGCCGGCGGGTGTTGTGCTCCTGGATTCGGGGAAGATCCTCAACCGGGACCGCATTGTGCAGGAGGCCGCCAGGGTGCCCGCCGGCAGCTATGTACTCACGGCGGTGTGCGAAGGGACCGGCAAAGCCTTCTTCGCCGTGTCCCTGGACGGCAAAGCCGTGACGGAAGCAGGAGCAGCCTGCAACGGCCGGCAGGAAACCACCAAAATTACGCTGCCCGCCAGCGGACGGGTCGAAATCAGCAGTTCCAGCGTGGACGCTCCGCTGCTCTACGCCTACCAGCTGGCACCGGCGAAATAAGCCCTCTTCCGGCTCTGGCCCGCCGCCCGCTGCGGGCTTAGAGTCTGACTATGCCCAGCGTGCGGGGAATCTCCGCGCCCCTTCCCGAAGGGACAGCACGGGCGCCCCTGGCACCGAAGCCGGGAGCCGCCGTCGCCCTTGGACTGGTGCTTGCGGCAGGTGCACTGGCCGGCTGTGAATATACGTACGACGACGGCAGGGCCGGCAGCGCGCAGGGCACCGGGACTGCTGCGCCGGCGCCTGCGTTCACCCGCGACCCGCTGCAGCAGGATCCGGTGGGCGCGGCGGAGCTGGGTGACTGGGTGTCCCGGGCCCTTCCGGGTACCACCGGTCCCGTGGTCCAGGCCGACGCCGGGCTCCTGGCTGCCGGGGAGGACCGGCTGGTCGCGTCGCCGGTGCTGGACACCGGGACCTATATTTTGTCCATCGCCTGCCGCAGCCAGCGCCGGGTGACCTTCACGGTCCGCACCGAGACCCTCACCTTGGTGGACCTTGCCCTCCGGTGCGGCATCAACCGCGAGAACGTCATTTACCTGTCAACGGACAGTGTCCTCACGGTCCGGGTGGAGGCGAGGACCGCGGCGAACTACGCGTTCCGGGTGCACAGGCTCTAAACCGGGATGACGGGCGGGCATCACGCTCCCCCCAGCCCGGTTGCGGTGGGGCTCAGGCCGCCGCGCAGCCGTCCGGGCAGCGGAGCGTCTCCGGGCTGGCGGCGCAATCGGCGCAGTACAGCGTGAGGGTGCGGCAGCTCGGGTTGGAGCAGTTCTCGAATTTGCTGGTGGGCGCCGAGCAGCGGGCGCACTGGCCGATGGTCTTGGCGTCCTCGCTGAATTCCAGGTGCATGCGCTTGTCAAAGACGTACAGCGAGCCCTCCCAGAGCCCCTGGTCCTTGAAGGCTTCGCCGTACCGGACGATCCCGCCGTCGAGCTGATACACCTCTTTGAAGCCGCGGTTCACCATCAGGCTGGAGAGCACCTCGCAGCGGATGCCTCCGGTGCAGTAGGTCACCACGGGCTTGTCCTTCAGAGAGTCGTACTTGCCGGACTCCAGCTCCTTGATGAAGTCATGGGTCGTGGCGACATCCGGAACCACCGCGTCCTTGAAGCGGCCAATCTGCGCTTCGAAGGCGTTCCGGCCGTCGAAGAACACCACGTCCCCGCCTTCCTGCTTCCTGGCTTCCACGAGCTCGTGGAGCTCCTCCGGCTTGAGGTGTTTTCCGCCGCCAACCACGCCACCGGCGTCGACCTTGAGTTCGCCGGGCGCGCCGAAGGAGACAATCTCGTCCCGCACCTTCACGCTGAGCCGGGGGAAGTCCTCCGCGCCGCCGTCGGACCATTTGACGTCGATTCCCCGGAACCCGGAGTACTCGCGGGTGGTCTTGACGTACTGTTTGACGGCGCCGATTTCCCCGCCCACGGTGGCATTGATGCCGTCCTTGGAAATGAGGATGCGGCCGGTCAGTCCCAGCTTTTCGCACAGGGCACGCTGCCAGAGGCGGACGGCGTCCGGGTCAGCTATGGGGGTAAAGCCGTAAAAGAGCACAATCTTGTTCAAAGCCACGTATTTAAGGGTACCGGCTGCTTTAAGGTCAGCGGCTGCGCTGCAGGGCCGGCCCGGCCCGGTCGTATCACAATTGCATAAGCACTTCGGCACCCCCTGTTGCTTGTGATCGGGCTGGAATAGTGTTCTTGCCATGAGCCCGGAAACCCTGGTTGAAGACATCACTGGCCTGCTCGAAGTGTGGGTTGCCGGCTGGGCCGGATGTCGCGGCTACCGGACCTCCACGGAGGGCCGTTTCCCCGCTGCGCTCCGCTCTGACACCAGCGGCGAGTGGGAAATTTTCGCATCCGAACCCACCGATGACGAGTTCGCCGCCCTCGCGGCCAGGACTGCGGAATCCCCGGCGCGGGTACTGACCATCCTTACCAACGACCCCTCACGGTACGCCGCCCTGGCAGCCCGTCAGGGGCTGAACGTCACGTCCGATTCGCAGACGATGATGATCGTGGACATGGAGACGCAGGACGCCGAGGACCCCTGGCTGTCCGACGACGACCTGAGCCTGTCCACATACGAGCAGGACGGCGTGCATTACGCCGAGGTCCGCTCCGGAGACGCCCTCGCGGCCAGTGGCAGGGTGTTCGTGGTGGGTGACACCGCAGTGTTCGACAAGATCATCACCGAACCGGCGTTCCAGCGCAGGGGCCTGGGCAGTTTCATCATGCGTGCGCTGGCGGCCCAGGCCTTCGGCCATGATGTCCGCGCCGGGTTGCTGCTGGCGTCCCTGGACGGGCAGAAGCTCTACTCCCATCTTGGCTGGACCACGGTGGCCCGGGTCCTGATGCTCTCGGCATCCCACGACGGGGCGGACCTCTCCCTGAGCTGAACGGGTTCAGCTGGGCCTGCCGTTTGTTTTCCCCGTTGGCGAACCTCGGGCGGGCGGCACAGTTACGGGTGGAAGAATGGTGGGGTGAACCCCCATGACTCCCTGATTCCTTTACTGGGCCGCGGCCCGGAACCGGAACAGCTGCGTCATGTCCGCACCATACCGGCGCGGGAGGCAGTCCACGCGCCCTGGCCAGAATGGGTTCATCCGGACATTGCTGCGGCGTACGGGACGCTGGGCATCCTTGAGCCGTACCGGCACCAGGTTGACGCGGCCGATGCAGCGCATTCGGGCCAGCACGTTGTGGTGGCTACCGGCACTGCGTCCGGAAAGTCCCTGGCGTACCAGCTGCCGGCGTTGGATGCGATCCACCGGTCCGAGCTCCGCGTGCTCGCGGACCCGGGCAAGATTCACGACGACGGCGCCGTCACCCTTTACCTCTCCCCCACCAAGGCGCTGGCGGCGGACCAGCTGAACGCCATCCGCGCCCTGAAGCTGCCCACGGTCCGGGCGGAAACCTACGACGGCGACACCGACCCCTCTGCCCGCCGGTGGATCAGGGACCACGCCAACTTCATCCTGGCCAACCCCGACATGCTGCACTTTGGCATCCTTCCCAACCATGCGTGGTGGGCCGGTTTCTTCCGCCGGCTTCGCTACGTCATCGTGGACGAGGCGCACAGCTACCGGGGCGTGTTTGGCTCACACGTGGCCAACCTGATGCGGCGGCTGCGCCGGATCTGCGCCTATTACGGTGCGGGAACGGCGTTCCCCGAGCCCGTGTTCATCGCTGCCTCCGCCACCGCGTCCGAGCCCGATGTCTCCTTTTCCCGCCTCATCGGGGCGCCCGTCAAGGCGGTGTCCCGCGACTGCTCGCCGCACGGGGCCACCACCGTGGCGCTGTGGGAACCGGCGCTGACCGAGGTCAGAGGGGAGAACGGCGCGAAGGAGCGGCGGACGGCCGTGGCCGAAACCTCCGACCTGCTGGCCAACCTGGTATCCGCCCGGGTCCGCACCATCGCCTTCATCAAATCCCGCCGCGGCGCCGAGACCATCTCCGCGATTACCAAGCGGCTCCTTGACGAGGTGGATCCCAGCCTCCCGCAGCGGGTTGCCGCCTACCGGTCGGGGTACCTGCCGGAGGAACGCCGGGCGGTGGAGAAAGCCCTGCGTTCGGGCAAGCTGCTGGGTGTTTCGAGCACGTCTGCGTTGGAACTCGGGATCGACATCTCGGGCCTCGATGCCGTCCTGGTGGCTGGCTGGCCCGGTACGCGGGCATCGCTGTTCCAGCAGATCGGCAGGGCCGGCCGGGCGGGCCAGGATGCCATTGCGGCCTTCGTGGCCAGCGATGACCCGCTGGACACTTTCCTGGTGAACCATCCCGAGGCCATCTTCGACGTGTCGGTGGAGGCGACGGTCTTCGACCCTTCCAACCCCTATGTTCTGGGACCGCACCTGTGTGCGGCAGCCGCCGAGCTTCCCTTGGGGCCGGGCGAGCTGGACCTCTTTGGGCCCACCGCTGAAATGCTCCTGGACCGGCTGGTTGCCCAGGGCTACCTCCGGCGGCGGCCCGCGGGCTGGTTCTGGACCCACTCGCAAAGCGCGGCGGGGATGGTCAACCTGCGGGCAGACGGTGGGGGCCCGGTCAGCATCGTCGACGCCGAGACGGGTTCCCTCCTGGGGACCATGGACTCGCCGCAGACGCACTACCAGGCACACACCGGGGCCGTGTATGTCCACCAGGGCGACACCTATGTGGTGGAGGACCTGAATGAAGACGACCACTGTGTCATGGTCCGCCGGGCCAACCCCGACTATTACACGACAGCACGCGACGTAACCCAGATCGAGGTCCTGGACACCCTGCGGACCATGCAGTGGGGCGACGTGACCGTCCACTTCGGCGACGTGAAGGTCACCACCCAGGTTGTCTCCTTCCAGCGCAAGGCCCTGATCTCCAATGAGGTCCTGGGCGAGGAGCCGCTGGAACTCGGTGCACGGGAGCTCTTCACCAAGGCGGTGTGGTTCGTGGTGGACAACCGTTCGTTGACCGGGGCCGGCCTCATCGAAGCGCAGTTCCCGGGCGCCCTGCATGCCGCGGAGCACGCCGCGATAGGACTTCTGCCGCTGGTGGCCTCCAGCGACCGGTGGGACATCGGCGGGGTCTCCACTGCCCTGCATGCCGATACCGGGGTGCCCACCATTTTCGTGTACGACGGGCACCCCGGCGGAGCCGGCTTTGCCGAACGGGGATTCGACAAAGCCATGGTCTGGCTGGCAGCGACCCGCGATGCCATCAAGGCCTGCGAGTGCGATGCCGGCTGCCCGTCCTGCGTGCAGTCCCCAAAATGCGGCAACAAGAACAACCCGCTGGATAAGGCCGCCGCGGTTACCCTCCTGGACGTGCTGCTCAAGGACGCCACAGAAGCCACGCCGGTGGACCTGGAAGCCAGGAGCTGATTCCCCGCCCGGAGACGTGCCCTTCGATGGCCCATCTCCCCCGATTCCCTGGCCCTACGGCGGAGGTCCTGCCCGGGCCCGTCCCGTCGCGGCACCCAGCAGTGCGCGCTCCCCGAGCTCAGTGCGCACCTCAATCGTCTGTCCCGGGCCCGCTGAGCAGCTGAGGACCGTGGCGGAGTGCCGCGCCGCCACCTCAACGGCCACCGCGCAGGGATCCCCCGTGGTGATGCCGCGGAGGGCATCCGCCGCGGCGAGAGCTGCCAGGTCCGCTGCTGCTGCCGCCCTGCTCGCGAGCACGGCTGACTGGGCCAGCAGCAGCATGACGGCCATGGCCGTCATGACCACCAGCGCCAGCCCCGCGGCCAGGACCGTTCCCGACCCACGTTCGCGGCCATCTGTGGCGCCTTGTGGACTCTGACCGGGACCAAAATTCCGCCGCCCTCCCCGGGCGTACCGGCGTCTTGTGGCGTGCCGGCGCCCGGGTGCAGCACGACCGGACCCAGCACAGGGATGGCCGGTCCCAATCGTGGGGTGTCGCCGCCCGTGGTCACCCATCACCTGACGCCCCCGGCATCGCCCGATCCGTCGCCGCTGCCGGCGGCGCCGGTCCCCGCAGTCTCGCTGCGTGTTGAGGCACGGGCGGTAAGGGTCCATGGGATGGAAGTTCCCAGGGGTCCGGGCACCCGGTCAGTGACCGTGACCCTGAACCAGCCACCGTCGGCGGCAACTGTCGCGGACGCCGAACTGCCGGCGAGCATCCTGACGGTCCGTTCCACGGCTGCGGGGTCATCGCCCCTGGCCACGGCCCTGGCGCCGGCCCGGGCTCCCTCTTCAATACGCAGCTGAGTCATGCCCGCGGCGGCTCCGGCGAGCAACATGGCCAGGAGTGCCAGCACGGCCGGCAATGCCACGGCGAACTCTGCCGTTACGGTGCCGCGGGCGTCGCCCGTCTTGCCTGCCTGTTCCTGGTGACCGTAGCTGGAGCCCACACCGCCGGTCACCGCTTCAAGAGTCTTCCGGGACGTCAACAGTCCTGCCGGACGCGTCACGGCAGCGCCAGGGCGGTGCGGATGAGGTTCAGCAGGAAACCACGCACTTCATCGCTGCGGAGGATGAACACGAGCAGCCCGGCAAAACCCACCGCGGCCAGGGTGGCAATGGCGTAGACAGAGACTATGTGAAGTTACCCGCTCGAATACGGGTAAACCCCCGCGATTGCGTCAACAATCCGGGGGCGTGGTTACCAGTGATTAGGACCGGCAACATGAACGATTCTACAGCCCGCGCCGTACGGAGCGCAGTGCAATTCCTCTTCCACACGCTTATCGTGCTGGCATTCTTCTTCGTCCCTTCCGCGCTAGTGACGCTGGTCTTCGGGACCGCGGCGTGAGGGGCCACAAGGCCGTAGCTTTCGAGCGCGGCACATACGGCCACGACGGATCCCAAAAGGGCTACGCGGCGCGCTGCGATACCTGCGGCGTCGTGACCTTCGGCGGATTCCGCACCAAGACCGACGCAAAAGCCGCACTAGAGCATGTATTGCCAGCGGCGCCAGACGCAAGCCACTAATTCCCGTCCCGCTTCGCTCTCCCTCCTGAGCGCGGCGGCCGGGATCCAATCAAGGGGCGCTGTTCCTTGGCTGGTTCCAGGCTTCCGCCTGCGTCGTTCCTGCTGACCTAGACGCAAAACAGTGTCAGCCCGGTGTTTAGACCTCCCTTAGCCGCCCTACCGGGGGCGGAGCGACTGCCACGGCCGTGCAGCCGCGTTGAGCGCCCAGCCTGCCCCGATACCTTGGGCGGGCTACGGGCGTTGGAATGTCGCTGACGGAGGCGGGGGCGGCGGGTTTCGTGACGGGATGAGGGACTATGACAAGCCAGCCCGTTAGGTCCGTCTTATTCCTTGAAAGTCAGCACCAAGCGTTACTCTCACTGCATCCGCTGGGGATGCGGGAAACACATATAGGGGGAAGGTCTCACCATGACTACAATCACCATGCCCAACACTGTTGGGGAGCTCTTTGAACAGGCCATAGCAAGGGGCATGCAGCCGTCAGAGTACCTGGCAGAGTTGGGGCCAGTACCGATGCCGCCGGCCGGTTTCACCCTGGATCCATCCAGCGATGGCGACTATGCCCTCTGGTCCGGCCCGACATTCGAGGGCAAGGGCTGGAAGGTAACAACAGACTGGACCGTGAGCGAGGGTGTCACCTTCTATGTTGACGGCGACGGAGACAACGCCATCCAGGGCGCAGAGGCGGCCAAGATCGCCGCTGCCTTGGCGGAAGTCGCTGCACTGAAGTAGCACGACCGTGCCATAAAACGAAAGCGGCCCCGGCGTCTCCTAAGAGATACCGGGGCCGTTCCTTGTTGCCTTAGCCTTTGGTCACTTCTCTAACTTGCACGCCGGCATCTCGGCAGGCCTGGGCGAGTGAGTCCTTGATGGAGTAGGCCGGCGTCTTGCTGAGCTTGGAGATAGACGGGGAATCTTCCACGCCATTCCGGATACCGTCAGTCTTTGCCGTGGCGGCTTTAGCTCCGATTTCGAAAAGGATCATGTTCATTGCCGTGTTGGTGTCCGTGGCTTTGTCCCTGGCTTTGTCCAGCATCGTGCAGGCGTCGTAGCCGGCTGGATCCTTGTCCTTGAAAGACTGCGAGCATCCGGCTAAAGCCATGGCTGAGACGATAAGTAATGCGGCGACTTTGCGCATTTTTCCCCCAATTTGTGCATGTAATGGACTGAAGCGTACCCGCGCCAGGCAGCGCGGGCTATGGTTTTCATCCGCCATTACGGGAAGTCGTTAGGCCGGAAACTGCCGTCTAGGATCGCGGCCCAAACTGCTGGCGCTCGTTCAAAGCCGTACATCTTGCCTCCGGCCGCCCTGACGCGGCGACAAGTGCCGCCCTTGAACCATGCCCGGACCTCACCGCGAGGCGACGGCAGCACACGCTGCACCACACGGTTAGGATCATCCACGCCCACAAAAACAGGTGCCACAGCATCCCGCCTGGCGAGCCTCCTACTGCTCATGACGGATTACCCAGCCAAGCGAGAGCATCCCAGCCGGGGTAAGCCCTAGCTGCCCTCCAAGGTGCCGCATTTCCTGGGCCTGCCATGCTGACGCCGAGCCCTCATAAACAGACCTTGCATGGCACACGTAGGCCGCTACAGCGGGTATGAAACTGTCGTCCCATTCGTTAGCCTGCGGTGATTTCCACAGATTCCGCCACAATTTCTTATCTTCCGGGGACCAATTGCCCGATTTTGGCAGCGATGGAACGGGAAGCGTGCAGCCTTCCGCTGGCAGTTCGATAAGCCCGGAACGTGCGCCAGGGCTGCGATGGCGGGAATTTGGCTTAGTTGGGTTCGCTTTCGGGCCAGGCATTCACCGGCCTCCTTCCTGTTGAGGCCAACCGCTTTGTAAACATCCTTTTCACCTCCCCGGCGGGTCGGAGGGGTGTGTTGCCCCGCCTCCCCCCGGTGGGTGTCTGTGCCGTCGTCGTCATGGTGTGGGCCAGTCGTCGCGGTGGGCTGCTTTCCCGGCGGCACTGAGGTTGCACCGTGCACAGCTTGCACCTAGGTAGCCTGTCCTGTCTTCCGTGTGATCTAGATGCCATGCGGCGCCGGGTTCGATGAGGTTGCCACAGCGTGCACAGCGCACGATGCCTGCTGCTACTGCGGGGGCCAGTGCCTTGCGTGCGTTGATGTGCTGTGTTCCGTACCCGCGTTGCGTTGATGTACCTCTTGCCTTGTCAGCTTCTCGTGCGTGTGTGGTGCAGAGTCCGCCGCTGGTGATCGCGGGGCAGCCAGGCTTGGCACATACCTTCTTGGCTCTTGCCATGTCCTACTCCCTCTCTCGTGGTGTGTGGTGCGAGGCGGCTGCACTGTGGGATGCAGCCGCCTCGCTGGTCTGCTTGGTGGTTACTGTGCTGCCCGTGCTGCCATCTCGAAAGCGAGGGAGCTATCCTGTTTGCTCTCCGCGATGCGTGCAGCTTCGGCCCGTGCTTGCGCCTGCTCCGTCCTGGTGCGTGCTGTGTCTGCCAGCTTCTGGGCTTCGGCCTTGGTGTTGAGATGGAGGGTGAAGCCTGCGCGTGCGAGGTTATGGAGTCCGTGGCCTACTCCGGTGTACTCGGCTTCTGCCTGCCACAGTTCGGCCTGTGTGTGCTGCCCGGTGATGTAGTGGAGGTACGGGCTGGTGTTGTCCCTCTCGGCTTCAGCGATGACGGCGCGTGCGTTGGTGATCTGCATCATCGTTGCTTTGGCTGCGGCGAGGTTGTGCCAGGCGTTGACTGCTTCCATGCCGGCGTTGAGGATGTCCCGTTCGTTGGCGTCGGCGGCGAAGTGTTTACCCGCGGTCTGGATGATGGCTGCTGCTTCGTCAAAGGCGGGGCGCAGGGCTGCTACCAGCTTGTCTGCGTGGGCTTTGAGTGCGCTGAAGTAGATGTCGTTGACGGCTGACTGTGTGCCTTCCGCTGCGGTGTGGATCCGTTCGGCGGCCATGATGGAGATGGCGGAGTCGGTGAGCTTCGCGGCGATGTTCTTGGGCGTGATGGTCCCTGAGAGGATCCCGTCGTGCAGGTCCTGGATTGCCGGGGTGTTGGTGGCTGCGAGGGCGGCGTTAGCGAGGGCTGAGGCGTCCTGGCATTCCTTGGGCAGGTCGATACCAAGGCCGGCGAAGGTACGGTCGATACGGCGGATTTCTGCGAACATGGGGTTTCTCCTACTGGTTGATGGTTGCGCCGAGTTTGGCGGCTATTGAGTTGGTGAGGGCGTCACTGTTGAGCGCGTACGGTTCGGGACTACTTGAGGTTTCCGGCGCTTCTGGTGCTGTGGTGGCGAGGCATGGGCCGTCGCCGCGGTTCAGTGCGCAGATGACCATTTGCCGGGTGTCGGTGCACTCGCACGGGTTCATACGAGGGGCCTCTCTAGCTGGTCGATGATTTCGTTACTGAGCCGTGTGGCGTCTTCCACGGTCAGGATGGTGAGGCATGCCTTGTCGCGGAAGATCACGACGGACGGTTCCTTGGCGCCTTGCGGGGTTTCGATGATGCCGGCGCGGGCGTGGGTGGCTGCGGATCCGTCGATGTTCTGCCAGTACCGGTGCGGGTAGGAGATGAACGGATTGCTGTTCACTTGCCCTCCCGGTGCGCTGCTAGGGCGTCTGCAATCTGGTTGGCGAGGCGGAGCGCTTCGGGTACCGGCAATACGCCTTGAATGATGCTGGCTTGGCGGATCATGACTGCGGGTTCCTTCCCGCCGTCTGGGGTAAGGAGTACCGCCGGCTTAGCGCGGAAGCTGGCAGCTCTGCGGACGTTGGTTTCGTAGCGCTCTGGAAGCGAAGCGAACATTAGTTCTCCTCATCGTTGGTTAGGTGGAGGGTGTAGCCGATGGCTCTTGTGCCGGGGATGGTTCCGCGTTCGGCGCCTATGGAGTCGTAGAGCTGTTGGGCGGTGGTCATACTCGGAAGGGTTGCCCCTACTAGGGCTTGGACGCCTTGCCGTTGGCAGTTGCGGGCGAAGGTCAGGAGCATGGCCTTACCGATTCGGCGGCCCTGGTATTCGGGGGCGACTGCGAGCCGTGAAACTTCCATCTGCCCCGTTCGTGCCAGCCGTCCGTAGTAGGTGCCGGCGGCTGCTGCTGTGAGGGTGGCGGCTATGGTGCCTTGGTCGGCTGCCACGATGACTAGGGCCTCTTCGCTGCGTTCCTTGACTGTCTCGGCGCTCTCACTTGCCAGGACTCCCGCCACGGGGTGCGCGGCGTTGAGTAGGCGGGCGATGGCTGGGAAGTCACTGGGCACTGCGGGGCGGAGTTCAAGCCCTTGGCTGCTCATGCGTTCACCGCTTTGAGTAGGGCGGGGATGGTGGCCTGTGGGAAGACAAGCTGTGTGAGTGCTCCACTGGTGAAGACTTCCGCGCCGGGGATCTTCCCGGCTGCGGTGATGAATGCCTGTTCCGCGTCGTTGTTGTTGCGGAGGCGGATGAACGCGGCTTGCCGGCGAAGGATGGTTTCGTAGTTCATCGTGTTCCGGTCGTGGCCGTTGATGATGCTGCCGTAAGACTCCGGGCTTATCGCGGTGATGGTTTCGTGCATGTTGATGCACGAGTCTGTGGTGCGGATCCCTGCTGCGGCGAGGGCGGACAGCAGGGGGTGTAGCTCGGCGTCCACTTCTACTGTCAGGCCTTCCGCGGTGGTGAGCGTGAGGGCCTGGTGCACTTCCGTGTGGCGCTGGCAGGCTTCGCAGTCACAGGCGCGGAACGATGGCATTAGGGCTTGGGCGGTGCGGAGGATCACGTCTGACTGTTGTTCGGTCCACTGCCATTTGACCGACGCCGGGTCTATCACGTCGTGCGGATCCAAGATGTCGTCTTTGTTGATGTGTTCGGAGAATCGCAGTTCCGGGCCGATTACTCCCAGCCTGCGGGCGGAGTAGCGGAGGATGGCTTTCTTGGACATTCCTAGGGGGCGCTGCTGCTGGTATTCGGCGTAGCTTGGTGCGGCGTCGGCTATCTCGAGTTCCCGTTTCACCATGGCGACCATGCCGGCGCATTCGATCCGGGATCCGACTTCGGCGGGTTTGTGGAATCCGGCCTCTTTCACGCTCTCGTCAAAGGGGTGCAGGTCTGCATCCCACATGTGGCAGCCGAACATGCCGCCGTCCTGGGATACCCCGCGCCAGAGTTTGGCGAATTCGCCGTCTGTGTATTGGATCCCTAGCGGGTGTTCGCGGTGGCGGTTCTCTACTCGGAACGGGCATTCTCGGCAGTTCTGAAGCTTCGCCGGTTCCATGGGGCGCTCTGTGCCGTGGGTGCTGTTGCAGGCGTCTGACATGGGCTTATTCCTGTTCTGCGCTGGTGACTGGGAGGACAGGCTCCGGGTTGCCCGCTGCGTCCACAAGATCGATGGCTTTGCTGGCCGTGATGGGTTCATTCCAGGGGATGCCGCGCTTTATCGGGGAGGGGCGGCCTGGTGCGGTTGGTGTCGGTGCCTGGAAGGTAAGCGGCGCGGGGGTGATGGGTTCGGGGGTCTGAGTGGTCATTGTGGCTCCTAGCGCAGGTACATGACGGTTGCGGAGATGCTGGCTTGGTTCGCGGTTGAGGCGGCCCATTCGGCGGTGCCGGTGCGGGTGGCTACCCCTACAGTGATTTCTTGGCCGTCCGTGAGGCCGGTAAGGGTGGTGTTGAATGGGGCGGCGAGGCTGGCGCCCAAGCCTGCCGGGGCGGCTGTGTAGAGTTCGCCGCCGTTTACGCCTTCCACGACTGCGGAGACGTAGAGGTAATCACTGGCCGTGGTGCTGTTCTCTCCCATGCCCGTGGCGGTTGCCATGACGATGGCTTGTGTCATGCCTGTTGGGACCGTGAGGGTAACGGATGCCCGGACGGTTGAGGTTGTGGTGATCGCTTCGCCGTCGATGCCGTTGCTTGCCGTGTCGATCTGCACCGGGCTAGCGAGTGCGTCATTCTGGACGCTGCCGGCGGGAAGGTCCAGGCTGCCGGTGATGGTCATGGGGCCGTTTACCGTCTGGTAGCCCTCCACGACCATGCCGCCTGCCTTGGGCTTGATGCCCATGGGGCCGAACGGGTTAGCGGCGGCGAGTTCCCGCATGGAGCGTTTGAGGTCGGTTATTTCCCTGGCTATCCAGTCTTCACCGCGGGGGTTGAACATTCCTGGCTGTGGCATGGTCTATTTCTCCTGATTCGTGGGTTCGTCGCCTGGCTCGTAGATGGCGAGGCGGGTTTCTGCTTCGATGGCTCGTGCTTGCCAGTGGCGGAACTTGTCGTGTTCTTCGAGGGCCTTGGCTTTGTAGATTTCGCAGAGGTTCAAGAGGTCTTGGCGTGAGAGTTTCAAGGGCGTTCCCGTTCCTGCCTTGTTACTGAGGAACGGGGAATGATTGATGTTCCTGTTCCTGCACCCTGTGTGTCAGGAACAAGGAACACGCTCACTGCTGCCCCTGCTGCTTGAATACCCGCATGGCTGCCGTAGCTCGGTCATTGCCCCAATTGAGGCGTTCCCTGGCTTCCCGGACGGTGGTGGGCGGTGGATCCAGTGCCTTTAGTTCTGCGAGGTCCACCGCTGGGATTGCTTCCGGCATCCGCTCCCCGTCCTGCGCTGCGAAGACTGCGAAGTTGCCGTCTGGGAAGAGCTTGAACGTGCCGCCTAGGGGCTCTTTATCCCCGCGTGGGGAGTTGGAGCGTAGGCCGCCGTGGCGGTCCTTCTTGACGTTCAGGTAAGCGGCTCCGCCGTGGCCGGGAGTGAAAGCATCCTTGACCGTTACGCGGAGCATGGTCCCGCCGGCTGCCCTTGATTTGGCTGCTGTTCCAGTCGGTCCCTGTGCTTTGGATTCGGTGTTCTTGGCTACGTGGTCAATCGCTATTACTGCTGCCCCTGCCATGGCTAGCGGCTTCAGCACCGAGGTATGGGCGATGGTGAAGTCGTCTGGGCTGTTTGAGTTGAGGCCCATGGTTGGCATGAGTTCCCCGATACTGTCTAGGACTGCAACGCCGGGGTGCCATGCCTTCAGGTCCGCTACAGCTTCCATGAGGTCTTGCCGGTCTTCGGGTTCCTTGTAGCGGAACCTGTCCAGGTCTCCGAGGATTGGCGCGGGGGCTCCAAGGTCAAGCAACCTAGCGGCGATGCCCTCCATGCCGTTGTGGTCCATGTCTAGGAACACTGCCCGTCCGCCCTTGTTGAGGCATTCCACGATGGCGGCGAGGGCTACGAATGTTTTGCCCGATTCAGGTTCACCAAACAGGATGTTGACCTGGTTTGCGTAGAACATGCCGATTCCATCCACGCGGCGGAGTATCGAGGGGGTAGGCGCTGGGGGAAGGTTGCCGGCGAGTAGAGCGGCGATGTTCCCGTATCCCACCTTGTTCCTTGTTCCTGACATAGGGGGTGGAGGAACAGGAACAGAGTTTTGCTGGTGTTCCTGGTAGTCGTCTTCGGAGATGTTGAACTCTTCCATTGCGGTCAGGAGGTCCATGGGGCGTCCTCCTTGCTGTACGTCCCATACCGGCCCGGGGCTTCGGTCTGGAGCAGGTAACGCCTGATTTCCCAGTGCACCCAAGAGGCGAGGGTGATGCATGGGCCTGTGTAGGGTTGGCGCCTCACTTGGTCACCGCCTTATCGATGGCAGCGGCGCGGAGCAGGATGGTCGTCTTGCGGACCATCTCCGGTGTTGGCGCGGGCCAGGAGGCGACTGTGGCGGCTATGTGGGCGGCGAGCTTGTCAGCGGCGGCGGCCTTCATAGCGTGGCCTACTTCTTGAAAGCTGCGGCCACTTCGGCAGCATCAAAGCGGATAATTCGAGGGCCTAACCTGTAGGCCTTCAGCGTTCCGTCATTGATGCGCCGGTAGATCGTTGAGCGACTCACGTTGTGATCGCGTTGGAGGTCTGCGATAGTTAATTTCGGATGGCTCATTTGCTGTCCCTTGCATTTCTATCTTGGCGGATATGTCATGCAAACCTGATCTCCGAATCATTGGCGTGATTCCTTGATCTTGGAGCCCGTCCGGCTTTAGTTCTTTGGTGGAGCTACCGGGCGGGTTCCTCTGCTTGCCTAAGAGTTAGTCTGGCACACGGTGGAACTATTCCCGCAACACCTATTGCCGCATTCCTGTGCAGTGGTCGGCGTTTCTTGTGGACTGGCGACACGACTCTTTCAACAGCCTTGTCAACAGCGCGAAATAGGACAATTCACGCTGGCGCAGGCTACGGCACGCTAGCGCACGCTAGAGCATCCGGATTGAACACGACAGGGCAAGCACCCTTGGGGGTTCTGACAACGCTTCACCTGTGGATAACCTCTAAGATGCCGTGACCAAATCGTTATGTTTGATAGCGCCTAAGGTGGCCCACGCGGCGGAAAGTAGGGCCAATCGGCCCAGCGCCTTATGAGGTCATGTGGTGCGGGAACATGTCCACAGTGGAGGGGTCGAACTCGCCGCGGAAGGGGCCGGACTGCTTCAGGGTGATGCTGAACGCGCTTCGGAGTAGTTCCCGCTGCATCTCCGTGCCGGCCTGAAGGAACAATTCCCCGGCATTCTCAGCAAATGCGAAATTAGCCATAACGCGGCTGCCAATATTCGCGGCTGCGGTCTGCTTTATCGCTTCGAGCTTTTGCTCAATTTCGCGGCTGCCCTCGATGAGCTGGCTTTCGGAAATAAGCCCTTGGGCGAACATTCGGGCAAGTGAGTTTTTCCGTGCGATCAATTCCGCTATGTCCGAGGATTCGCCGGGGGCTTCTTTGTCGGCGAGTAATTGCGCGTCGGCCAGAACGGCCGCCTTATAGTCGGGCCGATCCAACCATGCCGCGGCCATCCTCAGTACGTAGTCATCCAGGTTCGCCATTGCCCGGTTAGCGTGGCCCGGAACGTACTTGCCGCCCTCCTGGTGGATCTTGCAGCGGTAGGACCGTCGATGCCCCTCCGCTCCAAAGCCCGTCATGTACCGGCCGCAAAAGCACTTGGCTATCCCGCTTAGCAGGTACTTGAACTTGGCTTCTGACTGCTGCGGGCGTTCCGGGCTCGTCAGTACCGCCTCGCACTGCCGGAACGTTTCCAAGGGCACAATAGCCGGCCATGAGTCGGCCACCACTTCGCCATGGAAGGTCATTAGTCCGGCGTTGCGGGGCCGGAGGAGGACGCGGCGGACTTGGGTGGTGTTCATGGGTGTTCCGGACAGGCTGACGGCTCCGGCGTCCGCCCATGCCCGCGTTACGCCTATCAGCGACTTTCCCGCGATGATGGCGAGAGTCCCGTCCAAGATGTGCTTAGCCGCGGTGGGCTCAACTTCGATGCCGGCGGCAGTCTTCTTCCATCCCCAAGGAACGCGGCCGCCTAAGAACTTCCCCTTCGCTGCTGCTTGGGCTTTCTGGGCTGCGATCCGTTCGCCCTTGTGGTCTGACTCGTGTTGCGCCCATGCGGCCACGGTCTTAGCGACAGCCTGGCCGGTGGCAGTTGCGAGGTCCAAGAGGCCCGCGGTCACCTGGTGAGTGACGACGCCACGGGGCCGGCAAATGTCGATGTAGCGTTCAAGCTCTCGGGACCGGCGCATGAGCCTATCGGAGTGGTAGCAGACTACGGCGTCGAGCTGCCCGGCTTGGATGTCGGTAAGCATCTGCTCATAGGCGGGCCGGCGCCGTCCTGAGTACGCGCTAATGTCGTTGTCCGTGTAGACCTCTGTGACTTCGAGCCCAAGTGACTGGGCCAGCTCGCGGCATAGCTGCTCTTGGCGTTCCACGCCTAAGCCCTGCCCTTGCTGGTCGCGGCTGATACGTGCGTAAATGGCCGCCCTGGTGCCCTTGGATTTGTTCACAGCACCATTCTATCGAGCTAGTAACTTGACACAATGGCGGTGTATTCGGCTGTTGCCATGCCGGCTTCCGAGCCCAGCAACCCTACGCTGCGCCGCATCCTGGGGGTGCGGCCCGCAGCCGGGTACAGCTCCACCACGTTGCCGGGCGGCGGGAAGGACGCCGCTGGAAAGGACGTACCTGAGGCCGGTGCCTGCGGAACGAGTGCGCGACTGACAGTTGTGTTGGAAGCAAGGGCACGGGATGTGGCACGGGATGTGTATTGCGTCCCGACCGCGTTGCCACGGCTGCGGGCCGGCCCCATGGCCATCGGCCTGGAAGCGGTGGCCATCTGCCTGGAAGCAGCGAGTTCGGACATTCCGGCGGAGTAATTACGGCGGTAGTGGTTGGTGGACATCTGGTTTCCTTTCCATGGGCGCCGGTGGTTTTCCCGGCTGTCTTGACTCTTCCCGGCGGAGTTGTTGCGGGTAAGGGAGGGTGTGGGCTAAGTGGAAAAGCTGGGCTGCTCCGGCGCTGTGGAGGAGGGGACGGACAGCGCGGCCGGCATAGCGGGACAGGCTGGGAACCAGGAAACCGAGGGCACCGGGACAGACTGGGAAGCGGGAGCCGGGGCACCGGGACAGACTGGGAACCGGGAGCCGGGGCACCGGGAAAGGCTGGGAACCGGGGCCCGGAAGCGGCGGGGCTGGCAACGAGCCGGATTGTGAGGAGCCAGCCGGTTAGGAACCGGACGGTAACAGGGCCAGCAACACCGGAACGACACCAAGGCAGATGAAGGCCGGGAGTGAGCACAGGCCCAGGGGAACCACCAACTTCACCCCGAGCGAAGCGGCCCGCTTCTCCGCAGCCCGAAACCGCTCCCGGCGGAGCCTCGCAGCCTGGGCGTACAGAATCGCTGACGACGGCGCGCCCGTGAGTGCGGCGAAGCCCAGCGCGTCCCGCAACTCCAGGACTTCGGGCAGCTGTATTGCGGAGCTGCGCCATGCCGTCTCCCAGTCGGCCCCAATGGCCAGCGCCGAGACCACAGGCCGCAGGGATTCCCGGTACTGCGGGGCAGCCGAAGCAGCCACCAGGTCAAGCGCCCGGCCAATGCCGGCGCCGGCATCGAGCATGGCCGCCACCAGCTCCAGCATCATGGCCGGATCCTTCAGCCCGCTGCCGGAACTCGCTGGCGCCCCTTTGGTGGCTGCCGTCGGTTGTGCCCCTGCAGCGGCAGGAAGCAGGAGGCGCAGCCGTTGGCGCGGCCTGGCGTGGCTGGAACAGGCAAGCCAGGCGCTGGCCGCGAGCAGCAGGAACAATGCCAGGCCTGGAGCCCACCCCTGGGTCATGGCACTCATGCCCCTGCCGCCGCCGAAACCAGCCGGGCAGACCATGCCCTTCCCGTCACGGTGAGGACCACCCCGCCGAACAAGGCGGCCAGTCCCAGGGGTGTTCCCAAGAGGGTAGCGAGGGGATCCACGCCGAGGGCGGCACCGAGTCCAAGACCCATCAAGGGGAGCCAGGTCAGGAGCCGGACGGTGGCTTTGGGCCCTGCGAGAGCCGTCTGCCGGGCCGCGTCTGCGTCATCCTCCGCTTCCAGCTGGGCCGCGAACCGGGTCAGTACGTCGGCGAGCGGACACCCGCTGGCCTCCGCAATGTCAAAGCAGGCGGCCAGCTCCAGCCAGGTCCTGGCCTCCCTGTCCCGGGGCTGGAACGCTGTGGAAACCGCGCGCCGGATGGATTCCGAAACGGGAGCTCCGGTCGCGGCGGCAGCACGCGCGGATGACAGAACCGCAGCTGATCCCTCTGACAGCATCGCCCCGGACACGGGTGCACGCTCTTGAAGCTGCTGCCCGTTTCCGCCATCGCCGTAAACCGTCCACAGCTCGTCCCACAACCGCCCCGGCGTCCGTCCGCCCCGGAGCAGTGCCGCCAGCTGCTGCACCACCAGGGTCACGCCCGGCCCCCGCGACAGTGCCGCGCTCCTGCCGGCCGCCTTGCCCCACGGCAGTACCAGGCCTCTCCTGACCCCCTGCGTGCTCTTCTTCCTGCCGGTTGCCGTGCGCAGCCGGGAAACCGCGTCCAGGGGCGGGTTGAGGAGCAACAGCATGGCACTGCAAAGAAGCACCGTGAAAAGGACCGTCACAGGGTTGCCCCGGGGTCCATCCCCAACCGGGCCGCCAGCGCCGGCCACGCCGGACCCGTGATACCTGACTCCTTAATGGCCGGCACCACGGTCAGTCCTGCCGGGCCATCGGCGATGAGTCCAACGCACAGGACTTCCCGGCACTTCGGGGTCCTGCCGACATGGATGACAACGTCGAGGGCGCTGGCGGCCTGAAGCCGCACGGCCTCCGGGCCGAGCCCGGCGAGCGCGCCGAGGGCGTTGAGCCTGGCCGGGACCGCGGCTGCCGTGTTCGCGTGGATGGTTCCGCCACCGCCACTGTGCCCGGTATTCATCGCCGTCAGGAGCTCACGGACTTCAGCGCCCCGGCACTCCCCCACCACCAGCCTGTCCGGACGCATGCGCAACGCCTGGCGGACCAGCTCCCCCAAGTCCACGGCGCCGCCACCTTCGAGATTCCCGTGACGTGATTCGAGGGCCACCACATGGGGATGGACAGGGTTGAGTTCGGCCGCATCCTCGATCAGGACCAGCCGCTCTTCCGCGGAACAAAGGCCCAGCAGGGTGGACAGCAGCGTGGTCTTACCGGAACCCGTGGCACCGCTGACCAGGAAACTCAACTTCCTCTCCACTATCCTCTCCAGCACCGTCTGCACACACTGGCCGAACATGCCGCCCGTGCGCAGCTCCGCCATGCTGAAAACCCTCTCCCTGCGGATCCGGACGCTCAGCAGCGTCCCGGACGTGGACACCGGCGGCAACACGGCGTGGACACGGTAGCCGCCGGCAAGCCTGACATCGACGCAGGGCGACCCGTCATCCAGGCGGCGCCCGCCTGCAGCCACCAGCCGGCAGGCCAGCGCGCGCAGTTGGGTCTCGCCATCGAACACGACAGGTACGCGCTCGATGCCCCTGCCACGGTCCACCCACACGGAATCGGGAGCGTTGACGAAAATGTCTGTGACGGCAGGATCCCTGGTGAGCTCCTGCAGCGGTCCCAGTCCATTGAGTTCGGCACTGATCCGTTCCACCGCGGCCAGCGCTCCGGCGGCGCCCAACAGCTTGCCAGTGGCCTGGACAGCAGCAGCGACGCGCGACGGTGTTACCGCTCCAGCCTCGGCCATCATCGACTCACGGACGGATTCCAGCAGCCCGGAATCAACGGCCCGGCCAGTACCGGCTGCCTCACCGGCCCGCGCCTGGCGGGCGGCCTGGTTCGCTTCAAGGATCCGGGCACTGCGCCGGGCACCCAGGCCCCCGGACCCTGCAGCGCTGCCTGTATCGGGAGCTGGAGGCGGAGCTGAGGGTGTACCCGACGGCCGCCTCATGCCACATCCCCCGCCTGCAGGTCCTCGCCGAGCCAATCGAGCACCGTGGCGCCGAAATGCCGGATGGTCCGCCGCTTCCCAAAGTCCAGCAGGCGCCCCGCTTCCATGGCTACCGGGACGGCCCGCAGTTCGGGGATGCGGCCCTGCACGGGCAACCCTACGGCGTCAGCAATCAGGGAACTGTCCAGCGCAGCACCTTGCCGGCCCCGCACCAGCAAGGCAGCCTCCACGGGCGGAAGTTCCTGCAGCAGGCGTACCGCCGCGACCGCTGCCTTCAGCTGCGCCGGCACCACCACCATGATCCGGTCGCAGTCCCAGGCCACCGTATGGAGCGGCTCCGCGCCCCTTCCCACATCCACAACGACCAGCTCAAAACCACGGTGGGCAGCATCGAGCACACCCGCTGCGGCGGCAGCAGGGACAGGGACCGGCTGCTCCCGGGTGGCAGGCCAGGACAGGAAGGAAAAACCTCCAGCCACGGGCAGGGAGTCGGAGAGCTGCAGGGGATCGATGCTGCCCCTTGCCTCCGCGAGGTCCGGCCAGCGCAGTCCGGGGTTGTCCTCGGCAGCGAGCGCCAGTTCCAGGCCACCGCCCCAGGGGTCCCCGTCAACCAGCAGGACGCGTGCCCCCAGCCCTGCCGCGGCCTGGGCTATCCAAATGGCGGCGGTGGTTGCCCCCGCCCCGCCGCAACCGCCCGTGATGCCAAGGACCAGGCCGCCGGGTCCCGGCGAGCGCGACCGGCTCAGATGGTCCGCCAGCCAGGCAGCGGCATCGGGCAGCACGGCAACGCGTTCGGCGCCCAGGGCGGCGGCGAGGTGCC
Organism: Pseudarthrobacter sp. LMD1-1-1.1; assembly: GCF_040676255.1. Lineage (NCBI taxonomy): Bacteria > Bacillati > Actinomycetota > Actinomycetes > Micrococcales > Micrococcaceae > Pseudarthrobacter > Pseudarthrobacter sp. LMD1-1-1.1. Next base: position 52,828 of record NZ_JBEGHP010000001.1, on the reverse strand, counting down.
AGAGGCTGTCCCCTTCGCCGTCGAGGCCCACCATGACAGCAGGGGTGCGCCGCCGCGGTGGCAGCTCCCGCACATCGCTGCCCACCAGGACGGCCGATGCAGCGTCCCAGTACCGTCCGCCCTCCAATGCATCCGGAACGACGCGCAGCTGGGCTCCGGCGGCTGCCACGATGCGCTCCACTTCGGCGCGGAGGACCCCCGATGAGGTAACCAGCAGCACCCCGCCCGCACCGCCCGGTGCTGAACCGCCCGGCGGTGAACCGTCCGGCAGCCAGGCGGCGCCGGACGCCGGGTTGTCCGGCAACGCAGCGCGGGAGGGTGATCTCCGGCCTGGTGGCCGCCGGAAGGAATCCGTGGCCTGCCCCGGCGCGGGGTGCGGTGCATTCAGTTGGTGCCTGCTCATGCAGCCACTCTGCCGCTGCAACCAAAGCCCGTTAAGGGGGCACCTCCCCTATGTGGACAAACAGGGCCACCACTCCCGGCAGGGCACAATGGGAACATGTACCTGCTGCTTGCCGCCCACCCCCGCGGTGCGGCACTGCAGGAACTGACACAGGCAGGCGACCACCAACCGGCCAACCCCGGGCCCCGGCTGGTGGCACCCGGCGAGCTTGCCGCCGTCGTCCGTGAACTGGAAGCCCGGCGCCCCGGCGGACAGCCGCCCCGGTGGATCTGGCACCGGACGCAGGACTGGTACCCCGCGCTGCTCGCCTCCGGTGTGGAGGTGGAGCGCTGCTACGACGTCACCCTCTGCGGCAACATCCTGGCCTTCTCGCAGTTCAGCGCCCATACCGATTACGCCAGGAATACCGACAGGGTCCCTGTGGAGGATCCCATGCTCCCGCCAAAGGCTCTGCTGCCGCCGCGTCCCCCAGCGGACCAGGGAGCGCTGTTCGACGATCCGGGTGCCGGACCGGCCCCGGGGTGGGGACTTGAGGACCTCCGCGCCGAATACGCGGCCCAGCAGGCCGCCCTGGCCGGCGTGGAGATGGAGGAAAACCGCCGACACCGCCTCCAGCTGCTGCTCGCGGCGGAGTCGGCAGCCGCCATGGTGGCTGCCGAGATGCAGCACGCGGGCGTTCCGTGGCGGGAGGACCTGCACGAACAGATCCTGGTTGACCACCTGGGGCCCCGCCCGCCCGCCGGACAGCGTCCGCAAAGACTCGAGGCGCTTGCTGCGGAACTGCGTACCCTGCTCAACTCCCCGGGGCTCAACCCCGACTCGCCGCAGGACCTGATGCGGGCCCTGCACCGCAACGGCATCGAGGTGAAGAGCACCCGGAAGTGGGAGCTCAGGGAGTCCAGCCACCCTGTCATCGAGCCGCTGCTGGAATACAAGAAGCTCTCCCGCCTCCACACGGCCAACGGCTGGTCATGGCTGGACGCCTGGGTGGACGGTGGCAGGTTCCGCCCCGAGTATGTGGTGGGTGGAGTGGTTTCCGGGCGCTGGGCGTCCCGGGGCGGTGGCGCACTGCAGATTCCGCGCCAGGTCCGCGGAGCGGTCCATGCAGACCCGGGCCACAAACTGATCGTGGCCGACGCCTCGCAGCTGGAACCGCGCGTCCTGGTGGCCCTCGCGCAGGACTCCTCCATGGCTGAGGCCGCCCGGGACCAGGACCTCTATGCCGGCATCGCCGCCAAGGGCTTCGGCGGGGACCGGGCCAAAGCGAAGATGGCGTTGCTGGGCGCGATGTACGGCGCCACCTCCGGCGAGGCCGGGCGGCTGATGCCGCAGTTGGCGCGCACCTATCCGCGCGCCGTCGACTTTGTGGAGCGTGCGGCGCGGGCGGGTGAAGCCGGCGGAACGGTGACCACGCGGCTGGGCCGCAGCAGCCCGCCGCCCTCGGAGCGGTGGTTCCTGAGCCAGCGCTCCACCACCGCCGAAGAGCAGCGGCGGGCAGAGTCCATAGCCCGGTCCCGGGGGCGTTTCACCCGGAACTTCGTGGTCCAGGGCTCCGCGGCGGACTGGGCGGCGTGCTGGCTCGCGGAATTACGACGGCGGCTGCGCACCCTTCGGACAGCGGGCACCGGGGGCAGCGGCGGGACGGTCCGGGCCGAGTTGGTCTTCTTCCTGCACGATGAGGTGATGGTGCATGCGCCCTCGGACAGGGTTGACGCCTGCATCGCCGCCATCGAGGAATCGGCCGTGGCGGCAAAGGAGCTGTTGTTCGGGCGGATCCCGGTGGAGTTCCCGGTGAGCCTCGCCGTCGTCGACTCCTACAACCTCGCCAAATAGCGGTCCTGGCGGGCGCCGGATACCTGCCCATGAGATGCAAGGTAACCTACCCGGCAGTAGCTCGACGGGCAGGGTGGCGGAGGTTACAGTCGGAGGCGGTGGCTGAAGCAGACCGGTCCACACGCTGATGCAACGACGCATACCAGGGAGGTCCCCGTCCATGGCGGGAAGATTTGAAATACACCGCACAGGCGACGAGTCGTACCGGCTGCGGCTCACCGACTCCGAGGGCAACACCGTTGCGGTTTCGCCAACCTTCAAGTCCCTGACCATGCTCCGCGACGGCATCAAGGCCATGCGCGAGAACGCCGCCACCGGCATCGTGGTGGATTTGCGCCGGCAGGCCTGAGGTTTAGACCCCGATCGGATGCAGCCGGTTCCGGTCCCACGGAACGGACCAGCCGAGCTGGTCGAAGAGGCCACTGAGCACAATGCCGGTGAAGCCCCACACCACCACCCCGTTCACCGTGAACGCGGGGCTGTCGAACGTCCGCCCTGCCCGGTGGACGGTGGCCATCACCCGGTTGTCCGGGTCCAGCAGGTCCCGCACCGGGACGCGGAACACCTGGGCGGATTCACCATAGTCCACCACCCGGACCGGTGAGGGTGCCTGCCACCACCCGAGCACCGGCGTCACCAGGAAGTTGCTGTGCGCCAACCCCAGCTCCTGGAGCGTGCCCAGCACTTCCACGCCGCTGGAATCCAGCCCGGTTTCCTCCTCGGCTTCCCGGAGCGCGGCCTCCACCGGGGTTTCGTCCCTGTCGATGCCGCCGCCGGGAAAGGCCACCTGGCCCGGATGGGAACCCAGGGTGTGGGCGCGTTCCAGGAGCAGGACGTCGAGGTCGGCCGGCGCAAGTGGCTTGCCGGACGCGGCCGGGACGTCGTCAAGAACGCCAAAGAGCATCAGCACCGCGGCCCTGCGGGCGCGTGCCGCGTCGACGGTCAGGGCCGCCCAGCGCGGATCAGGAGGGCCGGCCGTTCCGGTTTTGGCCCGCCGGACCAGCCCGGCGAGGTCTTCGCGGGCGCTCACGGGGTCCTCTTCTGGGAAGCCATCCGGATCTCTGCGGCCCGGTGCTGTTCTGCCAGGTACTGCTCCAGCAATGCCTCGCTGCCGGGGGCAAGTTCGTATTTGAGGAGCTTGGCCGCCTTGACGGGGTCGGTCTCGCCCAGACCGTAGCTGGGGCACCAGTTGGCCACCGGACAGGCGCCGCAGGCGGGTTTCCTGGCGTGGCAGACCCGGCGGCCATGGAAGATCACCCGGTGGGACAGCATGGTCCAGTCCCTGCGCTCGAACAGCTCCGCCACGTCCTGTTCAATCTGGACGGGATCCTCTGACTGGGTCCAGCCGAACCGCTTGGCCAGCCGGGCGAAGTGCGTGTCAACGGAGATGCCCGGAACGCCGAAGGCGTTGGCGAGCACCACATTGGCGGTTTTGCGGCCCACTCCGGGCAACGTGACCAGTTCCTCCATCCGCCCGGGCACCTCGCCGTCAAAGTCGTCCACCAGCCGCGTGCACAGTGCCTGGACGTTCTTCGCCTTGGCACGGAAGAACCCGGTGGGCTTGAGGATGGCCTCAAGCTCCGTGGGGTCCGCCTCCGCCAGGGCGCGGGCATTGGGCCACCGCGCGAACAGTACTTTGGTGACCTGGTTGACCGTCACGTCGGTGGTCTGGGCGGACAGGACGGTGGCCACGAGCAGTTCGAACGGATTGCGGAAATCCAGTTCCGCGTGGGCGTACGGGTATTTCTCGGCCAGGGCCTTGTGGATGCGCCGCGCCCTCCGCTTCAGCGCCAGGACGGATTCGGACGAGACCACGGGCATCCCTGCGGCCTGGCCGGTCTTGGTGCGGGCCCCGGCCACCGGCGTCAGCCGCGCTCGATGTTGCTGAGGTCGCGCAGCACGCCCAGCCGTCCATCGGTGTGCTGGACCAGGAATTCGTGGCCGCGGTCCTCAAGTGCCAGCACCCAGCCGCCGGGTTCAATCACGAACGCGGGGGCACCGGTGCGGGGGTCGAAGGCGGTGCGGTGCTGGGCAACGGCAAACCAAAAGGCCTCGTGGATCGGCTGCCCGTCCATCTCGTCGTGGCGGCTTGCCGGGTCCACCGTTGCCCCGATGGGCTGCTCGGCGCGGACCTGCTGGTGAACGGCGGTGGCAGCCGGCGGCTCCCACGCCGCCTGGGGGGCATGGGCTGCGGGGACATCCCCGTGCTGGGTCTCCTCCGCAACGGGAGCAGAAGCAGGGCGGACGACGTCGGCTGCCTGGGTGGGCGGGCCGGCGTTCACCGCGGGGGCAGGGCGGACGATGTCGGCTGCCTGGGTGGGCGGCCCGGCGTCCACTTCAGGGGTCCGTTCCGACGTTTCGGGGGCGGCCGCGGACGGCGACGACGCGGACGCGGCAGGCCCGTGGGCACCGGAAGCGGCGGCCGCGGCACCGGCTCCTGCAGCTGCAGCTCCGGCGGTTCCCGCGTTTGATGTCCCGGCGGCAGCCACCGGTACGGCAGCGGTAGCGGGCGGCTGCGCGGAACGGACGGGCTCAGGGCTGTGGCCGGCAGATCCCGGCTGGACAGCGGAGGAGCCGGCACCGGCACCCCCGAAGATGCCGGCGCCCTTGAAGCCGCCCTTGGACTGGTTGGCGCCGGTCTCCGGTTTGGCCGCTTTAGGGGCCCGCGGCTTCCGGGTCGGGACCGCGGCTTCGCGGGCCACGACATGCGCCGGCATCTCGGGCCGGTCCTTGAAGTCACCGGACAGATAGGGCACGAAACGGCCCAGCACCGTGGCAGTGAACAGGATCAGGGAGCCGATCAGGCCCACCAGCAGTGTGGTCCCGTATCCGGAGGCCACCGACAGGAAGAAGAAGGCGACGGCAAAGGAAGCCACCACGGAGGCGAACTGGTCGATGGAGAGCGAACCCACGCGGATCCGGGTTGCAGGGGCCAGCCGGCGGGCGGCGAACAGGGCACTGGCGAACAGCGGCAGGATGATGCCCAGCCCCAGGAAGAACAGGTTGTTCAGGTTCCACAGGTTGTACCGGGCACCAAAAAGGGGCAGCAGGGACGCGACAAACAGGATCAACGTCCCGGCGAAAACGGCCAGGTCCCGCACAGTGAACGGACCGAGGACGGCATGGTTGGCGTTGGGGTCGATCTTTCCGGAGGCAGCGTTGCGCCCTGCAGCCTGTCCCTTGGCGGCGCCGGCGGCGGCCGTCGGGTGACCTGGTCCCACAGCGGCGGATCCGGAGCCTCCGGGCCCCGGCTCGGTGTCCGGGGCCGTTCGCTGGCCGAAGCTCTGCTGGTTCATTCTGCTCTCCTTAGCGTGGCGGCACCGGGCCCGGTCCGGACCCGAAAACCGTGCCGTCTTGACATGCGGACCGGGCCCGTCCAGGCACTGTTTGCGCCTGGGCGGAGCGGTCCGAAATGAAGTCACAATTCCATCTCAGCCTAGTCAACAGCCTGGCAGATCACTAGCTGGAGCAGGCCTCCGTGGCCCTGGGAGGAGTAATGAAGACACCATTCACCGCTTAAAAAATGCCGCTCATGGCCGCATGTGTGACGGGGAGCACAGAGGGCGAGCGGCAAGCATTAGGCTAGGTTGCGGAACAGCTCTTTGCGGTACGCCCGCCCGGCTGGAGCCCAATGCCGTGCCACACGGAGGGCCCTGCCGTGCGGGTGTCCCGCGCGGCAAAGATCGATGAATGATGAGGTTCACATGTCCCAGGACACTCCCAGCTCCACGGCCACCGTTCCCTCCGCTTCCGCCCAGCCGGCAGGTCAGCAAGGCCACCAGGGCGATGCTTTTGCGAACCTGCTGCATGAGACCCGGGCCTTCCCGCCCTCCCCGGAATTCGCGGCCAACGCCGTTGTCACCGCCGCCGAGTACGGGGAAGCGGATGCCGACCGGCCGGCGTTCTGGGCAAAGAAGGCCCGGGAACTGCTGACCTGGAGCAAGGACTTCACCCAGGCGCTGGACTGGTCCAATCCGCCCTTCGCCAAGTGGTTTGTGGGCGGTGAACTCAACGCCGCCTACAACGCCCTCGACCGCCACGTCGAAGCCGGCAACGGTGACCGTGTGGCCATCTACTTCGAGGGCGAACCCGGCGACACGCGGACCTACACCTACGCGCAGCTGACCGAAGAGGTGAAAAAGGCGGCCAACGCCTTCGAGTCCCTGGGCGTGGCCAAGGGTGACCGCGTGGCCGTGTACCTGCCCATGATCCCGGAGGCCGTCATTACCCTGCTGGCCTGCGCCCGGATCGGCGCGGTCCACTCAGTGGTGTTCGGCGGTTTCTCCGCCGAAGCACTGCGTTCGCGGATTGACGACGCCGAGGCCAAGCTCGTTGTCACGGCGGACGGCACCTACCGGCGCGGCAAGCCCAGCCCGCTCAAGGCCGCCGTCGATGACGCCCTGGCCCACGACGGCCATACCGTGCAGAACGTGGTGGTGGTCAAGCGCAACGGCCAGGACGTGGACTGGAAGGAAGGCCGCGACCACTGGTGGGCTGACACCGTGGGCACGGCAACGGCCGAGCACACGGCGGTGGGCCACGATTCGGAACACCCGCTGTACATCCTCTACACCTCGGGCACCACGGGTAAGCCCAAAGGCATCCTGCACACCACCGGCGGCTACCTCACCCAAACGGCCTACACCCACAAGGCGGTCTTCGACCTCCACCCGGAAACGGACGTCTACTGGTGCACGGCCGACGTCGGCTGGGTCACCGGACACTCCTACGTCGCCTATGCGCCGCTCATCAACGGCGCCACCCAGGTGATGTACGAAGGCACCCCGGACTCCCCGCACCAGGGCCGCTGGTGGGAGATCGTGGAAAAGTACAAGGTCTCCATCCTCTACACCGCGCCCACCGCCATCCGGACCTTCATGAAGTGGGGTTCGGAGATCCCGGCGAAGTACGACCTCTCCTCGCTCCGCGTGCTGGGCTCAGTCGGTGAACCCATCAACCCCGAAGCCTGGATGTGGTACCGCAAGGTCATCGGCGGCGACAAGGCACCCATCGTCGATACCTGGTGGCAGACCGAGACCGGCGCGCAGATGATTGCCCCGCTCCCCGGAGTCACGGCCACCAAGCCCGGCTCGGCGCAGGTGCCGCTGCCCGGGATCGCCGTGGACGTTGTCGACGAAATGGGCCAGTCGGTCCCGAACGGGCACGGCGGCTTCCTGGTCATCCGGGAGCCCTGGCCGTCCATGCTGCGCGGGATCTGGGGTGATCCGGAGCGCTTCAAGGACACCTACTGGTCCCGGTTCGAGAACATGTACTTTGCAGGCGACGGTGCCAAGAGGGACGAAGACGGCGACATTTGGCTGCTGGGCCGGGTGGATGACGTCATGAACGTCTCGGGGCACCGGCTCTCCACCACCGAGATCGAGTCCGCCCTGGTGAGCCACCCGGCCGTGGCGGAGGCCGCCGTCGTCGGTGCCACGGACGAAACCACCGGCCAGGCCGTGGTGGCGTTCGTCATCCTCCGTGGCGACGCCGCCAACAACGGTGACGCCACCGTCCAGGAACTGCGCAACCACGTGGGCAAGGAAATCGGGCCGATCGCCAAGCCCAAGAACATCCTGGTGGTCCCGGAACTGCCCAAGACCCGGTCCGGCAAGATCATGCGCCGCCTCCTCAAGGACGTGGCGGAAGGCCGCGATCCGGGCGACGCCACCACCCTCTCGGACCCGACCATCATGCAGCAGATCGCAGCGTCGCTGCGGAAGTAGCGGTATCCGTTTGGCGACGGCGCTGCCCGGCCTGGGTGGCGCCGTCGCCGTATGCTGGGAGCAAACCTGTAATACCAATGAAGGAACCCGCTCACATGCTTGCAGCTGCCCGACACCAGGCCATTGTGGATGCTGTCCAGCGGGAGCGGGTGGTGCGGGTTTCAGACCTGGCCGCGCAGCTGGGTGTGTCGCTGATGACGGTGCGGCGGGACATTGAGCAGCTTGAAGAGGGCGGGAAACTGGAGCGCATCCACGGTGGGGCGAAACTTCCCGGTGATGCCAGTGCCCATGAGCCCGGCTTCGAGTTGAAATCCACACAGTTGACGGCGGAGAAGCGTGCCATTGCCGTGGCCGCTGCGGGGCTGGTGCAGGAAGGCATGGCAGTTGGCTTGAGCGCAGGCACCACCACGTGGGCGCTGGCCCGGGAATTAACCGGCGGCCCTCGCATCACCGTGGTGACCAATTCGATGCGGATTGCCGATCTTTTCCACCCCGGCGGGTCCACCGTGATCCTGATAGGCGGCGAACGCACGCCGTCGGACGCCCTGGTTGGCCCGATCGCCACCGGGGCCCTCAAGCAACTGCACCTGGACGTCCTGTTCCTGGGCGTCCACGGAATGGATGCAGACGCCGGGTTCACCACCCCAAACCTGCTCGAAGCCGAGACGGACCGTGCGTTCGTGGCAGCCGCACGGAAGACGGTGGTCCTTGCCGACCACACCAAGTGGGGCATGTTGGGCATCAGCTCCATCGCAGCACTCGATGACGTGGATGAGGTCATCAGTGATGCCGGGCTCAGCGCCGAGGCCCAGCGCGTCCTTGGCGAACGGGCCAAGCTGCGTGTAGTGGCCGCGTAAGCGCGGTCAGGCTGATCCGCGCCACATGATGGTGGTCTCGAGGACCCGCGGCGTGCCCGGCAGCCCCTGGAGCTGTGCCAGGACGAGTTCAGCGGCGGTGCTCCCCAGAAGGTCAGCCGGCTGGCGGACGGTGGACAGCTGGGGCCTGCAGCGAAGGGCCCAGCTGCTGTCGTCGAAACCTACAATTCCCACATCCTCCGGGACGCGCCGCCCGGCCTCCTGCAATGCCGTCATGGCTCCGGCGGCCACGGCATCCGAGGCCGCGAAAACTCCGTCCAGGTGGGGAGCGCGCCGGAGCAGTTCCTGCATGCCTTCCAACCCGGCAGCGTAGGTGTACAAGGGGTATTCCACCACCAGGTTGGGGTCAAATCGGTCGCCCATCGCGGCCCGGAAGCCGGCAAGCCGGTCCTTTCCTGAGTCGCGGTCCAAGGCACTGGCGATCATGCCCACCTGTTCCCGCCCTGTTTCCAGCAGCCTTTTGGTGATGCTCCGTGCGGCCTCAGCGTTGTCAATGGCGGCGTACGGCAGCGCGGGGGTCCCTTCCGGGTGGCCGACGAAGGCCGCAGGCAAGCCAATGTCCGCTATGGCTGCCGCAATGGGATCGGACGCGCGCGCTGAGATGATGACGGCCCCGTCGACCAGGCCGCCCCGCAGGTAATCCGCCACCCTGCGGCTGTCACGGTCGGAATCAATGATCAGCGAAACCAGTTGGTAGTCAGCCTTCGACAGCACCTCGTTGGCGCCCAGCAGGATGGAGCCAATATTGGGGTCTTCGAACAACAGCGAGTGGGGTTCGTGAATGATCAGCCCGATGGCCCGGGATTCCTGGGTGACCAGGTTGCGGGCTGCGTTGTTGCGGACGTATCCCACCCGGGCGATGGCTTCTTCGACGGCCTGTTTGGCCTCGTCGGAGACGTATTTTTCCCCGTTCATGACCCGTGAGACGGTCCCCCGGGAAAGCCCGGCGGCGTTCGCGACATCGTTGATGGTGGCGCGGCGGGCACGGGTGCGTGTCAGCGACATATTTGTACTGTAGCGGAGTCTGGACGGGGTACGTCCTCCCGCAGGCATTGACACGGCCCGGACCGCCGCCGTACTCTGGGAACGTTCCCAGATGACCTGCATCACTATTTGCGTCGCCGCTCTGGGAACGTTCACAGAGATCGTTGAGACAACAGCGTCCAAGAGCAGGGGCTTCCCCGTCTTGCACGTTTGCCGCAAGCCGAAGGAGCAGGGTTGAGCCCCACCAAAACGTCAGTTGCCGAGCTTTCCGGGAACGGACAGCTCGTTTACGGCTGCGACTACAACCCCGAGCAGTGGGATCCCGCCGTCTGGCAGGAAGACGTCCGGCTCATGAAAGAGGCGGGGGTCAACCTCGTTGCGGTCAACATTTTCGGCTGGGCCGAACTGGAGCCCTCCCCCGGGACCTACTCCTTTGAACGTCTCGACCAGGTGTTGGATTTGCTGCACGCCAATGGCATCGGGGCCAACCTCGGCACCGGGACCTCGTCCACCCCTGCGTGGCTGACAACCCTGCATCCGGAAATCCTCCCGGAGTCCGCAGCAGGAGTCCGGGCATGGCCGGGCGGCCGGCAGGCATGGTGCCCCAGTTCCCCGCGCTACCGGGAGTATGCCCTCCGGCTGGTGGACGAAGTAGCACGACGGTACGGCACGCACCCTGGAGTACGGCTGTGGCATGTTTCAAACGAACTGGGATGCCACAACGCCCTGTGCTACTGCGACGTCTCCGCCGCTGCGTTCCGCACCTGGCTGACTGCGCGCTACGGCACCCTGGATGCCCTCAACAGCGCCTGGGGCACCGCCTTCTGGTCCCAGCGCTACTCCGCCTGGGAGCAAATCCTGCCCCCGCGAATCACGGTCTCCACCAACAACCCCACCCAGCTGCTCGACTTCCACCGCTTCAGCTCCGACGAACTGCTGGGCTACTACCAGGCGGAGGCGGACGTGCTGGGGAAGCACAGCAGCATCCCGGTCACCACCAACTTCATGGTCGCCGCGCACATCCGCAACCAGGACTACTGGGCGTGGGCGCCCCACATGGACATCATCGCCAACGACCACTACCTGGACCACCGGCTCGAGGACCCCACGGTGGAGCTGGCCTTCGCCGCAGACGCCACCCGCGGACTTGCCCAGGGCGAGCCCTGGCTGCTGATGGAACATTCCACCTCTGCCGTGAACTGGCAGCCCCGCAACATTGCCAAGGCCCCGGGCCAGATGCTCCGCAACTCACTCACCCACCTGGCGCGCGGGGCGGACGGACTCTGCTTCTTCCAGTGGCGGGCCTCCGTCCAGGGCAGCGAAAAATTCCACTCGGCCATGCTCCCCCACGCCGGAACAGACTCGCGGGTCTGGCGGGAAGTCAAAGAGCTCGGCCACATCCTCGAAAAGCTCGCCGGGGTGGGCGGCACCACGGTGAAGGCCGAAGCTGCACTGGTTTTCAGCTGGGAAGCGTGGTGGGCCTACGACCAGGAGTCACACCCTTCCTCGGACGTACGGTACTTGGACCAGGTGCACTCCCTCTACAAAGCGCTCTGGGACAACGGCATCACGGTGGACATCGTGGCCCCCGGCTCTGACCTCTCCGGCTACAAGCTGGCACTGGTTCCCGGACTCTACCTCGTCCGTGAACAGGAATCCGCGGCCCTGACAGACTTTGTCAGCAACGGAGGCCACGCCGTGGTTACCTACTTCAGCGGCATTGTCGACGAAAACGACACAGTACTGACCGGCGGCTACCCGGGCGCGTTCCGGGACCTCCTCGGCGTCCGCTCGGAGGAATTCCTGCCCATGCCGCCCGGACAGCTCCTGCCGCTGGATACCGGAGCCACGGCCGCCCTGTGGGCCGAGGCCCTGCGCCTGGAGGGCGCGGAGGCAAAAGCGTCCTTCACTGAGGGCCACCTCACCGGCACCCCGGCGGTGACCCGCAACCGGTACGGCGCCGGGAACGCCTGGTACATCGGCACAGTGCTCGATCCCCAAGCCCTCCGCGATGTTGTGGCCGGAGCCGCCGCCGAAGCCGGTGTCGCTGTGCAGGTAACCGCGGCAGGGCTGGAAGTCATTGCCAGGTCAGACGCGGAGCACACGTACACCTTCCTTATCAACCACTCGGACGATGAGCACAAATACCCTGCACACGGATACGAACTGATCGCGGGGGAAGAAGTCTCCACCGCCGTCGTCATTCCTGCCGGCACCGTGCGCGTCGTCCGCAGCTTCAGCTCAGCACCCCCAACCACTGGCCGCATCACCGGCCTTAAGGATGATGAAAGTGACTAGACACCAAACTGCTCCGGCAATGGCCGCGGGGGCACCGCCAGCCCGGAAACCCAGGACGTCGGCCGCCCAGCGCCGCGCCGTCCTCCTGTTCGTTGCGCCGTTCGGGCTGCTCTTCCTGGCCTTCTATGCGGTGCCGATCGTCTTCGCTGTGGTCCAATCCCTCCTCACCGTGGAACGCAAGGGCACCTTCGGACCTCCGCAACAGGTCTTCGGCGGACTCGTCCAGTACCAGCAGGTGTTCCAGAACACCGAATTCTGGGAATCCGTGGGCCGCGTTCTGCTCTTCGGAGTGGTCCAGGTGCCGATCATGCTCGGTCTTGCCCTCCTGTTTGCCTTGCTGCTCGATTCGCCCCTCCTGAAGGGTAAGAAGTTCTTCCGGCTGGCATTTTTCGCCCCCTACGCAGTACCGGGCGTTATCGCCGCGATCATGTGGGGCTTCCTCTACTCCCCGTCGCTTTCCCCCTTCGGCGCCGTTACGTCACAGGTAAACTTCCTCTCCGCGGACCTGGTTCTCTGGGCCATCGCAAACATCGTGACCTGGGTCTACGTCGGCTACAACATGCTGATCATCTACTCGTCGCTGCTGGCCATCCCCACGGAGATCTACGAGGCAGCAAAACTGGACGGCGCCAGCAACCTGCAGATCGCCTGGTGGATCAAGATACCGCTCGTGGTTCCGGCCATCATCCTTACCGGAGTGTTTTCCATCATCGGGACCCTCCAGCTCCTTGCCGAGCCGCAGACCCTTCGCAGCTTCAGTTCCGCCATCAGCAGCACGTTCACTCCGAACCTGGCCGTCTACACAACGGCGTCGGTGCCGAACTACAGCCTGGCAGCAGCGTTCTCCGTGGTGCTGGCGCTGGCCACATTCGTTCTTTCCTTCGTCTTCCTCAAGGCGACCCAGCGGAAGGTTTCCCAGTGAGCGCAGCAACAGCCGTGACCACAACCAAGAAGACGTCCCCCGTATCCGGCAGCCCCCGGGGCCCGCGGCACAGCATCATGTCACGCGGTGCGGCGATGCTCATCATGGGTGTCTTCACGCTCTACTTCCTGACCCCCATCTGGTGGCTGCTGGTCTCCTCCTCCAAAACGGGAGGGGACATCACCGGCACGGCGCCGCTCTGGTTCACCGCGGACTCCATCCCCACGTTCTTTGCCAACCTTGGCAACCTCTTCACCTACAGCGACGGTGTCTTTGGCCGGTGGCTTCTGAACAGTGCGCTCTACGCCGGCCTCGGCGCCCTGCTGGGCACCGTCATCGCCGCCATGTGCGGCTATGCCTTGGCCAAGTACGAATTCCGCGGCCGGGAGGCCATCTTCAACGTCGTACTCAGCGGCGTCCTGGTCCCCGCCACAGCCCTGGCCCTCCCCCTGTTCCTGATCTTCAGCCAGGTGAAACTGACCAACACCCTCTGGGCCGTCTTCCTGCCCAGCCTCGTCAGCCCGTTCGGCGTCTACCTCGCGCGGATCTATGCCGCTGCAAGTGTTCCCACGGAACTGCTGGAGGCTGCGCGCCTCGATGGTTCCTCGGAAGCCAGGACGTTCTTTACCGTGTCCACCCGCCTGATGGCTCCCGCCCTGGTCACCATCTTCCTGTTCCAGTTCGTCGCCATCTGGAACAACTTCTTCCTGCCCCTGATCATGCTGCGGGACCAGGCCCTGTTCCCGGTCACGCTGGGACTGTACGCATGGAACAGCCAAATCAGCCAGATTCCGGAGCTGCGGGTCCTGGTCATCGTCGGCGCCCTGGTGTCGATCCTTCCGCTCATCGCGACGTTCCTGGCGCTGCAGCGCTTCTGGAGCAGCGGCCTGGGCGCCGGCAGCGTCAAATAACCCCCTGCAGATTCCCCCCATTACACGTCCCGCGGCGCCCCGCCCCGGTACACCCACCCCACTAATAAGGAATAGAAATGCGCGTGCGTTACGGAAAAGCCACTGCCGCCTTTGCCATAGTCTCGGCGCTGTCCCTTGCGGGCTGCTCCAGCGGCGGAAGCACCTCCGCGTCCCAGGACACGTCCTGCAAGCCCTCCTCCGGACCGGTCGAATTGTCATTCACCACCTGGGTACCCGGCATGGACAAGGTGGTGGACCTCTGGAACAAGGACCACCCGGACATCAAGGTGAAGGTCCAGACGGGCCCCAACGGCAACTCGGGCACATACCAGAACTTCTTCAACCAGCTGCAGGCCGGCAACGCCCCGGACCTGGGCCAGATCGAATACGATGCGCTGCCGAACTTCCGGGTCCAGGACGGCCTGGAGAACATAGCCGCATGTGAGGGAGTAGCCGGCGCCAAGGACAAGTTCGTCGACTGGACCTGGGGCCAGGTGACGTTCGGGGAGGACAAGGCCGTCTACGCGATCCCGCAGGACAGCGGTCCAATGGCGATGTTCTACCGGGCCGACCTCTTCAAGGAGGCGGGCATCAAGGTCCCCACCACGTGGGACGAATATGCTGCAGCAGCTGAGCAGATCAAGGCCCGCGGCTCCTACATCACCAACTTCCCCCGCAGCGACGTCAACTGGTTCGCCGGCAATGTCTGGCAGGCGGGCGGGCAGTGGTTCTCCAACGCCAACGACAAGTGGGAAGTCAACCTGACCGGCAAGGAGTCCGAGAAGGTGGCCAACTACTGGCAGAAGCTGCTGGAGAAGGGCCAAGTATCCACCCTTCCCTCCTTCTCCGATGAGTGGAACGCCTCCTTCAACAAGGGCCAGCAGTGGACCTGGGTTTCTGCCGTTTGGGGCGCCTCAACCCTGCAGAGCGGAGCGCCGGATACGGCCGGGAAGTGGGCGGTTGCCCCGATGCCGCAGTGGGAAGCCGGCGGAAAGGCCGCAGGCAACTGGGGAGGTTCCTCCACCGCAGTCCTGAAGGGCTCAAAGCACCCCTATGAAGCGTCCAAGTTCGCCCTGTGGTTGAACACCGATCCCGAGGCGCTGGCGCTGGCCAATAAGCTCGGCGGCCTCTACCCCGCCGCGAAGTCGGCCAAGGACCTGGGCGCCTTCTCCGGCGGCGTGGACTACTTCGGCGGCCAGAAGATCTACGACGTCTTCGCCGACGCGTCCTCCAACGTGAACCCCAATTTCACCTGGGGGCCCACCATGACCAAGACGTACACTGACGTTTCCGACGGTTTCGGCAAGGCAACGGGCGGCAGCGGTACCCTTCTGGATGCCCTCAAGAATGGTCAGGCAAAAACCATCGAAGCCCTGAAGTCGCAGTCCATCCCCGTCAAGGAGTAACTGCAGGGCTCCCCATGAGGGAAGATTCCCTCACCAAAAAGGTCACCATCCCCGCGGCCGGCGGGGATGGTGACCTCTTGGTTTAAGGGCAGCCGCAGGACTGCCGGACGTGAAGCTTTGTGGGAAATATGTTGTGTTTCGGTTTTCCCCCGCGCCGGGCCTCCACCAGGGCGTTGACGGCGGCCTCCGCCATCGCAGCCACGGGCTGCTCCACCGTAGTCAGGGGCGGCCAGGAGTATTCGGCTTCAATCGATCCGTCGAAGGACACCACTGCGATATCCCCCGGAACTGCCAGCCCTGCCTCATGGATAGCCCGCAGCAGACCCACTGCCTGGGTATCCGAGGTGGCGAAGATGGCTGTTGGCCGGTTGATCGAGGCGACCAGGCGCTGGCCGGCCGAATAGCCGCCGGGCCAGGTGAATCCGCTGTAGACGACAGGTCCTTCCTGCAGCCCGGCCTCCTGCAGGGCCTGGCGCCAGCCCACCTCACGGCCATCCATGCTGCCCGAAACGTTGGTGCCCATGGCCAGTCCAATATTGGTGTGCCCGTGGCCGATGAGGTGCTCGACAGCGATCCGGGCTCCCGCAGCCAGGTCGACCCCGATGCTGTTGAAACCCGGGGCATCCCGTTCCTGGTTCAGCAGTACCGCCGGGATGTCCGCCGTTTCAAGCGCTTCGAGGTCCGGTTCGAAGAGGACACTGGCAAGCAGCACTCCATCCACCTGGCGGGCGGCAAGGTTGCGGATGTTGCGCCGCTCCTTGGCCAGGTTCCCGTCTGAGTTGCTGAGGACCAGGGCGTAGCCCAGATCCGCGGCGGCATCCTCGACTGCGTGGGCGAGCAGGGAGAAGAAGGGGTTTGTATTGTCCGGGATGATGAGCCCCAGGGTCTCGCTTGAGCCCAGCTTGAGTGCACGGGCCGCCGCATTGGGCCGGTATCCGAGGACGCGGATGGCGTCCTGGACTTTTGCTTCGGTGGCCGGCGCCACCTTCTTGGGGCCGCCATTAACCACGTAGCTGACGACGGCGGTGCTGACGCCGGCATACCGCGCAACGTCCTTGCGCGTCACAGGGCCGCCACGGGGAGCCTTTACTGCCGGTGATGTCATGGTCTCCATGCTAGCTACGAGTCGGCCGGGGCATCGCCAAAGTCGCGGATGGGCAGCCGGGCGCCGTTCTGCCGGGCCGATTCGTGGGCGACGATCCCGGGGAGGGTGAAACGTGCGGCCACCCAGGCGTTGACCGGGGGCAGCGTCCGGTTGTTCACCGCGGTGACGAAGTCGTCCACCAGGAAATGATGGCTGCCCTCATGGCCGTTGGGCGCTCCCTGGAACTCCACGGGCAGCCGTCCCGCGTCGTGGACCGGGGAGAGTCCCGACACGAACGCGTCCCGAAGCTCCGGCGCCACGTGGGCCAGGGACGGATCGTCCAGGGACATGCTGGGACGGGTTTCCATCTGCTCCGAGATGTCGTGGACGTCCTGCTTGTCCTGCCAGACGGTGACCTTGGCGAGCTGTTCGAAACTGGCCTCGGTGCCGAAGAACCGGAACCGGGATTCTCGGATGTGCGACGGATAACCGACGCGGCGCATTTCGTTGGTGCGCATCACGCCGCCGTCATTCAGTTCGAAAAGCGCCGTGGCGTTGGAGAAGTCGTTGCCGAACATGCTGACGTCCTTGTCGAACACGCCGTCGTTCCGCTGGTCGCTGACCCCCACGCAGCTGACGCTGACGGCGTGGGCCGGGACTGCCCCGAGCACACCGCCGATGGCGTGGGTGGGGTAGAGCATGGGCGGATAGCTGGCCGTCTCTTTCCACCGGTCGCCGCCGCTGTACTGGTAGGCGTCATAGAAGCCCAGGTCCATGTCGTGGACGTAGTCACCCTCGGAGTAGAAGATCCGCCCGAACCTGCCGGCCGCGTGCTGTTCGCGGGCATAGACGGTGGCCGGGTTGTAGTAGCTGGTCTCCCCCATCATGTAGACCAGACCGGTTTCCCGGACGGCTTCAATGATGCGCTCGATTTCGTCCTCTGACACTGCCATGGGGACCGCAGAGTAGACGTGCTTGCCTGCACGGAGGGCGCGTTCCACCAGCGGACCGTGCGTCCAGCGCTGCGTGAAAATTGCCACCGCATCGATGTCAGAGGCCAGGAGCGCGTCAAAGTCCGGCAGTACACCGGCGAGTTCGAGGCGTTCGGCCACTGATTCCGCACGTGCGGGCAGCTTGTCGACCATGTGGACTGCGCTGATGCCGGGGTGCAGGTTGAACAGGTGCGCGAACTGGCCGCCGAACTGGCCTGCGCCCACGATGCCGATGGAGAACGTCATTGTTTGCCTTCCGATAGGGGTTTGTCCGAGTGTTTCACTCGGATCTACTCGAGTCAATATCCATAGAATGGCGAAAATACTTGGTGTAGAAACATTTCGACGTAGGCATTGCCGAGCTAAATCTACTCGTGTAGATTACATCGCAGCTTGTTACTTCCATCACACTCGCCGAAAGGGTCGACGATGACCACCCTTACCAGGAACGCCAGCCCGGCAGCCCACACGGTGCACCGGCCACTGAAGCGCCGGGGACAAAGCGACCTGAAGACCGCACTGTTCTTCATCGCCCCCGCAATGATCGGATTTATCGCCTTTTACCTGGTGCCCACGCTTCGCGGCATCTACCTCAGCTTCACCGAATACAGCATCCTCGGGGATCCCACCTGGATCGGGACCGCCAACTATGAGGCCATCGGCAAGGATCCCCTTTTCTGGAACGCCCTCGCGGTCACCACGCAGTACGTCCTGATCAACATCGTCCTGCAGACGGCGCTGGCCCTGGGCCTGGCCCTCCTGATGCACCGCGTGGCCAAATCAACGTTCATCCGGGGGACCCTGCTCCTCCCCTACCTGATGGCCAACGTGATCGCCGCACTGCTGTGGTTCTGGCTGCTGGACTACCAGATCGGCATCGTCAACTACTTCATCGATGCCCTGGGCATGCCCAAGGTAGCTTTTTTCGGCAGCGAAGAATGGGCCATCCCCACGCAGGCCCTGATCAACACCTGGCGGCACATGGGCTACACCGCACTGCTGATCTTCGCCGGCCTGCAGGCCATCCCGCACCATGTCTACGAGGTTGCCAACCTGGACGGCGCCTCCCCATGGCAGACGTTCCGGAAGATCACCCTGCCCCTGCTGCGCCCGGTCCTGGCCCTGGTCCTGATCGTCACCATCATCGGTTCCTTCCAGGTCTTCGACACCGTCGCCGTCACCACCCAGGGCGGACCGGTCAACGCCAGCCGCGTGCTGCAGTTCTACATCTACCAAAAGGCCTTCACGGAATCGGACTTCGGTTACGGGTCCGCCCTGGCCGTCATCCTCTTCGTCATCCTCGCCCTGGTGGCCTTCATCCAAATGAAGTTCCTCAAGGGCAATGAATCGGACCTGGACTAAGGACGCCCCATGACCACCGCAAGAGTCTCCGCCCCCGCCCGGCCGGCCGCCCGGCGTCGCCCGTTCAACTGGCGCCGCGCCGGCGCCTGGGTCCTCGTCGCCATCGCCGTCGCCGTCTCCGTCCTCCCGTTCTACTGGGTCCTGCGGACCGCGCTGTCCACCAACGGGGCCCTGGCCTCCAACGCCACCAACCTGCTCCCCGCCGAGTTCAACCTGGGTGCGTTCCAGCGCGTCTTCGGCCTGCAGTCCCCGGAGGAAGCCGTGGCCGACGGCGGTTCCGGCGCCCAGATCGACTTCTGGTCCTACCTCCGCAACTCCGTGCTGTTCGCCTCCATCACCACCATCGGGGCCGTGTTCTTCAGCGCCATGGCGGCGTACGCGTTCGCCCGGCTCCGCTGGCGGGGACGGAACGCCGTGTTCAGCCTCTTCCTGGCCACCATGATGGTGCCGCCGATCTTCACGGCCCTGCCCAACTTCCTGCTCATCAAGAACCTGGGCCTGCTGAACACCATGGTTGGCCTGGTGCTGCCCTATATCTTCATGACCCCCTTCGCCATCTTCTTCCTCCGCCAGTTCTTCCTGAACATGTCCCGCGAAGTCGAAGAAGCGGCAATGCTCGACGGCGCCAAGCACCTCCGGATCTTCTTCCAGATCATCCTGCCCAACGCCGCAGCCCCGCTCGCCACACTTGCCCTGCTCACCTTCATCGGCCAGTGGAATGAATACTTCTGGCCCCTGCTGGTGGGCCAGGACGAATCCGTCCGCGTCCTCACCGTGGGCCTGGGCGTCTTCAAGTCCCAGTCGCCCCAGGGTGCACCGGACTGGTCCGGCCTCATGGCGGCAACCCTGGTCTCGGCCCTTCCGGTCCTGATCCTGTTCGCCGCCTTCGGCAAGAAGATCGTCAACTCCATCGGCTTCTCCGGCATTAAGTAACACCCCTCAGCTCCCCAGCTCCCTGACCCCGGCCGCGCCATGGCGGCGCGCCCGGAAGCACACCCTGAAAGGACCCTCATGAACAAGAAGAAAGCACTCGGTTCCCTCGCTGCAGCCGCGGCCGCCGTCCTGGCACTCTCCGCCTGCGGAAGCGGTGGCTCCGCCGAGCCCGGCAAGGGCGAGATCAACTACTGGCTCTGGGACGCCAACCAGCTCCCGGCCTACAAGCAGTGCGCCGACGACTTCCACAAAGCCAACCCGGACATCACCGTCAAGGTCACCCAGCGCGGCTGGGACGACTACTGGGGCACCCTTACCAACGGCTTCGTCGCAGGCACCGCGCCGGACGTCTTCACCGACCACCTGGCCAAGTACCCCGAGTTCGTCAAGAACAAGCAGATCCTCGCCCTGGATGACGCCGTCAAGAAGGACAACATCGACACCGGGATCTACAACTCCGGCCTGGCGGACCTCTGGGTGGGAGAGGACGGAAAGCGCTACGGACTGCCCAAGGACTGGGACACCATCGGCCTGTTCTACAACACCAAGCTGGCAGCGGACGCAGGCGTCACCCCGGAGCAGATGGCCACCCTGACCTGGAACCCCCAGGACGGCGGCACGTACGAAAAGACCATCGCCCACCTGACGGTGGACAAGAACGGCAAGCGCGGCGATGAGCCCGGCTTCGACAAGGACAACGTGGCGGTCTACGGTCTTGGCCTCAATGGCTCCGGTTCCGGCCAGGGCCAGACCGAATGGAGCTACCTGACCGGGACCACCGGCTGGACGCACACGGACAAGAACCCCTGGGGCAAGCACTTCAACTATGACGACCCCAAGTTCCAGCAGAGCATCGACTGGTTCGCAGGCCTGGTGCAGAAGGGCTACATGCCCAAGCTCGAGACCACAGTGGGCGCCAGCATGGCGGACACCTTCGCGGCCGGCAAGTCCGTGATCAACGCCAACGGCTCCTGGATGATCGGCCAGTACACCGGGTACAAGGACATCAAGGTCGGCATCGCCCCTACCCCGACGGGTGTGGACGGCAAGCGCTCCAGCATGTACAACGGGCTGGCTGACTCCATCTACGCCGGCACCAAGAAGCCCGAAGCCGCCGCCAAGTGGGTCGAGTACCTGGGTTCCGCTGCCTGCCAGGACGTGGTCGCGGCCAAGGCCGTCGTCTTCCCCGCCATCAAGTCCTCCGCAGACAAGGCCGTCGAGGCGTTCAAGGCCAAGGGCGTGGACGTGACACCGTTCAGCCAGCAGGTCAAGGACGGCACCACTTTCCTGTTCCCCATCGCGGACAAGGCAGCCAAGGTTGACGGCATCATGAAGCCGGCCATGGACGCCGTGGTCTCGGGCAAGGCCCCGGCCAGCTCCCTGACCCAGGCCAACGACCAGGTCAACGCCCTGTTCAAGTAGCCCCTCCACGTGGCTGCGTATGTGGTCGCAACCACCCCGACCGGGTGCCGCCGCCCCCTCGCGGCGGCGGCATCCGGCTACCCTGTCCCCATCCCTTAACGTTCAGCGCACAGCATCATCACGAAGAGAGACTTTCCTATGGACCCCCTGTACCTCCGTTCCGCCGGCACCAGCCTGCTGGTCAGCTTCGACAGCGGGGAGGCCGAGGTCATCCACTGGGGCGCCGCCCTGGGAGCAGACGTGCCGGACCTCGGCATCCTGGGCGCTCCGGTGGGGCACTCCTCCATTGACGCCCACGTTCCCGCCGGCCTCCTCCCCTCGGCCGCTTCCGCCTGGCGGGGCCGGCCTGCCCTGCGCGGCCATCGCATCACCGCCGGCGCCGCCGGCTTCGACTTCTCGTCCCGCCTCCGCGTCACCTCCGTGAACACTGAGGGCGCCGCCGCCACCATCGTGCAGGCCGACGCCGACGCCGGGCTCAGTGTCTCCTCCTCCCTTAAGCTTCACGACGGCGGCCTGCTGGAACTGCGCCACACCGTCACCAATGACGGCACCACCCCGTTCCAGGTGGACGAGCTGGCCACCGTCCTCCCGGTGGCACCGGACGCCGTCGAACTCCTGGACCTGACCGGGCGCTGGTGCCGGGAACGCCACCCGCAGCGGCACCGGATCCAGCAAGGCACGTGGGTCCGGACCGGACGGCACGGCCGCACCGGCCACGATTCCTCCCTGCTGTTCGCCGCCGGCACCCAGGGGTTCGGCAACCGGCATGGCAAAGTCTGGGCGACGCACCTGGCCTGGAGCGGCAACCACGAACAGTTCGCGGACACCATCGGTGACGGCCGGACCATGATCGGCGGCTCGGAGCTGCTGGGCCCCGCGGAAGTCACCCTGGAACCGGGTGGCAGCTACACCACCCCGGCACTGTTCGCCGCCTACTCGGACCGCGGCCTGGACGGCATCACCGAAGCCTTCTACAGCTGGTTCCGCTCCCGCCCCCACCACGTGCTGCCCGCCGCGTCCACCGGCCTGCCCGCAGGCAAACCGCGCCCCGTGGTGCTCAACACGTGGGAGGCCGTGTACTTCGACCACAACCTGGACACGCTGATTGAACTGGCGGAGTCCGCGGCCGGCCTGGGCGTGGAGCGCTTCGTGCTTGACGACGGCTGGTTCCGGGGCCGCCGTGACGACCACGCCGGGCTGGGAGACTGGTATGTCGACGGGACCGTCTGGCCGGACGGGCTGGCCCCGCTGATCAACGCGGTCACCTCGCGTGGCATGGAGTTCGGGCTGTGGGTCGAGCCGGAAATGGTGAACCTGGACTCGGACGTGGCCCGGGCGCATCCGGACTGGATCGTGGGCCCCTCCGCCGCCGCGCACAAGGACGGCGGCCGGCTTCCCCTGGAGTGGCGCAACCAGCACGTCATCGACCTGGTGAACCCGGAGGCGTGGCAGTACGTCTTTGACCGGATCGATGCGCTCCTGGCCGGGAACAACATCAGCTACCTGAAGTGGGACCAGAACCGTGACCTGGCCGAACACGGCCACGCCGGCCGCCCCTCGGTCCACGCACAGACCCTGGCCGCGTACCGCCTGTTTGACGAGCTCCGGAAGGCCCATCCCGGCGTGGAAATTGAGAGCTGCTCTTCCGGCGGCGGACGTGTCGACCTGGGCATCCTGGAGCGGACCGACCGTATCTGGGCTTCCGACTGCAACGACGCGCTGGAGCGGCAGACCATCCAGCGCTGGACCGGTGCGGTGGTTCCGCCCGAATTGGTGGGCAGCCACATCGGCCCCACCACCTCGCACACCACGGCCCGCACCCACGACCTGTCCTTCCGGGCCATCACGGCACTGTTCGGTCATTTCGGCATGGAGTGGGACATCCGAAGCGTCCAGGGCAAGGACCGCGAAGAGCTGCGGCGCATCGTGGGGCTGTACAAGGAGCACCGGGGCCTGATCCACAGCGGCCGCCGGGTCCACGCCGACCTCGCCGACGACTCATTGCTCCTGCACGGTGTGGTGGCCGGTTCTGCCGGGGACGGCATCGACGTCCAGGAAGGGACGACGGCGGCGCTGTTCGCCCTGGTCAGCACGCGCACCTCGGCAGCGGAGGCACCGGGCCGCATCGGCATCCCGGGGCTCGACGCCGGCCGCAGCTACCGGGTGGAAGCGCTCTTCCCCACCACGGACGACGCCGACCATGCCCACACGTTCACGCAGGTCGAGCCGCCCGCCTGGCTGTCCGGCGGCGCAGAGGCCAGCGGCAGGTTCCTGGCAGAGGTGGGGCTGCCCATGCCCATCCTCAACCCGGAGCACGCAGTACTGCTGAAGGTCACGGCCCTCTGACATCCATTGCCGCGTACTTGTCGTTTTGGAGCTTCAGAACGACAAGTACTCAGCAGTCGATGGTGTATGCCGGCGTAAGAATGCGCGGCAGGGAGGGCCAACCGATAGATTTGCAGGCATGATTGAAGCCTCCTCCACTGTCGAAGCCGGCCGCGGCACCATCCTCGTAATCAATGGCCCCAACCTGAACATGCTGGGTACGCGGGAGCCGGAAAAGTACGGCACCTCCACCCTTGCCGACGTCGAACAGCTGGCTGCGGCCGCCGGGAAGAACTACGGATTCGCCGTGGAGTGCGTCCAGTCCAACCATGAAGGCGTCCTGCTGGACGCCATCCACGCAGCCCGGGGCACCGCCGTGGGAATCGTCCTGAACGCGGGCGCCTTCACGCACACCTCCGTGGCACTTCGTGACGCCCTGGCAGCCGTGCAGCTTCCCGCCGTCGAGGTTCACATCACCAACGTGCACCAGCGGGAGGAATTCCGGCACCACTCCTACCTGTCGCCGGTCTGCGCGGCAGTAATCGTGGGCGCTGGAGTGTTCGGCTACAAGCTCGCCATCGACTACCTGGCCGAGGTCCTGTAGCCGGAGCGACGCGGTGCCCTCACGTCTGGATGCAGTGCCCTATTTTTGGATGCACTGCCCGGAGGAGACGGGTGAGGCCAGCGACGGCGCCTGCTCCGCGACGGGGTCCAGGTCATTCATGGTGATGGCGAACCCCACCTCGGCGTCCGAGGTTGCCTTGGCGAAGATTACGCCTGCCACCTGGCCGTCGGTGGTGAGCAGCGGGCCGCCGGAATTGCCCGGCTGGACGTCCCCGGCAAGGCGGTAGATGTCCTCCGGCGCGGGATTGTTGCCGTAGATGTCCGGGACGAGGACGGTGGCGATGTCCTGGACGGTGGCGGGCTTGGACTGGAACGGGCCGCCGTGCGGGTACCCGGCGAACGCAGCCTGGCTGCCGCCGGGCAGGTCGCGGCTCAGTTGCAGCGGCTGGGACGGCAGGTTGTCCACGGCCAGGACTGCAAGGTCGCGCCGGGTGTCGAAGTAGACCACCCGTCCGGGCATGGCGCCGCCGTCGGGCATTTCCACCACCGGCTGCGACACGCCGGCCACCACGTGCGCGTTGGTTACCACGCGGTCTTCCGAGACGACGAAGCCACTGCCGGTCTGGTTCTGGCCGCATTCATAGGCCGTGCCCGCGATCCTCAGGACGGACTGGGCAGCCCTGTTGAGTGCGGGTGTATTGGTGCTGGTGTTGGGCACCTGGACGGCCTGGCCCTGGTCCAGGCCTTCGAGCAGGGTGGGGATGCCGTTGCCGATCACCGTGGACCGCAGCTCCGCCATGGTGGCCTTGACCGGGGTGGGCGTCAGCCCGTCGATGAAGCGGATCACCTTGGATTCAGCCAGCTGCTGGGACACCACGGGCACGCCGAGGGAGCTGACGCTGAATGCCAGCATGGACATCACCAGGGCGGAGACTACAAGGTTCAGCGCCCCGCCCACCAGCCGGTCCACCGCCCGGAGCGGCCTGATCCGCACCACGCCGCGGAGTTGGCGCCCCACCATGGTTCCCAGGCCGTGCCCCAGTGCCATCAGGACGACGGCGGCAGCGATGATGGCGGTGAGCCTCCACCCGGAGTCCTCAACGAAGGTGCTGACGAGCGGGACGGCAAAGAAAGCGGCAATGGCGCCGGCGGCAAAGCCTGCGAGGCCGCCGACAGTGACCAGGAACCCATTGCGGAGGCCGTAGACGAGGTATGACAGCAGCGCCAGGATCAGGACAATGTCCAGGACAGTCAGGCCGACCACAAAGGCTCCTTATTTACAGTTGAACCCCCATTCTAGTGGCGGACGCTGACAATCTTCTGCGGGGTGCAGCGGCCTCCGGCGGACCGTCGGCGGGCTGCCTGCGGGCGTTTCCCATGCCAAGTTCGTCACAGAACCTTGAAAATTCTGAAACAATGGCAAAAGCGCCCACAGCCGATACTTTTACTCAGGAGATTTCATGGACATCGAGGTACTGCGCCGAGCACCCCTTTTCGCCACGCTCGACGACGACGCATTCCGGCTGCTGACGGACGAACTCACCGAGGTGGACCTTTCCCGCGGCGCATCAGTGTTCCGTGAAGGTGACCAGGGTGACCAGCTGTACTTCATCGTCTCCGGCAAGGTGAAGCTCGGCCGCACGTCCCCGGACGGCCGCGAGTCGCTCCTGGCCATCCTCGGCCCCGGCGAGCTCTTCGGCGAGATGGCGCTGTTTGATCCCAGCCCCCGCACCGCCACAGCCACCGCGGTGTCCGAAACCCGGCTGGCCGGGCTCAAGAACGAGAGCCTGAACGCCCTGCTGCGCACCCGCCCCGAGGTCTCGGCCCAGCTGCTGCAGGCCCTGGCCCGCCGCCTGCGCCGCACCAACGACTCCCTCTCGGACCTCGTCTTCTCGGACGTCCCGGGCCGCGTGGCCAAGGCCCTGCTGGACCTTGCCGACCGCTTTGGCCGTCCGGCCACCGACGGCGTCCTGGTGGCGCACGAGCTCACGCAGGAAGAACTGGCACAGCTGGTGGGTGCCTCCCGCGAAACCGTCAACAAGGCCCTGGCCGAGTTTGTCCAGCGTGGCTGGCTCCGGCTCGAGGCCCGCGCCGTGGTGATCCTGGACATGCAGCGACTCCGCCAGCGCTCCCGCTAGGACCATACAGAAAAGGCCGCCCCACGGGGCGGCCTTTTTTGTTGCGCGGATGCGGGAGTCAGTTCTTCACCACGTCCAGTT
Source organism: Pseudarthrobacter sp. LMD1-1-1.1 (assembly GCF_040676255.1). Classification (NCBI taxonomy): domain Bacteria; kingdom Bacillati; phylum Actinomycetota; class Actinomycetes; order Micrococcales; family Micrococcaceae; genus Pseudarthrobacter; species Pseudarthrobacter sp. LMD1-1-1.1. The sequence continues at coordinate 26,569 of NZ_JBEGHP010000001.1, read as the reverse complement.
CGACGACGGCCCACGACAACGCAGGAAGGCTGAGCCGCAGCTCAGAGCCGTTTGCCTTGGCACCCTCCAGCGGCTTCAGGCCCACGCGGTCCTGGTTATCCTGGTTGTTGATGGTGAAGCGGTCGCCGCCGTCAGGGATTTCCAGTACTTCCGCCCTGACCACCCGCTGTGCGTCGAAGCCCCGCAGGCTGACCTCCACGTCCGCCGCCTCCTCGAGCCCGCGGTTGGCGAGGAATAAGGCCACCCGGCCCGTCTCCTCATTCCAGGTGGCGCTGACATCGACCAGGTCCGTATCGCCAAACCGGGTATTGGTGTACTTGTCGGAGTCGACGGACAACCGCAGGATCTGGCCCTTCGCCAGTTCCGCCATCCTGGAGAACGGGTGGAAGATTGTTTGCCGCCAGGCCGGACCGTTCTCCTCGCTGAAGATGGGGGCGATGACGTTGACCAGCTGCGCCTGGTTGGCGATCTTGACCCGGTCGCCGTGCCGGAGCAGGGAGTTGAGCAACGTTCCGACGACGACCGCGTCCGTCACGTTGTACTTGTCCTCGATGACCCGCGGGTGTTCACGCCAGCCGGCCTTGGTCACGTTGTGCGGCTGGTCCTCCGTGTCCAGGCCCCGCTGGTACCAGACGTTCCATTCGTCGAAGGACAGGTTGATGTGCTTCTTGTGCTTGCCCTTGGCCCGGACCGCGTCGGCGGTGGCAATGACCGATTCGATGAAGTAGTCGGTGTCGACGGCGCTGGCCAGGAAGCTGCCGACGTCCCCGTCATGCTCCTGGTAGTAGGCGTGCAGTGAAACATAGTCGACTTCGTCGTAGGCGTGGGTCAGGACGGTCTGCTCCCAGGCTCCGAACGTGGGCATCCGTGAGTTGGAGCTTCCGCAGGCCACCAGTTCGATGTCCGGGTCGACGAACCGCATGGCCTTGGCCGCCTCCTGGGCCAGCCGGCCGTACTCTTCCGCCGTCTTGTGGCCGATCTGCCAGGGGCCGTCCATTTCATTGCCCAGGCACCAGAGCTTGATGTTGAAGGGGTCCTTGTGGCCGTTTTTGGCGCGCAGGTCCGAAAGGCGGGTGCCGCCCGGGTGGTTGGCGTATTCGACGATGGCGCGGGCGGCGTCCACTCCCCGGGTGCCCAGGTTGATGGCTTCCATAATTTCGGTACCAGCCTGGCGGGACCAGTCCACGAACTCGTGAAGGCCGAAGGCGTTGGTTTCCAGGGTGTGCCAGGCCCCGTCAAGCCTGCGCGGCCGGTCTTCGCGGGGGCCAATTCCGTCTTCCCAGTCATAGCCGGAGACGAAATTGCCGCCGGGATAGCGGACCACGGTGGCGCCGAGCTCCTTGACGAGCTTGAGGACGTCCTGGCGGAAGCCGTTTTCGTCGGCCTCCGGGTGGCCCGGTTCGTAGATGCCGGTGTAGACGCAGCGGCCCATGTGCTCCACAAAGGAGCCAAAAAGACGCCGGGGCACTTCGCCGATGGTGAAGTCGCGGTCGAGGGTGATTCTGGCGCGGGACATAAGAATGATCTCCTTGGTTGAACGTCAGGCAGGTGGTGGAAAGCGAAGGTGGGCGTCAGGTGCCGGCGAGTCCCGTCGTCGCAACGCCCTTGATGATCTGGCGCTGGAAGAACAGGAAAAGCAGGATCAGGGGCAGGGCCGCGAGCAACGCGGACGCCATGTTCTGGGCGTACTGGATGCCGTAGGCGCTTTTGATGGTCTGCAGCCCCACGGGGAGGGTCAGGACGGACCCGTCGTTGGTGGCGATGAACGGCCAGAGGAAGTTGTTCCAGGCGCCGATGAACACGAAGATTGCCACGGCCGCGAGGATGGGGCGGGACAGCGGAAGGATGACCTGGAGGAAGATCCGCATCCGGCTGGCGCCGTCCATGACCGCGGCTTCTTCGAGTTCCCGCGGGATCTGGTCGAAGAACTTCTTGAGCACGAACACCATGGCGGGGTGGATGACCTGCGGCAGGATGATGGCCCAGGAGGTATCGATCATGTGCAGTGCCACCATTTGGTAGAACAGCGGAATGATCAGGACCGGCGGTGGAACGATGATGGACGCGATGATCACGGTCATCAGGACCTTCTTGCCCCGGAAGTCGATGCGGGACAGCGCGTAGGCCACCAGCGCTGAGATGACCAGCGTGATCACTGTGATGGCTGCCGAGGTGTACAGGGAGTTCCAGGTCCAGAGCGGGATGTTGCCGTCCTGGAACACCTTGACGAACGCATCGGCGGTGAAGCCCGACGGCGGGATCCAGCTGATCTTCGGAGCGGCGGCATCAGTTTCGCTCTTGAAAGCGGTGACGGTTGCCCAGGCGAAGGGCACCATCCAGAGGACGGCCAGCAGGGCGGCGACTGCCAGGACGGCAATGCGGCCGGGGCTCATCCCGCGGCCGTTCCTGCCGCCGGCGGACGGCGTGGCCGTGGAGGGAACAGGGCGGGCGAGGGTTTCAGTTGCCATGGCTATGCACTCCTGCGGCGGGTGATGAGGAACTGGATGACCGAGACAGCCACGATCAGTCCGAAGAAGATGTAGGAGATGGCTGCCGAGTAGCCCAGGCGGTATCCGGTAAAGCCGGTTTCGAAGATGTACTGCACCACGGGCCGGGTGGCGCCGCCGGGGCCGCCGGCTGTCATTTGGTAGACCTGGTCGAAAATCTTCAGCGAGGCCAGGATCTGGAGGAGCACGATCATCACGGTGGTGGGGGCCAGCTGCGGCAGGGTGATGGAGAAGAACTGCCGCCAGGCACCGGCGCCGTCCAGCGACGCCGCCTCATAATGCTGGGCGGGGATGTTCTGCATCGCCGCCAGGTACAGGAGGAAGTTGAAGCCCACCGTCCACCACAGTGTGGCGATGACGATTGCCCACATCGCGACGCCGGGGTCGTTCAGCCACGCAACTTTCGGCAGCCCTATTTTGGCCAGCGAGTCGTTGATCAGGCCCAACTGGGGGTTGTACATCCAGGTGAAGAACAGGGAGACAACGGTGGAGGCCAGCAGGTACGGGGCAAAGTAGGACAGCCGCCACAGCCATTGCGCGGGCAGTCCGACATTGACCAGGGCGGCCATGACCAAGGCAACGACCACCAGCGGCACAGTGCTGATGACCGTGAAGTAGAGGGTGTTGCCCAGCGAATGCCACATGTCGGAGTCGGCGAGGGCTTCGCTGTAGTTCGCCAGCCCAATCAGGCTGTCGTTGGCGCCGGTAAGGGACTTGCCGGTCAGGCTCATGTACAGCCCGTAAAGGAGGGGCCAGACGAGGAAGACCAGGAAGAATGCCAGGAACGGTGCGGCGAACGCCCAGCCGTTGAGGTTGTCCCTGCTTCCCTGGGAACGGGACCCGGCGGTCCTGGACCCCGTCTGCCTGGACAGTCTTTGGCGGGACAGCCCGGGCAGCGAACCCGCCGGACCCTCGCTGTTGTGTGATGTTGCTACGGAACTCATTTGGACTCCTGTGTCGCTTGGCGGTTCAAACCGGGTTGGGACGGGAAAGCAGGGTGTTGGTGCGCCGCACGAAGGCATCCCAGCCATCAGTTGCCTTGTCGCGGCCGAGGAGCACGTTCTGCACGGTCTCCGCAAAGTACGTTTGCCAGTCGGAGCCCGATCCGCTGAACCAGGCCTCCGGGTCGTAGGCGATGATGTCTGCGGCGTTGGCGTAGTGGATCTGGGGCGTGAGTTCGCGGTAGGCCTGGGATTGCACCACCGGCTGGAAGGCGGGGATATGTCCTGCCTCGGCCCACGACAGCGAGCCCTTGAGGATGTCGCTGACGAATTTGTAGACGTCGCGGCGCTTGGCGTCGTCGACGTTCAGCTGCCGGGGAAGCACGAAGGAATGCGAGTCAGCGTAGGCGGCCGGCGTTCCGAACAGCGTGGGGATGGTGGCGGCGTCAACGGGCAGGTTTGCCTTCTTGAAGGTGGGCAGCTCCCAGACCCCGCTGAAGAGCATGCCTGATCCCCCGCGGGCGAATTCCGCGATGCCGGTGCTGATGTCGCCGCTTTGCGCCGCGATGGTGTCATCGAACAGGGAGGTCATGAATTCCAGGGACTCAACGGCGGCCTCGTTGTCGGCCACCATTGGCTTGCCGGGGGTCAGTTCCATGCTTGCCCCGTGCTGCCGGTAGAGGGTGTAGAAAAGGCGCCACATCTGTGACCCGCTGCCGAGGTACCCGAAGGACAGACCGTGCGCCTGGGTCACTTTCTGCATTTCCCGCGCGATGCTGATGAAGTCCTGCGGGGACTTCGCTTCCTGCAACTGCCCGTTGCTGCCAAGCAGTCCTGCCTTTCCCGCCACGTCACGGTTGTAGAACATGACAAAGGGGTGCGAATCCAGGGCGATGGAGAAGACTTTGCCGTTGTTCTGGCTCTTGTCCCAGATCCTTGGCGCGAAGCTCAGGCTGGTGACGCCGAACTCTGACAGCAGGTCCAGGTCCCATGGGTCGATCAGGCCGCCGGGCGCATAGCCGGGAACGCGGCTGGCATGCATGATGGCCAGCTGCGGCGGACGGCCGCCGGCCGATGCCATGGCCAGCTTGGTGTAGTACGGCGGCCCCCAGGCAAGAACTGTCGGGTGCACCTTGAACGCCGGGTTGGCGTCGTTCACCTTGCTGATCATGTTCTGCATCTTGATGCCGTCGCCACCGGACAGGAGATGCCAGAACTGGATATCCCTGGGGGCCGCGGCGGAGGCATTTCCGCCGCACCCGGACAAGGCCGCCGCGGCGAACACGCTTCCCAACGCTGCGGTTCCGGACAACAGCCGGCGCCTGGACAGTTGCCTGTCGTCGAAAAAATCAAACTGCTTCACCCGTCACTCCTTTGGATGGGTCCGCTGAAAGTCATTCCGTTGCCACAACCGTTGCTGCCGGGTGTCCCTCATCGCAGTCCTGCAGGCTCCGGTGTGACGCAGGCCTCACATTACATCGATGTAATGTGTCCCGCAACGAAAAATTGTTAGCGTTCGCAAAGTGATCCCGCGGTCTCGCTTCGAGGCCAAGCCAGTGGCCGGCGCTGCGTGCAGGGCCTAGGAAGAGGTGCTTTCCCGCTCCACGACTTCGTAATCGACGGCCACCACCCGCTGCGGGCCCTCGCGGTCCTGCATGCGTTCGGTGAGGAGCCACAGGGCCTCGCTGGCCACCCTGCGCTTGTCGAACGAGACTGTGGTCAGTGACGGCACCGCGTACTTCGCATCCGCGATGTCGTCGAAACCGGCAACGGCCACATCGTCGGGAACCCGAAGGCCGCGCTTCCACAACACGCTCAGGGCACCGATCGCCATGGAATCGGTGAAACAGAACAGCGCCTCGGGCACCGGGTGCGCGTCAAGGTAGGCGGAAAGAGCATGGGCTGCCGTATCCGGGCTCCACTTTTCGCACGGGATGATCAACGAGTCGTCCCAGGGGATGCCGAGTTCGCCAAGCGCGGCCTGGTACCCGCGGGTGCGGAGGACGGCTGCCGCGGAGCCCCTGCCCTCGGCGGCGCCCAGGACCGCGATACGCCGCCTGCCCGTCCTGCCGAGCGCCAGTGTCATGTCACGGGCGGCGGCGACGCTGTCCACCCACACACGGTCGGCCAGCTTCTGGGACACTTCCCCAAGCAGGACCACGGGAGGCAGGGCGACGCCCACCTTGACGGCACTCTCGTCCAGCACCACGGGGTTGAGGATCAACCCGTCTATCAGGTTGGAGCGCGCGCGGGACATCAATTCGTACTCGCGGGTGGGATCGGATCCTGTCTCCTCGATCTGCACGCTCCAGCCCTGTTCATGGGCTACTTCCACCACGCTGTGCGCAATTTCGGCAGAATACGGCGTGGCCAGGTCCGGCAATGCCAGGGCAATGACGCCAGACCTGCCGTTGCGCAATCCCCGGGCCGAGAGGTTGGGCACGTAATCCAGTTCCGCCATGGCCTGCTCCACCTTGAACCTGGTGGGGGCGCTGACGGGAACAATTCCGTTCATGACGTTCGAGACCGTCTTTGGCGAAACCCCGGCGAGGCGCGCGACGTCCTTGACCGTTGCGCGCAAACGCGCCCCCTTGCTCCCGGTGTGGTTTTGCTGACGAGTTTATACTCCGGCCCGGCGAAGCATCAGCGCTCGCGCTGGTGGTCCCCCGCCACAGTCTTGGCCGCTTCGACTTCAAGCATGAGCCTGCCGCCCTCTTCGACCAGGACCGGCTGGTACACGTGCGGCTTGCGCTTGTAGCTCAGATACGCGATGCAGCCGTTGGCCGTCGCCATCTTCTCGAGCATGATCTCGGAACCCGGCACAAGCAGTTCGCCCAGGGGCCGGCCCACGGTGTTCTCCTGGCCTGCCTCGTCACCGAGCTTGCTGGTGTTCCGCTCCTGGACCACCTCCGCGGCGTTCACCCACCTGCCCCACACGCCTTTGCCCTCAAGCAGCGACGGTTCCTGGCCAAGCGGCTGGGTGGCCGCAAAGTAGCGGGTGTCGAACCTGCGGTGTGCAAAGTCGGGGCTGCGCCAGTTGACCAGGGACTTGAGCAGGTCGGTGCGCAGGGAGAGCCCGCGCTTGCCCAGCACCTGGGCCAGGGTCTTCTCCTGGTCCGCAACCGCAACGCGTGCACGCATCCATTCGGAGGTTGAGGTGGCTTCGACCGTATTGGACATGTCCGGGCCGGCCAGCAGGATGCCTGTTTCCTCGAAGAGCTCCCGGATGGCGCCCACCACGTGGCGCCGCGCCAGCCCGACGTCGTCCGTTCCCATCTGCTCAGCCCAGTGCTGGGGCGACGGGCCCAGCCAACCCATGGGCTCGTCGTCGGACGGGTCGAGGGACCCGCCGGGGAACGCGAGGACCCCCAGCGGCGAGGAGCCGGGCCGGTAACCCAGCCACGTCTCCAGGCCGGTGGGGGAATCACGCAGGAGGACGACGGATGATGCGTAACGGGCGGCCCTGGGGGTCCGCTCGCCGTGTTCGAGCCAGCTTTGTGCTGCCCCTTCAAGATCCTGGGGCAGTGCAAAAAGGCGTCGTGCGAGGTGAGGCAAGGGAAGTGTCCGGTCTTAGCTGAATTCGGCGATCAGCTCGACCTCTACGGGAGAGTCGAGCGGAAGAACGGCAACGCCGACGGCGGAACGTGCGTGCTGCCCGGCGTCGCCAAGGACGCGGCCCAGCAGTTCCGAAGCGCCATTGACAACCGCGGGCTGGCCCGTGAACGTCGGGTCCGAGGCGACGAATCCCACAACTTTGACGATGCGGGTGATGCGGTCAAGGTCCCCGATGACGCTCTTGACGGCAGCCAGTGCGTTGACCGCGCAGACAGCCGCGTAGCGCTGGGCGTCCTCCGGGGAAACGGTGGGTTCGTCGGCGAACCCTTCCGTACCGGCGGACACCTTGCCCGTAGCTTCGAGTTTGCCGTTAATAAACGGCAGCTGGCCCGAGGTGTAGACGTGGCTGCCGGAGACGACGGCAGGGACGTAGGAGGCTACCGGGGCGGCAACCTCGGGAAGGGTGAGGCCAAGTTCGGCGAGGCGCTGTTCGACGGCGGATGCCGGCGCCGTTGCGGCGCTGGACTGGGCTTCTGCGGGGGTGCTCATGCTACTGCTTCTCCCTCTTGAGGTAGGCGACAAGGCCGTTGCCGTCAGGTCCGGGGACTACCTGGACGAGCTCCCAGCCGTCCTCTCCCCACTGGTCCAGGATCTGCTTTGTGGCGTGGATGATGAGCGGAATCGTCGCGTACTCCCATTTGGTCATGAGAGAAAGCGTAGCCCTTGCCGGTAAAGTGGAAAACATGGCGACTCGCAACAACCCCTTATTCGACACTGCCACCACACTGGGTAAGATCCTTCTTTTCCTTGGTGTGAGCGCGATTTGCGGTGTCCTCGTGGCGGGCCTGCTGGTCCCTGCCGCCGCCGTCTCCGGCAGCGCGGCAAGCGGTTCCATCGATTTCTTCGATTCCCTTCCGGCGGAACTGAAGGTTGATCCGCCGAGCCAGACCACCAGGATCCTTGCTGCCGACGGCAGCGAGATCGCCAGCGTGTACACAGAGAACCGCACAAAGGTTCCGCTGGACCAGATTTCGCCGAACATGAAGAATGCCATCATCGCGGTGGAGGACAGCAGGTTCTACGAGCACGGCGGTGTGGACACCACCGGCATCCTCCGCGCGCTGGTCGCCACCGCCCGCGGCAACAAGCAGGGTGCGTCCACCATCACGCAGCAGTACGTCAACAACGTCCTCAACGCCAACCTCGCAGCCGCCGGCGAAGAGGACCAGATCAAGCTCAACGGCGTCAACAAGGGCGTGGGCGACAAGCTCCGCGAAATGAAGCTCTCCATCGCGCTGGAGAAGGAGTTCACCAAGGACCAGATCCTTGAGGGCTACCTGAACATCGTGTTCTTCAACCGTGACGCCTACGGCATTGAAGCGGCGTCCCACTACTTCTTCAGCACCACCGCCAAGGACCTGACCCTGCCGCAGGCGGCGCTCCTGGCAGGCCTGGTAAACAGCCCCTCGGCCTTCGATCCGATCACCAACCCGGAGAAGTCCAAACAGCGCCGTGACTTGGTGCTGGGCCTGATGAAGGACCAGAACAAGATCACCGCGGAGGAGTACCAGGCCGCCGTGGCCACCCCGGTGGAGCCCAAGGTGACCCAGCCGAAGCAGGGCTGCGCTTACGCCGCGTCCGCCCCGTACTTCTGCGACTACATCCTGCACCTGCTGGAGAACAACCCGGCGTACGGAGCGGACGTCAAGGAACGCCAGCGCCTGATCTACGGCGGCGGCCTGACCATCACCACCACCCTTGACCCCAACGCCCAGGCCACGGCCCAGGAGCAGGTCAACGCCGCCACCGGGGCCAACCCCGATAAGTGGGGCTCCTCGATGGTGTCTGTGCAGCCGGGTACTGGCAAGATCGTCTCGATGGCCCAGAACACCACGTTCCTGCCCGGCCAGGGCTTTGATTCCCAGTTGAACTTCAATGTGGACAAGCTGGACAAGGACGGCAACGACCTCAACGGCGTGGGCGGTTTCCAGCCCGGATCCACCATGAAGCCCTTCACCTTTGCTGAGTGGCTCAATGAGGGGAAGACCATGAACACCGTGGTCAACGCAGCCCAGCGGGTCTATCCGCTCAACTACCCGTGGAAGAACACCTGCGGCAAGGTCAACGGCGCGTACAACACGGCGCAGAAGTCCTTGGGCGCTGCGGACGACCTCCAGAACGCTGAGCCGCAGTGGTACCGCCCGCTCACCGTCCTTGAGGGCCTCTACAACTCCATCAACACCGTGACGTTCGCGTCGGCAGCGCAGCTGGACTTCTGCGGCATCCAGAAGATCGTCGACGCCGTGGGCCTGCACAGCGGACTGCCCTCGGCAGACGGCAGCGAACCGCACCCGAAGGTGGACATGATGACGCTGGGCAACCTGCTCGGTTCCACCCAGACGTCACCGCTCACCATGGCCAGTGCATTCGCCACGTTTGCAAATGACGGCAAGTACTGCGAGCCCATCGCCATCACCTCGGTTGTGGACGCCACCGGCAAGCAGCTCCCGGCGCAGTCCAGCAGCTGCCGCGATGCCGTCAAGCCCGAGGTTGCCCGCGGCGTGAACTACGCGCTGCAGGAAGTCATGAACCAGGGCTCCGGCTCCCTGATCCGGCCGCGCCTTTCGACCAAGACCAGCTTCCCCATCGGCGCCAAGACCGGTACCTCCAACAACAACGGTTCCACCTGGGTTGTCGGCCATACCACCGGCCTGGCCACTGCCGCCTGGTTCGGTGACCCCCTGGGCGGTCAGAGCCGCGCGGGACAGAACATCACCGTCAACGGCAAGTTCTACCCGGGCATCGACGGTTACATGATCGCTGGGCCGATGTTCTCCAACTTCATGACCAAGATCGCTCCGGCGTACGGGACCAACCCGTTCCCCGCGCCTCCGAGCAACATGATCAACGGCACCACCCGGAACACCACCCCCGCCACCACTGCGCCGCAGGCTACCCAAGCCCCGGCCCCGTCAACGCAGGCACCCCAGGCTCCCGCCACCCAGGCGCCGGCACCGGCCCCCAGCAACAACGGCAACGGCAACGGCAAGGGAAACGGCTAAACACGCATGAATATCGATAGCCTGGCAAGCCGCGCCCGTTCAATCGGGCGCGGCTTTGCCGTCACTGCCGGAGCCGGGGCAGCGGCCGGAATGGCCGCTTTCGGGTACGGCCTGTGGGAGAAGAACCAGTTCGTCCTCCGCGAGGAAACCCTGGCCATCCTCCCGCCCGGCAGGGCCCCTTTCCGGATCCTGCACCTGAGCGACATCCACTTCGTGCCCGGGCAGAAGAAGAAGGCTGACTGGCTTGGTTCCCTGGCCGACCTCCGGCCGGACCTGGTGGTGAATACAGGCGACAACCTCAGCCACGTCAAGGCTGTGGACCCGCTGCTGGATGCCCTGAAGCCGCTGCTGCGGTTCCCCGGCGTCTTCGTCCCGGGTTCCAACGACTACTTCGCACCCAGCCCGAAGAATCCCGCGTCCTACCTGCTGGGACCGTCCAAGGTGAAGCCCAAGCCGGTTGCCCTGGACTGGCCGCGCCTGCGTTCAGGGTTCGGCATGAGTGGCTGGGTGGACCTGACCAACCGCCACCAGTCGGTTGTCCTCAACGGCATGCGCTTCGATTTCTCCGGCGTCGATGATCCGCACCTGAAGCGGGAAAGGTATGCCGGCTGGCCTCGGGGAACGGTCAACCAGGATTCGAATGACCACCTCCGGATTGCGGTCATCCATGCGCCGTACCAGCGGGTGCTGGACCACTTTACGGAAGACGGCGCAGACCTGCTGCTGGCCGGCCACACGCACGGCGGCCAGCTGTGCATCCCCGGTTACGGCGCCATCATCGCCAACTGCGACATTCCCACCTGGCGCGCCAAGGGCCTCAACGACTGGTCAAGCAACGGAAGCACGACGCCGGTCAACGTCTCGGGCGGGATCGGCACCTCACGTTTCGCCCCCGTCAGGATTGCCTGCAAGCCGGAAGCCGTCCTGCTGACCCTGACCTCCCCCAGCTGACCTTCGCATTACAGAGTGCAATAGATGGGGAAGCCGCCAGCGGGCCGCGGCATCCCTGTGAATCGTCTCACTCCATGGCTTAGGGTTGTTGCTAGAGGAAACTACATTCGTTTTAGAGCTTGAGAAGCGGGCATGGCCAAGCAGACTCCCTTTTTCCGATCCATCAGCCGTCTTTATCCGCACGTCCGGCCGATTATCCCCAGGCTTTTGCTCGGCCTCCTCTGCGCACTCCTGGCCAGCGTGGTGGCCTTGACCATCCCCCAGGTGCTGCGGGTCCTGGTCAACACTGCCCTGCAGCCCGGGGGTTCGGCGGAGGCAGTCTGGACCTCTGCAGGCGTCATCCTGGTACTGGGCGTCGCCGAGGCGGGACTGGTGGCCCTGCGCCGGCAGTTCGTGATCAACCCCGCCACCACCGTGGAAACGCGGATGCGGGTGTCGCTCTATGACCATCTCCAGGAACTGACCGTCTCCTTCCACGACCGCTGGGGCTCCGGGCAGCTGCTGTCCCGGGCCATGACCGACCTGAACTTCCTCCGGCGGTGGATGGCCTTCGGTGCCATCATGCTGGTGGTCACCACCCTTACCGTGGTCATCGGCATCGTGGCCATGTTCGCAATGAGCTGGCAGCTGGCCCTGATCTTCCTTGCCGCCGCCGTTCCCATCATCATCAACAGCTTCCGGTTCCGCACCCGGTTCAGCAAGGTTGCCAGACGCAGCCAGGACCAGGCCGGCGACCTTGCCACCACGGTGGAGGAATCCGTCCACGGCATCCGCGTGCTCAAGGCGTTTGGGCGGAGCCGCGAAGCCCTGGAGAATTTCAACGAGCAGGCTGAGGAACTGCGGCAGACGGAGATTGAGAAGGCACGCCACCAGGCAACGTTCACCCTGGTGGTCACCTTGCTTCCCGAGCTGGCGCTGGGTGCCGGCCTGGTGGTAGGTGTCATGCTGTGCGCCAGCGGCGAATTGAGCATCGGCTCCCTGGTAGCCTTCTTCGCCACTGCGGCAGTCATCGCCTCCCCCGTGGAGTTCTCCGGCATGCTGCTGGCCATGGCACTTACCGCCAAGACCGCCGTCGACCGACACTACGAAGTGATGGACACCCGGAACACCATCACCAGTCCCGCGGAGCCCCGGCGGCCAGGGGAACTGGCCGGTGCGCTCCACTTCACCAACGCCACCTTCGCTTTCGAGGATGCCCCGGACAAGCCGATCCTCAAGGACATCAACCTCGACGTCAGGCCCGGGGAAACCATGGCCCTGGTTGGCATCACGGGCAGCGGCAAAAGTGCGCTGATCCAGCTGGTGCCGCGCCTGTACGACGTCACCAGCGGGGCCATCAGCATCGACGGCGTGGACATCAGGGACTTCGAGGTGGAGGAACTGCGCAGGATTGTGGGGGTGGCCTTCGAGGACACTACGCTCTTCTCCAACTCGGTGCGGGACAACGTCCTGCTCGGCGCGCCCGTCCGCTCCGAGGAGGTCCTGGACGAGGCCCTCGACGTGGCGCAGGCCCACTTCGCCTACTCACTGCCCCAGGGCGTGGACACCCTGATCGGCGAGGAGGGCCTGAGCCTGTCCGGCGGCCAGCGGCAGCGCATCGCCCTGGCCCGGGCCATCGCCGCCCGTCCGCGCGTCCTGGTGCTGGATGATCCCCTGTCCGCCCTGGATGTCCACACTGAGGAACTGGTCGAGGCACGCCTCCGGGAGGTTTTGGCGGACACCACCACTCTCATCGTGGCCCACCGGCCGTCCACGGTGGCCCTCGCTGACCGTGTGGCGCTGCTGGAAAACGGGCGCATCGCCGCGGTGGGAACGCACGCCGAACTGCTGGGCCGCAACCAGCACTACCGCTACGTCATCGCCAGCCTGGACCGGGAGCCGCGGGACCTGGACACCGAACTGTCGGCACTTGAGGACCAGGCTGAGGAAGTGACCCGATGACAACCGCATCGTTCGGCACAGCCAACGAAGACAACGCCCACCTCACCAAGGCGGAGAGCCGGGCAGTACGACGCCGGTCGCTCGCCTTGCTGGGGTCGCTGATCCGTCCCGTGCGGGTACGGTTCTGGCTGACGATTGCCATGGTGGTGCTTTCCCAGGCCGCGCGGGTGGCGGGTCCTGCCCTGATCGCCTTCGGCATCGACCACGCCCTCCCCGCCCTCCAGGCCGGCAACAACCTCCCGCTGGTGTTCACCGGAGTCGCTTACCTGCTGGCAGCGGTCGCGACGGCGGGACTGACCGCCCTGTACGTCACCTCCACCGCGCGGCTCAGCCAGGCCATGCTGCTGGACCTCCGGGTCCGCGTGTTCCGCCACACCCAGCGGCTCAGCCTGGAGTTCCACGAAAAGTACACCTCCGGCCGCATCATCGCGCGCCAGACCTCTGACCTGGAGGCGCTGCGGGAGCTCCTTGACTCGGGCGTCAGCTCGCTGGCCTCCGGAATATTGTTCATGGCCTTCACCGCCGCCACCATCTTTGCGCTGGACTGGCGGAGCGGGCTGCTGGTGGTGGCCGCCGGCGTGCCCATGTTCTTCCTGTCGCGCTGGTACCAGAAGCACTCGCAGATCGCCTTCCGGGAATCACGCGTGGTCTCTGCCCGGCTGATCGTGCATTTCGTGGAAACCATGACCGGCATCCGCGCCGTGAAGGCCTTCCGCAAGGAGAAGGAGAACTCGGAGCGCTACGGGAAACTGGCAGAGGACTACCGGCTGGTGACCGTCCGCTCCATCAACCTCAACGGCATCTTCCAGCCCGGCCTGGTGCTGATCGGCAACGTCTGCGTCGCCGTCGTCCTGCTCTTCGGCGGGTTCCGCGTGCTGGGCGGCGGCCTTGCCGTGGGCGTGCTCCTGGCCCTCATCCTGTCCACCAAGCGGTTCTTCCAGCCCGTGGACCAGATGGCCATGTTCTACAACTCGTTCCAGAGCGCGCAGGCGGCCCTGGAGAAGGTCTCCGGACTCCTCGAAGAGGTGCCGACGGTCCGGCCGCCCAAAAACCCGGTTGCCCTGCCCAGCGCCACCGGGCGTATCGACTTCAACGACGTCGAGTTCCGCTATGGCGACGGCCCCGTGGTGGTGCCCACCCTGGACCTGCACATCCCCGCCGGTCAGACCGTGGCGCTGGTGGGCCAGACGGGTGCCGGGAAATCGACCCTCGCCAAACTCATCGCCCGGTTCTATGACGTCACCTCCGGCACGCTCACCCTGGATGGTGTGGATCTCCGGGACCTGGCCACGTCCGACCTCCGCCGGAACATTGTCATGGTTACCCAGGAAGCGTTCCTCTTCAGCGGTTCCGTGGCGGACAACATCGCTTTGGGCAGGCCGGAGGCGTCACGCGCTGAAATCGAAGAGGCTGCCAGGGCAGTGGGAGCACACGAGTTCATCCTGGAACTTCCGGAAGGCTACGACACGGACGTCAACAAGCGCGGCGGCAGGGTCTCCTCTGGCCAGCGCCAGCTGATCAGCTTTGCCAGGGCATTCCTGGCGCGGCCGGCGGTGCTGATCCTGGATGAAGCCACCTCCTCGCTGGACATCCCCTCCGAACGCCTGGTGCAGGCCGGACTGGCCAGGCTGCTGGCCGGCACGGAGGCAGCGCGGAGGACTGCGCTCATCATCGCCCACCGCCTTTCCACAGTGGAGACGGCGGACCGGGTCCTGGTGGTCCACGACGGCCGGATCGTGGAGGACGGCACGCCCGAAGAACTCATTGGCGGGGGCGGCCGGTTCGCTGACCTGCACGGGGCGTGGAAGGATTCGCTGGTTTAGGGTTCCCGCGGGTGCCCGGCGTCCGGATTTCGCATCGGGACCCTCGATCGGCTATCCTTGTAAAGTTGCTTTTGCAGCGGATCGGGATGTAGCGCAGCTTGGTAGCGCGCTTCGTTCGGGACGAAGAGGTCGCAGGTTCAAATCCTGTCATCCCGACCATAACGAAAAGAGGGTCTCCATGCGGAGGCCCTCTTTTCTATATCTCGATGTGGTTACGGCAAATCCCCCAGCGAGTGTCACCGGCACTTAAAAGGAACGGCCCCGGAGCTGTTGCTCCGGGGCCGCCTTCGCCTCCTTTTGTGAGGAAGCTATTTAGACGGGGTCAGGCCAGTTGCCGGTGTAGGTGACGTAGCTTGTGTCGGTGGTGGTGGTGCTCTTCTTGTCGTTCTTCACCTTGCCGGAAACAGGATCAGGCCAGTTGCCGGTGGCTACAGCTACATGCTCGGAGTCGGCAAGGGAACCTGCCGCCAGAACGGCCGGGGCGGCCGCCGAAAATGCCAAGGCACCAGCCAGAACGGCTGCCGCTGCAATCTTCTTCAACATATAAGTTCCTCAATACGAGTCGGATTCGTTACAAAGCCAGCACTGTCCTTGTTGACACACATTGTAAAATGTTTTCCACAGGGGCTGTCAAGCCCCCGTGCACGAAGTCCGGAAGAGGAGGAGTCCCGTGGGCAATGGATTCGGGGAAAAGCTCAGGGCGGAGCGGCTCGAGCGGGGCATGACCCAGGCTGAGCTGGGCAAAGACCTTTATTCACCCAGCTACATCTCCCTACTCGAAACCGGGCGTCGTGAGCCAACGGCCGAGGTCATTGAGGAATTAGCCCGGAGGCTCGAATTGGCGCCGAAGGCCCTGGAAGCGTGGAGCCAACCCATCTCCGTCAGCGACGCTGAATATGTTCTCGCGGGCCTGTATGCCCGCCAGGCCTGGGACCTCAGGGATTACCCCTTGGCGGCCAGTCATGCGGCCTCCGCCGCCCAAATAGCACTCGAAGGCAGGAACACGAGCGCCTGGTGGAACATGAGCTACATGCAGGCGGAGTGCCTGCTGAAACATGGAGATCTGCTCGAGTGCCGGCAGTTGACCGAGAGGCTTCTGGAACACCCGATGGCACGGGAGTCCGCGGGGCTGGGGGCGCGTGCCCGCCAAATGCTGGCTGTGGTGTACCAGCGCCAGGGCCAGCTGACAACAGCCGTCGATCTCGCCACTGATGCCGTAGCGGTCGCGCAGCAATTGTCCAAGGGCTCAATAATCACTGTCGGCGCATACAGGGCACTGATTGGTGCCTTGGCCGAAAGTGGCCGCCTCGACGATGCCTGGAAGTACTGTCAGGATCTGCTTGGACAAGTCGATGAAGACGCCATGACGCAACTGGCCGGAGAAGTCGCTTGGGTGGTCGGCAATGTGGCGTTCATGCGCCACGACTACACCGAGGGCGTGAAGCACCACGAGCGGGCGGCCCGCCTGCTCTCCCCCGCCAATGACATTGAGTTGTGGGCGCGGTTCAACAAGGCGTCTGCGGCAGTCAGGCTTTCCTCAGGCATCGTCGAGCCGGAAACGCTGGCTGCGATCGAGCGCGCGGAGCTGGCGTTCTCCATTGTCAACGGCACCAAGAGCGACGAGCTCGAAGTCGCCTTCATCCGCGCACGATGGCTCTATTTGACGGGGGACATTGTCGCCGCCGTCGAAAAACTCCGCGAAATCCACGCGGAGCGTGCAGAGCTCGCCAAACACACCGCGGGTGAAGTTTCGCTCCTCCTGGGCAAGTCACTCAAAGCATCCGGAGAACTCGATGAGGCACTCGTGCATCTGGAAGAAGCCCGGAAAGCCTTCGCTACAGCCGGTGCGCAGGACCGGGTGCAGCAGGCGCTGGACGCCATCCTTGAAATCAAGCTGGCGCAGAAACGCGCGGCCGCGTCCTCAAAAGCCAGCTGACCACAGGGCCCGCAAGCCAGAAGGCCAGTCAACCGAAAGACCAATTAACTCAAAAGCCAGGCAAGCCCACGGACGGCGGGCTCACCTGGCTTTTGGTTACTTCCTAGGAAAAGGTCTTTCCGGTGATCTTCTCGTACGCCTCGACGTACCGGCTGCGGGTACGGTCCACCACGTCTGCCGGAAGGGCCGGCGGCGGGGTGTCGGATGACTTGTCCCAGCCGGATTCGGCCGAGGTCAGCCAGTCACGCACGTACTGCTTGTCGTAGGACGGCTGGGCCTGTCCCGGCTTGTAGGTGGCTGCGTCCCAGAAGCGCGAGGAATCGGGGGTCAGCACCTCGTCACCCAGGGTGATCGAGCCCGAGACGGCGTCGTACCCGAATTCCACCTTGGTGTCCGCCAGGATGATGCCGCGCTCCCGGGCGATCTTTTCCGCCGTCGTGTAGATCTTCAGGGTCAGCTCGCTGAGGCGGCCGGCGATGTCGTCCCCCACCAGGGCCACCACGGCGTCGTAGGTGATGTTCTCGTCGTGCTCGCCGATCAGTGCCTTGGCCGACGGGGTGAAGATCGCGTGCTCCAGCCGGGATCCGTCCACCAGCCCCTCCGGCAACGGGATGTTGCACACCGTTCCGGACGCCTTGTATTCCACAAGACCGGAACCGGTGAGGTAGCCGCGGGCAATGCACTCCACCGGGAACATGTCCAGCTTCTTGCAGATCATGGCCCGGCCTTCAACCTCGGCCGGAACACCGTCCTCAACGGTGGAGCCTAGCACGTGGTGTTCAACGCCCAGCTGGTCGAACCACCAGAGGCTGAGCTGGGTAAGGATGCGGCCCTTGTCGGGGATTTCGCTGGACAGCACGTGGTCGTAGGCGCTGATGCGGTCGCTGGCCACCACCAGCACGCAGTCCTGCCCAAACCGCTGAAGGACGGCTTCGTCGGCGGGCTCGTAGAGGTCGCGGACCTTGCCGGAATAGATGTGCTTCCAGCCGGGCAGGTCCAAGGTGTCGGTGGCGTAGCCGCGGTTCTCGGGAGTAGTCATGTCAGGCCTTTGCTTTCACGATGGGCATGGAGCCCGTGGCGCCGTAGGGCACCTTGATTTCGCCGCGGGCGGCCTTGCGGGCGATGTCGCTGCGGAACTGCGAGCCTTCCAGCTGAACCAGCTCCACGCCGTCGTACGCCCGTTCGCGCGCCTCCACCAGGTCGCTGCCCAGGGCGACGACCGCCAGGACGCGGCCGCCGGCCGAAACCACCTTGCCGTCCCCGTCCAGGGCGGTTCCGGCGTGGATGACGTGCACGCCGTCCAGGGCTTCCACCTTCTTGAGCCCGCGGATGCGGTCGCCCGTGCGGGGCTTGTCCGGGTAGTTCTCGGAGGCAATGACGACGGCGACGGCGGTTTCCTTGGCCCACCGCAGCTCTTCTGCCTTGTCCAGTTCGCCCTTGGCCGCCGCCATCAGCAGCGCACCGAGGGGGGTCTTGAGCCGGGCGAGGACCGCCTGCGTCTCGGGGTCACCGAAACGGACGTTGAATTCGATCACCCGGGTACCACGGGAGGTGAGGGCCAGGCCGACGAACAGGACGCCAACGAAGGGGGTTCCGCGGCGGGCCATTTCATTGACCGTGGGCTGGGCTACCCTTTCGAGGACTTCCTGCACCAGGCCCTCGGGGGCCCACTCGAGCGGGGTATAGGCACCCATGCCGCCGGTGTTGGGCCCTTCATCGTTGTCGAAGATGCGCTTAAAATCCTGGGCGGGCGAGAGCGCCACGGTGTTCTGACCGTCGCAGAGGACAAAGAGGGAAACCTCGGGGCCGTCCAGGAATTCCTCGATGACCACGGAGCCGCCGGCGTCGAAGCAGGACTGGGCGTGGGCCAGGGCTTCGTCACGGTTCCTGGTGACCACTACGCCCTTGCCGGCAGCCAGGCCGTCGTCCTTCACCACGTACGGGGCACCAAAGGTGTCCAGGGCGGACGCTGCTTCCTCGGCGTTGGTGGCCACAAGGGCCATGGCAGTGGGGACGCCGGCCTCCGCCATGACCTCTTTGGCGAAGGCCTTGGAGGCCTCCAGCTGGGCGGCAGCCTTGCTGGGTCCGAAGACGGGGATACCGGCTTCACGAACGGCGTCGGAGACACCCGCAGCCAGTGGAGCCTCGGGGCCCACCACCACCAGGTCCACGGCGAGCCGGGTGGCCAGTTCCGCAACCGCATCGGGATCGTTGCCGTTGATGTTGTATGTGGGGACCAGCTTGCTGATCCCGGCATTGCCGGGCGCCGCGTGGACTTCGGACACGTTGGGGTCGGCAAGCAGGGAGCGGACAATGGCGTGTTCGCGGCCTCCGGGGCCAATGACGAGTACCTTCACAGTGTCCAAGGGTACTTTGTGCACCCTTTCCGCTCCTAAGCTGTGTCCTTGCCCGCCCGGTCAATCCGTGCCGCCCGCCGCTCCGAACCATACACATGACAAAGCTTCGAAACCGGATTACGGGCCCCGCCCCTCTGGCCGCACTGGCAGGCGTGGTGGCGGCCGCCGTCGTACTTGCCGTTGCGGAGCTGATCGGCGCATTCTTCACCGCCCGGGCAACGCCCCTGTTTGCCTTGGGCTCGACGTTCATCGACTTCACCCCGCCGTGGATGAAGGACTTTGCGATCGCCACCTTTGGGACCAATGACAAGGCCGCCCTGTTCGTGGGCATGGGCCTGACCATCGCTGTGCTGGCCTGCATCCTGGGCGTGGTGGCCTACCGGAAGTGGGCTCTGGGAGTCCTGGGGGTCCTGTTCATGGGGGCCGTGATCGTGGCCTGCGTGGTGACCCGCTCCGGCGTCAGCGGCGCGGACGCCATCCCGTCCATTCTGGGAACTGTTGCCGGCCTGGCGGTCCTGCGCCGGCTCATGGTGCCGCTGTGGGGGCTGAAGACGTGGCCTGAAGCGCCGGCGGACCAGGCGGACGACGACGACGCCCCGCAGCAGGGTGCGGGCACCAACCGCAGGCGCTTCTTTGCCACTGCCGGGGTTACCGCGGTGGCCGCCGGTATCGCCGCCACCGGCGGGAGGCTCCTGGGTGCCGCCCGCAGCAACGTCGCCAAGGCACGCGAAGCGCTCACGCTGCCGGCGCCGGCAAAGGCGGCGTCCCCCGTACCGGCCGGGGTCCAGTCCCCGGTCCCGGGCGTCACCCCGTGGCTGACACCCAACAACGACTTTTACCGCATCGATACGGCCCTGAGCGTCCCGGAAATCAACATTGATGACTGGCAACTGCGCGTGCACGGCCTCGTGGAGCAGGAGATCACGCTCACCTTCAAGGACCTGCTGGACGCACAGCTGATCGAATCCCATGTGACCCTCACCTGCGTGTCCAACCCGGTGGGCGGCAACCTCGCCGGCAACGCCAAATGGCTGGGACTTCCCATCCGCGAGGTCCTTGCCCGCGCCAAGCCCAAGGACGGTGCGGACATGGTGCTGTCAAAGTCCATCGACGGTTTCAGCGCCTCCACTCCCCTGGAGGTCCTGCAGGATGACAGGGACGCCATGCTGGCTATCGGCATGAACGGCGAACCGCTGCCGCTGGAGCACGGCTACCCGGTGCGGATGGTGGTTCCCGGGCTCTACGGCTTCGTCTCCGCCACCAAGTGGGTGGTGGACCTGGAGGTCACCCGTTTCGCGGACAACAAGGCCTACTGGACCGAGCGTGGCTGGTCCGAACGGGGTCCCATCAAGACCATGGCCCGCGTGGATGTGCCCAAGTCCTTCGCCAAAGTGCCGGCCGGGAAGGTGGCCGTGGGTGGTACCGCCTGGGCCCAGACGCGCGGCATCGCCAAGGTGGAAATCCAGATCGATAACGGCGACTGGGCGGAAGCCACGCTTTCCACCGAGGCTTCCACCGTCACCTGGCGCCAGTGGTCCTACGAGTGGGATGCCACGCCGGGCCCGCACTACATCAAGGTCCGCGCCACCGACGGCACCGGGGAGGTCCAGACGGACAAGCGTGCCGATCCGGTCCCCGATGGCGCCTCCGGCTGGCAGTCGGTAATGGTCACGGTTCAGTAGAAGGTCACCGTTCAGTAGATGGCCACTGTTCAGTAGATGGCCACTCCCACGTAGATGACCACGGTTCGGCAGGGGCTGGCCCATAGACTGGCCGTATGCCGCACAATCCGCACGCAACCTTTACCGTGGACTCCGCCGTCGAACTGGCTGTGATTGAACGCAGCGGCTTTGTGGAGTCGCGGCACATCGGTTCCGCCGTCCTCCTGTCCGCCGACGGCGCGGTGGTGACCGAGCTGGGCGACATCAATACGCCCATCTACGCCCGGTCCGCCCTGAAACCGTTCCAGGCGCTGGCGTCCATGCAGTCCGGCGTTCCGCTGCGTGGCGCCCAGGTGGCCATCGCGTGCGGAAGCCACACCGGGTCCCTGGACCACATGGACGTGGTGGCTGGAATGCTCAAGGCGGCCGGTGTCCGCGAAGACCAGCTGCAGTGCCCGGAAGCGTGGCCGCAGGACGAAACGGCCCGGAACTGGCTGGTGCGCTCCGAGAAGGGAAAGTCGCGGCTGGCCTACAACTGTTCGGGAAAGCACGCCGCTTTCCTTTGGGCCTGCACGGAGAACGGGTGGGATACGCACAGCTACCTGGAGCCCAACCACCCCCTGCAGCAGCGGGTCCGCAGCGTCATCGAGGAATACACCGGCGGGAAGATCGCCCATCTTGGGATTGACGGCTGCGGCGCCCCCGTAGCGGCCGTTTCCCTCAAGGGCCTGGCCCAGGCATACTCACAGCTCGCCAAGGCCCCGGGCGACCACAGCTACAGCGCCAGGGCCGCAACGATCGCCACGTCGATGCTCGATTATCCGTGGGCCGTCCAGGGCCGCGGCGAAGCCAACACCGTGGTCATGGACGAGCTGGAGATCATCGCCAAGATCGGGGCCGAGGGTGTGCTCGCAATGGCCACGCCCCAGGGGGTCTCGGTCGCCGTGAAAATCCTGGACGGGAACATCCGGGCAACCTCGCTGGTGGCCCTGAC
Organism: Pseudarthrobacter sp. LMD1-1-1.1; assembly: GCF_040676255.1. Lineage (NCBI taxonomy): Bacteria > Bacillati > Actinomycetota > Actinomycetes > Micrococcales > Micrococcaceae > Pseudarthrobacter > Pseudarthrobacter sp. LMD1-1-1.1. The sequence continues at coordinate 4,841 of NZ_JBEGHP010000001.1, read as the reverse complement.
CTTGCTTGCCGCTGCCGGCGCGGTCGAGATCCCGGGGGTTGCCAGCGCCTTGGAGAAGGTGGTGGAACCCGTGCTGGGCGGCGGCCGGCCGGTCGGCAAGATCCGGTTGGGGCCGGCGGTTTCGGCACTCCTGGACTGACACCCGTCTCCACCCGACGCGAAAGGAAGACTGAGAGCATGGCCGTAGCCCGCCGTCGTATTGACGTCCAGGAAGGCAAGGCAGCGCTGAAGGCATGGCTGGAAGCTGCGCAGCCGCCGTCGGGCACTCCCCTGCCTCGGACCGTCCTGGCCACTGCCGTGCGGTACTCCCTGGAGGAGTTGACGGCGCGGGCGCCGGGCAACTCGGTCGAAGTGCGGGTTCCGCCCTTTGGCGTCACCCAGTGCGTGGAAGGCCCACGGCATACGCGCGGGACCCCACCCAACGTCATTGAGTGCGACGCCGCCACCTGGCTTGCCATGGTCACCGGCCGGATGGCGTGGGCGGACGCGGTCGCTGCCCACAAAGTGGCGGCGTCCGGCCTGCGTGCGGACCTCTCGGCCCTGCTCCCCCTCTAACCTGGCCCCACCCGCGGGTCAGATGGAACGGGCAGCCGGATCCACCTCGGCCGGGCGCGCCGCTGCATGCGGGACCCGGTTCTGCAGCCGGGTGGACAGCGCCGCCACCACGGCAAAAGCAAAAGCGCCGAGCGCGATCAGGACCGACATCACGGCGACCGTGCCGTAGCCGGCAGCCCTCGGATCAAGGAATGGGTACGGGTACCAGTCCACGATGGGGCCCCGGACCAGGCTGTAGGCAAGGTAGAGCATCGGAAACGAGAGCCACACCAGGGAGGTCCGGACCGGGATCCGGGTCCGGGGCAGGTCCACCAGCCAGTCGATGACCATAACGGTGGGGATGGTGTAGTGCAGCACTACATTGATCCACGGGATGGGTGTGTTCACGTCCACGTCACTGAGCAGCAGGCTGTACGTGATCCCGGTAATGGTCATGTAGACGGTGGCGGCGCCGCGGAGCAGCTCGAGCCACCGCGGGCTGCTGCCTTTCCACGCGTACCAGCCCGCGGTCGCCAGGGTCACGAAGGCGATGATGTTAGACTCGATGGTGAAGTAGCTGAAGTAGTTTCCGGCTTTGGCCCCGGGCACGTTCTGGACCAGGTGCAGGAACTGGAACAGCACCGCCACGAAGCCCAGCAGTGCGAACCAGAAGCGGAAAAGGGCCAGTCCCCTGTTTGCGGTCATGGCCTGATCCTAGGGCCTTCTTTATGGCCGGCCCCGCAGCACTGCCCGGGGTGGCTACCCGCGTCCGATGAAGGGCATGCCCGCGGCGGTGACCACTAGCGAGCCCACGCTGGCCGAGGCGGGCATGTTGGCCATCATCAGCACCGCGCGCGCCGCGTCCGCCACCGGGAACATGGGTTCCACCTTGCGGCTGCCGTCCGCCTGCAGCGCCCCGGAGCCGACGCCGATGGTGTCCATGATCTCCGTGGCCGTGTTGCCGATGTCGATCTGCCCGCAGGTGATGCCGTAGCCGCGGCCGTCCAGTTCAATGCTCTTGGTCAGGCCGGTCATGGCGTGCTTGGTGACGGTGTAGGCCACAGTCCTGGGGCGTGGCGAATGCGCGGAGATGGAGCCGTTGTTGATGATCCGCCCGCCCTGCGGCTCCTGCGCCTTCATGGCCCGTACCGCTGCGGCGGCACACAGCATGGATCCCGTGAGGTTCACGGCCAGCGTTGCGTTCCAGTCCTCCAGGCTGATTTCGTCCACACCGGCCGCCGGGCCAAAGACGCCGGCGTTGTTGAACAGCACGTCCACCCGTCCCCACTGTTGCGTGGCCGCCTCGAAAAGCCGTTCGACGTCGTCGGGCCGGGTGACGTCGCACGGCACCACCAGCGCGTCCGGGCTGCCATCCGCGGTTTCCTTCAGCTGCGCCTCCCGGCGGCCGGCAAGTGCCACGCGGTAGCCGTCGGCCAGCATCTGCCGGGCAACCTCCCTGCCGATGCCGGATCCGGCCCCGGTGACGACGGCTACTCTTCGGACCTGCTGGGGGGTGCTCACGGTGTTCTCCTGGCTCAGAGCTGTGCCGGCACGGCCGGCGTGTTCAGTGGCCAGCCTATGACGGTCTTGGGCCTTGGGGCAGCGAAGGTCCGCACCTTGGAGGTGGACAGGCGCATCCTGACCAGTGATTCAGCGATGGTCACCGCGGCGGCCACACCGTCCACCACGGGAACGCCGGCCCGCTGCCTGATCTGTTCGTCCAGCCCGGCCATGCCGCCGCAGCCCAGGACGATGACCTCGGCCTTGTCCTGGGTGACCGCCAGCATGGCCTGGTTGATGATGGCTTCCACGGCGCGGTCCGGTTCCTCCTCAAGCTCCAGCACGGCCATGCCGCTGGCCCGGACTGAGGCGCACCTGGCGTCCAGCCCGGCCAGCTTCAGCCGGTCCTCGATGAGGGGAACCGTGCGGTCCAGGGTGGTGACCACGGAGTATTTGTGGCCCAGGAACATGGCCGTGCTGGCGGCGGCCTCCGTGATGTCCACCACCGGCACGTCCAGGAGCTCCTGCAGCCCTTCGCGGCCGTGTTCGCCGTAGCCGGCCTGGATAACGGCGTCGAACGGTTCCGGGTAGGACGTGACGGCATCCATGACGGCGATGGCAGCCAGGTAGCTTTCGAAGTTTCCTTCGCAGGAGTCCGCGCCAAACCTCGGGGTGATGCCGACGATTTCCGTCCCGGCTGCGGCCACGCTGCGTGCAGAGGACGCAATCGAGTCGGTCATCGACGAGGTGGTGTTGACGTTTGCGACGAGTATGCGCATGGGAAGGTCCTTTGTCCTGCGGCTCAGTGGGTGCTGGCGACGGCGATGGCCTCGCCGTCGTGGTCCACGAGTCTTTGGTTGCGGTCGGCGATGAAGAAGTAGAGCGCCGCGGCGATACCGGCGGCAAAGAACCAGGCGAACGGCGCCGCGGCGGCCAGCCCCGGAACGAAGGCGATGAGGAGGGCCAGGACGGCAGCGGGAACCATGGCGATGATCGCCCTGGGGTTGACGCCCTTTTTGTAGAAGTACGCCCCGTCCGGGGACGCCGTATACAGTTCCGGCACGTTGACCATGCCACGCCGGATCAGCCAGTAGTCAGCCATGACGACGCCGAACAGCGGGCCGAGCAGCGCACCGAGGCCGCCGAGGAAGTACACAATGACCAGTGGGTTGTTGTAGAGGTTCCAGGGCAGGATGAGAAGGCCGATCGTGGCCGAGACCATCGCCGCCTTGCGGAAGTTGAGCCGCTTGGGGAACAGGTTGGTCAGCGCATAGACGGGGGCCACGAAGTTGGCCATCAGGTTCACAGCGATGGTCAGGATCAGCAGGGCAAGGCAGGCCAGGACCAGGAACAGCGTGTTGGGGATGGTCTGGACGATGTCCGACGGGCTCTTGATGATGGTGCCGTTGATCTTGAACTGGCCGCCGGCCATCACCACCACAATGGCTCCGAAGAGCAGCATGTTGATGGGGATGCCCCAAAAATTGCCGCGCACTACAGCCTTCTTGGATACCGCGGAGCGGGTGAAGTCGCAGAAGTTCAGGACGAAGGTGCCGTAGATGGACACCCACAGGGCGCCGCCGGCGAAAATAGTGAGCCACATTTCCGGCCCTTCCAAGGCCTTGTCCGAGGACCAGGCAATGCTTCCTCCTGCTTCCACGAAGATCCAGACGGCCATCGCGGCCATGGTGGCAAGGATGACGGGGCCGGCGAAGGCCTCGTACTTGCGGATCATTTCCATCCCGAAGCTGACGATCACCAACTGGACCACCCAGAGGGTCACGAATGCCATCCAGCCCAGCGTGGACAGGCCCAGGATGGAGTCTTTGTCCACGTCTGCCAACGCAGGAAACATGGCTACGAGCATCACGCGGAACACCACGGAAGCGAGGTACGTCTGGATGCCGAACCAGGCCACAGCCACGGCACCGCGGAGGAGGCTGGCAATCTGCGCTCCCCTGATACCAAAGCTGATGCGGCTCATGACCGGAAAGGGAACACCGGTTTTGACGCCCATGAATCCGGAAAGCGTCAGGAGTCCGAACAGCAGCGCCGCGCCAATGCCGAGCGCCATGAGGATCTGCCACCCACCCAGGCCCAAGGCAAACAGTCCAATGGCAAAGGCGTAGTTGCCCAGGCTGTGCACGTCATTCGCCCAAAGGGTGAAGATGCTGTAGCTGGTCCAGCTGCGGCCGGCGCGCTTGGTTGGGGCAAGATCGGAGTTGTACAGGGAAGGGCTGATGGCCGTGCCCGAGGCGGCGCTGGCTGATTCGCAGAGGGCTTCAACGCTGCCGGCGGGATGTGCTGCAGGAGCTGACGGCACTGTCACGCCCTGCTCAGCATCAACGCCCGCCGTGGGAGGGGTTTGCATAGGGGTCTCAATTCTTTGGAGTATTCCGTGTGGTGAGGCCGACCTGCGTCGTTTCTGTTATTCCACATTGCGGAAACGAGATATTGAATAGTGAAATAAGAGTATGACCCGGGTCACTGCGGGTCAAGTGCCGCAGGGTGCCCAGCCCGGTCACAATGCGTTCCTTCGGGGCCGCGCGCGGCAATCCCCGCGCTGGTGGCACCCATCACGTTGACCGGCCGACAGGCTGGCAGTAATCTCATCTAGCAATAATATTTTCTCGCAATACGAAAATATTGCCTAATGCATTCAATGACGAAAAGAGGCTGCCGTGGCTGCAGGAGAAGATACCTCCCATATCCTCAGCGGGTTGACTAACCAGCTGCCTGATCGTGATCCGGAAGAGACTGCCGAGTGGGTTGAGTCCCTGGACGCGTTGATCAGGGAACAGGGCACC